>NZ_BAABAA010000001.1:0-1600609 GCF_039537185.1 Kribbella ginsengisoli | reverse complement strand
GTCGGCGAACCAGTAGTCCGTGGGGGACGGGGCGGTGGGGTGGGGTGCTGACGGGGGTGTGTGGTTGTCGGCGGGGGGTGGGGGCGGCGGGGCGCTGTGGCGGGCAGGGGGGCGGGGTGGTTCGTTTTCAGCCAACGTTGATTCCCTTGTAGACCTGGCTCTCGGCCGTCCTCAGATCCGGCCGGTTGGTGGGGATGTCACTGATGTAGGCGACCGCGGTTCCGTCGCCGAGGTCGAAGACCGCGACCGTCAGCAGGAGTACCGACTTGACCTTGGGTGACTTCGCCGTGACGGTCTCCTGGAAGTACCAGCCCGCCTTGTCCGAACGCTTGATGGCGCCGTTGCCGACGGCCTTGTACGTGACCGGGATGTCGCCGTAGTTCCAGGTGTGTACCTGTCCGAGCAGTACCGCCGCCGTCGCCTTCGGGTCGCCGCTGAACGGGGTCTTGTTGCCGAGCCCGCCGACGAACATGTCCGCGTACCAGTCGTTGCTGCCGTCGAAGTCCTTCTGCAGCGTGACGTACTGGCCGCTGGAGTTCAGCAGTTGCGGGATCAGCCGCTTGCGGTCGGACCAGCCGTTGCCCTGGCGCGGGAACGAGATCGCGTCGGAGGTGATCCGGTTGCCCTCGTGGAGCTTGGGGTTCTTCGACTGGCCGGGTGTGCCGCCGGCGTTCGTCGGTACGCTGCCGGTGGGCGGCGGAGTCGGGTCGGCGGTGTTCTTGTCGCCCTGGTTGGTGATCAGGAAGATCGCCGCCACGACGAGCAGTACGACGGAGATTGCCCCGCCGACGATCAGCGGCGTCCTACCGCCGCCACCGCCACCGCTCCCATCCTTGCCCTTACGGGTCCCACCACCCTGCGGTCCATCATCACCCTGCCAAGGCGAAGCCTCGCCCGCCTGCGGCCCGGTAGTTCCCCACGGAGCACCACCCTGCTGCTGGGTAGCCACAGAGTTACCCCACTGGTCTGTACTGGCCTGCTGAGCCGCAGAACTACCCCACTGCCCCGCATCAGCTTCCTGTACGCCGCCAGTTCCCCACCCATCCCCAGCCGCTCCACCCTGCTGACCACCAGCTTGACCCCACCCACCAGCCAAACCCTGCTGCGCACCGGCCTCACCCCAACCACTGGTTCCGCCCTGCTGCGCACCGGCTTCACCCCAGCCGCTGGCGCCACCCTGCTGCGCACCGGACGCACCCCAGCCAGCAGCACCGTTCGCCTGCGTGCCGGACTCGCCCCAACCCGCAGCACCGTTTGCCTGCGTGCCGGACTCGCCCCAACCCGCAGCATTGTTCGTCGGCGCGGCGGACTCGCCCCAGCCTGCAGCACCGGTCTCCTGTGCGGGCGAAGATCCCCAGCTCGCGGCGCCGGTCTCCTGCGCTGCAGACGACCCCGAGCCCTCTGTACCGGCCTGCGTGCTGGGGGAGCCCCAGCCGTTGGTACCTGCTTCCGGCGAGCCAGAAGCTGCCGAGCTGTCGGGTCCGCCGGTCTGCGGGTCAGTGGAACCCCACCCGTTGTCGCCGGCCTGTTGTGTGCCGGAACCCCAGCCCACCGCACCGGTCTGCTGTCCGCCGGAGTCCGGGCCCACGATGCCGGTCTGCGGTACGCCGGAGTCCGGGCCGTTGGTGCCGGTCTGCTGAGGGCCATCGCCCCAGCCCTCGGCGGCCGTGTTCTGGGTGCTGGGGGTGTTCCAACCGCTGGCTGCCGCCTGCTGGGTGCCGGATGCTTTTGCGTCGTTTGCTGTGCCATCAGTACCTGCCTGAGGGCCACTGGTTGCGCCCCAGCCATCGCCACCAGCCTGCTGACCGTCGGCCTGGGTCCAGGCTCCTGCACCGCTCTGCTGGTTGCCTGCCTGGCTCCAGCCGCCCGTACCGGCCTGCTGGCCGTTGGCTTGGGGCCAGGTGCCTGCGTCGGTCTGCTGGCCGTTCGTCTGGGGCCAGGGACCAGAGCCGGTTTCTTGCGCGGGGGTTTGGCTCCAGCCGTCTGTGGCTGGTTGCTGGGGACTGGAGGTCCCCCACCCGGTGCTGGTAGCGGCGGGCTGTTGGCCGCTGGAGTTCTGGTTCGAAGCAGTTAGGTCGTCGCCGGCGGCCCAGGGGTTGCCTGCAGGTTGGTCGTCGGCCGGTTGACCGGTTTGCGGCGAGGTGGCAGGTGCTGTCTGGTCGTTGGTGGCGTTTGCGGTCTGCGACCAGCCGTCGGCTGCGTTCTGAGGTGACTGACCCCAGCCGGTCGCTGCTGCGCCTTGGGCTTGGGTGCCGCCGGCTTGGCCCCAGCCGCCGTCAGTACCTGTCGAACCAGCCTGCTGCTTCGAGGAATCGACCTGCGTGGTGTCTGGGGTTGGTACGGGGCCCTTGGGGGTCGGGGCGACCGTGGGGGGCTCGGTCCAGTTGGTGGCTGACCAGGACTGGGGTTCTGGGTCGGGAGTCGCAGTCGTTTCCGAGCTGGAGGTGTTGGGGGCCAGCTTCAGGGTCCAGCCGGTTTGGGGCGTGGGCTCGGCCTCGAACTGCTCCTGGGTGATCGGCTCCGCGTCGTCCGGTACCGGGCGCTGGGTCCAGTGGTTGGCGGCTTCCGGGATCTCGACGGGTGCCATCCATGTCGACTTCGCCTTCTCCGCCGGCGTCAGCGCCGCCGCCGAAGCAGCAGCATCGAGCACCGCACCATCAGGTTCGGCGTCGGCGGCGGGCCAGAAGCCGTTCGACGTCGAAGCGGCCGCGCCAGACGTGGGGGCTGTGCCACCGGACGTCGAAGCGGCGGCGCCGGACGCGGGGGCTGTGCCGCCTGACGTGGAGGCGGTGGCGCCGGACGTGGGGGCTGAGCCGCCCGACGCGGAGGCGGCGGCTCCGGAGGCCTTGGCGTCAGGGGTGACCGCCTTGATGCGGGGTGCCGACGAGGCGTCGGTCGCGGGTGACGGGTCGGGCGCGGCCGGGTCGTCCGTGGGGGCGGAGTCCGCAGCGGGGTCTTCTTTGTCGGTGCGGTTGGTCCATTGCGTCCCGTTCCACCAGCGGATGGTGTTGGGCTGTCCGGTGGGGTCCGGATACCAGCCGGCGGGAGGGTTGCTCATGCGTTCACCGTAACTTCAGCGCGTGTCAGTCAGACCGTGGAATTCTGCCCTCGAAAACCAGGAGAACCTCAGAAACCGGATTCCTCGCCCAGGCTGAAGGCAGCCTCGAGGTCGTGCGTCGAGTAGGCCCGGAAGGCGATGTGCGTCTCCGTGCTCAGTACGCCGGGCACCCGGTTGACGTGGTCGGGGATGACGGAGGCGAGGTCGTCGTGGTGGGCGACCCGGATCATCGCGATCAGGTCGAGCCCGCCGGTCACGGAGTACACCTCGCTGACGCCCTCGATCGCGGCCACCTGCTCGGCGACCTCCGGGATGCGTGCGACGTCGGCCTTGATGAACACGATCGCGGTGACCATGTCGTCCTCTCCTCGAAACCAGCCCCCTACCGCGCTGAAGCATAGTGCCGACCCCACCGGCACCACCCCAGCCGGTTCAGAACTTGGGGAACCGCGGAGCCGCCAGCACCCGGTAGTTGTACGTCCGCCCGCCGGCATGATCGATCAGCACCTGGAACCCCGCCTCCCGGAGCACCTCGACCAGCGCCCGCACGATGATCTCCGAGGCGTTCACCACGTAGGAGAACAGCCCGCTCGTCACGTCCTGCGTCAGCACCTTCTCGACGTACTCCGGACTGCCGGTGACCGGCGGATCCCAGTCGATCGTCACCCCGAACGGCTCGACCGTGTTCACCCAGACGTGCGCGCCAGGCGGCAACCCCTGCGGATCACCACCCGGTACCACGGAAGCCGCGAACCCCATCCGCTCCAGCTCCCGCCGCACCTCCTCGGCCAGCTTCTGCCAACTCTCGATCGCGTCGTCCGGCGCCCGATAGCCGGGGCCGCCGTGCCGGTGCGAGGGCGTGAAGAACTGGAACGGATCGGTCACCCCCCAACCTTGCCATGCGCGCCGATTAAGCGTCCGCCTTAATCGATTCGTGGACAGGCAGGCGAGCGGTTGGCTGGACCCATGACAGAGACGAAGGTCGGAGTACGACGCGAGCTGGGCCGGACCGGGGTCGAGGTGACCGCACTGGGGTTCGGCGGCGGCCCGCTGGGCGGACTGTTCGAGGCGCTGGACGACGAGACGGCCGCGGAGACGCTGGCCAGCGCGTGGGCCGGGGGAGTCCGGTACTACGACACGTCACCGCACTACGGCATCGGCCATTCCGAGCGCCGGATCGGCGAATTCCTCCGCCAACACCAGCGGGACGAGTTCACCCTGTCGACCAAGGTCGGCCGGTTGCTGGTCGAGCAGGATCCGCAAGGGCGGATGGACGAGGCGTTCCAGGTCCCGGCGACGCATCGAAGGGTCTGGGACTTCTCGCGCGACGGGATCCGGCGCAGCGTCGAGGACTCGCTCACGCGACTCGGGCTGGACCGGGTCGACGTGCTGTATCTGCACGACGCCGAGAAGCACTTCGATGATGCCCTGCGCAACGGCTATCCCGCGCTCGCCGAGCTTCGCGAAGAAGGCGTTGTGAAGGCGATCGGGGCCGGGATGCACGACCCGGCGTTGCTGACCACCCTCGTCCAGGAGACGGAGGTCGACGCGGTCATGCTCGCCGGGAGGTACACGTTGCTCGAGCAGAGTGCGTTGGACACGCTGCTGCCCGCCTGCGCCGAGCGTGGGGTGTCGATCCTGGCCGCGGCGGTCTTCAACTCGGGGTTGCTCGCGTCGGCGCGGCCGGCCGAGGGGGCGCGGTTCGACTATGGGCCGGCGTCGCAGGAGTTGCTGCAGCGGGCTCATCGGATCGCGGATGTCTGCGAGGCGCACGGGGTGACGTTGCCTGCGGCGGCGATCGCCTTTCCGTTGGCTCATCCGGTGGTGGCGGGGGTGGTGATCGGGATGCGATCGGCGGGTGAGGCACGGGCCAATCTTGGGTCGTTCGACACGCCGGTACCGCCGCAGTTGTGGGTGGATCTGCGGGCCGCAGGGCTGATCGACGAGAGGGCGCCGCTACCCGTCGAGTAGTTGGTCGCCGAGGGTGCTGCGGCGGTACAGGAGATACCGGCCGTCGCGCGCCCGGGTGACGAGGTTGGTTGCGTGGAGCACCTGTAGGTGTTGGGAGACGGCGCTCGGGGTGACCTCGAGGCGACGCGCGATCTCGATGGTCGGGAGCGGCTCGTCGAGCATCCGCAGCAGGACGGCGCGGGGCTGGCCGAGTAGCGCGGTGAGGGCGGCGGATCCGGCCGGTTTGTTCGAGGTGGACAGGGTGGCGACGCCCCGGCTGGGGTAGGCGAGTGCGGGGGATTCGTGCGGGCTGAGCGGTGGTACCGGTTTGTAGGCGAAGATCGACGGGACCAGTAGCAGTCCGCGCCCGGACACGGAGACGTCGTGTTTGCCGAGCATCTGGTCGATCCGTAGTACGCCGTCGTTCCACTGCACGTTCGGATGCAGATCGGCGAAGAGCAGCCGCGCGCCGCCGACCGCCAACTGCCGGGCCCGGTACGTCGTATCGCCCTCGAGCACGAGTCGCATCCTCGCCCACGACGGCGCGAGCGCGATCTCCCAATAGGCCTTGAGCTCCGAACAGATCGTGTCGAGCAGCCTGGCCACCTGGGCGTCATCGGACGATCGCGCAGCAGCCAACGCGTCCGGCGGCCGACCGCCATGCGTAGCCAGCAGATCCCGCCGGACCATCCCGACAGGCGTTGCCCGTACGACCTCCAGCTCCTCGTCGAACGACACCGCAAAACTCGTCGGCCGAGGAGTCAGAAAATCCGGCAGCGCCAGCGTCTCGCCCACCAACGACAACAACAGCCCGGTATCAACCGCCCCCAACTCGTCCACCACGGAACGCCGCCACGGCAGATGAATCGCCAGCAACCCCGGATCCCGCACCACCCAAAGGCTGAACAACGCCTCCTGCACTGGCGAAATCGCAAACCGCGTATCCGCCAGATCCTCAACCCCGAGCTCGAACCGAACCACCACGGCAATCACCACCCCGCACGTGAGGTCAGCGGGCGGTGGGGCTGAGGGGGCGCATTCGGCGGCGGCGTTCGCTGGGGTGGTGGTGAGCTTCGGAGTGGGAGTTGTCGAGGCGGGCGATGTGTCGGCCGGCGCCGCTGATCGGGCAGGTCCAGGTGCCGTCCATCTCGACCAGGCGGATGCCGGGGGAGTCGAGCCAGCGCAGTACGAGCTCGATCTCTTCCGGTGAGGCCGACGCGACCGGACCGATGCCTGGCAGGACCGTCTCGGCGGAGGCTCGGAGCATTTCGAGGTACTTGCGGGGATCCGTGCCCCGCGGGCTGATCCCGGCCGCCGCGAGCCGGCCGCGCCGGATCACGTGCAACTCCCACCCACCGTCGTCAGTACGCCGAGCCGCGCAGATCTCCGCGCAACTGGTGACGGACGCCATCCGCTGCATCTTCGCGCTGCTCCGCACGAAGGCGCTCAACCGATCCCGCTGCACGGCCGCATCCTCGAACCGCTCATCCGCCGACAGCACATCGATCCGCCGATCGAGCGCGGCGACCACCGGCGCCGGATCATCCGTCAGCGCAGCCCGCAACCCCGTCACGAACGGCGCATACGACTCCACCGAGATCCGCCCGTCGCAAGGCGCCACACACCGGCCCATCTCGGCCAGCACACAGGGCGACCCGGCAGGCGACCGCGACATCCGGTCCGTGCACTGGCGAATCGGAAACGCTTCATGCAGCGCCGCCATCGCCCGCTCGGCCGTCTTACGCGAGCTGAACGGCCCGAGATACCCGGCGTCGTCGTCCTTCACCTGCTTGACCAGCGACAGCCGCGGGAACGGCTCGACCGTCACCTTCAGCCAGTGCTGGCGCTCGGGAAACTTCGATCGCCGGTTGTACCGCGGCTTGTGCTCGGCGATCAGCCGCAACTCACGCACCTCGGCCTCCAGCGCGGTACCGCACTCGATTCCCCGTACGCCGGAAGCGATCCCGATCATCTCGCCGATCCGCGTGCGTTGCTCCGACGCGGTGAAGTACGACCGGACCCGGTTGCGCAGATCCTTCGACTTGCCGACGTACAGGACCTCGCCGCGATCGTCGGTGAACAGGTACACGCCAGGTGCGTGCGGCAACGACTCGGCCAGATGCCGCTTCGCCCGGACCTGCGGCGCGACCCGCGAGGAGAACGTTTGCAGATCCTCCAGCGTCTGTACGCCGAGCGAGCCGACCCGCTCGAACAGCCCGTGCAGCACGTCGACGGTGGCGCGTGCGTCGGACAGCGCCCGGTGGTTCGGCGTGACCGTTGTCCTGAACAACTTCGCGAGCGTGCCCAGCTTGCAGTTCGGTGTCTCGTCGGGCGTCAGCACCCGGCGGGCCAGCTGCGCGGTGTCGACGACGGCGAAGTCGGGCCAGTCGTAGCCGTGCACCTGGGTGTCGTGTTTGAGGAAGCCGACGTCGAAGGGCGCGTTGTGCGCGACCAGCACGCAGCCCCGGGCGAACTCGAGGAAGGCCGGCAGCACCGACTCGATCCGCGGCGACGAGGCGACCATATGGTCGGTGATCCCGGTCAGCACGGCGATGAACGGCGGAATCGGCTCGGCCGGATTGATCAACGTCTGGAACTCCGCGACCAGCTCGCCGGCCCGCACCTTGACCGCGCCGATCTCGGTGATGCCCGACTCGCCCGGCGCGCCACCGGTCGTCTCCAGGTCGACGACGCAGAAGGTGACGTCGCGCAACGGCGTACCGAGGTCGTCGAAGCTCGGCTGGACGCCGCGGATCGGCGAGCTTTGACTGCTCATGCCGACGACGCTAGAAGCCGCCACCGACAATTCCGTCCTGGGACACGCCACTTCGGTGAAGCATCAACAACAAACAGCGTGGCTGACGGGGGTGAACCGACTACGCTCTAGTCATGCGTACACAAGCGATCACCGCGATTCCGGGCCGCGCGCCCGGGCGTTGTGGTCTGCATCACTGGCTGTGCCAGGGGGCCGTTCCGACCGGACTGCGGACCGGTGGCTGAGGCAGGCACCGCCGCGAGCTCCGCTGCCACCACCTTGCCCGAACCCGTCCGGCAACGGGTTCTGACCCTGGCCGCCCAGGCCTTGGGGCAGTTGCCCGCGACAGACATCCCGGCTCCGCTGCGGCGGTTCGCCAGCTTCGCGCCCGGCAAGCGCGCGAAGCTCTCGGCGTCCGTACTCGGCCCGATCCTCGAGACCGACGACCACTTCCGCAAACTGGTCGCTTTCGAGGTACGCCGTGGGCACCCCGAATTGGGTGATGCCGTAGCCGACGGGCTCGCAGTACCGGCCGCCGAGCCGACAGAGGTCGCGGCACTCGCCTACCTGCTCAGGCCCGACGACTGGGAGCAACGCGTCGCCGAGGCCGCCCAGTTGCCGCCGGAGAAGCCCGGCGTCGACGAGGACGCCGTCACGCGCCTGCACGACCAGCTCGACCAGGCCCGGACCGAGACACGCCAGGTGCGCGAACGCCTGCGCGAGCAGGTCACCGAGCTCAAGGCCGAGAACGTCACGCTGCGCCGCAAGCTGAACGAAGCGCGCCAGCGGATCGCCGGCCTGCAGACCGATCTCGAACTGCGCACGGTCGAAGCCACGACGGCCGACGAGCGCGTCGACGCGGCCCGGGCCGAGGTCGAGCGCGAGCTGCGCAAGCTCCGGGCCCGGATCACCGAACTCGAGGCAGTCGAGCACGCGGCCCGGCGTACCGCGGGGCAGGAGAAGGAACTGGCCTCGACCAGAACCCGCCTGCTGCTGGACACCTTGGTCGAAGCAGCGGGAGGACTCCGTCGCGAACTGACCCTGCCACTCGGGGGAGACCTCCGCCCGGCCGACACAGTTGCCGGCGTCGAGCCCGCGACGGCGCCGGTCGGCCGTACCGCGCCCGCCGACGACCCAACGCTCTTCGACGAGCTGCTCGCGCTGCCGCAGGTGCACCTGATCATCGACGGCTACAACGTCACCAAGACCGCCTGGCCGAACACCCCGCTGCACTCCCAGCGCCAGCGCCTCGTCACCGCCCTCGGCGCACTGGTTGCCCAACGGCGAATCGAGGTCACCGTCGTCTTCGACGGCGCCGAACTGTCCGGCCCGGTCCAGCTGAACCCACCCCGCGGCGTCCGCGTCCGCTTCAGCCCCGCCGGTGTGATCGCCGACGAGGTGATCCGCCAACTGGTCCGCGCCGAGCCCCCGGGCCGCCCGATCGTGGTCGTCTCCACCGACCGCGAAGTGGCCGAAAGCACCGTCACGATGGGTGCCCGCGCCCTCTCCGCAACCACCCTCATCAACCGGATCGCCCGCGGTTAAAACCAATGGCCGGGTCGCCGTCCCGCTGCGTACCGTCGACCAGGTGGAGCTCAGACAGTTGCGGGAGGACGACCTGGCGGCCGTCGAACGCGTGTCCGAGCAGGTGTTCCTCGAGCCGGGGGAGTCCGCCCGGCCGCCGCACATCATCCAGGCATGGATCGGCTGGGCGCGGCACCTGCTCACCGTCGATCCGGCCGGCTGCTGGATCGCGGTCGATGCCTCGGGCATCAAGGGGTTCGCGCTTTCCCAGAACCGCGACGATTTCTGGTACCTGGCCACGTACGGCGTACTCCCCGAACTTCGCGGCACCGGCATCGGCAAGCAACTCCTCGACACAGTTCTCGCGTACGCCGGTGAGCGCCCCGGCATGTTCTCGTCGACGACCCACCCCGCCGCCACCCGCCGCTACCGGCTGGCCGGGTTCTCGCTGATCCCGCAGATGCGCATGATCGGCGCTGTCGACCGCTCCACGATCCCCGCGATCACCGGCCTCACCGAGGGCGACGAGAGCGACTTCGGCTGGATGGACGAGCTGGACACCCGCCTGCGCGGCGCCGGCCACGGCCCCGACCACGCCTTCTTGCTGACCACGCAGCGACTCGTCGTCGACCGCCCGCACCGCGGCTACGTGTACATCGACCAGCGTGCCCGCCCATCACTCCTGGCGGCCACCGACGCCCAAACGGCCCAAACCCTCCTCTGGGAGGCTCTGGCGGCCTCCTCGGACGACACTTTGGTCAACTGCATCACCAGCGCGAACGAGTGGGCGGTCGACGTCGGCATGGCCGCGCGACTCAACCTGGCGACCGAGGGATATCTAGCCGTCCGGGGCCTGCCCGCACCGGCCCCGTACCTCCCCGGCGGCCGCTTCCTCTGAGTGCTCCGCAGAAAACTGTCGGTGGGGGTCTTTAGCGTCCTTCTCAGCCGGATGCAAGTCCGGGTGCTTCCCCACTTTGGAGGACGTTGTGCTGATCGACTGCGACGCGTGTGCGATGAGAGGCCCCGGCTGCCGGGACTGCGTGGTCAGCGTGGTGCTCGGCATGCCACCCGAGCAAACCTCACTACGCATCGACGACGAGGAACTGGCCGCCCTGGACGTCCTCGCCCAATCCGGCCTGGTCCCACCCCTACGCCTGGTCCACGCCGTCAGCAGCATCGAGCTGCCGGCTGATGGACAGCAAGGTCCGCAGGCGTCCGCGGATACCGCCTGACTGCCGGGAAACTGCCGGTCAACCGCCTGTCACCGGGCGGTGACCCTGGATAGCGTCAGACCATCTACTGGGGAGAAGAGATGTCGATGGAGCAGTTGGTCTTGGCCGGGCAGAGAAACGACCAGATGCCGGCGGGGGTGTGCCAGGTCTACGAGCTCGGTGCGCTGGACCGCCCACCTGTCTTGAGCGACCGTCAGCGCGTCATCGGCGAGCTGATGGCCACCGGCGCCAAGGACGCCGCCATCGCGCGACAGCTGGGCATCTCGCTGCGCACCGTCCGAGCTGAGATCAGCGCGATGGTCGTCGCGCTCGGTGCCACGTCCCGCTTCCAGGCGGGCTGCCTGCTGGTACGCCGCTTCGGCTGAGGCCGGCTGTCATCGGACAGTGCCGGCCGCAGGCAGCGCGTCCAGGTCCGATTGCAGCTCAGCCTGCAGGCGTCGATCGCCGAGTTGCTCGGCCGCCTCGAGAGCAGCCAGGAAGACCGATCGCGCTTCGGCGGGCCGGTCCAGCGCGGCGAGTGTCTGCGCGATGTTTCCGCGAGCCTCGGCGAGTCCGATGAGATTGCCGTTCTGCTCGGCCACGGCGGCGCTTTGGCGGAATCGGTCGAGGGCGGGCTCGAGCTGTCCGTCGGCTTGCAGGATCAGGGCCAGCGCATTGATGGACCCTCCGATGACGTCGGCGGCGCCGAGCGTCTCACCCATCGGCAGGGCTTTCTCGAAGAGAACCCGGGCCTCGTCGAAGTTCTCCGCCCACAGGTGGGCGTAGGCGGTGTTGAAGACGGCGAGCATCGCGCCGTACGGGTCCTGGTCCTCCGCTGCGAGTCGCTCGCACTCGGCGAAGTGCTCCACGGCGGCTGCGTAGTCGGCCCGGTGCATCGCGAGAATGCCCAGCGCCGTCAGAGCCCGGGCGAGCGGAAAGCGGTGATCGCCTGCACGGGCGATGCCGGCAGCGGTTTCCTGGTACTTCGTTGCCTCGTCGATCCGGCCGAGTTCGAGACAGGCGATTCCCATCCCGGACAGCAGGATGCCCTCGTGCTCGCGGTCACCGACCCGGCGCGCGACCTCCAGCGCTGTCTGGTGAGTGGCCAGCCAGACCGGCCAGTGTTTGCGGACATGGAAGAAGTCGATCATGCTCGTCGGCAGCTGGATCGCGGCTGCTGAAAGGTTCGCGGCGGCGGCCACGTCGACGGCATCGGCGATCGTCGGCAGTTCCTCGGTGCACCACCGCAGGGCGGCGTCCGGAGTACTGAGTTCCTCCACGATCACGCCGTCGAGTGCCGGATCGATCGGGGACCGGACCCTGGTCGGCCGCAGTTGCCGGTTGGCCTCGTCAGCAGACTGCAGGTAGTAGTCGAGTGCCCGTTTCTGGGCGGCTTCGTCCACGGGCGCGCAGCGCTGGGCGAACAACTTGACGAGGTCGTGCAGCGCGAAACGGCCGTCGGCCCGGCTCTGCACCAGATTGAGTGCGACCAAGCGCTGGAGTCGTCGATCCGCGAGCTCGGCGGAGGTGGCCGTCAGCGACGCTGCGGCGTTCGTCCGGAAGATGCTGCCCGGCAGCAGGCCCAATCGGCCGAAGAACTCCTTGAGGTCACCGGGTAACCGGGCGAAGGACAGTTCGAAGGCCGGCAGGACCGACGAGGTCGGATCACCGGGCAACGAGAGGCGTTCCAATCGGTCCGCGGAGCTCAGTTCGTCGGCTGCCTGCCGGAGGGTTCGGTAGTCACCGAGCGAGATGCTGGCTCCGGCGACCCGCAGGGCCAACGGCAGCCGGCCACACAGCGAGATGATCTCTGCCGCGGCGGCACGGTCCTCGTCCACCCGGGCGTTGCCGAGGACGGTACGGAGAAGCTCGCCGGCCTCGGACTCCGTCATCGGGTCGAGGATCAGGGAATGAGCGCCTTCCCGCACCATCAGACCGGGAAGCCGCTCCCGGCTGGTGACGATCGTCGCGCAAGTGGGGGAGCCGGGCAGCAACGGCCGGACCTGGTCAGCCGTCGCTGCGTTGTCGAGAATGACGAGCATGCGGCGCCCGGCGACCAGAGATCGGTACAAGGTCGCGCGCTCTTCCAGCGTCGGTGGCTGATCGGCCGGCTTGACGTCCAACGCGGTGAGGATCCGGCCCAGCCCCTCGACCGGGTCGAGCGGTTCCTGGCCAGGTGTGAAGCCGCGCAGATCGACGTACAGGCGGCCGTCGGGGAAATGGCCGGTCGCTCCGTGGGCCCAGTGGACGGCAAGGGCGGTCTTTCCGCTGCCACCGATCGCCGAGATCGTCGCGATCCGGGTGGGTGGGCGTTCGGAGATCAGCAGATCCAGATCCCGGAGCTCGGCGAACCGGCCGGTGAAGTGGATGTCGTCCAGCGGAAGCTGATCGGGCCGGAGGACCGGTCGGGGCGTGGCGGCCGGTGCCGGTGTCTCGTCAACGATCAGGCTCAGGAGCTGCCGGGTCTCGTCGGTGGACAGTTCCAGTGCGCTGGCGATCAGCCGGATCGATTTCGCCCGGGGCTTGGTGACCCGGCCCGACTCGAGATCGCGTAAGGACCGTTCCGACAGCGATGACCTGTCGGCCAGCTCTTCCTGGGTCAGTCCTGAGCGCTGGCGCAGCGCTTTGACCCGCCGGCCGATCTCGCTCATCCCACCCCCGCCATCGATCCGTCCGTGTCGGGGGCAGTCTAGTGACCCCAAAGCAAAGGCTTTCCGGACGTTAAGTTTGGATCAAACCAGAGGGGCGGATTGCACCGGTCACGAATCGGTTACTACTGTTACCTCTCGTTGCCTCACAGTGTCGGTCGACCAGGCCGGACGGGCAGCGAAGATGTAGCCGAGGGGTGACCGACCGGCTGTAGTGGCCAGGTGGGTTGACGGGGACGGCGTCGAGAAGAGGAAGGGACCGACCGGGCTGTGTCCATCGGCCGCACGAAGCGCTTCAAGGGAATTGCCCTCGCCGCCATCACCTCCACCGCCGTCGTAGCGGGAGTGATCTTCATCCAGACGGGGGCGGACGCGGATCCGAAACCGACTCTGGAGCAGGCGAAGGCCCAGGTGGCGGCGCTGCAGACCAAGGCAGCTGACATCGGTGAGGCGGCCAACGACCTTCGTGGCCAGATCACCGCCGCGCAGATCCGGGTCAAGGCGCTGCAGGCCGGGATCGCCAAGCAGCAGGTGCAGGTCGACGCGGTCAAGCGCCAGATCGGCTCCCTCGCGGTCGCCGGGTACCAGACCTCCGGGATGACGACGACGGCGCAGTTGCTGCTGTCGACGAACCCCGACCAGTTCCTCAGCCAGGCCTCCACCGCGCAGGCGTTCGCCGGCCAGCAGAACTCGGCGCTGCGCCGGTTCCAGGCCGCCCAGGGCAAGCTCACCGACCTGCAGGCCAGTGAGCAGAGCGAACTCGCCGCGCTGCAGGCCGTGCAGTCGCAGCAGGACAGCCTGAAGAAGCAGGTGCAGGCCAACCTGGACGCCGCCGAGAAGGTGCTGGGCAAGCTCAGCGACGCCGAGCGCGACCGGCTCAAGCAGGAAGCCGACAAGGAAGCGGAGAAGGCCCGCGACGAGCGGCCGACCCGCGGCGGCGACCGGACCTCCGACGACCCGATCGGCAATGTGCCGGTCAGCGGCCGCGCAGGCGTCGCCGTCCAGGCCGCGCTGGACCAGCAGGGCGACAGCTACGTCTGGGGCGCCGACGGCCCGAGCTCGTTCGACTGCTCCGGTCTGACGATGTACGCCTGGGGCAAGGCCGGCGTCTCGCTCTCGCACTCGTCCAAGGCGCAGTACAGCGAGGGCCGGCACGTCAGCCGCTCCGAGCTCCGCCCCGGTGACCTGGTCTTCTACGGCAACCCGTCGATCCACCACGTCGGGATGTACATCGGCAACGGCCGGATGGTGCACGCCCCGAACCCGGGCAAGCCGGTCAAGACCGACGACCTCGACTACATGAGCGGCTACGTCGGCGCGGTCCGCCCGGGCTGAGCCCAGTCAGACATGCATCACGGCTCCGGGGACATCAGCCCCCGGAGCCGCCCTCGTTTGTTCACCCCCACCTCGCCCATGCTTGACTGTCCCCGGAGGGCTCTGAATTGACTCCTCTGACTGGGGCAGGCGAGCAGCGAGGGGCCGAGGTGGTCGACGAGCGCGGCAGCACGATGCCCCCTGCCGACCCCAGCGAGCACCCCGGCGGCGACCTCAGCCGGCACGACGACTTCGCCGAGCACCGGGTCTCGCCGTCCGAGCAGACCACCATCCAGATCCCGGCCCAGCACGCGGTCGGCGACGGTCCGGGTCGCCCGACCGCGATCCAGACGGTGAGCACCTGGACCTCCGCGCACGGCCCGATCGTCAAGAAGGTCGCGCTCGGCGTCGCCGTCTGCCTGGTCGGCGTGGCCGGGTTCGCCGGGCTCCGCAAGATCGCCGACGCGCCGGCCGATCCGGACGCGCACGGCCGCAGCGCCCAGACCCCCGGCACCGAGAAGTCCACCCCCGACGAGGCAGCCGAGGGCGTACGCCGGGCCGCCGCGGGCCAGGCCGTCCTGCAGAAGATGGCCGACTCGATCGACGAGAAGCGCAAGTCGGCCTTCCTCGGCACCATCGACCCGCTGGCCAAGAGCTTCGACGCGCAGGCCCGGACGATCTACAGCAACCTGGGCAAGTTGCCGCTGGCCACTTTCCAGTTGCGCTACGTCAGCGACGACATCGGCGCGCTGCCGCCGGACCGGCAGAGGGAGCTCGGCGGCACCGAGTCCTGGCTGGCCCAGGTCGAGGTGTCCTGGCAACTCAGCGGCTTCGACACCAAACCGGCCCGCGAGACCCTGCCGGTCACTTTCGTCACGCGCGACGGTACGACGTACGCGGCGTCCTTCAGCGAGCGCTTCGTGGCCGGCCAGCGGCGGCCGATCTGGGCGCTCGGCGGGATCGAGGTCGCCAAGGGCGAGCGCAGCCTGGTGATCAGCCTGGACTCGCAGGCCGACGCGGACGACTACGCGGACGTGACGGATCGTGCGGTCACCTCGGTGACGAAGGTCTGGGGCAAGAACTGGAAGCAGAAGGCGGTCATCTACCTGCCCGCCAAGCAGTCCGACATGGAGTACGTGCTCGGCGCGCAGCCGGGCACCTACACCCAGATCGCCGCTGTCACGATGGCCGAGCTGGACACCCCGGCGACCGGCGCGCCGACCCGGATCGTCGCCAACCCGAAGCTGTTCGACGAACTCGGCCGGCAGGGCCGCCGGATCGTGCTCACCCACGAGACCACCCACGTCGCCTCGACCGCTACCGCCTCGCCGGTACCGTTGTGGCTGGCCGAGGGTTTCGCCGACTACGTCGCCTTCACCGCCGTGTCCGTCCAGGACGAATCGGCGGCGAAGGAGCTGTTCAAGGCGGTCCGGGCCGGCAAGACGCCGAAGACGCTGCCCACCCCGGAAGCCTTCGCCGCCTCGTCGGCCGAGCTGCCCCAGGCCTACGAATCGGCCTGGTTGGCCTGCCGGCTGATCAGCGAGCGGGAAGGGCAGGGCAAGTTGGTGGAGTTCTACCGCGCTGTGCACACGTCGAAGAGCCGGACCGGACTGGCCGACGCCTTCAAGACCGTGCTCGGGACGACCGAGCAGGAGTTCACGGCTGACTGGCAGAAGTACCTGAAGAGGCTCGCCGGTGTCTGAGCGGGCCGCCAAACTGGCTCCCGCCGGAGCCGCCCTGGTGCTCGCCGCCGCCCTCGCCGTCGTGATCATCACGACGACGCCCTGGCACCTGATCGACCTGCCGAAGCCTGATGCCGCGCTCGACTTCAGCGCGGCCGAGATCGACAAGCAGAACCAGTTCCGGCACGAGTTGTTGCCCTGGTCAACGGTCTCCTGGGTGCTCTCGCTGCTGGTTCCGCTGACGATCGGGTTCAGCCCGCTCGGCCGCCGCCTGTACGCCGTGACGCGGATCCGCCGCTGGTACCTGGCCGTCCCGGTCGTGGTGCTGGCGCTCGGCCTGATCGCCAGCCTCATCACACTGCCGACCGACGCGATGGCCGAGCGGGTCACCCGGAAGTACGGGCTGTCCACCGAGGCGTGGGACCTGTGGCTGCGGGACCGGCTGGTCAACTGGTTGCTGCTGTCGCTGGCGTTGGTTGCCATCAGCCTCGGGTTGATTGCCTTGGCCAAGCGCTGGAAGACCTGGTGGTGGGCGCCGGCGGCGATTGCGTGCGCGGTGCTGGTGCTCGGGGTGTCATTCGCCTATCCAGTGATCGTCGAGCCTCGGTTCAACGACTTCACCTCGATGCCGGCCGGTGCTCAGCGCGACGAGTTCATCCAGTTGGCGAAGCAGGACGGCGTACCGATCAAGGACGTGCTCGTCGCCGACGCGTCCAAGCGGACGACCACGCTGAACGCGTATGTGTCCGGCTTCGGGTCGACGCGGCGGCTGGTCGTCTACGACACGCTCCTGAAGGATGCGACGCCGGCGCAGGTTCGGCTGGTGGTGGCGCACGAGCTCGGTCATGCTGCTGAGGACGATGTCTTGCACGGCACGTTGGTCGGCGCGTTGGGGTCGGCCTTTGCGATCGTGCTGCTGAGGTTGTTGCTCGGGGCCCGCGTCTCGGATCCACGCGGTACTGCGCTGTTGCTCGCGCTGATCGTCGCCGGTACGACGCTCGCGTCGCCGGTGCAGAACCTCGTCAGCCGCCGGATCGAGGCTCGGGCGGACTACCACTCGTTGCAGCTGACGAAGGATCCGACGGACTTCGTCGAGATGCAGCATGAGTTGTCGGTGAAGAACATCAGCGGGCTGGAGCCGAGCCGCTGGCGGTACTGGCTGTTCGCCAACCACCCGACGCCGCCGGAGCGGATCGCGATGGGGCGGGCGTGGGCTGCCGAGCATGGCGAGACCGTTCCGCCGCTGGTCGAGAAGTGACGGTCCTGGTCGTCACCAACGACTTCCCGCCCCGGCAGGGTGGGATCGAGACGTTCGTCCGGTCGCTGTGTTCGGAGTTGCCGGATCTGGTGGTGCTGACGTCGCGGATGGCGGGCTGTTCGGAGTACGACGCCGGGCTGCCGTTTCCCGTCGTGCGGGATCGGACGTCGATGTTGTTGCCGACGCCGCGGGTGACGCGGAGCGCGGTGCGGGTGATGCGGGAGTACGGGGCAGATCGGGTCGTCTTTGGGGCCGCGGCGCCGCTGGGGTTGATGGGGCCGGCGCTTCGGAGGGCCGGCGCGCGGCGGATCGTGGCGCTGACTCACGGGCATGAGACGTGGTGGGCCGGTACGCCGGGAACGCGGCAGGCGCTGCGACGGATCGGCGACGCGGCCGACACGTTGACGTCGGTCTCGGGGTGGTGCGAGGAGCAGATCGCGCCGGCACTGTCTGCCGATGCGGCCGCCCGGATGCGGCGGCTGACGCCTGGGGTCGATACGTCACGGTTCTTCCCGGATTGCGGGGGAGAGCAGGTCCGCAAGGGGCTCGGGCTCGAGGATGTGCCGGTCGTTGCCTGCGTCTCGCGGTTGGTGGCGCGGAAGGGGCAGGACACGCTGATCCAGGCGTGGCCGCGGGTGCTGGCCGGCGTACCGGAGGCCGTCCTGCTCCTGGTCGGCGGCGGCCCCGACCGAGACCGGCTCGAAGACCTGGCCAGACAAACTGGTGTAGCCCACGCCGTCCGCTTCACCGGCGCGGTCCCCTGGGAGGACATCCCACCGTACGTCGATGCCGCCGACATCTTCGCAATGCCCTGCAGAACAAGGCGTTTCGGCCTCGAACCCGAAGCCCTCGGCATCGTCACCCTGGAAGCCTCCGCCACCGCCAAGCCAGTGATCATCGGCGACTCCGGCGGCGCTCCGGACACCGTCCGCCACGGCGAAACCGGCTACCTCGTAGACCCCTACAACCCGATCGCCACCGCCCTCCGCATCACCGAACTCCTCACCAACCCGACCCGAGCCAAAGCCATGGGCAAGGCCGGCCGCGATTGGGTGCAAGCCGAATGGACCTGGCCCCGCTCCGGCCAACTCCTCCGCTCCCTACTCGACCTCCGCTGACCCCCCACCCCAGCCCAGCCCACCCACTCCAGCCCACCCACCACCCCACCCCATCTGAGGGGTTAACCCCTCAAATGGTGGGTTGCCCCTCCAGATCCCGAGGGGGCAACCCACCATCTCAGGGGTTAACCCCTCAGATGGGGTGGTGGGTGGGGCTGGCTCGCGCGGTGGGTTGCCGCTCGAGATCCCGAGGGGGCAACCCACCATCTCAGGGGTTAACCCCTCAGATGGGGTGGGGTGGCGTGGGGTGGTGGGTGGGGCTGGCTTGCGGCGTGGGGGGAGTGGGCTGCGGTGGAGGTTCGGGGGTGGTCGTGTAGTGTTGGTGACATGCATCAGATGTCGTTCCTCGCAGTAGCCGTACGAGCTTCGTGCTCTCCGGCTGCCGCTGCCTGACATCTTCTTCACCCAACCGGCGACCGGAAACGGTCCGCCGGTTTTTTGATGCCCCGGCCGCGGTCCCTTTCTGGTCAACACCTCAGACAAGGACAAAACCGCGATGACCATCGACCAGACCTTCATCGACTTCTTCCGCCGGCATGGCCACATCCCCACCACGGGATCCTCGCTGATCACCCGGCCCGGCGACCCCGTGCTGTTCACGACCTCGGGGATGCATCCGCTCACGCCGTACCTGGAAGGCGATCCGCATCCACTCGGCCGACGACTGGTCGGCGTGCAGCGATGTCTGCGCACGACCGACCTCGACGAGGTGGGTGACCCGACCCACCTGACCGTGTTCGAGATGCTCGGCTCCTGGTCGCTCGGCGACTACGGCACCGAGCAGACCCTCCGCTGGGGTTACGAGCTGCTCACCGAGGGCTTCGGCATCCCCAAGAGCAGCCTGTACGTGACCGTGTTCGGCGGCGACGACCAGGTCCCGCTCGACCAGGAGTCACTCACCACCTGGCAAGACCTCGGCCTGCCGATCGAGCTGACCACCGACGACAACTGGTGGTCGAACGGCCCGACCGGACCCTGCGGCCCCGACTCGGAGATCTTCGTCTGGACCGGCGACGGCGACCCCGAGGGCACCCCGACCACGGACGACCGCTGGGTCGAGGTGTGGAACCACGTGATGATGCGCTACCGCCGCCTGGACAACCACGACCTGGAACCCCTGCAGCAGCAGAACATCGACACCGGCCTCGGCCTCGAGCGCCTGACGATGCTGCTGGAGGGCAAGAACTCGGTCTACGAGACCAGCCTGTTCGAGCCGTGGACCAGGATCATCCCCGGCCTGTGGAAGCTCGACGAGCACGACGAGCGGATCGTCATCGACCACCTGCGCTCCAGCATGGTGATCATCGGCGACGGCGTGCACCCGTCGAACACCGGCCGCGGCTACGTCCTCCGCCGGCTGATCCGCCGGGTGCTCACCCTGCTCTGGCGCTCCGACGACACCCGGACGCTGTCCGACCTGCCGATGGAGCTGTTCGAGCACACCAGCGAGCACTTCCACCAGGGCGAGGTGCTCACCCTGATCCGGCGGATCCTGATCGACGAGGAGATCCGGTTCACCAACCTGCTCGACCGCGGCCGCCGGATCCTCAGCCACGAACGCTTCCAGAAGACCCTCGACGACTCCGACTTCGAGTACCTGCATGAGACCCACGGCTTGCCCCGCGATCTCGTCCTGCAGCTAGTTGCCTGACATCCAAAGGGCCAGCTCGTCAGCCCGCGGGTCCTCCACCAACCGAGTGGGGAGCCCGAACGTCATCACCGGCCGGGTGGTCCGCCGGTACGCCGTCCAGCCCGGCCGGCCGGTGGCAGCGAACGCGACCCACGCGGCGTGCATCGCGTCGGCCACCTCCTGCGGCGGCTGATCGCCGTACAGGGGTGACGTCGCCGTCGCCAACGTGTCGAACACGAACGGCAACTCGAGCGCATGGCAGGCATGCAGCCCGTCGAGCGCCGACTGCCAGTCGAACTCGTACAGGTACGCCGTCGCATGCGCGCGCTGAGCAAGAGCGAGCTGCAGCGTCGGCAAGCTGAAGAACCCGTCGCCGATGACCGCGCTGAAGATCTCACCGGGCGACTCGCCAGGCCGGTTCGCCGCATAGACCGCCGCGATCGCCGGATCGATCCCCGACCGGCCGAGCAGCACCGGCAACGCCTCGGCCGTGATCGCCGCGGCCATCCCGGACGGAATCGAGAAGAGCCGCATCTCCTCGGTCGTCGTACCGATCAACAAGTCGACCCCAGCTGCGGAGCCCGCCGCGATCGCGTCGAGCGGCCGCGCGTGCACCGACTCACCGTCGATCACCGGGAAGAACGGCATGATTCCGCCGCCCGCGCTGACCACGGTCGCACCCCAGCGCGCCGGATCCGGGTTCTGCCGCAACTCCAGCGCCACCACCCGTTGCGCGGCCAGCAGCTCCTCGATCGCCACCGACGCAAAACCGGCCGCAGTCGACTCGACGCCGAGCCGCTTCGCCACCTCCGCGGTGATCACAGCGCCGTCGGCCTCCAGGGCCGTGGCTGTCGCCGAACCACTCTGTACGATCGCCCGCTGGAACAGACCTCGTGCGGACGGCATCGACATCAGCGTCGCGACGCTCATCCCGCCCGCCGACTGCCCGGCGATCGTCACGCGTCCCGGGTCGCCGCCGAAGGCCGCGATGTTCTCCTGCACCCAGCGCAGGGCCGCGACCTGGTCGAGCAGCCCACGGTTGCTCGGCGCATCCTTCAGCACCCCGAAGCCCTGTACGCCGAGCCGGTAGTTGACCCCGACCAGGATCACCCCGTCGCGCGCGAACGCGGTTCCGTCGTACGCCGGAGTCGCGTTCGACCCGTTGCGGAACGCTCCACCGTGGAACCACACGACCACCGGCAACCCGGACCCGCCCGGCGTCCAGACGTTGAGGTTGAGGAACTCGGGTCCGGGGCGGAGCGGGTTCGTCAGCAGTACGTCGTACGGGGGCTCGTACGGCGGTTGTGGAGAGGTCGACCCCATGGCGGTCGCATCCCGGACGCCGTCCCAGCCCGGCGCCGGCTCGGGTGCCTGGAAGGCTTTCGGGCCGGCCGGGTCGGCGGCGTACGGGATGCCGAGGTAGGCGGTGATCCCGCTAGTGGTCGTTCCCCGAAGCTGCCCCGACGATGTCGTCGCGATGGAGTCCATACAGGTCATCATCTCGTGCGGGCGGAATTTCCGGCGGTGCGACCTTGCCCACCGACGACTGCGCGACGAAGGCGCCGAGCAGCACGATCACGCCGCCGATGATCTGGTTGGTGGTGAGCGTCTCATTGAGCAGGATCCAGGCGAAGATGCTGGCCGCCACGACCTCGACGTACGCGACCGCGCCGCCGATCGCCGCCGACAACCGCTGGACTGCTGCCGCGCCCGCCAGGTACGCCACGACGGTACTGACCACGATCAGCCAGGCGGCGAAGATCCAGCCGGGCGCGGACCGGTCGCCGATCGCGATCGTGTCGGTGAGGGTGTGCCACGGGATCGTCCACGGCACGGCCACGGCGGTCAGCGCGATGGCGCCGACGATGCTGCCGGCCGCCGTCATCACGAGTGGGTCGGCGACGCCGGTGAGCTTGTCGATCAGGATGAAGTACGTTGCCTGGCAGGCGGCCGCGCCGAGGCCGGCGAGCAGGCCGATCAGGTCGAGCTTGAGGCCGGACCAGATCTCGACGACGGTGGCCAGGCCGACCAGCGCGATGGCGACGCCGATGACGGCCGAGCGCGGTACGGCGACCTTGCGGCCGAACTTGAGCCAGCCGACCACGAGCAGCGGGCCGGAGAACTCCAGCAGCAGGGCGATCCCGACCGGGAGCCTGCTGGCGGCGACGAAGAACAGGGTCTGGCAACCGGCGATCCCGGTCAGGCCGTACAGAACGAGCTGCGGCCAGGAGCGCCGGGCGGCCGAGATGCCGGCGGTGCCGCGGAAGATCAGCACCAGCGGGACGAGGATGACGGTCGCGCCGAGGATCCGGATCCAGGCCGCCTGTTCAGGCGACATCCCGGCCTCGATCAGCGCCTTGGCGAACGGCCCTGATCCGCCGAAAGTGATCGCCGAGAACAGAGCGAAACCCAGCCCCACGGACTTGGTCCGCGCCGCGTCGTGTGCCACCTCACTACACCTCCCACCAGCTCTCCCCGGCCTTCATCAGGCAGGGGTCCTGTACATGGGCGTAACACTCTCACACTCATTACAGGGCCGTCGAGAGCTTTGCCGAGGCGTGGACGGGGGCGGTCAGAGCACGTTGACCGCCCGGGCGGCGATGACCGCGATGGTGAGCAAGGCCATCCCGGACTGGATCCCCATCAGGGTCTTGACCCGGGCGGTGAGCGGCATCGTGTCGGTCGGGCTGAACGCGGTGGACGCGGTGAACGCGACGAACAGATAGTCGGTGAAACCCGGGAGCCAGCGTTCCCAGCCCGGGAGATCGACGGTCATTTGCGGGAACAGCAGATCAGCGCGCTCTTCCTCGTGCTCATGCTCGGGCATCCGCGCGAACGGACCGCCGCGGTCGATCTCCCAGTACCAGAGCGCGAAGGCGACCACGTTCGTCACCCAGATCAGCAGCGCGGCCTTCACCAGCACCCTGCCGTCCGCTTGCTCTCCGGAGGCGAGCAGGACGATCAGGCTGATCAGATAGACGGCGTTGATCACCACCAGCACTGCCACCAGGACGAGCTCGATCCATCGCAGCCAGACCTCGTCCCGCTGCAGGTGGAACGGGTTGGTCCAGATCAACGGGATCAGCAGCCCGGCCCCGATGGCCGGCATGATCCAGCGCGGCGCTTCCATGATCTGCGGCGGCACGGCCAACTGCAGGCCCAGCGCGACGATCACGGCCAAGGAGGCCGGCCAGCGCCGGGTATGCCGGTTGGTGGGCGCAGGCGCTTTGCGAACCTTGCTCATCCGAGCATTCTCACTCACCCGATCGACGCGTCGACCACGGCTTGCCCTACGTCAGTACGCCGATAGTGCACCTGGTGACCGGTACGGCGGCGGGTCGCGAGGCCCGCGGCGTACAGGGCGGAGAGGTGCTCGGCAACGGTCGCCAGCGCCAGGCCGTACTGCTGGGCGAGCGCGGTGGTGGTGGCCGGGGGATCGAGGGCCACCAGGAGGGTGGCACGGGTGCGGCCGAGCAGGGTGGCGAGTGGGTCGGGCGGTGCCGGGGCGTCGGACCAGAGGCGGGCGGAGCCGCGGGCCGGATAGACGAGCGTGGGCTGATAGCCCTCCGTCGCGACGATGACGAGGAACGGCCAGGCGAAGGCGCCGGGGACGAGCAGCAGACCTTCGCCGGTCAATTCGTGGTCGGGGGAGTGGTGCCGGGAGGCGATCAGCTGCCCGTCCTCCCAGGTGAGCGTCGGATGCAGATCATCGAAGAGCTTCGCCAGCCCACCCGACGTCAACTGTTCACCCCGATGCGCGATGTCGTCGTCGAGAACCCGGCTGATCATCGGCCAGTCGGGCTTGATCAGCACCTCCCAGGCACTCTCGATCTGATCGGCCATCCGCTCCCGAGTCCCCGCAAGATCCTTCAGCATCCGCTCGATCTCCGGAGCCCCGGGATTGTTCCGCCCGTCCCGGGACCAGATCAGTTCCTGCCGTACCCGTTCCAACGGCGTACTCCGAACCCGAGCGATCTCCGTCGAGAACTTCGCCCGCGATGCCCGGGGTGGCGGCGTCAAGAAGTCCGGCGTAAACCCGAACCGAGGCTGCACCGCCCGCAACAACCCCAACTCAAGCCCCGCCGCCGGCCCCGCCTTCCCCTCCACCCACGGCGAATACAACGGCCGGTACTTGTGCAGATGCAGCACCCGGACCGCCGACATCGTCTCCCACAACGGCGAAGTGCCAAACCGGCACCGCAACGTGTCAGCCTGACTGAACCGCAGAACCGTCATCTTTCGGTCACAACCGAAGAATACAAGCGCAGGTACCGGACCGCGTGGTGCTTGCGGCACGAGCCGTGGCAGGCGGGGATTGGTTGCTGCAGGCAATGGCCGGAGCGCCCTGCACGCCCAAGCCCGGCGAGCAAACGGTTTCCTCGGCGTGGCGAGGCGATTTGCGGAGGTTATGCATGCCGGGGCAGTCGGCCCGGTGCGACCGGGGCTGTCGACTCGGCCCGGCCGGTGCCGTCGGCCTGGTCGGGCGGGCGGTGCCGTCGGCGCGGGCGGAGGGCGGTTGCTCAGGGGTGATCGATGGTGGCGCCCGGTGAGTTCTTTCGGGTGTCGCCGAAACAGTGGGGCGGTAGTGGAGGGTGCGTGCAGAGTCGGAGGGTGAGCGCGACTTCGTTGGGCGTCGGGTACCGGGCGGTGCTGCAGGTCCGTGGGATGCGGAGTGTGTTCTTGGCGCACGCCGTGTCGATGGCTGGGACGGTGGCGGCGCAGGTTGCCTTGTCGATCTTGGTGTTCGAGCGGACCGGGTCGAGTTTGTTGTCGGCGTTGGTGCTGGTTTGCTCGTTCTTGCCGTATGCGGTGGGTGGGGTGGCGCTCTCGTCGGTCTCCGATCGGTTTCCGGCTCGGAGGGTGTTGGTCTGTTGTGATCTGGTCAGTGCGGCTTGTATCGCGGCGATGTTGGTGCCGGGGCTGCCGGTGGGGGCGTTGCTGGGGTTGTTGTTGCTGACGGGGATTGTGGCGCCGGTGTTCGCGGGGGCTCGGGCGGCGAGTTTGGCGCAGTTGCTCGAGGTGGAGTTGTTTCCGGTGGGGCGGTCGTTGCTGAGGGCAATTGCTCAGGTGACGGTGCTGGCAGGGTTTGCGGTGGGGGCGGTCGCCGTGGCGGCGGTGGGGCCGAGCTGGTTGCTGGCGGTCGATGTGGTGACGTTTGTGGCGTCGACCGTGTTGATCAGGTTCGGTACGCCGTACACGCCGGCGGTCGGTAGTACGGGGAGTACCTGGCAGGACTCACTGGCCGGACTCCGGTACCTGCGCAGCAACGTCCCCTTGCGTCGACTCATGTTGCTCTCGTGGGTGGTGCCGGCGTTTTCGTCGATGCCGGATGGGCTCGCCGTCGCCTACGCCGTGCAGACCGGCGCGGCCGCCAGCGCTGCGGGTGCGCTCTTCGTCGGGTACTCCGTCGGCGGCATCCTCGGCGAGCTCGCCGCCGCCCGGCTCAGCCCGCGGACCAGGCGCCGACTCGTGCTCCCGCTCATCCTGCTCAGCCAGACCCCGGCGATCGCCTTCATCGCCGAGCCGTCCATCCCCACGGCTGCGATCCTCCTGGCGATCTCGGGCAGCGGCTACGCGTTCAACCAGGGCATCGACCCACTCGTCCTGCAAGCGACAGATCCGGCGTACCGGGGGCGGCTGTTCACCGTGCAGACGAGCGGCCTGATGGCGATCCAAGGTCTGGGTATCGCTCTGGCCGGTGCTGTCGGCACCCTCCTCCGCCCCAGCCTCACCATCACCCTCGCCGGCCTCGTCGGCACCACCGTCACCCTGCTCGTGGCCAGAAGAGCACTCGGACAGGTCAGGCGCTCGACCGAACGATCAGGGGAGCGGTGACCAGACGTCCTGGCTGATCGGCGTCGCCGTTGATCTCCGACAGGGCTCGGGTGAAGAGGCAGGCGGCGATGTCGCGCAACGGGATGCGGGCGGTGGTCAGGGGAGTGTCGAGCATACTGGCGAAGGGGAAGTCGTTGAAGCCGGTGACTGCTACGTCCTCGCCGACCTTCACCCCGCGCTGCTGGAGCGCGCGCATCGCGACCACGGCGAAGGCGTCGTTGTCGGCGACGAACACGTCAGGACTGTCGGGCCGGCCGAGAGCGCTCTCCACAAAACCGGCCACCGCATCCAAGGACCCGAACGACTGCAGCGAGTGCGGCGAGGTGAATTCCTGGAGGAAGCCGGCTTGGCGTTGGTGGACCCAGGGGAGGCCGCTGTCGGTCGCGAGGTAGGCCGCCCGCAAACGGCCGGTACCGCGGACGTGGCGCGCGATCCCCGCCATCGACTTCTCGTTGTCGACGTCCACCCAGCACTGCCGCTGGTCGTGGCCGGTCCGGCCGAATGCGACGAACGGGAACCCGCGCGAACTGAGGAACTCCAGTCGCGGATCATGCGGCATCGTCTCCAGTACGACGATCGCGTCGACCTGCCGGGCCGCGATCAGCTTCTCGTAGAGCGCGATCTCGGTCGCCCCCTCGGTCGGCGTCGTCACGTGGACGCCGTACCCGGCGACGGCCGCCGACTTCACCAGCCCGCCGAGCAGCCCATGCAAGAACCCACCAAGACCAGGGTTCTGATCGCTGAAGGTCTCGTCCTCGAGGTACAGCGGCAGCCCGATCACCTGGCTGCGACCCGACGACAACGCCCGCGCCGCGTGGTTCGGGGTGTAGCCGAGCTCGTCGATCGCGGCCTGCACGGTCCGTACCGTCGGCTCGCTCACCCGGTGCGGCGCATTCAGCACGTTGGACACCGTCATCGCCGAGACGCCGGCCAGCTTGGCCACGTCGGCCACCGTCGTCCGGCGTACCGGCCGTTTCTTCTCGCCTGCCATCGGGCCCCCCACGTCAGTCATCAGATCAGCTCGAGCCGGGCCACCCCGCCGGCCGGTACGTCGATCGGCCACGGCCCCGCAGGCGGCGTGACCGTCGCCCGGGACAGCTCGACGCCCGAGCAGTCAGACACTACGAGCTGGACGGGTCCGGCGCCCGCACCTTCGACGTACAGGCGTGGTTCGCTGCTGCCGTTGACCAGCAGTGTCACCCCAGGCCCGGTGCTCAAACGCACCACGGGGTTGGCGAAAACGACGACGACGGTCTCCGACCCACCGAAGGCAGCCACCTGCGTGTAGCGAGCGTCGGGCCGAGACGGAGTCAGTACGCCGTGCAGCAACGCCTCCGCGTGCTCCGCCATGAACCCGAGCCAGAACCGCACCACCCGCTCATGCTCCGGCGACAGCTCAGACAACGAGACCGACACCTGCGGCGTACTGAACAACACCCCGATGAACTGCTGAGCAACCGCCTCGGCCGAGGCTGACGGATGCCACATCAGCATGTCCGAGTGCACCGCCCGACCACCGGCCAACAGCCGGCAGTCGATCGTACGAACCCTGTTCTCGACCGCGTCCAAAGCGCAGTCGCCCGCCCGCAGGAACGTCCCGAACTGCCACAACCGCGGGCTCACATAACTCTGCCGGAACTCGATCAGCAGACTCGGCCGCAACCGGCGCAACTCAGCGGCGATCGCGGCGAAGACCAACTCGACACCCTCATCGATCGTCGCGCAATCGCCACCCGGCGCCGGGGGAGCGTCGTCCCAAGCCCAGGAGTCGATGAAGTCGAGCTTGAGCCCGTCCACACCCCAGTCCCGGACCGGCCGAATGCACGCCTCGACGATGTGCTCGCGCACCTGCGGGTACCGCGGATCGAGGATCCACGCGCTCAGCCCGTCGACGTACCCGACGGTGTAGTCCTTGAACCGCTCCCAAGCCTTCGAGTGCTCACCGATCAGCGGCGGCGCGATCCACAGCACGTAGTCCAGCCCGGTCTCGTGCACCTTCGCAACATGTGCAGCCATGTCGGGGAACGTGCTGCTCGTCGGCTCCCAGTCGCCGCAATGCGCATAACCGCGCGCAGTGTCCTCGGTCTGCCACCCGTCATCGACGATCACCGCACGGCATCCGTACTGCGCTCCCTCACGCGCGTGCGCTTCCACGGACACCGCCGACACGTGCTGATGATCGCTGTACCAAGTCGAGTACATCGCCGCACGCGCCAACTCAGGCACCGGCGTCACTCGGTCGCCGAGCTCAGCCGCCCAGGCTTCGGTGACGCCACGCAGCGCCTCGGCGAAATGCAGGCCGCGCAGGTCGATCCTGAGCGTGAAGCGGTGGACGCCGTCGACCGCCTCGACGTCGTCGATCGCCAACTGGAACAGCTGCTCCGCGCTCTCTTCGTTCACCCCGACCGCGAAGTCGCAGCCGCGAACGTCGGAGGACAGCGAGACCGTGCAAGGGCTCGAATCGTCCAGGTTCACGAACGACGCGACCGGCGCCGACCGCACCGAGCGGATGTCGCGATGCGAACCCCAGTCGGTCGGCAGCGTCCGGGCCGTGCCCTGGATCGCCTGCCACAGGGTGGCCGCGGAATCGACCGGCCAGGTCCACCGGAGCCGGACCGGCTCGGCGCGCAGGTCGGTGGCGATCACTTCGTAGTGGAGGACGCCAGGCCCGGCCGACGGCAGGGCGGTGACGGTGCCGGCGGACACCGTGCCGATCCGGCAGATGTCTCCGGCAGGGGAGCGGACCTCGAAGTCGGTGGCGGGCATGACACCGACTATAGCGGTAAAATCGAGGTGGTCGAAGGTATTGACGAATGCAATCCGGCTGCCTAGTTTTAGCGCTAATATCCCCTGTAGCCGGAAGTAGGCCAAGGATGTCCGAGCTGACCGTGGCGGCGGATCTCGGCTATGTCGAGGACGCGTTCGCCTGGGCCCGGAAGCGTGCCCTGGAGTGGGTCCGGACCGACGCCGCGCCGGGCAACCTGCCGTCGTACTGGGCGGGCTACCCGTCCCGGCCGATGTTCTACTCGCGCGACGTCTGCCACCAGGCGGCCGGCGCGCATCTGCTCGGGCTGGACGCGGAGAACTTCGCGATGTTCCGGCATTTCGCCAGGTCGGCGACCGCGGAGCGGAAGTGGTACCCGCTCTGGGCGTTCCATTTCGACGGGAGTATCGCCGCTCTCGACTATCACGGTGACGAGCACTTCGTCCGGGAGATCCCCGCGGTGTTCGACCTGACCTACCGGGCGCTGCGCCAGTACGGCTGGACCGGCGACCGTGAATGGCTCGACGATCCCGATCTGGCCGCGTACTACGAACGCTCGGCCGGCGACTTCGTCCGGGCACACGACCACGATGGCGACGGGCTCCCGGAAGCACCGGGCACCGGCGACATCTTCGAAGGCACCGCCACCTACAACGAGCACCCCGAACGGCCGCTGACGGTTGCGGCGGACGGTCTCGCCCTCCAGTACGCCGCTCTGCTCGAGCTCGCCCGGCATTTCGGGGACAACCACCGCTTGGCTGCCGAAGCTGTCCAGCGCGAGTTCCTGGGTTGGTGGGACGAGGCCAGCGGCAGCTACGCCCGCGGCCGGCTCGGCGACGGCACGCTCGACTTCGGCTGGGGGCTGGAGACGAGTTGGTTCGTACCCATGACGGGGCTGGGCGGGTCCGGCGTACGGGCCGAGCGGTTCCTGGATTTCATCGAGCAGCAGCTGGAGTCCGATCCGCCGCCGAACATCGAGGCGTTCAGCTATCTGCCGGAGGTGTTCTTCCGGTCTGGCCGCGACGAGTCGGCGTGGCGCTGGCTGCGGCACCTGATCGACAGCCGGGACGACTACCCGGAGATCTCTTTCACCGTTGTCGAGCATCTGGTGGCAGGCCTCCTCGGCCTGGTCCCGGATGCTGCTGAGGCAAGCCTGACCATCGACTCCCATCTGCCGGCCGAGATCGGTTGGCTCACCGCCGACCACGTCCACGTCGGCGACTGGGACCTACGCATCACCCAAGAAGGACGGCACACGACCGAGCTCACCGTGCACGGCGGACCGGGTCCGCTGACGGTGACGGTCGGCTCCGCCGGTCCCTGGATCCTCGAGCCCGGCCAGACGGTCCGGGCCACGTCCCCACATCCGAAGGACCTCCCATGAAGCTGTTCAACCGCCACCTGCTCCCGGTCGGAGCCGGTCTCGCCGCCCTCCTCCTCGCCGCCGGCTGTGCTTCCGGCAGTGCGCCCGCCGCCAACAACGCGGGCGGCGCCGACGACAACGGCGACATCACCTTCTCGTTCTGGGGTACGAACTCCGAGGCCGCCTCGCTGAAGGCGATCGCGGCGGCGTTCGAGAAGGCCAACCCCGGTACCAAGGTGACCACGAACTGGATCCAGGCCGACTACGAGCAGAAGATCCAGACCTCGATCGCGGCCGGCACCCAGTCCACCGTGATGGAGATCAGCAACACCAGCCTGGCCGGCTTCGCGCCGAGCTTCGCCGAGCAGCAGGTCGATCCGGGCAAGTTCATCCAGCCGAACATCAGTGAGGCGCTCAAGTTCGACGGCAAGTACTACGCGATGCCGTTCACCGCGAAGCCGAAGGTGATGGCGATCAACGTGGACGCCTTCAAGGCGGCCGGGCTGCCGTTGCCGAGTGCAACGACTCCGCTGTCGCTGGACGAATTCAGGGCGGTGGCCGCGAAGCTGTCGCACGGTGAGGGAAAGACGCGGGTGTTCGGGACGAGCAACCTGTGGTTCAAGGGCTGGCTGACCGCGGCCGGTGGCGGGTTCTACAACGCGGATGCGACGGCTTGCACCTTCGGGGACGCCCAAGGGGTGAAGACGGCGCAGTACGTCGTGGACATGCAGAAGGACAAGTACGCGCCGAACTCGCTCGACATCGACGGGCAGGACCAGGCGCAGTGGTTCGCGGCCGGCCGGCTCGGGACGTTCAGTGACTTCGGGCCGTGGACGGTCGCGGACTTCGCCAAGATCTCGAAGCCGAACTGGACGCTGGTACCGGTTCCTGGCAAGGGATTCCCGATGGAGGTCGGCGGGCTGGCGATCGCGAAGAACGCGTCCGGCAAGAAGGCGGAGACGGCGAAGAAGTTCGTCGAGTTCGCCAGTACCGACGCCGATGCGCAGAACCAGCTGATCCAGGGCAACACGGCGCTCGGCGTACCGATCATCGCTGAGTCCGTCGGGACCTTGGAGAAGATCCTGCCGGCCGATCGCAACCTGGCCGCGTTCACGACCGCGCTCAAGACGGGTCTGGTGAGCCCGTCGGTGCCGCGCGAGGCGCAGATCTCCGGTGACGCCGACAAGGGCATCACCAGCTACACCCCGCTGGGCAGCGGCAAGGACGACGTCGCGAAGATCCTGCCCGGCCTCAACGACAAGTGCACCGCCGCGCTGAAGAAGTGAGGCGGCCATGAACCCGACCATCGGCTGGATCCGCACGCTCGCGGAGTCCTGGGGTGTTCCCGCGGTGCTCGTGCCGCTGGTCCCGTTCCTGGTGCTGCTGATCGTCCTGTACGCCGCCATCGGACTGGCGGCGTACGGGGCTCGCCGGAAATGGCCGCGGGCGGACAAGACGATCGCGTTCTGGTTGTTCATCTCGCCCTGGCTGATCGGCTTCGTGGTCTTCACCGTCGGGCCGATGCTTTCTTCGGTCTACGTCAGCTTGACGTCGTGGGACTTGATCACACCGCCTCGCTTCGTGGGGGTGGCGAACTACACCGAGGCGTTCCAGGACCCGCGGGTCGGGCAGGCGATCAAGGTGACGCTGCTGTATGCGGTGATCTCGGTGCCGTTGCAGACCTTCCTGGCGTTCATGGTCGCGTTGCTGATGAATGCCGAGCTGCCGGGGATCCGGTTCTTCCGGACGATCTGGTATCTGCCGTCGCTGGTGTCGGGGGTTGCTCAGATCGTCTTGTTCCTTTGGGTTTTCAATCCGCAGTACGGGCTGGCCAATGATCTGCTCGCCAAGCTCGGGGTGCAGGGGCCGGGGTGGTTCAACGACGCGTCGTGGGCGTTGCCGACGGTGATTCTGATGAGCCTTTGGACTGTCGGTGGCGCGATGGTGATCTATCTCGCGGGTCTCAAGGACGTGCCTTTGAATCTCTATGAGGCGGCGGCTCTGGATGGCGCTGGACCGTTGCGGCTGTTCTGGCATGTGACGTTGCCGCAGTTGTCGCCGATCATCTTGTTCAATGCTTTGACCGGGATCATCGGGGCGTTGCAGATCTTCACCCAGGGGTTCGTCGCGAATGGTGGGCCGAAGGATTCGCTGTTGTTCTTCGTGTACTACCTGTACGACAACGCGTTCCAGAACTTCCGGATGGGGTATGCGTCCGCGCTGGCCTGGATTCTCTTCGTCATCATCCTGGCGCTGACCGCCGTCACCCTGCGCGGGAGTGCCTTCGCCGTGTACTACGAAACCGAACTCGGCGGCCGCCGCCGACTGCGGGCCGGCCGTCCCGCCAGGAGGAGTTGACCCATGGCGACTCTCGTCTCGACCCGAGCGCCTCTCGAGGTATCCCGTGCGGTCCGCCGCGCCGACCGGCCCTTCTGGCGCCGCAACCTGCCGCTGACGGTCGCGCTGTACGTCGTACTGGCGCTCGGCTCTCTTGCTTTCGTGTACCCGTTCCTGTGGATGATCGCGACGTCGCTGAGGTCTCTGGCCGGGGTGGGATCGTCGGGCGCGAGCATCTGGCCGCACGAGTTCCTGTGGGACAACTACAGTCGCGCGATCACGTCGTTCCCGTTCTGGCGCTATGCGCTCAACTCGGTGCTGACGACGCTGATCCCGATCGTCGGGACGGTGTTCTCCTGTTCGCTGGCCGGGTTCGCGTTCGCCCGGCTGCGGGTGCGTTTCTCCGGAGTGGTCTTCGGTGTCGTACTGGCGACGATGCTGCTGCCGGGGGAGGTGACGATGGTGCCGCAGTTCATGCTCTTCAACAACCTCGGCATGATCGACACCCTCTACCCACTGATCCTGCCGGCCTTCTTCGGCTCGCCCTTCTACATCTTCCTCTTCCGCCAGTTCTTCTCCCGAATGCCTTCGGAGCTGGCCGACGCGGCGGTCGTCGACGGCTGCGGCTGGTTCAAGATGTTCCTGCTCGTGTACTTCCCGCTGGCGCGACCCGCGGTCGTCGCCGTCTCGATCCTGCTCTTCATGGGCTACTGGAACAACTTCCTCGGCCCCGCCATCTACATCAACTCCGACCAGTGGAAAACCCTCCCGCTGGCTTTGGCCGGCTTCCAATCAGTCAACGGCACCGACACTCCGTTGCTGATGGCAACCTCAGTCCTCATCACCTTGCCCTGCTTGGCGATCTTCTTCTTCGCCCAAAAACAAATCACCAACGGAATCACCTTTACGGGCGGCCGCTGAACAACAACCCCCACGCCAGCCGTCTCCGCTCGCTCCTGCGTCGGGCGCTGGGTCTGGCTGGCGTGGGGCGGGTGCCGAATGGCTGGCGCTCCTGACGCTCGTGCAACCCGCTCTCGGCGGCCGCTCTCGCCCTCGGCAATTGGCTAGTGGTCGTCCTGGTCGCGGGTGAAGGCCGACTCGTCGAACCACAGGCCGGGGTCGGTACGGCGCGCCAGTTCGTCCAGGGCGGCGCCTGAACCGCGGAAAAGGTGTGGGTCCACCGGGATCGCGCAGCCGTTGATGCCAAGGACCACGGTGGGGTTGTCCGTGCGCATCACTCCGGCCACGTCTTGCCAGCGGATCTCGTGGACGCCGTCCTCGTCGCGCAATGCGAGTCCCTGCTCGGTCTGCACCAGTACGAGCGAGCGAGCGTCCTTGAAGAAGGTCCTTGCCGCCAGGGACGGCTTGTAGACCTTCCCCGCCGGCAGTTCGGGAATCACCCGGCAGTGCGTCTCGGGACGGAACCCGTGCGCCTTCCAGACGTCCACTACCTCCTGTTCGGCATATCCGATGGCCGAAGGAAGGGCGTCCCGCAGTACTGCCGCGATGTCCGTCGGGTGTACTTGCTTGGCCAGTGCTAGGTCAATCGGTGCCAGCGGCGGGTCACCCATCAACTGGTGCATCGTGGCGCCGAATGCCGAAGCCAGCTCTCTATCGGTGGTGGCAAGGTCCTCCTCCAGACGGGCAACCGCCAGCGCCAGCTCTTCTTCGCTGGGCCCATGGGCGGCGAGGTCGGTCAGGGCCGCTGCCACTGCCTGCGCTACCGGTTCCTCAGTGCCTTCGCGGGCTTCGGCAAAGATGACGAAGTCCCTACCCACGACCTGGCTGTCGACGACGTAGCTGTGTCCAGCGACGTGGCGACACTGCTCCTCGATCCTGTTCTCCAGCACACTCATCGCCAGTCTGGGCACGCGTGCAGCGTCGCCTGGTGGCACGGTGAGCAGTACTGCGGCTCCCGGGATGCCGTACCCGACCGCTGACGGTCCATCCAGCAACCGTCCGCGCGGGTACTCCCTGGTCGGCGCGGGCCCTTGCGGCAGCTTCAGCTCCAGCCCGTCCGGCAGCGGACCGCTCACCTGCAGTACTGCGTTGCCAGGCACGAACCACTTCCGCGCGAATGAGGTGACGTGCTCTGCCGTCAGGCCGTCGTACCCCGCACCTTCCAGCCAGGCCAGCCCCGGACCGGCAGCGCCGTACCGGACGAAGAGCAGGAAGGCAGCGATCGGATGCGCCGCCCAGCCGTCCTCGGCGGCCAGTACCCCGGCCTCGACCGCAAGCCGATCCACCGGCGGGTCGGCCAGCGCGGCGCAGAGCCGGTTCAGGAACTCGCCGACCCGCGCGGGCGATCCGGACGCCGCGAAGGTGGTCGTCATCAGATCGACCTCGGCCTCGACCTGGATCGGCAACTGACGCACCGTGCTCATCACCAGATGCTCGACGGCGTGCGCGACCCCGACGGTGCGCAGCGTCTCGTCCCGGGCTCCGACCGCGAAGGTCAGGGTGACGTCTGTGTGGTCCTGGGGATCCCGGTGCCGCAGCAGCCGCACGCCATCGACAAGCTCCGTTTTGATCACCGGCGAACTGTACTGCCGGAGCTGACGTCGGCAGGTGGGGGAGAGTTCCTGATCTGGTTGTGGGACTTGCCACAGGCGGGGGAAGGGGTTTGAGGTCTGGGCAGGTTCGTGATGGGGATGTGAGATGTCACGATGTCCGGAGCATGGCTGAACAGGGGTGGTCCCGGGTAGTGCGGGCGGCGTTGTTCGCAGTCGTCTGTGTGCTGCTCACTGCGCTGGGGCACGTGTTGATGTCCGGTGCGTCGCTGCCTTGGTGGGCGATCGGTGGGGCGTTCGCCGGGGTCTGGAGCTGCGGCTGGCGGTTGGCTGCGTGCGAGCGGGATGTTGTCTCGGTGACGGCGATCGCGGTTGCCGTACAGGCTGTCCTGCACGTTGGCTTCACCATCGCCGAGATGGTCGGCTCGGCCGGTGCCGCGCATCCGCAGATGGTGATGCCGGATGCGACTCCGGTCGCTCACCACCACGGGATGGCACACGCCCACGAGATGGCGCACGTGCAAGGGATGGGGCACGGCGGTGGCTTGGTGCTCGGGTCGATGCTGGGGATGTTTGCTGCTCACCTCGTCGTCGCGCTGCTGAGTGGGCTTTGGCTGGCGTACGGGGAGCGGGCGGTGTTCCGCATCGTCCGGTACGCCGCTCAGCGGGTGCGGGCCTCGTTGGCGCTGGTGGACAAGGTGTCTGCGCCGCTGGGGTTGCCTCGGATCAAGCCGGGGCTGGTGTTCCGCGTCCGCACCATGCGTCGGCTGCGTCTGGTGCACGCGATCGTTTCGAGGGGTCCTCCCGCTGGGGTCGCTGTCGGTTGACAGCTCGACCCACCCGTCGCTGAGCCTCTGGGGCCGCGGCGGGTTCGGCCATGCCTGCCCGGGCGTGGCCGTCGTGCGATCGGATCCGGCCGGACTGCCCGTCGGATCGTGGATTCCTGGAGAAGCAGATGCAATTCAGTGGTGATGTGGCAACAGAAGCCGGTGGCGCACCGGCGAAACAAGGTGTCAAAGGGGCCGGGTTGTTCCGGGCCTTTTGGCGATGGCATTTCTATGCGAGTTTTCTGGTCGTTCCGGTGGTGCTGGTGCTGGCGGTGACCGGTCTGATCTACCTGTTCCGGTTTCAGATCGAGCCGGTTCTGCATGCCGATCTGATGAAGGTGCAGCAGCCGGCCGGACTGGTGGCGCAGCCGTACGACACTCAGCTGGCTGAGGTGAAGAAGGCGTTTCCGGACGCGACCGTGGTGTCGATGACCGAGCCGTCCGGCGCCGATCGGTCGACGGTGTTCTCGGTGGAGACGGCGGGCGGCGCCACCCGGGACGTGTTCGTGGATCCGTACCAGGGTCAGGTACTGGGATCGCTGGATCCGGACTCGACGCTGTCAGGTGGCGCGATCCTGCTGCACGGTGAGTTGATGGCCGGTCGTTGGGGTGACGCGGTGATCGAGATCGGTGCCTGCTGGGCGCTCGTGATGGCGATCACCGGGTACTACCTGTTCGTCCGCGGGCGAGTCGCCCGGGCGCGTCGGCGTACGGCGAAAGCAGCGGGCGCCGTACTCCGGTCGCGGCACGCGTTGACGGGCTCGGTGCTGGGAGTCGGGCTGCTGTTTCTGATCGTGTCGGGCCTGCCGTGGACGGGGTTCTGGGGCGCGAAGGTGCAGCAGATCGCGACCAGCCAAGGCAGCTCGATGTGGGGCGAGGACCCTGGTGCGCTGTCGAATCCGACGTCGACCCTGGACGAGTCGCTGCCGCACAGTCATGCGGTGCCGTGGGCGCTGGGGGAGTCGAAGGTGCCGAAGTCGGACCCGGACCAGGACCGTCGTTCGGTGGCCACCATCGACACCGCGGTGGCTGTCGGCGTCCAGAACGGTCTGGCGCGGCCGTTGACGATCGCGCTGCCGAGCGGCGAGGAGGGCGTGTACTCCGTGATCGGGTACGCCTTCCGGAATCCGGCCGAGGAGCGGACGCTGCACGTCGACCAGTTCGGTGGGCAGGTGGTCTCGACGTACGGCTATCAGGACTATCCCTTGCTGGCCAAGACGGTCGCCCAAGGGATCGCGTTGCATGAGGGCCGGCGGTTGGGGACCGCGAACATGGTCGTCACCACGGCGTTCTGTCTCGGGGTGATCTTCATGTGCGTCTCCGGCCCGCTGATGTGGTGGCGCCGTCGCCCGAAGACGGCCGGCGCTGTCGGTGCACCACGGGGCCGGTTGCCGTTGAAGGCGACTCCGGTGCTGGCGGTTCTCGTGGTCGCGCTGGCGCTGTTCCTGCCGATGTTCGGGATCACGCTCGTACTCGCCCTGCTCCTCGACCAGTTGGTGATCCGGCGTACTCCGAGACTGCGCGCCTGGTTCAACACAACCGACTGAGAACGCCTGCAGCAACGGCGCCTGACGCGAAGCGCCGTTGCTGCCGGCAAGTCAGAGGTCGCGAGTGACGATCAGTCCGGTGGGCAGGGGCGGACGGCTTGGGGTTCAGTCGTGGGAGAGGCGGTCGCGGCGGTCTTGCTCTCGTTTGGAGTAGGCGGCGGCCCGGATTGCTTCGTCGGACTCGAGGCCGGAGCCTAGGCCGCCGCCGAGGGTTGCGGCGGAGGCGACGAACCAGGTGAGGACGAAGAGGTCCGCGTGGCTCATCGGGTTCTGGAGGTAGCTGCCCATCACGTCGGGGTCGAGGACGAAGTACGCCCAGGCGAGGTTCACGACGTAGAGGGCCGCGTAGCAGATGAGGACTCCGGCCGTGAGGGTCAGCAGTGTGGAGCCGTTGTAGAGGCGGGATCGGTGGCGTGCCTGGGTGGAGTCGTCGTCGGGGCGGTCCCACAGTTCACCGTCGATGACCAGCCAGCCGACGACCAGGGCGATCGAGGCGACTGTCGCGACGACCAGGCGCCACCACGACATCGAGCTGGCCAGTAGCCAGACCGTGGAGTTGACCGTGGCGACGGCTCCGGTTGCCAGTGCGGCGACGAGCGCCGATTTCAGGCCCGGTACCAGCAGCCACGGACGGTTGGCGAGCACCATGCCCGTGAGCAGACGCCAGTGGCCGCGGCGGCGGGGGAGGGTCACATGGTGCTCATCCGTCGGGTGGGGGTCTGACATGTCGGTGATCAGGGAGCGCACTGCACGGCGGGTGCGGGTACGCATCCGGAGTCCGCCCAACGCAGGCAGGGACAGTACGGCGGTCCGTTGCTCCGGGTCGGTCTCGACCAGCAAATGCCGGCCCTCGTGATCGTGGAGCGGGAGCTCGGTCAGGCCGACGACGAGGTCCCAGTCGTGTTCGCGCGCCCGGTCCTGCAGCCGGCCCACGGCCACGCCAACATCCTCGGAGCCGGTGGTGAACGGCTCACTCAGCACTGTGATGTCCCAGTGGCCACTGCCATCGTGGGGGCCCAGATCGGTCAGCCTCCGTGCGATCGCGGTCGGTGCGGCTGGATCTGCTACAAGGCCGACGCGGATGGGTTGCATCCCGGGCTGGTACCCCACTCGCTGCGAAGACACGCACAGCCACACCATGCAGCGGCACGAATCGGTTGCCCGGATCAACTGTCGGCGATCGGCTCGTTCAGCAGGACGGCTGGCCGGACGACGACACGGTCCTGCCGGTGCCGCAGGGTGGTGCCGCCTTGATCGCCCCGATCACCAGTTCCCTCGGGAGGTACGCCGTCTTCGCCGACCGGACCGGCACTTGCATCCGGCTGCTGTGGGTGTACTGCGGTTCCGTGGTGGCGCGACGGGCTAGACGGGGAGTTTGCCGGTGGTGGTGACGTGGGCGGCTACGGCGTACAGGCGTTGGTTGCGGTCCTGGGAGTAGCGCCGCAGGACGAGGAAGGCCTGGACGGCGTCGAGGCCGTAGCGCTCCATCAGGCGGCCTACTGCCTGACCGACGATCTTGCGGGAGTCGACGGCTTGCTGGAGCGAGGACTCCAGCCGGGACGACGCGATCGCGATCGACGCATGCAGGGCGAGCAGCCGGGCCGATTCGCGGTCCGCGTCGGTGAAGACGGTCGGCCGGGAGGTCACCAGGTTCAAGACCCCGCTGGTCGAGTGGGCGGTGACGAGCCGGATGGCCAGCAGGCTGCGGATTCCGTTGGCGGCCGCCGTGGGCGTCCAGGTGGGCCAGCGGTCGTCCGTGGCGGTGTCCTCGACCAGTACGTCCTCGTGATCGGAGATGGCCAGCAGGCTCGGGCCTTCCCGGAAGTCGATCTGGTACTGGTCGGCCTTGGTGATCAGCTCATCGGTGGCCGCGATGGTCTCGGGGTGGCGCCGGCGCATCAGCATCACCGAGGCGTGGTCGTAGGACAGTGCCTCGGTCGCGAACTGGAGAACGGCCTCGACCGTCGCCAGGGTCCCGATCTGGTCGTGCAGGTGCATGGCCAGCTCACCGAAGTCGCCAGCTTGGTTCGTCATCTGTCACTCCTCGTAACAGGCAATGCGCAGTACTGGCGCCAGCTTCTCGACGCCGCAAAGTTCCCGAAAATTATGCCTCAACCGGTTCAGCGACCCGGCTTCGGTCGTCAGCCCGGGCGGCGCGGCGTTTCACGGGCCAGCAGGGTGGGAACCGGAGCAGCACTCGTCCGGCAGTGTGCGGGGTTGTTGTGGTACCGGACGGCGGGTGGGGCTCAGATGGTCATCGATGGTGTTGCGCATGGCAGCGCGGCTGTGCAGTGGGAATGTGACGCGGGCGTCTTCAGGATCGTGGTCGGCCGAGTGCTCACCGAGACGGTCTCGGCGGCCGTGCGTGAGTTGCTGCTGGACGCCTGTGAGCGAGGCACGCACGGCGTAGTACTGGTCGTCGAGGCCGAACTGGAGCCGGGTAACCACGACGTACTCCGCCACCTGGTGGACGTGGCCCAGAGAAGGTGCTGGGCGGCCAGCCGCCGATTCGAGGTGGTCGCGACCGATCCAGAGATCTGCGAAGCCCTCGCAACCGCCGGAATCTGGCCGTCACCACCGACGGACCCCGCCGACGCGTAACGACCCCGACGGTCTCGGTGAGGCGAAATACTCCTGATCATATTGACCAAATGATAGCTTTGGCGCTGCGAAATGATCAGTGACCGAGAGGGAGACGATGACCGTCAACGCGGACCAGCGCCGGGAGTTGATCTACGCCACCCTCCGCGAGGCGGGGACGCTACGGCTGGTCGACCTGGCGGAGCGCATCGGGCTGCCTGCTGTCACTGTCCGCAGGGATGTGGCGAGGCTTGCGGACAGCGGCCTGCTTCAGCGGTCGCACGGCCTGGTGTCGATGCCCGCCGACGAGCGCGTGGCGGCGTCGGAGCGAGTGATCGGCGTCGTGGTGCCAACCGTCGAGGGGTACTACGACGAAGTGGTCGAGGGGGCGCGGGAGATCGCCACGTCGACGGGCACCCGGCTGGTGCTCGGAATCGCGTCCTACGAGCGGGCCGACGACGAGGCGCAGGTGAAGCAGTTGCTGGAGTCAGGCGCCGAAGGACTGTTGCTGACGCCGAACCTCCTGCCCGGCAGCGGTGACATGAAATGGATCCGGGAGCTGTCGGTACCGGTTGTGCTGGTCGAGCGGCGTCCGGCCAGGGACAGCGTGCTGGCCGAGCTCGACTCGGTGACCTCCGACCACGACCATGGCGTTCTCATCGCACTGCGGCACTTCGCGGAGCTCGGTCACACCTCGGTGGCACTGGCCGCGCTGGCGGACACGTGGACGGCGTACCAGGTGCGCTCCGGTTACGCGACGGGCATGCAGTTGCTGGGACTCACACCGCAGCCGGTGATCGACATCCCTGACAGGGGTGCTGATCGGACCGGGGTGGCCGCGGCGATAGCCGAGCAGGTAGAGGCCGGCGTAGGGGCCGTGCTGGTGCACAACGACCAGGCGGCGATCGCGCTGCCACCGTTGCTCCGAAGCCACGGACTGCGGGTTCCGGAGGATGTCGCGCTGATCTCCTACGACGACGTGTTCGCCGGTATGGCCGCGCCGCCGCTGACGGCCGTCGCGCCACCCAAGCGGGCGGTCGGCGTAGTAGCCATGGAGCTGATGGCACGCCGGTTGCGCGGCGGCCCGGAGCTTCCGGTTCAGCACGTGGGCCTACTCCCACGGCTGTCGGTCCGCACGTCCTGCGGAGCCGGCGGAGAGGGCTGACGGGCGGTGGCGTCCAGCCTCAGGTGTGACGCGTGACGTGGATGGCGGCGGTCGTCAGCGTGGCCTCGAAGCGGGCGTCCGCGATGCTCACGACGACCTTGTCGGCGTCGAGCGTCAACTGGACGTCCCTCGTTGGTTCCGCTGACCCCGACAGCCTCGCCTGGCATGCGAAGACAGTGTGCTCGGAGCGAGTTCGGCCGGACAGCACGGGCATCCTCGCGTGACTGCCGAACGCGGTTCCGCCGACGATCGTGCGCGTCGTCGCGGAATCGAACCCGGCCAAGGAGAGCAGCACTGAGCTGAGCGGTCCGCGCTCGGTCACCGCCCAGCCGCTGTGCCGGACCGTGGTGTCCGACGGCGCCCCGGACACCAGGTGGACATGCACTTCGTCGGCGCCGTGCGCGAAGACGACCGAGGTGATGGTCACCTCCGAGAGATCCGTTGCGCCGGCCCGGGGCCGGTGTGCGGACGCGGCCCAGCCGGGGCCGGTGCCGAGCGGATGGATGGGTCCGCGCTCGGTCAGTACGCCGGAGACGACGAGACCGAAGTGGTTGTCAGGATCCTGATCGAAGACGGGCCCGGTACCGGTCGAGTAGGCGAGTCGGGCGTACATCGGGTCGTCGGCGATCAGCTGGTTGCCGGGCTGATTGTCGCTGCCGTGGTTGTGCATCCGGACGATTCCATCGGCTGCCGTGCTCTGGATCAGCCAGCCGGGCCGGCCCAGGGGATGGACGGCATCTTGTTCCTCGACCGGCGCGGGCCGCTCGGTCGCGGTCCATTCAGGATGGTCGGCGGGAAGCAGCAGCCCGACGAATCCTTTGCTTGCCCAGTACGGCGACGCCGGTCCGGAGTACGACTGGATCATCGGTGGCCAGGGGTGGTGCCACCCCAGCGACAACAGGCCGTCAGGGTCGGCGGCACCGTGGTCGAGGAAGTGGCGAAGTGCGCCGGAGGCCAGCCGCCGGGTCTGGCCGACGGGTAGTGGAGTGTGGCCGGTGAGGGCTCCCATCCACAGTGGCGCGGTTGCGGCGAACCGGTAGCAAAGGGACCGGCCTTGGTGGAGCGGGGCGCCATCGCTGCCGAACATTCGGGCGTATCCGGTGAGGAAGGCCGACAGGCGTTCGCCGTACAGGTCGAGCAGACCTTGATCGCCGCTGAGGTGGGCATGCAGCGCGGGGTAGAGGTGGAACGCCCAGCCGACGTAGTGGTCGAAGGCGCGCGGGCGGCCGTCGGTGTACCAACCGTCGCCGCGGTACCACTGCTCGATCCGGGCCAGCCCTCGACTGACCGCCCGCTTGCCGGCGAGGCGGGGATCGGCGCCCACCTCGGACAAGAACGCGCCCACCATCGCCGGGAACAGCCACCAGTTGTTGTCGACGTGATCGACGTGCAGGCCGCCTTCGAGCCAGTCGGCGATCCGTTGCTGGGCGGCGGGGTCGAGCCGGTCCCACAGCCAGGGCCGGGTCAGCCGCAGACCGACCGCGATCGACGCGGCCTCGACCAGCGCCTGCCCATGGTCGGTCATGATCGGCCAGGACACCGGATCGGCCGAACTCAACTCGCGGTCGGTCGTCGGTCTCGCAGTACCGGCCACCAGGCCGGACGCATAGCCGGCGAGCAGGCCGCCGGGATCGTCGCCGCCGGCGCCCGCCACCCGGAAGGCGGCGAGCAGGAAGGTCCGGGCGAATCCCTCCAGCCCGTCGGCACGCGGCCCTGCCTGGCCCGGCCGGCCCACCGGGAGGCTGATCAGGGCGTGGCCGGGGCCGGCGTACCTGGCGGTGGCGGTGAGCAGACTGTCTGCCGCAGCTTCCCAGTGCGCCCTCGTCCAGCCGGTCCGCGGACTGAGCCGGCGGTCTTCGGGTGGGAGCGACAGCTCCATCTGGCCCCCTCGATCAGCGATCACCTCTATCGAATGATCAGAAATCATACGATACAGATCATTTAATCAGAAAGTCTTGACTTCGATCACAATTCGGTCGCACGATGTGGCGCAATCCGCACCCACACCCTGGAGTCGAACTCATGTCGCCTACATCGTCCCGCCGAAGCCGCGTCCGGCTCGCCGTCGCCGCACTGTCCGCCACCATGGCGGTGTCACTGCTCGCAGCCTGCGGGGGGAGTGACGCCAGCACCGCAACAGGTGCCAAAGCGTCCAGTGGCCCGGCGACCATCACCTTCTGGGGCTGGGCGAAGGGCACGGAGGATGTCGTCAAGGCGTTCAACGCCTCGCACACCGACGTCAAGGTGAACTTCGAGAAGATCCCGTCCGGCATCGCGGGCGGCTACGCCAAGCTGACGACGGCGGCCAAGGCCGGCAACGCCCCGGACCTGTTCAACGTCGAGTACGGCGCGCTACCCGACTTCGTCACCCAGGGCCACGTCGCGGACATCACCTCGCTTGTCCCGGACGACCTGAAGAGCAAGTACCTCCCGCAGGCGACCCAGCTGACGACGCTGGCCGGCAAGACCTGGGCGCTGCCGCTGGATGTGGCGCCGCAGGCGCTCTTCTACCGCAAGGACCTGTTCGCGAAGGCCGGCATCACCCCGCCGGCCACCTGGGACGAGTTCCGGGCAGCGGGTCAGAAGCTCAAGCAGCGGATCCCGAACAGCCGGATCGCCACCTTCTTCCCCGATGACGCCGGCCCGCTCGAGGCGTTCGCCTGGCAGTCCGGCGCCCGCTGGTTCGGCACCTCGGACGACAGCTGGAACGTGCGGATCAACGGCCAGGACGGCAAGCGGGTGGTCGACTACTGGCAAGGCCTGATCTCCGACGACCTGGTTCGCGTGATGCCGTCGTTCAGCCAGCAATGGACCGCTTCGCTGGAGAAGGGCGAGACCGCGGCGTATGTCGGCGCCGCCTGGGGTGGCGGCGTACTGAAGGGCACCGTCGCCGACCAAGCAGGCAAGTGGGCGGTCGCGCCGGTGCCGAGCTGGGATGGCAAGCCCGCCAGCGGAATGCTCGGCGGCACCACCTTCGCCGTGTCGAAGGACAGCAAGAACGCCAAGGCCGCACTGACGTTCGCTGAGTGGGCGACGACGACCCCCGAGGGCATCAAGGCCCGGATCGCCTCCGGCACCTCGTCGATGTTCCCCGCGTCTCCCGCGCTGGTACCGACCGCCCGGTCGGCCTTCAAGGTCGACTTCTACGGTGGCCAGGACATCTACGGTCTGTTCACCGAGGCGGCCAAGTCCATCCGGCCCGACTGGCAGTGGGGCCCCGCGATGGGTACGACGAACACCGCTCTGGCCGACAGCTTCGGCAAGCTCGCCCAGGGCGGAACCCTGAGCGCAGCGGTCGACTCCGCACAGAAGGCGACAACGGCCGAACTGGCGAACCGAGGGATCAAGGTCGCCCAGTGACCACCACTCTCACCCGTACGACTCCCGTCCGCGCCGCTTCCCCCGAGCGGCGCCGACGGAGCCGGCGGCGGATCCGGGGCCGGTTCCGGGCCCCGGCGCTGCTACTGGCGCCCTTCCTGGTGTTGTTCACGGCCTGCACGCTGACCCCCATCGCGTACGCCGTCTACCTGAGCCTTTTCTCCGTGCGCCACTCCGGCCTCGGTTTCGGCGAGGCGGGGTCGGTCTTCACCGGCCTCGGCAACTACACCAGGGCGTTGGCGGACCCGGCCTTCCGGGCCGGGTTCGCCACCGTGGGCCAGTACTGCCTGCTCTACATCCCGGTGATGATCGGGGCATCGCTGCTGCTGGCGCTGCTCCTCGACTCGACGCTGGTGAAGGCACGCAGGTTCTTCCAGCTGGCCTTGTTCCTTCCACATGCGGTCCCCGGCATCATCGCCGCTCTGATCTGGGTCTACCTCTACGCACCCGGGATCAGCCCGGTGCTCGGCGCGCTCGGATCGGCCGGCGTGACCGTCGACATTCTCGGCCATCCGCTCCCTGCCGTGGTGAACATGGCGGCATGGCAATGGACCGGCTACAACGTCGTCATCTTCTACGCCGCGCTGCAGGCGATCCCGCGCGAGGTGCTGGAGGCCGGGCTGATGGACGGGGCCGGCCAGCTCCGGACGTCCGTCAGTATCAAGCTCCCGCTGATCCGGGGCTCGCTGACGACCGTCGCCATCTTCACCGTGATCGGCGCGCTGCAGTTGTTCACCGAGCCGATGATCCTGTACGGGACGGCGCCGGCGGTGGACAGTTCGTGGACGCCCAACATGTTCGCCTACACCGCGGCCTTCCAGCGCAACGACAGCGGTCTGGCGGCCGCGGCCTCGGTGCTGCTGGCGTTGGTGGCAGCGGCGCTGTCCTTCTTTGTGACCGGGCTCGCGCGCAGGCGCGAAGCCAAGACGACCGGAGGTCATCAGTGAGCACCCATGCCGCCGCCCGACGGCCGCGAGCGATGTCGAAGCTCGTGGTCAACGCGGTACTGATCGTGGCGGCCGCCTACATGCTGATGCCGCTCGGCTGGCTGCTCACAGCGGCGGCCAAGAACACCAGCGACCTGCTGTCCGGCCGTTCCTTGTCGCCGTCGACGTGGCATCTGGGCGAGAATCTGTCGGCCTTGGCCAGTACCGAGGACGGGGTGTACTTCCGCTGGTTCGCCAACTCGCTCCTCTACGCGGGAGTCGGCGCGGCATTGTGCGCATTCCTCTGTATCGCCGCCGGCTACGCCTTCCAGGTCTACCGGTTCCCCGGCCGGGAGAAGGTGTTCGGACTGGTCCTGATGGGGGTGATGGTGCCCACCACCGCCCTGGCGCTGCCGATGTACCTGCTGGCGTCGAAGGCCGGCCTGGTCAACACCTACTGGGCTGTTCTGCTGCCGTGCCTGGTGAACCCGTTCGGCGTCTACCTGGCCAGGGTCTTCTGCGCCGGGTACATCCCGCTCGAGGTGCTCGAGGCGGCCCGGATCGACGGCACGGCCGAACTGCGCATCTTCTGGTCCGTGGGCCTGCCGATGGTGAAGCCCGGCTTCTTCACCATCTTCCTGTTCCAGTTCACCGCGATCTGGAACAACTTCTTCCTGCCGCTGGTGATGCTCTCGAACACCAAGCTGTTCCCGCTCAGCCTGGGGCTGTATGCCTGGAACACCCAGACGCACGCCTTCCCCGAGTTCTATCCACTCGTGGTGACCGGCTCGCTGCTCGCCATCCTCCCGTTGGTCGTCGCCTTCGTCATCCTCCAGCGGCACTGGAAGGCCGGCCTGTCCGCGGGAGCGGTGAAGTGACCGCGGCGCGCAGGCCCCGCGCCATGCTCGCCATGCACGCCGAACTCGTCCACCGGTTGATCACGCCTGCCACGATGACGCGGATCACCCAGCTGGCCGACATCGACCCGGCGCTGGTCGTGGAGGACTTCAGGGACCCCTCGGCCGCGGCGACGCTCGGGGACGTCGAGGTGATCTTCAGCAGCTGGGGCTGTCCGACGATCGATTCCGCGATACTCGACGCCGCGCCCCGGTTGCGCGCGATCGTCCATGCGGCGGGATCGGTACGCCACCACGTCACCGATGCCTGCTGGGACCGGGGCATCGAAGTCACCTCGGCGGCCTGGGCCAACGCGATCCCGGTCGCGGAGTACACGCTGGCCGCCATCCTGTTCTCCAACAAGCAGGTACTCCGCCTCAGCTCGGCCTACCGCGACCGGCGCCGCGGCCTCGACTGGCTCGGGGTCGATGCGGTCGGCAACTACCGGCGTACGGTCGGTGTCGTCGGCGCCTCCCAGATCGGGCGGCGCGTGCTGGCGCTCCTGCGGCCACACGACTTCGAGGTGCTGCTGTACGACCCCTACGTCGCCGAGGCCGAGGCTGCCGAGCTGGGCGTCCGGTCGGTGACGCTCGACGAACTGTGCGCGAACAGTGATGTCGTCAGCGTGCACGCGCCCGAGTTGCCCGAGACTCACCACCTGATCGACCGGCGGAGGCTCGGGTCGATGCGCGACGGCGCGGTACTGATCAACACCGCGCGAGGTTCGCTGGTCGAGCAGGACGCGCTGGTCGAGGAGCTGTCCGCGGGCCGGCTGCAAGCAGTCATCGACGTGACCTCGCCGAACGTACTGCCTGCGGACTCGCCGCTGTACGACCTGCCGAACGTGCTGCTGACCCCGCACATCGCGGGTTCGCTGGGCAACGAGATGCACCGTCTTGCCGACGCCGCGGCCGACGAACTGGCCCGGTACGCCGCGGGGGAGCCGTTCGCCCACCCGGTGCTCCGGGCCGAGTTCCACCGCACCGCCTGATTTCTGGGTCACAATCGGCTTGATGGCTGAAGGTGGTGACGGGATGCGGGATGACGTGCCGATCAGCTCGCGGGAGCTGAAGTTCCGCGCGCTCGCCGCGGATCTGCGCCGCGGCATCACCGACGGCACCTGGCCCGTGGGAAGCAAACTCCCCACGGACGAGTCCCTCGCGGCCGAGACGGGGATGTCGATCTCGACCGTCCGCCGGGCCTACGACGAACTGGTGGCCGGCGGCCTGGTCGAACGACGACAAGGCGCCGGCACCTTCGTGACCAGCCGGGTGCCGCCCGCACCGCCGAAACAGATCGTCATCGGCGTGATCGTTCCGCACACCACGCTGTACTACCCCAGGGTGCTGCGTGGGATCGAGGCAACCCTCGGGCCGGCCCGGGCCCGTACCGTCGTGGCCTGCTCGAACTACGACCCGCTGGCGGAGCGGGCCGCGCTGGCCAGGCTGCTCGCCGATGGAGTGTCGGGCCTGCTCCTGGTGCCGTCCCTGCACGAGCTGTCCGACCCGGTCGCACGAGGTGAGGAACTGCGTCGACTGCCGGTGCCGGTGGTACTGATCGAGCGACGCGTGGCGACCGCCGGGCCGGCGGACGCGATGGAGTACGTCTGCACCAATCACGAGGGCGGCGCGTACGAGGCGGTCCGTCATCTGCAGGGTCTGGGCCATCGCCGGATCGGGCTGCTGTTGCGAACCGACGGCCCGACCGCCGCCTCGATCGTGTCGGGCTACGAATGGGCCCTGAGCGCGTTCGGCCTGCCCGCCGTACCGCGGGAGCTGGACCGGATGGCGGATTGGACGCCGAGGCGTGCGGACCGGGCGGTCCGGGCCTTCCGGGACGCCGGGGTCACCGCCGTCCTCTGCTTCGGGGAGTACGAGGCGCTCGCTCTTCTCGCCGCGGCGGAACGGGCGGGCCTGTCCGTGCCCGAGAACCTCGCAGTGGTTGCCTACGACAACGAGCTGGGCGAGAACGCGGAGATACCGCTCACCTCGGTGTCACCACCCAAGTTCCAGATCGGCCAGCTGGCCGCTCGGGTGCTCCTCCAACGCCTCCGCTTCGGCGAAGACTTCCCCGTCCACCAGATCCGCCTTCGCCCACGGCTGGTGATCCGGGCTTCCTGCGGCGCCGCGACACGCCAGTAGGGGCGGCCCCTTCGGGAGGTGGACCGCCCCTACGTCAGGGGAGCTACTTCTGAGTGATGACCAAGGTCGCGTCGTGTGCCGGTACGGTGACGGTCACCTTGTTCGTTCCGGTCACGGTGAGGGGTGTCGCGGTACCGGTGAAGTTGCCGGTGGCATCGACCGTGCCGCCGCCGACAGTGATGTCGGAGGTGCTCAACTGCGGGCCTGCCAGCTCGTAGGACCTGGCCGAGACGGCGGTGTCGGCGAGCGTGATGGTGGCCGTGATCGGGTAGTCGCTCTTGTTGTTGACGATGACGTTGTTACCGATTCCCCACGAGGTCAGCCCGGGGGAGGTGATGACGCTGGGGTCCGCATCGATGGTCGTCTTGTGCAGCCGTCCGGTACCGGCCAGCTTCCAGAGCAGTTGCGCGTAGTACACGGCCTGTACGCCGGAGGGCGTGACACCGTCGCTGTTGAAGGCGATCGGGGTGTAGTAGAGCGTGAACTGCGACGAGACCCCGCCGTGGAAATTCACCCCGGACCCACCGTTCTCGGCGACGCCTTCGAGGAAGTCCAGCGCCCACAGCGACGCGGCCTTCGAGCTGCTGACGCCGGCCTTGCCGCCGGTGTAGTACGAGTTGGCCTCGGTCATCCGCCAGCCGATGCCGGCGGCCGCCGCGGCGGCGTTCAGCTTGGTATCGGTACTGAGCGGACCGGACGGGTTGTTCGTCATCATGCTGGTCGTCGTCGTGGTGGAGGTTGGCGCGCCGATGTAGTAGTGGGCGGCCAGGAAGGACAGGGCGGGCGACTTCTCCCGCTGGGCGAACGGGGCGGCCCAGCTTTCGGAGTACAGACAACCCGGTCCGTCGAACTTCGCGTTCGGGACGCTCTTCAGGATCTCCGCGGTGAAGGACTCGTAGACGCCCTCGTAGTCGGTGAGGGTGTTGGCGCTGGAGTACTGATTGGGTTCGTTGCCGATCTCGAAGGCGACCAGGTTGCCGCCCAGCTTCTGCGCCGCATAGGCCGCCTCGCCGGCGGCGTTGACCGCCGTGTTGGGGACCACGCCGCGCTGGACGTCGCTGTCGCTGAGTGTGCGACTCGTCCCGTTGATGCCGTAGACAACCTTCCAGCCGGTCGCTTGGAGGAAACCGGCCAGCTTGTCGACGTCGGCCGGCGCGATCTCGCCGATCACTCCGCCCGTGCCGTTCGGCTTCCAGGTGGCGTGGTTGACCAGGTTCCCGCCGATCCGCAGATAGCCGTGGCCCAGCAGTCTGAACAGGTTGACCAGCGCGGTGTTCGAACTGGCGAACATACCGGCTGCCATCCGGTCCTTCTCGTAACTGAATCCGGTGAAGCTCTCATCGGCGTAGCCCGCCCGGGTGGCGTCTACCGTGATCGCCACCGGAACCGGCGTCGCGCCGGCAGCGGGTCCAGCGGCAAGCAAACCGGCACCAAGAGCCAGCGCCAGTACTACGGGTGAGTACCGCCGGAAGAAGCGGTTTCGCATAGCAGTACCTCCGGGGAAGTCGTGCAGGTGGAATCCCGAAGGGGCGGTCGTCTCGACCACGGGCCGCCCCTTCGGGGGATCGGGGGACTGTCAGGAGGCGTTGACGGAGAAGATGTGGAGTGCGGGCTTGTTCGGGAGGGTGAAGGACTTGATGGTCTTGCCCGCCGTGACGGTGATCGGGCAGTACGAGACCAGGTAGTGGGTGCTGGGCTGGTCGGGGCCGATCTGGCTGTTGCGCCCCTTGGCGTCGATGGCCGTGCTGCAGCCGAACGCTGTCGGGTTGGCCGTGACCCAGTTGGGGAAGCCGAGGGTGGCCGTACTGGTCGTACCGTCGGTGTAGTTGACGGTCAGGGTGCCGGAGGTGTCGCCGCCGCTGGAGGAGCCGAGGAACGCCAGCTTCGTGCCGACCACGTGGCTGATGGTCTGCCCCTTGGCCACGATGTTGTCCAGCTCGCCGGATCCGACCCCTGGCCACTGGAATGCGCTGCCGCCGAAGGTGAGGACGTCGCCCCGGTCGACGCCGGCCGCGGCCAGCTTGTCGGCGGAGTAGCTGTCACAGGCGCTGTCGAAGCAGCCGGCGGTGGCCGCGTCCTCGTCGCTGATCGCGGTCGCGTTGCGGGCCTTGGTCCAGCCGGTGAAGGTGGTCCCGGGGGTCAGCCGGTAGAGGATCGCACTCCCGGCCGGGACGTTCGCGGAGATGGTTCCGGTGCTCGTGCTGGTTGCCTTGGTCCACAGCTCCTTGAGGGTGAAGCTGGTGGCCGACGTACCGACCGCCGTACCGGTGGTGCTGATGGTCCGCGCGGTGGTGGTGTTCTTGTTCAGGAGTGCGACTGCGATATCGCCGTTGGCAAGCGGCTTGGTGTAGACGTCGGCATCGGCGCTGGTGGAGATTCGCTTGCCCTGCACGCCCAGGCGGTCCTGGCTGATCGCGATGACGTCGGTGTTGCCCGCGTCCGCGACGAGGTTCGCGCTGAAGGCGGCCGTGCCCTTGAGCTTGAGGTTCAGCGCTGAGTTGACCATCGCCCACATGCTGAACTGCGCCTGCTCCTGGGTCCTGGTCATGGTGCCCTTGCCGAAGCTGAGCTGATCCAGGTCGTTGGTGTGGCCGGCCTTCGCGAACTCGCGAGCACCTTCGCCCTGCTCGAGCTGGGTCAGGCTGGCGGCCCAGGTGCCGCCGGTGTCGACGCCGGCGCGCCAGGCCTGGGCGGCCGTCTGCATGCCGGTCACGACCTTCTTGTACGCCGCCGTGCCGGTGGCGTCGCTGTGCCAGTTGAAGTAAGCCGGTGCCGAGGCGTTGAGCACCATGTGCGTTCCGTACTTGGTGTTCGCGGCCTTGATCGCGGTGGCGAACTCCCGGTAGGCGGCGACCGCGATGTCCGCGTCGTGATCGGTGGTCAGCGGCCAGCCGTTCGACGTGTTGTCGTAGTTGTAGCAGTAGTCGGACTTGATGTAGTCGACGCCGAGGCTGGCGAAGTAGTCCGCGTCCTGGGTGAAGTGACCGTAGCTGCCGGCGCCGCCGTCACAGGTCAGGGTTCCGGCGTCGTTGTAGATGCCGAACTTCAGCCCCTTGCTGTGGACGTAGTCGATGGTCGCCTTGATGCCGTTCGGGTACTTACTGGGCGAGCTGATGAAGTTGCCGTTCAGGTCGCGGCCGTTCTGAGCGGCCGGCGCGACCTGGGTGCCGTCCCAGTCCTGGCCGTTCGACTTGATCATCCAGTCGTCGTCGACGGCAACGATCTTCCAGCCCTTGGCGGCCAGCCCGGTGGACACCAGCGCGTCGGCGTCCTGCCGCACCAGGGTGTCGTTGGTCTCCCGCCAGGAGCCGGGCCGGACCACCATCGGCGGGGTGGCCTGCAGCGTGTGGTCGGCGATGTTGCCGGGCACGGACACGGCTTCCGCCGCTCCGCCGGCCACAACACTGGCTCCCACCGCTGTGGCCATGAGCACCGCCATGGCTGCGGCGCCGCGTTTCGAGGGGTGCACTTGGATCTCCTTGGGGTTTGTCGGCTGCGTAGAGACGAACCAAGGGGGAGCTCTCCCCGCGTTTCGACGCTCAGTTGAGACGGCACCGGTGCCGAGGTGCCGAGCAGTCTCACCAGGCCCCCAGGTCACCGTCAAGGAAGTCCTCTTCGATTCATTCGCTCGCCGCGAACGCGAGGACCTCGCCGGCGAGCAGCATCCGCCAGGGGCCGGCCGCTGCTCCAGGTCCTGGCATCGGGTTCGCCGAAAGCGTCCGTGGCCGCTGTCAGACTTCGCGGCATGAACGACTACACGCGGGCGGGTGGCTCCCAGTTGCGGGCGGCCTGGGCGGCGCTTGAGCGGGTCCGCGACGAGGTTCGCACTGAAGGCGGCCGGGCGGCGGTTCCTGGGCGGCCGAACGCGGAGTACGAGACCGATGGGAACGACATGTCGGTCTTCGCGACGGTCACGCCGTCGTACGACGAAGTGCTCGCGGTCCGGGCGGAGCGGGTGGGGATGGTGCGGGAGTTCCTCGGGGGCGTCACCGTTGAGGAGTTGGCGACGGTGAGGTCGCATCCGTGGGCTCCTGAGTATCCCGAGACCACGTTGTCGTGTCTGCACACGATCCTCGAGGAGGAGTGGGAACACCACCGGTACGCGGTGCGCGATCTTGACACCATCGAGGGCAGGTAGCGCGGTACTGTCCGCAGATGGAACTGCGTCGGGTGCAGTACTTCGTGGCCGTCGCCGAGGAGTCTCATTTCGGGCGGGCGGCGGCGCGGCTCAACATGGCCCAGCCACCGTTGTCCCAGCAGATCAAGCTGCTCGAGGCCGAGGTCGGGGTGCAGCTTCTGCATCGGACCACTCGGAAGGTCGAGTTGACCGAGGCCGGGCGGCGGTTCTTGGAGCGGGCCCGGGAGATCTTGGCGGCTGTGGACAGCGCGGTGGTCGAGGCCAACGAGGTCGCCAGTGGGACCTTGGGGCGGATTGCCATCGGCTTCACGGGGTCGGCCACGTATGACTTGTTGCCGTCGTTCGTACGGGCGGTGCGCGCTGACCTGCCCGGGATCGAGCTCGACATCCACGGCGAGATGCTCACGCCCCGGCAAGTTGCTGCACTCCTGGACGGAACTCTCGACCTGGCCTTCCTCCGCCCACCGGTCCGCAGCCCACAGATCGAGGTTCGGGTGTTGCGACGGGAGCCTCTGATCGCAGTACTACCCACCCAGCATCCACTCGCCGCCAGCGACAAGGTCCGCCTGTCGGACCTCGCCGACGACCCGTTCATCACCTACCCGTCACACAACCGGTCAGTCGTCTACGACGCCGTCCTGGACACCTGCCAACACGCAGGCTTCGTCCCCGCGACGATGCACGAGGTCGCCGAAACCTCCACCCTGGTTTCCTTCGTCGCGGCCGGCCTCGGCGTCGCGCTGGTACCGGCATCGGTCCAGCATCTCCAGATCACCGGCGCCGCCTACCTGCCCCTCGCCGGCACGACCAGCGAGGTCGAACTGGCCCTGGCAACAAGAGCCGACGAGCCGTCACCCCTGGTCGCAAGAGTCCGAGCCCGAGCCGAAGGCCTAATCGGCGGCGGCCGCCGCCTACCTCCTAACCGCTGACCGCGTGTGCTGGGATTGAGAGGTTGGGCGTCTTAGTACCGACTTTTTAGGTATTTCACTTGTGTTGCCGGGGAGTTGAGACTCGGTGGCATGACGCCGTTCATGCTCAGTGTTCAGGCACTTCTCGATGGGGAGGCCGCGCCGGTCGCCGGGGTCGAGGACAGTGTGCCGATGCCGATTCCGGTGGCGACGGACGTGCAGGTGATCGTCCGGTCGCTGGCCGAGCAGCTGGTCAGTGAGGCCAACGCGATCCTGCGGCCGCGTGGTGACGTGATCGAGCTGGTCGATCAGGTCGGGCCGGGGGAGTTGACCTTCACGATGACCTATCACGAGCGGGCCGCGCAGGTTCGGACGGTGATGTCCGGGCATTCCGCGCTGGTCAGCCTCATCCTCTCGGGCCAGCAGAACCAGCAAGGCCAGCAGCCGCGGCGGCTCAGTAGTGAGGACGAGCTGCAGGGGCTCGTTCTCACGCTGATCGAGCCGCAGCGCGTCGACGCCGACCGTCAGGAGTGATCGTGCAGTACGAGTTGCGCTACAACGTCATCGAACCCAAGCGGAACACCTACCAGAACGTCATCGACCGCCTGGGCGACCAACCGGCCACCCGCTACCAGGAGGCGACACTCGACGTCGAGCCGCGGGAGAACTTCCACTACCGGCCGACCTGGATCCAGGACCGCGAGCTGTACGACCCGCGCTACACAGCCCTCCAGCTCACCGACCCCTACTCCTACGCCGATCCGCGCAACTTCTACTACACCCCGTACGTGACCAACCGGGCCGCGCTGCACGACGAGTTCGGCAAGACCCTCAGCTACTTGGAGGGACGCGACCTGCTCGGCCGGATGCCGGAAGCCTGGCGCGACGTCCTAGGCACAGTCGTCATCCCCCTGAGGCACTACGAGTCCGGCGCTCAACTGGTGACGGTCGCCGGCGCACGCTTCGCCTACGGTACGTCGCTCGAGCAGTGCTGCACCTTCGCCGCATTCGACCGCATCGGCAACGCCCAGATGCTGTCCCGCGTGGGTATCGCCCTAGGCGCCGGCGCCGGCGGAGTACTGACCACAGCCAAGCAGGACTGGCTCACCGGCGAACACCTGCAGCCACTCAGGAAGCTGGTCGAAGAGATCATGATCGTCGACGACTGGGCCGAGGGTCTGCTCGCGATCGACCACGTCGACCAGCTCATCTATCCCTTGCTCTACACAGGTCTCGACGAGCAGGCCCTGCTCACCGGCGCCGGCGCCTACTCGCTGTTCGCCCAGCACCTCAGCACCTGGTACGCCGACCAGCGCAAGTGGCTCGACGCCCTCATCACCGCCTGGAACACCGACTCCGACCACGGCCCGGCCAACACCGAACACCTGGCCCGCATCGCGACCACCTGGCAACCAAGAGCGCAGGAAGCCGTCGCAGCACTCGCCACGAAGCTGGACGGAGTACAGGCATGACCACCAAGCTGGACGGAGTACAGGCATGACGACCACCCTGCGCCAGGTCGGTATCGACCTCCAGGACGCCGAGGAGAACCGCCCGCTGGTCGACGCGATCAAGGCGGACAACCCGGAGCTCACCATCCGGCACCTGCCCGGCCTGCTCAAGCTCCAGTCGGCCGGACGGATCGTGATCAACCGCGAGACCGTCGAGGCCCAGCTCGGTCACGAGTGGGACACCGGCGAGTTCCAGCTGGCGATCGTCTCGTACGCAGGCAACTTCACCGAGTGGGACGACGACCAGATCATCGTGAGTTGGGAGCACTGACCATGACCGAAGCCATCACCCGCCCGAAGAAGCTCCCACTGAAGGAGCGCTATGCGCTGCTCACCCGCGACCTCGACTGGGAGCCGAGCTACGTCAGCAAGGAGCAGCTGTTCCCGCACACGTCGTACGAAGGCATCAAGGTCCACGACTGGGACGGTTGGCAGGACCCCTTCCGGCTGACCGTCGACGCTTACTACAAGTACCAGGCGGAGAAGGACAAGCGCCTGTACGCCGTACTCGACAGCTTCGCCCAGAGCCAAGGCCATCTCGGGTTGTCGGACGCGTCGTACCTGAACGCGATCAAGCTCTTCATCCAAGGCGTCACCCCGCTGGAGTACGCCGCCCACCGGCACTTCGCCTACCTCGCGCGCTACCTCGAAGGACCGGCCCCGCGGTTCGCCGCGTTGTGCCAGAGCGTCGACGAGCTGCGGCACTGCCAGACGCAGATCCACACGATCAGCAACTACAACAAGTACTACGGCGGCTTCCACAGCTGGTCGAAGATGCACGACCGGGTCTGGTACCTGTCGGTGCCGAAGTCGCTGTTCGACGACGCGATGACGGCCGGTCCGTTCGAGTTCCTGATCTCGATCTCGTTCAGCTTCGAGTACCTGCTGACCAACCTGCTGTTCGTGCCGTTCATGAGCGGCGCGAGCTTCAACGGTGACATGCCGACGATGTCGTTCGGGTTCTCGGCGCAGTCCGACGAGAGCCGGCACATGACGCTCGGGCTGGAGGCGATCAAGTTCCTGCTGGAGCAGGACGAGGGCAATGTGCCGATCATCCAGGACTGGATCGACAAGTGGTTCTGGCGGGCGTACCGGATGTCCGCGCTGGTCGCCGCGATGATGGACTACATGCTCCCGAAGCCGGTGATGAGCTGGAAGGAAGCGTTCGAGCTGTACTTCGAGGACCAGATGCTCGGCGGGCTGTTCCCGGATCTGGAGTTCTACGGCATCCGCCCGCCGCGGCATGTCGAGCAGGCGATCGCGGAGAAGGACCACCTGTCCCACCAGGTCTACAAGATCCTGCACAACTTCAGCTTCGCCGCGTCGTTCACCACGCAGACGCCGACCGAAGAGCACTCGAAGTGGCTGGCCGAGCAGTACCCGGAGACGTATCCGCAGCAGTACAAGCCGGTATGGGACAAGCACGCTCGTATCGAGGCGGCCGGCGGCCGGGTCTTCTTCCAGGGACTGCCGCAGTTGTGCCAGGTGTGCCAGATCCCGATGGCGTTCACCGAGACGGCCGACCCGGCCGCGATCTCGTTCCGGCGCAGCGAGTTCCGTGACGAGACGTTCCATACCTGCTCCGACGGATGTCAGTGGATCTTCGAGCGAGAACCGGAGAAGTACGTCCAGGCGTGGCTGCCGGTGCACCAGATCTACCAGGGCAACTGCGGCGGTCCGAGCGTTCCCGAGGTGCTCGAGTGGTACGGCATCCAGGACGGTGACGCCGGTGAGTACCGCGGATCGCCCGACGCGCGGTCTTGGGCCGAGTGGCACTCGAACGCGACGAAGGAGGCGTGAGCGATGCCGGTGAAAGCGTTGTACGACTACGACTTCCCGTCGGCTGATCGGCAGGAACTGTTCGGGGACGACCAGCTCGTCTACGTCCACTGGGACGGCAATCCGCTGTTCTGTTCGGCCGCCTGCTTCCGGGTGCCGCGGGCTCTGTCTTTCGGCGAATTCGTCGCGGGGACGGTCGCGCCGTGGGCCGGGTCCGACCCGGACTTCGACGCGACGGCGACTCTCGACTGGCGGCTGTTCGACGAGCCGCTGAGCGCCGTACCGGATGCGTCCTTGACCGATCTCGGGATCGGGCACAAGGCGCTGCTGCACTTCACCGTCTGAGGTCGTGGGTATGAGCGACGAGACGTACACCGTGACGATCGAGCCGATCGGTGCCGAGATCAAGTGCCGGGCCGACCAGACCGTTCTCGATGCCTGTCTGCGCGAGGGGGTGTGGTTGCCGCATGCCTGTACGCACGGGACTTGCGGCACGTGCAAGGCGCAGGTGCTGGAGGGCGACCTGGATCTCGGCGACGCTTCGCCGTACGCGTTGCTGGAGAGCGAGCGCGACGAGGGAGCCGCTCTGCTCTGCGTGGCCAAGCCGCGCAGCGATGTGACCATCGAGGGCGAGGTGGATGTCGACGACGGGGTCGAGATCCATCCGGTACGTGACTACGCCGGGCGCGTTGTCGAGCTGGCCGAGGTGAGTGCCGGCGTACGACGGCTGCGGGTCGCGTTGACGTCGCCGATTCCGTTCAACCCGGGGCAGTACGTGCTGCTGCGGACGCCTGACGGTGAGACCCGGCCGTACTCGCTGGCTGGTCTGCCCGGCGACACGATCGAGTTGCACGTCAAGCGATCGGCGGACGGGCTGGCGACGGATGGGTGGATCTTCAAGGACCTGGCCGTCGGCGACGACGTGTCGGTCTCCGGACCGTACGGGCAGTTCTTCCTGCGGCCGGCCCGGGACGAACCGGTGCTGCTGCTGGCCGGCGGGACCGGGCTCGCGCCGATGAAGGCGATCCTCCAGTCTTTGGCCTCGACTGGTTGCTCTCGGCAAGTAGTCCTGTACCACGGTGTGCCGACTGTTGATGATCTCTACGAGCACGAGTGGCTGGAGCGGTTCGCGGCATCGCATCAGTGGTTCTCGTATCGGCCGGCGTTGTCGCGGGACTCCTTTGACGGGCGCACTGGGCGGGTGCCGGTCCTCGTTGCAGAGGACTATCCGCGGGCGGCCGGGCATGTGGCGTATCTGTGCGGCAGTCCCGAGTTCGTCGCCGACTCGATGAAGGCGTTGATGAAGGCCCGGTTGTTCCCGCGCGACATCTACCGGGAGGACTTCTTCGACTCCGCCGACCGGGCCTCGGGGCGGAACGTCGTCCGCAGTCCGCTGATCGGGCGATGACGATGGGAGAGCAGCCTTGAAGATCACGAAGGTCGAAGCGATCCCGTTCGCGATCCCGTATCGCAAGCCGCTGCGGTTCGCGTCGGGGGAGGTGACCGAGGCGGCGCATGTGCTGGTTCGGGTTCATACCGATGACGGGCTGGTGGGGGTCGCGGAGGCGCCGCCAAGGCCGTTTACCTATGGCGAGACGCAGGCGTCGATCGTCGCCGCCGTCTGCGGTCTGTTCGCCGACCTGGTCATTGGGCTGTCGCCGTTGGAGCGGGAGCAGGTGCGGGTCCGGCTGGGGCGTACGGTCGGCAACCCGACCGCCAAGGCGGCGATCGACATGGCGTTGTGGGACCTCGCCGGGCAGTCGCTCGGGGTGTCGGTCACCGAGCTGCTCGGCGGGTACGGCGATCGGATGCGGGTCGCTCACATGGTCGGGTTCGCGGAGCCGGCCGAGATGGTCGCCGAGGCCGGGCGGGTGCGGGAGCAGTACGGAATCTCTACTTTCAAGGTGAAAGTGGGGCGACGGCCCATCCATCTTGATGTGTCGGCCTGCCGGGCGCTGCGCGAGGCGATGCCCGATGCTGAGCTGTACATCGACGGGAATCGTGGCTGGACCGCTGCCGAGGCCGCCCGGGCGCTGCGGGCGATGACCGATCTCGACCTGCTGTTCGCCGAGGAGCTGTGCCCGGCTGATGACGTCCTCGGGCGGCGTTGGCTGGTCGGGCAGAGCGGCATACCGATGTACGCCGATGAGAGCGTGCCGACGCCTGGCGATGTGACGCGCGAACTGCTTGGCGGGTCGGCGACCGGGGTCAGCATCAAGACCGCGCGTACCGGCTTCACCGGGTCGCATCGCGTGCTCGCGCAGTGCGAGGGACTCGGCGTGGAAGTTGTCATGGGCAACCAGATCGACGGGCAGCTCGGGTCGCTCTGCAGCCTCGCTTTCGGCGCCGCCTTCGAGGCGACGTCCCGGCAGGCCGGCGAACTGTCCAACTTCCTGGACATGGCCGACGACCTGCTGACCGAGCCGTTGGAGATCCGCGACGGCCTGCTCCGGGTCCGGGAAGCGCCCGGGCTCGGCATCGACATCGACGCGAGCAAGCTCGCGCACTACCGGACCGACCGTGTCTGACCGTCCTTTTGCCGGTTGGGCGCCCGCCAGAGAGGAAACACCATGACCACGACCGAGGAGTCGGCCACCGCTGCCGCCACCGGCGCATCCGCGACCGAACGGTTCCGCGCCGACAAGACCGCTGTCGCCGACACACCGCCAGAACGGGTCAGCATGCTGGCTCGGGAGGTACTGGCTGCGATCCACGCGACGATTCGCGCCAACCAGGTCAGCTATGCGGAGTACGACGCTCTGAAGGCCTGGCTGATCCAGGTCGGTGCCGATGGCGAGTGGCCGCTGTTCCTGGACGTCTTCCTCGAGAACGTCGTGGAGGAGGTTGCTTCGGCCGATCGCGAAGGAAGCAAGGGCACGATCGAGGGGCCGTTCTACGCTCCCGGCGCGCCGGAACTACCCGCCGAGGCGACTCTTCCGATGCGCCCTGACGAGCCGGGCACTCCGCTGGTCTTCCACGGCCAGGTCCGGTCGGCCGACGGTACGCCGCTGGCCGGCGCGCGGGTCGACATCTGGCATTGCGACGCTCTTGGGTACTACGCCCAGTTCGCCCCCGGCCTGCCCGAATGGAACCTGCGCGGCGTCATCACGGCCGACGACCAGGGTCGCTTCCGGATCCATACGATCCAGCCGGCGCCGTACCAGATCCCCACCGACGGAGCCACCGGCGCCCTGATCCGAGCCGCCGACTGGCACGCCTGGCGCCCCGCTCACCTACACCTCAAGGTCTCGGCTGACGGCCACCAACTCGTCACCACGCAGCTGTACTTCCCGGGTGACCCGCACAACGAGGACGACATCGCCTCGGCGGTCAAGCCCGAACTGATGCTCGACCCCAAACCGTCCGGCGACGGCGTGGACGTCGAATACGACTTCGTCCTGGCCCCGTCCTGAACCCGAACCGTCCCGTCGCCCCGGCTGCGTTGTCCGGGGCGACGGGACCTCTTGGTAAGGAGACACCATGCTGTTCGCGGTGACCATGCGAGTGAGCCTGCCCACCGACCTCGACCCGGCGGTGCGGGACGACATCCTCGCGCGGGAGAAGGCATACAGCCAGGAGCTACAACGAGCCGGCAAATGGCCGCACATCTGGCGGATCGCCGGGCAGTACGCCAACCTCAGCATCTTCGACGTCGACACCAACGAAGAACTCCACCAACTCCTCTGGAATCTCCCGCTCTTCCCCTACCTGAGCGTGGACATCCAGCCTCTCGCCGAACACCCGTCCGACATCAGACCTTCGTGAGGATCGCGGCGACTCGATCGGGAGCTTCGATCGGAGCCAAGTGAGCCACGTCGTCGAGGATCGTCAACTGCGCACCCGGCGCTCCGTTGACGATCCGCTGTGCATCCGCGATCGGAGTGGCGACGTCGTCCCGCCCGGCGATCAGCGCGAACGGCCGGTCGATCTTCCCGAGCCTGTCCCTGATATCGAACTCAGCCAACGCCTCACAAGCCAACGCATAGCTCTCGTCATCAACCGCCCGCAACGACTCGATCAACCCGTCGACCGCCGTCGGCTCCCGATCCGCGAACCAAGGCGAGAACCATCGCTCCCGCGACCCTTTCACCACCGCCTCGGTCCCTTCAGCCCGTACCAACGCCGCGCGCTCATGCCACATCCGCGGCGCCGAGAACCGCGCGCTCGTACAGGCCAAGGTCGCGCCACTCACCCGATCCGCGTGATCGACCAGCAGCACCAACCCAACGGCCCCGCCCAGCGAATCCCCGGCGTACCGAAACTGTTGCGGCCCGCAGATCTCATCGACGCCGGCAACAACCCGCCCCGCCAACTCCTCGATGCTGAACGCCGCCGTCGCCGGCGCTCCGCTCCCATGCCCGGGCACCTCCCACCCCAGCACATCGAACCGCTCCCCAAGCCGCTCGACGCACGTCCGCCACAGCGCCTCAACCCCCGTCCCCAAACTGGCCCCCACCACAAGCAGCTCCCGCCCACCCCGAAGCTCCCCAACCCACCCAAGCCCCGCAACCACCCGCCGCTCCGAACCCAAAAAACCCATACCCCCGAGGCTACGACCCCCGCTATGTCCCCAACAAAGACCAATCCAGTCCCACTCGATAGCCCCCAAGTCTCAATCCGCCGCCACCCAACTCACCCACCTCCACCCCAACCCAACTCACCCACGCTGGCCGTCCGCTTGCTCCTGCGTCGCTGCTCCGCGCCCGGCTCCGACCCGCCCTTCTTTGCGGGCTGCGCCATCGGACGACTACCGGATTGGCTGGTCGCCTGGGGTCGGTGGACTGTGTGGTGGGTGCCCGGGCAGCCGGCGCTCGGGGGCTGACGTGCTACGTGGGCTGATGTGCTGCATGGGCTGGGCGCGGGACTCGTCTTGCCCACGAGTTAGCTGCTGGTGTGGGTCGGCCGACTCGGTCGCTCCGGGGGCGCGCTGGTGTGCTGTCGGGTGAATGGGCTGCTGTCGTTGGGCGTTGGGTGCTTGTCGAAGGACGGATGTGCCTAAGGACAGGCAGTAGTCGACGCCAGTTAGTGCACTGTGAGCGCGGATGGCGATTTCGTGTATGGCGTCTCGAGGTGCACTACCTGTTGTTCGGTACGCCACTAGAGCCCCGCTGCGGGCAGCACCCCGCCGTCGGGTGTCCGTTGGAAGTGGTTGGCGGATGGCGTCGAGGTGGAAATGTCGAGGTTCGTCGTGGGGGTTCGACAGACGGTATGAGAGGTCGCGGGGTTCTGATCAAGCAGTGCTAACACGAGGAGTAGCAGGATGTCCGTATCGCCGGTAGCAGGTCTGGATGAGCTTGAGGTCATTACCTTGCTGGTGGATGACGTTGCTGGTTGCAAGGAGTTCTATGTGGGGGTGTTCGGGCTCGAGGTCATCTTCGAGGATGAGGATTCGGCGTTGCTGAAGCTGCGCAACCTGATGCTGAATCTGGTGACCGTCGCCGAGGTTCCGCTGCTGATCGGGCCCGCGACGGCCGGTAGTGGTGGGCGGTCGTTGTTCACGATCCGAGTAGATGACGTGGATACAACGGCCGCTGAGCTGAAGGCGCACGGAGTGGAGCTGGTGAACGGTCCGATCGACCGTCCCTGGGGCCGCCGGACCGCCGCGTTCGCCGACCCGGCGGGCAATCACTGGGAGATCGCGCAGATCATCTCCTGAGCGCCTGCCTGGGCCGGCCGCCGAGATGCGGCTGGCCCGGCAGGTCAGCCGGCGAGATGCGAATGGCCCGGCCGGCCAGCGTGGGGTCAGCCGGCCGCCGTGCGCGTGCGCGCCTGGAGGATTTCCAGGTAGTGGGGGTTGTGCATGATGCCCAGGACGTTGCCGAAGGGGTCTATGACGGCGGCGGTGGTGAAGTTGCTGTCGCCGTGGGAGGTGATGGGGGTGTATTCCTTGGCGCCCATCGACAGGAGCTTTTCGAAGGTGGCCAACAGGTCGTCCACGTGCCAGTGCATGACGGCGCCGCCGGGGGCGTTGGCGGCGCCGGGCGGGGCGTATTTGCGGTCGATGAAGCCGAGTTCGTCCTCGTCGTCGCCGATCCGGAACTCGAAGTACGCGGGCGGTGCCGGAGCGGGCGGGAACTGGAAGTACGCCTCCTGGTCGAGCAGTTCGGCGTACCAGTCGCGCGCGGCGGCGAGGTCGTCGGCGTAGAAGCTGATGGTGGCGAATCCTCGGAACATCGGGGCACTCCCTGGGTCGGTGTCGAGCTGGTGAAGCCATCATGCCGGGGTGAAGTGCTCACCAAGTGAGCACTTTTCCCGAGAGGTTTCCCTTCAGTGCCGGCGGAGTTCTTGACAGGGCCATGAGCCGGTTCGATGATGCATGCGGGTGCCGAGTAATGCGCACTTAAACGCACTTTCTTTCATTAATGAGCACTGCTGCTGCGTCGCTGTATCCCGCCCCGGATCACGCCCACGAGGAGATGTCCCGTGACCGACGTCAATCGCCGTAGGTTCCTGCAGTTCGCGAGTGCGGCCGCCGCGGCCACCGCGCTGCCCGCCGTCATCGAGAAGGCCGCCGCGATCCCGGCGGCGATCAGCTCCGGCACGATCGCGGACGTCGAGCATGTCGTCGTCCTGATGCAGGAGAACCGCTCCTTCGACCACTACTTCGGATCGCTGCGCGGTGTCCGTGGATTCGGCGATCCCCGCCCGCTCCCGCTGCCCAGTGGGAAGAGCGTCTGGTACCAGGCGGATGGCAGCGGCAAGGTGACGCTGCCGTTCCGGCCGGCGGTGAGCAACCTCGGCCTGACCTTCATCGAAGACCTGCCGCACGGCTGGAACGACACGCACAACGCCTGGAACGGTGGCCGCTGGGACCGCTGGATCTCCGCCAAGGGCACCACCGCGATGGCCCACCTGACCCGCAACGACATCCCGTTCCACTACGCCCTCGCCGACGCGTTCACGATCTGCGACGCGTACCACTGTTCGTTCATGGGCGCGACCGACCCGAACCGCTACTACATGTACACCGGCTGGGTCGGCAACGACGGCACCAACGGGGGACCGGTGGTCGGGAACGAGGAAGCCGGCTACGGCTGGAACACCTTCCCCGAGGTCCTCCAGCAGGCAGGAGTGTCCTGGAAGGTCTACCAGGACGTCGGTTCCGGCCTGAACGCCGCTGGCAGCTGGGGCTGGGACAGCGATCCCTACATCGGCAACTACGGCGACAACTCGTTGCTGTACTTCAACAAGTACCGCAACGCCCAGCCCGGCAACCCCTTGTACGACAAGGCCCGCACCGGTACGAACGCGAAGAACGGGGACGGGTACTTCGACAAGCTCAAAGCCGACGTACTGGCGGGCAACCTGCCGCAGGTCTCCTGGATCGCCGCCCCCGAAGCCTTCACCGAGCACCCGAGCTGGCCCGCCAACTACGGTGCCTGGTACGTGTCCGGCGTCCTCGACGCGCTCACTGCCGACCCGGCCGTGTGGAGCAAGACCGTGCTGCTGCTCACGTACGACGAGAACGACGGCTTCTTCGACCACGTCGTCCCGCCGTACCCGCCGGCGTCGGCCGCGCAGGGTCTGTCGACCGCGAGCACCTCCGGCGAGATCTACACCGGCGGCGGGGGATCGGGCTACACGACCAATCTGCAGTACGGGCTCGGACCGCGGGTGCCGATGCTGGCCATCTCGCCCTGGAGCCGCGGCGGCTGGACCTGCTCGCAGACCTTCGACCACACCTCGATCATCCAGTTCATCGAGAAGCGTTTCGGAGTCCACAGCCCGAACGTGTCCGACTGGCGCCGGACGGTCTGCGGCGACCTCACCTCGGCCTTCGACTTCACCGGGTCCGACAGCACGAAGCCGTCGTTGCCGAGTACGACGGCGTACAAGCCGCCGGCCTCGCACACCTCGCCGCCCGACTACCACCCGGTCCCGCCCAAGACCGGCGCGCTGCCCATGCAGGAGTCCGGTGTGCGCAAGGCACGGGCGATTCCGTACGACCTGGCAGTCGACACCGTGGTGGTCAACGGCCGGATGCAGTTCACCTTCACGAACCGGGGCACGGCAGGAGCGGGGTTCCTCGTCACCTCGGCGACCCGTAGCGACGGACCTTGGCCCTACACGGTCGGGGGCGTCAAGTCTCTCACCGACACCTGGGCGCTGCCGTCGACCCGCTACCAGTTCGGTGTGTACGGACCCAACGGCTTCGTCCAGGAGCGGGCCGGGACCATCGCGGAACTGGGACCGGAGGTCACCGCCCGGCACAATGCGGCGACCGGCTACGTCGACCTGACCTTCGTCAACGGCGGGACCAAAACCGTGACCTTCACCGGCGTGGACCGCTACGCGCCGACCCAGCCGTACTCGTACACGGTCCAGCCCGGCACCTCCCGCGTGGTGCCCAACTGGGGTGTTGCCGCCGGCAACCGCTGGTATGACATCAGCGTCACCAGCAGCACCGATTCGGCGTACCTGCGTCGTTTCGCCGGCCATATCGAGACCGGTGCGGCCTCCACCAGCGACCCGGCCATCGGCTCGTGAAACTCCTCCTGAAAGGAGCCCGCCCATGAGAAGGCTGGTCACCCTCGCATCAGCAGCCGCGCTGGCCACCACCGGACTGGTCGTCGGCACGTCACCCGCAGCCGTCGCCGACCCGATCGCCGCGAACACCAGCACCGCCATCGGCGTGAAACCGATGATGGGCTTCAATAACTGGGCGCGCTTCACCTGCGCCGCGCAAGCACGTCTCGACGGCACCAGGACCGGCTATTCGTTCCAGCAGTTCATGCAGGACCAGGCCAAGGCCATGAAGGACACCGGTCTCGTTGCTGCCGGCTACACCAACCTCACTGTGGACGATTGCTGGATGCAACGGACGAGCGCCGGTTACCTGCATGGGGCGGCAACCTGGGGCAGCAGCAGCCAGCCCGGGTTCGACTGGGAGCTGACCGACTACTCCAACTACGTCCACAGTCAAGGGATGGAGACCGGGCTCTACAGCACCTCGGGCGTCAACACCTGCCAGGGCGTACCAGGCGGGGTGATGGGACACGAACAAGCCGATGCCAACTCGCTGGCGTACTGGGGGATCGACTCCCTCAAGCTGGACAACTGCGGGACGACCAGCAGCAATCGTCAGCAGATCTTCACCACCATGGCCAACGCTCTGAAGACGGCCACGGCCGGTACCAGCCGGAAGATCCTGTTCAACGAGTCCGCACCCGCCGGGTACGGCCCGACCAGCACCGAGAAGTACAACTCGATGGATTGGGTCCGCACCCTCGGCCAGATGTGGCGGGTCAGTCCAGACATCGCCGTCTGGCATGGCGACAACGCCTCGGCCTGGAACTGGCCGCATGGTGGCGACTACTACGAGGGTGGCGTCTACCAGAACCTCACCGACACCATCGCGCTGGCCCGCTACAACGGCCCGGGCAACCACAACGACGCGGACATGCTGCTGATCGGTGACAACAAGCAGCTCACCCTCGCCGAGCAGCGCAGCCAGTTCGCGCTCTGGTCAGCGATGGGCTCGCCGCTGATGATCAGCTCCGACCTCCGCAAGCTGGCCGCCGACCCGACGACGTACGCGCCGCAGCTGAACATTCTCAAGAACAGCGACATCATCGCCGTCGACCAGGACGCGCTCGGTGCAGGCGGCTACCTCGCGTCCCGCAGCAACGCCTCGGCCACCGCCGGGATCGACGTCGTCGTCAAGCCACTGGCCGGCGGTCGCCGCGCGGTCGCGGTACTGAACAAGAACTCCGCCTCGACCAGCTACACCCTGGACCTGGCGCGGGTGGGTTTCGGGAACACCGGCTGCACTCGCACCGCCCGGGACCTGTGGAGTCACACCAACCAGTCGGTGCAATCGTCCATCACGATGACGATCGCCAGTCACGACACCGCCATCTACACGATCGACCCGGGAAGCTGCGGCGCCGCGATCCCGGTCGGTCAGATCCAAGCGCCGCAGAGTGCGTTCCAGGCAACCGCCCTGTGCTTGGACGCCTATACCGGTGCTGCTGTCGGCAACAAGGTCGCTTTGTACGGCTGTACCGGCAACAGCAACCAGCAGTGGCAACGCCAGCCCACGGGACTCATATCCTCCTTGGCGAACACGGCGCTGTGCATCTCCGGCGACTCCACCGGCCTCCGGCTGGCCGCCTGCAACAGCAGCGACACCAAGCAGAAGTGGACCTACAACCGCTCCGGCCAGCTCAGGCAGTCCACCGGCGTCTGCATCGACATCGCCGGCGGCAACCTCGCTGACCCCAATGCAGTAGTCGCGACCTACTCCTGCGGTACCCACCAGCCCAACCAGACCTGGAGTGCCCCCTTCGACGGCCCGCCCGCGCCGTAGTCGTCAGGCGGGCTTGCCCTGGGCAGCGCGGGCCTGTTCGAAGGGGAGTCGGTCGAAGATGATGCGGAGGTCGACGATCTTGCCGGCGCGGACGGTGTGGAGTTCAGCACCGGGCGCGTCGGCAACTGGGCGGGTGGTGGTGCCGTACATCAGCAGCACGGTCGTGTCGTCGCCGTACGACGCGAGCAGTTCCGCTTTGAGCAGGATCTGGGAGAACGGCTCCATGAAGGCGCGGAACGCCTCGGCGCCTTCGATCCGCCCGGCCGGCGCGTGGCAGACCAGGTCGTCGGCGAGGTAGGTCATCGCCTGGTCGAAGTCGTGGCCGGTCCAGGCGTTGTAGTAGGCCAGGACGGTGTCGAGTGGTGTTGTCATACCTGGATAGACACCGTCGGGTTCGCGATCGGAACGGTGAGGGCTGGCACGATGTGGGGATGCAGAGCTTCGAGGAGCTGACCGCGCCGTACCGGCGTGAGCTGCATCTGCATTGCTACCGGATGCTCGGCTCGTTCACCGATGCGGACGATCTGCTCCAGGAGACGTTGCTGGCCGCCTGGCGCGGGCTGCCCGCTTTCGACGAACGTTCGTCGTTGCGCACCTGGCTGTACAAGATCGCCACCAACCGCTGCCTCAACGCGATCCGGGACAGCAAGCGCCGCCCGCCGGCCGAGCCGCTGCCACCGTTCGATCCGCCGGAGCCGACCAGCCGCGGCGACGTCACCTGGCTCCAGCCGTACCCCGATGCGCTGCTCGACGATCAGCTGGTCAAGCGCGAGAACATCGAGCTCGCCTTCATCACCGCACTCCAGCGGATGCCCCCGCGTCAGGCGGCCGCCTTGATCCTGGTCGACGTGCTGGACTTCTCCACGCCCGAAACCGCCGAGCTGCTGGACACCACGCCGACAGCCGTCAAAGGCGCACTCCAACGCGCCCGCGCATCCCTGCACAGCCCGCCACCACCGCGCGACACCGAGACCGAACGCGACGTCGCCCGGAGATTCGCCGAAGCCTTCGCCGCCGACGACATCACCACCATCAAGACCCTGCTCACCGACGACGCCTGGCTGGCCATGCCTCCGGCACCACACCAGTACTACGGCCCGCCGGCGATCGCCGCGTTCCTCGAGGCCAGCGCCGGCGGGCGCGACTCAGCGACCCTGGAGTTGGAGCCGGCCGGCGCCAACCGGCTGCCGGCGTACCGGTGCTACTTCGTGACCGGATCCGATCGCCGCGACACCGGACACGTAGTCCTGACCATCAGCGACGACCGGATCAGCTCGATCACCCGTTTCCTGAACCCCGGCTAGCCGGCGAGGTCCCCTGGATGCCGCCTACTCGGGGAGCAGGACAGCGCCGACGGCAGGTTGCGCGTTCAGTTGGCCCTCCTTGACGAGCGCCGCAGCCGCGTCGCGGCCGTTCTCGCCGGTGCGGGTCATCCGGGCGGCGACCAGGCCGGCGACGATCGGGGTGCTGAACGACGTACCGCTCCAGCGAGCCATCCCGTAGAACCGCTCCACCCGCGGCGGCTGCCCCGGGACCACGTTCGGCGGTTCGTGGTACTCGTAGCTCCCGACCGGGAACGCGTTGACGAGATCCTGCCCCGGCGCATAGACATCCACCCAGCCACCGAAGTTGCTGAACGGCGCCCGTCCCTGCCAGCTGGTCGCGAGCGCCCCGACCGAGACGCTGAACGGCGACGCGGCCGGCCAGAACGGCTTCCGGCTAGCATCGTTGCCTGCCGCAACGATCAGGGCGACGCCCTTGTGGTGGCTCAGCCGCAACTCGTCGAAGACCCGGAAGCTGAGCAGACCGGTCGCGTCGTACGCGTGGGTGCCGGCCGACATGCTGATGATGTCGGGGAAGTCCTCGTTCAGGACGGCGTCGAGCGCCTGGACGAGGTCGGACTCCAGCGCCGAGCCGCCGAAGTTCAGCACCCCCCGGACGTACACCTCGGCCCGCGGCGCGACGCAGCGGATGAGTCCGGCGATGAAGGTGCCGTGACCCGCGTACTTGTTCAGCGTGTCGCCGATCTGGGCGTAGTCGGGGTCACCCTCCACGCCCTCCAGCCACTGGCTGCGTCCCGGCGCGGCCGCGTCGAACCCGGTGTCGACCACGACGACCTTGACCCCGTCACCGGCCCCGCGATCCGGGGTGTAGCCGGGGTACGGCGCGCTGACGGCGGGTACCGGCTCGGGCTCGGTCGCCGGACATCCGGCACCGTTGCCACACAGCGGGACGACATGGTTCAGCGCGACACTGTCCCGGCCGACCCCGCTGATCTGCGTGGCGGCCCGTCCGTCGACGCTCGGCCGGCCGCCCTTGGTGACGGCTTCCAGTACCTCGATCGTGTCGTAGTCCCGTTCCGACGAGAGCCGAACGAGCCGCAGGCCCGCCAGCACGGGTTCGACGAACTGACGCTCGGCCCGGCCCTCGGCATCGGCTGCCCGCCGCTCGGCCGCCTGGTCGTCCTCGGAGGGGAACAGCCCGAGCTGCACGAGGATCTCGCGCACCTCGTCGAAGTACTGCTGCCGGACGAGCAGCACGCCTTCCTCGTAGAGGAATTCGGTGTCACCGGCACCGGTGCCGATCCCCACCCGCCACCGCGACTTGCCCGGCCCGGCGCCATAACTTTCCTGAATGGCCCGGCGCTGCTCGGCCCACGGCGTCTCGGGAACATCCTTCGGACCGGCGGCCGCCGCCCCTTCGCCCGATGTGTCTTCCTGCATTACCCCTCCAGATTTCGACCCTGCAGTTTCTGTGTCCAGCAACTTAGTGTCCTGAGTCGGACGTTGGCGCACATCTCCAGCGCCCAGGCACGCACCTCCCGGCACTGGCGCAGCATCCACGATGCTCCGCATCGAGGACGCTCCTCCAGCACCGCGATGCACGCACCTGGGCGCTGGAGCTGAAGCGCCAACGTCCGACTCAGGACACTAGACTCGTCCCCGTGTCAGTTGCCAATGGCGACCCCCGACCAGGCCGTCAGCAGGCAGCTGACGATCTGCTTCCGCTCGCGGTGGCGCGGCCGGCCGAGGCTTTCGGGGCGGCGGAGACCCTGCTCGCGCAGTCGCCGGATCCACGGACCGCGTCGATCGCTCACCAGGCGAAGGGCATCGTGCTGCGCGACTCGGGGCGGGCGGCCGAGGCCATCGCGGAGCTTCGCCGGGCGGTTCGGCTGGCGGGCAGGTCGGGCGATTCGGAGCGGACGGCCGACGTCGAGGCGACCCTCGGGCTCACCCTGGGGCTGGCCGGCCGCGCGGCGGAAGGACTCACGGCGCTGGACCATGCCGTTGCGCTCAGCAATGGAATTCACAGTGGTCGCGTCCTCATGCGCAGGGGCTATCTGTTGCGGGTGCTCGGCCGGTACGACGAAGCGCTCGCCGACCTTCGCCGGGCAGTCAAGGTACTGCGCACAGGGGGCGACCGGCTGTGGGAGGCGCGCTCGCGCACCCATCGCTTCCTGGTGTACGCCGCGCTCGGGCAGGCGACGCGGGCCGACCGCGACCTGGTGATCGCCGAGCAACTGCTGACCGCGGAGGGCCAGGACCTGGAGTCGGCGATGGCGGTCCACAATCGGGCAGATCTGGCCTATCAGCGGGGTGACTTGCCCGAGGCGCTCGGATTTCTCGACGAAGCGGGGGCTCGCTACGCGGCCCTGCAGACGTCCTGGCCGAGCTTGGCCATCGACCGCTCGGCGGTGCTGCTCGCTGCTGGGCTGGCGGGTGAAGCGCTTGCCAGCGCGGAGGAGGCGTTGGCCAATGAGACCGGCAACGGGACTGCGACGGCTGATCTGCTCTTCGCTGCGGCGCAGGCTGCACAGGCGGCAGGGCAGGCCGCTCTGGCGGGGGAGCGGGCTGCGGCTGCTGCTGAACTGTTCCGTCGGCAGGGGCGGAAGAGTTGGCAGGCTCGGGCGTCGTTCGTCGTGCTGCAGTCGCGGTACGACGCTGGCCAGCGTGGTGCGCGGTTGAGCACTCAGGCCGGGCGGGTGGCTGATCGGCTTGACGAGCTGCACTCTGCCGAGGCGGCGTCGGCGCATCTGTTCGCCGGCCGGCTGGCTGCTGAGGTCGGTCGGCGAGACGACGCGGATCGGCACCTGGCCACTGCTGCTCGATTCCGTCGGCGCGGGCCTGCGTACGGTCATGCGGCGGGTTGGCTCGCGGAGGCGCTGCGGGCGGAGGGTCGGGGCGCCACCGCCGCGACGCTGATCGCTTGCCGGCGCGGGTTGCAGGCGGCTGGGGATCACCAGCGTTCGCTGGCGGCGCCTGAGTTGCGCGCGCATGCGGCGGCGTACGGGACCGAGCTTGCGGCCCTCGCCCAGCGACACGCCGTACGCCGGGGAGACGCGCGCATGCTCCTGCGCTGGAGCGAACTCTGGCGAGCCGGCGCCCTCGCCGTACCACCGGTCCACGGCCCCGACGATCGAGAACTCGCCGGAGAACTCGCCGCCCTCCGCAACATCACCGCCCGCCTCAACGAGTCCGCTCCAGGCCCCGCCACCGACCGACTCCTCACCGACCGCACCCGCCTCGAATCCGCCATCCGGTCCAGGACCCGCCGCCTCGCCGCCCGCCCCACCAGCACCCCGACCACCTCTGGGGATCTGGAGGAACTGCTGGGTGGGCTGGGGGAGCATCGGCTGGTCGAGCTCACCGAGGTAGATGGCGAGCTGTTTGCGATCAGCGTGGTCGGGCGCCGGGTGCGCATGCATCGGGTCGGGCCGGTGGCCGCGGCCGTCCGGGAGATCGAGCTGGCCAGGTTCATGCTGCGCCGGCTGGCTCGAGGGCGGCCACCGGCCAGAGCTCTGGAAGCTCTTGAAACCGCCGGCAAGCGACTGCAGCAGGTTCTTCTCGGTCCAGCCGCGGCCGACCTGCACAGAGGCAACCCGAGCGGACCCGTCGTCGTCGTTCCCACTGCTCGGTTGCAGTCGGCGCCCTGGGCGATGTTGCCGGCGTTGGGTGCGGTGCCGCTGACCGTGGCCCCGTCGGCCGCGCTGTGGCTGAAAGCCGGCCGGACGAAGGCCCCGTCGCGCCGCCGGGTGGCGCTGGTCGTCGGCCCAGGTCTGGACGGCAGCGGCAGCGAACTCGAACTGATCAACAAGGGCTACCCGGACGCGATCACCCTGCTGGACCAGAGCGCGACCGCCGAGGCCGCCCTGGCCGCGCTCGACGGCGCCTGGACCGCGCACATCGCCGCCCACGGCATCTTCCGCACCGACAACCCGCTCTTCTCGAACTTCACCCTGCACGACGGCCCATTGACCATCTACGATCTCGGCCGCCTGCGCCGGGCCCCGCAAAGACTCGTCCTGTCCAGCTGCGAGTCCGGCGTCGCCGCTGCGGTCGGCGCCGACGAACTCCTCGGCGTCGTCTCCGCCCTGGTCCCACTCGGCACGGCCAGCCTGCTCGCCAGCGTCGTACCGGTGAACGACGCCGCCACCGCCGGCCTTATGGTCGACTTCCACGAGCACCTGCGCGGCGGAGCATCCTTCGGTACTGCGTTGCGCGCCGTCCGGGCGAGCATCGCCGACGACCCGGTCATGCTCGCCACCGCGCTGTCCTTCGTCGCCCTCGGGTGCTGACAGCGTCAAACCATCACCCAAGCTGTCGTGACCGAAGCGCCTGTCGCCGACCTGCACCGCACTCTCAAAGGCCCACCGGACAACCCGTCGACCAGGAACCGCCCCAGCTCGTCGGTAGGCAGCGCGACCCGGCGACTGTCGCCGTACTCGAGTGAGCAGTCCACCGGCGCAGTACCGATCACCTGACCGATCAGCGTCAGCTCGTCGCCATCCCGCACGACCTCCAACTCGACCTGGAGCTCGCCGCTGTCGAAGGAAAGCAGCCGATCCAGGTCGACGGCTCCACCCCGGACCAGCTCGAACTCGAGCTCCGCCTCGGTCGCCGAGGAGTCGGCAACCAGTTCGGCCAGCTCGCTGTCGAGGTCGCGGGTGAGAATCGCCGCCCGGGCAGCGGCCATCACGTGCTCCGGTACGGCGTCCAGTTCGCCGGCGAGCCGACTGAGTTGAGCCATCAGCTCGTCGTCATCGTCGAAGGCGTTCATGGCATGGCCAGCTTCCGTAGGTTGGCGAGGCAGCGCTGGCGCGACGGGCCGATGCTTCCGACCGGCATGTCGAGGGACGCGGCGACATCGGCGTACGCCGGTGGTGGATCTGCCATCAGCACTCGCAGGAGCGCCTGGCACCGCGGCTTGAGCAGGCGGAACGCTCGCCAGAGAGCAGATTCCTGCTCCGTCTTCAGCAGACCGGCGTCGAGTGGAGCGGCGTCGTCGTCCGGCAGGCTGTCCCAGTCGGAATCGGTCGGCGTCGGCACCCGGCGGCGGAGGATCGCGAGGCATTCCCGGCGTACGGTCGTCGCCAGCCAGCTGCCCAGGTGTTCCGGCTCACGCACCGTGTCCAGACGCTCGACCAGCCGCAGCCAGGTCGTCTGGACGGCGTCGGCAGCGTCGTCGCTGCCCAGGCGCATGCCGCGGGCCACCGACCACAAGAGGTTGGTGTACCGCGCCGTCAGCGCGTTCCACGCCGCTTGGTCAGCCGCCTGCGCTCGCTTGACGAGCTCGGCGGTGCTGACATCTCGCAGCAGATCCATTGCAAAGACTCCGGTTCTGTCGGCGGCCCCGCCAGCCACTCACTCATTGTCGCGGTTGCGGCGGACTCCGTCCACGATCGGTCTGTTCTGCCGGAGAGGAGGCGGCCGGCGACCCTGAGATACCGAAGCCGCCGAAATTATCCGGGAATCGGACGTATCAAGCGGGTATCTCGGTCCTCTTGTACATCAAGCCGGTGATCAGAAACGCGACCGGCACAGTGCCTTGGAGGGGGGAGGCGCGACTCAGCGGTGGTTTCAGGGGGCCACTGCACCCCTGCGGTGGCGTTGGAGGGTGCGCCACCGCGGGGCACGAGTCGTTACGCTCGCGCCATGCAATCAGTCCAGGCGCTGCTGATCATCGACCTCCAGCTGGGCAGCCTCGCCGCTGTACCTGAGTCCGAGCGGTTGCTCGAGCGGGTGGGCGAACTCCTGGCGAAGGCACGGGCGGCCGGCGTACTGATCGTCCACGTCCAGAACGACGGTGCCCCGGGGACCGCGGATGCACCGGGCGGACCGGGGTGGGAACTCCATTTCGGTGTCGAGCCGGGGGAGTCGATCATCCGCAAACTGCGGGATGACTCCTTTGCCGGTACTCCGCTCGCCAAGCTTCTCGCCGCTCACGACGTACAAGCGGTAGCGATCTGCGGACTGATGTCCGAGATGTGCGTCAGTGCCACAGCCCGTACTGCGCTCGCCCGCGGCCTGCGCGTCGTCCTGCCCCACGACGCCCACAGCACCACCGGCATCCCCGCCACGGCGGTCACCCCGGCGATCTCCGCCGAGACCGTCTCGCGGGTGGCCGAGTGGGCGCTCGGCGATGAACTCGAGCTCGTCGAGCACGCCGGCGAGCTGTCCTTCAGCAACTGACCCGCCACTGAGCTGTCCCTCGGCAGGTAACGCGCCACCGAGCTTTCCGATGTAGCAGATAGGCCCTCCGCCAGAAACTTGCCCTGGAGGAGTCATGCCCGCTGAGGATCGGGAAGCACTGCAGCAGTTCGTCAGGCAGCTGGACGAGTTCCTGCGGCTGGCGATCGGGCCGGACGGATTGTTGCCGTCCGAGCAGAGTCAGGAGCTGCTCGCGGCGTACGACGAGTTGGCCGACCGCGACGCGTTCGCCGAGCTGCGGGAGGTGGTCGGCGACGCGGCGTACGACGAGCGCCTGTTCGTCTGCGGCCTGACCGGCGCCAACCTCCGGGTGAAGCTCGCGGGCTGGGCTCGATCGCTGGCCAGACTCTTCAACGCCGTCGGCCCGAGCCCCCGCCGGTACCTCAGCGCCTTCAAGTGGGCCAACACGATCCTCGGCAGCATCCTCGCCGCCACCGGCGTAGGCGAAGCCGTCAAGGAGCTCAAAGAAGCCGCCGAGAACACCTACGAAGACCTCACCGACTGATCCGCCCGCCACAACCGGCGACCTTGAACACCCACCGGCGACCCTGAACAAGAAATAACGTGTTCAAGGTCACCGCTACCTGTTCGAGGTCGTCAGTCGGTGGCGGAGGCGGTGCCTATTTGGCGTAGAGCGCCTCGACGTCGGCTTCGTGCTTCTTCATCACGATATGGCGGCGCAGCGACAGCTTCAGCGAGAGCTCGCCGTTCTCCTGGGTCCAGTCCTCGGTCAGGATGCTGAACTTCTTGATGCCCTCGGCCTTGGAGACGGCCGTGTTGGCGTCGTCGATGGCGGTCTGGATCTCGGCGATCAGGTCCTTGTCGTCCACCAGGACCGACATGTCGTTCGGCTTGCCGTGCTTCTCGGCCCAGGCCGGGATGGTCTCCGGATCGATCGTGACGAGCGCGGCGATGAACGGCTTGCCGTCGCCGACGACCATGCACTGGCTGACCAGCGGGTGCAGCCGGATCCGGTCCTCCAGTACTGCGGGGGCCACGTTCTTGCCGCCCGCCGTCACCAGGATCTCCTTCTTCCGCCCGGTGATCTTGATGAACCCGTCCGCGTCGAACTCGCCCAGGTCGCCGGTGTGGAACCACCCGTCCGAGTCGATCGCCGCAGCCGTCGCCTCGTCGTTCTTCCAGTAGCCGAGCATGACCTGCCCGCCCTTGAAGAGCAGCTCACCGTCGTCGGCCACACCGACCGTCACACCGGGCAGCGGCTTGCCGACCGTCCCGATTCGGATGTCGTCCGGCAGGTTCACGGCCAGCGCGGCAGTCGTCTCGGTCAGCCCGTAACCCTCCAGCACCGGTACGCCGATGCCGCGGAAGAAATGTCCGAGCCGGTTGCCCAACGGCGCCCCACCGGACACGGCGTACTCGACCTGGCCGCCGAGCACCGCGCGCAGCTTGCCGTAGACGAGCTTGTCGTACAGCGTGTGCTTGGCCTTCAGCCCGAAGCCCGCGCCACCCTTGTCCTGCGCCTCCGAGTACGCGATCGCCGTCTCGGCGGCGGCGTCGAAGATCTTGCCCCGGCCGGCCGAGTGCGCGGTCTGCGACGCGGTGTTGAACACCTTCTCGAACACCCGCGGCACGCTCAGGATGAAGGTCGGCTTGAACGAGCCGAGGTCCGGCACCAGGTTCTTCACGTCGGCGGTGTGCCCGACCTTCACCCGCATCAGCACGCAGCCGACCTGGATGATCCGGGCGAACACGTGCGCCAGCGGCAGGAACAGCAGCGTCGACGCGCCGTCCAGCTTGAACAGGTCGGGCAGCACCTTGGTGGCCGTACCGAGCTCGTCCATGAAGTTGGAGTGGCTGATCTTGCAGCCCTTCGGCCGCCCGGTCGTGCCGGATGTGTAGATCAACGTCGCGAGATCACCAGGGACGACCGCCGTACGCCGCTTGTCCAGCTCGGCGTCGCTGACCTGCTGGCCGAGGGCGGTGAGCTGGTCGACGGCGCCCGACTCGATCTGCCAGACCTCCTGCAGGGCGGGCGCCTCGGCCCGGGCGGACTCGACGACGACCCCGTGCGCGGCGTTCTCGACGACCGCCACGACCGCTTCGGAGTCGGTCAGGATCCACTGGATCTGCGAGGCCGACGAGGTCTCGTAGATCGGCACGGTCGCCGCGCCGATGCTCCAGATCGCGTAGTCGATCAGGGTCCACTCGTACCGCGTGGCGCTGAGCAGCGCGACCCGGTCGCCGTGCTTGACGCCGGCCGCGATCAGGCCCTTCGCCACCGCACCCACCTGCTGCGCGAACTCGGCGGCGGTGATGTCCAGCCAGCCGCCACCCTCGACCCGTCGACTGAACACCGCGGTGTCAGGATGGGACGACGCGTTCGCCCAGACGGGATCGCTCAAGCTGCCGGTGGTCGGCGGCTCGATGACGGCAGGGGTGGTGAACTCACGCATTCGCGTCTCCTCAGACGGTTACGAATGGACAACTCAGACGCACGCTACCGTCAACCTACCCACAAGTAGTCAGATCTGTGACTCACTGGACACCAGGATCAAGGCATGCCGGCGCTAGACATCAGTTGCGACGATCTCCTCGTCGCCGAACCAGCCTACGTTGCCCAGCGGCTCGGCGCGGACACCCTGTGGAAACAGTGGTGGCCGGGCCTGATCCTGACCCCGACCGAGCGGCGCGGCCCCGACGGCGTGCGCTGGGCGGTGACCGGCGAGGGCATCGGTACGGCGGAGTGGTGGCTGGAGCCGGTGCGAGACGGAGTGGTCGTGCACTGGTACCTGCGGATCGACCCGGTCAAGGCGGTCGGCGGTCACCGGCTGGGCAAACTGCGGGAACGGTACGTGGCGCAGTACCGGGCGAACATCTGGCGGCTGAAGGACGAACTCGAGCAAGGCCGCGCCGCGGGTGAGGGCAGGGAGCAGTCCGATCCCGCGATAGTCTCGTCGCTGGACCCCGGGGCCGCGCGAGCGACCTCCGATCAGTCCTGGCAGAACCCGTCCCGGCAGCGAAGAGGTGAATCGATGGCAGAGCAGACCACCTCGACCATCGTCGTGAACGCGACCCCGAAGGCGATCATGGCGGTGATCGCGGATTTCGAGGCGTACCCGGAGTGGGCCGACTCGATGCGGGAGACGCAGGTGCTGTCCACGGACGAGGCCGGCCGGCCCAAACAGGTCCGGTTCAAGGTGGATGCCGGGGCGATCTCGGACGAGTACACGCTGGACTACGTCTGGTCCCGCAACGAGGTCACCTGGACGCTCGTCCAGGCCAAGATGGTGAAGGGCATGGACGGCTCGTACGTCCTGCGCGACCTGGGCGACCAGGGCACCGAGGTGACGTACCGGCTCGCCGTCGACGTGGCGATCCCGATGATCGGCCTGCTCAAGCGCAAGGCCGAGAAAGTCATCATCGACACCGCCCTGAAGGGCCTCAAGAAGCGCGTCGAGTCCTGATCCAGTGACTCGCATTCTGCTGTACACGGGTAAAGGCGGCGTGGGGAAGACCACCTCGGCGGCCGGTACCGCGACGCTCGCCGCGTTGCGGGGGCTGCGCACGCTGGTGCTCTCGACCGATGCCGCGCACTCGCTGTCGGATGCGTTCGACAGCGAGGTCGGGGGAGAACCGACCGAGATCGACAACCTGCTGTTCGTCCAGCAGATCGACGCGCAGCGCCGGTTCGAGCGGTCCTGGGGTGACATCCAGGCGTACCTGCGCTCGGTGCTGAACGTGATCGGGGTCGACCCGATCGAGGCCGAGGAGCTGACCGTGCTGCCGGGCGCCGAGGAGGTGCTCGCGCTGCTCGAGGTGCGCGACCACGTCCGGTCCGGCCGCTGGGACGTGATCGTCGTCGACTGCGCGCCGACCGCCGAGACGCTGCGGCTGCTCGCACTGCCGGACGCCCTGACCTGGTACCTGGGCCGCATCTTCAATGCCGAGCGCAAGGTCGTCCGCGCCTTCCGGCCCTGGCTCAGCAAGGCTTCCGGGCTGCCGATGCCCGACGACACCGTTTTCGACGCGCTGCGCCGGCTGCAGGGCGACCTGGCCGACATCCGCACGTTGCTGACCGGTCCCGATGCCTCAGTACGGCTGGTACTGACCCCTGAAGCCGTCGTCGTCGCCGAAGCCCGACGTTCGCTCACGACCCTGTCGCTGTTCGGCTATCGGGTCGACGGCGTCATCGCGAACCGGGTCTTCCCGGCCGCCGGCGCCGACAACTGGCGACGCCAGTGGGTCGCTGCTCAGCGCGGGATCCTCGACGACGTCGCCGACTCGTTCCGGCCGCTGCCGATCTGGGAGTCGCCGTACCGTGCGTGCGAGCCGGTCGGGGTCGAGGAGCTCGCGGCGTTCGCGGTCGAGATGTACGGCAAGGACGACCCGTTCACCCGGGCGACCGACGAGACGTCGCTGTGGGTTGATCGGCATATCGACACCGACGGGCGGACGTACACGCTGACCATGCCGCTGCCGCTCGCGTCGGCCAGCGACCTGGAGCTGGCCCGGCACGGGGACGAGCTGATCATCACTGTTGGCTCGTACCGGCGGGTGCTGCCCTTGCCGGCGGCGCTGGCCCGTGGAGTTGTCGCGGGCGCGCGGCTGGACGATGGGCGGCTGCAGGTGCGATTCGCGCCGCGTGAGCCGTTGCCGCGGGCTGTCGATCTGCCGCCTGCGAACGGGTCCGCGAACGGGTCCGCGAACGGGTCTGCGAACGGGGCGCTGGACTCGGTCGAGGCGCTGGCACAGGAGATCCGTGAGCAGATGAGTCAGCAGTTCGACAACGAGCCGACGGCGATCTCGGAGGGCACCAGATGAGCAAGGAGCCCGTCGGCTCGGTCGCCGAAGAGGCAGCCAAGCTGTTCGCGGTACTGCAGCAGGCCGCCAAGCACGACCACCAGGAACCACCGAAAGCTGAAAAAGAAGAACCAGCACCCGAAGAAGAGCACCAGCACAGTACGTCGCGTAGCGGGCCCGAGTGTCAGTGGTGTCCGCTGTGCCAGTTGATCGCGAAGGTGCGGACGACCAGCCCGGAGACGATCGAGCAGCTGTCGACGGCCGCGGCCGGGGTGCTCGGATCGGTACGGTCGCTGCTGGAAGCTGCCGCGGAGGCCGCGCGGCAGGCCCGGGAGGACGCAGAGTCGCGGACCGCCAAGGCGCAGGAACCCGAACGGCCCGCCCGGTCCCGCGTGGACCGGATCGACGTGAGTGAGGACCCCGAACCATGGGATTGAGCATCGGCATCGATGTCGGCGGGACGAAGATCGCCGCCGGCATCGTGGACGCGGACGGCGCCATCGGCGCGCGCACGCATCGCGACACCCCGGCCGACTCGGTCGACGCGACCGCGGCGGCGATCATCGACGCGGCCGCCGAGCTGATCAAGGACCACCAGGTCGAGGCGGTCGGAATCGGCGCTGCCGGGTTCGTCTCCTCGGACCGCTCGACCGTGCTCTTCGCGCCGAACCTGGCCTGGCGGAACGAACCGCTCGGCGCACGGGTCGCTGACGCGCTGAAGGTTCCCGTGGTGGTCGAGAACGACGCCAACGCGGCCGCCTGGGGCGAGTTCGCCTTCGGTGCGGCGAAGGATGTCGAGCACATGGTCTGCGTGACGGTCGGCACCGGGATCGGTGGCGGCGTGGTGATCGACGGCGAGTTGCTGCGCGGCGCTCATGGGGTCGCGGCGGAGCTTGGGCACATGCGCGTCGTACCGGGCGGGCATCGGTGTGGGTGTGGGGCTCGTGGGTGCTGGGAGCAGTACGCGTCGGGGCGGGCTCTGGTGCGTGAGGGACGTGCGCAGGCGGAGTCTGGGTCGCTGGCGGCGGCGCAGATGTTGAGCGTCTGTGGGATCACCGACCCGGCCGCGCTGACCGGTCCGATGATCACCGAGGCGGCGGCGCAGGGCGACCCGTGTGCGGTCGAGCTGCTGGATGATCTCGGGCGCTGGCTGGGCGAGGGGCTGGCGAGTATCGCGACCCTGTTCGACCCGAGCACGATCGTGATCGGTGGTGGCGTGAGCGCGGCCAAGGAGCTGCTGCTGAAGTCGGCCCAGGTCGCCTTCGAGAAGAACCTGCCGGCCAAGGCGAATCGCCCGCACCCGGCCTTCGGCCTCGCCGAACTGGGCAACGACGCCGGCCTGATCGGCGCCGCCGACCTGGCCCGCAAACCGGCCCCGGCCCCGGAGAAACACCGTTGAGCTCATCAGCGGTAGGTAGGCTTGCTATGGAATCCGGGGGATTCACCAGGAGGGTCGTGACATGGCTCTGACGCAGGCGCTGACGATCGGGATCGACATCGGTGGCACCAAGGTGGCCGCCGGAGTGGTCGATCCGGAGGGCAACATCCTGGACCGGTTGCGCCGGGACACGCCGACCAAGGACCCGCGCGAGACCGAGGACGCGATCGCCGAGATCGTGCACGACCTCGAGTCGCGGCACGACGTGATCGCGGTCGGGATCGGCGCGGCCGGCTTCGTCGACGGCACGCGTTCGTCCGTACTGTTCGCCCCGCACCTGGCGTGGCGGCACGAGCCGCTGCGCGACGCCGTCGAGCGCCGGCTCGGGCTGCCGGTGGTGGTCGAGAACGACGCCAACGCGGCTGCCTGGTCGGAGTGGCGGTTCGGCGGCGGGCAGGGTGAGAGCCATCTGGTCTGCGTGACGCTTGGTACCGGTATCGGCGGCGCGATCCTCAACGACGGCGCTCTGCAGCGCGGCAAGTTCGGTATCGCCGGCGAGTTCGGGCACATGCAGGTCGTACCGGGCGGGCACCGCTGCGAGTGCGGCAACCGTGGGTGCTGGGAGCAGTACGCGTCGGGCAACGCGTTGACGCGTGAGGCTCGTGAGCTGGCGCTGTCCGGTTCGCCGGTTGCTCACAACCTGTTGCGGGCGGCCGATGGCGACCCGCGCAAGATCAACGGTCCGATGGTCACCGCGCTCGCGAAGGACGGCGACCCGGTCGCGGTCGAGTTGCTGGAAGATGTCGGCCGCTGGCTCGGAATCGGCCTGGCCAATCTGGCGGCTGCGCTCGACCCCGGCACGTTCGTGATCGGTGGTGGCGTGTCGGATGCGGGGGAGTTGCTGCTGGCTCCGGCGCGGGAGGCTTTCAAGCGGACGCTGACCGGGCGTGGGTTCCGGCCCGAGGCGCGGATCGTACGGGCGGTACTGGGTCCTGAAGCCGGCATGGTCGGTGCGGCCGACCTGGCGCGCGAAGAGGCGACCTGGCTGCGTCGGGTGCGGGTCAAGACGACCGCGGTGACGGCCAAGACGGCCGCCGCGCGTGGCGCCCGGTCGACCCGGCTCGAGCGGGCGGCGCGCAAGTCGGTTGGCCGGCGTACGGGCATGCGAACGGCCGAACCGATCAAAGAACCGGCGCCCGCCGAGCTGAACGGCGACACCGAGGCATGACGAACGGCCCCGACCCGGTTGCCGCGAGCGACGAGGGCGCGGCCAGCTCCGAGCCGGTTGCCGCGAGCAACGGGGGTGCGGCCGGGCCTTCGATGCGGGTGCTCTCGTACAACGTGCACCGCTGGGGCGACGACCGGGAGGCGCTGGCGCGCGTGGTCAAGGCCTGCGCGCCGAACGTCATGCTGGTCCAGGAAGCGCCGACCTGGTGGGGCACCCGCCGCAAGCGCGAGGCGATGGCGGCAAGCTTCGGCCTCCGGTACGTCGCGGCCTCGGCACGCAACGCGATCTTGGTTGCCGATGGCATCGACCTCGCGGATCCCTTGCACTGGAGGGTTTGGCGGCCGTTCGTGCGCCGCCGCTTCCGCTTCATCGCGACCCAGCTCCCCGGCGGCTCGGTCGGCGGCCGAACCACGCTGGGTGGCGTCGACCTGGCCCTGATCGTCTGCCATCTCGGTCTCCACATCCGCGGCCGCCAGCACGAACTGGAGCAGGTACTCCGGGGCTGTAAGTCCTTCAACCTCCCCTACCTCCTGGTAGGCGACCTCAACGAAGAACCAGGCGGCCCGGTCTGGGACCGCCTAGCCGCCGAAGGCCTGACCGACCTGGGCCTCAACGCCGGCAACACCTTCCACTCCGACAACCCAGTCAAACGCATCGACGGCGCCTTGCTGTCCCCAGGCCTAGCCGGGCGGGTCATCCCGCTCGACTCCGTCGAAGGCGTCACCCGCGCCGACCTGGCCGCAGGCTCCGACCACCTCCCGATGCTGGTCGAACTCACCCTGCCGTGAGTTCGGCTACTTCTTCTTGCGGTTGAGGAAGGCGAGCATCGCCTCCTGTGCGGCGGGGGAGCCGAACAATGATGCGGACAACTCAGCGAGGTCGGTGCCGCGGGCGTCGATGTCGGCGAGGAGTTCTCGGTTGAGGAGTTTCTTCGACTCGCGGAGGCCTTGGGGGGCGCCCTTGAGGAGGGACTTGAGGGTTTCGGCGAGGGTGTAGTCGACCTCCGCGTCGGGGACCGACTGGGTGACCAGTCCGAGGCTCGCTGCCTCGACGCCGTCGAAGCTGTTGCCGGTGAGGAAGGTGAGGGAGGCGGCGCGGTCGGTCAGCCGGGGGATCACGGTCAGCGAGATCGTCGCGGCGGCCAGGCCGAGGCGGACCTCGGTGAGGGCGAAGGTCGCGCTGTGGCCGGCGATACTGATGTCGGAGGCGGCGACGATACCGATCCCGCCGGCCCGTACCGGTCCGGCGACCCGGGTGACGACCGGCTTGGAGTTCGCCACGATCGCGCGCTGGACGTCGACCATCCGCTGCGCGCCGACCTTCATCCCGACCGATGTCGCCTCGGACAGATCCGCCCCGGAGCAGAACACGTCCAGCGCCGACCGGATCACGATCGCCCGGACGGCGTCGTCCCGGTCAGCCGTCTCCAGGTGAGCCAGCAGCTCGCTGGTCAGCTGCTGGGAGAGCGCGTTCTTGTTGTCCGGCGAGTCGAGCGTGATCGTCGCGATGCCGTCGACAACCGCCAGGTGCACGAGTTCCGTCATGGAACCCATCCTGCCTGCTCAGCCCAGATACAGGCAGAACGGGTGACCATCTGGGTCGAGCATCACACGAACCCGCTCCTGCGGCTGGAACTCCGGCAGCTCCGCCCCGCACCCGACAGCATGCGCCACAGCCTCGTCGAGCGAGTCCACCTCCAGATCGAGGTGGAGTTGCATCTGCGGCTTCCCCGCCTCAGCCGGCCAGACCGGACGCTCGTACAGATCCTCACGCTGGAAGGCAAGGTTGTACCCCGCCTCCTCCGACGGCGCCAGACTGACGAAGTCGGAGTCGTCGTCCGACGGATACAACGTCCACCCGAGCAACCGCTGATAGAACTCGGCCAACGCCTTCGGATCAGGCGAGTTGAGCACCACACCAAACCAATGAGCTTTCGTCCTGAGTGCCATGGATCCACCATGGCACTCGGCACCGACAAAGTCAGTTGGCGTCGGCGTAGGCCGGGGAGAGTTCTCGGGCCAGGTGTTCGATGAAGAGGCCCACGTCGGTGACGATGCCTCGGGCCTGGGCGGAGCCCCGGTCGGCGAGCTTGGTGACGGTGGCTGGGTTGATGTCCACACAGGTGAGCGGGACCGACGCGGGCAGGATGTTGCCGGTGGCAACCGAGTGGAGCATGGTCGCGGCCATCAGGCAGTAGCCGACGCCTTCGAGTTCGGCGCGCATCGCTCGCTGGCCGGCCAGTACGTCGGTGTAGACGTCCGGCAGCGGGCCGTCGTCGCGGACCGAGCCGACCAGGACGAACTTGTTGCCCTTCTTGACCAGCGCGTGCATCACGCCAGAGGTCAGTACGCCGGACTCGACGGCCGCGGCGATCGAGCCGGCCTTGCGGATCGTGTTGATCGCCCGGATGTGGTGCTCGTGCCCGTGCTCGACCCCGCGGCCGCGGGCCAGGTCGACGCCGAGCGACGTACCGTACAAGGACGACTCGATGTCGTGGGTGGCCAGCGCGTTGCCGGCGAACATGACGTCGACGAAACCCGCCTCGACGATCGCGACCATGGCCGGCGCGGCGCCGGTGTGGACGATGCCCGGGCCGCCGACCCAGAGCACCTTCAGCCCGGCCGCCTTCGCCTCGCGCATGCCCTCGGCGACCTGCTTGACCAGGACGCCCTGCGGCTTCTCGCTGGACACGTCCGACTCCATGAAGCCGAACGACTCCTCGTCGTGGGTGACGATCGGCGGAGTGACCTTGACGCCCTGGGCGCTGGAGATGATCCGCATCCCGGCCTTCACCTCGGACATCGGGATGGTCCGGACGTCCTCGCCCTCGACCAGCAGGCCGCAGTCCATCTCGGGGTTGCGGACCGGTACCCAGTGGCCGTTGAGGCGGACGCTGGTGGGCAGGTTCGTGGTCGAGTAGAAGCCGTCCGGGAAGACGCCGTCCTGGAGTACTTCGGAGATCTCCGGCGTACCGGGGTTGACCAGGTTCGCGCCCTTGGTCTGGATCCGCATCAGCAGGCGCTGGAGCGCTTCCTCGTCCTCGGCGCCGACGGTCATCCGGACGGTGGACGGGTCGTCCTTGTCGTAGCCGAGGTCGAACTTGTCCAGCGTGTACTCGCCGCCGTACCCGCGGATGTCGTCGAGGACCCGGGACAGCAACCCGGTATCCATCAGGTGGCCGGTGATCTCGACCGTCTCGGTGACCTGCACGGGTGCCTCCTTCGGCTCCATCTCGTCGGATTGTCCGACGATCTGCAGCCTAACGGCTAGACGACGGCGCCATCGTCCGGGGTGTCCTCCGGTGGCAGCCGGTCCTTCATCCGGATCACCAGGGTGAGGAATCCGCCGATGAACCCGACCACCGCCAGCGTGGTGATCCGTCCCGTCCCGAAGTCGAGCAGCGCCGCCAGAATCAGCAGCACCGGCCCACCGATCAACCCGAGCCAAGCAGCCCGGCTGATCCAGTCCAGCTTCGGTCCCTTCGGCGGCTCCGGCGGCACGAAATGATCATGATGATCCTCTTGCCGCCGGGCCGGGGGCTCCTCCGGCGGATCCTCATCGGTATCCCCGACGATCAACCCGGCCGGTACGTCGATGAGCGGCTCGTACGACCCCTCCTCGACATCCTCACTCACCGGCCACCGCGGCACCGGAGTCGCGTCATGCCCCTCAGCCGACGGCAGATTGAACTGCTCCACCAAAGACGCCCACTCGGCATCCTCGGTACTCCGGGCAATGACCCCCCGGGCCCTGACCTCGGCCGCAGCATCGACGAAGATCTCGTCGAACCCGACGGGAATCCGCGGGGGAGCGGCTTCGTCAGCCATCGCCGGCGCCGGTGCGGCCGACTCGGCGACGGCGGTGCTTTCCGGGTCGGTAGCGGCCTCAGCGTCAGTTTCAGCTGATTCCTTGGGTACGTCGTCCGCCTGCGCGGCCTGGCGCGGAGCCTTGGTGTACGCCGCGATGTCCGCCTCGGCCAGGGCGTTGAGGACTGGTTCGGCGATCTGGGGGTCTATGCCGCCCATCGACGTGTAGGTCGACGCGGTCAGGCCGTTGTCACGCATCGGCGGTCACCCGGTGGATGAAGGAGGTGGAGTCGGCGAAGATGCGGGGTGCGTCGTTGTCCAGAGTGGCCACGTGGTAACTGTCCTCGAGCAGGGTCTCGGTCACGTCGCGGGACGAGATCGACGCCAGGATCGACCGGCCCGAGCTCGGTTCCACGACATGATCGACAGTACTGCGGAAAAGCAGCACCGGCTGGGTGACTTTGGCCAGATCCGCCCGGGTGATCGTCCAGAGCTGCGAGAGCGAGTGGAGCGCGCGCAACGGCATCCGGGAGTAGGCGCCCTCGTCGACGCCGGGCTTCTTGATGTCGTTCGAGATGCCGGGGAACGACGGGACGAGCCGCTGCAGCACCGGGAGCAGCACGAGCCGCTTGTCGTCGGTCTGCACGGACGGGTTGACCAGGATCACACCCGAGATGTCCTCCCCGTGCTGCTCGGCGAGCCGTAGTACCAGGCATCCGCCCATCGACAGCCCGGCCACGAACACCCGGTCGTGCTCCTTGCGCAGGCGCTCCAACTCGTTGTCCAGTACGGCGTACCAGTCCTGCCAGCGGGTGTTGTTCATCTCCTGCCACGTCGTCCCGTGCCCGGGCAACCGCGGTACGGCGACCCCGAAGCCCTCGGCCGCCAGGTGCTCGGCGAACGGCCGCATCGACCGTGGCGAGCCGGTGAAGCCGTGGCTCAGGAGCACCCCGGTCGCGGCGTTCGCACCGGATCCTGGGCTGCGGAACTCCTCCGCATGAGCTTGCACTGCCACGGGTACTCCTCGACGGTCGGACGGATCCAGCAGATGCCAATGGTCGCAGCCACGGAGCCACCCGCCCACCCCGGCATGAGTGTCGTGATCGACATCGCACCCAGTCTGCAACCACGGGACAACACAGAGTGCAACCCGCCTATTCCTGGCGGTCACGTTGCTTCTGGAGGATGGTGGACCGTAGGCTCTCGGCCGAGTGACGGAGGTGAAGGCGTTGCTGTACCTGTTCCTCAGGCGGTTTTTCGTCGGACCGATTGCGAAGCTCCTCTTCCGTCCCAGGGTCGAGGGGCTGGAGAACATTCCCTCGACCGGGCCGGCGCTGCTGGTGAGCAACCACCTGGCGTTCACCGACTCGGTGTTCCTGCCGGTGGCGGTGCCGCGGCAGATCGTCTTCCCCGCGAAGTCGGAGTACTTCACCGCGCCCGGGCTGAAGGGCCGCCTGATGGCGACCTTCTTCCGCTCGGTCGGCCAGATCCCGATCGACCGCTCGGGCGGCCGCGCGTCGCTGGCCGCGCTGAACATCGGGCTGGAGATCCTCGCCAAAGGTGAGCTGTTCGGCATCTACCCCGAGGGCACCCGCTCGCCCGACGGCCGGCTCTACAAGGGCAAGACCGGCGTGGCCCGGATGGCGATCGTGGCCGGCGTGCCGGTCATCCCGGTGGCGATGATCGACACCGAGAAGCTGAACCCGCCCGGCTCGGTCTGGCCGAAGTTCCTGATCCGCGAGCCCGGCCGCCGGCTGCCCCGGCTGATCCGCCCGGGCGTGTCGATCGGCAAACCGCTCGACTTCTCCCGGTACGAGGGGATGGAGCGCGACCGCTTCGTGCTGCGCTCGGTCACCGACGAGATCATGTACGCCCTGATGGAGCTGTCCGGCCAGGAGTACGTCGACATGTACGCCGAGAAGGCCAAGGAACTCATCAAGGCCGGCGAGTCGGTCGACGACCACATCAAGCCCCGCCTCGGCGACACCAAGGCATCCTGACCGACCTCCGATGGAGAACGAACTCAACGTCCTGGGCGAGGCGCTCCAGGAGTGCGGTACCGATCCGGTCACCGGCTTCTATCGCGACGGCTGCTGCAGCACCGGCCCTGAGGATCTCGGGAGTCATACCGTGTGCGCGGTGATGACGACGGAGTTTCTGACTCATCAGGCGTCGATCGGCAACGATCTGTCCACGCCCCGGCCGGAGTTCGGCTTCACCGGCCTGCGCCCGGGGGACCGGTGGTGTGTCGTCGCGGTCCGCTGGCTTCAGGCGTACCACGCGGGTGCGGCAGCGCCGATCGTCCTCGCCTCCAGCCACCACCGAGCGCTCGAGACGATCCCGCTGAGCGTCCTGCGGGAGCACGCGGTCGACGTCCCACCGGACCTCAGCTCGCTCAGCTAGCCGGGGAGGTTTCTCGCCTCCGGTGGGGAGGATGTTGCCCCCGAATGGGGGTATTTGCCTCCCCGGATCCGGACAGGATCCTCCCCAAGCGCACAGGTGGGGGAGCAGAGGCGAGGGGCACCGGTCCAACCGCGGTGGCGCAGGGCGGTCACCACCTGGGCTGCGGTCTCGCAGGGGTGGCTGACGAGCTGGTACCCGAACCGCAACGTGAGCTTCCCGCTCGTCGCAGCGGCGTTGTCCCGGCTCATGTCACGCCAGCGGGACAGCGCGTCGGAGTGGCCGAGCCGGCCGTCGAGTTCGACGATCACGCCGTACGGCGAATACTCGACGTCGCGATAGACGACTCGTTTCGACGGCCTCGCCGGGGGAGTGGTCGTGGACTCGGCCGTGCCGGAGTGGTCGACCGTGGTGGAGTCGGCAGCTGTGACGGCTCTTACCTGGCGGTCGGCAGCGGGCAGGCCGTGAGCGCGCTCGACCCGGCGCAGGTAGCACTGTTCGAGGAACGACTGCACACCGTCCACAGTGTCGAGCAGGATCTGCCGGATGACGTCTCGACCGGCCAGCTGCCCGAGCGATTCCAGCTCGGCCAGCAGCCGTTGTGGAGTGGTCCGGCGCTGGCGACAGGCGTCCAGGAGCATTGCTGCCTGTCGTGCGGTCTCTCGTTCCCGGCTCGCGGTCGTCAACAGGGCGACCTCCAGCCGTACGGTCGGTGGCTTGCGGGTTGGATGCAACCGGGCATCGAGTTCGCGCCAGCGGGTCACCCGGATCTTTCCCCGGCGATCGAGGCGACGCGCGTGGGGTACGGCCAGGTGGATCGGGTCGTTGTCATCCCAGTCGCCTTCCAGCCCGTAGTACCGGAGCGCGGTCTTGCCGGTCAGGGCAGCCTCCGGTCCGCAGGCGAGCCAGGCAGCCCACATCCTGGTTTCCCACGGCAACGGACCGGTGAAGTCGACGTACACGCCGTGATGCACCCGCTGCAGTTGCCGCACCCGGCACCTGCGCTGGAGCACCTTGTCGGTGATCCCGTGCTCCAACGCTTGCGTCCGACTGAAGGCCCCCTTCTGCCGCTGCCGCAACTCCACGAACAACCGAACCGACTCATCACCCCCACCCCTCAACGCCGCCCCCACTCGCCCCTGCTGATCGTTCTCCACACAGACAAGATGCCCTCGACCCACCACCCGCGGCGCCCTCCTCTCCTGGCCCTGTGGACACCCCAGCCCGGGGAGGATTTTGGCCGGCGCCGGGGTGGATCTTGCCCCCGGAGCGGGGTATTTCCCTCCCCAAGTGGGGCGGGCGGCGGGCGCGACTGGCGGGGGCGGGGTGGACGGGGTGAGACGGCTGGGCAGAGGGTGAGACGGCTGGAATAGGCTGGGGACATGCAATTTGCGACGTTGAGTGCGGGGGAAGTGCCTGGGGTTCCTACTCTGGACGAGCTGCGGGCCTTGAAGCCGTTGCAGCAGCCGGAGTGGCCGGATCAAGAGGCGCTGGAACACGTCATCGGGCAGCTCAGGACGTTGCCGCCGCTGGTGTTCGCCGGTGAGTGCGACGACCTGACCACCAAGATCGGTGCGGTGGCGCGCGGTGAGGCGTTCCTGCTGCAGGGTGGCGACTGCGCGGAGACGTTCGACGGGGTGACCGCCGAGAACATCCGGGCCAAGCTCCGGGTGCTGCTGCAGATGTCCGTCGTGCTCCAGTACGCCGCGAGCGTGCCGGTCGTGAAGGTCGGGCGGATCGCCGGGCAGTACGCGAAGCCCCGCAGCTCCGGCGACGAGACGCGCAACGGCGTGACGCTGCCGTCGTACCGGGGTGACGCCGTGAACGGGCTGGACTTCACGCCGGAGTCGCGGATCCCAGACCCGCAGCGGCTGCGAGGCGTCTACAACGCGGCCGCCGCGACGCTGAACCTGACCCGCGCGTTCACCACCGGTGGGTACGCCGACCTGCACCAGGTGCACGCCTGGAACACCGACTTCGTGAAGTCCTCGCCCGTCGGGCAGCGCTACGAGCAGCTGGCCGGTGAGATCGAGCGGGCGCTCGCCTTCATGCGCGCCTGCGGGGCGACCGCCGACGAGTTCAAGACGGTCGACTTCTACGCCTCCCACGAGGCGCTCATCCTCGAGTACGAACACGCCCTGACCCGGATCGACTCGCGCACCGAGCTGCCGTACGACGTGTCCGGCCACCTGCTCTGGGTGGGGGAGCGGACCCGTCAGCTGGACGGCGCGCACATCGAGTTCCTGTCGACGCTGAGCAACCCGCTCGGCGTGAAGATCGGCCCGACCACGACCCCGGAGTACATCCGGGCCCTGATCGACAAGCTGAACCCGAAGGGGATCGAGGGCCGGCTGACCTTCATCACCCGGATGGGCGCGGGCAAGATCCGCGCCGGGCTGCCGCCGCTGCTGGAGGCGGTCCGCGACCACGGCTCGCCGGTCGCGTGGGTGTGCGACCCGATGCACGGCAACACCTACGAGACGCCGAACGGCTACAAGACCCGCAACTTCGACGACGTGATCGACGAGGTCCAGGGCTTCTTCGACGCGCACGAGCAGGTCGGCACCTGGCCGGGCGGCATGCACATCGAGCTCACCGGCGACGACGTCACCGAGTGCCTCGGCGGCGGCGAGGAACTGGTCGCCGAAGATCTCGTCAACCGCTACGAGACCGCCTGCGACCCCCGCCTCAACCGCCACCAGTCCCTCGAACTGGCCTTCCTCGTCGCCGAACGCCTCCGCGGCGCCCGCGCATGATCCGGTACTACGCAACGCCGGCGCCCGCCTCGATGGCCGGGACGGCGACGGGAGCGGAGGCGGCATGATCGACCTTCGCTCCGACACGGTGACCAAGCCGTCCGCGGGGATGCTGGCCGCGATGACCAGCGCTCCTCTCGGCGACGACGTGTACGGCGAGGATCCCACGGTCACCGAACTCGAGGAGACGGTCGCCGCGCTGCTCGGGCATGAGGCCGGGCTCTTCACCGTGACCGGGTCGCTGGCCAACATCCTCGGCGTCCGGGCGCTCGTCCCACCCGGCTCCGAGGTGCTCTGCGAGGCGAGCGCCCACATCGCCCGCGCCGAGCTCGGCGCCCACGCGGCGATCAGTGGCGTCACCACCCGCACCTGGAGCGCCCCAGCCGGCCAGATCGACCTCGAGCAGATCCGCACCCTGATCGCCCCCGACCTCGGCCCGTACTTCGTCCAGACCGCAGCCGTCTCGGTCGAGAACACCCACAACTTCGGTGGCGGCGCCATCCAGCGCTCGTACGACGCCCTGGCCGACGAGCTCGACTCGATCGGCATGCCCCTCCACCTCGACGGCGCTCGCCTCTGGAACGCATCGGTCGCCTCAGGCGTCTCGCTGAAGGCCTACGCCTCCCGAGCGGCCGCCGCCAGCGTCTGCCTCTCGAAGGGCCTCGGCGCCCCCGTCGGCTCCGTCCTGGTCGGCTCGACCGAGCTCATCAAGGAAGCACGAGTCTGGCGCAAACGCCTGGGCGCGGGCTGGCGCCAAGCTGGCGTACTGGCCGCCGCCGGCCTCTACGCGATCAACCACAACGTCGAGCGCCTGGCCGAAGACCACGCCAACGCCCGCCAGATCGCCGAACTCCTCGCCGACGCTGCCCCCGGCTCGGTCAAACCCGACCAGGTCGACACCAACATCGTCGTCGCCGACCTCGCCGGTACCGACCACTCCGTCGCCGAGGTTGTGGCAGCCGCCGAGGCAGCCGGCCTACGAGTTGGCGGCGTCGGCGCCACCCAGCTACGGGTCGTCACCCACCTCGACGCCTCAGCCGAGGACTGCCGGACCGCGGCAGAGATCCTGGCCCGCATCCTCAGCTGAGCCCACCGGACCACGGCGGCGACCTCAGCTGAAGCGGTGAAGTGACCTCACTCACCGTGGGCAGGGAATTGCGAGCAGATAGTTTATGTTTAAATTGTTTCGTGACTGACTTCAAGGTTCTCGGTATCTCCGGCAGTCTCCGCGCCGGCTCCCTCAACACCGCGTTGCTGCGGGCCGCGCAGAAGTTCGCGCCCGACGGTGTGGACATCTCGATCTACGAGGGCTTGGCCGACCTGCCCTGGTACGACGGCGACCTCGACACCCCCGAGAACCTGCCGGCCCAGGCGCGCCGGCTCCGCGAGGAGATCGCGGCCCACGACGGGCTGCTGATCGCGACCCCGGAGTACAACTACTCGATCCCCGGCGGACTGAAGAACGCGATCGACTGGGCCTCGCGCCCGTCGGCGACCTCGGTCCTGCTGCACAAGCCGATCGCGATCATGGGCGCCGCGCCGACCAACTTCGGTACCGTCCGGGCCCAGCTGGCGCTCCGGCAGGTGTTCGTCTGGACCCACTCGGACGTGGTCGTGAAGCCCGAGGTGATGGCGTTCCGTGCCCACGAGCGCTTCGACGAGGGCGCCAACCTGATCGACGACGACACGATCAAGCTGGTGCAGGGGCTGCTGGACGCCCTCAAGGCGAAGATGGAAAACCCCGCGAGATAGGCTTCAAGCCGTCGGGTCACAGCGTTCGGGGAGAGCCGTGCGAGAGATCGTCGTGTTCAGTGGCAGTGCCCATTCCAGCCTTGCTCAGCAGATCTGCACCGATCTCGGTGTGGACCTGTCGCCGGTGGAGATCCACCGGTTCAGCAACGACTGCCTACAGGTTCAGTTGCAGGTGAACTGCCGCCAGCGCGATGTCTACATCGTTCAGCCGCTGGTTCCGCCGACCCAGGAGCACCTGATGGAGCTGCTCCTCATGATCGACGCGGCCAGGGGCGCCTCGGCGGCTCAGATCACCGCCGTGATGCCGCACTACGCCTATGCGCGCTCGGACAAGAAGGACGCCTCCCGGATCTCGATCGGCGCCCGTCTGGTCGCCGACCTGCTCGTCGCGGCCGGTGTCGACCGGGTGCTGACGATGACGCTGCACGCACCTCAGGTGCACGGGTTCTTCTCGGTGCCGGTCGACCACCTGACCGCGATCGGCGTACTGGCCGAGCACTTCCGCGGTACCGACCTCACGAACACGGTTGTCGTCAGCCCCGACCTGGGCAATGCGAAGACGGCGACCCAGTTCGCCCGGCTGCTCGGCCTGCCGGTCGCCGCGGGCAGCAAGCAGCGGCTCTCGGACGACCGGGTGGTGATCGACGCGATCGTCGGCGACGTGGCCGGCAAGAAGGCGATCGTCCTGGACGACGAGATCGCCACCGGCGGCTCGATCATCGAGCTGCTGGACCGGTTGAAGGACCTCGGCTGTACGCAGGCCGCCGTCGCCACCACGCACGGACTGTTCGCCGGCAAGGCGGTCGAGCGGTTGCGGTCGCACCCGTCGATCACCGAGGTGATCAGCACCGACACCGTGCCGCGCCCGGACGGCTTCCCCGAGCTGCAGGTCAGCTCGGTGTCCGGCCTGTTCGCCGAGGCGATCAAGCGGATCCACGACGGCGAGTCGGTCAGCAGCCTCTTCGACGGCGTCGACCCGACCCACGCTCCGCCGCAACCCAAGCTGCCCTTCTAGAAATCGACCCGCATCACAAACCGCCGCAACGTCGGATGGCTGACTTCCTTGAAGCCGGCCTCCTCGAAGACGCTGTAGTGCCCGACGTGCAGCTCACCCCACGGCACGTCCTTTCCGGCCGCCGGCATCATCGGATACCCCTCGAGCGCCCGGGCCCCACGCGAGCGGGCGTAGTCGATCGTCGCGCGAGCCATCCCGTAGCTGACCCCGCGCCGCCGGTACCCGGACCGCGTGACGAAGCAGGTGATGACCCAGACCGAGTCGTCCTCCTTGTCCTCGTCGCGACCCTTCCACGGCACCGGCGTACGCCCGAACAGCCGCGGGTACGCCGTCCGCGGCTCAACCGCACACCACCCGACCGGCTCGTCATCCAGATAGGCCACCAGCCCACTCGTCTGCTTGGCTCCCGGGTTGTCGCAGTTGGTCTGCTCCCGCATCAGCCCGGCCCGCTCGGGCTCGGTGGTCACCGCCCACATCCACCCGCGTGTCTTGAACCGCTGGCAATGACACTGCCCGGCATCGCTGTCGCCCAAGACGAGCTGCAGGTCCTCCCACGACGCCTCGTTGGCCAGCCGGAAGGTCAACTGGTCCGCAACGGAGTCGAGCGTCATCGCGGTGGCTCTTCACCGGTCAGCCCGTCCACCGCCTCGCGGATCAGGTCCGCGTGGCCGGCATGGCGGGCGTACTCCTCGATCAGGTCGATCAGGAGCCGCCGCAGCGTCGGCGTCTCGCCACGAGAGTTCTTGTACTGCGCCAAGTGGTCCAGCCCACCGTCCGGCAGGACCGAGGCGACGGCTGCTCGTGAGCGGTCGGCTGCCGCGTTCCAGAGCTCGTAGATCTCCTCGGCCGTGTCGTCAGTAGCCGAGTGCCACTCCCACTCGGAGTCGGCGTCCCAGTCGACCGCATCCCACGGCGCGCCCAGTTCGGTGCCAAGCAGCCGGTGGGAGAAGTACTCGTCCTCGCACAGCGCCAAATGCTTCATCAACCCGCCGAGCGTCATCGTCGACGGCGGATGGGACTTCTGCAGGCCGGCGGAGTCCAGGCCGCCGCACTTCCAGGCGAAGATCGCGCGTTGCCGCTCCAGCGAGCCGAGCATCGTCTCGAGTTCGGTCCCCGCGATCGGCGCCTCGTGCGGCAGGTCGTATGCCTGACCGGGGTGGTGGGGTGGGGTCAGAAAATGCGCAGTCATGGGTCTGGACGTTAATATCCAATGCGGACGTTCTGCTTCCGGGATTGGAGGTTGACTGGTGATCGTGGACGAACTGAGCCCGACGGCGAAGGCGCTGATGGCGCTGGAGCTGATCCAGGACAACCCCGGAATCAGCGGTGAGCGCCTCGGCCAGCGGCTCGGCGTCACGGACCGCGCCGCCCGCCGGTACGTCGGGATCCTCCGCGAAGCCGGCATCCCGATCGAGTCCACCCCAGGCCGGTACGGCGGGTATCGCGTCGGCCGCGGCTTCCGCCTCCCACCGTTGATGTTCTCCACCGCCGAAGCACTCGGGCTGATGATGGCCGCGCTAGAAGGCCATCACCGAGCCTCGGACCCGGAAGACCCGGCCGGCAGCGCCCTCAACAAGATCATCCGCGTACTACCCAAGCCGGTCGCAGAGCCCGCTGAGTCGATGCGCCGCATCATCACCCCACGCCAAGCAGCCGAAGGCACCTACCCCAACCCCGAGACGACCGCAGCCCTGGTCCAAGCCTGTACTGCGGCCCGCCGGCTGCGCATCGGCTACACCAGGGGAGACCGCGACCCGATCACGATGGACGTCGATCCCTGGGCCGTCTCCGTCCGCCAAGGCCTGTGGTACCTGCTCTGCTGGTCGCACACCAAGGACGCCCAGCGAGTACTCCGCGTCGACCGCGTCACCACGACGGAGCTGTTGGACGAGACCTTCGACCCACCGGAGGTCCTCGATCCGATCGCCGCCATCGAGGACCACTTCGCCCAGGGCTGGCGCTACGCCATCGAGGTGGTGATCGACGCGCCGCTCGCCGATATCGTGCTCGCCCGCAAACTCGGCCGGCTCGAGCCGATCGACGAGACCCACACCCGGCTGATCGGAAGTACCGACGAGCCCGACTGGTACGCCTACCGCCTCGCGTCGCTCGAAGCGACCTTCTCGGTGATCGAGCCACCCGAGCTCCGCGAGGCACTCCACACCCTCGGCCAGCGCATCCTCAAAGCCTCCGAAGGCTAAGAAGCACAAGCGAGCGACGCCGTTCCCCAATCGGCATGATCGCTGTTCTTCCCGTCGCCGCCGTCCGTGGTCGACAACGTCAGCCGCTTGATCCCGCTGACGTCGAGATCCAGATGAGTGGCGGTATCACCGGAGCGGATGACCGGAGTACTGGCCAGCGTCCTGCCATCGCCGACCACCACGAAAGTGACCGAACCTTCGGCCGACTCGACGTCGTCATCGATCCCGACGTCGGCCACGAACCGCGTGCAAGCAGCACCGAGCCAAGTGGTCAGCGAGCTCGCCGCGTGCGAACCGATGCCCTTGGCAAACGTCTTGCCCGCGATCGACAAGGTCGCTGGCGGCAAGTCCCCGCCGTGGCTGCGATCCCGCTGCTGTGGCCGGCCGTACCCGTTGGTCTCGTTCATCCACGGTTGATCACTCACGTACGTCGAACCCCGCGGGGCAGGAGGCGCCGCGAAGACCGGCGCCGCCCCGGCCGAGTGGATCGCCCGCCCGTCTGCCGTCGTGTAGTCACCGGTGACCACCAGCTCGAGATCACCCCGAGCGCCACCCGAGTCGAGCCGCAGCGACCAGCTCGCCGTCTCGCTCTCCCCGTTGTTCAACCGGTTCCGCACCACCGGCGCACCCGCAACCAGCGTCCATCCGGCCGGTACCTCCGGAGCCAGCGTCAGATCGCGCACCGGCCCATTGGCCTGAACGGCGAACACCCCTTGCACGCTCACTGTCTCACCCGTCGCCACCTCGCCGGCCGAAGCAGTCACCGTGACCTTCGTCGTCGGAACGGCCGGGCGCGCCTGATCGCAAGTCGCCAGCCCAGCGGAGTACGGACAAGCCTGCAAGGCAAAGCCGCCATGGTTGCCAACAGCAATCGACAGCTGGTCGGCTGCCTTGCGCACGGACGAGGACCTGGCAAGCTGAGCGCCGTTGTCAGTGATCACCTCGACGAGCCACTGCTGTGTCCCGCCGAGAAACGTCAGCGGTACTGCGAAAGTGCTCGCCCCACCCGCCGTGATCCCACCGGCGAACCACCTCGTCCCACTCCGTCGAGCCATCACCACCTGACTACCAGGCGCTCCCGCGACCAGTCGCGTGTCATCCCACGTCGTCGGCAGCTGACCGAAGAATCGCGCACCCTCGGGCTGCGACGCCAACTCCTCCGGCGAGCTGACGACATGTGTCCAGGCCGATTCGTAGACGACCGGGAGGGCGAGCTCATGCGCATTGGTGGTCTGCGGCTTCGGGTTGGCCGCTGTCGCGAACCGGGTCGGGGTGTAGTCCATCGAGCCGATCACGTTCCGGGTGAACGGCAGGATCGTGTTGCGCGACGCGTTCAGCCCGTTCTCCTCGCCGCGGACGCCCTCCATCGTCATCAGGTGCGGCCAGGTCCGGGCCAGTCCGTGTGGGACCGTCGAGCCGTGGAAGTTGATCATCAGCTTGTACTTCGCGGTGTCGGCGAGGATCGCGTCGTACCACTGGTAGCGGGCCTGGGTGTCGGACTCCATGAAGTCGACCTTCACGCCTTTGATGCCCCAGGCAACCAGCTTCGGGAACCAGTCGTCGCGCTGGGCCTGCGTCTGCAGGTTGGTCCAGTGGAACCAGACGAGTACGTCGACACCGCGGGCACGGGCGTACCGGGTCAGCTCAGGCAGCCAGGCCGCGCTCCAGCCTTCGTCGACGAGGATGTACTTGAAGCTGTTCTTCGCGGCCGCGTCGACGTAGACCTTCTGGCGTTCGAAGTTGCGTGGACTGTCGTTCTCGGCGAGCCAGGACCAGGATGAGAGGCCGGGTTTGATCCAGCTGGTGTCGGTGAAGCGGGCCGGGTCGGCGAGGTCGTCGACGAGGGTCGAGGCGGTGACGGCGGGGAGGTCGCCGACGATCATCGTTCGCCAGGTGGTTGCCAAGGGCCCCGATGCTGCGACTTGTGGGTCGGCCAGCTGGACGTCGTACCGGATGGAGCCTTGGGTGTGGGTGAGGCGCCCGCCGGAGTACCGGCCGTCGAGTCCTGATTCGGCCAGTAGTGCGTAGTTGGCTCCGGTGCGGAACAGTGCGGGGTGGCCGAACTGGCCGGTCGGTGCGGTGGCGGCGGTCGCTTGGGCGTGCTCGTTCTCGTGTTGCGGGCTGTACGGCTGCAGCCAGTTGGTCGCGTCGGCGGCGAACTCGTAGCCCCCGGTCTCGCGTTGGACGGTGACCGGGCCGGGCAGCTCATACCGGAAGGCGACGCCGTCGTCGGACACCCGGACGACCAACGCGAACGACCCGCTCGAGTTGCCGAAGGTCAGCCGGCTCTCCTGCTGGAACACGGTCCGGTCCCGCTGCTTCCCGGTCGTCATCCGGTACGACGAACGCAGCGTCTGATGGGTCTTCGAGGTCAGCGCCAGGTTCTTGGACAGGTCACCGGCAGCGGTCAGTACGCCGAGGTCCGCGACGCTGACCACCGTGGCGCCCTTCGAGCTGACGTCGAGGCGGAGCTTGCCCCCGGTCGACTGCACGGTCGCGCCGACGCCGCCCACACCGGGCAGCACCCAACTCTGGTCAGCGGCCTGCGCCGGCACCCCAGGAACCATCAGCACAAGTGGCAACAACAACTTGAACATTGAGCATCCTCACGATCGGTGAACGGGCGGGTACACCAAGTCGCGATCACGCTAGGAGCTAATGTTGATTACTGCAAGATGCCGTGCGGAAATGTCGGATTCCCGCCTATCCGAGCTCGAGCGTCGTCGTCGCGAAGATCCCCGCCTGATCGACGACCGGCGGCGGACCACCGGCATACATCCGCGCACACTCGAAGGTCGGGCTCAGCCCGAGGCGGGTGGCCACCCTGATCGCTGCCGCGTTCACATCCGGTACGTCGAGCGCGATCTCCTCGCCCGAGGTCGCGAGCCTGCCCACGACGGCCTCTGCGATGCCCTCCGACGCTGCATAGAGCGGGCCGATCCGCGCGCCGCTGTCGGTAGGCCGCAGCACCCCGAAGCCGACGAGCTCATCGTCCTTGACCGCAGCCACCGACCGGTGCCCAGGCAACCCCACCCAGACCGAAAGAAACGCCTCCCGCTCCGCCGGAAAGAACCGCCGATCGTAATCAGCCACCTGCCGAAACGGCAGCGACCGCCCATCCACCAACTCAACCCCGGCCGGCACTGAACCAGTCCCAACGGTTGGCACACCCGAGTAGCGCACGTGGTTGAGGGCGTGTTTGAAGCCGGATTTCCGGTAGTTGTCTTGCTGGTCGACTACTCCATCGAGACCGACTGTGCGCTCAGCCAGATGCGCCATCACCGCCTGCCAGAGGGCGATCCCATAGCCCTGCCCCCGCACCTCCGGTCGCGCGATGTAGAACCCGAGGAACCCGTAGTCCCGCCCGTACCGAACCCCAGAGCAACAAACGATCGGCGAGCCGTCCACCCGCCCGACCAGGAACCCCGCAGGATCCGCGGCACCGAACGCCAACATGTCCGAGACCCCCGGATCCCATCCCTCGTCAGCAGCCCACTGCCGCATCATCACAAGCTCCGCCGCACTGGCCGCCGAGATCCCCAGGTCGCTCATGCACCCGAGCCTATTTCACCCTTCGCAGCAAAGTCTGTGTAACCACTCCGGCTCATGCCACCAGTACTCCGGGTCATGCGCGTGCGCCTGCGACGCGGTCAGCGGCTGCGGAGTGTTGCCTGCGGCAACCAGCGCCGGCGCCACCTGCTGACCCGTGAACGGCGCGAGCAACTGGTCCACGGTGTGCAAGCGACCACCCACCATCACCTGCTGAACCGCGGCCGCCTGCGTGATGTCCGCCAGCGGATTCCCCCGCACGAACGACAGATCGGCCTGCGCGCCCGCCCGCACAACCCCGAGCTTGTCCTCCAGCGCCAGCCACTTCGCCGGATTCCGCGTCGCCGTCGTCAGCGCCTCGTACGGCGTGAAGCCACCCGCGACCATCGAGCGCAGGTTGGCATGCAGCGAGATCGCGGGATTGTCCAACGGCGAATCCGTACCGGAGATCACCAGCCCACCACCCCGATGAATCCGCAACACCATGTCCACGTTCCCCGCCAGCAACGCTCGCGTCGTCACCCCGGCCGGCCCAGCAGCCGCCTGCACCTTGGCCTGCAGCGCGGCGTACTCCCACGCCGGATACAGCGTCGTCGTCCGCACATCGTTCACCAGCGACGGATCATCCACATGCGCCATCGTCGAGTTGAACAACGTCGGCGTCACCGACAACCCGGCCCTGGTGAACAGCGTCACGACATCGCCGTACGCCCGCCCGAGCCGGCTCACGGTATGCGAGTAGCCGAGCCGATTCGTCGCGCCCGTGTGCTCCATCCCGTCCATCCCAAGATGCTCAGCCGGGTACAGATAATGCGACGACAACTGCAGCCCGAGCCGATGAACCGCGGCGATCACCCGCCGCTGGTACTCGACCGGCAACCGCACATACGTCTTCACCAGGTCGTACGCGAGGCCCTCGACCCGATCGAGCTCCAGGCCCAGCTGCCGCAACGACAGCGTCGGCCGCATGAAGTTGTAGTACACCCGCGACCCGTCGATGGCCTCACCCGTCGCGAAGTACCGCGGCCCGGTCAGCGACCCGTGCGAGAGCGCTTCCCGAGTCTCCTGCATCTGGTACGCCGGATCGCCCGGCGACCGCGTCGTCGTCACCCCGTAGGCCAGCCAGACGTTCCCCTGCCGCGACCCCCAAGCGCGCCCACGCAGATGCCAGTGCACATGCGCATCGATCAGCCCGGGCATGACGGTCAGCCCACTCGCGTCGATGTCCGCCTTGCCGTGATGCGGCCGGACCGCTGCGATCCTCGACCCGTCCACAACGACATCGACGTCCTGTCGCAGGTCCTTCGCCCGCCCGTCCCAGAGCGCGCCGGCGTGGATCGTCACGTGCTGGTTGACCTGCGCGCGCTGCCACTGCAGGTCGAGCTTGACGGTCTGCGGCCGCGAGCCCCGCAGGTCCGTACGGCGTAGTTGCCCGTTGTGCAGGTAGAGCAGCGTCCGATCGTCTTGCCAGACAGGCGAATCGGTCGCCTCGTCAGTGATCGCTCGTGGGTTGCCGGTGAAGCGGCCGCGACGGTCGACCGGTGCGACGTACAGGAGGCTCTCGACGACGAAGGCGAGCCACTTGCCGTTGGGCGAGAAGGCTGGGCCGTCGTCGCCCCGGGTGGCGAGCGAGCGGAACGGCATCGGTTCGACGTACTCGAGGGCGGTGGTCGCGACGTCGACGTACAGGAGCTGGCTGGTGCCTTCGCGGAAGCGCTTCGAGAACGGTTTGACCGCGCCGAGCACGATCGTGCTGCCGTCGGCGGACCAGCTGACCCGGCCGGGTTGGAAGAGTGTTGGCGTGAGTTGGCGGACTTGGCCGGACCCGAGGTCGAGGACCCAGGCGATGCCGTCCTGGTCCTGGTAGGCGATCTGTTTGCCGTCGGGGGAGTAGCGCGGCGCGGTCTGGGCGCCGGGCAGCGACGAAAGCTTGGTGTCGGCGCCGGTGGCCAGATCGTGTGACCAGAGGTCGGCCGTGCCGTCGCGGTCGCTGGCGTAGAGCAGCGTCTTGCCGTCTTTCGAGAAGTCCGGGTCCGAATTGAAGTAGCCGTCGGCAACGAGCTTGCGTGGTTGGCCGCGGCCGCTGGTCCCGGCGAGCCAGAGGGCGTTCAGGGCTCGGAAGGCGAGCCAGCGGCCGTCGGGGGAGACGGTCGGGCCGGCGATGCCCAGGACGCGGTGGCGCTTGGTCGACTCGAGGTCGGGCGACTTCGGTCGCGGTCGCTTCGCTGTGACCGGCACGGCGGCCGTGAAGGCGACGACGGTGTCCGCCTTGAGCTTTCGTACCAGGCCGTCGGCTGAGTAGAAGAGCTCGCCGGTGGCGTCCCAGGAGGGTGGCAGGGCGAAGACGTCCTTGCCGCTCGTCGCCGGTTGGTCGCCGATCATGAGTTCGCTGACCGGGCCGGTGAGGCGTACGTAGGCGAGTTGGCCGGTGGGGGAGTACGACGGGCCGTAGAGGCTGCTGCCGGTGCGCGCTGCGACCGCAGTACGGCGTTGTCCGGTGGTCAGGTCGAGCTCGATGATGGCGGACGCGTCGACGGTGAAGGCGATCTTGGTTCCGTCGGGTGAGTAGACCGGTTCGGCCTCTTCGCTGGGGTCGTCGGTCAGCGCGACGATCGCACCGGTGGCGAGGGTGAGGCGATGGATTCCGTAGCTCCCGTTGCCACCGCGGTCCGACGAGAACAGTACGGACTTGCCGTCGGGCGCGATCATCGGCTCGCGATGATCGAAGCGTCCGGTCGTCAGCTGCCGGAGCCCGGACCCGTCGGGCCGGATAGTCCACAGATGGAAGTTCCCGTCCCGATAGGACTGGAAGACGATGCTCTCTCCATCGGGCGCCCAGCGCGGCCGGGTCGCGTCCTGGAGGTCATCGGTCAGCCGTCGCGACTGACCGCCTTGGGCGGGCGTCACCCAGATCGCGGTGACCAGGTCGAACGCCAGCCATCGCCCGTCCGGCGATACCGACACCATGAAGTTGGTGCCTTGGCTCAGACTGGCCGACCCACCGGTACTGCGAGACTCGGCGGCCGGTGTGGCGTCGGCCGAGCCGATCGGCAGGGTGCCTGCGACGGCCACTCCACCGGTCAGCTGCAGCGCCCGGCGACGCGAAACACTCCAGAATCCAGGGTCCTCAGAACTCATGACGGCGTCCAATCCCTCGGGGCGGTGGGGACTCCTTCGAACCTGCCACCGTCACCCCGATCGTTTGCCCTCACCCGGCGCGCCACTCGGCGAACGGCCGATTCGCTGCGACGAACGGCACCCCTCTATCGTCAGCGCCATGAGTTCCGAGCTGCCCGACACCGACGCCGTACCGCCGGAGGCTGGGGTTGTGCCGTCTGGGGTTCGGGCGGTGTCGCCCAACGCACGGGCTGCGATTGCCGCGGTTGCCTGTGTGGTGATTGCGCTGGTCGCCGCCCTCGCGGTCGACAGCCGGCTCGACCGGCACTGGATCATCCGCGGGGTCACGCTGCTGGTCGCGCTCGCCTGCGCGGCGATCCTGGCGGCGGACAACGCCCGCAAGGCCCGCCTGATCATCGGCCTGGTCGGTCTGGTGATGTTCGGCGTGGTCTTCCCGGCGACCTCGACCACCTGGTCCCAGCCGCCGGAGATCAAATTCGCCCTCGCAGTGGCGGACGACGCGAAGGCCGCCGCTGAGAAGCAGTCCGCGAGCACCGTCACCATCGCCGACGTCAAAGCCGCCGCCGAGGCCCGAGGCGGCGCGATCGGCACCCTCAAAACCGATCGCAGCCCCACCGTCCGCGGCGCCGACGCCTACCCCCTCATCATCCGCGCCAAGCAGGACCAGGGCCGCCCCTGGTCCTGCCTGTCCTTCGAACACGGCCTCACCGCCAAGGTCCGCGCCTGCTGATCACCTACGCTGCCGCGCTCACGCCGCAGGCCCGTGCCGTGCGCCCACGTGGCGCGCTCATCTCGGGGCGGGGATCGCCGTCGCGATGTCGAACCAGGTGGCCTGGTCCGTGCTGCTGGCGGCGAGCTGGAGGCCTTGGGCGACCTTGACCAGGTCGGCTTGGCTGACCATGCCGCCGAGGCTCTGGACGGTGACCTGCACACGGTGGCCCTCGAGGTGGACCGCCGTCTTCGCGTCCTCGGCCCCGCCCGCCGACCCGCTGTCGCCCGCGATGCCGTCACCGACGTACCAGCCGTCCATGCCGTTGATCTTCAGATCAGGCAGCGTCCGGATCCTCGACACCGTGTCCCAGAACTTGCTGGTGTTGTAGGTGATCTTCAGATCGTCACCCGGCATGGGTTCCCAGGGCGAGCGCTTGTAGACCGGATCCTTCGGCTTCGGCTGATAGCCGGTCGCCGGATCACCATCGGACAGCAAGGTGATGAAGTTGTGCCCGGTACCCGCGACCTCACCGATCGGACTCTGATAGGTCACCCGGTTCGGCTTGATCCCGCTCGGCAGATAACCGATCTTGTACGGCGAGACGAGCTGTCCACCGACAGAGATCGCCCGCGCCAGCTCCGTCGCCTTCGGCAGGTCGACCTTCCACGGGGTGTCGAGCTTGGGGACCTGGGGAGTGCCACCCTCGAGTTGGGTCTGGCAGCTCACCAGCACCCAGAGACCGGGAGCCGGCTGCCAGACGATGGTCTTCACCGGGTAGGTCATGAATCCGCGCATGAAGCCGCTGTCAGGCTCAGGAACCAGCGGGTGGTTCTTGGTCGAGGTGATAACCCGCGCGCTCGCCCCGTTGATGTCCACGTCCGGACTGCCGGCCGGAATGGTCTTCGGATCGAAGTCCCCGTTGCGATGCGCGGTGACCAGACAGGTCGCCGACCAGGGCCCCATGACCTTGTCGAGCTCCCAGGTCTGCCGGTTCGCGGTGCTGACGCGGGGATTGATCCGCATCCCCTTGAGCGTCGGGACGTCGAGCCAAGGCGTCCAGGCGGTGCCCGTGGTCGGCTGGGCCGCTTGCCCGGATTCCCTCAGGTGGGAGATCAGCAGTGGCCCGCCGACGGCTGCGGCTGCAGTCGCGAGGGCCGTGGCCAGGACGAGCGGCGTGCGGGTCCGGCGTACCGGCTTGGCGTCGGGTGTGAGGCGGGCGAGGATCTCGTCGGCGGCGGGGGCCGTGCCGGCCAGGTGGTCGAAGGCGTTGCGGAGGTCTTCCTCAGTGCGCATGGGTTACTCCAGTGTTCTGAAACGACTTGGGGGCGGCCAGTTCGATCCGCAGGGCGGCCAGCGCGCGGGAAGCGTGGGCGCGGACGTTGCTGGCCGAGCAGCCGAGGGTCTCGGCGATCTCCGCGTCGGACATGCCGTCGAAGTACCGCAGTACCAGGACTGCGCGCTGCCGGCGGGGCAGCTTCGCGAGCTCGGTGATCAGCTCGTCCCGGTCGGCTTGCTGGACCGCGTGGTCGGCGACCGTCTCGGTCGCGAAGATCTCGGGCCGGGGAACGATCCGGGACCACTTGCGGCGCCAGGACAGGTACTCGTTGACCACCATCCGGCGCAGATAGGCATCGGGTACGTCGGCCGCGGCGACCCGGTCCCAATGCCGGTGCGCCTTGATCGCGACGTCCTGCACCACGTCGCCGGCGAGATCGCCGGATCCGCACAGGACGGTCGCGAACCTGAGCAACTTGGGCAGCCCCACCCGGGCCCATTCGTCGAACGTCACACCGTCTCCTCGTCCGGGCCGGCTGATGCCGGCCTGCACCACTAAAGACTGCGCCCGGGTCGGATCTGCTGTCCCACTCTTTTGACCAGAGTGTGAGAAATCGATTTCCAAGTCTGTCGACGGGCGATCCCGGACCCTAGGCTCGGGCGCATGACTCTTCCGAACCTGTCCGGGATCAGCGCGGTCGTCGACGTCCAGACCCGCTCCATCAGCGCGGAGAACCCCACTGGCGAGCCCGGCCAGGGCGGTCGGCGTACCGAGGGAACCGGGGCTCATGCGGCGCGCGATCTCGGGGTCGGCTGGAAGGTGTCGCCGTCGATCGAGATCGCGGCGGGGGAGACGGTGACGCTCGCGGACATCGCCGGGCCGGGGTGCATCACGCACATCTGGCTCACCACCCATAGCGACAACTGGCGTCGGCTGGTGTTGCGCGGGCATTGGGACGGCGACGAGGCGCCGGCGATCGAGGCGCCGGTGGGGGACTTCTTCTGCTCGGGGTGGGGGCGGTTCGCGCAGGTCAACTCGCTGCCGGTCGCGGTGAACCCCAATGGCGGCTTCAACTGCTACTGGGAGATGCCGTTCCGGTCGCAGGCTTTGCTGACGCTGGAGAACACGGCCGACACGTCCGTGGTCGTCTACTTCCAGGTGGACTACTGGCTGGGTGCGGTGGCCGAGGGATCGGCGTACCTGCACACGCAGTGGCGGCGGAGCAATCCGCTGGCCTCCAAGGCCGTTCACGTGCTTTTGGATGGCGTGGAGGGACCTGGCCATTACGTGGGGACGTATCTGGCGTGGGGTGTGAACAGCAGTGGCTGGTGGGGTGAGGGGGAGGTCAAGTTCTACGTCGACGACGACGAGGAGTTCCCGACGATCTGCGGGACGGGGACCGAGGACTACTTCGGGGGTGCGTGGAACTTCGATCTGGGCGCGGATCGGGGTGGATACACGGAGTTCAGTACGCCGTATCTGGGGTTGCCTCAGGTTTTGCGGCCGGATGGGCAGTATCAGAGTCAGCAGCGGTTCGGGATGTACCGGTTCCATTTGCCGGACCCTGTGCGGTTCCGGACGCGGCTGCGGGTCGACGTACAGGCGCTGGGATGGCGGTCGGGCGGGCGGTACCTGCCGCTGCAGGACGACATTGCGTCGACTGCGTTCTTCTACTCCACCGCGACGTCGACTGCGCGGCCTGCCGCACCTACTGCCGATGTGATGGAGATTCTTTAGGGGATCGGTAGTGGGTGATCCAGCGCGGAGGCCGTGAGGACTACCAGGGCGGTGGTCCAGGCGAGGGGGGCTTCGCCGGCGGGCTTGAGGTCGCGGTTGACTTTCTCCGGCAGCGAGCCCGTCGGTGTGCGGTGGGTGTCGAGCCAGTCAAGGAGTTCTCTTGCTGTACTGCGGTCGCCGCGGGCGGCCGCGCTCAGTGCGAACAGGGCGGTCTGCGGCGTCCACGAGACTCCGTCGGTACGCCACTCCTCGCCCGGGGTGACGCCGCCGTTGGGCTGGGTGAGTACGTTCCGGGCGTGCTCGATCGCCTTCGTGGTCACGTCGCGGGCGGGGGCGAAGGGTGGGCCGAGAACCGTGACGATCGCGTCGGCGCCGCCTTGCAGAGCTACCGGTTGGATGCCTGGCTCGACGAAGCTGACGGCCTTGGCGGGGGTGCGGGGGTAGGTCGGGCCGAACTGCTTGTCGGTCGCCTTGGTCAGTCGCCCGAGCGCTGTTTGCCAGTGCGCTACTTCGTCGCTGTGGTTGAGGGTTCTGGCGATCGCCAGACCGGAGCGGAGTCCGGTGATGAGTGGGGCGATGGTGCCGAGGGTCACCTGATCCTCAGGGCGCTCCCAGTAGTCCGGGGAGGGGTCGGGCAGGCCTGTGGCTTGGATCTCGGCGACGATCTGATCGCCTGACTCCTTCACCATCGGCCAGTACTTGCTCAGGGTTGTGGTGCTTTCTGCGCCTGACTTTGCGGTTTGGGTCTCTCCACAGAACCAGGTTGCCCAGAGAATCCAGCCCGAGCCGTCGAGTTGGGGTTCGCGACCGTCTTGGGGTTCGGTGCCTTCCGGAGCGGAGTACCTTGCTGCCCAGCGGCCCTTGTCCGGCCTGATCTTGTCGAGGAATCCGAGCACCTTGTCGGCTTCGGCGTACTGTCCGATCGAGCAGCGCGCGGCGGCGACGAACGACGCGTCCCGCGGCCACACGAACCGCCAGGGCCCGTTCCACCCGGCCAGCGTCGCGCCATCGGGCAGCGTGAGAGCGTCGAGATCGATCAGCGCATCGCGGATCAGCTCCGGCCTGGCCAGGTCAGCCTCGTTGGTGGGGGACTCCAGCGCGGTCGGGCCGGCGCGGCCGGTGATGCCTTCGGCAACCAGTTGCGGTTGGGGATTGCGGTCGAGATTGACCGCCGTACCGGTCGCGAGGACGGCGAGGAGGAGCGCGATCACGGCGTACGGAAACCAGCGCACCCTTGGCGCACTGTTGTCGCGCATCTCACCCTCCCTCCTACTGCCCCAAGTGCTGAACCTCGGCCTCGAACTTCCGCCGCGGCGCCAGCTCGACCAGATACATCGCCGACATGACCAGCGCGCCACCGATCAGCATCCGCCCGGTCACACTCTCCGTTCCGAAGAGTACGGCGAAGGCCGAAGCGAACACCGGCTCCATTGTCATCGCGATCGCCGCCCGGGTCGGCGTCAGGTGGGCCTGTGCCCACGTCTGCACAATCAACGCGACCGCCCCAGCGATCAACGCCATGTAAATGACCGCGATCCAGTCACCCGTCCCACTGGGCAGCGAGAACCCGCCCGGAATGGCCCCAATACCACAAACCGCAGTGATCGTAACCATCTGCAACGCCGACAATCCGAACGCGTTGCTCGGTGTCGACCAGGCCCCAAGCCCAATGATGTGCAACGCGTACAACCCAGCCGACGCAAGCGTCAGCAACTCCCCGGTCCCCATGCTGAACCCACGCAGCGACAGCACCCCGAGCCCCACCGTCGCCAGCACAACCGCGACCCAAGCCCACTTCCCGATCTTGTGCCGCAGAATTACCGCCGCCAGCAACGGCGTGAACACCACGTACATCCCGGTCACAAATCCCGACACACTCGCCGACGTATGCCGCAACCCCTCGGTCTGCACCAGCTGCGCAACCCCATACATGATGCCCAGGGCAACACCCCGCCCCCGATCCAGCCGACTCAGCTTCGAGATCGCCGGCGGATGAATGGCAATCAACGCCACCGCCGCGATCAAGAACCGCAACGCCAGGTAATCAGCCACATCCATCCGCGTCAGCAGATCCTTGGTCAAAAAGAAGGTCGACCCCCAAGCCGCCGCCACCGCAAGCAAGGCCAACACAGCAATCCGCGACCGATTCACGACCAAAGCCTCTCAGACACCTGACAAACCCAAGGAATCGACTGGCTCTGCTACTCCCCACGCTGCCTCTGTCGCCCGGCTGCGTGCTGGGTTACCGGAGTTCGCCACCTTCTGGGAAGACCATGCTGTGGCCGGGCTCAGCGTGACCGAGAAGGTCATCAACCACCTGAGGTCGGCCAGCTCACCCTGACCTACCAGACCCTGGACGTGCGCGAAGCGCACCTCATCGATACCCGCAAGCTCCCGTCCTGACGGCGGACCGGCGGACACTCGACGGCGCGGCTAGAGGGGGTGACTTGGTAAGGCTCAGCCACTTCGCGGGCCCTGGCTTGCGGAGGGCTCCCAGCGCACCGGCCCGACCCGGAGCGCCGGCCCGACCCTGATCGCGGTAGGAGGTGTGGAGGGCTGCTGCACGGCGTGGACTCGGGTTGGCGGTGTCGTCATCGGTGTCGTGGCCGATGCAGCCGCACGGTGGGGGGCCGGCCTGGTTCGGGTGCGGTCGTACGCGGCGCGGCTGATGGGGTTGCGCAGGGTGGCGTAGGCGGTGAGGAGCTCCTGCAACCGCCGGTCGGCATCGGCGTCGACGGCAAGGTCGGCGTCGAGGTCACTGTCAGCGCGGGTGTTTGGTGCCGGTGGTGTGCGGGTGTCGGGATGGAGCCGGCGGACGAGGCCGCGGAAGGCGTGGTCGAGGTCGTGGTCTGAGGCCTCGACGGTAACGCCGAGGACCAGGTATGGGTCGGGTTCCCGTGCTGTGGTCATGGCTGCCCTCCGCTGGAAGTGTCGAGATCGGCGTCGGGGTCGACGATGAGGACGCGGTGAGCGGGGCCGGGGTCGGCCTTCGGGGCGTGGATGGCGAGGAGACCATGGGTCAGCCTCGCGGTGATCTTGTCGCCCAGCACGGGTCCGGGAAGGCGGATGGTGTGGTGCAGTGGCCCGGTGTGGCGGGTGCGCTGGCGCAGTACGCCGGTGTGATTGCGGGCAGGGATCTGGCCGTGCACGGTGAGGGAGTGGTCGTTGCGTTCCAGCACCACGTCGTCGGTGCAGGCGCCGGGCAGGTCGACCTCGATGAAGTACTCGTCGTCGGTCTCTTCGATGTCGACCGCGGGTTTCCAGTCCGTTGGTGCAGGGTTCGTGGTGAGTTGCTGCATCAGCTGGTTCATCCGGCGGTGGATGTCTTCGAAGTGGGCGAACGGGTCGGTCGGCAGCCATCGCACGGTCTTCGTCGAGGCCGGTCGCTGGGCCACATTGTGATTCATCGCGCTCACCTGTGCCGGGGGAATCCACTGCGAAGTCAGGACTGTGGTCGTGAATCGGGGTGATCGACCGGGGTGATGCGGCGGCCCGCGCCAGCGTGTGTCGTCCTAGGAAGGACAGGCGGCGGACAAAAGGTCTCGTCGCTGCGGGTCGAGGATATGACTGCGGGCGGCCGCATCACCGGGTCAAGGCTTCATTTGTCCGGGATCTGCTCACCTCCTCACGGGACTGTCACCGGGGCGTCCTCACTGGACCGCCTCGGCCGGACTACTCAAGGAGTGGGCACGACCCGGCCCCGGAGGGCCGCGTCCCCGTCCGCGCGGCCGGCTAGTGGGCGCGGTCGAGCGCACCGGTTTCCTTGGTTGGCGGGGCCACCTGGACGGTGGCCCTGCCGACCATCCGCCGGCGGGTGGACAACCCTTGTCCAGGGGTGGTTCGCACGGCGATTCCCAGCAGTCGGCGATCAGTTCGTCGAACTCGGTGCGTACCCAGTCGTCGTTGCTGAGCACGAGGTCGACGAACACCTCGGCCTCGTCGAGTCTTTGCTGCTGGATTGCGGTCATCGATCTCACCCCATCGACAACGTGTCCCTGACCTTGTTCTTGTCGAGTCCCGACGGTTTCGGCGCGCCACGGCGCACGCCGACGGGTCAGGCGTCGATCTGCTTGCGGTCGCCGTCGTTGTTGGCGATCGCGATCTTGCGTGCCTTCGCCTGCTCGGCGATCGGGATCTTCAGCGTCAGCACGCCGGCCTCGTAACCGGCCTCGATCCGGTCGGCGTCGAGGGTGTCGCCCAGGAACAACTGGCGGGAGAACACCCCGAGCGGACGCTCGGCGACCTGCATCTCCACGTCCTCGCCGAGCTCGAGCGGCCGGCGTTCGGCTTTCACCGTGAGCACGTTGCGCTCCACGTCCAGATCGATCGCCTCCGGCGAGATCCCCGGCAGATCGAACGCCACCACGTACTGATCGCCCTCGCGGTAGGCATCCATCGGCATCGCCGTCGGATGTGACCACGTGCCCGGCCCCTGGCTCCCGAAGAACTGCTGGGCAAGCCGGTCGAACTCCCGGAACGGATCGGTACGGATCAACATCGTCCCTGCACCTCCTCAGTCCTCGAACAGACTTCAGTTCGGTCTTCAATCCACGGGTGGTGTCACCCTGCATTTCCGATATAGCATGTCAACGGAACGATGACAAGTAGAAAATGTCATCGAAGTGCTGACATGTTCGATGAGCAGACGGGAGCGTGACGATGGCGGCCGATGGCATGGTCCAGGGTCACCAGGAGGCGCCTCCCGCGGCTGCGATCGCCGCCGTGGAACGTACCGTCCGGCAGCTCACCGCCCTGGCCGGCGACGAAGCCGACCGGGCGGGCTCGGCAAGCGTCACCTCGACGGACGTCCTGACTGCGCTGGCGGAGCTGCGCGTCGTCCAGGACCGGCTCGCGGCGTGGGAACCGATGCTGATCGGCGCGGCCCGCGACCGTGGCGCGAGCTGGGTCGAGATCGCCCCTGCGCTCGGGGTGTCCAGCCGTCAGGCCGCCGAACGCCGCTACCTGCGGCTCAACCCCCACACCACCGACCCGGAAGGAGTGACCGGCGAACAACGGGTCCAGGCGGCCCGCGACCGGCGCGCCGGCGACCGGGCCGTCACTCAGTGGGCGCGGGAGAACTCCGCGAGGTTGCGCCGGCTTTCCGCGCAGATCACCGTGCTCGACAACCTCGACCCGGCCACCCAGGCCAGCGTCGACCGGGTCCTGCACGCCCTCGGTGACAGCGACACCGCAATGCTGCTGGCACCGTTGGCCGAGGCCGGCGCCAAGCTCGAGCACAGCCACCCGACCCTGGCCGGGCGGGTCGCAGGCATCAACGTGGCCACCGACCAGCTACGAACCGAACACACAACCAGAAAAGAATGATCCGACCTCAGGCGAGCTCGGAGAAGAAGGCGGTGAGGTCGGCGGCGAGCAGGTCTGGTTCCTCGAGGGCGGCGAAATGTCCTCCGCGGACCATGGTGGTGTAGCGGGTGAGGTGGTAGGTCCGCTCGATCCATTCGCGGGGTGGCCGGCCTCCGAGGTCGTGGGGGAAGACGGCGATCGCGGTCGGCACCTCGACACGTTCGACGCTCGGCCTGATTCCGTGAGCTCGCTCGTAATAGGGGCGGAACGAGGTCGAGATCGTATTGGTGAACCAGTACAGCGACGCTTGGGTCAGGAGGAAGTCGTCCCCGAACCGGCCTGCCGGGTCGCCGCCACAGTCGCTCCAGGCCCGATACTTCTCGAGAATCCAGGCGAGCAGGCCCGACGGAGAATCGGACAGACCCTGGGCGAGGGTCAGCGGGCGGGTCTCCTGCTGGTGGGCGTAGCTGCCTTCGGCGTCGAACCAGGCCTTCTCTGCTGCCAGGTAAGCGCGTTCGTCGTCGGTCAACCCCGCCGGGTCGTAGCTTTGCGGTCCGGCGGCGTCCAGGAGATGTACGCCGGCCACCGCCTCCGGATGGGCCTGCGCGAGCAAGCTGGACTCTCCTGCACCTAGGTCGGAGCCGTGTACGCCGTACCGCTCGAAACCGAGAACGTCGTGCATGAGCCGGTGCCAGATGTCGTGGGTCAGCGGGGCCTGGTCGAGGGTCGGTCGCTGCGGAGACAGTCCAAACCCGGGCAGGCTCGGGACGACAACCGTGAACGAGTTCTCCGCGTTACCGCCGTACCGCGAGGGCGTGGACAACCGGTCTGCCAGGCCGGTCAGTTCGAGGAACGAACTGGGCCAGCCGTTGGCCAGCAGGAGCGGTAGTGCCCCGTCGCGCTCGGCGTCGAAACGCAGGTAGTGAACAGATGTGTCCCCGACGTCGGCGAACCCGGACGGCAGGGCGTTGACCGCCGCTTCGTGCTCACGCCAGTCGTACGCCGTGGACCAGTAGCCGACCAGTCGACGCAACTCGTCGCTGTCGGTACCGGTTGTCCAGGCGTCGACCGGCCATGGCTTCGCCCACCGCGTCCCGCGCAAGCGTGCGCGGAGGTCGTCGAGGTCGGCGTCGGGCACCGTGAGTACTTGCTGGGAGCCGGGCATCTCTGCATCCTTTCCATCGACACCGTTGAACGCTAACAGTGGTGTTTATGGTCTGCAACACCAGTATTTGTGTATGGTGGTGTCGTGGATGGATTGGACTTGATCGCCGAGTTCCTCAACACGGTCGACCAGCGATCGTTCAGCCGGCACGGTCAGAACCATGCCGGCGGTGAGCGGCTGACTTCGCCGGGCGGCTTGGTGGACTGGCTGGGGGAGTGCGACCTGCACCCGGCCGGGGATGAGTTGGGTCCGGAGGATCTGACGGCTGCCGTCGCTCTTCGTACGGCGCTGCGTCAGTCGCTGTCGGGTGAGTTCGATGTCGCCACGGCGTTCGCGGATTATCCGCTTCAGCTCGTCCATGACGATGCGGGCGGGTTGCGAATCGCGGCCCGGTCGGGAAGGCCTTGGCTCGACACCCTCGTCGAGACGGTGGTTGTGGCCGTGGGCCGCGGAGACTGGAACCGGGTCAAGCTCTGCGCGGCGCCGGACTGCCGGTGGGCCTTCCATGACACATCGCGCAGCGGTCGAGGGCGCTGGTGCGACATGAATATCTGCGGCAACCGCCACAAGACCCGCGTCTACCGCGAGCGCCACCAGCAAGCCGGCTGATTTGAGGGAGAACCCGTGGTTCACGACCACCTGGAGTCCACGTACCTGGCGTACCTCGACGCGTTGAACGGCCGGCGGTTCGACGAGCTGGACCGTTATGTCTGCGACGAACTCGTCTACAACGACAAGCTGCTGACCCGCCAGGAGTACGCCGACATGATCGCGGAGGATGTTCGCGCGGTCCCGGACCTGCGCTTCGAGGCCCAGTTGCTGTCCATTGGCGACGACCTGGTGGCCTGCCGGCTCTGGTTCGACTGCACCCCGACGAGCACCTTCCTCGGCCTTCAACCGACTGGCAGGGCGGTCTCCTTCGCCGAGCACGTCTTCTACCGGTTCGAAGGCGGACGGATCGCCCACGTCTGGTCCCTCATCGACCGCGATGCGATCGCGGCCCAATCCAGCTTCTGATCGTCACCGGGTTTACCCGGATCCAGTCTGGCTAGCTTTTTACAAGTGAGACTTGTATGTTCGTGGCATGACCTTCATCGACGAGTACAAACCCAGGCATCTCACGCTCACTCCGGAGTCACCGACCTTCTGGCGGGTCACGTTCGACAACCCGCCGGTCAATGTGATCGACGCGGAGATGATGGGCGATCTCAAGGTGCTGCTCACCGAGCTGGAGCAGAACGAGACCGTCAACGTCGTGCTGTTCGACAGCGCCGACCCCGACTTCTATCTCGCCCACTACGACCTGGCGGGGGATCCGTCGATCGCCGAGGCGCTGCCGAGTGCGACGGGTTATCCGGCGTGGGTGGACATCACCGTGCGGATCAGCAAGCTGCCGCAGGTGACGATCAGTGCCATCCGTGGGATCGCGCGCGGCGCCGGGAGCGAGTTCGTCCTGGCCACCGACATCCGTTTCGCCAGCGTGGAGAAGGCGATTCTGGGTCAGATGGAGGTCGGCTTCACGGCCGTGGCCGGCGGCGGTGCGGGCGGACGGCTGCCGGCTCTCGTGGGCCGCGGCCGTGCGTTCGAGATCCTCCTCGGTGGCGACGACTTCGACGGCGCGCTCGCGGAGAGGTACGGCTATGTGAACCGCGCAGTCCCCGACGCCGAGTTCGAGGCCTTCGTCGATGCCTACGCCACCCGCGTGTCGAACTGGGATCACCGTGCACTCGGCGAGATCAAGGGCTTCATCAACAAGTACACCCGTCTTCCCGACGAGGAGTTCCTCTTGCATTCGGACGCTTTCTGGGGTGCGGCGGCACGTCCGGAGTTCCAGTCGGTCGCGGCTCAGTTGTTCGACAACGGCCTGCAGCAGAAGAGCCCGTTGGAGTATCACCTCGGCGAGGAGATCGCCAAGATCAAGCCCGCAGCCGGCAAGTAGCCGCCGTCGTGCCCGAACGACTTCAGGAGACATCCATGATTGTTACCGGTACCTCAGACTGGCACGGGCCTTTCAAACAAGGCAAAGGAAGTCTCTCGACAACCACCGGCACCTTGCGCGACGCCGCGTATACCTACGCGAGCCGCTTCGACGGCGCCGCTGGGGCGATCCCCGAAGAACTGCTCGCCACCGGCCATGCCGGCTGCTTCAACCACGCGCTCGCCAACATCTCCGATCACCACGACCTGACGGTCGACTACGTGCATACCTCGGTCGCCCTCACCATGGCCACCGATGACCACGGGCCGTCCATCGCGGGGATCCACCTGACAGTCGAGGCCAAGGTCCCGGGCGCGTCGCAGGAGAAGTTCGCCGAGATCGCCGAAGGAGCCCGCGCATGGTGCGCCTTCTCCAAAGCCCTCTCGGTACCGATCACGATGAACGCAACCCTGGCTGCGTGAGTGGCTGTATGACGACCGGTCCCGCCGGCGCGCTGTTCTACTGAGCGAGCCGATGCTTGGTGTCCGAGAGAATCCGCTCGGACAACCAGGGATCGGTCTCGCGTACCGACCGGGCAAGGACGACAGCGCCGATCATGGCTGACAAGGTTGCCAGGTCCAGCTGATCCGTGCTGTCGCCCGCGCTCTGTACCGCGGTGGGTCGGATCACATGGACAGCCTCGGCCATGCCCCGAACGCCGGCCGCCAACTGCTCCTGCACTCGTTCGCCATGCCGGCCGGCGTCACCCGCAAGGGCAGCCACCGTGCAGCCGTTGCCGGGCTGGTCGCGATGCTTCGCGGACAGGTAGTCGTCGAGCAGCGCCGCGAAGGCACTAGAGCTGCCCGTCTCGCCCTGCCGGGCCGCGGAGAGCGCTTTGTCGAAGGCGGCGACGCTGTCCGCCGCGCCACGGGCGCACACCTCGGCCTGGAGAGCTTCCTTCGAGGTGAACTGCTTGTAGAAGCCGCCGTGTGTGAGACCCGCAGCACCCATCAGGTCCGCGATCGACACCGCGTCGAAACCCCGCTCACGAAACAGCCGCCCGGCAACGGCCAGTACCCGCTCCCGATTCTCTGCCGCCTGCTCGCGCGAGACTCGCACAGCCCGTCCTCCTTCTTGGGCTGACATCACTCAGCCTGATGGATGACGACGATCATATATAAGACTTCGCCGCCGTTCTTCCCGAGTACCGGCCCGAACGCGCTGGCGACCAGGCGCCCGTCACCAGCACCACGGCGTTCTTGATCTTCGTCATCTGTCCTACTCATCTCTGGTAGTGAATCGTGTTCGCAAATGGGGGACGGGCTGCGTCAGCTGACGGCGCCCAACCGGTCGAAGTGATCGAGCTGACCGCCGAGAACGGCGTTCGTGGTCTGCCGGGCGCCGTCGTGCGGAATGCCGAGTGGGGGAGTGGACACCTTCTCGAGGCGGTCGTACTGCTCGCTGGTCAGGGTGATCTCCAGTGCGGCGAGATAGTCGTCGAGTTGGTCGGTGGTGCGCGGTCCGATGACTGGCACGACCGCGGTCGAGGATCGGCGAGCGCGCTGATTGAGCCACGCCATCGCTACCCGGGAAGGCTTCTCGCCCCGCTCGGTCGCGACAGCCAGAACCTCATCGACGACGGCGGTCTTCTGGTCGGTGTCCTCGCGCTGGATGATGGAGTTCATCGTGGTGAGGCGACCCTCTTTGCTGTGCCGGTACTTGCCGGTGAGTAGTCCGCCGCCGAGTGGTGAATAGAGGGTGCTTCCCAGCCCGAGACCTTCGGTCATCGGCAGGAGTTCGCGCTCGGCGTCCCGGGCGGCGAGGCTGTACTCGAACTGGGCCCCGATCAATGACGCGGAGCCGCGCAGGTCAGCGAGCGTGGCACCGCGGGCGATCCGCCAGGCGGGGAAGTTGGACAGGCCGCCGTGCAGGATCTTTCCCTGCTGCACAAGGTGATCGAGCGTGCTGACGATCTCCTCGATCGGGGTCACGAAGTCCGGCGAGTGGACCCAGTACAGATCGAGGTAGTCGGTGTCGAGTCGCCGCAGAGACGCTTCGAGCGCGCGGACCATCGTCTTGCGGCTGTTGCCGGTTTCCAGCAACCCGCCGTTGGGGACGGAGGCGTGAGAGTACTTGCTCGCGACAACGAAGTGGTCCCGGCGGCCGGCCAGGAACCGGCCGAGCAGGGTCTCCGATTCGCCGAACTGGTAGGTGTCGGCGGTGTCGAGAAAGGTCCCGCCGGCCTCCGCGAACACCTCGAACATCTGCCGGGAGGACTCCTCGTCGGCCCCGGTGGGCCAGCGGGTGCCGAAGTTGGACGTGCCGAGCGCGTACTGCGAGACGCGCAGGCCGGTCCGTCGGCCGAAGGTGGTGTACCGCATCTGCAGCTCCCCTGAAGAGTAGTGAGTCCGACGCCGTCGATTCTGACTAGTGTTAGACAAGTCAGCATACGTTAGATTACAGTCGCCATCTAATTAAGAGCTGCGCATCAGTGGCTGCAGGCGACCAGCGACTCCGACCACGCCCAGACGAAGGACCCCTCGATGGACTCCGCTCAGTACGACGCCGTGAGCACCGGCCTGATCCTGATCGACGTGCTGAACGACTTCCTGGCCGACGACGGCAAGCTCAACACTCAGATCGGTGAGATGCGCGACAAGCTCGATCTGAGGTCACAGTTGGCCCGGCTGCTCGAAGGCGCCCGGGGCGCCGGGGTGAAGACTTTCTACGCCCCGCACGGCCTGGACGAGCACAGCTTCGACGACCTCAAGTACGTCCACCCGACCTTCCAGGGTGGCCTGGCCCACCAGTTGTTCTGGAAGGGCAGCTACGGAGCCGACTTCTACGAGCCGCTCAGGCCGGCCGCCGGTGACGTCGTCGTGAGCAGGCACCGGATGTACGACTCGTTCAGAGGCACCGATCTCGATGATCTGCTCAGGGAGAACAGGATCGAGAAGGTGGTGTTCGCGGGGCTGACGTCGCAGACCTGCGTCGAGGGAACCGGCCGGCATGCTCTCGAGGCCGGGTACCACGTGACCTTCCTGACCGACGCGGTCGCCGAGTTCACCGAGGAGGCGCACCGTGCCGCGATCGACATCTCCTACCCACGGTTCGGTCACGTCGTGTCGACCATCGACGAGTTTCTGGCCGGCATCCGTCAGCCCGGGCTGACCTGATGACGGTCGCAGGTGACGGACGGGCCGCTGTGGCGGCCGGCTCTGCTGCACCGGGCCGGCTGGCCTTGTCCTCGCGCGGGGGCCGATGGCTGATCGCCGTCACCGCGCTCGGTTCGGGCATCGTCTTCCTGGACGGCTCGGTCGTGAACGTGGCGTTGCCGTCGATCGCGCGGAACCTCGGTGGTGGGTTCGCCACTCTGCAGTGGGTGATGGACGGCTACCTGCTGACGCTGAGCGCCCTGTTGCTGCTGGGCGGAGCCCTCGGGGACCGGCGCGGCCGGAAGCAGCTGTTCCTGATCGGCCTCGTCATCTTCACCGCTGCGTCCATCGCCTGTGGACTCGCGCCGACACCCGCCGTCCTGGTCGCGGCAAGGCTCGCGCAGGGCATTGGGGGAGCGCTGCTGGTGCCCAGTAGCCTCGCGCTGATCGACGGCGTGATCCGCGCCGACGACAGGGGCCGCGCGATCGGAGCGTGGGCCGGGCTGTCCGGAGTTTCGAGTGCCCTCGGTCCACTGCTGGGAGGCTGGCTGGTCGACACGATCTCCTGGCGAGCGGTGTTCCTGATCAACGTGCCACTGGCCGCAATCGCATTGGCCGCCACAGTCCGGCACGTACCGGAGAGCCGCATGGCCGCGCCAGGCAGGCTGGATGCCGCCGGGGCAGTCGCCGCCACTCTCGGCCTGGGAGGAGTGACCATCGCCCTGATCGAGGTGCCCATGAACGGATGGACACCCGTCACGATTGCGGCAGGTGTCTGCGGTGCCGCGCTCCTTGTCGCCTTTGTGGTCATCGAATCGCGTCATCCGGCGCCGCTGCTGCCGCTGACGATGTTCCGGTCGCGCCAGTTCGCCGGGGCGAACCTTCTGACCTTCATGATCTACGGAGCCTTGAGTCTCGGTTTGTTCCTGCTCAGCTTGTTCCTGCAGATGTCCATGAGGTACTCCGCAACCCAGGCGGGCCTGGCCACCTTGCCGATCACGCTGGAGATCCTGCTGCTGTCGACCTGGGTCGGTGCAGTGACCCAACGCACCGGCCCCAGGCTTGCGATGGTGGCGGGCCCGCTGTTGGCCGCGGCCGGATTCGTGCTGCTGTCAGGTATCGGGCTGGACACCCGGTATCTGAGCGGTGTCCTGCCTGGTGTGTTGGTGTTCGGGCTGGGCCTGGCGATCACGATCGCGCCGCTGACCTCCGCGGTGCTGGCATCCGTCGGTGACGATCGGGCCGGCGCAGCATCGGGCGCGAACAATGCGATCGCGCGTGTTGCTGGTCTGATTTCCGTCGCGGTGCTGCCGGGTGCGGCCGGCGTCGAGGTTCGTAGTGCCGCGGATGCCGGGTCCCTGAGCGCAGGATTCGGTACCAGCATGCTGATCAGCGCGGCGATGTGTGCAGTGGGGGGACTCATCGCGTTCCTGACGGTTCGTTCCGGGGTAAGCGTGCGCCGCAACGCTCTGCCCGGCGTACAGCACGCCTGCCAGCCGGTCGTGTTGCGGCACGACTGACCAAGTTGGCGTTCAGGAGTCGTGACTCACAGCACTGTCGTGACTGCGTCCGGCGTCGAGGCGCTGGCTAGCGCTGTGCTACCTGGCCTACGCTGTCGGGATGAGTCTTGCCCTGACCACGCCGGCAGAAGCCGCGTTCTGCTCGATCGAGCGGACTGTTGGGATCGTCGGCGAGCGGTGGACGTTCCTGATCCTGCGTGAGGCGCTGATCAACGGTGTGACGAAGTTCGCCGATTTCGAGGACGCCTTGGGGATCGCCCCGAACATTCTCACCGCCCGGCTGGCGACCTTGGTGACGTCGGGTGTGCTCGAGAAACACGAGTATCGCGAACAGGGCTCACGTCCTCGGATGAGTTATCACCCGACCGAGGCGGGCCGGCAGTTGCGGGTGGTACTGGCGGCGCTCCAGCAGTGGGGAGACGACTTCGTTCCTCCGGCCTGTGGCCCCACCATGGTGCGGGAGACGAAGGGAACCCATCGACCGGTCCGGGTCGGTTTCGTCGAGAACCCGGCCAAGCTGCGTGGCGTCGACGACGTCGACTTCGTGCGCACCGCCGCCTATCCGGTCCGCAGCGCCGACTAGCGGCCCACGGTGATCGGCTCGGTCCGGGTGCGGCGCAGGTAGAGGATCTCGTCGCAGATGGCGATGAGGAGCATCGTCGCCATGGCGCCGGTGGCCAGTTCCAGCAGCGTGGCTGAGACGGCGTGCAATGCGGAGAGTCCGAACAGGGCGGTCAGGCTGGCGATACCCAGCAGATGTGCGGGAATCTGGCCGACTCGCACGCCGATCGATGACTTGAACGCAACCAGTCCACCCAGATAGAGGGCGGGGCCGAGAAGTACCAGAACGCTGTCCGGTGTCGTCGCAAGCTCCATCGGGCGGTGCAGGGCGAGTTCGGAACCATGGATGGTGGCGACCAGGCCGACGATCAGCGCTCCGTGCAGATAGGTGTACGAGAGCCGGGCGACGGGTCCGGTCGAGATCCGGCCGGCGAGGAAGTCGCGGCCTCTCGCCTGCCCGTGCGCGAAGTAGAGGAACCACAGCAGGGCGGCGCCGATGAAGCTCACCGCGGCGGCCAGTACGACCGGCCGGGTCAGTTGATCGGTGTCGAGCGCGTTGCCGATGACGAGGATCGACTCACCGAGCACGATGATCACGAAGAGCGCGGATCTCTCGGAGAAGTGCCCGCCCCGGATCCGCCACGCGCCCCAGGAGGACCTGCCCAGACCTGGGAGCCAGAACAACGCCGCGGGCCCGGCGTACTCGGTGGCAATCGCCAGGCCCCAGCAGGCGACCCGCCAGGTCTCGCGATGTTGAGCGGCGCCGGCCGTCCACAACGCTCCGGAGCCGATCGACCAGGCGAGGATGCGCCACTGCCCGGCGGCGACAGTAGGTGCTGCGGTACGCGTGGCTGCGATCACCCCGACTGTGCGCAAGGTTCCGTAGGCAAGATAGGCCGCGACGAACAGGTGCGCGCGATGGCCGAACGCGGACGGGATGGATTCGCTGATCACCAGGCCGATCGCGGTCAGGGCCAGCAGGAGCCGCAGGACCGACCGGGTCTCGGGGTTGAGCCAGTTGGTAGCCCACGCGGTGTAGACCCAGACCCACCAGACCGCCAGGCAGATGATCAGACCCTGGGCCAGGGTCAGGAATGTCGGCTCCACGGTGAGCACGGCCGAGATCTGGGTGATCGCGAAGACGAAGACGAGATCGAAGAAGAGCTCCAGGTAGGTGACGCGTTCCGGATCGGGGGAGTTGTCCCGCAGTACGCCGGAGACGCCGGCCGGGGAGGTACTGGAAGTCATCGATCAGACCCACGGCTCGCGAATCGTTTGAGCATCAGGTTGCCCAGGGCGGCCGACACCGCGGTCAAGGCGCAGAAGACGGTGATGACAGGCCGGGGCCCGACCGAATCGATGAAGGCGCCTGCTGCCACCACTGGTAAGCCGAAGCTCAGATAGCTGACCACATACATCGCGGTGAACAGCTCGGCGCGATCCTCGGGACCAGTGGTGGGGGTCAGGAGCCGGATGTAGCCGCCGAATCCCGTACCGACACCGATTCCGGCCACGACCGAGGCAACCAGATAGATCACCAGGTTCGTGGCCACCACACCGACGCCGATCCCTGCGGCTGCTGCCGCCAGCGTGGTCGTGGCGATCAGTCCACTGGAGCGGGCGTCGAGATGCCGCGTGACGATCGCTGTCGCGGTGGACACACCCATCACCAGGGCGATGATGCCGCCGTTGGCAAGGCCGTTGTGCAGGTCGAAGACATCGCGGTTGATCACCGCGACCAGCCCAAGGCAGAGCCCGCTGGTGGTCCAGACCGCGACGTTGAGGAACGAGCTCGCGACGAAGGCTGTCCTGGCAGCCGACGGGATCCGGAGGCGTGGCACCAGGCTCTTCCAAGCGCCGCCGCGGCGCTGTACCGATTCGGGCGCGGCTACGACGACCGCCAGGCCGATCACGAAAAGGACGTCGAGCGCGGTGAAGACGATCGGTATGGGGGTGTGCGCCGCGTGCACGATCAGGCCGGTGGAGATCGCGCCTACCGACAGTCCGGCCAGCGGGGCGATACCGGCGATCACGGCACCGAGTTGCCGGTTCCTGTTTGGCGCCAGATCGGTCAGCGCGGCCGAGACGGTTGCGGTCGCGACTCCGGTGGCGAACCCTTGCAGGGTCCGGGCTGCGAGAACCGTGCCGATGTTCGGCGCGACCAGGAACAGCGTCATCGCTGTCAGCTGGGCGAGGGCGGCACCGGCCAGGACGGGTCTGCGGCCGAGATAGTCGGACAACGAGCCGACAGTCACCAGGGCCAGTAGCAACGCGAACGCGTAGACCGAGAACGCCAGCCCGAGTAGCCAGGACGCGAAACCCCACTCTGCCTGGTACAGAACGTAGAGCGGCGAAGGTGCGGCGGCCGCGATCGAGAGCGACAGCGAGACCCAGGCCATTCCCGCGAAGCCGATCCTGCGTCTCCGCTCACCTGAGCGTCGTGGCTCGATGCTGCCCGCGAGTTGCGGCGGTGAGGTTGTCGTCATGACGGGCTCCTGGTCCTCAGCTGGATGGAAGGCATACAGAAGGGGCCCGAAGCAACGAATTGCCGAGCGGTATCCGACTGGACTATCGCAAGTATGCTGGCTAGTGTTTTACAAGTCAACACGAACCGGACCTCCGCCGGAGCCGACCATCGAGGGAACGAAGATGCCGTCAGAAGATCAGGCCCACCCGCATACCTCCGCGGTCTTCAGCCCGGAACAGCTGGATCGACTCCGCATGTACGGCACCCCGCACGATGCTGAGGCCGGTGAGGTGCTCTACAGCCCCGGCGACCCTTCGTACGACCTGGTCCTGGTCGACAGCGGCGCCGCCGAGGTCGTTCGTGAGCTCCGGGCCGGCGAAGCCGCGGAGGTGATCGCGCGCGAGGGGCCGGGAGGGGTTCTGGGCGAGATCAGCCTGCTCAGCGGACAGGCGGTCTATCTGACCGGACGGATGGCTGAGGCGGGTCAGGTACACCGGATCACACCGACGGAGCTTCGCCGGTTGATGGCCGAGGATGCCGAACTTTCGGACATCTTGCTGACCACCTTCATGGCGCGCCGCAACGAGCTCAAGGCCAGCGCGGCGCGGTCGCTGGAAATCGTCGGCGAGGAGCGGACCGCGTCGTCACTGGCGCTGCGTACCTACGCGGCACGCCTGCAACTGCCACACCAGTGGCTCGATTCGGGCACGGCCGAAGGTCTCAAGTTGCTGAGAGCAACTGGGCTGACACCTGGCGATCTCCCGGTAGCGATCACCGCGGCAGGAGTGATCCGCCACGCGACACCAGGGCTGCTGGCCGAGCTCTTGGGCCTCAACTACCGGTTTGCCGAGGCAGACAAGAGTGTCGACCTGGTCGTTGTGGGGGCGGGACCGGCCGGGCTCGCGGCTGCGGTGTACGGCGCGTCCGAAGGGCTTGAGACGGTGCTGCTGGACAGCATCGGCCCCGGTGGACAGGCTGCGGCCAGTTCCCGGATCGAGAACTACCTCGGCTTCCCGAACGGGTTGAGCGGAGCAGACCTGCTCGGCCGGGCGCATACCCAGGCGTTGAAGTTCGGTGCGAGCGTCTACAGCCCGTGCGAGGTGGCACGGCTTGAGTCGAGCGGCGGTGAGCACAAGATTCACCTGGTGGACGGGACGGTCATCGCGACACGAGCCGTGGTTGCCGCGACCGGAGCGAGGTACCGCAAGCTGCCGCTCGAACGATGGCCGGAATTCGAGGGCGCGGGCATCTACTACGCCGCGACCGAGGTCGAGACCCGGAGGCTTTCCGGGTTGCCCGTAACGGTCGTCGGCGGGGCGAACTCGGCCGGCCAAGCGGCCATCTTTCTTGCCTCCAAGAAGTGTCAGGTCGACCTCGTGATCAGAGGCGCCGACATCAGGACGGGGATGTCGAGCTACCTGGTCGAACGGATCCTCGCGGACCCGGCCATCACCGTTCGGACCTCGACCCGGGTCACGGCGCTGTACGGCGACAACTACCTGACGGGCCTCACACTCACCGATGCCGCCGGCAACGAGCTCACGGGCGAGAGTTCCGCGCTGTTCTGCTTCATCGGTGCCCAACCCGCCTCGGAATGGCTCGGCGAGGTCGTCCGTGACGACCACGGCTTCATCCTCACCGACGCGCTGATTCCGCAGGATCAACTGGGACCCGAGTGGAACGGCCGCCGGCCGCTGCCGTTCGAGACCAGCACTCCCGGCCTCTTCGCAGTGGGCGATCTGCGCCACGGCTCGATGAAAAGGGTCGCGGCGGCCGTCGGCGAAGGCGCCAGCGCGGTGGCATCGACCCATGCCGCGCTGGCAAGAGCTTGAGCAGCGCCGGCCAGGCCACCATCGTCCCCAAGAATTGGAGCTCTCCAGATGTCTGACGCGTCGACGCCTCGATCGCACGTGGTCACGATCGACGGGCTGAGGTTCGGCTATCACGTAGCCGGCCGTGGTCCTGCCTGTGTCGTCCACCCTGGTGGCCCCGGGATCCATTGGCCGTACTTGCGAATGCCTGACCTCGAGCGGGAGATGACCATGGTCTATCTCGCGCCCGTCGGTACGGGGGAGTCGGATCTGCTCCCCGACGGTAACTACAGCGTCGAGAGGTACGCCTACTTCGCAGACCAAGTCATCCAGCAGCTCGGCGACGCGAAGGTCTACTTCCTCGGCCACTCGCACGGCGGGTTCGTCGCGCTGCAACTCGCTCTGGATCAGCCCGAGCAGCTGGCTGAGTGGCAGCGGACGGTCGTTCTGACGGTGGATCCCAAACGCAGGCCGAACCTGTGGGACGTACGGGATCGGCTTGCCGAGGTGGACGTCCCAACCCTGGTCGTCGGCGAGCCCGAAAGGTTCGTCAAGACCGTCACAGATTTCGTCGCCTTGCGCCAGGCCACGACGACCGCCAACAACCACGGAGGCGCAGCATGAGTCGGCAATCCGAAGCCATCGACACATCGGTCCCGCCAAGCGGGACAGGTTGCGTCGAGTGTGACGCAACAGGTGGATGGTGGTTTCACCTACGGCGTTGCGCTGCCTGCGGCCACATCGGCTGCTGTGACAACTCGCCGTCCCAGCACGCGACCGCTCACGCCGAGGCGACCGGCCACCCGGTCATCCAGAGCTTCGAGCCCGGCGAGGACTGGTTCTGGGACTACCGCACAGACAACTTCCTCGACGGGCCCGTTCTGGCAGCACCGACCCAACACCCGCAGGACCAGTCAGTTCCCGGTCCACAGGGACGGGTGCCGGCCGACTGGCCGTCGAAGCTGCACCCGTAACGCAGTCCTCAGTAACGACCGAATCTATTGCAGTCAAGGAGTGTCATGTCAGGTAGTCAAGGCAGGCCAGTGTTGTTCGTCCATGGGTTGTGGATCCATTCGGATGCGTGGGAGCCGTGGGTGCAGCTGTTTCGGCAAGCGGGCTACGACCCGCTCGTGGCTGGATGGCCAGGCGATCTCGCCACGGCGGCTCAGACCCGCGCCGATGCCAGTGGGTTGGGTGGAGTGGGGATCCAGGCTGTCACCGAGGCGTACGAGAAGATCGCGCGCAATCTTCCGGAACGGCCGATCGTCGTCGGCCACTCCTTCGGTGGACTGGTCGCGCAGAAGCTCCTTGCGCAGAAGGTCGCTTCGGCGGCGGTCGCGCTCAGCCCCGCACCGATGAAGGGCGTCACGAAGTTGCCGCTGGCCCAGGTCAGGTCTGCGCTCCCGGTGCTGAAAAGCAAGGCCAACCGGTCCAGGGCCGTGGCGCTCACCCGCCGACAGTTCCGGTATGCCTTCGGGAACGCGGTGACGAAGGCGGAGGCGGGCGAACTCTTCGAGCGATGGGCCATCCCCGGTCCGGGCCGCCCGTTGTTCGAGGCAACCGAAGCCAAGAAGGACCCGAACTCGCCGACGGCCGTCGATACCGCGACAGCCGATCGGGGACCGCTGCTGATCGTCGGCGCCGGGAAGGATCACACCGTTCCGGAGGTCGTCGCGCGGCAGGCATTCGGGCTGTATGAGCGCAACGCCAGGACCGATTACGAGGTCTTCGCGGACCGTGGCCATTCCTATGTCTTCGATTCCGGTTGGCAGGAGATCGCCGAACACACCCTGCGATGGCTTCAGGAGACGTCCGGCAGCCACCAAGGCTGAGTTGTTCGACATCAGTCGGGCCGCGGAGCCCGTAGTACGGATCAACCAATGCTCGGCTACAGCTACAACTAGGAGAGGTCATGCCCAAGATGAGGAACGCTGTCCGAGGACTGATCGCCGTGTTGGCGGTCGGCGCACTCGGGCTGACGCTGACAGGTGGTGCCGGTCGCTCGGCTGCGGCCGTTGATGATTCGTCGGTAGTCAAGCCGACGATCGTGCTGGTCCACGGCGCGTGGGCGGACGGCTCCAGCTGGTCGGCCGTCACCGAGCGGCTTCAAGGCCGCGGATATCGCGTGATGGTGGAGCCCAACCCACTACGAGGACTGGCCACCGACTCCGCCTATCTGGCCGGCTACCTGTCGAGTATCAGCGGCCCGTTGGTGCTGGTCGGTCACTCCTACGGCGGAGCCGTGATCACCAATGCGGCAACGGGAAACCCCAACGTCAAGGCACTGGTCTACATCGATGCCTTCATGCCCGATGCCGCGGAATCGGTCGTGCAACTGGCTGCGGCAAAGCCGGGCTCAGGCGTAGCCGTTGCCGATCCGAGTACGGTGTTCGACTTCGTGCCCATTCCGGGCGGCGGGGGCAACGTGGACCTCTATGTCAAGCAGGAGCTCTTCCGCCAGATCTTCGCCGCCGACGTCCGGCCGGGCACGGCGGCCGTGCTTGCCGCCAGTCAGCGGCCGTTGGCCGCCAGTGCCCTCGACGAGCCCTCCGGTACCCCCGCCTGGGTGTCGATCCCGTCCTGGGCTCTCATCGGGACCGCCGACAAAGTGATCCCACCGGCGGAGCTGGAAGTGATGGCAGCCCGGGCCAAGTCACACGTGGTCAGGATCGAGTCGTCTCACTTGGCGATGGTTTCCCATCCGTCGGACGTGACCGCGATCATCACCACGGCCGCGAAGACCGTGCGCTGACATGACTGCGACCAGGGCGCCGGGACCCCGGCACCCTGGCCTGCCTATCGGTTCGGGTAGTCGTTGAAATGCACCGTGTCGACCTCGTCGAGCGGAACCTCACGCCCGTCCTCGTCGACGAACCCGACGTGCAGGGGCTTCGACGTACCGCGTGTCTGCCTCAAAGCCGTCGGGCCGTCCGGCCAAGGCAGATTCGCGTCGCCCCACTGCTGGAGGCCGCCGATGATGACGTGGAGCTGTTTGCCGGCCTCGGTGAGCTCGTATTCGTACCGGGTGCGGCGGCCTGGCTCCTGATAGGCCTCACGTCTCATCACTTCGTACTCGACCAGGGTGTTCAGCCGGTCGGTGAGCACATCGGGCGCGATCCCGAGAGACTCCTGGAAGCTCCCGAACCGAGTCATTCCTTCCAGCGCGTCACGCAGGATCAGCAGCGTCCAGCGTTCCCCCAGCACCGAAAGACTCCGAGCGACCGAACAACTCTGATGCTGAAATTTCGCAACGGGCATTGCGCCGCCTTCCTCCTGTCCAGTGAGCCGCGAGCCTGCACGACGATCTGGCTTGCCCAGCAGCCGCCCCAGTCTAACCCCTGACTTGCCACAAGCAAGCTAGGCGTGGAAGACATGATGGCCGGGTGGAGTTGATCGAGCGGATTGAACGGGTCGAGGCGGAGTTGCTCTGGGGTCTTGGGGATGAGTCCGGTCCCGGGTCGTCTGTGCTGGGGTTGATGCGGCGTCGGTTCGGCTCGGTTGTCGCGTTGGCGGCGCCGCGGGACACTTTGTCGTTCTGGTCGCAGGCGACGGGGTTCGGACTGGGACGAGATCGCGGCGTCGTACGGAGTCGCGCCCGGTCCGACCGATGTCCAGGTCGTACGCCGCGCTGAGCCGGTCGAGCAGGCAGCCACCGACTTCCGCATCGAGCAGATCGGTCCGCAGCACGCCGACAGTTGGGTACGGCTGCAAGTGGACGTCTACCAGATGGACGACGAAGGTTTCCGTGCCATGCTCGCGGCCTACGATCCTGTCGGACCAGCCGGTTCGTTGCCTTCAGCAACCTGTACGGTTCGGCAACCCGGCCGCGACCGCCCGGACGCACATCCACTGCACGGCGGACTGCCCGCGGGGTACACGCGTCTGGCTTTGGAGGTCTCCACCAGCACCGTTTGTAGGTCAGTGCTGACACCACCCGGACCAGGAGGGCACCCTAGTGTTGGTGGGAGTTGACACCACCCTGGCGTGCGCGCAAGCGGAGCTCGTAGAGCAGGCCACGTGGCGGGAGCACCCCAATAGGGACGTCCCCGAGCACGTCCGCGATCAGGCCGAACTGTGGGCGGGACAGGCACGCACTGAACTGGAGTGGGCGAAGAGCCTGAGCAAGTGACTGTCTGAGGGCGCCTACGCCATGGCCGATGATCCGGGTCCGTGGCGAACGGTCCCCGATCACCTCAAGATGCGCGTCTAATCAAGCTTGACTAGACGTTTCTTCCTCGTGTACTTTGGCCAAGTAGTCAAACTGGACTAGCCTCAGCCGGTCCGTTCGCAACACGGGAGAAGGAATCGAACCCATGGGAAAGCTCGCGATCGAGACGAGAGGGTTGAGCGGAGGTGGGCGCATGTCGGCGACGAAGCTCCTGGTACTCGGTGTCGTGCACCTCTCCGGCGGCGCGCATGGCTACCAGGTGCGGTCCGAACTGCAGAGTTGGGGTGCGGAGAGTTGGGCCAAGATCAAGCCCGGCTCGATTTATCACGCGCTGAAGAAGGCGGCGGTTGATGGCCTTCTCACCGAACACGCCGAGCCGGGCAACTCCGGGCCGGAGCGCGTTCTGTACCGCGCGACAGCTCGGGGACGTGACGAGATGGTCGAACTGGTCCGCGACGGTCTGCGGCGCACCCACGACCCGGACATGCTCAACGCGTCCATCGCCATGTTGCCCATGCTGACCAGGACAGATGCCATCGCGCAGGTTAACGAGCGGGTCGCGCGACTGGAAGCGGAGCTCGTAGTGCAGGCCGAGTGGCGGGAGCACCCCAATCGGGATGCCCCCGAGCACGTCCGCGATCAGGCCGAACTGTGGGCGGGACAGGCACGCACCGAACTGGAGTGGGCGAAGCGCCTGAGCAAACGACTGTCTGAGGGCGCCTACACCATGGCCGATGATCCGGGTTCGTGGCGAACGGTCCCGGGTCACCTCAAGATGCGCGCCTAGTCAACTTGACCAGACGTTTCGTCCTTGTCTGCTCTGGCCAGGTAGTCAAACTTGACTAGCTCACCAATCCGTTCGCAACTCAGAGAGAAGGAATCGAACCCATGGGAAAGCTCGCGATCGAGACGAGAGGGTTGAAGAAGAGCTTCGGCACGACCCACGCGGTCGCCGGTGTGGACCTGGCCGTGAGCGCCGGGGGCGTGTACGGCGTGCTCGGTCCGAACGGGGCGGGCAAGACCACCACGATCCGCATGCTGGCCACGCTCCTGCGCCCCGACGCCGGAGAGGCGCAAGTGCTCGGCTACGACGTCGTGCGTGACGCCCAGGCGGTGCGGAGCAGGGTGGGCCTCACCGGGCAGTTCGCGTCGGTCGACGAGGACCTCACCGGGGTGGAGAACCTGTTGCTGCTCGCCAGATTGCTCGGCTACTCACGCCGGCGAGGCAGGGAGCGGGCGACCGACCTGCTCGACGCGTTCGGTCTTGCCGGGGCGGCCGACCGACAGGTGAAGAAGTACTCCGGCGGGATGCGCCGGCGCATCGACATCGCGGCGAGCCTGGTCGTCACCCCCGAACTGATCTTCCTCGACGAGCCCACGACCGGGCTCGACCCGCGCAGCAGGAACCAGGTCTGGGAGATCGTCAGGGGCATGGTCGCCGAGGGCGCCACCGTGGTGCTGACCACGCAGTACCTCGACGAGGCCGACCAGTTGGCCGACCGGATAGCGGTGATCGACCGCGGGAAGGTGATCGCCGAGGGCTCGAGCGGCGAGCTCAAGGCATCGGTCGGCGCCGGCTCGCTGCACGTACGGCTACGTGCGCCCGAGCAGCGGGCCGAGGCAGAGCGGGTCCTCGCCGGCGTCCTCGAGGTGGCGGCTGAGCCGTCCGCTGACCCGGCCGCGCTGTCCGCGCGGATCTCCGACCCCGAGCGGGTCGCCCGCGCCCTGGCCGAGCTGTCCCGCAGCGGCATCGACGTCACCGAGTTCGCGCTCGGTCAGCCGAGCCTGGACGAGGTGTTCCTCACCCTGACCGGACACGCCGCCGAGGAGACACCCGAGGAGGATGCCGCATGACCGCCACGTCCGCGGAGCAGGGGTCGGCGCCGGTCACTGAGGACGCGCTGCGCAGCGTGCTGTCGGCCGGTGAGCGGCCGTCTCGCCCCGGCCCGGTGCGCACCTCGTTGACATTCGGCTGGCGCGCTCTGCTGAAGATCAAACACGTCCCGGAGCAGCTCGTCGACGTGACCATGTTCCCGATCATGTTCACGCTGATGTTCACCTACCTGTTCGGTGGCGCGCTCGCCGGGTCGACTCAGGAGTACCTGCAGTTCCTGCTGCCCGGGATCCTGGTGCAGGCGAACGTCATGATCACCATGAACACCGGCATAACGCTGAACACCGACATCCAGAAGGGGGTGTTCGACAGGTTCAGGTCACTTCCGGTGTGGCGACCGTCGCCGCTGGTCGGCGCCCTGCTCGGCGATGTGATGCGCTACTCGATCGGGTCGGCGATCGTGATCACGCTCGGACTGGTCCTAGGGTTCCGGCCGGAGGGTGGCGCCGTCGGCGTGGTGCTCTCGGTGGTGCTGCTGCTGGTGTTCTCGTTCTGCCTGTCGTGGCTGTGGACGATGCTCAGCCTGATCCTGCGCACACCGAACTCGGTGGCGGGGGTCAGCATGATGGTGATGTTCCCGCTGACGTTCGTGAGCAACATCTTCGTGGACCCGAAGACGATGCCCGGGTGGATGCAGGCGGTCGTCGAGGTCAACCCGATCACCCACCTGGCGACCGTGGTACGCGGCCTGATGGACGGCTCGGTGCCCGCCGGGGAAATCGGCTGGGTGCTCGTCTCGTCCGTACTTCTCGTCGCGGTCTTCGGTCCCATCACCATGGTCCTCTACCGCAACAAGAAGTAGATGCCGCTACCGCGAGCACTTGGTCGAAATCAACTCCGACAGCCCGGCCCACTCGGCCAGAGCCATCACCGCTACCAGACCCGGACACGACAAGGAGAGCCGAATGAGCACCATCCCCAAGAAGAACTCGGAAACCGTTGCGCACACGCCCGGGCGGGCGAGCAGCATCGGGGTCTGGATTCTGCACGTCGTGCCGGCGGTGATAATCGCCGGCGGCGGAATCTCGAAGCTCGCCGGCGACCCGGTCATGGTGGACATGTTCGCCGACATCGGGGCTGGCCAGTGGCTCCGGTACCTGGTCGGAGCGCTGGAGGTCGCGGGAGGGGTTGGACTTCTGATCCCGGCTCTGGCGGGCCTGGCCAGTCTCGGGTTGGCGGCATTGCTGACCGGTGCTGTCATCACCGATCAGTTCGTGCTCGAGCAGAGCCCTTGGCTGCCGCTCGCCTTACTCATCGTGGCGGCCGTGATCGCAAGGACGCGGTGGTCGCGCACCGAGGCCGTCGTCGGCATGCTGCTCAGGCGCTGAGACAAACCTCTCGAACGGAGATGTGAGATGAACGAGATGGCCTTTCGCGTGACATCAAACGATGGCACCACCATCGCCTACGACCGGAAGGGAAGCGGTCCGGCCGTCATTCTGGTGGGCGGAGCACTCGACGAGGGGGTGGAGAACGCTCCCTTGGCGCCGGCTCTCGCCGAGCACTTCACGGTCTACAACTATGCCCGTCGGGGACGCGGCGCGAGCGGCTTCACCGAGCCGTACGCCGTGGAGAGGGAGATCGAGGACCTGGATGCGTTGATCGCGGAGGCGGGCGGCTCGGCACACCTGTTCGGGGCGTCCTCTGGTGGCGCGCTGGCGCTGGAAGCGGCCGCGGCCGGGTCAGCCATCGACACGATCGCCGTGTGGGAGGTGCCCTACGCGGTCGGGGACGACATCCGCCAGCGATTCGAGGAGTACGTCGCGGACACCCGACGCGCCTTCGACGCCGGGCGAGACGAGGAGGTTCTCGAACTGTTCATGCGCTTGAGCGGCGCCTCCGACGACAACATCGCGGCCAGGAAAGCGGCAGGCAAGCAGACGGCGCATTGGGCGCATTCGGTCGCCCTCGCGCCCACGCTGGTCCACGACAGCGTCTTCGTCAACCGCTACCAACTGCCGGCCGATCGACTGGCAACGGTCACCCAACCGGTCCTGGTCACCACCGGAGGACCGATCACGGTCCCCTATATGGCAGGCCTGCCCTCGGACTTCTTCGACCGCGCAGCCGACGAGCTTGCAGACCTACTACCCCACGCTCAACGGGAGACCCTCGAGGGGCCGGATCACGTCGTCGACCCACAGACCGTCGGCCCGCTGTTGCTACGGTTCTTCAGCAGCGAACACTGAGGGGCCTGCGAGGTGTTGCGGGAAGACCGATTAGGCACCGCGCAAGCAGATCTTCGTCGCGCCAGGGACACGGGGCGGACAGGTGGTGTCGAGGTTGATGGCGTCGGCGGCGGCTCCGTCGTCGGTCGTACCCCGCACTCCGGGCCGACTCAGTACCGCCCACCGAAGCCCTGCGCAGCACGTGAGGAGAAGGCCTCGGTCGCGATCGCGTCCAGTGAGTCCTTCGGCGGCTGGACCAAGACCTTCACCGACCCCCGGCTATGCGCAGCCATCGTCGACCGACTCACCTTCGGCGGCACCATCCTCGAGACCGGCACCGACTCCTACCGTCTGGCCCAAGCCACAAGGCAGCGGACAACCTGACACCCGTCGGGCGCGGAAGCGGTGTCGACGCAAACCAACATCCGCGGCACCGACACGTGCCCGGCGGTGTCAGAACTCGCCAACAAGCGGTGTCGGACGAAACCTCCGCAGCCACGCGTCGTCCGGTCGGTGCGGTTCAGCCGAACGGTAACCCGGCGCGGGTGTGGGAGCTGCCGACCGGGCATGACTGCATGATCACGATGCTTGCTGAACTCGCCGAGCTGCTGCTCAGGGTCGGGCGGCGCGGTTGATCTCGGGCATGTGGGTTTCGGCCCAGTCGCGTAGGGCTGCGAGAGGTTGGTCGAGGCTCTGGCCGAGTGGGGTCAGGGAGTAGGAGACCGCGGGTGGAACGGTCGGCTCGACTCGGCGTACGACGAGGTGGTCGTTCTCCAGTCCGCGCAGTGTCTGGGCGAGCATCTTGGCCGAGATGCCGGGGGTGCGGCGTTTGAGTTCGGCGTACCGGAGTTCGCCTGATTCGGCGAGGGTTTTGACGATCATCGCGACCCATTTGGTGCCGATGCGGTCGAGCAGTTGCCGGGTCGGGCAAGCAGGGTTGAACAGGTCGCCGCGTGGGGTGGTTACCCCCGAGTGACCTGGTGGCGCGGAAGTGCCGTCTTCCATGCTTCCTCCGGGGTTCGTAGCGTTCATCAGGTAGCCAAGGTAATCAGAGGAGCCTCGTGATCGACGTCGGTACCGGGTCAGCTGTCGTTCTACTGCACGGATTTCCGCACACATATCGGCTGTGGGACCGGATCACGCCCCGGCTCGCGCAGACGCACCGGGTGGTCGCGCCTGATCTCGTCGCCGGCGGCTCGGCACTCGAGTTGGCCGAACGCCTCGAAGGCTTGCTCGACGATCTCGGTATCGAGAGCGCGACGATGGTCGGGATCGATGCGGGTGTCGCGGCGGCGATCGGGTTCGCGTTGCAGCGTCCGGACCGTACGCAGCGGCTTGCTGTGATGGAAATGGTGCTGCCAGGCGTCGCGGGAGCAGAGGCGTTCACGCAGAACGGCTTGCCGTGGTGGTTCGGCTTCCACCAAGTGCCTGGCTTGGCCGAGAAGGTGCTGGTCGGTCATGAGCGTGAGTACATCGAATGGTTCCTTCGCGCCGGGACGGTCAGTGGGGAGGGGATCGGCTCCGAACTCACCGATGCCTTCGTCGCTTCCTACCAAGGAGAGTCAGCGCTTGCCGGCGCCTTCGAGCATTACCGGGCGAGGTCCCGTACTGCGGAGGAGCTGGCCGAGCTCCTCCCCGCCCGGGGCCTCAAAGTCCCCGTACTCGCCATCGGCTCCCACCCGGTCGGCCAGACCCTGGCGAAGCAGCTCGTTCCTTTCGCCGACGACCTCACCTCGATCCAGCTCGACGACTGCGGCCACCTGATCCCGCTGGACGCACCGGACCGCCTGCTGGCGGCGCTGATCCCGTGGCTCGACGCCGACTGATCGTTCAATCCGAGCCGCGGCGGTAGTCGTCGGGAGCGAATCTCCTGAGCTTTGATCAGCCAGTCATCGCCTTCAGGGGTCCCGCTCCTCTCGATGCACTCGTCGCCGGCACGTTCAGCTACTGGACCGAGGCAAGACCAGACTTCACCGAATTGGCCGGCTCACGGTTGCAAGCGGTAGCCCATGCCAGGTTCGGCGAGGACGTCCTGGCTAGGCTTGGGGCGATGAACTGCCTGCGCTGGTGCACACGACGAGGGTCCGTCAGGGCTCTGATCGCCGTGCTGCTCCTGGCAGGTGTGTTCGCCATGCACGGCCTGACCGGAAATCACGACGCCGCGATGGCGGTCGGCCATCAGATGGCAGGCAGCCCGCCAGGACAGTCGGCCTTCCTCGGTACCGAATCGCCGGTACCTGGTCAGCCGCAGGCCGGTGCGTCTGCTGCGTCGTACTCGGCAGATCATGGGCACGCGTACAACACCGCCATGATTGGTGTTTCCGGGCACGTCGAGTCCTCGCTTGAGCTGACCGCGCGGCCGGACGGCCACGGTCATATCCACGCGATGGACGATGTTTGCCTGGGGATGCTCGTCGCGCTCCTGCTCGCGCTGATCGTCGCTCTCGCCCGGTGCAGCCTCACCGCTGCACACCCGGTCCAGCTGACCGCCTCTCCGGTCCTCGTGGCGGTTGACGACCCGTCACCGCTCTGGCGCCGACCGGTCTTGTCGAAGCTCTGCGTTCTGCGGACGTAGGCCGAACTCTGCCCACTACCGGGTGCGATCGCCTTGAAGGCGGCGCCCGGATTCACGCAGTTGTTCAGCTTCGACGACAAGGACTCAACTATGCGACACCACCTGTGGAAGACCGCTGCCCCGACGGCCCTGATCGTCCTGGGCAGCCTCACCCTGTCAGCGTGCGGCGACGACACCGACAGCGGCTCCATGCCCGGCATGAACCACGGCACCCCGTCAGCCAGTGCTTCGACCAGTACGGCCGGAGACTTCGACGACGCCGACGTCGCGTTCGCCACCCAGATGATCCCTCACCACCAGCAGGCCGTGCAGATGGCGACGATGGGCGCCCGTAAGGCAACCACAGCCGAGGTCAGGAAGCTGTCCCTGGCGATCAAGTCCGCACAGGATCCCGAAATCAAGACCCTCACCGGCTGGCTGACCGGCTGGGGCAAGCCCGTGCCGGTCGCAAACCACCACGATCACAGCAACGAATCGATGCCCGGAATGATGACCGAGGACGAGATGTCCGACCTCGGCAACGCCCAGGGCGCGATGTTCGACCGGATGTGGACCGAGATGATGATCGAGCACCACAAGGGCGCGATCACCATGGCCAAGACCGAACAGACCGCCGGCAAGAACGCCGACGCGATCGCTCTGGCGAAGAAGATCCAAACCGACCAGAACCGCGAGATCGCCATCATGCAGCGCCTACTCGGCCGCCTCCCGGCCAACTGACCCACCGCTGATTCCCGACGGCAGACGCCGACGACCACATCGTCCGGCGTCTGCCGTCACGCTCCGGATGGACAGGGTTGCACTGTCGCAGGCGGGAGGCATGGTCCGTGCTGTGAGGCGGCGGTCGGCGCCGCAATCCGGGTGTGCCCGGTTCACAAACCCTTTGGCAACTCGGCTTGGATCAGCCGCCCGTGATCACGAGGAGGAGGCCGGAGATGACGAGGCCGGCTTCGACCAGGATGACGAAGATGGTGACGGGTAGGCGGTCGAGGATCTTCTTGCCGGCCCAGGCGCCGCCGGCTGCTGCGGGTGCGAGGGCGAGGCCGATGAGGCCGGTGTGCCAGGTGAGGACGGCGGCAGCGCCGAAGACGATCAGTTTGGTGAGGTGCATGACGACTGCGGAGGCGGCCTCGGTGCCGATGTAGGCGCCGCGGACCATGCCGCGGGCAAGGAAGAACGGGGCGACCATGGGGCCGACGCTGCCGACGAGTGCGGATCCGAATCCGGATGCGGCGCCGAGGGCTGCGAATCCGCGGTCGCCGACTCGCGCTGCGTTCGGGCGGATCCGGCGCCAGACAACCATCGCGAGCAGAAACAATCCGATGATCCGGGTCAGTGCTTGGAGCGGTGCAGTGGTTAGAAGCAGTGCACCGGCCACAGCAGCAGGTACTGCGCCGGCGGCGAAGATCATCACCAGACGCCGGTCGATCTCGTGACGGTTGAACCAGACCCGGCTCCCGTTGCTGGCCAGCTGCGCAACGGTGAGCACGGCGACCGCGTCGCGAGGACCGAAGACCGCGACGAACACCGGCAACAGCAGCACCCCACCACCGAAGCCCGCAACGGCCGACAACAACGCAGTAGCGAACGACGCCACGACCAGGAGCGCAGCCAGCAACACCTCGTGCGTCATGACGTGAGCTTCGCAGACGATCGAGGCCATCGGGCTGAGACGGAAGCCTTCCTCGATGTAGCCCTGGCCGGGCAACGGGTGGGCATGCAACGACGCATCACTAACCGCACCGTCGAGCTGTACCAGTAGCTGCTCGTTGCCCGCGCGACTCGCCCCCGCATCAAGGGATTCGCCGCGCATGCCCAACCACGCTGGCCGGACTGCGCCCGGCCCGTCACGCTCGCAGCGCCCTCATCGGACAGCCGCCCTGGACAAGCGAGTGCCTACTCTCGCATTCGCGCGACGGAAGAGCGCACACCCAGGGCGGGTGGGAGCGCCGAGGCGGCGAGCGGCGGAGGAGCGAGCAGGTGAGGCAGCGTGGGGTGGTTCAGCGGACGGTGGGGGCTGCGGGGGAGGAGAGGGTGGTGGAGAAGAGGCGGTTGTCCAGTTCGTTGAGGGCTAGGCGGATTGCGCCTAGGGCGACTGAGTCGGCGCCGAGGGTGGAGGCTCGGACTTCGGGGACTCGGAGGCAGAGGCGTTGGAGTTCGGCGGTTAGGGGAGCTAGGACGAGGTCTGCGGAGCGGGAGAAGCCGCCGCCGTAGATGACGACCTGGGGGTCCAGGGCTAGGACTAGAGCGGCGGCGCCGACTGCGAGGTCTTTTACGTAGCGGGAGACAGCCGTTTTGGCGGCTCGGTCGCCGTGGCGGGCTGCTTCGAAGACCCAGGCGGCGGCGTCGTCGGGGCTGACGCTGGCGGGGACGCCGGGGCAGTTCTCGAGGTGGGAGGGGGCGGCTAGCCAGCGGACCTCTGGGAGGGCGCCGATCTCGCCGGCGGCGCCGCCGTAGCCGCGGCGGAGTACGCCGTCGAGGATCAGGCCGGCGCCGATGCGCATGCCGGCCAGGACGTAGATGACGTCGCTCGCGTCGCTGGCGGCGCCCTTCCAGCGCTCGGCGAGGGCTGCGAGTTTGCAGTCGTTCTCGACGATGATCGGGCACGAGAAACGGCCGGCCAGGTGTGCGGGCAGGTCGACCTGGTCCCAGCCGGGGAGCGGGGTGAAGAGGGAGGTACGTCCGGAGGAGTCGACCGGGCCGGTGACACCGATGGTGACGGCCCAGACATCCGCAGGCTTCTTCTTCGTGGCGGTGAGGCATTCCTCGATCGCCTCGTCGAGCGCCGCGAGTCGTGCCTGAGGGTCGGCGTCCGCGGCGACGGAGGCGCGGTGGCTGTGGAGGACTTCGCCGTTCAGGTCGGCCACCAACGCGAGCACCTTGTGTACGCCGACATCGACGCCGAGAACATAGCCGGCGGTACTACGGAACTGGTACCGCCGTGCCGGCCGCCCCACCGCACTACTGGTACCCGCCTCGATCACGGTCGCCCAGCCATCGGCCACCAGGTTCTGAGCGATCAAATCGACGGCCGGACGCGACAGCCCGGTGCGCTGCGACAGTTCCGTCACCGTCGACGGCGGGTGATCGCGAAGCGCCCGGACGATCGTCAGCGAGTTGAGTTCGCGCAGCCGCGGAAGGTCCACGCCGGCGACGGCGCCATCTGTCACGGCTGGTCGCTCCTTCGTGTTGCCATCTCGGCAACATTATCAACTGATCGGATAGGCAGACCCGCTCTGCGGACCGACCGCGGGCGTGAAGTCGACGTCCCGCCCGTCGATCCGGTACCGGTACCGCCCGACCCGCTCGATCCGCGGCGTACTACTCAAGTACTCGTTCATCGCCTGCAACTCGTCAGGTCGCAGCCAGGAAGGCGGATCGGACACCGCCCGGAACCGGCAGATGTCGGCGAGATCGCGCAGCCACTCCTGCTGCTGCTCGGTCAGCAGGTTCAATCGGCTGCGGAAGTAGACGACATCAGGATCGACCTCGGCCAGCGGCGCCTGCCACAGCCGGTGCAGCGTGTTGACGACCGCGTTGCGGGCCATCGCGTCGGACGGATCGTCGCTGGCGTAGTTCTGCCACATCGGCGCGACATCCGGCCCGCTGCGTAGCCCGTCGAGCAGCCCGAGCGACGGCAGCAGCAGCGCACCGCTGCCCAGCAGGTACACATCATCGCCCGCAGTCCGGCGGATCAACTCCAGCGCATCACGATAGGCCTCCTCACGCCCAGCACCATTAGCCCGTACGCCGGGCGCTGCCGCCGCGTTGATGAAGTCAAGCTTCAGGTACCGGAACCCCCACTCGTGGACGAGCCGTTGCGTCAGCTCAACGAGATGCTCCTGCACAGCCGGCAGTGTGACGTCGAGCGCGTAGTACCCAGTACCCCAGTTGTACCCGGCAACAACCGGCGCACCACTCACATCGCGCAACAACAGCTCGGGACGCTCAAGGGCGATCCGGGAGGAGGGGAGCGCGATGAACGGCGCCACCCACAACCCCGGCGCCATACCGGCATCCGAGATTCGCGAAGCCAGCGCGCTCATGCCGGAAGGGAACTTGCCATTGGCGTACCAGTCGCCGACCATCTCCTCCCAGCCGTCATCGACCTGTACGACATCGAAAGGCAGCCCGTCCAGCGCCTCGATGTCCTTGGTGAGCTGCTCCTCGGTGATGTCCTCGTAGTACGCGTACCAGGAACACCACACGTTCCCCGCCCGGTTCCGCCCGTGCCCCAAAGCCTCGGCGAGCTGCCGGGCATAGGCCGCGAACACGGCTTCTTCGGGGCCATAGGCAATGAACCAGGGCGCGGCGCCCGTCTCGTACCACCCAGCCAACGTGTCGCGATCGGCGGTCAACCGCGGCACCCCCAGGCCCAGCGCGCCAAGCAGCAAGACGTTTCCGTCCTCTCCCTGGAGAGCGGCGACGGCCGACGAGTGGTGGCGACAGGGGTCGTCCCACGCGTCGTCGTCGGCCGTCACTCGGCGTACCGGATTGGCGATCCGCAGCGGCTGGTCGGACAACCGGCGCCAGCCGCAGGGGCTCCAGGAGTTCTGTCCGTGCCGGTAGAACAGGCCGTCTCCGAGGTCGTGCAGGAGGGCGACCCGCCCCGCCGGGAGGATGATGCCTCCATCGGCGGCGCGCGGAACGCCTGGTCCGTCGTGGCGCAGAGCGAGGGTGTGTCCGGCCACATCGAGGAGCAGAGTCATGCTCTTCCTTCTACTTGAGCGCTGGATACGTGGCTACTTGAACAGAGCGTTGACCTGGTCGTTGGCCTTCTTCAAAGCCGTCGCCGAGTCGGACTGGCCCAGTACCGCGGACTGGATCCCGTCCTGGACCAGCTGGGAGATCTCGTTCCCGTGCTCGCTGACCGGGAGGAAGAAGGTCCCGCCGGGCGCCTTGGCCTCGTCGACGAAGACCTGCACGTTCTGGCCCTTCGCCTTGTGCGCAGCCAGCGCCTTGTCACCGGCGGCGGTGATCGCGGGGAAGACGACGCCGTTACCACCGACGATGTTCTGGCAGTCGGCCGAGCCGAGGAACTTGACCCACTTCCACGCCTGCTCCTGGTGCTCGGTACCGGCGTTGATCGCGTCCGACAGGCCGTTGATCGCCGTCTTGCGTCCCTGCGGTCCGGTCGGCAGCGGCGCGAACGCGAACTTCACCTTGGCGTCCGCGGCCAGGTAGCTGTTGATCATCCACGAACCGGCGAAGGTGATGGCGCCCTTCCCGGCGCTGAGCAGGGCATCGCGCGACAGCGTCGAGGCCTTGTCCAGCGGGGGAGCGTACCCCTTGGCGATGAGCGACTTGAACCAGTCGATGGTCGCGGCGAGCTTCGGGTCGTCGTACTTGTACCGCGTGCCCCAAGGATTCTTGTCGAGGAACTCGAACCCGTTGCTGACGGCAAGGTTTCCCCAGCCGTTCTGGCCCTGCGACCCGTCGGCCCACTCGGGCAGGAAGCCATAGGTCTTGATCTTCGACTTGTCGAACGCAGGATCCAGCCCGTTGCGCCCCTTCTCGTCGACCGTCGCCTTGGCGATCAGTTGCTCGAAGGTACCTCCGTCGGACGGGTTCCAGGTGAGGTTCTCCAGCTCCGCCGGCGCGATGCCCTGCGCCTTGAGCTGGGTGGTGTTGTAGACCAGCGCCATCGTGTCCCAGTCCTTCGGCAGGCCGTACCGCTTGCCGTCCTTGGCGTACAGATCCGCCAGCCCGGCCTGGTACTGCGACAGGTCGACCTTGTCGCGATCGACGAACGGCTGGATGTCGAGGATCTGGTTGCTGGTGACGAACTGCGGGTAGTACGACGCCTGGTCGGTCCACACGTCCGGCGCGTCACCAGCGGCCAGCTGGGTGGTGAGGTTCTGCCAGTACTGCGCCCAGGCGGTCTGGGTGATCTTGACCGTGATGTCCGGGTTCGCGGTGTGGAACGCGTCGGCACACGCCTGGTACGACGCCTTCTGGTTGTCGTCCCACAGCCAGTAGTCCAGCGTCACCGCGCCGCCGGATCCGGAATCGTCGCTCGAGGTGCACCCGGTCAGGGCGGTCAGCGAGAGGGCCAGCGCTGCTGCGCCCAGGGTGATGCGGTTCATGACGTCCTCCGATGAATGGTTGCTGACGGCAAGGAGCTACTTGCCGCCGGTGAAACTGAGTGACTGCACCAGTCGCTTCCCCAGAAAGACGAGCAGCAGCAGGACGGGTAGGACCGAGAGGGTGGAAGCGGCCATCAGGCCGGTCCAGTCCGGTTGGGTGTTGGGCGATTGCTGCAGGAACACGCCCAGGGCGACGGTCACCAGGCGGTGTTCCTCGCCCCGGCCGACCAGCAACGGCCAGAGGAAGTCCTTCCACGCCCAGACGGTGGTGGTCAGACCGATCGTGATCAGCGGCCCACGGCTCATCGGCATCGCGACCCGCCAGAACATTCCCCACGGCCCGACGCCGTCGAGGATGGCGGCCTCCTCGACCTCGCGGGGCAGGGAGAGGAAGAACTGGCGCAGGAAGAAGACCGCGAACGGGGTCATCAGGATCGTCGGCGCGACCATACCGGCCATCGTGTTGATCCAGCCGAGCTGTTTGACCAGGATGAAGTTCGGCAGCAGGGTGAAGATCGGCGGCACCATCAACGCGGAGACCAGCAGCGTGAAGGCGAGATCGCGACCGGGGAACCGCAGCCGGGCGAAGGCGTATCCGGCCATCGAGCAGAGCAGGGTCTGTACGCCGGCGATCAGCCCGCAGTAGATCACCGAGTTCAGCAGGTACCGGCCGAAGTCCAGGTGTGCGCCCGAACCACCCGCCGCCCTCGCCTCCACCTCGGTGGTCAGACCGAGTACGCGGGCGAAGTTGATCAGCGTCGGTTGATGGGGGAGCAGCGAGCTGCTGTCGTTGTAGAGGTCGGCCGCCGGGGTGAGCGCGGTGCGGATCATCCAGTAGAACGGGAAGATCGTCGCGAGCAGGAAGACGGCCAGGAAGACCCAGGCCAGGACGCGTCCCGGGGTCCGGCGGTTGGACGATCTCATCGCTGCGCCTCTCATGCCAGGTCCGAACTCGACGCCCGGAGCAGGCGGAGCTGGACGAAGGTGAACACTCCGAGCACGAGCGCGAGGAAGACCGCCGCGGCGGCCGCGTAGCCCATGTGGAAATAGCTGAAGGCCTGCTGGTAGATGAAGAAGTAGATGACCCGGGTCGCGGACACCGGCCCGCCCTTGGTGGTGACGGCGACGGTGTCGAAGATCTGGAACGAGCCGATCAGGGACACGACCAGTACCAGCGCGAGCACCGGTCGCAGCAGCGGCATGGTGATCCGGGCGAAGATCCGCAGTTCGCCGGCCCCGTCGATCGACGCGCTCTCGTACAGGTGTTGCGGGATTTGGAGCATTCCGGCGTACAGGAGGAGCGCGGTGTATCCGGTGTAGGCCCAGGTGTTGATCCCGGCGACCGCGGGCATCGCCCAGTGCGCGTCGGTGAAGAAGCCGACCGGGCCGAGGCCGACCGCGTGCAGGAGATGGTTGACGAGTCCGAGGTTGGTGTCCAGCAACCACATCCAGAGCAGGCCGATCGTCACGTTGGGCACCAGCCAGGGCAGGAGTAGTGCTGCCCGGAGTACGACCGAACGGGTCAGCCTGTGCATCAGAGCTGCGACAACCAGGGCCAGCACGGTCTGCGAGCTGATGTTGAGCACGACGTAGTACGCCGTGACGAGCATCGAGCTCCAGAACTGCCGGTCGGCCAGCAGGTCGGTGTAGTTCTCCGCGCCGACGAACGACGGCGTACCGAGCATCGTGTAGTCGGTGAGCGAGTACCAGACGCCGCGGACCGCCGGATAGGCGTAGAAGACGGCGAATCCCACCAGGACCGGCGCGACGAACCACCATGCGACCCGCCGGTCGTCCCGTTGTCTGGCTTGGCCCATTGCTGTCCCTCGATCGGCTCCGGCGAACTCTTGTCAGGTGGCTCGCTCTGGACTAATGATGTAGTTATTCGGAAGTTTGTCAACACTTCTTCATATTCGCCCCGAGGAGAAGCCATGCCCCTTCGTATCCGCGGCCGCCGCCTGCTGGCCGCGCTCACCGCCGTCACGGCAGCGCTCAGCCTGAGCGTCGCGGCGGTGACCCCGGCCGGCGCGGCTCCGGCCGGACCGCCTGCCCGGCCCGCGCCACCGGCCAGTCCCGATCCGGCCCTGCAGGCGCACACTCTGCAGGCCGCCGACGGCCCGCTCGACAATCCACTCAAGGGGTTCGCGCGCTTCTACTCGCCGGGCGCGAACCAGAACACCGGCTACCCGCACGCGCTGACGTGGGGTTACTTCGGCCTGTCCGAGGTGATGACGAACGCCGCGAACTGCGGCAGCTACAACTGGAGCATCCTCGACAACATGCTGGCCGAGACGGCCGCGCAGGGGAACCAGGCCGCGATCCGCTTCTACATGGTCTATCCCGGCGGCACCGGCAGCCATCCGGCGAACGCGATCCCGTCCTGCTTCAACGGACAGGTCAACTACCGGACCGACACCTACTGGAACGTCACCGAACCCGACTACGACAGCCCGTACCTGGTGAACGCGCTGAAGAACTTCATCGCCGCGTTCGGGGCCCGGTACGACGGCGACCCGCGACTCGGGTTCGTCCATCTCGGCCTGATCGGGCTCTGGGGCGAGTGGCACACCTGGCCGTACGACACCGACACGTCGGACGGCTTGCCCAACTACATGCCGACCGACGCTAACGGCGCGCAGATCATCAACGCCTTCGACAACGCGTTCAACACGACCAAGCTCGAGCTCCGGTACCCCGATGCGGCCGCCGGTGCGGCGAACAGTCGGGACGTCGGCTATCACGATGACTCGTTCTGCTACCGGGAGGGGTCGCCGCTCGCGGGGGTGACGCTGCCACAGTCGCTGGGCGGAGCGTCGTACTCGCAACTGCAGCGCAACCTCGGTACCGGTACGGAGAACAAGTGGATCAGCGACTCGATGGGTGGCGAGGTGCGGCCGGAGATCCAGACCGTTGCCTTTGACAACTGGCCTGGTGGCTCTGGCGCTGTCGACAACATGAAGGCGTGTCTCGAGCTGGAGCACACGACCTGGAAGATCAACGAGCAGTCGGCCAGCTACTCGTCGGGCAACGCCAGCGTGGCCGCCGCGGTCCGGCTGATGGGCTACAACCTCACCGTGAACAAGGCCTACTTCCAGAACACGGCCAGCGGGACGACCAACCTTGGCGTACAGATCAGCAACACCGGCGTCGCGCCCTTCTACTACCCGTGGAAGGTGACGGTGGGGTTGAAGAACAGTGCCGGTACGGTCGTGCAGAGCTGGGACACGAACTGGGATCTGCGGACGATCCAGCCGCTGAAGATCCGGGCGTTCCCGGACTGGAACGTCGGTGCGGATCCGACGTACCGCGACTTCGGTTATCCGCAGTACTTCCAGACGTCGGTCAACCTGGCAAACGTGGCCCAGGGCAACTACCAATGGGTACTGCGGGTGAAGAACCCGCTCGAGGCGACCTCGGCCAACGCCAAGAAACTGCGCTTCGCCAACGCGACCCAGAACGCCGACGGGTGGGTCGGGCTGGGGGCCGTCACGGTTGGTACGGGCGGCAGCGTGCCCACCAGCTATGAGGCCGAGGCGGGCAGCCTGGCGGGTGGGGCGGTCGTTTCGTCGTGCTCCGCTTGCTCGGGCGGTTCGAAGGTCGGGTACATCGGCAACAACCTCGGTACGTTGTCGATCTCGGGTGTCAACGGCGGTACCGGCGGCGCCAAGCCGATCACGATCTATTACGCGTCTGCTGTCGCCCGCACCGCCACCGTCAACGGTCAGTCCGTCACCTTCCCGGCCACTGCCGACTGGAACACGGTCGGCTCGGTCACGGTGACTCGGACCCTGCAATCCGGTGGTGCCAACACCATCTCCTTCAGCAACTCCGCCGGTTGGGCACCGGACATCGATCGGGTGGTCGTCGGATAGCTGGGCCGCACCCCACGGCTGCTAGGTTTCCTGAAGCCTGGCAGCCCTGGGTCGGGCCTTCTCTCCTCGGGAGTCCGTATGCCCGCACCTGCCCTCCAGATCGGCGTACTGACGCCGTTGACCCAACCTGGCTGGACCTCCGCGGGCCGGAGTTTGCTTGCTGGGATGGAGCTCGCTGTCCGGGACGTGAACTCGTCTGGTGGTATCGCTGGCCGACCGCTCGAACTCCTGGTCCGAGACACCGCTGCCGACCCGTCTCGGGCTTCAGCGGCGGTCGATGAGTTGGCAGCGTTGGGTGTTGCCGCCTTGGCGGGGGAGTATCACAGCGTCGTCGCCCGCGCGGTCGCTGCCCGAGCCGATGCGCTGGAGGTGCCTTTCCTCTGCTCGTCGGCAGTCCTCGACGACCTCACGTCAGCACCTACGGACTGGGTCGCTCGACTCGCTCCGCCGCAGTCCCGGGGCTGGCGGCTCTACGCCGACTACCTGCTCGGAGAGGGCCATACGCGCATCGCAGTTACCACTCAGCCCAGCGTCTACTGGCTCACCGGGACCCGCATTCTGCAGGAGCACTTCGCCGCCCACGGCGGTACCGTCATCATACTCGACGCGAGCGATCCCCTCGTGTTGTGCGATGCCCTCGCCTCCAGCCACGTGACGGCTCTTCTCCTCCTGGTCGGCCACCCGGAGCCGGCCGTCCCCATCGTCAAAGCAATCCGTGGCGACCAGCGACTGGCCAACCTCGTGCTGGGCGCCCCAGCCGGCCAGCCGGAGTTCGCCGACTGGGCGGCGTTGCTCGGCGAATCCGGCAGCGCAATCGCGTTCCTGCGCTACCTCCCCGAACACTTGACCCCGCTCGGCTCACGAGTCCTCGATCGCCTGCCCGAAGCCTCGTCGTTCGTCGCGTATGAGGGCTACGACACGATCGCCGTCCTAGCCGAGGTACTCCGCACCCACGGCCCCGACCGCACCCGCATCGCCGCCGCCTGGCCAACCGTCGCCGTCGACGGCACCCGCGGAAAGATCCACTTCACCCGCGTACCCGGCATCAACGTCTGGCAATGGCCCACACCCCCGATCCAGATCGCCGACCGCGATCCTGCGTCCCTGAACCACTTCCGCACCCTCCACACCAGCTGAGAGCTATTCAGGCAGTCGGCCGGTGTCGATGACGTGGCGGGCGACGATGGAGAGGCGCTGGTTGCGGTCCTGGGAGTAGCGCTGGAGGACGGTGAAGGCTTGGACCGCGTCGAGCTTGTACCGCTCCATCAAGCGGCCGACAGCCTGACCGACCTCCTTGCGTGAGTCGACGGCTTGGTGCAGGGAGTCCTCCAGCCGCGCCGATGCCAGCGCGACGGAGGCGTGCAGACCCAGCAGCTGGGCGGCTTCGAGGTCGCCTTCGTTGAAGACATAGGGCTGCGAGGAGATCAGGTTCAGGGCTCCGCTGGTGGAATGCGCGGTGAAGAGCCGGATCGCCAGTGCACTGCGGATGCCGTTGCGGGCGGCGGTCGGCGCCCATTGCGGCCAGCGGGGGTCGGTCGCGGTGTCCTTGACCAGGACGTTCTCGTGGCCGGTGATGGCCAGCAGGCTCGGACCCTCCTGCAGATCGATCTGCAGCTGGTCCGCGGCGGTGACGAGTGGATCCGTCGCGGCGACCGTCTCGGCCTGCCGGCGGCGGATCAGGATCACCGAGGCGTGGTCGTAGTGGAGTGCCTGTACGGCGAACTCCAGTACGCCTTCGACGGTGGCGAGCACCCCGGTCTGGTTGTGCAGACTCATCGCCAGATCGCCGAAGTCGCCGGCTTGGTCGGTCATCGTCCTCTCCTACGCGCAGGCATGCCAAAGGCCCGGGCGCCGGACTCTGGACGCTGACAGTGGCCCGATCCTAACCGGTTCGGATTGTCCGAGTGACCGGCGGCCTGCGAGCGGTTCCAGAACAAGCAGTACGGCGCCGTGGAGGTGCCGCTGACGCCGTGGCTGCTCTGCCCTCAGTCCTTGGCTTCTTGCTGCAGCTTGTTCTGGAGGTCGTCCTTGGCCAGTGCTGACGCGCCGCTGAGGTCGAGGTTGCGGGCCTGCTGCAGCAGCTGGTCGCGGGTGACGTCTTCGGGCTGCTCGCCGAGGTGCTGTTTGCGGCTGGCGCCGAAGGCCTCACCGAGTTCGGTCAGGCGGGCGGTGGTCAGCTTGGCGCGCATGCCGGGGAGGACGCTCGACTCTTCCTCGTTGACGTGGTGGGTGATCGCCTCGACCAGCTTGTCCAGGGCCTGGTCGAAGGCTGCCGAGTCAGGGTCGATGGCGGCCAGCTTCTCGAGCAGCTGGTCGGCCTCGATGTGCTCTTCCTGGCTGTGCTCGACGTCGTCGGCGATGCCGGCTTCGGCCGCGGCGGCCGGATAGACCTCGGCCTCCTCGGCGCGGCTGTGGGCGAAGAGGAGGGTGGTCAGGACGGGTACCAGGTTCTTCCGCTTCTCCGGGTGCTTCTTGAGCTCGTCGAAGAGGCGCTCGACCTCGCGGTGGTCCTGCATGATCAGATCGACGACATCGCCGGCCATAGTGGGGCCCTTCGGTGGTGTGGCAGCCGGCGTGCGGTTCACGCCGGCGAATCAGACCTGCCGGTACCCGGCCCCAATCCTCGTGGGGCAAGTACGCCCGGAGGCGTCGGTGCATAAGTTCGTGGTTCCTCCGGCTGGGCGCGGGTACCGGTTGTGGACACCACAACTGGAGGAATGCACTCATGGGCAACACCACCGAATCGGTCGACGTCGAGGCGCCGATCAGCGCGGTTTACAACCAGTGGACGCAGTTCGAGTCGTTCCCGGAGTTCATGGACGGGGTCGACGAGATCAAGCAACTCGACGCCACCCACACGCATTGGGTGACGAGTATGGCCGGGGTGACCCGGGAGTTCGACGCGACGATCACCGAGCAGCACCCCGAGGAGCGGGTCGCCTGGAAGTCGGACACCGAGCCGCGGCATGCCGGGGTCATCACCTTCCATCGGCTGGGTGACACCACGACGCGGGTCACGGCGCAGATGGATCTCGATCCGGAGGGATTCGCCGAGCAGGTGGCCGACAAGACCGGGCTCATCGGCGTACGGGTGAAGCGGGATCTGCTGAGCTTCAAGGAGTTCATCGAGAAGCGCGGTGTGGAGACCGGCGGCTGGCGCGGCGACGTCGAACGCCCGGACGCCCGATGACGAAGGGAACTCGGCATGGGTGACTACGAGGCATCGACGACCGTGGCGGTGTCCGCGCAGGTTCTGTTCGGATACCTGTCCGACGTCGAGCATCTGCCGGACTATCTGCCGCAGATGACCGAGGCTCATCGCACCGACGGCGACCAGGTCGAGGTTGCCGCCGTCATCCAGCCTGAGGGTGGTCCGCAGCGTGAGGTTTCGGGCAAGGCGTGGATCGAGGTGGTCGAGGAGGGCAAGAAGCTGAAGTGGGGAGCGACGGGGGCGCACGACTACCACGGCGAGCTCGACATCGACCATGCCGCAGAGGGAACCTCACTGCTGACCGTCCGCCTGCACACCGACCACGCCGAAGGGCCGTCCATCGACGACGGCCTGCGACACACCCTCGCCGGAATCAAGTCATCCGTCGAGAACCAGGCCGGCTAACCGGCCTCGGCGGGGCGAAGGGCGAGTGCCGTGATACCCACGGCCCTCGCCCTTCAGGTGTCCCCGCGCAGTCGCCTCGGCTACGCGATCTGGCGGCGGTAGGTGCGGAGGGCGAAGAGGTAACCGACGATCAGGATGCCCAGGCACCAGGCCAGCGCTGTCCAGATGTCGTTGCCTACGGGCTGTTCGGCGAACAGGCGCTGGATGGTGTTGACGATCGAGGTGACCGGCTGGTTCTCGGCGAAGGCGCGGACCGGGCCGGGCATCGTGTCGGTGGGGACGAAGGCCGAGCTGATGAACGGCAGGAAGATCAGCGGGTACGAGAAGCCGGCAGCCCCGTCGATCGACTTGGCCGACAGGCCGGCGAGGATCGCGATCCAGGTGAGCGCCAGCGTGAACAGCAGCAGGATGCCGGCCACCGCGAGCCAGGCCAGCGGGCCTGCGGAGGTACGGAATCCCATCACCAGACCGACCAGCACGATGATCACGACCGAGATCGCGTTCGCGACCAGCGAGGTCACCACGTGCGCCCACAGCACGGACGAGCGGGCGATCGGCATCGAGTGGAACCGTTCGAAGATGCCGCTCTTCATGTCGGTGAACAACCGGACCGCCGTGTACGCGATGCCCGACGCGATCGCGATCAGCATGATGCCCGGCAGCAGGTAGTTGACGTAGTGGTCGGTACCGGTCTTGATCGCCCCGCCGAGCACGTACACGAACAGCAGCATCATCGCGATCGGCGTGATCGCGGTCGTGATGATCGTGTCCGCGCTACGGAAGATGTGACGCAGCGACCGGCCCAGCAGGACGCCGGTGTCGCCGAAGAAGTGGGTGGTCATGCCTGGACCTCTTTACTGTCGTTCCCAACGAGGGCGAGGAAGATCTCTTCCAGAGTCGGCTGCTTCTCGACGTACTCGACCTTGGCCGGCGGAAGGAGTTTCTTCAGCTCGGCGAGCGTGCCGTTGGCGATGATCCGGCCCTGGTGAAGTACCGCGATCCGGTCGGCCAGCTGCTCGGCCTCGTCCAGGTACTGCGTGGTGAGCAGAACCGTCGTACCGCCCTTGGCCAGCTCCTGCACCACCTTCCACACGTCGAGCCGTGCCTCGGGGTCGAGCCCCGTCGTCGGCTCGTCGAGGAAGATCACCTCCGGCTGACCGATCAGGCTCATCGAGATGTCGAGCCGCCGGCGCATACCACCGGAGTACGTCGAGACCTTCCGCGAACCCGCGTCGGTGAGGTTGAACCGGCTCAGCAACTCGTCCGCCACCTGACCCGGGTTCTTCAGGTGCCGCAACTTGGCCACCATCACCAGGTTCTCCCGGCCGGTCAGGATCTCGTCGACCGCCGCGAACTGCCCGGTCAGACTGATCGACTCCCGAACCCGCAGCGGCTCGGCCGCGACATCGAAGCCGTTGACGACGGCGGTACCGGCGTCCGCCCGCAGCAGCGTCGACAGGATCCGCACGATCGTCGTCTTCCCTGCCCCGTTCGACCCCAGCAACGCAAAGATGCTCCCCGGCGCGACCTCGAAGTCCACACCCCGCAGCACCTGCAACTCCTTGAACGACTTCTCCAGCCCCCGTACCTGGATCGCCGGGCCTTCCTGTGCCGTCATCACACCGCTCCTACCGTCGCGCTCACCAATGTGCTCATGCCGCCATGCTGTCCACCACCCCTGACACGACGCTGACACGGCGCCCCCGCGCCGCCTCGCCGCTCGCTCTAATGAGGGTTGAGCGAAGGAGGAGCGAAACGCGAGGGGGCGTGGGGGATGCGGGTGTAGGGGATGCTTGGGGGGTGATGGTCAAAGGGGAGTTTGAGCGGGATAGCCGGTACATCGCGACCCGGATTACGGAGGACGGGCGGGATGGGTTTGCGGTAGAGGCGGGGCGGTATCGGTTGGTGGTGGCTCGGGCTTGTCCTTGGGCTCATCGGGCGGTGATCGTGCGGCGGTTGCTGGGGTTGGAGGATGTGCTGTCGGTCGGGTTTTGCGGGCCCACGCATGACAAGCGGAGTTGGACGTTCGATCTTGATCCGGGTGGGGTGGATCCGGTGCTGGGGATTCCCCGGTTGCAGGATGCGTACTTCAAGCGGGATCCGAAGTACCCGAAGGGGATCACGGTGCCGGCGATTGTTGATGTGCCCAGTGGCGCCGTGGTGACCAATGACTTTGCGCAGATGACGCTTGATCTGTCGACGGAGTGGACGGCGTACCAGCGGGAGGGGGCGCCGGAGCTCTACCCGGTGCACCTGCGGGACGAGATCGATGAAGTTGCCAAGCGCATCTACACCGAGGTGAACGACGGGGTGTATCGCGCCGGGTTCGCGTCGTCGCAGGAGGCTTACGAGGCGGCGTACGAGCGGTTGTTCGTGGCGCTGGATTGGCTGTCCGAGCGGCTGCGGGACCGGCGGTATCTGGTGGGGGAGACGATCACCGAGGCGGATGTGCGGCTGTTCACTACGCTGGTTCGCTTTGATGCGGTGTATCACGGGCACTTCAAATGCAATCGGAGCAAGCTGACCGAGATGCCGGTGCTGTGGGCGTATGCGCGGGATCTGTTTCAGACGCCGGGGTTCGGGGACACGGTCGACTTCGTGCAGATCAAGGAGCACTACTACGTGGTGCACACCGGGATCAATCCGACGCAGATCGTTCCCCAGGGGCCGGAGCTGTCGGGTTGGCTCACGCCGCATGGGCGGGAGTCGTTGGGTGGAAGCCCGTTCGGCAAGGGCACCCCGCCTGGGCCGACCCGCGCCGGCGAGCAAGTACCGGCGGGCCACGGAGCCGGCTGAAGGCCCCCAGTTGCGGCCTAGGCTTGGGTATGAGCTTCTCGCAGGCTGGGTCGAATCGTCCTGAGTGGTTCAAGGTTGCTTCGGCTCAGGGTGGGGAGGGGGTGGATACCCCCGCTGGGGTGCCGGGTGGGGACTCCGACGTGCGGGAGCAGCGGAAGGGGGCGGTTTCCCAGGCTGGGCCGCCTGGATTGAACCGGCTGCTCAGTAGCGAGGAGCGGCGGGCGGTGGCTCGGGCCGCCGGACGGCCGAATACCGCGGCGGCGGCGCTCCGGGATGTGGTGACCGATCTTGATCTGATGCTGCTGCAGGCGGCGAAGCATGTGCGGGACAGCGGCGGGAAACGGTCACGCCGCAAGTTCCGGAAGGCCGTGCCGCAGCTCGTGACGGCGGCCGAGTTGGCCGAGTTGCCACTCGGTGAGGTTGCTGAGTTCCTCGGGATTTCGGCGCAGGCGGTGGACGAACTGCTACCCCGCCTGGCCGAGGTCGGTGGGATCGGGCCCGATGACCGGGCCGCGGTCTTGCAGGGGATCGAGGACCTGCGGGATCAGCTCCAGCAGGTCCAGATCGGGGTGGATCACTCGCTGCTCGACCGGCTGATCGGCGTGATCCTGCGGTTCACGCTGCTGATCGGGATAGCGATCGCGGCAACACCGCTCGGTGCTCTGGCGGTTGGGGACCCGGTCATGAACGAGGCGATCAAGACGGGCGTGATCGCCTTGGTGGCGCTGGCTCTGCAACAGTTCGCCGACCTCATTGCGGCTGCGCGTGATCGAGACGCCGACCTGACGCTGGCGACCGAGGCACATGCCGCGCTGCTGGCCGAGTTGACGGCTGCGGCGAGCCTGGCCGACGTACCGGCGTACGACGGAGAGCACGCGGTACTGCGGTTTCGCCTCGAGCTGCGCTGTGCCCGCGCGCGAGTCGCCATACTGCCTCTGACCTGGCCCGAGAAGGAGCAGTACTGGCTCGAGCTCGACCAGGTATTGCGATCCCTGCACAACGCTGAGTTCACCGACTTCGACGTCCAGCGCCGTGTACTCCGAGAGCTGACCCCCTCGAACGGTGCCGGTACTTCGGAGAACAACTGACCGCGGGCCAGACCTAGAGGTCGCCGAGGAAGGTCAGGAGGGCGTCGGTCACCTCGGTGGGGCGTTCTTCGGGGATCCAATGGCCGCAGTCGGGGAGGTCGAGGACGCCGCGGAGGTTGGGGACGATCTGGGGGAGTTGGTCGATGAAGTCCGGTGGATAGAAGGTGCGGACCACGTCGGCGCCGCCGGTGATGTAGAGGGCCGGCGGGGTGATCAACGCGCCCTGCCAGGCGGCGGTGAGGGACCAGTTGCGGTCCATGTTGCGGTACCAGTTGAGCGGGCCGGTGAATCCGTTGCGCTTGTACTGCCGGGCGTACTCGTCGATGTCGTCCTCGGTCAGCCACGACGGCAGTTCGTCGACCTCGCGAGTGCTGGCGAGGAAGCCGTTGCCGGCGATCGGGGAGGCGAGGCCGCCCATCACGCGGCGGAAGCTGGTGTGGAGGTCGGCGTTGAGTTCGGCGTCGGCGATACCGGGTTCTTGGAAGTAGAGCTGATAGAAGTCCGGGCCGAAGTGCTCGCGTACCGAGGTGAGCGTCGGTACGCCGCCGCGCTGCGTGGGAGGTACCGACAATCCGGCGACGCCACGCACGAGGTCCGGCCGTAGCAGCGCGGTGTGCCAGGCGACCGGGGCGCCCCAGTCATGGCCGACCACGACTGCGTTCTCCTCGCCGAGCGCGTGGATCAGGGCGACGACGTCGCCGACCAGGTGAAGGATGGAGTAGTCGGCGATGTCAGGCGGGGCGTCGGTACCGCCGTAGCCGCGCTGGTCCGGCGCGACGACCCGGTAGCCCGCGTCGGCCAGCGGCTGGATGACGTGCCGCCAGGCGTACCAACTGTCAGGAAACCCGTGCAGCAGCAGAACCAAAGGTCCTTCCCCCTGCTCGACGACGTGCATGGTCAGACCGTTGACGCTCAACTCGCGGTGAACGAGGCTCAAAACGAACTCCAATCCAAGTCCCCCCGAGGCTATCCCGTTGCACAAAGCAACGGTCCGGACTGCTCCGTCCGGGAGGCGACCGCGTGGCTCGCCGACGGGGAGAGCGCTCGTAGGTGATCGCGATCGGTGCCTCGGTCGGCACGGCTGTCGCGCTCAGCAGGCGGGGAGGTCGGACCGCTGGGCGTGGCGCCGGGCCCACGACGTTCGAGTGCTGAGCCCGTCGGCTGCAAAGGGCAGGAGGACGGCGCCCGGCCTCGGGCGATCGAGCAGTCGGTCCGTGGGCACCACGCCAGACCTCAGCCCGAGCAAGGCAGGTGCCTACTCTCGCTTTCGCGCGACGCAGGAGCGCATACCCCGGGTGGGCGGGGGCGCCGAGTGGTTAGCGACGGAGCAGCGAGCGGTGAGGCTGCGTGGGGAGTTCTTCAGAGGACGGTGACTGTGACCGTGGTGCCGGGTTTGGCCATTTGGTTGGCGGCGGGGGATTGACCGGCTACCAGGTTGAGGCCCAGGTTGAAGGGGGCTTTTTCGACTTTGACGAGGAAGCCGGCTTCGGTGAGGATCTTTTGGGCGTCGACCAGTTTCTTGCTGCGGACGTTGGGGACCTTCCGCAGGGCGGGGCCCTTGGAGACGACCAGGGTGACCTTGTCCTTGGCGAACAGGGTGCCGTTGCTGGGGGTCTGGGAGATGACCTGGCCTTGGGGGATCGTCTCGTTGGTCTGGTCGGTGCGGGTGACGGTGAAGCCGGCCTTCTTCAGGGTGCGGGTTGCTTCGCGGACCGGTTTGCCGGTCATGTTCGGGACCGCGATCGGCTTCTTGCCCTTGCTGATGGCGAGGTTGACCGACTCGCCGGGCTTCATCACCGAGTCGAACTTCGGCGAGAAGATGATCACCCGACCGGTGGGGACGGTCTCGCTGTAGGCCTGGCTGACCTGGCCGACGTTCAGCTTGATCGACTCCAGGGCACGGCGGGCCGCATCCTCGTCGAGGCCCTTGAGCTGCGGTACGCGGTAGCGCTCGGGTCCCTTGGAGACCGTCAGCTCGACCTCGCCCTCCTTGCGGATGCGAGCGCCGGGCTCGGGGTTGGTCGCCATCACCTCGCCCTTGGCGACGTCCTCCGAGTAGTCCTGGTTCGCCAGGACGGTCGTCAGCCCGGACTCGCCCGCCTTCGTCTTCGCATCGGCCGCGGTGATCCTCAGCAGATCAGGCGTAGACGTGTAGCGGTGTACGCCGTAGAACCACGCCGCCGTCCCGACGCCGATCGCCAGAGCCAGTACGCCGATGAGCGCGATGAACCCTCGACCGCGACGCTGCTGTTGCGGTTGCCGAGTCAGTGGTTCAGCGGGCTGATGCTGCCGAGTCGCCCCGGCCGGTCGCAGCAAGGACTGAGCAGGCTCGTACGGTACGACGATGGTGTCGTTCCGCGGCGGCTGCTCGACATGCTCGACGTACGCGCTCCCACGCGAGTAGCCGTCGTCGTACCCGTTGTCCTGCCGCATCTGCTGGATCGGCACGGTGAGGTCGCCGGTCAGCTCGGGGTCGTCCGGCAGCCCCTCCTCGATCGCGCTGCGCACCCGGTGGACCTGACGACTGAAGACCCGCGCGTCTGCCGGCCGCAGATCACGGTCGCGCGCGGTGGCCCGCTGCACCAGCGCATCGACGTACGGCGGAATGCCCGGTACGAGTTGCGAAGGCGGCGGTACGTCGGCATGGACGTGCGCGTACGCGACCTGGATCGGCGTATCGCCCGTGTGCGGCTTGCTGCCCGTCAGCAGCTCGTACAGGAGGATCCCGGACGAGTAGACATCGGAGCGTGCGTCGGCGCGGCCGTCGGTGACGAGCTCTGGGGCCAGGTACGAGACTGTGCCCATCAACAGGCCCTGCGTGGCCGTGTTGCCGGTCGTGGTGACCGCGCGGGCGAGGCCGAAGTCGGCGACCTTGACGGTGCCGTCGTTGGAGATGAGCACGTTCTCGGGCTTGATGTCGCGGTGCACGATGCCCGCGTCGTGGGCGGCAGAGAGTGCCGACAGTACCGGCGCCAGCAGGTCCAGGGCCCGGGCGGGCGGCAGCGGCGACTGCTGGCGGATCACGTCACGCAGGGTGCGGCCGGGGACGTACTCCATCGCGAGGAACAGGGTGTCGTGGTCGGTGCCCTGGTCGAAGACAGCGACCACGTTCGGGTGCGAGAGCTTGGCGGCGGCCCGGGCCTCGGCGACGAACCGGCGGCCGAACTCGGCGTCGTCGCCCATCCCGAGGTGCATCACCTTGAGCGCGATGATCCGGTCGAGCCGCATGTCGAGGGCCTCGTAGACGGTCGCCATGCCACCCTTGGCGACCCGCGAACCCACGCGGTACCGCCCGTCGAGCACTCGCCCGACAAGGCGGTCGCCCACCTGGGTGCCTACGTCTTCCGTCACTTGCGGTGAGCCGCCTCTCAAAGCTGTCTGCCCTGAGAGTGTAAATAAGGCGCAAGGTCGCGCCTCCACCGCCGCGCCGCACAGAGGCTAGCGGAGCGGGTCATACCCCTTCTCGAAGCTCGCTTTCAGGCGGAGGACGCTCTTCACGTACTGCTTCGTGTCCGGGTACATCCCGTTGCGGCGGACGCCGCCGAGGCCCTGGTAGTAGCCGGCCACCGCGATGTCGAGCCGGGCCGCGGAGGTCAAACGGTTGAGCAACACGACGCCGGCGATCACGTTGTCCTGGGGTTTGAGCAGGTCGAGCCGGCGGCCGACGAAGCTGGAGGCGAACTTCCCGGTCGACGGGATCACCTGCATCGTGCCGATCGCGTTGGCGGGGGAGACGACCCGCTGCTTCCAGCCGGACTCCTGCCAGGAGATCGCCAGCGCCAGCTCGGGGTCGACGTGGTAGCGCTTGGCCGTGTGGATGATCATCGTCCGCATCTGGGCCCGGGTCGGCAGCTTGCGCTTGCTGAGGGCCGCGCGGTTGGCGTCCGCGGCCGAGACGATGTGGTCGGCGTACGTCCGGCCCGCGAAGGTGTTGTTCTTCTTCTTGCCGGGCTTCGACGCGGCCGGCTTCTTGTGAGCGACCGGCTTGGCGACGATCTTGACCGGGATCAGGATCTGCTTGCCGATGTAGATGTGGTCGGTGGCGCGCAGCCCGTTCGCGGCCAGCAGGTTGGCCTGCGAGCAGCGGAAGCGTTTGGCCAGCTTGCTGATCGTGTCGCCGGGCTTCACGACGTACGGGACCCGCCCGCCGGTCAGGGACTTCTTCTTCACCGGGCTCTGCTTGGGCGCCTTGCCGGGCAGCTGGAGCACCTCGCCGGCGTAGATCGCGTTGCCGTTGCCGGGCAGGTTGTTCAGCGCGACCAGGGTCCGGACGTTGGTCCCGTACGCCGCCGCGATGTGGCTGAGTGTGTCACCGTGCTTCACCTTGTACTGGCCGAAGCCGGGCGAGCCGGCCGTGATCACCCCGGCCGCGAGCAGCGGGACCGCGAAACCAGTCGTTACCCGCAGGACCTTTCGCCACGTGTTGCCCATCTTTCCATCTCCCCGTGTGAATGTCCCTTGACGGTAAGTGGTGGTACAGATGTGACAACAGGTGCGCATGGGTCATTTGTTACGGCTGTGATGAAAAGGTAACAATTTAAGGCTGAACTACACGATTGTGGTTCACAATCGAGTGTTTGCCGCCGGCAACTGGTGCCGAGGGCATCCAAAAACAGAAAGACGAAAAACGGAGGTTGTCAGAGGCTGGCTCGGCCATCCAAGGGTGACGACGCCTGGGCCGAGTGGTAGCGGCGCGGGATCCGCCCGGCCAGCAAGGCTCCCCGCCCAGCCGTCACGGCGTCGCGCATCGCGGCAGCCATCAGCGCCGGTCGCTCGGCCCGGGTGACGGCGGTAGCCAGCAGTACGGCGTCGCAGCCCAGCTCCATCGCCAGCGTCGCGTCGCTCGCCGTACCGATGCCCGCGTCGAGCACGATCGGCACCTTGGCCGCCTCGACGATCATGCTGATGTTGTGCGGGTTGCGGATCCCCAGCCCCGACCCGATCGGCGAGCCGAGCGGCATCACCGCCACACACCCGACCTGCTCCAGCCGCCGAGCCAGGATCGGGTCATCGTTCGTGTACGCGAGCACCGAGAACCCATCAGCCGCCAAGGTCTCAGCCGCATCCAGCAGCTCCACCGGGTCAGGCAGCAGCGTGTGGTCGTCCGCGACGACCTCGAGCTTGATCAGGTCGGTCTGCAAGGCCTCCCGCGCCAACCGCGCAGTGAGCACCGCTTCACCGGCAGTGAAGCATCCAGCAGTGTTGGGCAGTACTGCGATGTCGTGCTTGCGCAGCACATCGAGGACGGACCCCTGCTGGCTCGGGTCGAGCCGCCGCAGCGCCACCGTCGTCAGCTGAGTACCGGACGCGACCAGCGCCTCCTCCAGTACTTCGAGACTCGGCGCCCCGCCGGTACCCATCACCAGCCGCGACGTGAACTCTCGGCCCGCGATCACCAGGGTGTCGTCACTCATTGTTCCTCCTCAACCGCCCTGGACCGCGGTGAGGATCTCCACCCGGTCGCCTTCGGCCAGCGTCGTCCCGGGCCACTCTGTCCGGGTCACCACGGCCTCGTTCACCGCCACCGCCACACCGATCGGGCTGCGCGCCCAGCGCTCGACCACATCGGCCACAGTCGTCCCAGCGGCGATCTGCTCAGTACTGCCGTTGACGAGCACGTTCATGGCGCCACCTTAACTTCGGTGAAGCGGCTTGCTTGGAACGGTCTCGCAAGGGAGGGAAGGACGCCGGTATGGACCGTCTCGGCGATGATCTGTGCGGTAATCGGAGTCAGCAGTACTCCGTTGCGGTAGTGCCCGGTCGCCCACAGCAGGCCGTCGATGCCGGACGGTCCCAGGATCGGCGCGTTGTCGGGCGTCGCCGGCCGCAAACCGGCCACTGCTTCCACAAGCTCCAGCTCGTCCACCAGGGGCAGGATCATCCGCGCATCCCGCAGCAGCGCGAACACCCCACCAGCGAGCACCCGGGTGTCGTAGCCAAGCTCAGAGGTGGTCGCCCCGACCACCAGCTCGCCACCGGGCCGCGGTACGAGGTACACGGCGAACCCGCGAGCAGTAGCCCGCACCGTGTGGCTGAGAGCAGGCCTGTACGCCGGAGGCACCCGTAGTCGCAGGATCTCGCCCTTGAGCGGCCGGACGGGGATGCGGAGCTCTGCCGGGAGGCCGTCCAGCTGGGATGACCAGGGGCCGGCTGCTGCGATGACCTGGCCGGCGTGGATGGCTGACCCGTCTTCCAGCTCGACGCCGACTGCCGTAGTACCGGTGATCAGGACTCGGTCGACTCGTTGGCGGACCAGCTCGACCCCTGACAGCTCACAAGCTCGGAGCAGGGTGGAGACGGCTTGGCGGTTGTCGACGGAGTGGTCGCCGGGGACCCAGACGCCGGCGGTGACTCCCGCGGCGAGCAGAGGCTCGCGTTTGCGGGCCTCCCGGCCGGAGAGCTCCTCGACCTCCAGGCCGAGCCTGCGCTGGTAGTCGGCCAGCCGGCGGATCGCGGCCGCGTCGTCGACGTCGTACGCGACTGAGAGAGTTCCGGTGCGGTGGAGGCCGGCCGGCTCGCCAGTGAGGGCTTCCAGCTCGGAAGCGAAGGCGGGCCAGGCGGCGACGCTGGCCAGGTTGAGGGCGAGCAGTTCGTCCTCGCCGTACTCGACCTCGGTCACCGGGGCGAGCATGCCGGCGGCGACCGAGGACGTCTGGCTGCCGGGTGTCGGGTCACATACCGTCACCTGGATACCGTCTACAGCGAGTCGCCAGGCGGTGGCGAGACCGATCAGCCCCGCGCCGATGATGACGACATCGCAGGTTCGCTCAGCCATGCCGCCAAGACTACGTGTGTATACACATGGCAGGCTGACCCTGTGACTGAGCACACCGCTGACGCCGGACTGCGTGACCGGCTGGCCGACGCCCACCTCTACCTCTGTACGGACGCACGGGAGAAGCAAGGCGACCTGGAGCAGTTCCTGGACGCCGCGCTGGCCGGTGGCGTCGACATCGTGCAGCTGCGGCAGAAGGACCTGGAGGCAGCAGACGAGCTGGCGCACCTGGAGGTGTTCGCCGACGCCTGCAAGCGGCACGGCAAGCTGCTCGCGGTCAACGACCGCGCCGACATCGCCTTCGCCGCGGGAGCCGACATCTTGCATCTCGGCCAGCGGGATCTTCCGGTCCGGGCCGCGCGGGCCATCACGGGGATGGAGCCGGTGATAGGCCGCTCCACTCACACCTTCAGCCAGGTGAACGCCGCTGTCGATGAGCACGGCTCCGACTACTTCTGTGTCGGCCCGACCTGGGCAACCCCGACCAAGCCTGGTCGTGCGGCCGCCGGGCTCGAGCTGGTCTCGTACGCCGCCAGTCGCCAGCCCGCCAAGCCGTGGTTCGCCATCGGCGGGATCGACCTCGACAGGCTGGACGAGGTGGTCGAGGCGGGGGCGACGCGGGTGGTCGTCGTGCGGGCGATCACTGAGGCGGATGACCCGGCCGCGGCGGCGGGGGAGTTCAGCCGGCGGTTGCGGGGCGCCGGATGATGAACAACCCGAAGGCCGCGCGGATCATCGCCGCGGTCGTGATCGCGATGATGGTGATCACGCTCGCCGCCTCTCTGCTCGGCTGCAGCGCTTCAGGCTCCGGTACGGCGACCAAGTCCGAGTCGGTCAAGACCCAAGCGACCAAGGCGGGCAAGGACCCGGTCAGTGGGCTTCGGTACGTGTCGGCCGCCGAGCTGCCGAAGGAGGCGCGGCAGACGCTCGCGCTGATCGACAAGGGCGGGCCGTACCCGTACAGCCGCGACGGGATCGTCTTCGGCAACCGCGAGAAGATCCTGCCGAAGCAGAGCAACGGGTACTACCACGAGTTCACCGTGAAGACTCCGGGCGAGAACGACCGCGGCGCACGCCGGATCATCACCGGTCGGAGCGACGAGCGTTACTACACTGACGACCACTACAAGTCGTTCCGCCGGATCCAGGAGGACGGATGACTGAGCTGCGCACGCTGTTGAGCGACGGCTTGCGCCCGGGCGTCTACCGGTGGCACTCCAAGCTCACCCACGACCAGGTACGCCGTAGTGTCACCGCGGCCGGCTGGAACTTCGTGCTGCTCGACACCACGAGCGTGCACGACAAGACCGGCTTCCTGGACGTCTGTGCGACCGCGTTCGACCTGCCGCGCTGGTTCGGGCGCAACTGGGACGCACTGGCCGACTCGCTGAGCGACAGGTCGACAGGGGAGCCGGAGGTCGTCCTCTGGGACGGTTGGCGGGAGCTGCTCGACCATGACCACGACACGGTCGACGTGGCGCTCCAGATCTTCGCCGAAGACGCCAACGAGTCAGGACAACTGCGGGTGCTGCTCCGCGAGGCCGACGACGTACCAGACCTGGTCAGCGAAGTACCGGTCCTCTAGGCAGACCAAACCGTGCCGGTACGCCGGTACTGAAGGCCACGTGGTCTGGCGGCCGACTGCCGAGGTCGCCTAGCCCGACTGAGGCGAGCAGGCCGTGATCCTCGAAGGTCATGAGCTCTGCTCGGTGCAGGACCCAGGGCGGGTGCTCGTTGGGCATGTACCAGGTGCGGCCTGCCTTGCTGAGGTGTAGACCCCAACGGGCGGTCAGAAAGTGCTCCAGTGGGCCGAGCTCGATCCGGTCGCCTACCTGCGTCTCGATCGTGCTGCTGGCCTTGATGCGCGGCCAGCGGAGCGTCGAGGTGTAGGTGTGCCAGCCGCCGTCCTGGTTGTGCTGCATGCGGGCCCAGCGATAGGGGATGCCCAGGGTGCTGCGCGATCCGGCCACTAGTGGGAGCCAGTTGGTGTCGAGGCTGAGGAAGACAACGCCTCGACGGCCGGTGGCGTCCACGGAGTACAGGCGGACGTTGGTCTCCAGGAACGACCGGAACATGACCATGCGGAAGGGCACCAGGCCGACATACGTCCGTCCCTCGAACGTGTCGGGCCTGGTGCCCGCCGGGAAGTACTGGGCGACCCTGGCCGGCTCAACTGCCCAGTGGATGAAGGACAGGTCGAGCCACCGCTGCCTGAGCACCCGCGGCCGGGCGAGCTCAGGTGCCTGCGGCCAACTCATGCAGGCAATCTAGTCCTGCCTGGTCCGGTACGAACCGCAGCTCCCGCCCGCGATTCGCCTCCCGCACCCAGTCCCGGAACGGCTTACTGGCCGCTTCATGCGCGGACACATCGCCCAGCACGACCAGGCCCATCCGGTAGGTGACGAACTTCTGCACGATCGCGCCCGCCAGCCCACTGCTCAGCTGGAAGAACTCAGCGGGCAGCAACTCGACCGGTACGACCAGCCACTCGGCCTGATGCCAGTAGTGCGCGTCCGCAATGGCGTCGACCGCGTCCTGTTCATTGGCGATGGCTTTGGTCGCGCGATAGGTGCGCAAAGTACCGTATCCTTCCCTTAGATTTGATCTATAGGGAATTCTAAGGCATATGATGAGGATCTAGCGTGTTGTTTTCGGTCGAGCAGGTGGCGGATCAACTCGGGCTGCACGTGCGGACGGTGCGCAACTACGTCCGTGACGGCAAGCTGAACGCGGTCCGGATCGGGAAGCAGTACCGGATCAGCCCCGGCGATCTCGAGGCGTTCACGGGGATCCCGGCCGCCGCCGACGGCGGCGGCGCGAGCGATCGGCGGGTCGAGGTGTCGAGCATCGTGCAGGTCGACGCGATCGACCGGGCAGGGGCGGACCGGATCAGCACGCATCTGCATGCGGCGGTCAATCAGGGCGGGCTCGGGCGGCTGCGGGTCGAATCGGCGTACGACGAAGACCGCAGCAGCCTCAAGCTGATCATCCTCGGCGATCCCGAGGTGACTGCCGACCTGCTGCGGACCGTCAGCCTGCTCGCGAAGGCCTGACGCTCAGCGCCGGTTCAAGGCTCAGAGGTGGCGGGCGGTGGCTGCGATGGCCAGGTCCGCCAGGGCCTTACGGGAGGTCTCGTCGTCGATCGGGGCGCGGTCCAGCGCGTCGAGGGCGTCCTCGGTGCGATCGGTGATCAGGTCCTCGCAGGCCTGGACCGCACGGCTGTCCTGCAGGATCTCGCGCAGCAACTGGATCTCGTCGTCATCCAGATCCGCCCGCCCGAACAGCCGGTCGAACTCGGCCAGCTGCACCTCCGACGCGTGCTCCACCGCGTACGCCGTGAGCACCGTCCGCTTGCCCTCCCGCAGATCGTCCCCGGCCGGCTTCCCGGTCAGCGCCGGATCCCCGAACACACCCAGCAGGTCGTCCCGCAACTGGAACGCCTCACCCAACGGCAGCCCGTACGCCGAAAGCGCATCGATCAACTTCTGTCCGCCCCCACCGAGGGCCGCGCCGATGTGTAGCGGCCGCTCAACGGTGTAGGTGGCAGCCTTGTACCGCAGGACGCGCAGTGCCCGGTCCATGTCGGCCTCACCCGACGCCTGGGCGACCAGGTCCAGGTACTGCCCGGCCGTCACCTCCACCCGGACGGCGTCGAAGAACTTGGAGGCAGCCGCCAGCGAGGCAGCGTCGAACCCTGACGTGTGCAGCATCTCGTCGGCCCAGATCAGGCAGAGATCGCCGAGCAGGATGGCAGCGCCGATCCCGAAGCCGACCGGGTCGCCGCCGTTGCCGGTCTTCTCCGACCTGGCCCGCTGCAGCGCCTCGAAGCGACGATGGGCGGCCGGTGCTCCCCGGCGTACGTCGGAGGAATCCATCACGTCGTCGTGGACGAGCGCGCTGACGTGCAGCATCTCCAGGCTGGCCGCGGCCTTCAGGATCGGCTGCTTCGGGTCGCCGCCGGCTGCCCGGAATCCCCAGTAGCAGAAGGACGGTCGCAGCCGTTTGCCGCCGCTGGTCGCGTCGCGGGCGGCGAGGACCTGTTCCTCGAGCTCCGGTCCGATCGCGGCGAGCCGCACCTGCTGGACGTCCAGGAACGCGGTCAGGGCGTGCTGGATCTCGGTCGGGATGTCTGCGTCGGCATACACGTCTCGGAGAGTAGTCGGTCCGCGCGCGGACCCCCACGCCCCGGGTAGCCTTGACCTCATGGCAACCGGTCTCCCGTCCACCCTCCCGGGCAGTACGCCGACGATCCGCGAGCTGTTGTCGGGCGACCAGCCATCGTTCTCCTTCGAGTTCTTCCCGCCCAAGACGCCCGAGGCGGAGGAGGTGCTGTGGCACTCGATCCGCGAGATCGAGCAGCTGCGGCCGACCTTCGTCTCGATCACGTACGGCGCCGGCGGCACCACTCGTGACGGCACGATCCGGGTCACCGAGCGGGTCGCCCAGGACACCTCGCTCACTCCTCTCGGGCACCTGACCTGCGTATCCCACTCGCGCGACGAGCTCCGTTCGGTCGTCGGCGCGTACGCCGGGGCCGGCGTGCGCAACGTGCTCGCCCTGCGCGGCGACCCGCCGGGTGGCCCGGCGCAGCCGTGGGTCGCGCATCCCGAGGGGCTGAACCACGCGATCGAGCTGGTCGAGCTGGTGCGCGAGCTCGGCGACTTCTGCGTCGGCGTGGCGGCCTTCCCCGACAAGCATCCGGAGGCGACGGACCTCGAGACCGACGCCCGCGTCCTGGCGGCGAAGGCGGCGGCCGGCGCCGACTACGCGATCACCCAGATGTTCTTCGGCGCGGACGACTACTTCCGGCTGGTCGAGCGGGCCTCCGCGCTGGGCTGTGACATCCCGATCCTGCCGGGCATCATGCCGGTGACCAATATCAAGCAGATCGAGCGGATGGCGCTGCTGACCGGGATGGCGCTGCCCAAAGCCGTCACCGATCGGCTGGAGGCGGTCGCCGAGGATCCGGCGGCGGTCCGGGCCGTTGGGATCGAGATCGCCAGCGAGCTGTCCGACGCGCTGCTCACCGGTGGTGCGCCCGGCATCCACTTCATCACGCTGAACCGTTCGACGGCGACCCGTCAGGTGTTCCGCAATCTACAGCCGGCGGTTGTCTAGACGCCCTATCCTGATCCGATGGCTGACCCGTCGGATCTCCTGATCGACCGCACCCTGGTACTGCTCCGGCATGCGAAGGCGGTGCCGCCCGAGTCGATGCCCGACCTCGAGCGGCCGCTCGCCGATCGCGGCCGGGCCGACGCCGCCGCGGCAGGACGCTATTTGGTTGCCCAGGGCATCGAAGCCGAGTTGGTCCTGTGCTCGCCGTCGATCCGCACCAGGGAGACCTGGCAGTACGCCGCTGAGGCCGGCGCGGTGGCGACCGATGTCTGGTACGACCGGCGGATCTACAGCGCCGGCACGGAGGAGCTGCTCCAGGTCATCTACGACGTCCCGGCCGAGGTCCGGACGGTGGTCGTCGTCGGCCACGCCCCGGGCATCCCGTGGCTCGCGGACGAGCTGGCGCTGGACGGCACCAGCCCGAACCGCGTCGAGCTCACCCAGAAGTACCCGACCTCTGGGCTGACGGTCCTGCACACCACCAGCCGCTGGGCCGACCTGGGTGCGGATGACGCCGACCTGGTCGACTACGTCATCCCACGCGGTTAGCCTGCCGGCCTAGAAGCCGGGCAGGTGCCATTAGCGGGCAGCTTGCCGGTCAGCCAGTACTTCGCCGCCGGTACGTCGGTACACGGGTTGTCGGTGAACAGGTACGACGCATGGTTGCCACCGGCATCGACGAGCAGCCGCGAGCCGGGTAGCACGAGTTGCATCCGCTGCGCGCCGGCCAGCGGCGTCGGGCCGTCGTACCGGCCCTGGAGCAGCAGGATCGGCGGGACCTTGCTGGAGCCGATCCGCCCGGCCTTGGCGGGACCGACGGGCCAGAACGCGCAAGGGGCGCTGTACCAGGTGTTCAGCCACGCGTAGTGGGGCGCCTGGCGATCCGAGCGCACAGTGTCGCGGTGCCAGCGGGACCAGGTGGGTGGCCAGCCCTTGTCATTGCAGTTGTAGGCAAGCTGTGCCGGGTCGACTCCCAGAGCCAGCTGGTCGGCCGCGGACAGCAGTCCTTCCGGATCTCCCTTGAGGTACTGCGTCACGGCCTCCAGCAGGGTCGGCCAGGAGTCCTCCGTGTACATGCTGGAGGCGAGCATGTCGTCGAGCTCAGGCTTGCCGACCTTGCCGCTGACGGGCTTGGCCGCCAGCCGTGCCCGGATCCCCTCCCAGGCCTTGGCAACGGCCTGCCCGGTCTTGCCGAGGTGGTAGGTCTTGTCGTTGGCAGCAACCCAGGCGAACATCTGCTGCGTGCGCTTCTCCAGCGCGACGTTCTGCTCGAAGCCTGACTGATAGGTGCTGACCAGTGGGTCGACGACGCTGTCCAGGATGAACCTGCCCGCGTGCTGCGGGAACATCGTCGCGTAGGTCGCCCCTAGCTTGGTGCCGAAGCTGTAGCCGAGGTAGTCGATCTTCTGCTTGCCCAGTGCGATCCGGATCCGGTCCATGTCCCGGGCGGCGTTCTCGGTGGTGATGTACGGCAGCAGCCACTTGGCCTTGGCTCCGCACTGGTCGGCCACCTTCTTGGCCAGGGCGACCCGCTGCTGCTCCTGCTTGGCATTGGCGGGCTTGTAGGGCAGCGCCGGGTGGGGGCTCAGCTTGGTCAGGTCACCGCAGTCCACCGGTGTACTGGCGCCGACACCACGCGGGTCGAAGCTGAAGACGGAGTACTGGTCGGCTACTGCCTGGGGGAGTGCGGCGGAGACGAGCTTCTCGGTGCCGATCCCCGAGGCACCCGGGCCGCCCGGGTTCACCAGCATGAAGTGCGGTGAGCTCAGTGAGCCGTTGGCCGACAGCGTCAAGGTGATCTGCCGGCCAGTGGGCTTGCTGTAGTCCAGCGGCACCAGCAGCTTGGCGCAGTACACGCCGCGAGGTGCGCCCGCGGAGTCCGGGCACGCACCCCACTTCAGCTTCGGGGTCGCCGCACTCGCGGCGACCAGTGGCGTGCTGAGCAGCACGGTTGCGGCAACGAGTGCCGCACACCGCGTCAGGTGGTTCTTCGTCAAAGCGCCGCTCTACTTCCTTCTCAGGAGGCGCGGGCGGGCAACCAGTGGGTAGTGCTGTTGATGGTAATCATCCGTTGGGTCGCCCGGGTCAGGACGACATACAGGGCCCGTACGCCGCCCAGAGTGTCGCTGACGATCCGGTCCGGCTCGACGACCACAACTGCGTCGTACTCGAGGCCCTTGGAGTCCAGCGGGCTGAGCGCGACGACCCGGGAGTCGCCCAGCTCGGCGAGGACCGAGTCGATGGCGGGTCGTAGTACCGGCGGGACGATGACGCCGACCGTGCCCTCGACGAGCGCGAGCAGCTCGCCTGCTGCGTCGGCGGCCGCCTCGGCGACCTTGCCCGCGTCGAAGATCCGGTGCTCCGGATCCACGCCGGTCTGGCGTACTGCGTTCGGTAGGTCGGCGTCTGGGATCTGCTGCCGGATCACCTCGCCGGCGAAGGCGTAGATCTCCGCCGAGTTCCGGTAGTTCGTCGAGAGCCGGAACGTGTGCCGCTGCAGGTGCGACAGCATCGAGTCCATGGCGGCGCGCGCCTCGGCCGGGTCAGGCCAGGAGCTCTGTGCCGGGTCGCCGACGATCGTCCAACTCGCCTGCGGGCCGCGACGCGTCACCATGCGCCACTGCATGGGGGAGAGGTCCTGTGCCTCGTCCACCAGCACGTGCGCATACTCATCCGGCTCCTCGGCCTCAGCAGCCGCGATCGCCCGCTGACGCCGCTCAGAGGTCGTCAGTACTTCGTTGACGCCGTCCGAGAGCCCCTCAAGCCAGTCGAACTCCTCGTCCTTGCCAGCCTCGACCACTGGCGGCCGTCCGAGCAGGTTGCCCAGCTCATCCAGCAGCGCGACGTCCGCGATGGTGAACTCGTTCGTACTCCGAATAGCCGCCGACAGCTGGTCGATCTCGGTCGTAGTGAAGTCTCCCCGCGACCAGCGCTGTGCCCGCCGGGAGTCGCCCAGCCAGCGCAGGACGGAGCCCGGAGTGAGCACCGGCCACCAGGCCGAGAAGAACTGCTTGTACGCCGGCAGGTCCGTGACGATGTCGCCGAACGACTCGCGGTCGGCGTAGACGCCGTTGCGCAGGTCATCGGGGAACCGCTGCCACAGCGCGGCCACCAGGCCCTTGCGAGCTTCCGAGCCGGCCTTGTTGCGCGGTGTGCGGCGCAGGGCGTTGCGGCGGACGTTGTCGAGCTGGTTCGCGTCCAGCTCGACGGTCGCGCCGTTGATGAATACGCGCAGGTTGGTGGGCGCATCGGGCACCCGGTCGCGTGCTGCCCGGGAGAGCAGGCCGGTCATCCGCAGGGAGCCCTTGATGGCTGCTACGTCCGCCTGGTCGACAGCGGTCGCGCGAACGCCGTCTACGAGCTCGCCGACGGCCCTGAGGGAGACGGTGTTCTCGCCGAGGCTGGGGAGCACCCGCTCGATGTAGGCCATGAAGGCGGCGGACGGGCCGACCACCAGGACGCCGCCGCGTTCGAACCGCCTGCGGTCGGAGTACAGGAGGTAGGCGGCGCGGTGCAGCGCCACGACCGTCTTGCCGGTGCCGGGGCCGCCGCCGATGACGGTTACGCCGCGGGCTGGCGCCCGGATCGCCTCGTCCTGCTCGGCCTGGATGGTGGCGACGATGTCACGCATCGTGTGGCCACGGGCACGCGACAGGGACGCCATCAGGGCACCCTCGCCCAGTACGGGCAGGTCTGAGGGGGAGCGTTCGGGGGCGAGCAGGTCGTCCTCGAGCCCGGCGATGCGGGGGCCCTTGTTGCGCAGTACGCGGCGGCGGACGACCTTCAGCCGGTCGGTCGCGGTAGCGCGGTAGAACGGCTCGGCGGCCGGGGCACGCCAGTCGATGACCAGCGGCTCGTACTCCGCGTCGCGGACGCCGATGCGGCCCACGTACAGGCTCTCGAGGTCCGCTGCGGCCGCTACCGGCTCGGTGTCGTCGCCCTGGTCGGAGTCGAGCCGGCCGAACACCAGTCCCTCGTGCTCGGCGTCCAGCTCGGCGATCCGGCGGGCGGCGGCGAACACCAGTACGTCGCGCTCGTACAGACCGGTCTGCTCCTCGTCGCGGACCCGGCCGACGTTCTGGGCCTGACCGCGCTGGTGCCCTTCGACCGCGATCCGGGACGCGGACCGGGCCGCTTCGGCGACCCGCTCGTAGACCCGGTCGACGTGCTGCTGCTCGGCCTCGAGCTCAGCTCGCTCGACGTTCTCGAGATCGGTCGACGTGGGGGATTGATCCACCGGGGTCCTCTCTACTGCCGGGACACCTCCCCGACACGGCACACATGAACGGTCAATCTTAATGCGCCGCGATCAAGCCTTGCCGACGGCGTCCGCAACGATGGCCGCACCGAGCGTGGTAGCGGGCACTCCGACGCCTGGATGGGCGCCCGCGCCGACGCAGTACAGGCCCTTGATGGGAGAGGCGTTCGCTGCCCGACGCCGGGCGGTTTTGTAGCCCTCCCAAGCCACTCCTGCCCACCAAGAGGGAGAGGTCTGCCGGGAGACGACCTTGTCCCGGATGTGGAGCCCCCTGGCGACCAGGAGATCTAGTACGTCGTCTGTGGGGTAGCCGTGGACCAGTACTGACCAGGCCTGATGCCCTGCGGGAGCCTGTCCGCCGGTGCGGACCACTACCGTCGGCTTGCCGTGCAGAACGGTCTCGAAGGGCAGGGACGGCACTGGGTCCTTGAGACCTAGGTGGACGACGTACGCGGCCTGGGCCTGGTGGGTGGAGAGCACCTTACGGCGGACCTTCTTGGCCTGAGGGTCGTCGACCAGTTGGCCGTAGAGGTCGCGGGGGTCGATGTCGCTGACCACTACCTCGGCAGGGAGCGTCTTGCCGTCCGCCAGTCGGACACCGGTCACCTGTCCGTGGTCCGTATCGACTCCGACGACCTCTGTGTTGGCGTGGATGTCGATCTTGCGTTCACTCGCTCGCTGCGCCAGAGCGTCGGCCAGTACGCCGAATCCGCCGTCGATGGTCCAGCGGCCGAAAGTGCGCTCCAAGTAGGACCAAACGCCGACATACCCGGGCGTGAGCTTCGGGTCGGAGCCGTGCTGGATCGCGTAGTAGCGCAGTACCGCGCGGGCACGCTCGTCGTCGAGGCTGCGCTGGGCAGTGCGCTCCAGCGACTGCCATGGCTTGAGGCTGCGGATCGCCGCCAGGGGAAGCTTGTCCATCAGCGGCGGCTCCAGCGAGGACTTGCGCAGGATCTGCCAGGTCTCGCCGTACTTGTCGACCAGGTCCGTCCACTGCTTCGCCGTCTTGTCGTCGGCGAGGTGTGCCCAGGCATCTGACTGCAGTGCTCGGTCGCCGACCGGCAGGTCGAGAATCGAGCCGTCGCCGAACAGGTGACGACGCGGCTCGGTGATCGGCTCCAGTTGGGCCAGGCTCTCGATCGGACGGCCGCTCTTGCGGAACAGGTCACGCAGGGCGGCCGGGAGCGTAGTACTGGCTGCTCCTGCGTCCCAGCTGAAGCCGTCGGCCTCTACCCGGCCCAGGGCGCCGCCCAGGCGGTCATCCTTCTCGCAGACGGTGACTTGGTGGCCGAGCTTGGCCAGCCGTACGGCGGTGGCGAGACCGGCTAGGCCGGCCCCGATGACGATCACGCGGGCCATCAGACTGCACTGCTCCCAGTTGCTGGATTGCTGTTTCTCTCCCGCCAGGCGCGGAACCTGGCGAGTCCCCGGCGGATCGCGCGGAACGCGAAGTACACCGAGATCAGCCCGATCAGCAGCAGGATCGCGGCGATGATCAGGGCTGCGGTCGGGTGGAAGGCCGCGAGCGAGACGACACCGGCCACCGCGACGTCCTCACCGGACGAGGCGGCGATGTTGGTGACCGGCTCGGGGGAGGTGTTGATCGCCAGCCGCAGGCTCGACTTCACCGTGTGGGACAGCAGCGCGACCACGCCGCCGGTGGTCGCGATGACGGCCTGGTGCAAGCTGCTCGCCTGACCGGCCAGCAGGGCGGCGATGATGGCGCCGACGGTCGGCCGGATCAGGGTGGAGATCGCGTCCCAGGCCGAGTCGATGTACGGGATCTTGTCGGCGACGAACTCGAAGGCGAACAGGGCGCCGGCCGCGATCAGCACCCCGTTGGTGGTGAGCGCGTGCGGCACGTCGTCGACACCGGCGAACCGGCCGAGCAGACCGAGGATCAGCACGCAGGCGTAGGCGTTGATACCGCTCGCCCAGCCGGTCGTGAACGCCAACGGCAACGCTTCCATGGCCCCTCGCTTGTCGTCAGAATCGAACGCTCTGACCTCAAAAATGGTTAACCGTTGACATCCGGTCCCGCGCGACCCAGAGTGAACGGGTTGCCGGTCTGAGTGACCGTAGTCCCATCAGGGTCAGGGAGAACAGAACATGCGTCGTCGTCCGAAGATTCTCGCCGCACTGGCAGTGGTAGCGCTGCCCATCAGCATGACCGGCGTGTCGTCTGGTGGTCCACCCGCGGCGACCGCTGCCACCCCGGGTCCCGCGTCCGCCACATCAGCCTCCGCGGCTGAGGCGTTCCGGTCCGCGTCGGCCAAGTACGGCGTACCGGAGTCCGTACTGATGGCTGTGTCGTACGCCGAGACCCGGTGGGACGACCACCAGGGCAAGGCGAGCACGTCCGGCGGGTACGGGCCGATGCACCTGACGGCTGTGGCTCCGACTGAGCTCATGGAGCGGTCGAGTGGCGAGCAGTTGGCCAAGGGGGAGTCGCTGCGGACGCTGTACACCGCCTCGAACCTGACTGGGCTCGACCCTGTTGCGCTGCGCAATGACACCGCTGCCAACATCGCTGGTGGTGCAGCACTGCTCGCCTCCTACCAGCGGTCGCTGAATCTGCCTGTGGGCGCTTCTACCTCCGCTGCCTCTTGGTATGGGGCTGTGAGCACCTATGCCGGCGCAGCGGACCGCACTAGCGCCGCAGGCTTCGCCGACGACGTCTACGCGATCCTGGCGCGCGGTGCAGCCCGTACTACGAACACCGGCCAGCAACTCGTCATGCCGGCGCTCAAGGTAACGCCGGACAAGGCGCAGTTGGCCAAGACCGCTCTTCCGGTAGCCAAGGCGGCGGCTGCTGCGACTCAGTGCCCGAAGCAACTGGCTTGTGAGTCGCTGCCGGCGCCGTACTCGCAGTACGGGCCGGGTGCTGGTGACTACGGCAACCATGACCTGGCGAACCGGCCGGAGACGGGCAAGATCGACTACATCGTCATCCACGACACCGAGGGCGGCTGGCAGGGCACTCTGAACCTGATCCAGGACCCGACGTACGTGTCGTGGCAGTACACGATGCGCTCGTCCGACGGGCACGTCTGGCAGCACGTGAACGCCAACGACGTCGCCTGGCACGCAGGCAACTGGTACGTGAACATGCACGCCATCGGGATCGAGCACGAGGGCTTCGCCGCCCAGGGCGCGACCTGGTACACCGAGGCGCTCTACCGCAACTCGGCCAAGCTGGTGAAGTACCTGGCCAAGCAGAACAACATCCCGCTCGACCGGGCACACATCATCGGCCACGACCAGGTGCCTGGCACGGTGCCGTCGACAGTCGCGGGCATGCACTGGGATCCGGGACCGTACTGGGACTGGGAGCACTACTTCGACCTGCTGGGCGCGCCGATCTACGGGCACAGCGTCTTCCCGGTCAAGGCCGGCACCACTGTGACCATCAAGCCCGGCTTCGCCTCCAACCAGCAGGTCGTGACCGACTGCACCACTGCTGGCCAGCCGTGTGCGCCGCAGGGGACCAACTTCGTGTACCTGCGCCAGGCGCCGGACGACGCGGCCCCGCTGGTCAAGGACATCGGTAACCGGCCGAGCGGTGCCGACTCCACCACGCAGGTGTCGGACATCGGCGGGCGTGCGGCTGCTGGCTCGCAGTATGTGGTGGCGGAGCGCTCGGGCGACTGGGTGGCCATCTGGTACCTGGGTGCGAAGGCCTGGTTCAAGAGTCCTGTCGGCGCGCCTGACGCCTTCGCCAAGCCGGGGCTGGTGGTGAAGCCCAAGGAGGGTAAGGCTTCGGTGCCGGTCTATGGGCGGGCATACCCGGAGCAGGCCGCTTATCCGGCGGGCATCCCTTACCAGGCCGTCACGCCGCTGCAGTACTCGATCAGTGCGGGGCAGGCCTACCCGGTGGGCGACGCGAACATCGAGACGGACTACTACCGCGCTACGACGTTCGCTGGGCAGCCGCCGACGGATCACGTGCAGGTGCTCGGCAAGGACCGCTACTACCAGATCTGGTTCGGCCACCGGATGGCATACGTCCGCGCTGCTGACGTGGACTTGAAGCTAGCCTACTGAGCATGCCCTATGACGAAGCCGTCCAGCGTCTGCTGGACGGCTTCGTCGCGTCTCTGCCGTCGGTGGTGCCATTGCGTGCTCTATGGCTGCATGGGTCGCTTGCTTTGGGCGACTATCAGGTCGGGGTCAGCGATCTGGATCTGATCGCTGTGCTCGATCGGCCTGTTGGTGATGCTGCTGCTTTGCAGGCGCTTCATCGGTCGCTGGAGGTGGCGCACCCGTTGGCTCGTGGGCTGCATTGCAGCTACCTGCTGGTCTCGCAGCTGGGCGACTCGTCGCTGCGGCATCCGACCTGGGCGCACAGCGAGTACTTCTCGCGACCGGTGACTGCGGTGACCCGGCGCGAGCTGATGCTGGGTGATCTCAGCATCTACGGCCCAGCGCCGTCTTCCTTGCTTCCGGCAACTACTGACGAGGAGCTGGCGGCGTTCATCCGGCAAGACCTGGAGACGTTCTGGTACCCGGCCGCCCGTCGATGGAAGAGATGGTGGGCGGACGTCTGGGTCGACCTCGGGCTCATCACAGTCGCCCGCGCCGGCGTGACGTTGGCCGACGGCCGCCTCATCACCAAGCGCGAAGCGCTTGAGCTCCTACCGTCGCTCGGCGCCCCGACAGCGGTGGTCGCAGACATCTACCACCGCCGCTATGGCCCTGCTGCGCCGCCCGCCAAGGCTCAGCGCGACGGCGCGCCGCGACGCAATCCGATCTCACGGGTCCGGCGCGGCTTCGCAGCGCGGCGCTTCGTCCGTTCGACCATCGACGGTCTGCTCGGGCCCGGCTAGTTGACCGTGATCGGAGTGCCGTTGGTGAGCTTGAGCAGTTCGGCGTACGAGGTCGGGAAGACCGAGTGGGGGATGCCGGCGGCGGCCCAGACCTCGGCGTACTGGTCGAGGGTGGTGTCGACCAGTGTGCGGACCTGCTGCGGATGCCCGACCGGGGCGACCCCGCCGATCGCCTGGCCGGTGTGTTCCCTGACGAACTCCGGTGTCGCGCGGCGGAGCTTGGTGATGCCGAGCTCGGCGGCGACCTTCGCGGTGTCCACCCGGTGCGCGCCGGAGGTCAGGATCAGTACGGGTGCGCCGTCGCCGTCGAAGATCAGGCTGTTCGCGATCGCGCCGACCTCACAGCCGAGCTCCTCGGCCGCCGCGGCCGCGGTCGGTACGGCGTCGTCGAGGATCTTGATCTCACCGGTGGCGCCGGCCGCCGCCAGCGCGTCGGCCACCAGTTGGACATTGGGATGAGTGCTCACGGACGAAACCCTACTCATAGATGCTGATCAACTTGCGGTATGCCTTGGGATTGCTCAGTACGCCGGTGTTGTCGGCGAACTGATCGATCGCGCCGACCAGGCCGAGCTCCCGCACCTTCTGGTCCTTCACCGCCTTGAGGCTCGCCTCGGCGAAGCGCCCGGCATGGAGCACGATCGCCGGCCGCTCGTGGAACTGGTGCGGCTCCACGTCGACGGCGTCCGTCAGCCTCAACGCGTTGAACCGGATCGCGGCCTTGCGGTACGCCGATGTCAGCGCGCGCTCGCGTTCGTCGTGGGTGCCGGCTTCGAGCGTGTCCTCGAGATCGCGATCCAGGCCGTCAGGGTGGCCGAGCCGGCTGAACGCGGTACCGAGCCACTTCGTATAGGGCGCGTAGGTGCGCTCCATCAGCAGGGCGAGCCGCATCAGGTCGCGGACGAGCCGGGCGGCGACGACGCGCGAGCCGAGCTCGTCGCCGACCTCTGACGTGCGTTGGACGAAGGTCTCTTCCTCGGCGATCCGGGACCACTGGCAGGCGATCATCCAGCGCCAGAGGTCGTCCGGGTACCACCGGAGCTCGTCCCGTACCACCTGCAGCCGGCCGTCATCGGCGTACACCTGGCCGGCGACCACCCCCAGCAGCTTCTGCTGTGGGGTCACGAGCCAGTCCTGGAGGCTCAGGTGGCGGCCGTTGAGCACGCCTAGGTGCTCCTCGAGCCAGGCGTCGATGGTGGTGACCGTGATGTGGTGGATCGGCTCTTGGGTGTCCCAGCCGAAGCGCACGGGATGACCTCGGTACTCGTCCGGCAAGCCTGTCTCGATCGCCGTGGTGGCGTGGTCCACCTGGTAGGCATCGACGAAGACGTGCAGGCGCGGACCCCAGCCGTGGTCCATCGAGCGCTCGGTGTCGTAGCCGAGTACGTCCGAGCCCCAGCCGAGGAGGCCTGCGGCGTAAGGGATTCCGGCGAGCAGCGGGCGGATGATCTCGTCGTGGAAGCCCTGGCTCAGGGTCCGCGCGGAGATGAAGGCGCTGCCGGTGGTCATGGGGTGACAGTAGTTCGGGGGAGTGGGTGGTCACATCCGGTTTTCGATGAATTCCGGGGTCTGGCTTTGTCTGGTTTCAGGTCAGCTCGGCGGCGCCGAAGGAGACGTTGAAGCGGTTGCACCAGATCGAGACGCTGGTCAGGGCTTTCAGGTCGACATCTTTGGGGATCTCGTAGTTCTGGTTGCCTTGGTTGCCTTTGAGCTGCCCGAGGCTGCGGTACCTGCCGTCGTCGAAGACGTGCCAGCCTCGTTTGCCGTCGAGCACCTTGGCGTCGCTGAGCCAGACCTCGAGGTCGGGGCCGTCGGAGGTGTCGAGGGCCTCCAGGCGTAGTACGCGGGAGCCGTCGGGCAGTTCGAGGATGGCGGCCGTGCCGGTCGTCTTGTGCTCGTGGCTGATGAAGGTGCCGGAGGTGAGTCTTCTGGGCGTCTTGGGCCGGGTCGCGGAGGGGGTTGGCCGGCGGTCGCCGGAAATTGTCGGTGGCGGCACAGAGGATGTGGTCATGGAGATCGGATCGGCGCCCGGAAGCGCTTCGTCGACCACCTTGCCGGTGAAGAGCCGCCAAGGCTGGAAGAGCGGCAGTGCGACGGCCGCGACCACGGCGGCGACCGCCACGGTGGCGACGGCCAGGGTACGGCGGCGGGTGCTCGGCATCGATCGGCTCCAGTCCGTCACCCGGCGGATCCGGGCACTGGATCCAGTCTGGCGGCGGGAGCCCGCGCCGCGGCCCGCCCGCCGCTTACGTCCCGTTGACGATTGCCGACGGGCAGGGTTACGCTTTCAGTGTTCGAACAGATGTTCGATTGCCGCAGATCCGGTTTCGTCGGGAGAGCGGGCAGTGGCGATCGGGACAGCTGAAGGACTCCGGTGCGGAGTTGCGGCCGCATCGGTAACCGGTGGTCCCGGTGGGCCGGGCGCCGAGGTGGACCTCGACCCCCACCTGGCGCCCACCCACCGGGCCGCTGACCAGGGGAAGAAGTTCGCGCACAGGAGGCGATGCGGTATGTGGGAGTTCGATGAGTCCGTCGAGGTGCGTTCAGACGTCGTGGACGGGATCGAGACTCCACAGCAATTCCTGTGGCGCGGGCGGTTGTGGCGGGTCTGCGCGGTCGAAGCCCACTGGGTGGAGACGGCGGCCTGGTGGGAGCGTGGCGTGATCGGCGCCGGCGTGGGTGCTGCGACGGCCACCGCCGTGGCGGGATCGTCCGCCGCCGTCGGGGTGCTGGACGCGGATTGGGGGCCGCAACGGGCGGTCTACCGCGTGGAGGCGGGGTGCGGCCGGCACGGCCGGCGGGAGATGTTCGATCTCGCGCACGACCCGGACTCCGGACGTTGGCAACTGGAGAGGGTGACGGACCGATGACAGTTTCACCGGTTTCGCCGGCAGCAGCCGGCTCGGCCAGCCGCGATCTTTCCCGGGCGCGTACGGCGCTCGCCGAGGCCCGCGAGGCCGACGACCACCTGATCCGCTACTCGAGTGCCCACGTGGCCGCCCTCCGAGTCGCGGCCGCGGTGCTCGCCGTCCGCGCCCGCCCGGTCCGCTCCGGCGCCCGCCGTCGCATCCAGCGCAACGCCTGGGTGTTGCTCTCCGAGGTCGCCCCCGAGTTCGGCGAATGGGCGTCCTTCTTCGCCGCCGGCGCCACCCAGCGCGCCGCCGCCGAAGCCGGCCTCGAGCGAGCCGTCACCACCCGCGAGGCCGACGACCTGGTCCGCGCCGCCGAAACCTTCTACGACCTGGTCGAGTCCAGCCTCAACCTCACCACCCAGCCCGTCCTCCCCAGAGCCTACGACCCCCAGTCGGTCCTAGCCCAACCCTGGATGCAGGCCAGCTAACCGCCGCTCCACCCCAATCAGCGCCCGCGGGTCCCCGTCCCGCGGGCGCTCACCCATGCCCACCCCACGCATTCACCCCACGCACCCGGCGCGTCTGCTCCTGTGTCGCTTCCGCTCTGGGTGCTCCCGCCCGCCCTCGGCTGGGCGCTCCTACGTCGTGCGATGTGGCCACGGCCGTCGTCACCTAGTCGCTGGCCAGCAGGTGTTCGAAGCGCTCCCCTGGGGCAAGTGCCCCGGCGTATCCGCTGCACTGCTCGTGCGTCCTCACCAGCATCGGGTACACGAGTGGGTTGTGATGGTTGGCCGCCTTGGTGGGCGGGGCGTACAAGCGATTGCGTGCGGGTGGGGAGGATTTTCGCGGGACCTTGGGAGGGGATTGGCCCGAATCGGGGGTATTTGCCTCCCCGGTTGCAACTGGCCGGGCTTCGACCGCGTGGTTGGGTTGAGCGCCGTCGAGAGCGGGGTGATGGATGCCGGGTGGTCGAGTGTTCGCCTGGGATGGGGTGCTCTGGCTGGCGGGGGGAGACCGCTAGATCGGAAGGTCGAGTGGGACGCGGAGGTCGGGGCCGTCGTCGTTCAGGAGTACGGAGGCTTCTGCGGCATGGGCGCGGTACAGGCGTAGGGGGGTAGGGGCTTGTAGCTGTTCGGGGGTGAAGGTGGTCAGGTCTGGGTGGCGGCCGCGGTAGATCTCGGTGCAGCGGGCGAGGTCGGAGTTGTCGACCTGTTCGGCATGGGCGGTCAGATAGACGGCTTCGGCGTGGAAGACCGGTACCTGGGAATCGAAGATGACGATGGCGACCTCGGGGCGATCGGTGAGGTTGGTGGAATGGCGGCTGTCGGGGCGCGAGACCCAGTAGAAGTCGATGCCGCCGTCGGGGGTGAAGTACACCGGAGAAACCCACGGCCGACCGTCGTGGTCGGCGGTGGCAAGGGTCAGATAATTGTTGGCGTCGATGATTCGGCGGGCGGTGTCCTGGGGAGTCATTGGCCCTCGCTCGTCTGATGTGAGTACGAGTTGTCAGCGATCTGGATGTCTGTACTACCGGTGAAGACGAACAGTGGCGCGGTGTACGGCGGCCGGCCTGGTCCGTCGATGGGGCGGATCGTGTTGGTCGTGAAGTGGAAGCCGGCGACGCTCTTGGCGTTGACCAGGGTGAGGTCGCCGACGTCGAAGGTGTTCTCGGTGACCGTGATGTTGCGATGCACCGGCTTGGCTGGGTCGACGTCGCGGTTGGTCGGTTCGACGAGGATGACCGGATCGGCGGGCCTGATGAACGAGTTGCCGCGGATGGTGACGTCCGTGACCGAACCCGATTCGTACCACTGGTAAGCGTCCGCGGAGATGAAGATGCTGGCCATCGACATCGCCTCGAAACGGTTGCCGGTGATCAGTACCGGCTTGCGGGTCGTGACGAGTACGCCGCGGGTCGGCACGTTGCGGAAGACGTTGCCGGAGATGACGACCGACGGCGTGTAGGTGATGTTCTCGGCGACGGTGTTGCCGATCTCGACATCGTCGGGCAGTGGCCGGTCGAAGGTGACGGTCATCGTGGTCAGCGGTTTCGCATGGTCCATCCCGCTCGGCCCGTCGACAGCGACGACCACGGCCCGGCCGCTCTCGAGTGGCGACATCGTGAGCTTGTCGACGAACTCCACCTCGTCGCCTGGATAGAACTGCGGGAAGCCGGCCGTCTGCGGGTGTTCGTAGCCGAGGGTGAGCGTGTCCGGTGACGGGATCCCGACGACCTCGAGGTACGTGCCGTGGATGTTGATCGGGTCGTCGTGCGGGCCGTCGAACACGCAGTCGGTGATCGTGATGTCGCCCTTGATGCCGGACAGCTGGACGAAGTCGGCGAACGAGGCGGTGGTACGGCCGGAAGCCGGGTCGGGCGTGAAGTTCACCTGGTCGATGGTGATGTTCTCGCTGAACTGCCCGACGACGCCGAACGTCTGCAGGTAGTGGGCGTCGATCGACCGTAGGATCACGTTCGACGACTCCCAGATGAAGGCGCCCGGCTCCTCGCGTTCGATCAGCCGCATCTGGTAGACGAGGCCGGCGTCGTCCGGTCGGGCGGCCGTCGCGTAGTCGATGCGGATCTGGCCGTCGCCGAGATCGAGCAGGCCGGCGACGTCGGTGAAGAGCGGGTTGTCGTCGCGCCAGGTGCGTTGCGCCGCCGGGTCGTGGATCTGGGTGTACTCGAGTCCATCGGTGCCCGACCAGTACGGCGTACCGGTGGCCGGGCTGATCTCGCCGAGCCAGGTCAGGTGAGTGCCGTTTACCTCGTACGGGCTGCCGGCGGGCACCGACAAGATCCGGTACGCGCGGCCGTCGGTCACGCCCGCGTCGGCGACCGTGACGTCGACAACCTTCGGGGCGGCGTAGTCGAAGGAGAAGTTCGTGAAGGTCACGTCCGTCGAACGGATCGCCGCGAACGCGGTCTGCAGTCCGTGGTAGACGAGCTTCGCGCCACGCCCGTCGACGATGACGTCGTGCATGTCCTCGACGAGCAGGCCGATCTTCTTGTCGCGGTAGCGCTGGTCGGCTCCGACGGTGTTGGAGACGTACAGCTCACGCGTCTCCGCCTGCTCGGGATAGAGCTGGAAGGTGCCTTCGGAGAAGACGATCCGTACCGGGCGGCCGAGGGTCTTGGCGTGCCGGAAAGCTGCGGCGACCGCCGGTGCGGAGTCGGTCCGCCCGGTCGGGTCGGCGCCGAAGGCAACCACATCGACAAGCTCCGGTACTGACGCCATGGCCACCATGATCCTTGGCCCGGGCGGTCGCGGGAAAACCGGTGTCGGTCGATGGACGACCGCACCTACGCTCGGCCGGGTGAAGCCGCCGCCGATCCGCCCCGAAGCGATCCAGAACTGGCTGGGCGGCGACGCGGTCGTCGTCGGGATCGGGCGACGGGTGGCACTCACCGGTGGCGCGACGGCGAGGGTGATCGAGCGGGTCGAAATCTTGTACCGGACAGGGGAGTGCTCCTGTCAGGTCGAGGTGGTTGCCAAGCGAGCGACGGCGGGTGAGGTGGCTGCGCTCAGCAGCTTGGATGTTGTGGACCCGGTGTTCCCGGAGTTGATCGACCGCGGTGTCGATGAGGACGGGCCCTGGATTGTGGTGCCGTTCGAGGTTGGCGGGGCGATCGGGTGGACGGTCGAGCCGCCAGGGGTTGTGTACGCCGCGCTGGCACGACTACATCTGCGACACCTCGGCCGGGTCGATGAGTTGCCGGCTGAGATCCCGAAGGTCGATGAGCAGTTCCTGCGATCGGCGTTCACCGGGTTTGCGCCGGCTGGCATCGCCAAGGCGGTGGCTCAGCACGGACAGCATGCGGTGCTCGATCGGGCGCTCGAGATGCTCGCGCGGTTTGCTGAGGAGGAGCGGCTGTTGCTCGGGTTGGAGGTGTTGCCGGCGACGCTGATCCACGGCGATGTGTACGGCGACAACGTCATCGCGAGCGAGCCGTCGCCGCGGTTGATCGACTGGGGAGTGCGCGGGTCGGGCCGGGGATGCTCGATGTGGTGATGGCCGGGCGGAGGGCCGGGATGGCGGCGTACAAGGAAGCCTGGATGAAGGAGGCCGGTACGCCGATCGACGAGTGGCTGGCGGCGACGGGGGCGGCGTGGGCGACGGCGGTGAGCAACGCGACGTTCGTCGGGGCGACTGCGGAACGGTCGGTGGAGGTTGCCGAGTTGATGGTCGAGGAGGCCGAGGAAGCCGTCGAGCGGCTCGGCGAGTTGCTGTCACGTCGCCCTTGAAGGCTGTCCCGCCGGGGGTGAAGAGGCGGTGGTGGTGAGGAGGGTCGGTGCTCGGCCAGTAGGGTGTGGCTCGAAGTGGTGTTGTCGCGAGAAGGGCTTCAGGATGGTCGACCGACGTCGGCGCTCGGTGCGAACGGCGCTGGTCGCCGAGGCTCTGCGAGTGGCACTTGCGGGCCGGGCTCGTATCGACCCCGGAGCAGGTCTGGACATCGTCGATCTCGGCGGTGGTACCGGTGGATTCGCTGTCCCGTTAGCAGTTGAGGGGCACCGCGTCACCGTCGTCGACCCCAGCCCCGACGCGCTCGCCTCGCTCGAACGGCGTGCGGCCGACGAGGGTGTGAGCAAGCTCGTCCGTGGTGTCCAGGGGGATGCCGCCGAGCTCCCTGAGGTCGCGGGGGAGTCGACTGCCGACGCAGTCCTCTGCCACGGCGTGCTCGAGGTTGTCGACGACCCGGTTCAGGCGCTGCAGGCGATGGCGTCCGTACTACGGGAAGGCGGGGTACTCAGCCTCCTGGTTGCCCAGCGCAACGCCGTCGTATTGGCTCGCGCGCTGGCCGGCCACCTCACCGAAGCTCGCGTCGCGCTGCAGGACGCCGACGGGCGCTGGGGTCCGACCGACCCGATGCCCCGGCGCTTCGACGAGGCGGGCATCATCGCCCAGCTGGCCGAGGCCGGCTTCATGGTGCACACCGTGCACGGGGTGCGTACGTTCGCCGACCTGGTCCCCGCGGCCTTCGTCGACTCCGAGCCAGGTGCCCCCGAGGCACTAGCTGAGCTCGAGCGAGCCGCCAGCCAGCACCCCGCCTTCCGTGCCCTCGCCCCCCAACTCCACATCCTCGCCACCCGCTGACGCCGGCCGGCCTCTGCGGGTTGGCTGGGTCAATCGTTCGTACTAGTTGGTGGAGCCGCCGGGAATGCCTTTCGGGGCATTGCGTGCTGCTCGGAAGTTGATTACTTGCTGTGTCCGGATGGCGGCGACACGCCGGATGAATACCTGCCTTCCAGCGCTGAAACCGGTGCCGGAGCAGCGGTTACCGTGCGGAGTTGCCGGACCGTGACGCGCGGGACAGGCAGTCAGGGTTTCGTGGACCGCATGGTCGGCCTAGACTGGACTCGGCCTATCGAGATCGCGCTCACCATGGAGGGATCGACGGTGCCCCTCTCGGAAGAAGAGCAGCGCCAGTTCGAGCAGCTCGAACGTGCCCTCGCTGCGGAAGACCCGAAGTTTGTTTCCGCCATGCGAGGCACCAATGTGCGCTTGTACTACAAGCGCCGGGCAGTGCTTGCCGGCGTTGGATTCGTGCTGGGTATTGCCATCTTGATGGCCGGCGCGATCATCCCCAACACCATCATCGGAGTCATCGGCTTCGTCGTGATGGTCGCCTGCCTGTACATCGCGGCGCTGAGCATGAAGCGGATCAGCAACGCGAGCGACGGCGATGACCTGCCGCCGCCTCCGCCGCAGTCCAAACGGCACCGGACCAGACACGATTCGTCCGGCAGCTTCATGGAGCGGATGGAAGACCGCTGGCGCCGCCGCCGCGACGAGGACCTCTGAGCCTCTAGCCGTTCCCGAGCCACACCCGCGCGCCCGCGCCGGGTGTGGCTCTGTCTACGCCAGTACTACGTACGCACGGCCCGGCCTGCGCTGTCGGCTGCCAGTTGGTGCCTGGCTGGGTTAGCTTCCACCCGCCCACCAGATGGCTGGTGGTCCAGTTCCCTGCGGGCGGGTGAAAGCAGTTGTTGTCGAGGAGGCTGCGCGTGTGGTGGCTAGCCGGTGTGGCGGCTGGTGCGGTGGGGGGTTAGGGCGGAGCGGATTCGGGCTAGGAGGAGGTCGAATTCGTCCAGGAGGTCGGACGCTTCGGAGCTGCCTCGGTTGAGGTACCAACGCCAGGACGGTGGGAGGAGCCGGGCGCGGAGGCGGCGGAAGAAGCGGACGTCTTGCCAGAGGGCCTTGCGGACTTGCTCGGCTTCGGGGCGGAGGTCGGGGAACGAGTCGCCGAGGCCGGCGTACCGCATGGCTTCGACGCCGCGGGCCAGGCGGAGGGCAGCAGGCTGCGTCTCCTCCGGGACCTGGGTGATCAGCCAGTCGCCCAGCTGCCGAGGTGTTGCGACCTCCGACCAGTCCAGGCCGAGATCGCGAGCAGTGTCGCGGACTTCGGCCCACAAGCCCTCGATCCCGATCCGGCTCGGTTCGCGGCTGTAGCGGCGACGTCTGGTCAGCGTGCGGACCAGCCACGGCACGCCGAGCAGCAGGATCACGGCCAGCGAGCTGCCGATGATCTTGGCGCCGCCGTTGGTGAACCAGTTGCCGCCGCCGACCGGAGCGAGGCCACTCTCGCCGGGCAGGTTGCGCTCGCCGGGCAGCCGGGGGTTCTCGGGGTCGACGGTCGAGCCAGGAGTCGTCGGCGCCGTGGTCGGCGCGGTCGTCGGGTTGCTCGGGGTGATGTTGGCCGGGTTGCTCCAGCTCGGCGTGGTCGCGGCCCGGACCGACGGAGTCGGCTCGAAGCGGACCCAGCCGCTGCCCTCGAAGTACAGCTCCGGCCACGCGTGCATGTCGTGCATCTTCACGATGTGCTGGTTGTTCTTGCCCGTCGTACCCGGCAGGAAGCCGATCCCGACCCGGGCCGGAATGCCGAGCGTGCGGGCCAGCAGCGCCATCCCGGTCGCGAACTGCTCGCAGTACCCGGTCTTCTCCTGGAACAGGAACTTCTCCAGCGCACGCATGCCGCTCGAGCTGTCCGTCGCCGTGCTGTAGGTGAAGTCGCCGCCGCGGAACCAGTCCTGCAGCATGGTCGCCTGCAGGTAGTGGTTGCCGTTCGCCTTGGCGGTGATCGAGCGGGCCAGCTCCGTCATCTTCGGCGGGGTCCGCGCCGGGACGTCGCTGGTGGTCTGGTCGGGCTCGCCGCCGGGGACGCTGTCGTTCAGCTCCTCCGCGGTCGGCTTCAGGTCGTACCAGCTGAGGTTGAAGTCCTGGCCGCCGACGACGCTGCCGTTGGTGGACAGCACGTCCAGCGTGCTCGCGTCGAACTTCCAGTTCTTCTTCAGCGAGATCGTCCGCAACGGGTACGGCACCGGCGCGAACTGGGACCGGAAGCTGCGGCTGACCTGGATCTTCAGCTTGTTCTCCGGGACCTTGCTCAGGTCGCCGGTGTAGCCGGGCGGCGGGCTCAACGGACCGTTGCCGATCTTCTGGCCTTCACCCGAATCCGACCTGCGCCAGGTGTTGCCGTCGAAGAGGTCCAGCGCGGTCAGCCGCAGATAGACGCCTTCCGGCGGGCCGCCGGTGTAGGTCAGCGCCGTCACGTTGTCGCCGCGCTTCAGGTTCTTGCCCATGTCGAGCATGGTGTCGTTGGGGGAGACGATCGCGCCGCTACCCGACCCGCCACCACCGGCTGAGCCGTTGCCGATCACGCCTTCGGGCAGAGCGGGAATCAACGCCGGCAGCAATGCGGCCAACGCGACCACACTCAGCCCGATCCGTCGCCCGGCCTGGCCGAGCGCGGAGGCCTCGATCGGCTCGGCCGCGTCCAGATGCGAGACCCCGGAGATCCGGCGCCCCCAACGGCTGAGCCTGGTCCGCCCTTCCGCAGACAACAAGATGATGTAGCCGACTGCCGGCGGGATGAACAGCAACGCGGGCAGTCCGCCGTGCACGGTCGCGGCAGGCACCGTGTACATCGTCAGCAGCAACAGACCGGCCCATGCAGCCTGCCTGATCTGTACGGCGACCAGGTGGATCAGCAACCCCGCAAAGGCGATCACCGTCGACGCGAACAGCAACAGGTGCCGGTCGTACGGCAGCGGTGCGCTGTACCGGTTGATGGCGTCCATCGCGTCGACCATCTGATCGTTGAAGGCGATCGCCGTGGCCTTCCATGGGACCAGCCCCCACTTCATCGTGTTGTGCAGGAACGACAGCGAGATCAGCTCGATCAGCACCACCAGCTGCACGATCGGTACGACGATGCGCGGCGCCCGCCAGTTCTGCAGCCCGATCCCGACCGCGGTCACGATCGCGCAGAAGAAGGCGCTGATGAACAGGAACGGCCCGGAGAACACCGGCGTCAGCACCAGCGCCCCGAGCACGGTCGCGACCCAGGCGGCGATCGAGATCCTCACATGGCCTGTCATGCGATCCTTCCGCTCCGTAGTCCGAGGGTGGACCACACGGTCGGGAGATGGTCTCCGCGCTGCACTCTGGCGACTCGCCAGCCGTTGCGGCGCAGATCGTTCTCGGTGGCATCAGTGGCCGCGGTGAGCCGGGCGGCCTTCTCGGTGCCCTCCGCGCCCACCGACCAGCTTGCCGCATCGAGCAAGAGCGCCACCCCGGTCGCCTGGGTGGTCCGCCAGCGGTTGAGCGAGGTGACGTCCTCGGTGTTGCAGGCGCCGACGATCGCGACCACCAGGCTCGGCTCTTGGATGTGCCGGTCGACAGTCAGCAGCGGGCCGATCTCGGCGTACTTGTGCTCCTCCACCGTCGCGCACTCGGTCAGCAGTTGCTGGCTGGTGAGCGGATGATGGATCGCCGTCGAGTTGCGGTGACTGATCGCCGACAGCGTCGTCGGTCCGCCGAGCAAGGTGGTGACATAGCCGCGCCGGATCCGGTCGGTACCGACCGAGGCCGCGGCGCTCACCGCCCACTCCAGGCTCGAGGACGGCCCGTGCCCGTGGTGCGAGATGCTCCGGGCGTCCAGGAAGATCGCGCACCGGCTCTGCCAGGGCTGCTCCTCCCGGCGCACCATCATCGCCCCACGCCGCGCGGTCGACCGCCAGTGCACCCGGCGCAGATCGTCGCCGTCGCGGTACTCGCGCACAGTCGCGTCCTCTTCGCCTGCCGACGCGATCGCCCGCGGCCGGTTCTCGCCGGACCCCGCCCGATCAGCTCCCAGCCGTACTTCGGGAAGCTGGTAAACCCGTGGTGTCACCAGCAGATGCTGGCTCCGGGTGAAGGTCCGGCTCGTCTCCACCAACCCGAACGGGTCGGCGACCGTCAGCATCAGCGGGCCGACCTGGAACAGTCCACGCACGTCGGACTTCACCGGGTAGGTGACCGTGCGCCTCCAGTTCGGGCTGACCCGGTCGACGACGAATCGCGGGCGGTGCCCCAGTACATAAGGAATGCGGTCCTCGAGCAGCAGCAGTCCGGCCGGCATCCGGCCCTGGTTGGACAGCGTCAGCTCCACTGTCGACTGGGTGCCCACCGGTACCTGGTCCGGAGCCAGGCTGCGCCGCACCTGCAGGCGCAGCCGGGTCCGGCCGACCACTAGTGCCGCCACCAGCGGCAGCGCGACCAGCAGGATGCCGACGCGCAGCAGGTCCTTCTGGCCGAGCAACAGCGCACAAAGAGAAGCAGTGATCCCGGCTGCGACGAACGCCCGCCCCCGGGTGGTCAGTCCGCGCAAAGCCTGCCGCATGTCTCAGTCCCGACGAGTGCGGGGCAGCGGCACCGAGGCCACGAGCCCAGAGATGATGTCAGCCGCGCCACGTCCACCGAGGTGGGCTTCGGCGGCCGGTAGTACCCGGTGTGCGAGGACTGGTACGGCGAGCTCCTGGATGTCGTCCGGGAGGACGAACTCCCGCGAGTCCAGCGCGGCAGCGGCCCGGGCGGCCCGGATCAGGTGCAGCGTGGCGCGCGGGCTGGCGCCCAGGCGCAGCTCCTGCGAGCGGCGGGTGGCTCCGACCAGGGCGACGGCGTACTCCTTCACCGACTCCGATACGTGCACCGAGTGCACTGTCTTCACCAGGCGGAGGATCTGCTGTCCGTCGGTCACCGGCTGCAGCGACTCCAGCGGCTCGGCGGCGGCGTGCCCGTCGAGCATCCGCAGCTCGGCGGCCGGCTCCGGGTAGCCCATCGACAGCCGGGCCATGAAGCGGTCGCGCTGTGCCTCGGGAAGGGGATAGGTCCCTTCCATCTCGATCGGGTTCTGCGTCGCGATCACCATGAACGGCGCCTCGAGCTGGTACGTCGTGGTGTCGACGGTGACCTGGCGCTCCTCCATCGACTCCAGCAGCGCGGCCTGGGTCTTCGGCGACGCGCGGTTGATCTCGTCGCCGACGACGATGTTCGCGAACACCGCGCCCGGCTTGAACTCGAACTCGCGGTTCTCCTGGTTGAAGACCGACACGCCGGTGATGTCCGACGGAAGCAGGTCCGGCGTGAACTGGATCCGGCGCACGGTGCAGTCGATCGACCGGGCCAGTGCCTTGGCCAGCATCGTCTTGCCGACGCCGGGCACGTCCTCGATCAGCAGATGTCCTTCGGCCAGTAGCACGGTGACGGCTACTTCGACCACATCGGGTTTGCCTTCGATCACAGTCTCGATGGCTCGGCGGACCCGTCCCGCCACCTCTGTCAGCTCGTCGAATTCCATGGCCGAGCTGGTCGCGGTGGTGCTCACCCTGAGTCCTCCCCATTGGTTGTTGGCCGACTCATTCTGACCCGGCGTAGGGGTCGGGCCTAGATCTCCGTGCGTTTCGTTACCAGTCGTTTCGGCGTTCATCTCAATCGCCCTCACCCGTTGTTGCCGGTTCGTGACCTCCAGCGTACGGGGGAGCGAAACGGGGCGAATCTGGTTGACGGTGGGGCAAAGTGGAGTAAGGTGGAGCGCAGTGGTACTGAAATGGTGGACAACAAGCTCGACCTGAGACGGAGAGTCCGCAACGGGGAGGTGGAGCGTGTTCCTTGGAACGCACTTCCCCAAGCTCGACGACAAGGGCCGACTGTTCCTGCCGGCGAAGTTCCGCGACGAATTGGCTGAAGGCCTGGTGATCACCCGGGGACAGGAGCGGTCGCTGTCCGTGTGGCCGGAAGGCGAATTCGTGCAGATGACCGAGCAGTTGAAGCAGGCTCCGATCACCAACAAGGGTGCTCGGGACTACCTACGGATGTTGTTCGCCGGGGCCTCCAACGAGGTGCCGGACAAGCAGGGCCGGGTCACCATCCCGCCGATGCTTCGCGATTACGCAGGGCTGGATCGCGACTGTGTCGTCATCGGGGCGATGAACAGGGTGGAGATCTGGAACACGGAGAACTGGAACACGTACTCAGCGGCACAGGAGCAGGCGTTCGCCGACCTGTCCGAGGAGGTACTGCCCGGCATCTTCTGACAGCCCGAGGTAGCACCGGATCGTCCGGTGAGATCACGGGTCCGACTTCCGACCTGAGTGTTGGCGCCACTTCCCCGGCGCCAAGGCATCAGGTACTTCCCCGGAAGGCGAACCCGCGATCTGACCGGACGATTTCCGCTCCACTCTGCTCCACCACCGCCCCTCGCACGATTCGCAAGGCCGGCAGGTAAAGCTATGGAGGGGTCGAGATGGACGGTGCTGAGCGCGGAGCAGAGGGACGCCACGTCCCGGTCATGCTCGACCGCGTCGTCGCCCTGCTCGCCCCTGGCCTGCAGCACCCCGGTGCCGTCCTCGTCGACGCCACCCTCGGACTCGGCGGACACGCCGAAGCCTTCCTGCAGCGTTTCCCCGACATCCGCCTGATCGGCCTCGACCGCGATCCCGAGGCGCTGCGGCTGACCGGCGACCGGCTCGCCCCGTACGCCGAACGCGTGACGCTGGTGCACGCCGTGTACGACGAGCTGCCCCAGGTGCTGTTCGACCTGGGCATCCCGGCGATCGACGGCATCCTGTTCGACCTCGGTGTCTCCTCCATGCAGCTCGACGAGGCCGGCCGCGGCTTCGCGTACTCGCAGGACGCGCCGCTGGACATGCGGATGGACAGCACCGCGCCGACGACGGCCGCGGACATCCTCAACACGTACAGCTCGGCCGAGCTGGCCCGGATCCTGTTCCAGTACGGCGAGGAGAAGTTCTCCCGCCGGATCGCGGACCGGATCGTGAAGGCCCGCGAGACCGAGCCGTTCACGAACAGCGCGCGGCTGTCCGAGCTGGTGCGCGATGCGATCCCGCAGGCGGCCCGGCGTACCGGGGGACACCCGGCGAAGCGGACCTTCCAGGCGTTGCGGATCGAGGTCAACGGCGAGCTCGAGGTACTGCGTCGCGCCCTGCCCGCTGCCGTGGCGTCGCTCGCGCTGCACGGCCGGATCGTGGTGATGAGCTACCAGTCGCTCGAGGACCGGATCGCCAAGCAGGTGCTGGCGGCCGGCGCGAAGAGCGACGTACCGGACGACCTGCCGGTGATTCCGGCGGGGCATGAGCCATACCTCAAGTTGCTGACGCGTGGAGCGGAGAAGCCGACGGAGGAAGAGGTCGCGGAGAACCCGAGGGCTGCATCGGCCCGGGTCCGAGCGGCGGAGCGCGTACGCGAGAAGGGGTTGGTGGCCTGATGAGCACTGTGTTCAGCCCGTCGAAGGCACGGGTCACTCCCGCGCAGCCGGTGGTCAAGCAGGAGCCGAAGCTCCGGGTCGTCTACGGTGCGCCGTTCCGGCCGCCGCGGATGCCGTTCGTCATCTTCGTGGTCGCGCTGCTCGCGGCCGGTCTGGTCGGGTTGCTGCTGCTCAACACCGAACTGCAGCGTGGGACGTTCCAGGTGACCGCTCTGAACAACCAGGCTGATCAGCTGCGTGACCAGCAGGAGCAGCTGGAGAAGCAGGTCCGCACGCTGGAGGCGCCGCAGAACCTGGCGGACCGGGCGGTGCGGATGGGGATGGTGCCGAACCCGAACCCGGTCTTCCTGCGGCTCTCCGATGGCAAGGTGCTCGGCGTACCGGCGGAGGGTAAGGCCGGTACGGCGAAGGCGATGTTCGGCCCTGCGCTCCCGGCGACCAACACGCCGGTCGTACCGAAGCCGCCCGTCAAGCCGGCCACCACCAAGCCACCGGTCACAGCAACCGGCACCAAGCCGCCGGTGACCGCCAACAAGCCGCCGGTGACGGCCAACAAGCCGCCGGTGACGGCCAACAAGCCAGCGAACAGCACCAAGCCGCCCGCGAACAACAAGCCGGCGACTACGAACAAGCCCGCGACTACTGGGGCCAACACGACGACCGGGGGATGATCGGATGACGGAGCGACGGGGCAGCGAACCGCCACGCAAACGTGGCGGCGACCCCGGCCGGGAACCCCCGCGCCGAGCCACCCCGCCGCGCCGTCGCCCCACTACAGACAGCACCGGCTCCAACACACCCCGCCCCAAAAGGCCTGCTGCAGACGAGTCCGGCAGCAGCCGCCGCGCGGCGGGGGGTGAGCCACCGCGTCCCTCCCGCCCAGCCGCAGGCGGCCGGAGGACGTCTGCTGGCGATGGCGAGCCGCCGAAGCGGCAGCGGGCCCCCCGGGATAGCGGCAGTACGCCTCGCCGGGCAGGGCCCGGTGCTGAGGGGCGGAAGGCTGCTGGACCTCGCAAGGCCACGGGAGAGCCTCGCAAGTCTGTCGGCCGTAGCGGTGAAGCGCGGAAGGCGCGTCCGGTGGGTGGGGACGCGCCTCGGCGTACTGCCAAGAAGGCTGCTGCTGCTCGTCCGGTGCGGGCGGGGGCGGCGCCTCGGCGTACGGGTGAGCCAGCAAGGAAGCGCCCGGCCAACGGGGGACCGCGGAAGCGGCCGCCGCAGAACCGGCGTCCTCCGCGCAAGCCGCGGGTGAAGAAGCCGCCGCGCACGCTGAAGCTCGGCCGTCCCGCGCTCCGGCTGCGGATGACGTTCGGCGTGATGGCGTTCGTGCTGTCGCTGTTCGCCGGCCGCCTCATCCTGCTGCAGGGCGTCGACCCGGACTCCTACGCGCTCGCCGCGACCAAGGAGAACACCAAGCCGTTCGTACTGCACGCGACCCGCGGCGCGATCCTCGACCGCAACGGCGTGCCGCTGTCGGTCTCCGAGGACGCCGTCGCGATCACCGCCGACCCGACCCAGACCGCACCGGTCGCGGCCCAGCTGGCCAGCCTGCTGACCTCGAAGATCCCCGGTACGACGTACGCGAAGTTCTATGCCGACCTCACCCTGAAGAAGCGCTACGTGCTGCTCGCGCACCAGGTCAGCCCGCAGACCTGGAACCAGATCTCGGCCGAGATCAAGAAGCAGAACGCCGCGATCAACGAGCAGAACAAGGGCAAACCGGCCGAGGCCAAGGCGCCGCTGCTGGTCGGCCTGTTCACCGAGTCGGATCCGATCCGCAGCCACCCGCTCGGCTCGGTCGGCGCCAGCGTGGTCGGCGTCGTCGGCGACGAGGGCAAGGGCCTGGCCGGGCTGGAGTACGGGCTGAACGACAAGCTGTCCGGTTCCGACGGCAAGGCGATGTACGAGGTCGACACCAAGGGCAACAAGATCCCGAACGCCGACCACACCGTCGAGGAGCCCAAGCCCGGCGTCAGCGCGCAGCTCACCCTGGACTCCGACCTGCAGTGGTTCGCCGAGAAGCGGATCGAGGAAGCGGTCAAGCAGTGGAAGGCCGAGTCCGGCACGGTCGTGGTGATGGACGTGAAGACCGGCGAGCTGGTCGCGATGGCCAACTACCCCGGCTACGACCCGAACAAGCCGCTCAAGGGCCAGTCGCTGAAGAACAACGCGCTGGAGCAGGTCTACGAGCCGGGCAGCGTGCAGAAGGTCGTCACGATGGCCGCGCTGGCCGACGCGAACAAGATCTCGCTCGACACCAAGCTGGAGGTGCCGGGCAGCATCACCGTGCAGCGGCGCAAGATCAAGGACCACTTCGACCACGGCGTGCTGAAGCTGACCATCGCCGGGGTGATCGCCAAGTCGTCCAACGTCGGCACCATCATCGCCTCCCGCGAGATGCCGATCCCGCAGTTCGTGAAGTACCTGCACGACTTCGGCTTCGGTGAGCCGACCGGCCTGGACTTCCCCGGCGAGAGCCGGGGCGTGATGCCGCAGGGCGACGAGTGGCCCGAGCTGACCCGCTCGACGGTCGCCTTCGGGCAGGGCCTGGCCGTGAACGCCGTACAGATGACTGCCGCCGTCAACGCTGTCGCCAACGGCGGTGTCTACGTACCGCCCAAGCTGGTCAAGAACTACGTCGACTCCAACGGCAACGACATCCCCAACCCGGCCGGCCCGTCCCGCCGGGTGGTGAGCGAGACCGCTGCCAAGGAGGTCGCCACGATGATGGAGTCGGTGACCGCTGACGGCGGTACCGCGCTCCAGGCGGCCATCCCCGGCTACCGCGTCGCAGGCAAGACCGGTACGGCGCAGGAGACCGGCGAGGGCTGCGAGGGGTACTGCAAGTGGGCGACCTCCTTCGCCGGATTCGCCCCTGCAGACAACCCGCGCTTCGTTACGTACGTCGTACTGCAGAACCCGACGAATGGGCGGGGCGGTGGTTTCCAGGGAGGTCCGGTGTTCCGCGACGTGATGAGCTACGCGCTCCAGAAGTACGCAGTACCGCCGACCGGCGCGAAGCAGCCCAACGTCCCGCTGACCTGGTGACGCCGGGTCAGATAGGTGTCACCGGGTCCGGAGCGGTAACCTCTGGGCCCGTGTCCACCCCAACCGCCGCAGGCGGAGCCGTTGCCGCGATCAGGCCGCAACGGACCGTGCCGGTCGGCCTCGCCGACCTCGTCCAGACCGCCGGAGCCAGCGCTTCGACGGACCTCGCTGACGTCTCTGTGACCGGTGTGTCACTCGACTCCCGGTCGATCCACCCGGGCGACCTGTACGCCGCCCTGCCGGGCCTGGTGACCCACGGAGCTGCCTTCGCCGCCAACGCGCAGGCGGCCGGCGCTGTCGCAGTACTGACTGACCCAGCGGGGGAGGAGCGGGCCCGAGCCACTGGCCTGCCCGTGCTGGTGGTGGCCAAGCCACGCGACGTGCTCGGCGCCGTTGCCAGCCGCATCTACGGCGAGCCGACGAGCGGCCTGCACCTGTTGGGAATCACCGGTACGAACGGCAAGACGACGACGAGCTTCCTGCTCGACTCGGTGCTGAAGACTCTCGGCCGGTCCGCGCTGATCGGCACGATCGAGACCCGGATCGGCGACGAGGCGGTCAAGAGCGCCCGGACGACGCCGGAAGCCACCGATCTGCAGGCGTTGTTCGCGGTGATGCGGGAGAAGGCCGTCGCCTGGTGCGCGATGGAGGTCTCCAGCCATGCGCTCGCGATGGGCCGGGTGGACGGCGCGCGGTTCGCGGTCGCCGGGTTCACCAACCTGACGCAGGACCACCTGGACTTCCACAAGACTTTCGAGGAGTACTTCGCCGCCAAGGCGTCGCTGTTCACCCCGGAGCGCTGCGACCTTGCCGTGGTGAACATCGACGACGAGTACGGCCGCCGTCTCGCCGCGCAGACGGTTGTTCCGCTGGTGACCGTCTCGACCACCCGCGACGCCGACTGGACCGTCGGCGGCACGCACCAGTCCGAGCACGGTACGACGGTGATCGACATCCAGGGGCCGGACGAGGCGCTGACCGTCGAGATCGGGCTACCTGGCGATTTCAACGTGGCGAACGCGCTGCTGGCGACGGTGATGCTGCGGCAGATCGACGTACCGGCCGAGGCGATCGCTGCCGGGTTGCAGCACGCCGCGGTACCGGGCCGGATGGAGACCTTCAGCCGCGCCGACGGTCTCAGCGTGATCGTCGACTACGCGCACACGCCTGACGCGGTCGAGCTCGCACTCAAAGCAGCCCGTACCGCCACCAAGGGCAAGCTTTTCGCCGTAGTCGGCTGCGGCGGCGACCGTGACCCCGGCAAGCGGCCCGCGATGGGCGCTGCCGCAGCCCGCGCGGCCGACGTCGTGATCGTCACCGACGACAACCCGCGCAGCGAGGACCCGGCGACGATCCGTGCCGCGGCGATCGAAGGCGCTCGGGCCGCAGTTCCCGCCGTGGATCTGCAGGAGGTCGGCGACCGTCGGCAGGCGATCGCGACCGCGATCAGGCTGGCCGGGCCCGGCGACACCGTGGTGGTGCTGGGCAAGGGCCATGAGACCGGCCAGGACGTCGGCGGCGTGATCCACCCGTTCGACGACCGGCAGACCGTGCGCGAGCTGATCGCGGCGACCGGAGAGGCAGCAGTGTGATCCCCCTCAGTTGTGCCCAGATCGCCGAAGCAGTGGGCGGTGAGCTGGCCGGGGTCGATCCCGCCGCGATCGTCGACGGCAGCGTCGAGCGGGATTCCCGCGCGATCACCGCGGGTGGCCTGTTCCTCGCCTTCGCCGGGGCGAACGTCGACGGGCACGATTACGTCCCGGCGGTGACTGCTGCCGGCGCGACCGTCTCGATCACCACGCGGCCGGTCGACGGCAGCCCGTGCATCGTGGTCGCCGACGTACAGACGGCGGTCGGCGAACTGGCGAGGTACGTCATCTCGCAGCTGCCCGACCTGACCGTGATCGGCCTGACCGGTTCGCAGGGCAAGACCAGCACCAAGGACCTGATCGCCCAGCTGCTCGCGCCGTACGGCCCGACGGTGGCCGCGGCCGGCTCGATGAACAACGAGATCGGCCATCCGCTGACCTCGCTGAAGGCGGACCTGACCACGCGTTTCCTGGTCGCGGAGATGGGCGCCCGGCATGTCGGCGACATCACCTACCTGTGCCGGATCACGCCGCCGAAGGTCGGGCTGGTGCTCAACGTCGGCCACTCGCACATCGGCGAGTTCGGCAGCCAGGACGCGATCGCCGCCGCCAAGGGCGAGATGATCGAGGCCGTACTTGCGGGCGGAACCGCCGTACTCAACGCAGATGACCCACGCGTCGCCGCGATGGCCGACCGGACGAGCGAGAACGTCGTGTTCTGGGGCGAGGCGCCTGAGGCGACCGTCCGGGCCAACGGGGTCGAGCTCGACGCGCTGGGCCGGGCGGGCTTCACGCTGGAGCTAGGCGGCGAACAGCACGCGGTGCAGCTGCAGGTCGTCGGGGAGCATCAGGTCGCCAACGCGCTGGCCGCGGCGGCCGCCGTCCAGGCGGTCGGACTGACTCCCGCCCAGATCGCGGAGGGGCTCAGCACTGCCACCGCCGCGTCGAAGTGGCGGATGGAGGTGACCGAGCGCGCGGACGGCGTGACGATCATCAACGACGCGTACAACGCGAACCCCGAGTCGATGCGCGCGGCGCTCAAGGCGCTGGTCGCGATCGGCCGGAGCCGCGCAGGGCAGGCCGGAGCAGGGCAGTCCGGCGGTGGGCGGACCTGGGCGGTGCTAGGTCCGATGGGTGAGCTGGGGGACAGCCACACCGAGGAGCATGATGCGATCGGCCGGCTGGCTGTCCGGCTGGACGTGCAGCGGCTGGTGGTCGTCGGTGAGGGGGCCCGCCCGATCCACCTCGGCGCCTCGCTGGAAGGATCCTGGGGCAACGAGTCGGCGTACGTCGACAGCTTCGACGAAGCACTCGAGTTGCTTCGCAAGGAATTGCAGCAGGGAGACGTGGTGCTGGTGAAGGCGTCCCGATTCGTCGGGCTGGACCGGCTGGCGACCGCCCTGCTCGAGGAGGCTTCGCAGTGATCTCGATCCTGTTGGCCGGTGCCATCTCGATGGTGCTGACGCTGGTCGGAACCCGCGGGGCGATCACCCTGCTGGCCCGCCGTGGATACGGGCAGGAGATCCGCGACGACGGCCCGACCTCGCACCACACCAAGCGCGGCACCCCGACGATGGGCGGCACGGTCTTCATCGTCGCGACCATCGTGGGCTACTTCGCCGCGAAGATCTTCACCGGCCGGGCGCCGAGCGCCTCGGCGCTGCTGGTGCTGTTCCTGTTCGCCGGGATGGGCGCGGTCGGCTTCCTCGACGACTTCATCAAGATCTTCCGGCAGCGCAGCCTGGGCCTGCGCAGCAAGGCGAAACTGGCCGGCCAGACGATGGTCGCGGTCGCCTTCGCGGTACTGGCCCTGCAGTTCCCCGACGAGCGCGGGCAGAAGCCGGCCTCGCCGTTCATCTCGTTCATCCGCGACATCGAGTGGCTGCACCTGCTGCCGGTCCTGGTCGTGATCTGGATCCTGCTGCTGATCGCCGGCATGTCGAACGGCGTCAACCTGGCCGACGGCCTGGACGGTCTGGCGACCGGCGCGTCGATGATGGTGTTCGGCGCGTACACGCTGATCTGCATCTGGCAGAACAACCAGAGTTGCGCGACCGCGCCGGGCTCGAAGTGCTACGAGATCCGCGATCCGCTCGACCTGGCGGTGGTCGCGGCCGCCCTCACCGGCGCGTTGTTCGGCTTCCTGTGGTGGAACGCGTCGCCGGCCAAGATCTTCATGGGCGACACCGGTTCGCTGTCGCTGGGTGGCGCGGTGGCCGGCTTCGCGGTGATGACCCGGACCGAGCTGCTGGTGCTGCTGCTCGGCGGCCTGTTCGTCATCATCACCGCGTCGGTGATCCTGCAGGTCAGCTGGTTCAAGATCACCAAGAAGACCGGCGGCGTCGGGAAACGGTTGTTCCGGATGGCGCCGCTGCAACACCACTTCGAGATGCTCGGCTGGGAACAGGTGAACGTGGTGATCCGGTTCTGGATCATCTCCGGCCTGTGCGTCGCGATGGGTCTCGGCTTGTTCTATGCGGAATGGGTGGCCGGATGAGCCTCACGACACGGGCCGACGACGGCTGGGCGACGACGCGTTTCGTCGTACTGGGCTTCGGTACCGCGGGCTACGCCTGCGCCGACTCGCTGCTGCAGGCAGGCGCCGAGCACGTCACCGTCCTCGACGACCGCGACAACGAGGCGCTGCGCGAGAAGGCGCTGATCCTCGAGACGCTGGGCGCCGACATCAACCTCGGCGAGGGCAGTACTGCGGGACTGCCGGCCGACGTCGAGGTCGTCGTCACGTCACCCGGCATCCCGCCCCACGCGCCGCTGCTCGCGGCCGCCGTCGAGCGCGGGATCCCCGTCTGGAGTGAGATCGAGCTCGCCTGGCGCCTGCGCGATCCCGCCAACGCGGCCCCCTGGCTCTGCATCACCGGTACCAACGGCAAGACCACGACGGTCCAGATGCTGACCTCGATCCTGACCGCGGCCGGCCACCGGGCAGTTGCCGCAGGCAACGTCGGGCTGCCGCTGCTGGAAGCCGTGATGGATCCCGAGCCGTACGACGTGATCGCGGTCGAACTGTCCAGCTACCAGCTGCACTTCACCGACTCGATGTCGGCGCACTCGGCCGCCGTCCTGAACATCGCGCCCGACCACGTCGACTGGCACGGCTCGATGGACGCCTACACGACCGCGAAGGGCAAGATCTACGAGAACTGCCAGGTCGCCTGCGTCTACAACGTCGCTGACCCCGCGACCGAACAGCTCGTCGAGGAAGCCGACGTGATCGAGGGCTGCCGCGCGATCGGCTTCACCCTCGGTACGCCGGCCATCTCGATGCTGGGCCTGGTCGACGACCTGCTGGTCGATCGAGCCTTCGTCGAACAACGAGCCAGCTCAGCCCTCGAGATCGCCAGCCTCGCCGACATCACGCCCGCCGCACCGCACAATGTCGCGAACGCGCTCGCGGCCGCTGCCTTGGCCCGAGCGTTCGGCGTACCGGCATCAGCCGTCCGGGACGGGCTGCGGGTGTTCCGCCCGGACGCGCACCGGATCGCGACCGTCGGCGAGGTTGCCGGCGTCAACTACATCGACGACTCCAAGGCCACCAACCCGCACGCCGCGCAGGCCTCCCTGCTCGCCTACGACCCGGTCGTGTGGATCGCCGGTGGGCAGGCGAAGGGCGCGACCTTCGACGAGCTGGTGATCGCTGCCAGGGAACGGTTGCGCGGCGTCGTACTGCTCGGCCAGGACAAGGTCGTGATCGCCGAAGCACTTGCCCGACACGCGCCGGATGTCCCGGTGATCATCGTGGAGGCAACGGACACTGGAGCCATGGAGACGGTGGTGGGGGAGGCGGCGAAGCTGGCGCAGGTGGGGGACACCGTGCTGCTCGCGCCCGGCTGCGCTTCCTGGGACATGTTCGCCAACTATGGAGCCCGCGGAGACGCCTTCGCCGAAGCCGTACTGCGGCTGGGCGACAACTGATCCGGAGGTGATCGGGTGACGATCACGGATCAGTCCAAGAGCAAGACCGGCGAGGCGCCCGAACGGCCCTGGCTGGCGGCGATCAAGGACGTACTGGACCGGCCGCTGACGTCGTACCACATCCTGCTCGGCGCCAGCGGTCTGCTGCTGGTGCTCGGCATCCTGATGGTGCTGTCGGCGTCCAGCGTGCAGTCGCTGCGCACGACCGGGAACAGCTACACGATCTTCTACCGGCAGCTGATCTGGGTCGGCGTCGGTCTCCCGATGGCGTACGTCGCGTCGCGGATGACGCCCCGGCACTTCCGGATGCTCGCGTACGTCGCGCTGCTCGGCTCGGTCTTCCTGCTCGTCCTGACCTACATCCCGGGTATCGGCAAGGAGGTCAACGGCAACACGAACTGGGTCAGCTTCGGTGGACCGTTGCAGATCCAGCCGAGTGAGTTCGCCAAGCTGGCCCTGGTGATGTGGTGCGCGGACCTGTACGCCCGCAAGCAGAAACTGCTGACCCAGTGGAAGCACCTGCTGGTCCCGATGGTGCCGGTCTGTGGCCTGGTGATCGCGTTGATCGTCGGCCAGCACGACCTCGGTACGTCGCTGGTGCTGATGGCCGTGATGATCGGGATGATCTGGGTGGTCGGCGCGCCGACCCGGCTGTTCGTGGCGATGATGGCGATCGTCGGCGCGATCGCGGCGTTCTTCGTCAGCCAGGAGAGCTACCGGATGAAGCGGGTCACCCAGTTCATGGACCCGTTCGCGGACCCGAGCAACGTGGGCTGGCAGGCGTACCACGCGTTCTACGCGCTCTCCACCGGTGGCTGGTGGGGGGTCGGGATCGGCAACAGCCGGCAGAAGTGGGGCAACCTGCCCGAGGCGCACACCGACTTCATCTTCGCCGTGATCGGCGAGGAGCTGGGCCTGATCGGTTCACTCACCGTGCTCGCGCTGTTCCTCGCGGTCGCCTACGCCGGGGTCCGGATCGCGACCCGGAACACCGACCCGTTCGTCCGCTACGCCAGCGCCGGAATCACCGTCTGGCTGCTCGCCCAGACCCTGGTCAACCTGGGCGCCGTGATCGGTTTGCTACCCATCGTGGGTATCCCCCTTCCGCTTTTGTCGTACGGTGGGTCCGCACTGCTGCCGTCGCTGATCGCGATCGGCATGTTGCTGTCCTTCGCGAAGGCCGAACCCGGCGCGCAGGCCGCTCTCAAGGAGATCCGGCGGCCCCGATTCGGGTGGATGTCTTCGTGGCGCACACCTGGCCGTACTGGCCGTGAGAACACGCGGGAGCGTTGAAAGCTGTGCCGAGCATCGTCCTGGCCGGTGGTGGTACCGCCGGCCATACTTCCCCCCTGATCGCTACCGCCGACGCCTTGCGCCGGATCGACCCGACGGTCGAGATCCTCGCCCTCGGGACCGAGCGCGGACTCGAGGTCCGGGTCGTGCCCGAGGCCGGGTACCGGCTCGAGCTGATTCCGCCCGTCCCGTTGCCGCGCAAGCCCACGCCGGCCCTGTTCGCCGTACCGGGCAAGATGCTCAGCTCGGTCAGCGCGGCCCGCAAGGTGCTCGACGAGGCCAAGGCGGACGTGCTGGTCGGCTTCGGCGGGTACGTGTCCACCCCGGCGTACGTCGCCGCCTGGCGCCGCAAGACGCCGATCGTCGTGCACGAGGGCAACGCGACCCCGGGCATCGCGAACAAGTTCGCCGCCCGCTACTGCACCGAGAACGTCATCACCTCCTTCCCCGGCACGGACCTGCCGCACGCCCAGTACGTCGGGCTGCCGATCCGCCGGGCCATCTCGACGCTCGACCGGGCCGCGCTGCGGGCCGAGGCGCGTGAGTTCTTCGGGCTCGACCCGGAGGCGCCGACCGTCTTCATCACCGGTGGATCGCAGGGCGCCCGGCAGCTGAACGAGGCGTTCGGCGGGGCCGCGGCCGACCTGCTCGCCGCCGGCGTCCAGGTGATCCACGCGATCGGCTCCAAGAACAGCCTCGAGGTCGCCCAGACCGGGCCGTATCCGTACCGGGTGCTCAACTACATCGACCGGATGGACTACGCGTACGCCGCCGCCGATCTGGTCGTCTGCCGCTCGGGTGCGAACGCGGTCACCGAGGCGTCGGGTGTCGGCCTGCCGGCCATCTACGTTCCGTTGCCGCACGGTAACGGTGAGCAGCGCCAGAACGCCAAGGCCGTGGTCGAGGCCGGCGGTGGCCTGCTGGTCGACAACGCCGAGGTGACTCCGGACTGGGTTCGCGCCACCGTGCCGCAACTTCTGCACGACCGGGAGCGTCTGACAGCCATGTCCAACGCAGCCAAGGGTCTGATCAAGCTGGACGCCGACGACCGGTTGGCGCGGATCATCCTCGATGTGGTGAGGTCTTCCTCGTGATCGTCACCGCACCTGACAGCCATCTGCCCGCCGAGAAGCTCGGCCGGGTGCACTTCATCGGCATCGGCGGCGCCGGGATGTCCGGGATCGCCCGGATCATGGCCGCGCGCGGCATCGAGGTCTCCGGTTCGGACGGCAAGGACAGCAAGGTGCTCGGCGCCCTGCGCGCGCTCGGCGCGACCTGCTGGGTCGGCCACGCCGCCGAGCACGTCGCCGAGGTGGACACCGTGGTCGTCTCGACCGCGATCCGGGAGAACAATCCCGAGGTCGTCGCCGCGCGCGCCGCGGGCATCCCGATCCTGCCGCGAGCGGCCGCCCTGGCCTCGGTCATGGTCGGCCGGCGGACGATCGCGGTCGCCGGTACGCACGGCAAGACGACCACCACGTCGATGCTCACGGTCGCGTTGCAGCACTGCGGCGCGGACCCGTCGTACGCGATCGGCGGGAACCTGAACGAGTCCGGTTCGAACGCCCACGACGGCAGCGGTGACCTGTTCGTCGCGGAGGCCGACGAGTCCGACAAGTCCTTCCTGACCTACAGCCCTGAGGTGTCGATCGTCACCTCGGTCGAGCCGGATCACCTGGACAACTACGGCGACGAGGCCAGCTACCGGCTCGCGTTCGAGCAGTTCTGTGATCGCGTTCTGCCCGGCGGCTTCATGGTCGTCTGCTACGACGACGCCGGCGCGCGGCAGCTGGTCGAATTCGCCCGCGCCAAGGGGATCGACGTCCGGACGTACGGGGAATCGCCTGATGCGGACACCCGGGTGACCGAGCTGGTCGCGAGTGGATCGACCCAGTCGTACGTGCCGGTGTTCCACGGCCGGAAGCTGCCGGCGGTGAAGCTGCAGCAGGCCGGCAAGCACAACGCGCTGAACTCGGCGGCGGCGCTGACCGTAGGACTCGGGCTGGGCTTGTCCGCGGCCGACCTGGCCGAGGGGCTCGCTGCCTTCACCGGCACCGGCCGGCGGTTCGAGTTCAAGGGTGAGGAGGACGGTGTGCGGGTGTTCGACTCGTACGCCCACCACCCGACCGAGGTAGCCGTCGATCTGGCCGCCGCCCGGACCGTGGCGGGGGAGGGGCGAGTGATCGCCTGCTTCCAGCCGCATCTGTTCAGCCGCACGCGGATCTTCGCGACCCAGTTCTCCGAGGCGCTCGCGCTGGCCGACGAGGTCGTCGTGATGGACATCTTCGCGGCCCGCGAGGACCCGGAGCCGGGCGTCACCGGTGCGCTGATCGCCAACCACATTCCGTTGAAGCCGGATCAGGTCCGGTTCGAGCCGTCCTGGTCCGCCGTACCGCAGGTGATCGCCGACCTGGCCGAGCCGGGTGACCTGGTGGTCACTGCGGGTGCCGGCGACGTGACGCTGATCGGACCCGAGGTGCTCGGCCTGCTGGCCGAGCGGGCCGCACTCGCGGCGGCGGCCGCGGAGTGAGTTCGCGGATGCGGTGGTGAGATGAGTCAGAGCACTGACCTTGCCCGGGCACAGGAGCGGTTCGCGCGCCGGCAGCGGTTGGTGCGCTGGCGCGGCTGGTTGCCCTGGGCGGTCGGCGGTGTGATCGTCCTGCTCGCCGGGGTGATCGCCTGGTTGTTCTACTTCTCGTCAGTGCTCGCGGTCTCCGGGGTGAAGGTGGCCGGCGCCGATACGGTGCCGGTGGCAACCATCACCCAGGTCGCCGCGGCACCGCTGGGAACGCCGCTGGCCAAGGTCGACCTGACCGCGATCGCGGACCGGGTGCGGACGATCCAGTCGGTCGCGGACGCACAGGTGACCAGGGCCTGGCCGAACCAGCTCAAGATCGTGGTGACCGAGCGGGTGCCGGTGGTGGTCGTCACCGACGGCAGCAACTTCGAGCTGGTCGATGCGACCGGGGTGGCCTTCAAGACGGTGCCGGCCCGGCCGGTGGATCTGCCCGAGGCGCTGGTGGTCGGGACGCGACGGGAAGTCACGATCAGTTCGGTGGTGAAGGTTTCGGCGGCCCTGCCGGAGACGCTGCGGGCGCAGGTGAACTCGATCTCGGCCGCTTCGCCGGACTCGATCACCCTCAACCTCGGGTCCAACGTGAAGGTGGTCTGGGGCAGCGCCGATGACAGTGAGCGAAAGGCCGAAGTACTCAGCGTGCTGATGAAGCGGGACGCGAAGGTCTACGACGTCTCGGCGCCCGATCTCCCTGTCACCAAAGGGGAAAAGAAGTGACCGTGCCCACATCGGGCATACATCGTGGTACCGGCGGCGAGGCGCGTGGACATTGCCGGAGCGTCTCCCGTAGCGTTCGAGGGAATCTAGGGTTGACAGAACTCTAATCATGTACTTGAGGTAAAGGCTTTTCCGTCGTCGAAGCGATCGGCGGACGGGAGGGTCCGAGGCAGGCGCAGCTCGGACGGCCAACTGGCCATAACGGGAACAGAACGAGGCGAGAGGCGCGGACGTGGCGGCACCGCAGAACTATTTGGCACTCATCAAGGTCGTCGGCATCGGCGGAGGCGGCGTCAACGCCGTCAACCGGATGATCGAGCACGGTCTGAAGGGCGTTGAGTTCATCGCCATCAACACCGACGCCCAGGCGCTGTTGATGAGCGACGCGGACGTCAAGCTCGACATCGGCCGGGAGGAGACCCGGGGCCTCGGCGCCGGCGCGAACCCGGCGATCGGGCAGAAGGCCGCCGAGGACCACGCGGAGGAGATCGAGGAGGCGCTGAAGGGCGCCGACATGGTCTTCGTCACCGCGGGTGAGGGCGGTGGCACCGGTACCGGCGGCGCGCCCGTGGTGGCCCGGATCGCCCGCTCGCTCGGCGCGCTCACCATCGGTGTGGTCACCCGGCCGTTCTCGTTCGAGGGCAAGCGCCGCGCGACCCAGGCGGAGGACGGTATCTCCGCCCTGCGTGAAGAAGTCGACACCCTGATAGTGATTCCGAATGACCGCCTCCTCACCATCTCCGACCGCGCCGTCTCCGTGCTGGACGCCTTCAAGCAGGCCGACCAGGTGCTGCTGCAGGGTGTTTCCGGTATCACCGACCTGATCACCACCCCCGGCCTGATCAACGTCGACTTCGCCGACGTCAAGGCCGTCATGTCCAACGCCGGCTCGGCGCTGATGGGGATCGGCTCGTCCCGCGGCGAGGACCGCGCGGTGGCGGCGGCCGAGGCGGCCATCTCGTCTCCGTTGCTGGAGGCAAGCATCGAGGGCGCGCACGGCGTCCTGCTGTCGATCGCGGGCGGTTCCGACCTGGGCCTGTTCGAGATCAACGAGGCCGCCCAGCTGGTCTCGGAGTCGGCGCACACCGACGCGAACATCATCTTCGGCGCCGTGATCGACGACGCGCTCGGCGACGAGGTCCGGGTGACCGTGATCGCGGCCGGCTTCGACGGCGGGATGCCGAAGCGCCGCGAGCAGGCGATGAACCAGGCCCGCCCGCAGAACAAGCTCCCCGCCGCCGGCGGCGACGTCGCCACCCAGGGCATCCCCCGCGCCACCCAGGCCGAGGCCCACACCCAGGCCCAGCAGCCGGCGAACCAGCCGCCCTACGGCACGCCGCCCGCGAACACGACGGCCGCTGCCGAGCCCGCCAACCAGAACACTGGCGGCCAGGCCGCTAATGGTCAGGGAGCTGCTGGCCAGGGCGCCGCTGGGCAAGGGAACTTCGGGCAGGGGACTGCCGGCCAGGGCGCCGGGGGCCAGGGCGGGTTCGGGCAGGGCACGACCGCAGGGTCGCCTGCGCCGAGCTACCAGCCGCCGGCGGGGACGCCGACCGACGACACCGTGCCGGTGCCGAACACGGACCAGCAGCGGGGCACCACGCACTCGGCCCGGCCGCAGGGCGGCGAGCCGGTCCGTACGGCGCAGCCGACCGGCTCGCCGTCGAACCAGCCGCCGGTGCCGCACACGCCCGCCTCTCCGGCACCGTCTGCCCAGCCGACCCAGCACAGCTGGCCGACCACCGGCCCGTCGAACTCACCGTCCTCGCAGCCCGCTCCGCAGCGTCAGCCGCGCAAGCCGGACAACGACGAGGACGACCTCGACATCCCGGACTTCTTGAAGTAAGCGGACAACTTGTGGTGCACCGGGTCGGTGCCGGCGATCAGCCGGCGCCGACCCGGTTTCAGTTCGGCGGTGTCAGCTGGGCGGTGTCAGTTGGGTGGGTCGGCTCGGGCTGCTGGGGGCGGTAGACCGAGACGAGGACGCCGTAGCGGGCTTCGCCCGGGCCGGCGTCCACGAGGTTGTGGACCATTTCGTCGAGGCGGGCCTGGAGTTCCTCGGCCTGGGTCTCGGTCAGGCGGATGTTGCGGAGGTTCAGCATCGGCCGGCCGGTGGCTGACTGCAGTTCGGCTGCGACCGCCTGGAGGGTGACGGCGGTGTTGGCGCGTTCGCCTTCGCCGGTGAAGTCGAACAGCTTCGCTGCGCGGCGGTAGTACTGCTCGGTCCCGCCGCGCACCTGGCGGGTCTCCACGACGCGGACCATGCCGGCGTCTCGCAGTACGCCGAGATGGTGGGCGACGTTGCCCTTCGCCGTACCGAGTGAGGTCGCGAGCTGGCTGATCGTCGCCGCCTCCTGTCCGAGCGCGAACAGCAGTCTGTGCCGCAGTGGATGCCCCAGCGCCTTGAACTGCTCCGCGGTGGAGATCTCCAGCCGGTCCACCATCTCGTCGGTCATGGATCAAGCGTCAAGGGTTCTTGACGCTTTGTCAATCCGGGTGTTTGAATCCTCGCCATGCGCACAGACGAGATTGCCGAACTGATCGACCGGCTCGCGACCCTGGTCAGCGAGCTCTACGTGTTCCCCGAGGTCGGCGCCGAGATCGCCACCCGCCTGAAAGCGGCCGCGGCGGACGGGCGGTACGACGCCCTGGCCGAGCCCGAGGAGTTGGCGGCCCGGGTGACGGCTGACCTGCAGGAGGGCAACCAGGATCGGCACCTGCGGCTGAAGTTCCATGTCGACGAGGTGGTCGACGAGACCGATCCGGTGGCCGAGGATGCGGCGTGGCGCCGGCATGCCGAGCTGACCGCGGGCGGGATGGCTCGGGTGGAGCGGCTGGCGGGCAACATTGGTCTACTCGAGATCCGGCCGTTGATCTTCGATCCGACGCATGCCGGTGCCGCCGTGAGCGCCGCCATGTCGTTGCTGTCGGCAACGGATGCGCTGATGATCGACCTGCGCCGCTGCCTGGGTGGTTCGCCGGACATGGTGACGTTCCTGTGCAGCCACTTCTTCGACGGCGAGCCGGTCCACCTGAACGATCTGGTCACTCCCGCCGACGGTACGGTCCGCCAGTTCTGGACCATTCCGCACCTGCCCGGGCCGCGCTTCGGTGGTACCAAGCCGATCTGGGTGCTGACCAGCTCGACCACCTTCTCGGCCGCCGAGGAACTCACCTACGACCTCCAGCAACTCGGCCGCGCCACCGTCATCGGCGAGCGCACCGGCGGCGGCGCCCACCCGCGCGACGGCTTCAAACTCCACCCCCACCTCGAAGCCACCATCCCGATCAAGCGCGCGATCAACCCCACCTCCCAAACCAACTGGGAAGGCACCGGCGTCATCCCCGACCTGGAACTCCCCGCCCCAAGCGCATTCGACGAGGCCTACAGCCAAGCCCTCGACCACGTCCTCGCCCTCCCCACCGACCCCGCCCGTCGCGCGCTGAACGACGAGGCGCGCGAAGCGCGCGAGGCACTGAGCGCCGCCCCCGCGCACGCCGACGCTCCGCGCTGACCCTCGACCCGGCTCCCACTCCGCGCTGTGCGCGCGCACCTCGCTCTTCCCCGTCCGCCGCGCCCGCCTGCGCAGCAGGTGGGCGCGGCGGACGGATAGCCTTTGAATGTGTTCGGTTATGACGAGGTTCGAGATGGTGTCCGCTTCGCCTTCACCGATCGGTTCGGGGGAGCGAGCCAACCGCCGTACGGGGAACTGAACCTGGGGAGTGCGCAGGGGGACGAGGCTTCAGCGATCGCCGAGAACTTCCGGCTGGTCGCGACCGAGTTCGGGGTCGCGCCGGAGCGGGTGATCCGGGTCAACCAGGTCCACGGCCCCGACGTCCACGTCGTCGGACCCGGCGACATCGCGATCGACCCGCGCCCGCGCGCCGACGCGATGGTGACCACCCAGTCCGATGTCGTGCTCTGCGTCCGCGCCGCCGACTGCCTCCCCGTCCTCCTCGCGGACCAGACCAATGGCGTGATCGGCGCCGCCCACTCGGGCCGCAAAGGCCTGTACGTCGGGGTGGTACCGGCCACCGTCAAGGCGATGCGCGCCCTCGGAGCCGAGCACATCACCGCAGTACTCGGCCCGTACGCCTGCGGAAACTGCTACGAGGTCCCCGCCGACATGCGAGCCGAGGTCGCCGAACGTGTCCCGGCCTCGTACGCCGAGACGAGCTGGGGCACCCCGTCGATCGACGTCGCCGCCGGTGTCGCCGCCCAGTTGGCCGAGCTCGATTGCACCGTCGTCAAGGCGACCGCCTGCACGATCGAGTCGGAGAACCTCTACTCGTACCGCCGTGAAGGCGCCGTCAGCGGCCGGATGGCCGGCCTGATCAGGCTGCCGTCGAGACTGGCCGCCGCGTGACCGGCACCCGGGAGGAGGAGCTCAGCGCCAACGTCAAGGCGGCACGTGAGCGGATCCAGGCGGCCTGTGTGGCGGCCGGGAGGCCTGAGGGGTCGGTCACCCTCATCGGGATCACCAAAACCTTCCCGATCAGCGATGTACGGGCACTGGCGGCGCTCGGAGTACGGGACCTGGGCGAGAACCGGGAACAGGAGCTCAAGGTCAAGGCGCCCGACTGCCAGGACGTCACCTGGCACTTCGTCGGCCAGCTGCAGTCGAACAAGGCCCGTTCGGTCGTCCGCAACGCCTCGGTGGTGCACTCGGTCGACCGGTCGTCCCTGGTGACGGCACTGTCCCGGGCTGCAGTCGACGAAGGCCGGGTACTGCGCTGCCTGCTGCAGGTGAGCCTGGCGGAGTACGGGCGGGAAGAGGTGGCGACGGGGATGAGCCGCGGTGGCGTCGCGCCTGCCGACGTACCGGCGCTGGCCGCTGAGGTCGCCGCGGCTGACGGGCTGGAGCTGGGTGGCGTGATGGCTGTGGCGCCGCTCGGGTCCGATCCCGACGAGGCGTTCGCCGGCCTGGAAGCAGTAGCGTCCCGGCTACGCTCCGAACATCCGGGCGCGGACTGGATCTCCGCTGGGATGAGCGGCGATCTGGAGGCCGCGATCAGGCGTGGGGCGACACACGTTCGGCTCGGGCGCGCATTACTCGGTACACGTACTCCTCTGGGCTAGTGTCGACATCGAGACTCGACCGAAGGGCTGGAGGGCCATGAGCGGCGCGTTGCGCAAGATGGGTGTGTACCTCGGCTTGGTCGAGGACGGCGAGCGCTACAACGCGCGCTATGACGACGAGTACGACGATGGCTACGACGACGAGTACGACGAAGAAGCCGTCGACGGGGAGTCCGACGAGACCGCGCCGGTGCCGGATCGCGGCGCCGAGCAGCAGGTCGGCACGGTCAGCAAGTTTCCAGATCGACGTGGCGTCACCGCTTCATCCCCGGAGGTTACCGAGTTGGCCCGCATCACCACCGTGCACCCGCGCAGCTACAACGAGGCGCGCGTGATCGGTGAGCACTTCCGCGACGGCACCCCCGTCATCATGAACCTGACCGAGATGGACCACGCGGACGCCAAGCGGCTGGTGGACTTCGCCGCCGGGCTGATCTTCTGCTGCCGGGGCTCGATCGAGCGGATCACCACCAAGGTCTTCCTGGTCTGCCCGCCGAACGTGACGCTGGCCGCGGAGGAGAAGGAAAAGATCGCCGCCGACGGGTTCTACAACCAGAGCTGAGGACGTGGCTTCGGCCGTCTTCTACACTCTTGTCTGACATGGATGCTCTCGTGCTCGTCCTCGGTGTTCTGAGCTGGGTTCTGCTCGCCTTCTTCCTGATGCTGGTGGCCCGGTTCGTCCTCAGCCTGATCGTGATGTTCGCGCCGCAATGGCACCCGAAAGGGCCGCTGCTGTTGCTGTTCGAGCTGATCTACTCGGTGACCGATCCGTTTCTCCGGCCACTGCGCCGGATCCTGCCGCCGATCGGCGCGGGTGGCATCCGGGTCGACCTGTCGATGCTGATGTTGTTCGTCCTCGTCTCGCTGGCGATGTCGATCAACTCCACCGCGATCCGGTCGATCTGAGCCGGTGACGACAAGCGTGAGGATGCGACCAGCTGGGTAGGAGCCGCCCGGAAACACCGACCATGGGGACCGTTATCGCCCGCCCGGATTCCGCCAGAACACAACGAAGCGATAACGTGATCTACTGAGTCGCCGAGGTCCAGGCCACGACGACTCCGCCAAGACACAGACAAACGAGGTGAAAGATGCCGCTGACGCCGGATGACGTCCGCTCGAAGCAGTTCACGCCCGTCCGATTGCGGGAGGGCTACGACGTCACTGAGGTCGACTCCTTCCTCGACGAGGTCGAAGCAGAGCTCGAGCGACTTCTCGCCGAGAACGAGGAGCTGCGGGCCAAGCTTGCCGCGGCCCAGCGCGCCGGCAGTGGGCAGGACCGCCCGGTGGTCGACCAGACCGCCGCCCTGCCGCCTGTCGTGCAGCAGCCCAAGCCGGCCCCCGTGGTCGTCGAGAAGCCCAAGGAAGAGCCGCCGCCAGTCGTCGCTCCGGTTGTAGCCGCCGCGGGGGCTGCTGCGGCAGCAGGAACCGTCGGCGACGCCTCCAGCTCCGCCGTGCGGCTGCTGGAGATGGCCACCAAGCACTCCGACGACCTGGTCCAGGAGGCGAAGGACACCGCCGACAAGATCATCGGCGAGGCCCGCGCCAAGGCCGAGCGGCTGGAGAACGAGGCACGGGGCAAGGCCGACCGGATGACCGGTGAGGCCCGTGCCCGCGCCGAGAAGCTGGACGGCGAGATCGCCGAGCGCCGTGCTCAGATGCTCGGCACGCTGGAGAAGCAGAAGGGTCAGCTCGAGCGCACCATCGACGACCTGCACGCGTACGAGCGTGAGTACCGCAGCCGCCTGAAGACGTACTTCACCGAGCAGCTCAAGGCGCTCGGCAACGGCGACGACACGCTCAGCCCGCGCAACGGCTTCCGCCCGGAGGCCCGCGCCCAGGCTCACGGCCACGGCGTTTAAGCACTACCTGTAGTGACGTAGTACCTGGTCTTTGGCGTGACTAGGGGCGGTGCTAATCCGGCAGCACCGCCTCTTTGTCATGTCCGGACTTTTCTGACTCAGGGTTGTTCTTTCGTGACTAAGGGTCCCCACTGCCGGCCGCCGGAATTCACGGCCAGCTGAGTGGGGCCTTCTGTCCGCTGAGCCTCGCGACATCGGTGATCCGCAGCCGGTAGGGCGTCAGTCTCAGGAGCGAGACGATTTCGCTCGGCGGTCCGTCCGCGAAGACGGACCAGAAGTCGAACCCCAGTGGTTCGGGGGCAGCTCGGTACAGCTCCCAGACGCGTTGCCGGGTCGGCACGTCGTCGATCCACTCCGCCCGGCAGTCCGCGAACGCGGTGTCGTGGCTCGGATCCCAGTAGCTGCAGCTCAGGTACGGCGAGTTGGCCAGGTGGGCCACCTTGACCGGAGTCGGCCTGGTGACGATCCAGCCGACCAGCTGGTCGCCGTCGAGCTCCCAGTACGGATGCAGGACCCGTGACCGCGGCCGGCCGTGCCGGTCGACCGTCGCCACCGTGCACCAGACGATCCGGTGCGCCACCTCGATGAACTCCTTCTGCACATTTTCCACAACCATGGTTGTAGATTATCCGATGCACAACCATGGTTGTACAGTTCTGGGCATGGCAGCCTTCGACCCCGCCGACGCAGACCTCTCGCTGGCCTCCCTCTTCACCGGCTGGGCCCTCGCCGACGAACTCCAGCGCCGCCTGGCCGTCGACGGCTTCGAGGACTCACGCTTCGCCGACGGCGTCGTCTTCCAGCATCTGGTCACCGCACCTGTGACGATCAGCACTCTCGCCGACCTCCTGGGCGTCACCCAGCAAGCCGCCTCGAAGTCGGTCGCCGACCTGCAAGCGCGTGGCTACCTTTCCCGCGCCGCGGACCCCACCGACGCCCGAGCCAAACTCGTCACCCTCACCCCTCGCGGCCAGGCGATCATCGCCGCTGCCCGCAAACACCGAGCCGCCATCGACCGCGAACTCCAAAAGGCACTGGGCCCCGACCGGGTCGAGTCCGCCCGCCAACTCCTGATCGACGCCCTCCACCACCTCAACGCAACCCCAGCCCTCCAGTCCCGCCGAGTCCGCCCACCCACCTAACCCCTCCGCAATCAGTCGCCAACAGCAACGACCCGCCCCCCACGCACGCACAACCCCCCGAGCAATCGCTCACCCCCGGCGTGTCGGGCCAGTCAGCGGGAGTTGTGCATGCACGGCGATCCGCCCCGCGACGAACCGACTCATCCGGCCTGATCCGGCCTGATCGGGCGCCGGCTGGCGGGTTATTCGGCCGCTGGCGACCTGTAGGGCGTCAGCGGCCGAAGGAACGCCGTTCGCCGGCGGGTTCTTGTACCGCCGGCGTGATGCTGACGTCGGCGGGCCGAAGAGCTGTCAGTGGCCGGCCGGCGTATCGGCAACCCCGGATCCACCCGATCGTCGGGTTAGGCCTTGGTGAGCCAGTAGGTCAGGCCCAGGTCGTCGTCGGTTCCGGTGGTCAGGGCGTCCGTTGCCGGGGGAGCCGCCTGGGTGAGGGTGGTGGCGAGTACCTCGCGACCGATCTCGTCCGCGTGCTTGCCGAGGGCATCGGACAGCTCCGAGTCCGTGCTGGTGAGCCAGACGGTGATCCGGTCGGAGACCTCGAGGCCGGAGTTCTTGCGGGCCTCCTGCAACGTCCGGACCACCTCGCGGGCGAGGCCGGCCTGCTTCAGCTCGGGGGTGATTTCGAGGTCGAGGGCAACGGTCTCGCCCTGCTCGTTCACCACCGACCAGCCCTCCCGCGGCCGCTCCGACAAGAGCACCTCGTCGGCGCTGACCTGGACCTCTTCGCCGTCGACCAGGACGGTCGCCGTGTTGGAGGCCTTGAGCGCCGCGGCCAGACCCGCGGCGTCGGCAGCAGCGATGGCGGCCGCGACGACCGGGGTCTGCTTGGCGAAGCGCTTGCCGAGCTCGCGGAAGTTGCCCTTCGCCGAGTAGTCGATCAGGTTCTCGCCGGCCGACGACAGCGGCGCGACCGTGCCGACGTTGAGCTCTTCGGCGATCTCGCGGAGGAGCTCGTCGTCCAGATCAGCGATCGCGGCCGACCCGACCAGCGCGCGGCCGAGCGGCTGCCGGGTACGGACCTTCGCCTCGGCCCGCGCGGACCGGCCGAGTTCGACAACCCGCCGAGCCATCGACACGTGCGTCGCCAGCCGGTCGTCGATCACGGAGGCGTCGTACTCCGGGAAAGCGGCAAGGTGCACCGACTCCGCCAGCCCCGGCGTGACCGGGCGGAACACGTCCTGCCAGACCCGCTCGGTGACGAACGGGGTCAGCGGCGCCATCAGCCGGGTCAGCACGTCGAGCGTCTCGTGCAGCGTGGCCAGTGCGCCGGCATCGCCCGCCCAGAAGCGCCGGCGCGAGCGGCGTACGTACCAGTTGGACAGCGCGTCGACGAACTGGCTGATCAGAGCGCCGAGCTTCTGCGTGTCGTACGCCGCGTACGCCTCGTCCGTGTCGCGGACCAACCGGTGCGTCTCGCTGACCAGCCACCGGTCGAGCACCGAGCGCTCGGCCACCGGGGGAGCGGCAGCCGTCGGCGACCAGTCGGCCAACCGGGCGTACAGGGCGTGGAAGGCGGCCGTGTTCCAGTAGGTCAGCATGACCTTGCGGACGATCTCGTTGAGCACGTTCGGCCCAATGCCGCGCGCCTTCCACGGCGAGCCGGAGCAGGCCATGAACCAGCGCACCGCGTCGGCGCTGTGGTTGTCCATCAGCGGGATCGGCTCGAGGATGTTGCCCAGGTGCTTGGACATCTTCCGGCCGTCCTCGGCCAGGATGTGCCCGAGGCAGACGACGTTGCGGTACGACGACTCGTCGAACACCAGCGTGCCGATCGCCATCAGCGTGTAGAACCAGCCACGCGTCTGGTCGATCGCCTCGGAGATGAAGTCCGCCGGGTACGACTTCTTGAACTTCTCCTGTGACCCCTCGGCCCACGGGTAGCCCCACTGCGCGAACGGCATCGCGCCCGAGTCGTACCAGGCGTCGATCACCTCGGCGACCCGCGTCGACGCCTCGCCACAGGTCGGGCAGGCGAAGGTGATGTCGTCGACGAACGGCCGGTGCGGGTCGGTCGCGCTCAGGTCGCGACCGGCCAGCTCGCCGAGCTCGGCCAGCGAGCCGACGCAGACCTGGTGGTCGTCGGCGCAGCGCCAGATCGGCAGCGGCGTACCCCAGAAGCGGGAGCGGGAGACGGCCCAGTCGATGTTGTTGCGCAGCCAGTCGCCGTACCGGCCCCACTTGACCGAGTCCGGGTACCAGTTGGTCTTCTCGTTCTCCCGGAGCAGTGCGTCCTTCACCTGGGTGGTGCGGATGTACCAGGACGGCAGCGCGTAGTACATGACAGGGGTGTGGCAGCGCCAGCAGTGCGGGTACGGGTGCTCGTACGGCACGTGCTTGAACAGGACGCCGCGGTCGCGCAGATCGTTGACCAGGTCCTCGTCGGCCTTCTTGAAGAACTGTCCGCCGACCAGCGGCACGTCAGCCTTGAACGTGCCGTCCGACTCGACCGGGTTGACCACAGGGAGGTTGTAGGCGCGGCTGACGATGAGGTCGTCGGCACCGAACGCAGGAGCCTGGTGTACCAGACCAGTACCGTCCTCAGTGGTCACATAGTCGGCCAGTACTACGTAATGCGCCGCCTCAGTGAACTCCACCAGCTCGAACGGCCGCTGGTACGTCCAGTGCTCCATGTCATGTCCGACGTACCGGTCAGTGACCGTCCAGCCCTCGCCCAGCGCGCTCACCAGCGGCTCAGCCACGACCAGCGACTCGTTGCCGTCGGTGGCGACCACATAGTCGACGTCCGGGTGCACAGCGACAGCCGTGTTGGACACCAGCGTCCAGGGGGTCGTCGTCCAGACCAGGAGCGACGCCTTGCCGGCCAGCGGGCCAGAGGTGAGCGGGAAGCGGACGTAGACCGACGGGTCGATGACTGTCTCGTAGCCCTGGGCGAGCTCGTGATCCGACAGGCCGGTGCCGCAGCGGGGGCAGTACGGAGTGATCCGGTAGTCCTCGACGAGCTGACCCTTGTCGTGGATCTGCTTGAGCGACCACCACACCGACTGCACGTACTCCGGGTCCATCGTCCGGTACGGGTGCTCCATGTCCACCCAGTAGCCCATCCGGGTGGTCAGGTCGGCGAAGGCGTCGACGTGCCGGAGTACCGACTCGCGGCACTTGGCGTTGAACTCGGCGATCCCGAAGGCCTCGATGTCCTTCTTGCCGCTGAACCCGAGCTCCTTCTCCACCGCCACCTCGACCGGCAGGCCGTGGCAGTCCCAGCCGGCCTTGCGCTCGACCGAGAAGCCCTTCATCGTCCGGTAGCGCGGGAACACGTCCTTGAAGACGCGCGCCTCGATGTGGTGCGTGCCGGGCATGCCGTTCGCGGTCGGCGGGCCCTCGAAGAAGGTCCACGGCTCACCGCCGGCAGTCTGCTCGAGACTCTTCGCGAAGGTGTCCTGCTCGTCCCAGTGCGCGAGCACGTCGCGCTCGATCGCCGGCAGATCGACCTGCGCCGGGATCTGTAGCCAACCGTTGGTGGTGGGGTTCTCCGCCATTTCCTTCGTTCCTTCGTCGAGCGTCGTGCCTGCCGGACGAAGGGACGAGGCCTCGGCGTCGTCGCCGGGCTCCGCGGTACCACCCTCCTTGGCCGGTCCCTGGGGACCTGCCCACTTCGTTACGCTCCGCTGCCGGGTCTAGTGAGTCCGTGATGGACCGTTCTTCCGGCGGCTCCGGGGTGATCGCCCCATCACTGCCTTGCGGTGTGCCGGGCCAGTGTACGACTCCGTACCATCCGGCTACGAATCGTTAATCGCTGGTCAGGACGGGATCCGTCCCCGACAATGCTCGTGCGGGTTGCTGAGACGGTGCCGAAACTGAAGCAATTGCTTGCCTGAAGAAGCTCCGAGACGCGGCTGTGACGCGCGGAACATCGAGTGGGCTTGAAGAACCGACTACCGTATGTCCACGGTCTGCGCGTCGGGCTGGCACGTGGCCTTCACGTGACCTACTGTCTTGCGACCAGTCCGCTTCAGTCTCCGACGAAGGCAGGGGGTAGTCGACCATGGCTACATCGGCTCCGAAGAAGTCCGCCCCCAGACGTCCCGCCGCGGTCTCGAAGAGTGCCGCGCAATCCGCCGAACCGGTCGCCACGAAGGCACCGGCCAACCAGCCTTCAGCGAAGAAGGCCGCTGCCAAGCAGACTCCGACGAAGAGGGTGGCCATGAAGACGAACGAGAACCGCAGTCCGGCGACTGCACCGGCCAAGGTGCCTGCGAAGAAAGCCGAGAACTTCACCGTCAAGGACGGCGAGACGCCGTGGACCGCGGCCGAGATGGAGGAGCTGCGCGGCGAGCTGGAGGCCGACGCGATCCATCTGAAGGAAGAGATCCGCGACGCCGAGCAGGAGATCGTCGGGCTGCTCCGCGACGGTGGCGACGGGGCCGGCAACGACCAGGCCGACGTCGGGTCGACGACGCTGGAGCGCGACCACGAGATGTCGCTGGCCCGGAACGCGAGCGACATGCTCGACCAGATCGAGCGCGCCCTGTCCCGGATCGACGACGGCACCTACGGCGTCTGCGAGAGCTGCGGCAAGGCGATCGGCAAGGGTCGGTTGCAGGCGTTCCCGCGTGCGACACTGTGCGTGTCATGCAAAGAACGCGAAGAACGCCGCTGAGCAACCCCGAACCGTCCGACCTGCCAGCGGACGACTCACCAGACCCCAAGCCGGAACCGGCCGACCTCGAGTCGGCCGGTTCCTCGCCGTCCCGTTCCCCTCGACTGATCGGCCTGTTCGCCGCGGTCGGTCTGCTGGTGCTTGGGCTGGATCAGTTGACCAAGGTGCTGGCTCTGCATCATCTGACGCCGGGGGAGCCGGTCAATGTCATCGGCTCTCTGCTCAAGTTCAATCTGATCCGGAATCCGGGAGCGGCTTTCAGTTTGGGGTCGAATCTGACGCCGGTGATCAGTGCGATTCAGATCATCGTGGCGGTCGGAGTGGTGTACCTGTCGCGCAAGCTCGGGTCCATCGGGTGGGCGGTGGCGTTCGGGCTGCTGTTCGGCGGGGCGATCGGGAACATCACGGACCGGGTGTTCCGGGAGCCGTCGCCGTTCCACGGGCATGTGGTCGACTTCCTGCAGACGCCGCACTGGGCGATCTTCAACGTCGCGGACATGGCGGTGACCTCGGCGGCGATCCTGCTGGTGATCCAGACCCTGCGCGGCATCCGGCTGGACGGTACGAAAGATATGGGGAAGAAGTGAGCGGCGACGCACGCACGGTGATGATTCCCGACGGCCTCGCCGGTGAGCGGCTCGACGCCGCGCTGTCCCGCCTCTTCGGGGTCTCCAGGACCAAGGCCGCCGAGATGATCGAGTCCGGCCTGGTCCAGATGGACGGCTCGCCGGCGCTGAAGTCCGCCCGCGTCTCCGCCGGGGTCATGCTCGACGTCGAGCTCCCAGCGCCGCCGGGTGAGATCACCGTCGTACCGGAGACCGTCGACAATCTCCGCATCGTCCACGACGACGACGAGATCATCGTCGTCGACAAGCCGGTCGGAGTCGCCGCCCACCCGTCGCCGGGCTGGACCGGCCCGACCGTGATCGGCCACCTCGCCGGCGCCGGCTTCAGCATCTCCACCAGCGGCGCCGCCGAGCGCAAGGGCATCGTCCACCGCCTCGACGTCGGTACGTCGGGCCTGATGGTGGTCGCCAAGACGGAGTACAGCTACACCGTGCTCAAGCGCGCCTTCAAGGAGCGCACGGTCAAGAAGATCTACCACGCGCTGGTCCAGGGTCACCCCGACCCGTTCACCGGCACCGTGGACGCCCCGATCGACCGCCACCCGCACCACGACTACAAGTTCGGCGTGGTAGCCGGCGGCAAACCGAGTGTCACCCACTACGAGACGCTCGAGGCGTTCCGCTTCGCCACTCTCCTCGAGATCACCCTCGAGACCGGCCGGACCCACCAGATCCGCGTCCACATGTCCGCCATCGGCCACCCCTGCGCCGGCGACCTCACCTACGGCGCCGACCCGGTCCTGGCCGAACGCCTCGAACTCTCCCGCCAATGGCTCCACGCCATGCGCCTCGGCTTCACCCACCCCGGCAGCGGCGAGTACGTCGAGTACACCTCGGAGTACCCGGCCGACCTCGACAACGCACTGAACAAACTCGCCGCCGACCAGTAGCGATGAAGCTGTACCTGTCCTCCTTCCGGCTGGGCGACCACCCCGAGCACCTGGTCGCCCTACTCCCGGAGGCCGGCCGGGTCGCAGTCATCTGCAACGCCATCGACGCCGAGGATCCCGCGGTACGCCGGGACGAAGTCGCGGCCGAGCTCACCTGGCTCCGCGACCTCGGACTGCGCCCCGAGGAGTTGGACCTGCGCTCGTACTCCGAACGCGGCGCCCGCGCCGGCCAGGACCTCGGCGCGCGCCTCGCGGAGTACGACGGTCTATGGGTCCGCGGCGGCAACGTCTTCGTACTCCGGGCCGCCATGGCCACCAGTGGCGCAGATCTGATCCTGCCCGGGTTGATCACCTCGGAGACTGTCGTCTACGCGGGGTACAGCGCCGGCTGCTGCGTGCTGGCCCCGAGTCTGCGCGGGCTGGAGTTGTGCGATCCCGTCGGGGACGTCGACGGCGAGGTGGTCTGGGACGGCCTCGGGGTGCTCGACGAGGCGATCGTGCCGCATCTCAACTCGCCGGGACACCCGGAGATGGAGTTGCTGGAGAAGGTCGTCGAGCTGTACGAACGCAGCGGGGTCGAGCACCTCAAGATGCGTGACGGGCAGGCGCTCGTGGTGGACGGACAGCGGCGCGAACTGGTGTGAAGTGGTGTCGTCCACGAACGGATATCGGGCGCTGAGTCCAGCCCTCGGTGAGCCGATTCAAAGACTGTCCATGGCCCCGCATAGGCTGGCGCAGTTCCACTCATTCACGCCTCTGGGAGGTCTGCGAAGACATGGCGTCCAGCGACAGTTTCGTGCATCTACATGTGCACACCGAGTACTCGATGCTGGACGGCGCCGCGCGGATCGACGAGTTGTTCAAAACGGCCCAGGAGATGGGTCAGCCGGCCATCGCGACCACCGACCACGGATTCGTCTTCGGGGCGTACGAGTTCTGGAAGACCGCGAAGAAGTACGACGTGAAGCCGATCATCGGCGTCGAGGCGTACCTGACGCCGCACACCCACCGCAGCGAGCGCAAGCGGGTCAAGTGGGGCGATGCGAACTCCGGCCGCGACGACGTCTCGGGTAGCGGTGCGTACACGCACATGACGCTGCTGGCGAAGAACACCGGCGGCATGCACAACCTGTTCCGGATGTCGTCGCTGGCCAGCCTCGAGGGCTACTACTTCAAGCCCCGGATGGACCGCGAGCTGCTGCAGACCTACGGCAAGGGCCTGATCGCGACCACCGGCTGCCCGTCCGGCGAGGTGCAGACCCGGCTCCGGCTGGGGCAGTACGACGAGGCCATCAAGGCGGCCGCCGAGTTCCGCGACATCTTCGGCAAAGAGAACTACTACTGCGAGCTGATGGACCACGGGCTCGGCATCGAGCGCGACATCCAGGGCGACCTGCTGCGGCTGGCCAAGGAGCTCGGCCTGCCGCTGGTCGCGACCAACGACCTGCACTACACCAAGCCCGAGGACTCGGTCGCGCACGCGGCGCTGCTCTGCGTGCAGTCCGGCTCGACCCTGTCCGACCCGAACCGGTTCAAGTTCGACGCCAACGAGTTCTACGTGAAGACCGCGGCCGAGATGCGCGAGGTCTGGAAGGACTACCCGGAGGCCTGCGACAACACACTGCTGATCGCCGAGCAGTGCGACGTGAGCTTCACCGAGGGCGAGGGCCGGTTCATGCCGCGCTTCCCCTGCCCTGAGGGCCACAACGAGGAGTCCTGGTTCGTCGCCGAGGTCGAGACCGGCCTGCACAAGCGGTACCCCGCCGGGGTGCCCGATCACGTGCGCAAGCAGGCGGAGTACGAGATCGAGGTCATCACCTCGAAGGGGTACGCCGGCTACTTCCTGGTCGTCGCCGACTTCATCAACTGGGCCAAGGAGAACGGCATCCGGGTCGGCCCGGGCCGTGGCTCCGGCGCCGGCTCGATGTGCGCGTACGCGATGCGGATCACCGACCTCGACCCGCTCCAGCACGGCCTGATCTTCGAGCGCTTCCTCAACCCCGAGCGCATGTCGATGCCCGACTTCGACATCGACTTCGACGACCGTCGCCGCCCCGAGGTGATCCGCTACGTCACCGAGAAGTACGGCGACGACCGGGTCGCGATGATCGTCACCTACGGCACGATCAAGGCCAAGCAGGCGATCAAGGACGCCGGCCGGGTGCTCGACTACCCGTTCGCGATGGGCGACCGGATCACCAAGGCGATGCCGCCGGCCGTGATGGGCAAGGACGTGCCGCTGTCCGGCATCTTCGACCCGCAGCACAAGCGGTACTCCGAGGCCGGCGAGTTCCGTCAGCTGTACGAGGCCGACGCCGACGTCCGCAAGATCGTCGACACCGCCCGCGGCCTGGAGAACCTGAAGCGCCAGTGGGGTGTGCACGCGGCCGGCGTGATCATGTCCAGCGAGCCGCTGATCGACCTGATCCCGATCATGCGCCGCGACCAGGACGGCCAGATCATCACCCAGTTCGACTACCCGAGCTGCGAGACGCTCGGCCTGGTCAAGATGGACTTCCTGGGTCTGCGCAACCTGACGATCATGGACGACGCGGTCAAGAACGTGGAGGCCAGCCGCGGGATCAAGCTGGACCTGGACGCGCTCGGCCGCAGCCTCGACGACAAGCCGACCTTCGAGCTGCTCGGCCGCGGTGACACGCTCGGCGTCTTCCAGTTCGACGGCGGCCCGATGCGGGCCCTGCTGCGGCTGATGAAGCCGGACAACTTCGAGGACATCTCGGCCGTCGGCGCGCTCTACCGGCCCGGCCCGATGGGCGCGAACAGCCACACCAACTACGCGCTGCGCAAGAACAAGCAGCAGGAGATCAGCTACCCGCACGACGAGCTCGCGGTCGCGCTGGAGCCGATCCTCGGGACGACGTACGGGCTGATCGTCTACCAAGAGCAAGTCATGGCGATCGCCCAGCAGCTCGGCGGCTACACGCTCGGCAAGGCGGACCTGCTCCGCCGGGCGATGGGCAAGAAGAAGCGCGAGGTGCTCGACGCGGAGTACGTCGGCTTCTCCGAGGGGATGAAGGCCAACGGCTTCTCCGCCCAGTCGATCAAGGCGCTCTGGGACGTCCTGGTCCCGTTCTCCGACTACGCGTTCAACAAGGCGCACTCGGCGGCGTACGGGCTGGTCTCGTACTGGACCGCGTACCTGAAGGCGAACTTCCCCGCTGAGTACATGGCCGCTGTGCTGACGTCCGTGAAGGACGACAAGGACAAGATGGCCATCTACCTGAACGAGTGCCGCCGGATGGGCATCAAGGTGCTGCCGCCGGACGTGAACGAGTCCGACTCCGACTTCACCCCGGTCGGCACCGACATCCGCTTCGGCATGTCCGGGATCCGCAACGTCGGCGTCAACGTGGTGGCCGAGATCGTCGCGGCCCGCCAGTCCGAGGGCCGGTTCACCGACTTCGTCGACTTCATCGACAAGGTGCCGCTGCCGGTCTGCAACAAGCGGGTGATCGAGTCGCTGGCCAAGGCCGGCTCGTTCGACTCGATGGGTCATGCCCGGCGCGCGGTCGTCGCGGTGCACGAGCAGGCCGTCGACGAGGCGATCGACCTCAAGCGGAACGAGGCGCACGGCCAGTTCGACCTGTTCTCGATGGGCGACGACGACGAGACCGAGGCCGACGGCAACAGCCGGCTGACCGTCCGGGTGCCCGAGATCGAGGAGTGGGACAAGGCCACCAAGCTCGCCCACGAGCGGGACATGCTCGGCCTGTACGTCTCCGACCACCCACTGTTCGGCGTCGAGCACGTGCTCACCAACGGCACCGACTGCACGATCGGCCAGCTGCTCGCCGACGAGGACCGGCCGGACGGCAGCAGGGTGACGATCGGCGGTCTGGTCACCGCGGTCCAGCGCAAGGTGAACAAGCGCGGTGACATCTACGCGATCGTCACCATCGAGGACCTCGAGGGTTCGATCGAGGTGATGATGTTCTCCTCGGCGTACCAGTTGCACGCGCACCTGCTGAGCAACGACGCGATCATCTTGATGAAGGGCCGGATCCGCCGGCGCGAGGACCGGGTCGAGCTGAGCGGTGACGAGGTCTCCGTGCCCGACCTGACCGAGGGACCGAGCGGCCCGGTCGTGATCACCATGCCGGTCAACCGGTGTACGCCGCCGGTGGTCGATCAGCTCCGCGACGTGCTGCAGTCGCACCCGGGCATGACCGAGGTGCAGTTGCGGTTGCAGGCGCGGCAGAAGACGACGGTGATGCGGATCGGCGACCGATTCCGGGTGACCCCGACCTCGTCGCTGATGGCGGACCTGAAGGCATTGCTGGGCCCGTCGTGCCTGGCCGGCTAGCGGGACCTGCAACACTTGCCACGTGAGTCAGCCAGTTGAGAACCCGCTCGGTCCGTCAGCGTACGGACAGGGCTATGGCCAAGCGCCCTTCGGTACGCCGGTAGTGGTTGAGGAACCCAAGTTGCCGTGGAGCCGGGCGATCGCGGTGACGATCGGGGTGTTCCTCGTCGCCGGGGCGATCGCGGGGTGGGCGTGGCAGCAGTTCTCGCCGCTCGCGCAGTACACGGTGGACGAGAACGGCGGGTCGCTCGGCGAGGAGCAGATGACGAAGGTCTTCGGACCTGACGGCACCTTCACCGCGATCGGGTTCCTGGCCGCGCTGGTGCTGGGCGCGTTGCTGTTCTGGTGGTTGCGCAACTACGGTCCGTGGGCGGTCAGCATCGTCGTACTCGGGTCGGCGCTCGGCTCGGGCGTCGCCTGGGGGGTCGGGATGCTGCTCGGGCATGACCCGCTGCAGGCGCGGCTGGAGACGGCCAAGCCGGGGGATCTGCTGGACGCTCCGCTGGAGCTGCACACCTGGACACCGCTGGCCGCCTGGCTGGTGGGCGCAGCGCTCGCCGCGGCCATCATCGCCGCCTCCACCTGGCGTGCAGATCCTGTTGCAACCGGATCGGTATCTGCCGCGTCAGAATCGTCACCGCAGGTGCATTAGCCTGTTTCGGCCGGTGGTGAGGCTACCGGCGACGTGAGGGGGGCATATGTCTGACGACACCAATCCGCCGACCGGCGGGCACCACCCGGGTGCCGCTGGCGGGCAGGGGCCATACAGCGGCCAGCCGCAGCACAATCCGTACGCTCCGCAGGGCCAGCAACCAGGCTATAGCGGCCAGCCGCCGCAGGGCGCGCCGTACGGCGGGTCGCAGCCCGGCCAGCCAGGACAGCAGCCAGGACAGCCGCCGCAGGGGCCGCAGTACGGTCAGCCGCCGGCGCAGGGCCCGCAGTATGGTCAGCAGCCGCCGCAGGGGCAGCCGTTCCCGCAGTACGGGCAGCAGCCGCAGGGCCCGCAGTACGGGGCCGGGCAGCCGCAGTACGGGGCAGGGCAGGCGCAGCCGGGGCAGTACGGGCAGCAGCCGCCGCAGGGTGGGCAGTTGTGGCCGCAGCCGGGGTCGCCGGACTACCCGCAGCAGGGGTATGGCGGTGGCGGGCAACCGCCGTACGGTTCGCCGGAGACCATGGAGTGGCAGCCTGAGCCGAAGAAGCGCGGCAAGCTGATCCCGCTGATCGCAGGGGTCGCGGTCGTCGCAGTAGTCGCCGGTGGTGGCATCTTCGCCTACGGCAAGCTCGCTGGTGGCGGGCAGCCGGCAGACGTGCTGCCGGGCAACGCCGTCGCCTACGCGCGGGTCGACCTGAACCCGTCGGCCGGCCAGAAGGTCGCCGCCGTCCGGTTCATGCTGAAGTTCCCGTCGGCCAAGGAGAAGATCGGGCTGACGAGCGACAAGGACGATCTGCGCCAGAAGCTGTTCGACCTGATCAAGAAGGACTCCGACGACGAGCTGGCCGACGTCGACTTCGACAAGGACATCAAGCCGTGGCTGGGTGACCGCGCGGGTGCCGCCGCGGTGCCGGGCAAGGACGGCGAGGAGCCGGACGCGATCGTCGCGGTCGAGGTGAAGAACGAGGACAAGGCGAACGCCGGGCTGGACAAGTTGTTCGCAGGAGAGGACAAGAAGCCGGGCCGGGTGTTCACCGAAGGCTACGTGCTGCTGTCCGAGGACCAGGCGACCGTCGACGCGGCCGTTGCCGCCGGCAAGGACAGCCCGCTGTCCGAGAACGCCACCTTCAAGGCCGACATGGACGCGCTCGGCGAGCAGGGCTTCGTCTCGATGTGGGCGGACCTGAAGGGGCTGTCGGCGCTGGCTCCCAAGGGGATGGCCTCGGAGAGCTCCGCGCTGCCGGAGGGGAGCGCGGCCGCGGCGCTGCGGTTCGACTCGCAGTACGTCGAGCTGAAGGGCATCGCCCGCGGCGACAAGTCGATCAAGGTCAACTCGGCCAACGCCGGTGACCAGATCGCCAAGCTGCCCGACACCACGGCCGCCGCGCTGACGCTGTCCGACGGCGCGAACCTGGTCGACACGGTCTGGAAGCAACTGGAGAAGTCCGGCGCGGGCCTCAACCTGCCCGAGCTGACGAAGGGCTTCACCGAGGAGTACGGGCTGGTCCTGCCGGACGACCTGAAGCCGCTGCTGGGCAAGAACCTGTCGGTCGCGGTCGACAAGGACAGCAGCAACGGCCCGAAGATCGCCGCCCGGATCGAGACCGACCCGGCCAAGGCCGAGGCGGTCGTCGACAAGGTGACCGACCTGATCCAGACCCACTCGCCGGTCGGGGAGATCCCGATCAAGAAGGCGAAGGACGACAAGACGCTCGTCATCGCCACCGATCAGGACTACGCCGACCAGGTCCTCAAGGGCGGCAACCTCGGCCAGTCCGAGAGCTTCAAGCAGGCGGTCCCGGACACGTCCGGCGCCGTGCTGGTCGGCTACGTCGACTTCGCCTCGATCGGCTCGCTGGACGAGGAGATCGGCCGCGACAAGGACTACGCCGCCCTCCGCTCCGCCGGCCTGACCAGCCGCGTAACCGGCGACGGCCAAGGCGAATTCACCCTGCGAGTAGTAGCCAAGTAACCCAACCCCACAAAGCCCGGACAGCCCCAGCGGCTGTCCGGGCTTTGTCGTTCAAGACCCTCGAACAATGCACCCTGGCCGGATGCAGCCAACCAGCCACAGCCCACGTCCCGTCACGCACTATGGCGTGGAGATGCTCGGTACTTGGCCGACGAAGCTCTACGGCTTGGCGGTTGAAGGAGAACCAGACCCTGTACTGCTGCATGCCGCACGTATGTTCGCAGAAGCAACCCTGCCGGCCGACTCCCAAGGCCGAGCCGCGTTCGTCATCGCTCACCGCGCCCGCCCAGCGAACTTCCTGCTCATCTACTGGTGGAGCAGCGACGTAGACCTCTCGCTGGCGTACTTCCGGTCGCCACTGGACCAGCCGACCGCCATCACACCCATGCCCGCCTTCGCGACCGGCTGCGTCTGGGAGCTGGCGCTCGCCGAGAATGAGCGGGTTGCTTGGGTTCGGCACCTGCTCACCGGTGAGCCGGACCTTGAGGCCTATCTCAATGAGGCGCCGCCGGGTGAGGTCAGGTGAGGACGCGGTAGCGGAGGTTGGCGGATGCGCCGACCTGGGAGATCGAGATCGGTTCGAGAGAAACGAGCGGGCCGGTGCTGCGGAAGACAGGGATGCCCTGGCCGAGGAGTACGGGGGCGACGTGAATGAAGAGTTCGTCGAGTAGGCCGGCTTCGATGCATTGGGCGGCTACCGTGCCGCCGAGGATCAGCAGGTCCTTGCCGTCAGCCGCCTCCAGGGCGGTTTTGACGACTGGGCGGATGTCGCCGCTGACGAACGTGTACGCCGGGTTCGGCTCGTCGGTGGGTGGGTTGTGGGTCAGTACGAAGATTGGCCCGTCGTAGGCGCCGCCGTACAGCTCGCCACCGACCCGGCGCCCGGCGTCGTACCCGTTCCGCCCGGCCAGCGCGGCGCCTGACGTCTTCGCCACCTCCATGCCCTCCGGTTGAGGGCCGCTGCCGGCCGCCTTCATCCACTCCATCGAGTGCTCCGGGCCGGCGATGAAACCGTCGAGGGACATCGTCACGTGGTACAGGACCTTCGCCATCGTTCTGCCTCCTTGGTGGGGTTTGACCATCAAGACGAGCGAGCCCGCGAAAACTCATCGGTGGATCGTGTCGAAATCCGGCAAACAGTCTCTACCTAGGGGTAAAGACACCTAGGAAGGACCAGAAAATGCCTCACATCACCGCAGTCCGGACCGTCTCGATCCCCGTCAGCGACCAGGACCGGGCGCTGGAGTTCTACGAGCGGAAGCTCGGCTTCGAGAAGCTGTGGGACGCGCCGCTGCCGCAGCTCGGCGGCCGCTGGCTCGTCGTCGGTCTGCCGGGCGGTACCACCACCGTCGCCCTGCTACAGGCGTCGGACACCGGCGTCGACACAGGCATCCGGCTCGCCACGACGGATGCCGCGGCTGCCCACGCGGCGCTCGGCGAGCAGGGCGTGGAGACGAGCGAGCTGATCTCCTGGCCGGGCGTGCCGCCGATGTTCACCTTCACCGACCAGGACGGCAACCGGCTCTACCTGACCCAGGAGTAATACCCTGCAGGTATCAGGAGGTGGCGTAATGGACGTCGATCTGCGCAAGGTCCGGTACTTCGTCGCGGTGGCCGAGGAGCTGCATTTCGGCCGCGCGGCGGAGCGGCTGCACATCGCCCAGCCGGTGCTGTCGCGGCAGATCCGGGCGCTGGAGGACGAGCTCAAGGTCCTGCTGTTCGTCCGTACCAAGCGGGCGACCGAGCTGACCGAGGCTGGCCGGCAGTTGCTGGAGGACGGACGTCCGTTGCTCGCAGCGGCCGAGGCGGCCCGGGTCCGGGTGGTCCAGGCCGCGCGGCCGGCGGGCACCTTCACGATCGGGTTCATGCCGGGTATCACCGTCACGACGGCGGTGCGCGCGTTCACCAAGCAGTACCCGGAGCTGACGATCGAGCTGCTCCGGACGTCGTGGCACGACCAGGTCGAGGTACTACGAGACGGCCGCGCCGACGTCAGCATCGTCCGGCTGCCGATCGACCAGCAGGGTTTGACGGTCCGCCCGCTGTTCGAGGAGTCGCGGGTGGTCATGCTGCCCACCGATCATCGGCTCGCGGGCAAGCCGTCGCTGCGGATCAGCGACCTCGCCGACGAGCACCTGTTGCAGGACCCGGACGCCGTACCGGAGTGGCGCGACATCGCCGTCGAGCTCCGGGAACGGCGGCCAGGCCGGGTACCGGTCTTCCACAACGTCGAGGAGAAACTCGAGCACGTTGCTGCCGGCAACGGAATCTCGGTGCTGCCACTCTCCACCGCAAGCTTCTACACCCGCCCGGACGTGGTCGCGGTGCCGATCGAGGACATCGGCCCGAACCACGTCTGCCTGGCCTGGAGCGCCGGCCGGCGGGCCCGAACCATCCATGACTTCGCGGAGATCGCGATCGGACTCACCTGGAGCACCTGATGAGCTATCAGAAGGACCCGCGGGTCGACGAGTACATCGACAAGCTGCCCGACTGGCAGCAGGAGATCTGCCACCGCGTGCGCGACCTCGTGCACGCGGCCGACCCCGAACTCGAAGAGACGATCAAGCGCACGGTTCAGCCGTACTTCGTGCTGCAGGGCAACGTCTGCGCGCTGCTGGCCGCCAAGACGCACGTCAACATCTTCCTGTACGACGGCGCGATCGTCCCCGACCCGGAAGGCATCATCACCGGCGGCCACGACAACAAGACCGCCCGGATGATCTCCCTCCACGAGAACGACCCGATCAACGAGCCCGCCCTGACCGCGATGCTCCGCCAGATCATCGCCAACAACCGCGCAGGCGGCTGGCGCAAACTCAAGAACGCCTAGCCCAAGGGGCTGCCCGATCGGGCCTCGACGTGACCCTCGGGGCACGAGACGATCTGTTGATGGTGAGGACTGGGGTGGTGTTCGCGGTGGCGATGGCTGTGCTGGTGGGTGGTTGCTCGCCGGACGGCAACTCGTCACCGGCGCCGAACTCGACCTTCACCGACGCCGGCGGGCAAATGCTGCCCGACCCAGCGACGACCGTGCTCGACCCAGCGAAGGCGGCGGCCTTGCAGGCCGTGCTGGCGAAGGTGATCAGCGATCCGTCGACCGAGTCGGGCTCCCGTGGCGTCACCGCAGCAGTGGTGACTGACAAGTGGATCTGGTCGGGCGCGGCCGGCAAGGACGCGGCCGGTACTGCGCTCACCCCGCAGACGAGTATGGGCGTCGCGAGCATCACCAAGACCTTCGTCGCCTCGGAGGTGATGCTGCTCGCGAAGGCCGAGAAGGTCGACCTCGACGCCCCGCTGTCGCAGTACCTGAAGCACAAGCTGACCGCCAACAACGCGACCGTGCGGCAACACCTCAGCATGCGTTCCGGCGTACCGAACTTCCTGGCCGACGACTACGCCAAGATGGACGTCGCGATCAAAGCCGCGCCCGGCAAACACTGGACGCCGGAGCAGGCGCTCTCCTACGACACGGCCGAGCCGACGAAACCGGACGTCCGCTACGACTACAGCAATCCCAGTTACGTCCTGCTCGGCATGCTGATCGAGAAGGTGACCGGCGAACCACTCGCGACCGTGCTCACCCGCGACCTGGCCAAGCCAGCCGGGTTGCAGCGCGCCGCCTTCCAGGACGGCCAGAAGCCGGCCGCCCCGCTCGCCGAGGACCGCAACCCGGTCTGCGGGAAAGCTGTCGACGGGTACACACCATGCCGCGCGGTCGCGAGCCTGTCGGCCGCCAACGCCGGCCTCGCCGCCGACGCGCCGACCGTGGCCCGCTGGGGATATGAGTTGTACGGCGATCGCGTCGTACCGGCCGACCTGGTCCAGCAGATGACGGCCGGCGACGGCGAGTACGGCCTCGGGACGATGCTGTTCTCGGAGATCTACGGCATCGGTACGGCGTACGGGCACCGCGGCGTACTGCCCGACTACACCAGCCTGCTGGTCACCGTCCCGTCCCGCAAGGTCTCCGTCGCCGTGATCCTTGCTGACGGCAACAAGCAACCGGAGGGCGTGGTCACCGAACTGATCACCGCTCTGCAGCCGCTGCTCGGCAGCTGAAGAAGATCACCTGGGCGGCCTCCTTCCAGACCGGTGTGTTGCCCACCGGCTCAGCCGTCCGCTCGATCTGCAGCCCTGAACCCACGAGAGTGTTGATGTAGGTGGAGAGCGTCCGGTGGTAGGAGACCCGCGGCAGGATCTCCCAGCGGGTCGGGCTGTTGTGCGGGCCTTCTTCGAAGTACCGGCCGGCGATCCGGCGGTAGGTGCCTTCGATGTGGTCGATCAGTTCGCCGTGGGCGGGCGGCTTGTAGCAGGGGTGGATGATCGCGGCCACGAACCAACCGCCGGGCTTGAGGATGCGGGCGACCGATCGGAGCGTCGGTTCGAGTTCGGGGATGTCCATCAGCGCCATGTAGCAGACGGCGCCGTCGAACGAGGCGTCGGCGAGCGGCTGGAGGTCGTGCGCGTTGCCGTGCACGTACTCGATCCCGCGCGGGGTGTGCTGTTCGAGTGACCGGGCATGGGCCAGCAACGGCGCGGAGGCGTCGATGCCGACCACCTGCGCGCCGAGATCCGCCAGCCGGCGCGCCTCCCGTCCTTGCCCGCAGGCGACCGCCGCGACCCGTTGGCCGCGGGGATCACCCACCAGCTCGTCGAAGGTCGGATCGTCCAGGCCGGCACCGTCCGGATCGATGGTCGCGTGGTAGGCGTCGGCCAGCTCGTCGTACGAACTCGTCAGATTGCTCATGCTCGTCCATGCATGTTCGTGCACCTTTTGGGTACCAGGGGTTGTTCTCCGTTGGAGAACGTACATGGCCGGCCGATGGTGCCGGGCACCAGCGAACACCAGTTCTGAGGAAGAATCATGGTACGAGTCGGCCTGCTGCTCCGCGTACACGCAAGACCGGGTAAGGAGTCGGAGGTGGCTCAGTTCCTGACCGACGCGCAGGCGATCGTCGAGGAGGAGCCCGATACCCGGGCCTGGTTCGCCGTCCAGTTCGACGCGTCCACGTTCGGCATCTTCGACGTGTTCCCCGACGATGCCGGCCGGCAGGCGCACCTGGCCGGCGGCGTGGGGACCGCGCTCGGGAAGCGCGCTGACGAGCTGTTCACCGTGGCACCCGCGATCGAGAACGTCGACATCCTCGCGTCGAAGCTTCCGGCCTGATCCCGCGGACGCGGGCCGGACAGAGGTCCGGCCTGCGTCTCGGCAAGGGCACTCAGCTCGCCCACTGAGAGGAATCGTCAATGCTGTCGCTGCGCGCCCGCCACCGCCTGCGCGTGGAGATGTGGGCAGGTCGACCTGCTGCTTGCCGACCGCGATGAACGGCCCGGTAGTGGGCAGGCGATCGCGGCCGCTTACTCTGCGGCGAGCGCCTCCAGTACGCCCTCGCCGTACTTGGCGAGTTTGTTCTCGCCGACGCCGCTGATCTTGCCCAGCTCGGCCAGGCTGCCCGGCAGGTCGGTGGCGATCTGCCGCAACGTCGCGTCGTGGAAGATCACGTACGCCGGTACGCCGGTCTCCTTCGCGACCGCGCCACGCCAAGCGCGCAGCCGCTCGAAGATCGGCTCGGCCTCCGGAGCGAGGTCGGCAACGGCCTTCTTCTTGCCGCCACTGGACCGCGAACTGGATCGGGCGGCCCGCTCCGGCTCGCGGCGCATCATCACGTCGCGGCGGCGGCCGAGCACCTCGGCGCTGTCCTCGGTGAGCAGCAGCGTGCCGTAGTCGCCCTCGACCGCGAGCAGGCGTTGCGCGAGCAGTTGGCGGATGACGCCGCGCCACTCGGTGTCCTTGAGCTCGGTGCCGATACCGAAGACGGTCAGGTCGTCGTGCCGGAACTGCTTGACCTTGTCGGTGGTCTTGCCGAGCAGGATGTCGATCACCTGGCCGGCGCCGAACTTCTGGTTGCGCTCGTGCTGCAGCCGGTAGACGGTCGAGAGCAGCTTCTGCGCCGGTATGGTGCCGTCCCACGACTCCGGCGGGGTGAGGCAGGTGTCGCAGTTGCCACACGGCTCACCGGTCTGCCCGAAGTACGCGAGGAGTTGTTGCCGACGGCATTGAACCGTCTCGCACAACGCGAGCATCGCGTCGAGGTGGGTGCCGAGCCGGCGACGGTGGGCCGCGTCGCCTTCGGAGGTGTCGATCATCTTGCGTTGCTGGACGACGTCCTGCAGTCCGTACGCCAGCCAGGCGGTCGACGGCAGGCCGTCACGGCCGGCCCGGCCGGTCTCCTGGTAGTAGCCCTCGACCGACTTCGGCAGGTCGAGGTGCGCGACGAACCGGACGTCCGGCTTGTCGATGCCCATCCCGAAGGCGATCGTCGCGACGACCACCAGCCCGTCCTCGCGCAGGAACCGCGACTGGTTCTTCGCGCGGACCCGGCTGTCCAGACCCGCGTGGTACGGGACGGCCTCGATGCCGTTCTGGGTGAGGAAGGTCGCCGTCTTCTCGACGCTGTTGCGGGACAGGCAGTAGACGATGCCGGCATCGCCGGCGTGCTCGGTGCGGAGCAGATCGAGCAGCTGCTTCTGCGGGCTGTCCTTCGGCACGATCCGGTACTGGATGTTCGGCCGGTCGAAGCTCGCGACGAAGTGCTTCGCCGACTTCAGGTTCAGCCGGGTGGCGATCTCGGCGTGCGTCGCCTCGGTCGCGGTGGCGGTCAGCGCGATCCGCGGTACGTCGGGCCAGCGCTCGTGCAGCTGCGACAGCATCAGGTAGTCGGGCCGGAAGTCGTGCCCCCACTGCGACACACAGTGCGCCTCGTCGATCGCGAACAGCGCGATCTTGCCCTGGTCGAGCAGCCGCGTCGTCGCCTCCACCCGGAGCCGCTCGGGCGCCAGATAGAGCAGGTCGAGATCGCCGGACAGGAACGCCTGCTCGACCTCGCGCCGTTGCTCGTAGTCCTGCGTCGAGTTGAGGAAGCCGGCCCGGACGCCGAGTGCCGTCAGCGCGTCGACCTGGTCCTGCATCAATGCGATCAACGGCGAGATGACCACTCCGACGCCCGACCGGACCAGGGCGGGGATCTGGTAACAGAGCGACTTCCCACCACCGGTCGGCATCAGCACCAGGGCGTCACCACCGCCGACGACGGTCTCGATGATGTCCTGTTGCTCACCCCGGAACGAGTCGTACCCGAACACCCGGTGCAAGACCTGCAAGGCCTCGCTCGAGGTGTCGTCCAGCGGCTGGCTCGTCTCTGTCACCCGGCGATTCTACGGAGTTCCCGCAGTCACTGCTGTTCCCCTGTGGACAACGCGCCGATCTCGCCGCGATAGGTCCCGATACTCCACACATTGCCCTCCGGATCAGCCACGCTGAATCCATACGAGCCGTAGTCCTCCGAGCGCCTTTCCCGTACTACGGTCGCGCCCGCCGCGATCACCTTGGGCCACACCGCATCGGGGTCCTCGCAGACCAGATAGATCGACTGCCGTTGCCCGGCGAAGTGGTCGAACTCGTTCGGCTCGGCGTTGCGGTCGACCGAGCTGACCATCACGCCACCACCGGCCGGCCAGACCAGCTCGGCGTGCGCGATCGAGCCCTCGGCGACCCCGGCGTACGAGGCGGCCAGAGTGAACCCCAGCCCTTCGGTGAGGAACTTCAGTGCGGCCTGGCCGTCGCGGTAGACCAGCGTCGGCCAGACCCCGATCACGGTGTCGTTCGTCGTCGTGTTCATACCCCCGACTCTGCGACCTCGGTCCGCGCGTCGTCTTGGACGAATGGGAGCTCTTCGAGCATCCATTGCCGCGGCGAGCACCCTGCGATCGCGTGCCATTCGCGAGTGAGGTGCGCTTGATCGGCGTACCCGAGATCAGCCGCGAGATCCGCCAACCTGGTCTGCGGTTTCGCCTTCAACCAGCGGACGGCCCGCTCGAACCGTAGGACCCGTGATGCGACCTTCGGCGCCAGCCCGTACTCCGCACGAAACTGCTCGGTCAGATGCCGTCGGCTCCACCCGACCTCTCGAGCCAGTTCCTGTACGCCGATGCCGCCCGCCGTCTCGCACAGCCGTCGCCAGGCCCAGCCGAGCTCGGCCCGTGGCGCGCCGATCGGCTCGTCCCGCCACGCCTCGAGCAGCAGCCGCTCTACGAGGTCGAATCGCTCGTGCCAGTGCGGCGTCGCGCGAAGCCGCTCGCCGAGCTCCTGTGCCGGCATTCCGAGCTGCTTGTCGAGGTCGATGATCGTGGTGGCGAGCTCACCCGACGGCAGACCCAGCAGCGCTCGCGACCCGGCCGGCGTGAGCGCGAGCTGGATGCCGGCCACGTTGGGGGAGTCGGCGATCCGGACTGCGGTCGAGTGCAGCCCGCCGACGAGGGTCTGGAACTTCTCCACCGGCTCGTCCGGCCAGGCGACACCGAGCGGCTCGTCCAGGCTGATCACGATCGTGAGGTACCGCGAGGGCAGGCCGCGATGCAGCTCCAGAGGCGCACCCCGGTACGCATAGCCGGTGAGGTCGCCGAGGTACGGGCGCAGGGCGGGATGCGCCCTGCGCACGTGGTACTCGAAGCCCTCCATCTGCCCAGGCTAAAGCCGGCCTAGGACAAAAGATTCAGCTCAGCGGTCGCCGCACGAGGATCATCCGGCCGAAGTCCGTCGGCGCCAGCCGGACCAACTCGAAGCCGGCCGCGACCGCCTCGGCGGCCAGGTCCTCGGCGGACCGCGCGAACGGCACCTCCTGACCCTGCGCGACCAGCTTCCGCAAGGCGTAGGCGGGCCGGTCTGACTCATCGGGCTCGGGCGGTTCCATCTCCTGCAGGACGAGCACGCCACCGGGCTTGAGCGAGCGCAGGATCACCGCGAGCGTCGCCGCCCGGGTGGGCTCGGGGAAGAAGGGCTGAGCCCAGAACGCGCCACTGAACGAGGCCGGCTCGTCGAAGTCCCGCGCGTCCATGCAGCGGACGTCGACCCGGTCGGCCACGCCGTGCTCCTTCACCCGGCGCAGCGTCTCAGCGGCCACGGTAGGAACCAGTTCGATCGCCACCGCCCGGAACTCGGGGAGCAGAGTGGCCAGCGTCAGCGTCGCTCCGGCGACACCACAGCCGACGTCGAGCCAGCGCCCGGCACGGATCGCTTCGCTCACCTCAGGCAGCTTCGGCAGGAAGCTCTGCTCGTACAGGGTCCGGGTGACCGTGGTGGCTTTTCCGCCGAGGGCGCGCGCGACGACCAGGGCATCGGGCTCGGTCAACGGCAGCGGTCCGGGACCCTCGGCCGCCGTACGGATCAGCCGGGACATCACCTCGGAGTGGTCGAGCAGCTCGTCCAGCCCGATGTAGGAGTCGTCCGCGGCCAGTGCCTCGAACGGCCGGGTCAGCTGGACGGTCCCATCCTGCTGCCGCACGATGCCGTTCGCTTCCAGCAACGACAAGATGTCGGCGAGCCGGGTCGGCGGCAGGCCGGAGAACTCGGCCAGCGTCTCGAGGTCGCGCGGCTCGGCGAGGTACTTCGTCCAGCCACGGTCCCGCAGCGTCGTGATCAAGGTCAGGACCTGCGCGCCGGTGGTCCAGGCGGCCAGCGACTCCCGGGCCGCCGAGGCCAGCGCGAAGCGTTCCAGTGGGTTTTCCGCGTCAAGGGTGCTCACGAGGACAGGATGCGGACGGCCGGCCGAAGTTCGATCGTTTGATTGTGAACTGGATCACGCTGAGATGGCGTGCGCCTGCCCGGCCCGGCTGGCGTGGAAGAACCTGCAGCTCTGCACCAGGCCGTCGCTCAGCTGCTGGACCCAGACGACGGCCGGCGGGCAGTGGTACGGGTCGTGGGCGGGGTTGATCAGGTCGATCTCGGCGACCGTGAGGTCATGGCTGGCGACGACGTTGGTGATCCGCCCACGGACACCGAGGTCGATGTCGTGGTCCATCCCCTTGACGAAGGCGTCGAAGCCCTTCAGGTGAAGGCCGCCCGAGAAGACGAACTCCGCCTCGGGTGACCAGGACGCGGCCAGCACGTCGGGCAGGTCGCCACGTTGCGCCGCGACGAGGACGTCCTCGACCTGGCGGCGTCGTACCGAGGCGAGTGCCGACACGTCGCCGTACGCGTCGTCCGCTGTCGCCAGGAGGCTCGCGCAGAGCTTGCTGCGGGCCTCGGACAGCCGGCTGCGGACGGTACCGACCGGCACTCCGCAGGTGGCGGCGATGTCCTGGTACGCCGTGACGCCGCTGAAGTGCCTCAACATGACCACGAGTCGCAGGGGTGGCGACAAGCGTTCCAGCGCATGCCACACCCAGTCGCGGGACGCGTGCTGCTCCAGGAGCTGGGCGGGATCGGGCTCGGCGGACGGTGGTACCGCGTGGAGGTGCTCATCGAGCGGCAACGGCTGCCTGGCACGTAGTTGCATCCGGCAAGCATTGCGAACGATCTGGCGCAGCCATGGCCCGATCGCCTCCGGGTCCCGGACGTCGCCGATCCGGGCCAGCGCGACCGTCGCCGCCTCCTGGACGGCGTCCTCGGCGTCGGGGCCGTAGCCGAGCACGCTGATCGCGACGGCGGTCATCCCGGGCCGGTGCCGGGCGAGCAGGAGGCCGAGGGCGGCGACGTCGCCGGACTGGGCCGCTCGTACCAGCTCTGCGTCGTCCACAGGGCCAAGATACGTGCTGCCGACCAGTCGCATTCTTGGTATACGGGACCAGTGTTTCGACATCTGGACCTGGAGTGGCACCATGACAAGCAGTCGTTCGCCAGTGGATTTGGAGAGATCGTCGTGCCTGAACTGAGGTCCCGTACCGTCACCCACGGCCGCAACATGGCGGGCGCCCGCGCCCTCATGATGGCCTCCGGCGTCGCCCGAGAGGACTTCGGCAAGCCGCTCATCGCGGTAGCGAACAGCTTCACCGAGTTCGTCCCGGGTCACACCCACCTGCAACCGGTCGGCCGGATCGTCTCCGAGGCGATCCAGGCGGCCGGCGGGATCGCCCGCGAGTTCAACACGATCGCGGTCGACGACGGCATCGCGATGGGCCACGGCGGGATGCTCTACAGCCTGCCGTCCCGCGACCTGATCGCCGACTCGGTCGAGTACATGGTCGAGGCGCACTGCGCCGACGCGCTGATCTGCATCTCGAACTGCGACAAGATCACCCCGGGCATGCTGATGGCCGCGCTCCGGCTGAACATCCCGACCGTGTTCGTCTCCGGCGGCCCGATGGAGGCCGGCCGGGCCACCCTGGTCGACGGCACCGTCCGCAAGCTGGACCTGATCGACGCGATGTCCGAGGCCGTCAACGAGAACGTCTCCGACGCCGACATCCTGCGGATCGAGGAGAACGCCTGCCCGACCTGCGGCTCGTGTTCGGGCATGTTCACCGCCAACTCGATGAACTGCCTGGCCGAGGCGATCGGCCTGGCGCTGCCGGGCAACGGCTCGGTGCTCGCCACCCACACCGCCCGCAAGGCCCTGTACGAGAACGCCGGCCGGACGGTCGTCGAGATCACCAGGCGGTACTACGAGACGGACGACGAGACCGTCCTGCCGCGCAACGTCGCGTCCCGCGCGGCCTTCGAGAACGCGATGGCGCTCGACATCGCGATGGGCGGCTCGACCAACACGATCCTGCACCTGCTCGCGGCAGCCCAAGAGGCCGAGGTCGACTTCGACCTGGACGACATCAACGCCGTCTCGCGTCGCGTGCCCTGCCTGGCGAAGGTCGCGCCGAACGTCGCTCCCGGTGGCACGTACTACATGGAGGACGTGCACCGCGCCGGTGGCATCCCGGCGATCCTCGGCGAGCTGTACCGGGCCGGGTTGCTGAACGAGGACATCCACACCGTGCACAGCGCCTCGATCGACGACTGGCTGAAGACCTGGGATGTGCGCGGCGGATCACCGTCGGCCGAGGCGGTCGAGTTGTGGCACGCGGCCCCTGGTTGCAAGCGGTCGGCGACGGCGTTCTCGCAGTCCGAGCGTTGGGAGACGCTGGACACCGACGCGGCTGGTGGGTGCATCCGCGATGCGGCGCACGCGTACTCGGTCGACGGCGGGCTGGCGGTGCTGAAGGGCAACCTCGCGGTCGACGGCTGTGTCGTGAAGACGGCCGGCGTCGACGAGTCGATCTGGACCTTCGAGGGGCCGGCCGTGGTCTGCGAGTCGCAGGAAGAGGCGGTCGAGAAGATCCTGGCCAAGGCGATCAAGCCGGGCGACGTGGTGGTCATCCGGTACGAAGGGCCCAAGGGTGGTCCCGGGATGCAGGAGATGCTCTACCCGACCTCGTTCCTGAAGGGTCGTGGGCTGGGCAAGGTCTGCGCGCTGATCACCGACGGCCGCTTCTCCGGCGGTACTTCGGGATTGTCGATCGGTCACGCGTCGCCGGAAGCGGCGTCGGGCGGGACGATCGCGCTGGTGGAGGACGGCGACCGGATCCGGATCGACATCCCCGGCCGGTCGATCGAGTTGCTGGTGACCGACGACGTACTGGCTGCTCGCCGCGAGGCGCTCGGCGGGGTCTACGCCCCGAAGGCGCGCGATCGCAAGGTGTCCGCCGCACTGCGCGCCTACGCCGCCATGGCGACCAGCGCCGACAAGGGCGCCGTCCGCGACGTCAGCAAACTCGGCTGACCTTCTTACAGATCGCCTTCGAGGTCGAAGGCGAGGGTGATTGCCTCGGCGAGGGCTGCTTCCTGGTCGGGGAGGAGGTAGCCGATCAGGCGGCCGAGCTGGAGTTTCGGGATGGTCTGGATGTTGTCGCAGCTGATCGCGCTGGGGTGATCCAGGCCGTTCTGGGCGCCGACCAGTACCTCGGTCGACAGGCCGCGGATGGTGCTGGTGATCGGGGCGACGGTGACGTTGGTCAGTCGCGGCCGGATCAGCTCGCGGGTCAGGACGACGACCGGCCGGGGTTTGTCCAGCCGGGCGATGTGCAGTGGCCGCATCAGTCGAGGTCGGTCAGTACGGTCCCACCGGCGGCGACCGCCAGTCCGTCGAGGTCTTCGTAGTCTCCGTGGGCGGCGAGGATGGCCGCGTCCCGCTCGGCCAGCTCACGCCGGCGCTCCCGCTCCATCGCGCGCGCGACCACCGACGCCCGGCTGGGCGCCTTGTTGTCATCAACCAACCGGTCCATGAACTCGACGAGCTCGTCCGGCAGCCGTACGGTGATCTGCTTGCTCATACCAGAACCATACCGTTCTGGGATTCAATTCTCTACCGCACGCGGTCGTAGACCATCGCCAGCTCGCCGAGCTTGCCGGTCTCCTGATGCGTGACGGCCCACTTCGTCGCCGGTACGCCGTCCTCGAACAGGCGCTCTCCGCCGCCGGCGATCTCGGGGGTGACCATCAGGTAGAGCCGGTCGAGCAGGTCCGCGGCGAGCAGTGCCTTGATGATGCTGGCGCTGCTGTTGACCAGGATCTCGCCCTCGCCGGTCGCCTTGAGCTCGGTGACGACGTCCGCGACGGGGCCGTTCACGAGGCGGGTCCGCTCCCAGGGTGCCTCGGTGAGAGTGGTGGAGAAGACGACCTTGTCGGTGTCGACGAGCCACTGCGCGTAGCCGCGATCGCGCGGGTCGGCGTCCTGGTTGCCGATGATCGTCGGCCAGAAGCCCAGGAATCCTTCGGCGTTGAGCCGCCCGAGGACTGCCGTGGTGGCGTTCTCGTGCAGGCGGGTCAGGTGGTCGCGGGCCACGTCGGTGGTCGCGTACGGGACGATCGCGGCCAGGTCGTACGGGCCGCCGGGGCCGTTGTAGCGGCCGTCGAGGGAGAGGCTGAGGTTCGCGGTCACCAGACGGGTCATTGCGCACTCCTTGGGGTGGTGGCGGCGAGGGTCGCCGCGAGCTTGTCGAGGCTCTGGCCGAAGCCGAGCTCGATCCCTGCGATGAAGTCGGCGGACTGGATCGTGCTGTCGGTGATCCGCAGCTCGACCTCCAGTTCGGTCCCGGCGTCGGACGGCCGGAGCGTGTAGCCGGTGTGAGCGGTGAAGGCGGTACTTCCGTCAGGCAGCACAGGGGAGTTGCGGTAAGCGAGCTGCTCGCCGGCCCGTACGTCGGTGACGACTCCTTCGGAACGGCCCGCGACCTGGTCGGAGCCGTCGGCATCCTCCGCGTCGCGGTACTCCAGTACGACCCGCCCACCCGGTCGCGCCTCGAAGACGAGCTCCGAAACCCGAAGATCCTCCGGCGCCCACCACTGAGCCAGCAGCTCGACCTCGGTCAGATACCGCCATACCTGCTCGGCAGATGCCGGCAATGACCGTACGAACCTGAAGGCCCGTCCATCGGCCCAGCCGGCCTCTTCGGCGGCGAGCCGCTCAGCGTCGACGCTGAGCCGGTGTCGATCGAAGCTCTCGCTGACCTGGTCAGCGCTGTCGGCCAATCGGTTGAGCGCGGCCGCTAGCTCCCGCAGCGGATGGGACTGCAGCGCATAGACCCGCCGCTGCCCAGTGCGCTCCGAGGTGACAACCCCGGCCCGCTCCAGCGTCTGTAGATGCTTGGTCGTCTGGGGCTGCCGCGCCTCCGCAAGCTGAGCCAGCACTCCCACCGACCTCGGCCGCTCGGCCAGTAACTCCACCAGCCGCCACCGAGCCGGGTCGGCAAGTGCGGTGATCAGTGCGTCCATGACCCAAAGCATTCCCCATGGAGAATATTCCTGTCAAGGAATATTTCTGATCACCCAGCAGTCAGGCGGTGGGGAAGTAGTGGCCGTTGTCCAGGTCGGTGAGCAGGCCGGGTTGGGTGGGTTCCCAGCCGAGGGTCCGGCGGGTGATGAGGTTGGAGGCCGGGTAGCTCTGCGTGACGATGTTCGCGAGGAACCCGAAGTAGCCCGGCAGCATCAGTTCGTCGAGGGGGATGCTTACGGCGGGCAGGCCCAGGCGGTTGCCGATGGCTTCGGCGATCTGGCGGAGCGGGATGCCTTCATCCTGGACCGCGTGCCAGTGTTTGCCGGCCGGGCCTTTCTCCAGCGCCAGGCGGAACAGGGAGGCGACGTCGCGGATGTGTACGGCGTTCCACAGGTTTGTGCCGTCTCCGGGGTAGCCGGCGAAGCCTTTTTCTTTCGCGAGTGCGATCAGGGTGGGGAGGAAGCCGGCCTGGTCGGTGGTGCTGTGGGCGATGTTGGCGATCCGTACGACCGACGACCGGACTTCGCGTTCGGCGAGGTCGAGGACGGCGGTTTCCACGACGTTGCGAACCCGCAGAGTGCCCTTGTGCTCGTCGCCGACGGGGAGGGCGGGGTCTTCCTCGGTGGCCGGCCGGCCCAGTTGCCCGGACGACCCGATGCTTCCTGCCGCGACCAGGGGCTTGTGAGTTCCCGCGAGCGCCTCGCCGTACGCGAGCATGATCGGGAGTTCTGCGGCGGATACGGCGTCCATCCCGCCGTACGGAAGCAGGTCTTGGCGGTGTGCGACGTGGATGACGCCGTCGGAGTCGGCGGCTGCCTCCATGAGCCCGTCGAGATCCTGGAGGTCGCCGCGACGCACCTTGGCGCCGAGCGCGGACAGTGCCGCCGCGGCCGGGTCCGACCGGGCCAGGCCGGTGACCTCGTGCCCGGCGGCGATCAGCTCGGGAATGATGTACGAACCGGAATGGCCGGTCCCGCCGGTGACGAAAACGCGCACGCTACTGCTCCTTGTGAATGATGCGGCGAAAAGAATGGCGGTACGAGTGCGTTCAGCCGGTGAATTCGCTGACGCCGAGGGCGAAGTCGAAGTGGCCGACCCCGTTTCCGGCCAGGCTCACCGTGACCAGGCCCATTCCTTCCAGCCAGTGCGCCATTTTCAGCCCGCCGGCATCCAGCGGGCGCAGCCCGAGGCTCTCGACGAACGCCGCCACGCCCGCCTTGGCCGGCGCGTCGTCGCCGGCGATGAAGACGTCGGGCCGGCCCTTCTCCAAGACGTTGCGGAAGATGGTGTTGAACGCCTTCACCACGCTGGCGCCGGCCGGGGCCACCTTGGCGGCCTCCTGCGCGATCGAGGTCTCCGCGCCGTGGGCCAGCCCGTCGAACGTGGCGTTGAAGGGGTTGCTGATGTCGACGATGACCTTGCCCGCGAGGGCGTCTGCGTACTCGGCGACGACCGGTACGACACCGTCGGCCAAAAGAGCCGTGATGACGATGTCCCCGGCCGGGACGGCGCCCCACTCGCCCGTCGTCGCGCCGCCGCCCAGAGCCTTGGCCAGGTCGTCGCGCTTGGACTGATCGCGTCCCATGACCTCGACGCTGTTGCCGCCCGCCACCGCGAGCGTGCCGATCGTCCGCGCCATGTTCCCGGTGCCGATGATGGTGATGCTACTCATAAGGTGTTCTCATTTCCTGTGGTCTGCAAAAACACAATCGATTTCATTGAAGTTGCATATTGAGGCTGCCATTGACCGGAGTTGGTGTCCAAGACCTCTTTCAGCCGTGGTGATACCTTGGCGGCATCACCGGAGGCGGGAGGCGTCATGGATCTGGACCTGCGCAAACTGCGCTACTTCCTCGCCGTCGCCGAGCAGTTGCACTTCGGCCGCGCCGCTGAAGAGCTGCATATCGCGCAGCCGGCCCTCAGCCGCCAGATCCGCGCGCTGGAGAAGGATCTGGGCGCGGCGCTGTTCACCAGGGACCGCCACGGCGTGGCGCTGACCGACGCCGGCCGGCAATTACTGACCGACTCCGGTCCGCTGCTCGCCTCGGCGGACGCGGTCCGCCGCCGGGTGACCGTGGCTGCCCACGGCAGCCGGCGACTGGCGGTCGGCTTCCGGACCGGGATCCCGGTCATCCCGGCGGCCCAGGCGTTCGAGGCCCGGCATCCGGACGTGGTCGTGGACGTGCAGCGGATCGAGTGGGACGACCAGGCACCGATGCTGCTGGACGGCCGTATCGACGTCGGCTATGTGCGGCTGCCCATCGACGAGACCGGCCTGCGCGTGATCCCGCTGTACGCCGAGCCGCTCATGGTGGTACTGCCCGCAGGCCATCGGTTGGCCGGCAAGGAGGAGGTCACCGAGGCCGACCTGGCCGGTGAGCCGCTGGTCTGGCATGCCGGCCCGAGCACGCACCCCACCAGGCGCCCACACCCCGACTCCGGGCTCCGGGTGCGCGGCGTGGAGGAGAAACTCGAGCACGTCGCGGCCGGCCGGGGCATCTCGTTCGTGGCGCGTTCGGAGACGCTGTTCTACTCGCGTCCGGACATCGGCTACGTATCCATCCCGGAGCTCGCGCCTGACCAGGTGTGCCTCGCGATGGCGGCCTCACGCATCTCGCCGCTGGCCGAGGATTTCTTCGCCGCGGCGCAGGCGACGGCCGAGATCACCGCAGAGTGTGGAAACTACGAGGCCTACGCAGGCGATCGAGCCTGAACCGTAACCGACCTCAGTTGGGGGACATGTCGGCCCAGGCGAGGTCGATCGCGGGGAGGGACGGGAGGGCGGTGATCGCGGCCAGCTCGGTGTCGAGGAGGCCGACGAGCTGGGCCAGGCGGGTGGTGGTGTCGAGGGCTTCGAGGAGCTTCTGGCGGTCGGGGGTGACCAGCGTCATCGCGGCCGAGATCAGGTATGAGAGTGTGCCGGGCTCGTCGGGGAGTGCGCCGATGTGCAGGCCGGGTTGCGAGATCTCGCTGACGGCAGCGGCGTACCGGCGGAAGCGCTCGACCGCGACGGTCGCAGTGCCGAGGGGATCGTCGCCTGGTTCCTCGTCGAGCCACTCGACGTCGGCGACGAGGTAGTCGCCGCCACTGTCGAGCTCGGCGACCTTGAAGCGCCGGTTGCCGGTCAGGGTGACCTCGACCGGGCCGTCGTCGTCGATGTCGAGCGAGATCTCCGAGATCGTCGCCGCGCAGCCGGTGCCGTACAGCGACCGGAACACCCGGTCGCCCAGCTCGTACCCGTCCCGGACCGCGACTGCGCCGCAGACCATCTCGCCGCCGTTCTCGACCAGATCCCGGATCACCGACCGCCCCTGGACGTCCGTGACCGGGATAGGAAGCACCAGCCCAGGAAAGATCACTGTGTCGACAGTGAGAAGCGGCAGGCGGGAGTCCATACCGTTGAGCCTAGGGCATGCCTGACGATCCCCCCTCGTGCTGCGCGGCACCCGGCACGGCACCTCGCACCGAGCACCTGCTCGCGACTGAGGGGGGATCGTCAGGCATGCCCGTGGCAACCACTCGCCGCCGTGGTCCGCGCAGTAGACGGCGCGCGGGGGCCGGGGGAGCCGACCACTAGACTGAGGCTCATGATTCGCCGCGTCGACCTGCGGGGCCGAGTGGCTGCTGGAGAGGTTCTCAACCTTCAGGCCCTGGTTCCCCGAGCCGTGTTCGACGTCGAGGCTGCCCTCGACGTCGTCCGACCGATCTGCCTGGACGTCCGTCATCGCGGGCTCGAGGCGATCAGGGAGTACGGCGAGAAGTTCGACCATGTGGCCGTGGCGGAGTTGCGGGTCCCTGCCGAGGCGTTGAAGACGGCGCTGGAGGAGCTTGATCCAGAGGTCCGCGCCGCGCTTGAGGAGTCGATCCGGCGGGTGCGTGAGGTCAGCATGGACGAGCGGGGCAGTGACGTCGAGTCGCAGCCTGCCCCGGGTGGCCGGGTGACCCAGCGGCTGGTGCCGGTGCAGCGGGTCGGGCTCTACGTGCCCGGCGGCCGCGCGCCGTTGGCGTCCAGCGTGGTGATGAACGTCGTACCGGCGCAGGTAGCCGGGGTCACGTCGTTGGCGTTGGCATCGCCGCCGCAGAAGGAATTCGGCGGACTGCCGCACCCGACCGTGCTCGCGGTGTGCGCGATGCTCGGGATCGACGAGGTGTACGCGATGGGCGGCGCGCAGGCGATCGCCGGGTTCGCGTACGGCTTCGAGGGCTGCCGCAAGGTCAACCTGATCACCGGGCCGGGCAACATCTACGTGGTCGCGGCCAAGCGGTTCGTGCAGAGCGAGGTCGGCATCGACTCCGAGGCCGGGCCGACCGAGATCGCCGTACTGGCCGACGACTCCGCCAATGCGGCCCACGTGGCCGCCGACCTGATCAGCCAGGCCGAGCACGACCCGATGGCGGCCAGCGTGCTCGTCACCCCGAGCGAGACGCTCGCCGCGGCTGTCGAGGCCGAGCTGGCCATCCAGGTTCCGCAGACCAAGCACCACGAGCGGGTCGCGGAAGCACTGGGCGGCCAGCAGTCGGCCGTCGTACTGGTCGATGACCTGGACCAGGGCACGGCCGTTGTGGATGCGTATGCGGCCGAGCACCTGGAGATCCAGACGGTCGACGCCGAGGAGCGTTCGCTGCAGATCAGCAACGCCGGCGCGGTCTTCGTCGGCGGCTGGTCGCCGGTCTCGCTGGGCGACTACTGCGCCGGGTCGAACCACGTGCTGCCGACCGCCGGCTGCGCGTGCCACTCGTCCGGCCTGTCCGTGCGCAGCTTCCTGAAAGCGATGCACGTCGTGAACTACACCCGCGAGGCCCTGCAAGAGGTAGCAGGGCACGTGGTGGCGCTCGCCCACGCCGAGGATCTGCCTGCGCACGGCGCCGCCGTGTCGGTGCGCTTCAAGAGTGAGGACTGATGGGCCGTTTCGATGGGCTGCCGATCCGCGACGAGCTGAAGAGCTTCGAGCCGTACGGCGCGCCGCAGCTGGACGTCCCCGTCCTGCTCAACGTCAACGAGAACCCGTACCCGCCGAGCGAGGCGATCGTCGCGGACATCACCGCGTCGGTGGCCGAGGCGGCGCGCGGGCTGAACCGCTACCCCGACCGCGAGTTCCTTGCCCTGCGCGCCGATTTCGCGGCGTACCTGGCCCGGGAGTCCGGTGCCCAGCTCACGGCCGAGCAGGTGTGGGCGGCCAACGGTTCCAACGAGGTGATGCTGCACATCCTGCAGGCCTTCGGTGGACCAGGCCGTACTGCGCTGTCGTTCGCCCCGACGTACTCGATGTATCCGGAGTACGCCCGCGACACCAACACCGCGTGGGTCACCGGTCGCCGCTCGGAGGACTTCACCCTCGACCAGAGCAAAGCGCTCGCGGCCATCTCGCGACACCGGCCGTCGGTCGTCCTGCTCGCCTCACCCAACAACCCCACCGGCACTGCGCTGCCGATCCAGCTGGTCGAAGCGGTCGCCGCCCGGACAGCCGCGATCGGCGCGGTGCTGGTGGTCGACGAGGCGTACGCGGAGTTCCGGCGTACCGGTACGCCGAGCGCGGTCACGTTGTTGCCGTCGTACCCCAATCTGGCGGTGGCCCGGACGACGTCCAAGGCTTTCGCTCTGGCGGGTGCCCGCGTCGGGTACCTTGCCGCGAGCAAGCAACTGGTCGATGCCCTGCGCATCGTCCGGCTGCCGTACCACCTGTCGGCGGTGACCCAGGCGGTCGCGCGGGCCGCGTTGCGGCACTCCGACGAGTTGCTCGGCCGGGTCGGCCAGTTGCGGACCGAGCGTGATGAGACAGTGGAGTGGCTGCGGGCGCAGGGGCTGCGCGCGGTCGATTCGGATGCGAACTTCGTCCTCTTCGGCACCTTCGCCGACCGGCACGCGGTGTGGCAGTCGCTGCTGGACGACGGCGTACTGATCCGCGAGACCGGGCCGAACGGCTGGCTGCGGGTGTCGATCGGCACCGGTGCCGAGATGGCCGCCTTCCGGGCTTCGCTGGAGAAGGTGCTCAAGACCGATCTAGGAAGGTCACTATGACCAGAACGGCCCGGGTCGACCGGGAGACCAGCGAGTCCAAGGTGCTCGTCGAGCTCGACCTCGACGGCACCGGGCGGGCGGAGATCTCCACCGGCGTCGGCTTCTACGACCACATGCTCAACGCGCTGGCCAAGCACGCGCTGCTCGACCTGCACGTGAACACGGTCGGCGACCTCGAGATCGACGCGCACCACACGGTCGAGGACACCGCGATCGGCATCGGCCAGGCGCTGAAGGAGGCGCTGGGCGACAAGCGCGGCATCCGGCGCTTCGGCGACGCGACCGTACCGCTGGACGAGGCGCTCGTGCACTGCACGGTCGACCTGTCCGGCCGTCCGTACTGCGTCCACACGGGCGAGCCCGACGGACAGGTGTACGCGATCATCGGCGGCGACTACGCCGGTTCGCTGACTCAGCACGTGTTCGAGACGCTCGCCTTCAACGCGGCGATCTGCATCCACATCCGGGTGCTGTCCGGCCGCGATCCGCACCACATCGTCGAGGCGCAGTTCAAGGCGTTCGCGCGGGCGCTGCGGGATGCCGCGGAGCTCGACCCACGGCAGCCGGGCATCCCGTCGACCAAGGGCGCCCTGTGAGGTTGGCACTGTGACCGCTAAGAAGGTCGTGCTGTTCGACTACGGCTCGGGCAACATCCGCTCGGGCGAGCGCGCGCTGCAGCGGGTCGGCGCCGACGTCACGGTGACGAGCGACTTCGACCAGGCGCTGAACGCCGACGGACTACTGGTCCCCGGCGTCGGCGCCTTCGAGGCCTGTATGAACGGGCTGAAGGCAGTCCGCGGTGACGAGATCGTCGACCGCCGGCTGACCGGTGGCCGGCCGGTGCTCGGCATCTGCGTCGGCATGCAGATCTTGTTTGCCAAGGGCATCGAACACGGCGTCGAGACCGAGGGCTGCGAGCAGTGGCCCGGCATCGTCGAGCGGCTGCAACCGCTCGGCGGCGAGCCGGTCCCGCACATGGGCTGGAACACCGTCGCGGTCGACGGTACGACGAAGCTCTTCGACGGGATCGAGAAGGAACGCTTCTACTTCGTCCACTCGTACGGCGTCCGCGACTGGCATCTCACCGACACCCGGGCCTCGGTGACCCCGACGGTGACCTGGACGGAGTACGGCGGTGACCGTTTCGTCGCCGCGGTCGAGAACGGGCCGCTGACCGCGACCCAGTTCCACCCCGAGAAGTCGGGCGACGCCGGCGCGGAGCTGCTGGCCAACTGGATCCGGTCCTTCTAGTGCCGTACTACGTCCACGGCGCGGATCAGCCGGATGTCCTGGACGGGCTGATCGAGCTGTCCGAGGCGCACTGGTCCTATATGGATCGGTTCGCCGATCGGCTGATCCTGCGCGGGCCGACGTTGTCGGATGACGGCGAGGAGCACACGGGGAGTGTGCATGTCGTCGATGTCGCGGATCGTGCGGCGGCTGAGCGGTTCGCTTACGAGGAGCCTTACTGGTCGGCTGGTTACTACCAGCCGCTCACGATCGCGCGAGCCGTCGTACTGGTCGATCGGCCGGACGACGCTCCGCGAGCCCTGGTGACCGCGGAGTGGGAGCCGGCCGACCTGACCGAGCTGGCCCCGTCGCTGCTCGAGGACGACCGGCTGAGCTTCGTGGCGCTGCTTGTCGAGGACGACGGCTCGCACTCCATCGGCATCGTCGCGGCAGTCGCCGGCGCGCCCTCCGAGGCAGCCGATGTGATCCGCCCCGCGGCCGACGGGCTGACCGGCGGAGTGGCGATGACGGTCACCGCCCGTCGCTGGCAGCGGGGCGGGCGCTCACAGAGCGATTCCTGACACGCGTTCTCTTGCCGTTCGACTGGCGTTCACCGTAGGTTCACTGGCGACCACTGCTTGTGCTGACAAGGAGACCGCCTGTGACCATCGAGAGCCCCCTGTCCAGACGTCAGTTCGTCGCTCGTGCCGCTGCGGCCGGTGTTGCGGTCGGGGTGGTGGGGTCGGTCGATGCGCTCTACACCTCCGAGCCGGCGCACGGTACGTCCGGCCCGAAGGTGGGCTACGGGCCGCTGGTCGAGGATCCGGCCGGCATGCTCGACCTGCCCAAGGGCTTCAGCTACAAGATCCTGTCGCGCGAAGGCGCCACCCGGCCCGACGGCGGGCTGGTCCCGAGCCGGTTCGACGGGATGGGTGCCTTCCCGGACCGGCACGGCGGGTCGCGGCTGGTCCGCAACCACGAGTGCTATCCGGACGCGCCGATCCCGGTCAAAGGGCCGGCCGAGCGGACGTACGACCCGGGCGCGGGCGGCGGCAACAGCACGCTGATCGTCGACCGGCACAACCACCTCGAGAAGGAGTACATCGCCCTCGGCGGTACGGCGATCAACTGCTCCGGCGGCAAGACGCCCTGGCGCACCTGGCTGACCTGCGAGGAGACCGAGGACAAGGCCGGCGTCAAGGGTTACACCAAGGACCACGGCTTCATCTTCGAGGTCGATCCGTACGACGACCGCCGCAACCGCAACCCGGTGCCGTTGAAGGCGATGGGCCGGTTCCAGCACGAGGCGGTCGCGATCGATCCGGCGACCGGGATCGTGTACGAGACCGAGGACGCGTTCGTGGCGCCGCTCGGCGGGTTCTACCGGTTCCTGCCCAACCGGCCGCGCGGCGGCTGGGGGAGTCTCCGGGCGGGTGGCGAACTCCAGGCGATGCGCGTGGCCGGCGTACCGGATCTTTCGGTGATCCAGGAGGCGGGCACCGTGCTGCGTGGTGTCGAGTGGGTCAAGGTGCCTGATCCGCTGGCGACCAGCGAGTCGGTGCGGGCGCAGGACTTCGCCAAGCCGATCACGGGTGGCTACAAGCTCGAAGGCGCCTGGTGGGGTGTGCTCGACCGGTGCGTGTACTTCGTGTCGTCGTTCGCGCTGACCAGCCTCGGGCCGAAGATGGAGCACAACGGCCAGGTCTGGAAGTACGACCCGCGGCGCAAGACGCTGCGGCTCGAGCTGATCTTCAAGCGCGCGGTGCCGACCGACCCGAACCCGGAGTTCGACTCACCCGACAACATCACCATGTCGCCGTACGGCGGCCTGATGATGTGCGAGGACGGCCTCGGCGACCAGCACCTGCTCGGCACCACCGAGGACGGCCAGGTCTTCAAGTTCGCCCGCAACCGGGTCAACAACGGCACCCCCGAGGCTCCCGAGTACGGCGAACTCTCCGGCGTCGGCTTCTCCGCCGACGGCCGCACGATGTTCTTCAACATCTACACCCCCGGCATCACCTACGCCATCACCGGCCCCTGGCGCCGTCGCCGCTGACCGACCCCGCCACCGCCGGCCGTGCCCCCCGCCCCGAGGCACGGCCGGCTGCCTCCGCGCATCGATAGCATGCGCAGAACGCAACAGAGGTGGGGGACAGGATTATGGAGCGGCTCACCGAGGACGATCCGGTCGAGGTCGGGCCCTATCGACTCATCGCGCGGATCGGGCAGGGCGGGATGGGGACCGTGTACCTCGCCGACTCTGCCGATAGCGGCAGTGGAAACGTAGCGGTCAAGGTTCTCCGTGCGGACTTTGCACGCGACGAAGCCTTTCTTGCGAGGTTCCGCCAAGAGGTCGGAGCATGTCAGCGCGTCAGTGGTCGCTGCTGCGTTCGATTCCTCGGCGCCGACCTGGAGGCATCGCCGCCGTGGCTGGTCACCGAGTACGTGGCCGGTCCCACGCTCGCAGAGTACGTCGCAAGCCGGGGCTCCTTGGGGTATCGCATGCTGACCGGCTTCGCGGCGGGCATCGCCGAAGGGCTCGCTGCCATCCATACGGTCGGTCTGGTCCACCGGGATCTGAAGCCGTCCAACGTGATCCTCAGCGCCGATGGCCCGCGTCTCATCGACTTCGGTATCGCCCACCACCCGGACGACACGTCCTTGACCGCCACTGGCACGGTTGTCGGATCGCCCGGCTGGATGGCCCCCGAGCAACTGCTCGGCGAAACGATCGGGCCTGCCACTGACGTGTGGGCGTGGGGCGCGACCGTTGCCTACGCAGCCACGGGACGGGCTCCCTTCGGTACCGGACCGACGCGGGAGGTGAGCCAACGGGTACTTTCCGGTTTGGCCGACCTCACCGGCTTACCCGATCCGATGGCCGGCCACGTGCAGTCGGCGCTTTCGCCGGATGCCGGTTCCCGGCCCACGGCAGCTCAACTGCTGACCATCTTCACCAAGACGTCCGAGCCCGGAGCGATCTCGGCAACTCTTGCTGATACCTGGCAGTCGTCGGATACCGGCGTGCTGCAGGCCTCAAGCGGGGCTCGCAGCAACAGGTGGCCGGTCGTAGCCGGGATGGCGATCGCGGTCGCAACTGTTGCGGTAGTTGTCGCTGCGCTGCTCACCGTCAACAGGAAGCCTCCAGTAAGTGCGTCCTCTGCGACCACATCGACTCAGCCCACGATCTCGCTCACGACCCGGCCAAGCTCTGCGAAATCCTCCGCTGCCAGAACGCCGACGCCGACGGACCCGTGGTCGATGGCCAAGTTCAGGCCGTCGAACGAGCGTTCGCTGGCCAATCTCTTCCGGGCCTTCTCGGAGCAACCCAACTACATCCCGGACTTCCCATTGACGATGAACGGTTGCGGATCGCGAGCCATGCGGACGCACTGGCGCAGTGTGGGCGACGCCATCACTGCCGGAAGGGTCGACTATTCGGACACGCCGGAGACGGCCACCCGGAAGGACGCCAGGCAGCTCGCCACCGCGACCAGCGGCTGGATAGACACCGGCGGCTGCGAGCAGCCTGTCTTCTTCGTCGGTACCGGCGGCCAGAGCACGCTGGTGGATATCACCTACGAAACCCGGATCTACGAAGCTGCGCCGTGATCGTGGTGCCTGACACCATCTCAGCCGGCCGGGCCGTCGTAGACCCACAGCCCGTTCTCGCGGAGGAAGTGGCTGTTCTCGGTCTGGTCGCCGGGTTCGCCGGCGGCGAGGTAGTTCGCGCGGAACTCGACGGTGCCTTCGGTGTGGAAGGGGGTGCCGTCGGTGGCGTTCAGGATTTCCAGGCCGGTCCACTCGATGTCGTCTTCGAGGTGGAGTTCGCGCGGGCGGGTTGTGGAGCGCCAGCTGCGGAGGAGGTAGCCGGCGTCTCGTACTGCGAAGGCGGAGTAGCGCGAGCGCATGAGTCGCTCGGCGGTAGTGGCCTGGGTCCGGCCCTCGTGGATGCTGCCGCAGCAGTCAGCGTAGGCGGCGTCGAGGCCGCAGGGGCAGGGCGTTCGTTTGGCCATCCCCCGATTGTGCCTTGGCACCAGAAGTGAGCAGGTACTGGCCAGTGGCGTAAGTGGACATCACCAGCGCGCCGCGTCCGGGGAAGTCGCGACCGGCCATCCGCATCGCGATCAGCGCGTCGGAGACGAGGAACAGCGCCCCGCCGAGGCCGCTGCGCTTGTCGTGCCAGCCCGAGGCGACAGCGGTTGCTGTGAGCAACAATGCGTAGGCCGCAACAGGGACCCGTTGCGAGCCGAGGTCCTTGGAGAGCAGGGCGATCAGGGCTGCCCACAACGCGCCGTACGCCGCCAGCACCCGCCACGACTTCTCGCCGGGCTTGGTGAGGTACACGGCGAGGTAGCAGGCGTGGGCGGCAGCGAAGGCAGCGATACCGGCCAGCTGCAGATCGGTCTCCAGCAACAGGTCGCCGGCTGCCGAGGCGAGCAGCGCCGCCTGGATCAGCGGAGGGATGTCCTCCTGCGTCCGGGTCCAGGACAACAGCAAGGGCATCAGCGTCACCTTGCTCGTCTGCTTAAGCAGTTTGATGTCGACGGCAACTGCCGCGACATGGATCGCCGCAGCACCCCAGTACGCCGCCAAGCGCCGCCGCCCGCTCGCCAGCTGTCCCAGCTTCATGCGCCGGAGTCTCCCGTACGCCGGTGTCGTACGGGCTAACCCTTGGTGACGAGACGGCTCAGACGGCGCCCGGGAAGGCGACCGGTGCGCCACCCCAGTTGAGCTGGGTCGTCGCCGTGGTGATCAGCGTCTGGATCGCCAGCGCCCGGACCTGGTCCTGCTCGGCACCCTCGACCAGGTCGGCGTACACGGCCGCCAGCCGCCGCTCGATCAGCAGGATCAGGCTGCTCGCCGTCTGCGGGGTCGACACGGCCAGGGGCAGGTCGTACGCCGGTTCCGCGGCAACCGGCGTCTCGCCAGCTGCCGTGAGGAGGGCGGCGAGCTTGTCACGCTGCCGGCGGTGCTGCTCGTACAGCTCGTCCGCGGCCCGGAACTTGGCCCCGTTCAGCTTGCCGCCGGCCACGCCCACGCCGTACAGGGCAGCGTGCTCGCCGGCCAGCGCCGACTGGAGGGCATCAACTTGGCTCACCGGGCGGCCTGCTTCTTCTTGGCGGTGACAGTCAGGGAGTTCGCCAGCTGGCTCTCGGCGGCGGCAACCATGGCCAGCAGGCGGGCGTTAGGCCCGGACAGCTTCGCCGCGGCGATCGCGTGGGCGACGGACAGCTTCTGCTCCCTCGTGGCCAGGTCGGCCATCGCGGCCTCGGACCCCTTCGGAAGGGCGGGCAGTGGGGGAGCAGTGGCCGGACCGGCCCCCGACACCTCGTTGAGCTTCGCCAGATGCTGAGCGTGGTACTTCGCTGCGGTGGTCAGCTGGGTGCGCAGCGCAGGGTAGAGCTTGCTGGCCGCTGTGAGCCGCTGGGCTACTTGGGCCACCTGCCCGGCCGCCGCTGACATGGCGGCGACCACTGCGGGGTCGGTGCTCGGCTCCGGCTTGCCGTCCGGGCCCTTGGTGCTCTTGGAGTCGCCGCCGGCCGCCGGCCCGCCACCTGGGTCGTCCTTGCACCCTGCGAGCAGGGCCGTAGTACCGGCTGACAGGGCAACCGTCCGCAGCGTGGCCCGGCGGGAGACCAGCGCTGCCGACCAGCGAGTGAGGGGCTCAGGATCGTTCGGCATAGGCCGAAACCCTATCCCGAACGGAGGTACGTGCTCGGCCACTTCGGTGGGCCGGATATGGTGGGCTACTGCCCTCGGTCGGATCGCCGGGGCGCACGGCGCTGCAGAACGCGGCGTCACAACTGGAGAGAGAGGCAGGTCTACCTGTGAGCCGAAGGACTGACCACACGGACCCCGAGAGCCTCGAAAACTTCCTGCGGCCGCTCGTCGCCCAGTTCGGCTGCGACCTGGAGGCTGCCGAAGTCACGCCGATCGGCAAGCGCCGGCTCCTGCGGGTGCTGGTCGACCGCGACGGCGGGATCAACCTGGACGATGTCGCCGACGTCACCCGGGCCATCTCGAAGGCGCTCGACGCCGACGAGGTGATGGGCGACGGCGCGTACACGCTCGAGGTGTCCAGCCCCGGCGTCGACCGGCCGCTCACGCTGCCGCGGCACTGGCGGCGCAACGTCTCCCGCCTGGTCGAGGTCACCCTGGTGGCCGGCGGCAAGGTGACCGGCCGGATCACCTCGGCCACCGACGAGGCGGCCGTACTGGACGTCAAGGGCCGGCCGCGGACGATCGCCTACGGCGACCTCACCAAGGCCAAGATCCAGATCGAGTTCAACCGGCCAGCCGGCAACGACGAAGCAGAATCCGCCGCTGACGGCGTGGTAGAGGAGAACTGATGGATATCGACATGGCCGTCCTGCGGTCCCTGGAACGTGAGAAGGACATCGCGTTCGACATCGTGGTCGAGGCGATCGAGCAGGCGCTGCTGGTGGCGTACCACCGGACCGAGGGCGCGCAGGCGCAGGCCCGGGTCGAGCTGGACCGCAAGAGCGGGCACGTCACCGTGCTGGCCAAGGAGCTCGCCGAGGACGGCACGGTCGCCCGCGAGTTCGACGACACGCCGGCCGACTTCGGCCGGATCGCGGCCACCACGGCCAAGCAGGTCATCCTGCAGCGGCTGCGCGACGCCGAGGACGAGGTCCGGTACGGCGAGTTCGCGGGCAAGGAGGGCGACATCCTGTCGGGCATCGTCCAGCAGGGCCGCGACCCGCGCTCGGTGATGATCGACCTGGGCAAGATCGAGGCCGTACTGCCCGCGCCGGAGCAGGTGCCGGGGGAGAAGTACGAGCACGGCTCCCGGCTGCGGGTCTACGTGGTCGGCGTCCGCAAGGGCTTCAAGGGCCCGCAGATCACCGTCTCCCGGACGCACCCGAACCTGGTCAAGAAGCTGTTCGCGCTCGAGGTGCCGGAGATCGCCGACGGCACCGTCGAGATCACCGCGATCGCGCGCGAGGCCGGGCACCGGACCAAGATCGCCGTCCGGACGCTGAACCCGTCGGTGAACGGCAAGGGCGCCTGCATCGGCCCGATGGGCCAGCGGGTGCGCAACATCATGCACGAGTTGCACGGCGAGAAGATCGACATCATCGATCACAGCGACGACCCGGCGACGTTCGTCGGGAATGCGCTGTCGCCGGCACAGGTTTCGTCGGTAGAGGTGGTGGACGCCGCGGCACGCGCCGCGCGGGTCGTCGTACCGGACTATCAGCTCTCGCTGGCGATCGGCAAAGAGGGGCAGAATGCCCGCCTGGCGGCCCGGCTCACGGGCTGGCGGATCGACATCCGGCCGGATACGGATGTGACTCGTGAGAACGAGAAGGTAGACTGATCTCTCGGTCGGTCGACTGAGTCGTCACCACACCCTGAGGAACTGAAGATTCACACTGCAGACGCGCGCCCTGAGAAGGTTCAGGAACGTACCTGCATCGGGTGTCGGAAGCGGGACAGTCCGGCTGATCTGCTGCGGATGACGGTTTCCGGAGGACGTGTCCTCCCGGATCCCGCGCATCGGGCACCCGGCCGCGGGGCGCATCTGCACCCGGTGACCGAGTGTCTCGACCTGGCCGAGCGGCGAAAGGCGTTCCCACGGGCCTTCAAGGTCCAGGGTCCGCTTGATATTTCGCTTGTGAGGGCACAGGTGGAGCGGTAAGCAATGAGTTGCAGCAAAGCGAGCGGCCGCCCGGCCGCCCATGGCCTACCAGGCCGTGAAGACATGAAGGCGGGTCATCGACTCATGACCACTCGATGAGTGTCGAACGATGAGTGCAATGCGATGAGCATGTACGTCAACTAACGGTCCGCGCCCCCAAGGCTCGGACCAGAGGGAGAGTAGTGGCAAAGGTCCGAGTCTACGAGCTCGCGAAAGAGCTCGGAGTTACCAGCAAGGTCGTCCTGACCAGGCTGAACGACATGGGAGAGTTCGTCCGATCGGCGTCCTCGACGATCGAGGCACCCGTCGTCCGACGGTTGGCGGAGGAGTTCGAGAAGAACCCGCCGAAGAAGCGCGCGGCCAAGAAGGCCGCCGCCAGCACCTCAGCAGCGCCGCAGGCGACCGCTCCGGTCACCCCGGCAGCGCCGCAGGCGCCGAGCGCTGAGAGCAGCGCACCGGCTGCCCCGGCCCCGGCCGCTCCGGTCAAGGCTGAGCCCACGGTGGTCGAGACCGCCGCGAGCACTGCCACGTCCGGCGCAGAGGTCACCGAGTCGGCCACCCCGGCCGCCTCGAGCCCGGCTCCGGCCAGCGCTGAGACCAGCACGTCGGTACCGGCACCGGCTCCGGCCCGTCCGGCTGGCTCCGCGCCGTCCCCGGCCCGTCCGGGTCCGCGGCCTGGCCCCAAGCCTGGTCCGCGCCAGGAGAGCCCGGCTGCTCCGGCATTCGAGGCTCCGGCGGCGAAGGCTGCCGAGGCTCCGGCTGCTCCGGCGCCGGCTGCCCCTGCTGCTCCGGTGGAGACCCCGGCCGCACCGGAGGTACAGGCTCCGGCCGCCTCCGCGGCGCCGTCGGCTCCGGCCGGTCAGCGTCCCGGTCCGGCAGCACCGCGCCCGACAGGTGACCGTCCCGCGCCGCGTCCGGCCGGTCCGGGCGGCAACGCTCCGCGTCCGGGTGCCGCTCCGCGTCCCGGTGGTGCCCCCCGTCCGGGTGGCGCTCCGCGTCCGGGAGCTCCCGGTGGCGACCGTGGTGGCCGTCCGGGCGCACCGCGTCCGGGCAACAACCCCTTCAGCTCGACCCAGGGCATGCAGCGCGGTGGCGCGCGTCCGGGTCCGGGTGGCGCTCCGGCGGCCCCGGCCCAGGGTGGTAGCCCGGCGGGTATGCCGCCGCGGCCGCCGCAGGCCCGTACGGGCGGTTCCGACCGTCCGCGTCCCTCGGGTGGCGTACCGGGCGCACCGCGTCCGAACCCGGCGATGATGCCGAAGTCCTCAGCCGGTACCTTCACCGGCCGTCCGTCGGGTCCCGGCGGTGGTTCGGGTGGTCCTGGTGGCGGTGGCGGCCGTGGCCGTCCCGGCGGCGGTTCCGGTGGTCCCGGTGCCGGTGCCGGCGCGCGTCCCGGTGGCGGCGGTGGCGGCGGCTTCCGTCCGGGTGGTGGCCCCAGCGGTCCCCCCGGTGGTGGCGGTGGCGGTCGTCCCGGTCCGGGTAACCGTGGCCGTGGCGGAACACAGGGCGCCTTCGGTCGTCCGGGTGGTCCGGCCCGTCGTGGTCGCAAGTCCAAGCGCGCCAAGCGCCAGGAATTCGACAACATGCAGGCTCCGGCCGTCGGCGGCGTGCGCGTCAAGCACGGCGACGGCGAGGTCGTTCGCCTGGCCCGTGGTTCCTCGCTGACGGACTTCGCCGAGAAGGTCGGCGTCGACCCGGCATCGCTGGTTCAGGTGCTGTTCGCCCTGGGCGAGATGGTGACCGCGACCCAGTCGGTCAACGAGGAGACCCTCGAGCTGCTCGGCACCGAGCTGAACTACGACGTTCAGGTCGTCTCGCCGGAAGACGAGGACCGCGAGCTGCTGGAGTCGTTCGACATCGACTTCGGCTCCGACGAGGGCGACGACACCAACCTGGCGGCCCGTCCGCCGGTGGTCACCGTCATGGGTCACGTCGACCACGGTAAGACGAAGCTGCTGGACGCGATCCGGCACGCGAACGTCGTGGCCGGCGAGGCCGGTGGCATCACCCAGCACATCGGCGCGTACCAGGTGACGACCGAGGTGGACGGCAAGGAACGCGCCATCACCTTCGTCGACACCCCGGGTCACGAGGCGTTCACCGCCATGCGTGCTCGTGGTGCGCAGGCCACCGACATCGTCATCCTGGTGGTCGCGGCCGACGACGGCGTGATGCCGCAGACGATCGAGGCGCTGAACCACGCCCGCGCGGCCGGTGTGCCGATCGTGGTCGCGGTCAACAAGATCGACGTCCCGGCGGCCGACCCGGTCAAGGTCCGCGGTCAGCTCACGGAGTACGGGCTGGTTCCCGAGGAGTACGGCGGCGACACCATGTTCGTCGACGTCTCGGCGAAGTCGCGGATCAACATCGACGGCCTGCTCGAGGGCGTCGTCCTGACCGCCGACGCTGCGCTGGATCTCCGGGCCAACCCGGACATGCCGGCCCAGGGTCTCGCGATCGAGGCGCACCTGGACAAGGGCCGTGGACCGGTCGCGACCGTGCTGGTCCAGCGCGGAACGCTGCGGGTCGGCGACTCGATGGTCGCGGGTCCGGCGTACGGCCGGGTCCGGGCGATGCTCGACGAGCACGGCAACTCGGTCGAGGAGGCCCTGCCGTCGCGGCCGGTGCTCGTCCTCGGTCTGACCGCCGTGCCCGGCGCGGGTGACAAGTTCCTCGTGGTGGAGGACGACCGGATGGCCCGGCAGATCGCTGAGAAGCGGGAAGCCCGGGCTCGTGCGGCGGCCAACGCCAAGCGGCGCGCACGTCGTACCCTCGAGGACTTCATGGCCTCGATGGAGAAGGGGCAGACGCAGGAACTGCTGCTCATCCTCAAGGGCGACGGCTCTGGTTCGGTCGAGGCGCTGGAAGACGCGCTGGTCCGGATCGAGGTCAGCGACGAGGTCTCGCTCCGCGTCATCGACCGTGGTGTCGGTGCGATCAACGAGAACGACGTCAACCTGGCCATCGCGTCCGACGCCGTCATCATCGGCTTCAACGTGCGGCCGGCCGGCAAGGCCGGGGATCTGGCCGAGCGTGAAGGCGTGGACATCCGGTTCTACTCGGTCATCTACGCCGCGATCGACGACATCGAGGCGGCCCTGAAGGGCATGCTGAAGCCGATCTACGAGGAAGTCACTCTGGGTCAGGCGGAGATCCGGGAGATCTTCAAGTCGTCGAAGGTCGGAAACATCGCGGGTTGCTGGGTCACCAACGGTGTGATCAAGCGGAACGCGAAGATCCGGTTGATCCGCGATGGCGCGGTGGTCGTCGAGAACGGCGAGCTGTCGTCGCTCAAGCGGTTCAAGGACGACGCCTCCGAGGTCCGCGAGGGCTTCGAGTGTGGTCTGACCGTGCAGAACTACAACGACATCCGGATCGGCGATGTCGTCGAGGCGTTCGAGCTGCGCGAGAAGGCCCGCAGCTAGTACGCAGTACTGCCCTAGTAACGTCCGGAGTGACGGTTTGTTCTCCCGTCGCTCCGGACGTTACGTATGACGTGGACACAGAGGGAGTGAGCCCTGATGGGTGAAGCAAGGGCGAAGCAGTTGGCCGACCGGATCCAGGTCCTGGTCGCGGAGCTGCTGGAGCGCCGGGTCAAGGACCCGCGACTCGGCTTCGTCACGGTGACGGACGCGAAGCTGACCGCCGATCTGGGCGAGGCGAGCGTCTTCTACACGGTGTACGGCGGCGAGCAGGACCGCGTGTCCACCGCGGCGGCGCTCGAGTCGGCCCGCGGGCTGATCCGCAGCGAGGTCGGCAAGGCACTCGGCCTGCGACGGGCTCCGAGCCTGGCGTTCTACCTGGACGCCGTACCGGAGACCGCTGGTCAGATCGAGGAGTTGCTGGCGAAGGCCCGCCAGGCCGACGCCGAGGTGGCGAAGGCTGCCGCCGGCGCCAAGCCGGCCGGCGACGCCGACCCCTACAAGCGCCGCGAGGACGATGACTCCGACGACGAGTGACGCCGTGGACGCGCCTGCCTCCTCCCCTCCGGAGGACGCAGGCGCGTCCGCTGCGTCGAGTACCACTGCTTTGGACACGTCTGTTGCGGATGGCATCGTCATCGTCGACAAGCCGGCGGGGGTGACCTCGCATACGGTGGTCGCTCGGGTGCGGCGGCTGGCGGGGACCCGGAAGGTGGGTCACGCGGGGACGCTGGATCCGATGGCTACCGGCGTACTGGTGGTCGGGCTGAACCGGGCGACTCGGTTGCTGGGGCATCTGCAGCTGGCTGACAAGTCGTACGACGCGACGATCCTGCTCGGTGCGACGTCGTCCACGGATGACGCCGAGGGCGAGATCACCGTCGCTGCAACTCCTGAGGCATTGGCTTCGGTGACTGCTTCGGCGATCGAGGCGGCGGTGGAGGCCTACCGCGGGCCGATCTCGCAGATCCCGTCAAAGGTGTCGGCGATCAAGGTCGACGGCAAGCGCGCGTACGAGCGGGTCCGGGCCGGCGAAGAGGTCGAACTCAAGGCGCGGAACGTGACGATCAGCCGGTACGACGTACTCGACATCCGAACTGTTGCCGGCGGCATCGAGGTGGACATCTCCGTCGACTGCTCCAGCGGCACCTACATCCGCGCCCTCGCCCGCGACCTGGGCGCCGACCTCAACGTGGGCGGCCACCTCACCGCGCTTCGGCGTACCCGCGTAGGCGCCTTCGACATGTCCTCCGCGCACACCCTGGAAGACCTGGGCGAGTCCTTCACCATGCTCCCCATCGCCGAGGTAGCCGCCGACACCTTCCCGCGCTTCGACGCCGACGCCGAGCAGGCAGCAGCCATCCGCACCGGCCGCCCGCTGCCGGGTCTGAAGCTGACAGCCGGCGTGCAAACCGCCATGTTCGACCCCGACGGAACCTTCCTGGCCCTCTACGAACCCCACGGCCCCCTGGCCAAACCCACCGCCGTCTTCGTCAGCTAGTACTTCCTCCCCACGCGTCGCGGGGCGCAGCGTTGAGCGGGGTGCGGTGGTTTGCGTACCTAGCGACAGGTAGTGCACCCCGAGACGCTGTACGCAGGATCGGCATTTGCGCTCAAGGTGCACTAGATGGCGTCGACTACGTCCTGTCGTTGAGTACGCCTGGGCGATCGGGGAGGCCGTCGGTGCGGCGACTTCGCCACGCGACGAGCAGTAGCGGGAGCTGGGTGACGCCGTACAGGACGTGGAAGAGGTAGTGGCGTAGCGACTGCTCTGGGTCGAACGGGAGGATCGGCAGGGGGAGAACGCTCAGAAATGCGCCACCGACCAGGTGTAGGCCGCCCCACACCAGCGCCGCCCAGACTGCCGCTCGGTGCGCACCCGTCAGCCAGAGGACTGCTATCCCCACGAAGCCGAGCGACGGCAGCAGCGTCTCGGGGCTGACGAAGGTCTGGCCCGGCAGGTCGGCGAAGTTGTGGACGACAAACCCAGTCCACGCAAGCACCAACGCCCCACCCGCCATCCGCGCCTTCATCCGTGAAGGCTAGGCGGATTCCAGCCTGGGAAGGCGGACTTCTACCCGATCGGGCAGAAGGGCAGCCCGGTTGATACGGCCCCGGTACTGGCCTGTTCGTCGACGACAACGGACCGGACCTCGCCCGGATAATCTGGAGCATCATCGCCCCGCGCAAACTTCCCCAGCCCGGAGGGACTGCAATGGCTCAGGTCGGTCAGACGCTGTCGTTCGCCGCGAGCCTTTACCGGCAGCGGTTGAGCGTTGCCTGGGTCGGGTATGCCCGGAATGATCCGATGGCGTTGTTGCAGCTCAGGCCGGGGCGGGATGATCCGTATCGGATCTACGAGCGGATCCGCCTAGAGGGGCCGTTGGTTCCTACGCGGTTGGGGAACTGGGTCACGACGAGTCATACCGTCTGCGATCTGGTACTTCGGGATCGGCGGTTCGGGGTGCGGCCGGCCGGGGCCACGGTCGGTGATACGCCCACTGACGAGGTCGACCTGTCGTTCCTCGATATGAATCCGCCTGATCACACTCGCTTGCGGCGGCTGGCTCAGCCGGCGTTCAGTCCTAAGCAGATGGCTGGTTATCGGCCGCAGATCGAGGCGACGGTCGACGAGTTGCTGGACCAGGCCGGCTCGAGCTTCGACTTGGTCAGTGGGTTGGCTGCGCCGTTGCCGATTGCGGTGATCACCAATCTGCTCGGGATTCCGGAGGCGGATGCGGAGAACTTCGCTCGGTACGGGACTGTCATCGGTGGTGCGCTCGATGGGGTGCAGTCGTTGTCGCATGCGGCTCGGTTGCAGAAGGCTGATGCTGAGTTGGGGGCGCTGTTCACGGAGTTGTTCGCGCTGCGTCGGCGGGAGCCGGCCGACGACATCATTTCTCGGCTGGTGGCGGCGGAAGGTGAGCAGATTCGGCCGGCGGAGATGTTGCCGATGTGCATTCTGCTGCTGGTCGCAGGGTTCGAGACGACGGTCAATCTGATCGGGAACGCGGTCAATGCGCTGCTTGATCATCCTGACCAGTGGGACGCGCTTTGTGCTGACCCGGCGACGATGGCGGCCAAGGCCGTTGAGGAGACGCTTCGATTCGACCCGCCCGTGCAACGTACCGGCCGTTTCGCTCTGCAGCCGTTGGAGTTGGCCGGAAAGCCTGTCCACGAAGGGCAGTTCGTCGTCACCCTGCTCGGCGCGGCCAACCGGGACCCCGAGGCATTCACCGACCCCGACACCTTCGACATCACCCGAGAGCACACCGCAGATCACCTGGCCTTCTCCAGCGGCATCCACTACTGCGTCGGCCAGCCGTTAGCCCAGCTAGAAGCCACCATCGCCCTCAAAACCCTCGCCGAACGAGCCCCCACCCTCCGCCGCACCGGCCCCACCCGCCGCCGCAACTCCAACACCATCCGCGGCCCCATCCACCTCCCCGTCCACACCGGCACCCCGGTACGCCGCACCGCCACCCCACCGGCTCACCGCTGAGCGACGCCGCCCACCCGCCGCTGAAGAGGCCGGCTGGCCCACCGCTGAGCGGCGCCGTCGGCCCGCCGCTGAGGAGGCCCGCCGGCCCACCGATGAGGAGGGGCGCCACTCCACCAGCTCACCGATGCGCAACGCCGTCGGCGCCACCGATGAGCAGAGTTGTCGACTAGCGAGGCTCGAACGGGGATGTAGAGGCAGCGGTGCGCTTGATTCGGGCTTGGGCGTCCACGGCGGCCTTGCGGTGCCAGCGGGTGCGTTGCCAGCGTTGGAGTACTGATCGGCGGCGGCGGGTGTCGAGGTCTTGGGTCATGGCTGTGCGTAGGGCGCTGGTGGTCAGCATGAGGTCGGTGTAGGCGGTGGCGGTCAGTGGGCCGGAGGTGTCGGGGGACTTGTGCTGGAGTACGGCGTCGAGGAGTTCCTGGACATCGCCGTACCGGGCTCGGGCCGACTCCGACATGAAGAGGCCGCCCTTCGAGTAGTACCAGGTGCGGTACGACTCGTGGAGCTGCTCGAGTTGGTCGCGCGTCGGCTCGGTGCGCGGCCACCGCGGAACTGCGCCGGTTGCCTTCCACAGTTCTGGGTAGGCCGCGAGCCGTTGATCGCGAAGGTTCTCGTCGATCCCCGCGCGAGTGGAGATCCAGCTGTTGACGAGCGCGATCACCCCGGCGGTCAGCAACGCAAGAACCCCGGTCACCACGGCACGCATCAACTCGGACGACATCAGTCGCAGTGTGGACCCGCTCCTGTCGCTGGACAAGAGCTAGCGTGGGGTGCTTGGCCGGGGCGGCGATGGGGAGGTTGCGGTGCGGTTGGAGCTGGCGCGGATTCTCGATGCTCGCGGGCAGATCGATCCGGTGTTCCGGGAGACGCCACAGTATGAGTGTGGGGCCTTGGGGGAGGTGTTGGGGTGTCGGGTGGTTTTGAAGGTGGAGACGGCGAATCCGGTGCGGTCTTTCAAGGGACGCGGGACGGAGACCGTTCTGGCCAGGCTGTCGGATGCATGTGCGGTGGTTTGCGCGAGTGCGGGGAATCTTGGGCAGGCGCTGGCCTACAGCGGGCAGCGGCGGGGAACGGCGGCGACGGTCTTTGCTTCGGCGGCTGCCAATCCGGTGAAGGTTGAGCGGATGAAGGCGCTCGGGGCTGACGTGGTTCTGGTGGAGGGGGAGATCGAGGCGGCGTTGGAGGCTGCTGAGCGGTTCGCGGCTGAGACGGGGGCGTACTTGGTTGAGGACAGCAAGGACATCGGTACTTGCGAAGGGGCGGCGACGATCGGGGTCGAGCTGTCGGAGTCGGGGATCGGGCTTGACGCGGTGCTGATCTCGCTGGGGGCTGGTGCGATGGCTTCGGGGGTGGGGTTCGCGGTGAAGAGCTTGTCCAGGGGGACTGAGGTGATCTGTGTTCAGCCGGAGCGGGCGCCGGCGATGACGTTGGCCTTGCGGGCCGGGCGGGCGGTTGAGGTCGGTGCGCCGGACACGATCGCGGACGGTGTCGCGGGGCGGTCGGTGATTCCGGAGGTACTCGAGGACCTGGCCGAGGTCGCGGATGACGCGGTCCTGGTGACGGAGGCCGGGATCGTGGAGGCGATGCGGCTCATTCATACGCATGCGGGGTTGGTGGTCGAACCGGCTGCGGCGCTGGGAGTTGCCTCGATTCTGGAGAGCGACGGCCGGTACGCCGGTAAGACTGTCGCCACCATCCTTTGCGGAAGCAACGTGACTCCAGCGGACTTCAAACGCTGGACCGTCTAGGCGACGTCGGGGCGGGTCATCAGGGGTGAGCGCAGGTGTAGCTCGAGGTTGGAGGTCGTCAGGGGCACGGTGCTCCAGGTCGCCACTGCTCTAGACGCGTTGACCTCCAGCCGGACGCGGTGCGGCGTGGTGATGACGTACAGGTCGGCGATGAAGGTGTCGCCCTGCCAGGCGCCGGTTGCGACGACAGGGCGGCCGAGGGGAGAGCTCTCGCGCCATTCGCTGTGGCCTACTGAGAGCTTGAGGGATGGGCCGAGTTGCAGGAGCCAGCCACCGGTGACCGGCTCGATGGCTACTGCGGTTCCGTCGGGCAGGGCTGAGTTTTCGGCGGAGGCATCGATCGTGGCCCGGGTCGAGCTGGACGGGTGCGCTGAGCCCGGTACGGGCGTGAAGGACAGCCCTCGCAGGCGATCGGCGAGCAGTTCGTCGTCTTGAGGGCTGTCCGGGTTGCCCAGGGCAGGCAGGAGGTAGTCCCAGAAGAGGCCGGGGAGGACGTCTGTCGGGTCGACGGCGCCGGTGAGGACGATGACGAGCTCGTGGGACGGTACGACCACGCAGTACTGACCGTAGGAGCCGTGCCCGTGGTACCCGTGGCGTGAGATCCAGAACTGGTAGCCGTACCCGCGCTGGAAGTCGGGGTTCGGCGACCAGTTCGGCAGCGGCAGTGTCTCGATGTGAGCCCTCGTCGCCAGCTCCAGCCACTCGCGCGGTGCGAGCTGCTGATCGCGCCAGACCCCGCCGCGGAGCAGCAGTTCGCCAAACGCGGCGATGGCCTCGGTCGTGAGATGCAGTCCGTGGAATCCGAAGGCGGCACCGCTCGCCACCCGGTCCCACTCGGCGCCCTCGATCCCCATCGGCTGGAACACCCGCTCGTCGAGAAACTCCGGCAGGCCACGGCCCGTGACCCGCTCGACCATCCGAGCCAGGATGTAGGTGGTCGAGTTGTCGTAGGTGTGGCGCGTCCCCTCAGCGTCGGCGAAGGGAACGCGCAGGAAGCCCTTCGTCAGATCGCCAGGCTCCAGCCGCCAGGCCTCGTCGAGACTGTCCGGGTCGTGTCCCGCCGTCATGGACAGCAGGTGATGGACGGTGATGCGGCGTCCCTGCTCGGAGACGTCGGCCGGTACGTGGTCAGGCAGCACGTCCACCACCAGATCGTCGAGCGACAGCAGCCCGTCGGTGATCGCGAGTCCGACGGCGACCGACGTGAATGACTTGGTCAGCGAGTAGAGCAGGTGCACGCGCTCCGCGGAGTACGGCGCCCACCAACCCTCCGCGACGATGTGGCCGCGGTGCACGACCATGAGCGAGTGGCATTCGACCGATCGCGCTTCGAGCTGGTCCAGCAGCGCGCCGACCGCCCGGGACGACATTCCTGAGGCGGCCGGCGTCGATCGGGGCAGTAGAGGCATCCGGGCACGCTAACAACTCGGCCGGCCCCGCGTCACCGGAAATATCAGCGGGTGTTCCGCCGGCGCAGCAGCTTCTTCAGGCCTTGGGTGGATTGGAAGAGCAGGGCCACTCCGCAGACGGCGATGATGACGAAGAGGATGGTCTGGTTGCGGTCGGGGGTGCCGCTGAGTAGTTCGGTGCCGCTCCAGATGAGCAGCAGGGCGGCGGCGCCGAGGGCCAGATAGCCGGTGGCGAGGTTCCGCGGGGTGAACTGCCACCAGGGTTCGTCGGCGGGCCATACGGGCTTGTCGTTCATGGTTCGGTTCCTTTCGGAGTCGGTACTTCGAAGCTAGGGCGCGCGGTCGGCCCTGAGCCTCGACCGCGCGGACGAACCCACGCGACGGGCGTCGTACTTTTGGCCAGGTACCCGACTGCCCTCGCGGTTGACGCCGGCAACCAACCGGACCAGGCATGCTGGGCACATGACTACGCCAGCGCACCCGGCCCACCAGCGGTGGATGCCGTTCGGCGTCGAGGTCGTGGTGCTCTGGGTGGCACTGTTCGCCGACGGCTGGCTGAACTACGCCGGCCGGCCCGTCGGGGATGTCGCGATCCTGGCGGTCCGGATGGTTGCCATGGTCATCGGCGGCGCGATCGTCACGCTGGTGCTGATCCGGCACCGGTTCCCGCGACTCGTCCTCACCACCGCGGCGGCGTCGCTGGCCTCCCTGCTCGTGACGGTTGTCGCCGTGCAGACGTTGGCCTCGCAAGACCGGCAGATCATCCGGCCGTCCGTCGCCGAGGCTCTCGGGCTGGCCATCCTGGTCGGTACGGTCTGCCGTCGGTCGGCGCCTCGTGAGGCGATCCCGTTGGCCGTGCTCGCCGGGATCGCGATCACGCTCAACCCGTTGCTCCGGCCTGGCGTCGACTCCGATTGGGCGCTGCTCGCGGTTCCGGCCGCGGTGTTGTGGGGTGCTAGCGCGGGGGTTGGTCTCGTACTACGTGACGCCGACAACCTCCGTCGGACGGCACAGACCACCACCCGCGAGCTGGAGCGCCTCAACCTGGCCAGGGAGCTGCACGACTTCGTCGCTCACCACGTGACGGGGATCGTGGTGCTCGCCCAGGGCGCGCAGATGTCGCCGCGCCAGGATCCCGGCGTACTGGTCGAGATCGAGCAGGCCGGTACGGAGGCGCTGACCGCGATGCGGCGGCTGGTGGGGATGTTGCGCACGGACACGTTCGCGACGCTGGCCGACGCGTTGAAGGATGCTTGCGGCAACGATTCGTCGGTACGGCTGCGCAGCGGCGACTTCGTAGTACCGGCCGAGTTGATCGATGTGGCGCACCGGATCGCGTTGGAGGCGGTGACGAATGCCCGGCGGTATGGGTCACCGGCTTCGCGGATCGACGTGACTGCGCGCCTCGACGGGCAGTTGCTCGTGCTGCAGGTCGCCAATCAGGTTGCCGCTGGCAACCATGGCGAGACGGCGCGTGGTGGCGGTTCGGCGTACGGGCTGGTGGGGATGCGGGAACGGGCGGAGGCGGTGGGCGGTACGTTGATGGCTGGTGTCGATGTGAACGGCCGGTGGCTGGTGACGGCGGCGTTGCCGCTGGCTCGCGACCGGTCTTGGATCTAGGAGCTGTTGATGGTCACGCGGGTGCTGATCGCCGATGATCAGGCGATGGTTCGGACCGGGTTCCGGTTGATCCTGGAGTCGGAGCCTGGGCTGGAGATCGTCGGCGAGGCGGGTGACGGCGCGGAAGCGGTCCGGCTGGCGCGCGAGCTGCGGCCGGACGTGACGCTGATGGACATCAACATGCCACGCGTCGACGGCCTCCAGGCGACCCGGCTGCTCGCCGGCGCGGGCGTCGCCGAACCGCTGCGGATCGTGGTGGTGACGACGTACGACCTCGACGAGAACGTGTACGCCGCGCTGCGTGCCGGCGCCTGTGGCTTCCTGGCCAAGGACGCCGGCCCGCGGCTGCTGATCGAGGCGGTCAAGGCTGCCGCTCAAGGCGACTCGATGGTCTCCCCGTCGGTCACGACCAGGCTGCTCGAACAGTTCACCCGCGACGCCAAACCGGTCGCCGCCAACCCACTGACCGATCGGGAAACCGAGGTGGTCAAGGCGGTGGCACGCGGCCGCACGAACAACGAGATCACCGACGAACTAGTCGTCTCCCTCTCCACGGTGAAGTCCCACCTCTCCAGCGCCCAACGCAAACTGAACCTCCGCAACAGAACCGAGCTCGCGATCTGGGCCTGGGAGAACCGCCTGGTCTCCTGAGTACGGCGGGCAGGCGCCCGCCAGTACTCCGAAGTGCAACGAGGCATCCCCCTTTTGCGCCCAACGCCTCGCGGCCGCCATCCACAGCACCTAGACGAGCTCACTACCGCAGCCAGCTCAGCCGCGTTGCGCGTCAACGGCGGGGCTGTTGGCCAATGCCGTAAGGGGTTTCCTCGGCAAGACAGCTCCGTCGCGTGGGGAGAGCCGGGTGTGGGGAACGCCGGGCCCGCCTGCCACCGGGGTGGGTGGCAGGCGGGGGTGAAAGTAGTTAGCAGGCGTAGACGATGGGTTGGAGGGTGTTGGTGCTTACGTCGTACCCGGCTGCTGTCCACTGGGTGTTGCGGTTGAAGATGTGGGTGAGCATGGTGCCTTCGGGGAAGGTGAGTTTGGTGCCGTCGGAGCGGATGATCATCGACGGGTAGTCGCCGTTCGCGCCCCACATGCCTTCGGTGACGGCGTCGTGGGAGGTGTTGAGGTCGATGACGCCCCGCTCGACCGGGGTGATGCGGGTGTTGCGGGTGTTCCAGATCAGGCCGGTCGTGCCGTCGGAGGCGTACTGCTGGCCGCCGATCGTGGTGCCTTCGATGTCGCGGGCCCAGACGTCGCCCTCGGTCAGGCCGCCGAGCGCGGTCGGCTGGGTGTTCCAGTTCTTCCACAGGTAGCTCGTCGCGCCGAACGCGCCGTCGGGAGTGACGCGCCCGACGATCAGACCCTCGTCGGAGATGTCGTCGAGGTACTCGACGGTGGCCCCCGCCGGCGTCGGGAGCAGTCGAGGCTGACGACCCGCCGGCCAGACGAAGGCGACGCGCTTGCCGGCCGCCTCGTCCCAGCTGAGGCCGACGATGTCCTGCGCGGCGTTCATCCCGTGGAAGGTCGGGAACTTCAGGCTGGCAGGGATATCGAGGATCCGGTACGAGTCGGTCTTGGCCGAGTAGATCCAGTACTCGTCCTTGTCACTGCCATAGGTGGTACCGAGCACCAACCCACCCTTGATGACCGAGTAGCCGAACGATTCGGCGCCGGCCAGCGAAGTGCCGAGCCAGCGCGGTACGCCGTCCACCCAGAGCACCGCCTGCGGGTGCTGGTGTCCGTCGCGGTTGGCCTCTCCGAGGATGTACCGCCCGGACGGGTCCGCGGTGGTGACCTGGCTCGATCCGGGCAACGAGTCGGCGGGCAGGTTGAGTACGGTTTTGACGCAGTTCGCTTGTACTGCTTGGGTTTCCGGGCTTGCGGCGAAGGCCTGCGTGGCCGGCACCGCGGTGGCGAGAAGAGTTACTGCAGCAACGACGCTTCTGTTCATGCTGGTAATCCCCCAGACGAAGTGGCGGACCAGGGAGTGGTCCGTCCTTGCCTGTCGGACGGCACCGTCCGGACCGAAGTTCGGTCCGGACGAGCCATTGCAGCAAGTTGCAGAAGTGGAACTCAGACGTCGATGCGGGACCCCATGATCACGACCCGGTCGCGCGGCAGGCTGAAGTACTCGGCCGCGTCTGCGGTGATGCCGGAGGTGGCGATGAAGAGCCGCTTGCGCCAGCGCGTCATCCCGGGCGCGTCGCCGAGACCCAGTTCGATCGTCGACAGGAAGTACGAGGTGTCCTGCAGATCGGCGGACATCTCGGGGCTCTTCTCGGCCGCGAGGCGTACTACCGCGGGGACGTCCGGCGTCTGCATGTAGCCGAAACGTGCTGCTACATGGATGATCCCGTCGTCGAGGTGACCGATGTCGTCGACGGTGATGCTGTCGGCCACGTCGACGTGCGGGACCGGGTCGGTCTCGATCGACAGGATCAGTACGTGCTTGTGCAGGATGTGGTTGTGCTCGACGTTGGCACGCATCGCGAGCGGCACGCTGGTCTTGCTGCGGTTGAGGAAGACGGCGGTACCAGGCACCCGCTGCAGCGGTGGCGACGACTCGTGGAGCTCGTCGATGAACTCGCGGAGCGGACCCTCCCGCTGCTCGCGGCGCTGCGTCACCAGCACCCGGCCGCGTTGCCACGTGGTCAGCACGGTGAAGACGGTGAGCGCGATGATCAGCGGCAGCCAGGCGCCGTGCGCGATCTTGGTCAGGTTGGCGGCCAGGAAGAGCAGCTCGATGGTCAGGAAGATCGCGGCGCCGACGATGACCAGCCAGAGCGGCTTACGCCATTGGCGTCGCACGATGTAGAAGAACAGGATCGAGTTGATCACGATCGTGCCGGTGACGGCCATGCCGTAGGCGAAGGCGAGCGCCGCCGAGCTCTCGAAGGCGAAGACCAGGGTGAGGACCGAGATCATCAACGCCCAGTTGACCCACGGCACGTAGATCTGGCCGATCGTCTCCTCGGACGTGTGCTGGATCCGCAGCCGGGGCAGGTAGCCGAGTTGCATCGCCTGCCGGGCGACCGAGAAGGCGCCGGTGATCACCGCCTGAGCGGCGATCACGGTGGCGGCGGTGGCGAGCAGCACCAGCGGCAGCCGGGCCCAGTGGGGGACCAGCAGGAAGAACGGGCTGCTGATGTTGCTCGTGTCCGAAAGGACCAGCGCGCCCTGACCGAGATAGCTCAGGATGAGGGCCGGGAAGACCATGAAGAGCCAGGCCCGGCTGATCGGTCCCCGGCCGAAGTGGCCCAGGTCGGCGTACAGGGCCTCGGCGCCGGTGATCGCCAGGACGACGGCGGCCAGCGCGAAGAACGCGATCGAGAAGTGACCGGTCATGAAGCCGATCGCGTAGGTCGGCGACAGCGCCTTGAGGATCTGCGGGTGGTCGACGATGCCACCGATCCCGGCCACCGCGATCACGGTGAACCAGACGATCATCACCGGGCCGAACGAGCGCCCGATCTTCGCCGTGCCCAGCCGCTGGACCGCGAACAGCACCAGGATGATGGTCGCGGTGATCGGTACGACGAGGTGGTCGAGACCGGGCTGCACCACCTTCAGGCCTTCGACCGCCGACAGCACCGAGATGGCCGGGGTGATCATCGAGTCGCCGAAGAAGAGCGAGGCGCCGAAGATGCCGAGCCCGGCCAGGATGTACTTCGTGCGCGCCGTGCCGGGGACGGCCTTGCCCCCGATCAGCGTGATCATCGCCAGGATGCCGCCCTCGCCGTCGTTGTCGGCGCGCAGCACCAGCAGCACGTACTTGATGGTGACGATCATCGTCACCGACCAGAAGATCAGTGAGATGATGCCGTAGACGTTGCCGGTGGTGACCGGCACCGGGTGCGGGTCTTCGGGGTTGAAGACCGTCTGGACCGCGTAGATCGGACTCGTCCCGATGTCCCCGAACACGACGCCCAGCGCGCCCACCATCAGAGCCGCCTTCGCGAGCGTCCGGCTACCGCCTGCGGCCTTTTCCGTCTCAGTCACGAGGGAATTGAATCACCCGGAGGGGCGGGTCCAGCGGCAGAGGGGCTTAAAGCGCCGGTACGTCGGCGCGGATCACGAGCAGCCGGTGGAGCATCGTCAGCTGGATGGTCGACTCGAGTTGTGGGCGCAGGCGGGCCAGGCAGAGGGTGCCGCCGGCGTCCTCGGCCAGCTTGTGGAGCCTGACGAGGGCGCCGAGGCCGCTCGAGTCGCAGAACATCAGGTCTGCGAGGTCGAGGATGACGCAGCGGCCGGCCTCGGCCAGTGGCTGGGCTGCGGTGAGGAAGCGGGCGGTGGTGCCGAAGTCGAGCTCGCCGGAGACCGTGATCACGACGTCCGAGCCGCGATCGAGGACTTCGAGGGACAGCAGGTCGTCGGTCACCGGACGCCCCCGCGCAGCCTGCGGGTGTCGACCAGTTCCTGGGCGACGTCGCGCAGCTTGACGTTGTTCTGCTGCGAGTAGCGCTTGAGGATCTCGAAGGCGGCGGTGTCGTCGAGGTCGAAGCGCTCCATCAGGATGCCCATCGCCTGCCCGACCAGCTTGCGCGCGTCGACGGCCGCGGCCATCGTCTCGCTGTCCCGGGTGGAGGCGACGGCGATCGAGGCGTGCCGGGCCAGGATGTGCGCGATCGCCTCGTCGTCCACGGAAAACGCGTGCGGCTCGGTGTTGAACAGGGACAGTACGCCGATCAGCTGCTCGCCGGACCACATCGGCACATGCAGGGCCGAGCCGATCCCGTACTGCGTGAACTGGTCGATCAACGCCGGCCAGCGGGTCTCGGTGGCCGTGTCGCGGACGTGGACGGTGACCCCTTGGCTGACTGCGGTGAGCAACGGGCCGTCACCGAGCTCGGACTGGGCCTCGTAGATCGCGGTGACCACCGGGTCGGTCACCGCGGCGATCTCCCGGCTGCCTCGCAGGGTGAGCGTGACGCCGGCGTACGAGCACGCCTCGGCCTGCAGTGCGAACTGGACGACCGACTCGACCGTTTCGGCCATCCCGTCCGCGTCGTGCAGCTCGACCGCGAGACGGGCGAAGGCATCCGCCCCGAAGGCCTCCTGAAGGTCCCCGGGATCGGAGAGCCGAGCGTACTGATCCATGGCGCAATCATGCACCGCCCTACCCCCAACGCAGCCGGGCGGCGCGGAATTGAGGCCCAGACCGTTGCGTCAGCGGACGGGCGCTCCGAGGGCCAGCAACGCGGTGTCGTCCGCGAGTCGCGGACCGAACCCGGCCAGCACTTCGGAGAGTGCCGCGACGAGCGCGTCCGGTGACGTACCGGCGTACTGGCGGGCGAGTGCGCGGAGGGCTTCCGGACCGTACAGATCCCGCTGGCCGTTGACGCGGGCCTCGGTCAGGCCGTCGGTGTAGAGCAGGAGCAGATCGCCTGGGTCGAGAGTGATTTCGGTCTGCGGGAACTGCGACGAAGGCAGGATGCCGATCAGGGTGCCGTCGCGGCTGCGCAGGTATTCGCAGGTGCCGTCGGCGCGGATCAGCAGTGGTGGCGGGTGGCCGCCGGATGCGAACCGGATGGCGATCCGGCCGGTCTCGGAGTCGCTCAGCAGGGTCCCGAAGACGGCTGTGCAGTAGCGCAGGTCGCCACTGGAGAAGCGTTCGTACAGGAGCTCGTTGAGGGTGCTCAGTGCGGCCGCCGGGTTGTGCATCGCGGCGGCGCGCAAGGTGTAGCGGGCCAGTGAGGTGACGGCTGCGGCGGCGGGGCCTTTGCCGCAGACGTCGCCGAGGAAGAAGGCCCAGCGTTCGGAGTCCAGGGCGAAGACGTCGTAGAAGTCGCCGCCGAGCTCGTCGGGTGAGGCGGTGTGGTAGTACGCCGCGGTGGTCACGCCGGGCACGGTCGGCATGGTTGCCGGTAGCAAGGATTGCTGGAGCACGGCCAGGGCGTCCTGGAGCCGGGCGCGGTCTTCTTCGGCTTGCCCGCGGGCGACCTCGGCTTGGCTGCGGGCGATCTCGGCTTGGTGGTGGGCCCGCTCGGCTGCTTGGCGCTCGCGGAGCAGTTCCTCTTCGTAGGCGCGCCGGATCTGGGCGTCGAAGACGGTGGTGCGGACTCGGCCGTCGGGCTGGACTGCCGACGACACGAGCACGGGCATCCGCTGACCGTCTTGGCGCCTGAGTTCGAGCGCGACGCCGGCGACTTCGCCTTGCAGGCGCAGCAGGGGAGCGAAGTGGGTCTCGTGGTAGAGCTTGCCGCCGACGCTGAGCAGGTCGGCGAACCGGAGCTGTCCGACCACGGCGTCGCGGTCCAGGCCGAGCCAGCCGAGCACGGTGCTGTTGACGCTGACGATGGTGCCGTCGATCGTCGTCGTGAGATGGCCGCAGGGGTAGGCCTCGTCGTCGGCGCTCATCGCAGCGTCGCGAGGAAGGCGGCGATGGCGCTGTTGGTTGCCTCGGGCGACGAAAGATGGGGGCAGTGACCGGTCGCGTCGAGGGTGACGAGGGTCGAGCCTTCGACGGTCGAGTGCACGTACGCGCCGACCTGGCGTGGGGCGATCAGGTCCTCGGCCGACTCGATGATCAGGGTCGGCACCCGTACGCCGGCCAGGTCGGCGCGCGAGTCGGAGAGGAACGTAGTACGGGCGAACACGCGAGCCATCGCGGGGTCGGTGGCGCAGAAGCTGTTGGTCAGCTCCTCGCCGAGTTCGGGGCGGTCCGGCGTACCCATGATCGCCGGTGCCATCGCGGCGGACCAGCCGAGGTAGTTGGACTCCAGCGAGCTGAGTAGCTCGTCGATGTCCTGTGCGGTGAAGCCGCCACTGTAGTCGCCGTCGTCGATGTAGCACGGCGACGGCGCGACCATCACGAGGGCGCCGATCCTGGTGGGTGCCTTCTGGGCAGCGAGTACGCCGATCATCGCGCTGACCGAGTGGCCGACGAACACGGCGTCGGTCAGGTCGAGCGCGGCACAGACCTCGACCACGTCATCGGCGTACCCGCCGAGCGTCGAGTAACGCGTCTCGTCGAAGGCCGCCAACTCCGATCGCCCGGAGCCGACGTAGTCGAAGAGCACGACCCGGTACTCCGAAGCCAGCGCGGGGACCGTCAGGCGCCACATGTTCTGGTCGCAGCCGAACCCGTGGGCCAGGACGACCGTCCGCCCGTCCGGATTGCCCGTGACGACGACGTTGTTCCGGCGCAAGGTGTCCACGGCGGTCATCCTTGCATCGAGGTGCGCGGTTCAGAGGTGCGGAACGTCCGGCGGTAGGTGGTGGGGGAGACGCCGGCGGTCTCGCGGAGCTGCTGGCGCAGGTTGGTACCGCTGCCGAGGCCGGTGCGGTCGGCGATCTGGTCGACGGTCAGGTCGGTGTCCTCGAGGAGTTGGCGGGCGTAGTCGAGGCGCTGCATGGCTAGCCAGGTGCCGGGGCTCACGCCGGTTTCGGCGCGGAATCTTCTGGTGAAGGTCCGAACACTCATCCGGGCGTGGGCGGCTAGCTCGACCAGGCTCAGTGGGCGGCCGAGTTGCTCGGCGGCCCAGGCTCGGGTGGCCGCAGTACCGCCGTCTTGACCGGGCGGGATCGGGCGGCGGACGTACTGCGCTTGCCCGCCGTCGCGCCTAGGCGGCACGACGCATGCTCGGGCCACCGAACTCGCGACGGCACTGCCGTGGTCCTGGCGGATGACGTGCAGGCAGAGGTCGATACCGGCCGCTACTCCGGCGGAGGTCATTACGTCGCCGTCGTCGATGTAGAGCACCATCGGATCCACCTGTACTGCGGGGAACAGTTGCTGGAACTCCTCCGCCTCGGCCCAGTGAGTCGCGGCGGGGCGGCCGTCGAGGAGTCCGGCGGCGGCCAGTACGAAGGCCCCGGTGCAGATCGCCAGGAGCCGGGTGCTGGGGCGGAGGTGCTTGAGGGCACGCAGTACGTCGTCGTCGAGCAGGCCGTCGGTGTTGACGATGTCGTGGAGGAGACGGGTGGGTGGGATCACGACGGTGTCGGCGGTGGCGAGGACTGACGCGTCGTGCTGCACGGTGATCGAGTAGTCCTCGGCGGTGCGTACCGGCTGGCCGTCGATGGTGCAGGTGACCACCTCGTACAGCTTCTGGTCTTCTGCCGTGACTGCGCCGCCGAAGATCCTCGACGGGATGGCCAGCTCGAAGGGGACGACGCCCGGCAGCGCCAGGACGGCGACGCGGTGCGGGGGTGCGGACATGGCCCGATAGTTTCACATGATGTCCATCAGGCCAGTAGGCAGCGTGCTGGATCGCCGAAAGACTCTGCTGTATGACGACGATGAATGCGGTGGTGGCGCGGGGGATCGGTGGGCCTGAGGTTCTGCAGTTGCAGGAGGTGGAGCGGCCGGTGCCGGGGCTGACCGAGATCCTGGTGCGGGTCCATGCGGCCGGGATCAACCCGACGGACTGGAAGGCCCGCGCGTCCGGCGGGCGAGTGGGTCCGGGCGACTTCCCGCTGATCCTGGGCTATGACGTGGCCGGTGTGGTGGAGGCGGTCGGGGGTGGGGTGACCTGGCTGAAGGTGGGGGACGAGGTGCTGGGGATGCCTAAGTTCCCGGTGCTGCCGGGTGGCTATGCGGAGTACGTCGTTGCGCAGTCGCGGCAGTTCGTGCGAAAGCCGGCGGTACTGAGCTTTGAGGAGGCAGCGGGGTTACCGCTGGCTGCGCTGACCGCTTGGCAGGGGCTGGTCGACACTGCCGGGTTGAGTGCTGGGCAGCGGGTGCTGGTGCATGCTGCGGCGGGCGGTGTCGGGCATCTGGCGGTGCAGATCGCCAAGAGCCTCGGCGCTTATGTGATCGGCACGGCGAGTGCGGCCAAGCACTCATTTGTTCGCTCACTCGGCGCCGACGAGGTGATCGACTATCGCTCGGTGGACTTTGTCTCCGTACTCCGTGAGTCCCCGGTCGATGTGGTTTTCGACCCGATCGCGGGCGACACCAGCCTGCGATCGGTACAGGTCCTCAAGGACGGCGGCGTACTCGTGTCGATCCTCAACGTCGAGGAGGACGCGGCGGCCGAGGCGAAGCGGCGGGGCATCCAGGCCGACTTCACCCTGGTCGAGCCCGACCGGCTCGCCTTGACCGCCGTCACCGACCTGGTCGAGGCCGGCCGGCTGCGGGTGGAGCTCGACTCGGTGTTCCCGCTGGCCGAGGCGGCCGATGCGCATCGGCGGGGCGAGACCAACGCGGCCAGCGGCAAGATCGTGCTTCGGGTCGCCTAGGTCGCAGGGGCGTCGGCGCGCCGGCTGAGGACGGCGAAGGCGATGGTGGACAGCGTGGTCAGGGCGGCCGGCAGGAAGAAGACGTGGGGGAGGCCGATGGCTGCCACGCCCAGGCCGCCGATCGCGCCGCCGATGGCTGAGCTGACGGGGATGGAGCTGAGGAAGATACCGGACGCTGTGCCGACGCCTTCGGGGTACAGGTGCTGCGCGATGGAGACGCCGAGGGCGCCGACGCAGGCCCAGAGGCCGGCTGTGAGGGCTTGGCCGACGAACAGGGCCACTACGGAAGTACTGGTTGCGTAGGCGAGGTTGCCGGCCAGGCCGAGAGCTGCTCCGGCGGTCATCACCTTGAGGCCGCCGAAGCGGTCGGCGAGGCGGGCGACGAGGGGAAGCAGGAGGAGTTCGAGGAGGGGCTGGATCCCGATCACGGCGCCGCGCATGGTGTCGGAGACGTGGAGTTGTTCAGCCATGTAGATCGGGAGGTAGCCGAACTTGATGGTGTCGCCCGTCATCGCGAGGACGCAGATCGCGGTGAAGACCAGCAGCGGCATCATGTGGTCGATCTGGCGCCGGCCTGTCGAGCGCGGGATCAGGGTGACGTCGTCGTACCGCTCCACGCGCTGCCGGCCGAGCGGGATCATCTGCGCGAAGACGCAGGTCGCGGTCGCCACGAGCAGCGCGCGCAGCCCGAACTCCCCACCGAACCAGCTGCCCGCGACCGGCCCGATCATCCACCCGATCACGAACGCCATCCGGACGGTCGCGACGACCCGGTTGTCGGCCTTCGTCGGGTGGCGGCTCAACTCGTCCCGGCAGGCCGCGAACAGCTGCGCCATCGACCCACCGGACACGCTCAAGGCGACCGCGCTGATCACGAACGGCAGCCAGACGGTGTTCGCCGCCGCCATCGCGAGCCACCCGACCGTCCCGACCAGCGCGCAGATCCGAAACCACAACAGCCGCTCAGGAGTCCGATCAGACAGTCGCCCAACCAGGTACCCCGCAACAGGCGCCGCCAGGTTCGTCACGTAGTACAGCCCGGCCACCGGCAACGGCGTATGCAACTCCCGGACGAGGAAGAGCGTGAGCTGCGGCGTCGCCGCCGACATCCCGATCCCGGCAATCAGCAAGGCGAGGAACGACGCCCGGTAGACCTTCGACCCGAAGACGATCCCCAGCGCAGACTCGGACCGGTCCAGCATCACCCTCCCCTAAACCGCTTCAGCAAACTCCCCGGATCTTATCCGTGCGGTCTGCGCTCCGCTCCCGCGTCTCAGCCTGGGCCGCCACGCATACACAACCCTCGCCGGTCGTCGCGACCCGCCGAGGTAACCGGTTGCCGGTCGAGTTGTGTATGCACCGGCTGCCGCCGGCCCACCCGAAGCCCGAGTCGGACGCCGCCATCACGGGGCGACGTACTCTTGAGGGGTGCGTTCCCGTCCCACACTGAGCTGGTCTCCTGGGCCTGATGTGCTGTCGCTTGCGCCTGGGGTGACGGATGTTGCGGCTGTTGCCGAGGTGGTCGGTGGTGGGGGAGTTGTGGTGCTGAGTGGGGCCGGGATTTCCACTGAGTCGGGGATTCCGGATTATCGGGGTGAGACGGGGAGTCTGCGGACTCATACGCCGATGACGTACGGCGACTTCGTGGGGAGTGCGGCGGGGCGGCAGCGGTACTGGGCGCGGAGTCACCTGGGGTGGCGGACGATCGCTCGGGCCGATCCGAACGCGGGGCATCGGGCCGTGGCGGCGTTGCAGGCTCGGGGGTACGTCGACGGCGTGATCACCCAGAACGTCGACGGGCTGCATGGCGCGGCCGGGGCGCGGGATGTGATCGAGTTGCATGGCAATCTCGACCGGGTGATTTGCCTGGACTGCCGGCAGACCACGCCGCGCGAGGAGCTGGATCGGCGGCTGCGTTCCGCCAACCCGGTCTTCGACGCGCAGGCGACGCGGATCAACCCGGACGGCGATGTGGAGTTGCCTGATGAGGTTGTCAAGGACTTCCACCTGGTCGACTGCACCAACTGTGGGTCGCCGCTGCTCAAGCCGGATGTCGTCTTCTTCGGGGAGAACGTGCCGAAGACCCGGGTCGAGCGCTGCTATCGGCTGATCGACGACGCCCGCGCGGTGCTGGTCCTCGGTTCGTCGCTGACCGTCATGTCCGGCTTCCGCTTCGTCCGGTATGCCGCGAAGGCCGGCAAACCCGTCCTGATCATCAACCAGGGCATCACCCGCGGCGACCCGTACGCCGCAGTGCGAGTGAACCTCCCGCTCGGCGAAGCGCTCACCAGCCTCACCGGCGCACTCCTCTGACGCCGGCGTACCCGGTCCGACCTCGGTCCTGTCGCTCTTCGGCCGGCCCTTCGGTCTGACTCTGCGGCTGCCCCGGCGGCGGCCTTTTCGGGTGCGAGGATGCGGTTGTGGAGTCCTACGTCGAGCATCCGCCGCTGCCGGAGCTGGCGGCGATGGTGCGCACGGTGTGGATCCAGCGCACCGGCGGTACGGCGTACGTGCAACGGCATCTGCCCACCGGCGGCGTCGAGATCCACTTCCCGATCGGTGGCCGACCGCAACTGGTTGGCCCGCTGACCGGTCCCGAGGTCGAGGTCATCCCGCCGAACACGACGATCGTCGGCATGCGATTCCATCCGGGGACCGCGCCGCCGCTGCCGACCGTCCTCGACGAGCTGGTGGATCAGCGACTCGGCCTGGCGGACCTGTGGCGCAACTCGGTCGACCGCCTCGTCGAGACAGTCGCCTCAGCCGGTACGCCGGAACGAGGGCTGCTCTTGTTGCAAGCCGAGCTCCTGCAGCAGTTCCGGCGTACCGGCGCCGTCGACCCGCTGGTCAGCGCAGCCGTACGAGCGCTGATGCCCTGGCGCCCAGTCAACATCGACAGCCTCGCGACCCACCTGGCCCTGTCATCGAGCCAACTCCGCCGCCGCTGCCTCCAGACAGTCGGCATGACCCCCAAGGTCCTCCAGCGAACCCTGCGCTTCCAAGGCTTCCTCGCCCTCGCTCAAGCCGGCGCCACACCCAGCGGCCGACGCGGAGCGGACGGCATGGCCGGCCTGGCAATCGACGCCGGCTACGCCGACCAGGCCCACCTCAGCCGGGAATGCCTCCGCCTCACCGGCCTCACCCCCACCCAACTCCTGGGCGGCGACCTCGAACGCTGCCAATGCGGCCACGACCACTCCGCCTCCTACCAACCTTTCCTGGCCACCCGCCCCCCGACCCTCACCACCCAACGACTCCGGGCCTGACGCCCACCCATCCGCTCGTCGCCAGCCGCACCACCGCCCCGTCCTCCGCCATGCGACCGCCCACTGCCCCCCCGACCTCAGCGGGATCCGCGCTGATGGCGATGCACGTTTTGTTCAAGACCTGGGGCGGGTGCTGCTCGTAGTTTCGGTGTCGTGACCGATCTAGCCGCGGACCTGGATGGCGAGGTGTTCTGGCCTCGATCGCCGGGGTATGACGATGTGCGGCGGCCGGTCAATGGTGCTTATCGGGACGTGCGGCCGCGGTTGGTGATTCGGTGCCGGTCGGTTTCGGATGTGGTCAGTGCGGTTCGATACGTGAGGCGTACCGGCGACCGGCTGGCGCTTCGGGGTGGTGGGCATTGTTTTGCCGGGCGGTCGTCGACGGATGGGGTTCTGATTGATCTGTCGGGGCTCGGTGGGATCTCGGTGGTGGGTGAGGTTGCGACGATCGGGGCCGGTGCGCGGCTGGCGGAGGTGTACTCGACGCTGCATTCGTACGGGCGGACCTTGCCGGCGGGGTGTGGGCCGACGGTCGGGATCGCCGGGTTGACGCTCGGCGGCGGGATCGGGTTGCTGGGGCGGCGGTACGGATTGACCTGCGATCGGCTCATCGGCGTACAGGTTGTGCTGGCGGACGGCAGCGTCGTGGATTGCGCTGAGGATCGCGAGCCGGAGCTGTTCTGGGCGCTGCGGGGTGCAGGCGGCGGGCAGTTCGGGGTGGTGACGGTACTGCGGTTCGCCACCGTCCCAGAGCCGTTGGCGACCCGCGTCGAGGCGCGCTGGTCGGGTGGTGCTCTCGAGGACGTCGTGTCGGCCTGGCAGGCGTGGGCGCCGGACGCTCCGGACGAGCTCACCGTCAACCTCTGCGTCGCGTCGGAGCCGGGCGTACCGACGGAGGCGACGCTCTTCGGTGCCTCTCTGCTGGGCGAGGGACCGACTCGCGAACTGCTGCAGCCGCTCGTGTCCTCGGCCGACTCGATCGAGTTGCGGGCCGGGCTGCCGTTTCATCGGTTGAAGAGCACATTCGCCGATCCGCGGGGTGTTCCCGCCGTACGAATGCGGTCGGAGTTCTTCTCGCATTCGATGTCCGCGGGCACGGTCTCGTCGCTCCTGGCCCAGCTGGCGAAGGGTGGCCGGGAGATCGCCTTCACCGCGATGGGTGGGGCGTACAACCGGGTCGCCGAGGATGCGACGGCGTTCGCTCATCGGGGCGAACGCTTTCTGCTCGAACACATCGGCGCGGCGGACGATCCGTGGGTCGACGAGTCGTGGGCGACGGCTCATGTCGACGGCTCTGGACGGGTGTACCCCAATTTCCCCGACCCGGCGCTTGGCGACTGGGCTTCGGCGTACCACGCAGGGAACTGTTCACGGCTGGTGGCGGTCAAGGACGCATACGACCCGGACCGGCTTTTCACCTTCTTCCAGGGAGTGTCATGAGCAAGGTCTTCAGTGCGTTGTCGGTGTCGGTCGACGGGTACATCACCGGGCGCGATCCGGGGGAGGGGCGTGGGCTCGGCGACGCGACGATGCTGTTCGACTGGTACTTCGACGGCGATACGCCGAGCAAGGAGTTCGACGGGTTCACGTTGAGTGCGGCGAGTGCGCGGGTGTTCGACGCGTTCGCCGGGCGGGTCGGGGCGAGCCTCGCCGGGCGGAACACGTACGACGACTCCGGCTGGATCAACGGTGGTACGCCGCATCCTCACGCGCCTCTGGTCGTGCTCACGCATCGCCCGATCCCGGGGGAGCGCGATCGGCAGACCGTGGTCACGACGGGGATCGTGGATGCCGTCGCGGCGGCGCGGTCGGTGGCCGGTGAGAAGGACGTGGCGCTGATGGGTGGTGGGGTGGTGACGGCGGCGCTCGAGGCCGGGCTGGTCGATGAGCTGGTCCTGCATCAGGTGCCGATTCTGCTGGGTGGGGGCCGGCGGTTCTTCCAGTCGTTGCCTTCGCATGTGGGGTTGCGGCTGGTGGAGGCGGTACCGGCGGACGGTGTGACGCATCTTCACTACGAGGTCGTTCGATGATTCTTGTGACCGGTGGGTTGGGAATGATCGGGGCGCAGACGGCTCGTGCGTTGGTGGAGCTCGGGGAGGAGGTGGTGGTTACGGCGTACCGGCGTACGGAGGTGCCATCGTTCTTGGCCGGCAGGGTGGTTGTGGAGACTTTGGACGTCACTGACCGGGAGGCGTTATTTGCCCTTGGCAAGCGTTATGCGGTCACCGGCATCGTGCATCTTGCGGGGACCATTCCTGGTGAGGATGCGGTCGACTACTTCCGTACTGACCTGACGGGGCTGCTGAATGCGCTGGATGCCGCGCGGGCGTGGGGTGTGCGGCGGTTTGCGGTTGCCAGCAGCCTCGGGGTTTATCTGGGGCGGCCGGAGATCCCTTGGCATGAAGAGCTTGCGCTGGTGAATGTGGAGTATCCGCATCTGATCATCGCGTTCAAGAAGGCTGTCGAGCCGCTGGTGACACACAGCCTGCAGGGCACCGGGGTGCAGCCGGTCTTGCTCCGGATCGGAGGTACGTGGGGACCGCTGATGGATCCGGAATCACCGTTCAATCCCATCCCGGCGTGCGTCAGCGCCCTACGCCGCGGCGAGAAGCCGCGCCCCGTCTACGCCGGCGACGGTGGCGACAACACCTATGCCCCCGACACCGGCCGCGCGATCGCCCTGCTGATGACGGCGCCGACCCTGCAACACGACATCTACAACATCTCCAACGGCCGCCGAACCACCAACCGCGAGGTCGCAGACGCCTTGCAGTCCGCCTTCCCCGACGCCGACCTAGACGTCATCCCCGGCAGACAGAGCGGCCCCGGCGACGACCCCTACCTGGACATAACCCGCCTCACCACCGAAACCGGCTTCACCCCCGAGTACGACGTCCCCACCGCCCTCACCCACTACCTGACCTGGCGTACCACCAACCGCCGCTAACCCCACCCCGCCCGCACCCTCCCTTTTGCCTGATTGGGCAGGTTTCATGCGTACGGGGTGGCGGAGCTGCGCTGGCGGTGTGGGTGGACGGTGGGAAATGCGTGGTGGGGTAGTGGGGGCGTCGATACGCTGCCGGGATGGTTGAACTGGTGTCGGAGCGGGCTCAGGTTGCGGGTATCCGGCGGTCGGCCAGGCAAGCCTTGGCGGAGTATCCAGTTGTGGAGCCGCGGCTTTCCTTCATCGCTCATGGGGAGAACACGACGTTCCGGGTTGACTCCGTGGACGGGCGGTTTCTGATGCGGGTGCATCGGGCCAACCGGCATGGGCTGGGGGTTGATTCGAGGGTCGCCGTGGCGGCGGAGTTGGAGTGGCTGGCGGCGTTGGGTAGGGAGACGGAGTTGAGTGTGCCGTCGCCGGTTCGGACGCGTTCGGGGGAGTGGACGGCCGTCGTCGATGGGCGGGTCTGTTCGGTGCTGGGGTGGCAGGGCGGTCGGATTCGGTCCGCGCATCCGAAGGCGGTGCATTTCCGGCGGTTGGGTGGGGTGCTTGCGCGGCTGCACGAGCACGCTTCGGGGTGGACTCCACCAAAGGGATTCACGCGGATGCGATGGGACTGGGAGTCCTTCTTCGGCAACACGATGGAGTACGGCGGGGTGTCCGCGGCCGACTGCTGGGACCTGTTGCCGGCGCAAGTGAACGCCCAGTTCGACGAGGTCGCGCGGCGGATGCAAGCAGTCATGAAGGAGCTTGGCCAGCGAGCAGACGCCTTCGGGCTGATCCACGCCGATCTGCATCTGGACAACGCGCTCTTCGACGGCGAGACCGTGCGGATCATCGACTTCGACGACTGCGGCTTCGGCCACTGGCTCTACGACCTCGCAGTACCGCTGTGGGACAACCACCACCGCGACGACTACCCCGAATACCGCGCGGCGCTGATCGACGGGTACGCGCACCACCGCGAGCTGCCCGACCTCACACACCTCGACGACTTCATCGCCACCCGGTACGTCGCCTTCGGGCTCTGGTACGCCGGGATGGCCCAGGTCAACCCGTCCTTCGCGGCCGGCCGGGACAAGACGATGGGCTACATCCACCGCTCCCTCGACCGCATGCTCTAGAACAGCCTCCACTGCCCCTCGGAGACGACCTCGACCACACCGTCGACGACCTTGATCGCGGACGCATCGTCGATCGCGTACGTCGGTACGGGAATCCGCGCCGCCCACGTCTCGGCGTTGGCCGGCGAAGCGTCGAGATGCTGCGGGTGCTCGAAATGCGGGATCACCGCGAAGTCGACCAGCCCAACGCCCTGCCCAGTGACCAAGAGCCGTGAGACGTCACCCTCGAAGACGACCTCCTCGAGCGGCACCGAGCTTCCACGCGGCGGCTCGGTATACGTCTCAACGAAGGTGGACGCAGTCGCGATACTCCCGGCGCTCACCCCCACATAGACCGCCTCGGAGCGCAACGTAGGCAGCAGCTCAGCGAGCCCGGACCGCCGCATCCAGTCGGCGAGAAACAAGGGATCCCCGCCACACACCAGCAAGGCGTCAGCGTCCCGGACCGCCGGTACCCAAGCCTCTTCGTCGATGCTCGGCAGTACCGACAGCTCCAGCACCCCCAACGACTTCCAGCCCAGGTCGGCCAACCGCCCAGGTCCCTCGCCGGCGATCGCCCGCCGCGCCATCCCTGCCCCACCAGGGAAGGGATACAGAGCCGTGGGAATGATCAGCGCGTTGGACGCTTCGATCGGCTTGCCCAGCAGTTCGGCCAACGCAGCCCGAATGCTGTCGTTCCCCACACCGGCAGAAGTCAGTAGAAGTCTCATAACACCCTTCCCATCCGCGGAACCTCTCTCACCCCCGCAACGAACAGCCCGACCATGATCCGACACGAGCCCCGGAATGAGCACCGGACCGGTCCCCTGCGTGAAAGGGGCCGGTCCGGTGTCCGCCGTACGGATTGGAAAGGGTCAGCGTTGCGCGCCGGTCCGTAGGCGGTTCAGGGTGGCCTTGACGGCCGGGGTGGACTTCGACAGAGCAGCCTTGCGGCTGAGTTCGCGGGCTTCCGTCGTCCAACGCAGTTGCTCGGCGGCGGTGATGGTCGTCGGCGTACCGGTCAGCTTCTTGTAGGTCAGCGACGCCACGCCCGCCTGCCCCTCGTATCGAGGGTGGTAGTTCAGCGCCCGGAGCAGGTTGATGTCCTTGCCCTGGATCCACGCCTGCCCATCAGGAGCACATGCATCATGCCCGGTGGACGGCCCGAAGGTGTCGACATACACAGCCCCGCCGGCCGCCGCGGCGCCCGACACCGCCTGGTTGAGCTTCTGCTCGACCGAATACAGATAGGCGTAGTCGCCATCGGAGAACGGCAGGATCGCCGGACAGACACCCTTCTCCGGCGCGATCTTCGGATACCCGACCAGTACTACGGTCGCGCGCGGCGAGCGCAGCTTGATCCCCTTCACCACCTCGGTGATCCGGGCCTGCGTCTGGGTGATCTTCGCCGCCAGCGTGTCGACGCCGTCGACGGTGAAGTGCTTCTTGCACGGCGCCCCGGCAGGATCGGCCGCGCGCAGCCCCGGGCAGGTCCCGGTGATGTCTCCGAAGACTCCGAAATCGTTGCCACCGATCCCGACGGTGACGAGATCGGTGTCCGGCCGAAGCGCGTCGAACTGCGGTGGGAACGTCCCGAGCGGCGTGCTCTGCGGCTGGGTCATGTTCGTCGTGTCCGCGCCACCGCAGCTGACGTCGGTGAAGGACGTCACCCGCAGCTGAGCAGCCAGCTGCTTCGGATAGTTGTTGGACGACCGCAGGCAGCCGAGCGACAGGATGTCGGGCAGCGGCACCAGCGGCGCCGAGGAGTAGGAGTCACCGAGAGCGACGTACTTGCTGAAAACGACGGGCGCGAAGGCCGGGGCGGCAGCCTGAGCGGTACTCGTGAGAGACATCGAACCGACCAGTACCGCCGAACTGCAGGCGGCGACGAGACGCTGAACCTTCACCGAACCTCCGAGGGTGCGAAAGAAGTGCGGGCCCAATCTAAGTTGAGTCACCGTCCGATTACAAGGGGTGACGATGGGACCTGTTGATACACCTCGACCGGTCACGTGGAATCCTTCTGCCATGCATGTCTGGCACGGTTTGGGCGAGGTGGACCCGGGGTTCGGGCCGTCGGTCGTCACCATCGGCAACTTCGACGGCGTGCACCGCGGTCATCAGGAGGTACTGCGGCACGCCAAGGCGCGGGCCGCCGAGCTCGGTGGACTGCCGGTGGTCGCGATGACCTTCAACCCGCATCCGATGGCGGTACTACGCCCCGGCCACGCTCCCGCGATGATCAGCGAGCCGACGCAGCGGGCGGAGCTCCTCGGCGCGGCCGGCGCGGACGCCGTACTGATCCTGCCGTTCGACCAGGACGTGTCGAACTGGTCGCCGGAAGAGTTCATCGACAAGGTCCTGGTCAAGACCCTGCACGCCAAGGCGGTCGTGGTAGGGGAGAACTTCCGCTTCGGCCACAAGGCCGCGGGACACGTCGACACGCTCGTCGCGGCCGGTGCGGCTGCTGGATTCCAGGTCGAGGGCCTGAGCCTGGCGGGTGACGCCCAGCCGTGGTCCTCGACGTACATCCGGGACCTGATCGCCAAGGGTGACGTCGAAGGGGCCGCCGAGGCGCTCGGACGGCCGCTCAGGGTCACCGGAGTCGTCATCGAGGGCGACAAGCGTGGGCGCGAACTCGGTTACCCGACGGCCAACATCCCCGCCCTGCCCGGCGCGGCGGTTCCGCTCGACGGCGTGTACGCAGGCTGGCTGACCGTCCTCGAACCGGCTCCGGGCGCTCCGCAGTACGCCGAACCGCTGCCGGCCGCGATCAGCGTCGGCAGCAATCCCACCTTCGACGGGATGGACCGCCGGGTAGAGTCGTACGTGCTCGACCGCGACGACCTGGAGCTGTACGGCTCGAAGGTCGCGATCGACTTCGTCACCCGCCTGCGCGGCACCCAGATCCGCTTCGACACCATCGACGACCTCCTGGTCCAGATGAAGCTCGACGTCGACGGGGCACGCCGAATCCTTACCCAGTGACCCGAAGCGACACTCGCTAGGGGTCACGAATTAGGGTGACGCGTCCACGGACTGATATCCTGGGCGCTGCCGTCTGAACGGCCGCGGATCGAGAGTGCCCGGGTGACCTAAGCCCCGGTGCGCCGCGCAACGGACATCGAGAGGATCACTACGTGTCGTCAGCCAATCCTGAGGCGAAGAAGAAGATCATCGGCGAGTACGCCCTGACCGAGGGCGACACCGGTTCCCCCGAGGTCCAGGTCGCGCTGCTCACGCACCGGATCGCCGATCTGACCGAGCACCTGAAGGAGCACAAGCACGACCACCACAGCCGTCGTGGTCTGCTGCTCCTGGTCGGCCAGCGTCGCCGGCTCCTGAACTACCTGTCGAAGAAGGACATCAACCGCTACCGGTCCCTGATCGAGCGGCTCGGCCTTCGCCGATGACGTCGTGAGAAGCGGCCACCGCGTTCCGGGTGGCCGCTTCTCGCGTATCCGTGCAACAGCGCGGAGCACCGCACGACCGTGCGGAACAACTGAATAATCAACGACAACGAGACGACGCGAGACGCGTACCGGCCGACGACCGGTCCTCGGTAGTGGCTTTCGGGACAGCGCGGCAACACCAGGCGCAGCACCCGCGGGCCTCGATCGAAGACCGGCACACCCCGGGAGACTCGCGCCTCACAGTCGTCTCAAGTGACGAGAGGGGTATCCCGTGTCGGGATCCACAAACGCGCCCATGGAGGGCGCAGAGTTCGCTGAAGCCGTCATCGACAACGGCAGCTTCGGCACCCGTACCATCCGCTTCGAGTCGGGCCGTCTGGCCCAGCAGGCCGCCGGCTCCGCCGCCGCCTACCTCGACGGCGACACGATGGTGCTGTCGGCCACCACGGCCAGCAAGAAGCCCAAGGACCAGTTCGACTTCTTCCCGTTGACGGTGGACGTCGAGGAGCGGATGTACGCCGCCGGTCGCATCCCGGGCTCGTTCTTCCGTCGCGAAGGCCGTCCCTCCGAGGAGGCCATCCTGACCTGCCGGCTGATCGACCGCCCGCTGCGGCCGTCGTTCGTCTCCGGCCTGCGCAACGAGATCCAGGTCGTCATCACGGTCCTGGCGCTCAACCCGGACACGCTGTACGACGTGCTGGCGATCAACGCCGCGTCGATGTCCACCCAGATCGCCGGGCTGCCGTTCTCGGGCCCGATCGGCGCCACCCGCGTCGCCCTGATCGACAAGCAGTGGGTCGCGTTCCCGACCCACACCGAGCTCGAGGACGCCGTCTTCGACATGGTGGTCGCCGGTCGCGTCACCGACTCCGGTGACGTCGCGATCATGATGGTCGAGGCCGAGTCCACCCCGGGCACCTTCGACGCCGTCGCCGCCGGCAAGCAGGCGCCGACCGAAGAGGTCGTGGCCCAGGGCCTCGAGGCCTCCAAGGCGTTCATCAAGACGCTGGTCGAGGCGCAGTCCGAGCTGGCTGCCAAGGTCTCCAAGCCGACCGGTGACTTCCCGGTCTTCCCGGACTACCAAGACGACGCGTTCGCCGCCGTCGAGGCCGCTGCCACCGAGGAGCTGTCGCAGGCTCTGACGATCGCCGGCAAGCACGACCGCGAGGACGCCACCGACGCCGTCAAGGCGGCCGTGGTCGACAAGCTGGCCGCCGACTTCGAGGGTCGCGAGAAGGAGCTGTCCGCAGCCTTCCGCTCGCTCACCAAGAAGCTGGTCCGCCAGCGCGTGCTCAAGGACAAGGTCCGCATCGACGGCCGTGGCCTGACCGACATCCGTCCGCTCAAGGCGCAGGTCAAGGTGCTGCCGCGGGTGCACGGTTCGGCGATCTTCGAGCGCGGCGAGACCCAGATCATGGGTGTCACCACGCTGAACATGCTCCGGATGGAGCAGCAGCTCGACACGCTCTCCCCGGAGACGCGCAAGCGCTACATGCACAACTACAACTTCCCGCCGTACTCGACCGGTGAGACCGGCCGGGTCGGTTCGCCGAAGCGTCGCGAGATCGGCCACGGCGCCCTCGCCGAGCGCGCCCTCGTGCCGGTCCTGCCGTCGCGTGAGGACTTCCCGTACGCGCTGCGTCAGGTCTCCGAGGCGCTCGGCTCGAACGGCTCCACCTCGATGGGCTCGGTCTGCGCCTCGACGCTGTCCCTGCTCTCGGCCGGTGTGCCGCTGAAGGCCCCCGTCGCCGGTATCGCGATGGGCCTCATCTCCGGTGAGGTCGACGGCGAGACCGAGTACGTCGCGCTGACCGACATCCTCGGCGCCGAGGACGCGTTCGGCGACATGGACTTCAAGGTCGCCGGTACCAAGGACTTCGTCACGGCCCTCCAGCTGGACACGAAGCTCGACGGCATCCCGGCCAGCGTGCTGGCCGGCGCGCTGACCCAGGCCAAGGAAGCCCGCCTGACCATCCTCGACGTGATGGCCAAGGCCATCGACGCACCCGGCGAGATGAGCGAGTTCGCGCCGCGGGTCATCTCGGTCAAGGTCCCCGTGGACAAGATCGGAGAGGTCATCGGCCCGAAGGGCAAGATGATCAACCAGATCACCGACGAGACCGGTGCCGACATCTCCATCGAGGACGACGGCACGGTGTACATCGGTGCGACGGACGGCCCCTCGGCCGACGCGGCGCGCGCGATGATCAACGCGATCGCCAACCCGACCATGCCGGAGAAGGGCGAGCGCTACCTGGGAACGGTCGTCAAGACGACCAACTTCGGTGCGTTCATCTCCCTGCTCCCCGGCAAGGACGGTCTGCTGCACATCTCGAAGCTGCGCGGCCTGGCCGGTGGCAAGCGGGTCGAGGCCGTCGAGGACATCTTGTCCGTCGGCCAGAAGCTCCAGGTCGAGATCGCCGAGATCGACGACCGCGGCAAGCTGTCGCTGATCCCGGTCCTGGACGAAGATTCAGCCAAGGCTGCTTCTGAAGATGCAGCCAAGGCCGATGACGCAGAGGTCGCTCCCGCCGAGTGACACGTGCCATCACCAGCACGTTGCTGAGCCCGGAGGAGGGCGGTCCGGTCAAACGGACCGTCCTGCCCTCCGGGCTCCGCGTGCTTTCCCAGTCCGTACCGGGCTTCCGCTCGGTCACCTTCGGCGTGTGGGTCGGCGTCGGCTCGCGCGACGAGCCGGTCCACCTGTCCGGCGCGACGCACTTCCTCGAGCACCTGCTGTTCAAGGGCACCGAGCGGCGCGACGCGATGGAGATCTCGGCGTCGCTGGACGCCGTCGGTGGCGAGATGAACGCGTTCACCGGCAAGGAGTACACCTGCTACTACGCCCGGGTGCTCGACTCCGACCTGCCGCTGGCGGTCGACGTGATCTGCGACATGATCACCTCGGCGACGCTGACGGAAGCCGATATCGAGAGCGAACGCGACGTCATCGACGAAGAGATCGCGATGCACGCCGACGAGACGTCGGACCACATCCACGACCTGTTCGCCGAGCAACTGTGGGGTGAGACCCCACTCGGCCGCTCGATCACCGGTACGCCGGAATCGGTGGCCGGCCTGACGCCTCGCCAGGTCCGCGGCTGGTACCGCCGCCGCTACCTGCCCGAGAACATCGTCGTCTCGGTGGCCGGCAACGTCGAGCACTCCGATGTCGTCCGGCTGGTGCGCAAGGCGTTCGAGCGGCACTGGATGACTGCTGAGGCAGAGCCGGCGCCGGTGCGACCTGAGGCGAAGCGTCGCGTCCCGACGTACGGGGGAGTGGAAGTTCACTACCGCGACGTCGAGCAGGCGCATCTCGTGCTGGGCATGCCTGGGTTGGTCCGCAACGACGAGCGCCGGTACGCCGCCGGCGTCCTGCACGGCATCGTCGGTGGCGGGATGTCGTCGCGGCTGTTCCAGGAGGTGCGCGAGAAGCGCGGCCTGGCGTATTCGGTGTTCACGTTCGGCTCGGCGTACGCCGACTCCGGCATGGTCGGCGTCTACGCCGGCTGTCTGCCGAAGAAGGCCCCCGAGGTCCTCGAGGTGGTCCGCGCCGAACTGGCGAACATTGCCGACGGCAACATCACCCCCGACGAACTCCTCCGCGGCAAAGGCCAGATGCGAGGCTCCGTCGTGATGGGCCTGGAAGACACCGGCGCCAAAATGACCCGCATCGCCAAGGCAGAACTCGTCTACGGCGAACTCCCCACCGTCGACCAGATCCTCCACCGCATCGACACGGTCACCCTCGACGACGTAACCACCCTGGCCGCCGACCTCTACGCCGGCGCCCAAACCCTCACCGTCATGGGCCCCTTCAAAGACAAGACCCTCTTCACCGTCTGACCCCTCGAACCGCGGCCTGCCGATTGGTAGGCTGCGGTTCGTTGCGTCACAGCGTTATCTGCCTCTGGGTTCCACTCTGAACGGAATCTCATCGCATTTGGCGGCCGACGTATCTCACCCCGGTGAGATCTCGCCTGCCCTTCTGCGAAAGAGGATCTCGTGCTGGACTCCCTCGGCACCGCGCGTGCCGGACTCCGCGACGCCGCCCGCCACACTCCTGGCTGGCTCGCCATCGCCTCCCTCCTGCTCCTTGCCCAGGCAGTACTGCCCGCTGCTCAGGTCGTCCTGTTGGAAGGCCTGATCGATGACATCGGCACCGATCCGTGGCTCGCGTTGGCCGGGCTCACTGCCGTCGTCGGCGTCATGTATCCGCTGGGCCAGGTCGCGTTGTCGTCCACCCAGCGGATGGCGTTGCGACTCCGCCTGCGCTACCGATCGGACCTCGCGTACGCCGCCGCGCGGTTGACGCCCAGCATGCTGGCCCGGCCCGAGGTGGTGACCGACCTGGAAGCGAGCCAGACGGCGACGGCTGTGATGGACGACGTCCCGGGCCGGACTCTCCAAGTGCTCGGCGCCGCCGTCACCTCGGTGATGCTGTGCGCCGTCGTGTGGGCGATCAACCCGATCTCTGGGCTCCTTGTGGTGGCTGCGTTGGTGCCTACTGTTCTGGGGTTCACGGTCATCTCGCAGATGGAGGCGGATGGGTGGCCGAAGGTTGCGGCGTTTGATCGGCGGGCGAGTTACGCGACCGAGCAGCTCGTGCAGCAACGGCCGGGGACTGAGCTGGCGGTGCTGGGGTCGGGGCGGAAGGTTGCGGCGCTGGTTGCGACTCATCGGGGCAACGCGACTCAGGTGCTCGATCGGATGGTCCGTAAGGCCATGCTGGTGGAGCTCGCAGCGGCGCTTGCAACAGCATTGCTGTTCGGTGGAGCGTTGGTTGCGCTGGTGCTGGGCGGTGCATCGGGAGCGGGGGCGGCCGCAGCGGTGGCGGGCACGGTCTCGGGGCTCAACGCGATCAGGACCTGCGGATATGCGTTCGGGACGATCATCACGGCGGCTCCACAAGCCCTTATCTACAGGCGTTTCCTGGCGAGCGTCCCGCCTGCATCAACTCAGACGGTCAGGCACGGTGTCGGCGAGGTCTGCCTGGAGAACGTGAGCTTCACCTACCCCGGCGCTGCCGAGCCGGCCTTGAGGGACGTGTCGCTAAGGGCTGAGCGGGGCGAGATGATCGCGCTGGTCGGCGTCAACGGCGCGGGTAAGACGACCGCGATCAACGCGCTGATCGGGCTGCTCGGCGTCGACGCGGGGCGGGTACTGATCGACGGGGTCGATGCCGCGACGATGAGCGAGGCCGAGCGCCTCGGGCACTTCGGGATGTTGGTGCAGGAGTTCGGGAAGTTCGAGTTCACGCTGGGAGAGTCGGTTGGGCTCGGGTCGCCGGCGGACGTCGTACCGGATGAGGATGTACGCGCGGCTCTCGAGTCGGCTGAGGCGGGCGCATTCACCCGCGGTCTGGGGCTGGACGAGCAACTTGGGCAGCAGTGGGGTGGGCGGGGGATCTCGGGTGGGCAGTGGCAGCGCTTGGCGTTGGCGCGGATCTGTCTGCGCGACGCGGGGATCTGGATCCTCGACGAGCCGACCTCGGCGATCGACGCGGAGGCGGAGCGGGAGATCTTCGGCGAGCTGAGCCGGACCAGGGCCGGGCGGATCACGATCGTGGTGTCGCATCGGGCGTGGACGTTGCGGGAGATGGACCGGATCTACGTGATCGACGAGGGCCGGGTGGTCCAGAAGGGCAGCTACGCGGAGCTGTTCGCAGTACCGGAAGGGCGGTTCGCGGAGATCTTCGACGGGCAGTCTACGGAGCGTGACGAGGCTCGCTGAGGTCTGATGACTTGGGGTAATTGGGGGTGAGTTCTTGACCTTTGCAGGCGGAGTGTGCGCAGGGTGCTCTGAGGTCTCGTCAAGATAACGCGTTTGTTACTTGCCTCCGGTTTGTCGCTGACAACGTTGACATGGCCAGTTTCGACCAGCCAACATGGCGGCTATTCCGCCTACCGGCCCTCCGCCGAGGAAGTTGGTTCGACGTGCGACGAGTCACTGGGGTTCTGGGGGTGACGCTCGGTCTCGCACTGGTGCTCACCAGCTGTGGCGACGGCAAGGGCAATGGTTCGGGGACGGGTGGCGCCAAGAGCGAGGTGATCGCGCTCGCTTCGGATCCGCTCGACTTCATCAACCCGCTGAACGAGAACAGCAGCCCGGGGATCCAGGTCGCCCAGGCGATGTTCGCGCCGCTGGTGGCGACCGACCCGAACACCGGCAAGGTCGTCAACGTGATGGCCGAGTCCGTCACCCCGGACAAGACCAGCCAGACCTGGACGATCAAGCTGAAGCCCGGCAACAGCTTCCAGAACGGTCAGCCGCTGACCGCGAAGGACTACGTCGACAGCTGGAACCTGACCGCCGAGGGCTCGAACGCCTGGGACAACAACGGCTTCTTCTCCAAGGTCGAGGGGTACGACGCGCTGAACCCGCCGACCGCCGAGGGCGCCACCCCGAAGCCGACCTCGGTGAAGGAGATGAGCGGGCTCAAACAGGTCGACGACCTGACCTTCACGGTCAAGCTCAAGGTGCCGTTCTCGCAGTTCGGGCTGACCCTGCAGTACCTCGGCCTGGCGCCGCTGCCCGAGGAGGTGCGCAAGGACCCGGACGCGTACAAGCGCAAGCCGATCGGCAACGGGCCGTTCAAGCTGGACGGTGACTGGAGCAACGGCGGCGACATCAAGCTGGCCAAGTGGGACGGCTACAAGGGCCCGAACGCGCCCGAGGCGGATGCGATCACCTTCCGCTTCATCCCGAACGCGGACACGGCGTACAACGAGTTCCTGGCCGGCACGGTCGACTTCGTCGGTGTCCCGCCGACCAAGATCAAGACCTTCAAGACCGACGCCCCGGACGGCTGGGTGACCGGTGAGAGCTCGGGCGCGAACTATCTGGTGATGCCGGCCTGGGACCAGCGGTTCAAGAATCCCAAGCTGCGGCACGCGTTCTCGGAGGCGATCGACCGCAAGGCGCTCGCCGACCTGGTCGGCCTGGCGACGCCGTCCAACGGACTGATCTCGCCGGACATCGACGGCTACCGCGCCGACGCCTGCAAGTACTGCAGCTTCGACGTCACCAAGGCCAAGGCGCTGCTGGCCGAGGCGGGCGGCTTCTCCGGTCCGCTGAACATCAACTACAACACCACGTCGGCGACCGGGCAGCTGTTCGCCGAGGCGATCGGCAACATGCTCCGGCAGAACCTCGGGCTCGAGGTCAAGTACACCGGCAAGGTCGGCTCCGAGCTCACCGAGCTGGCCCAGCAGCGCAAGCTCGACGGCCTGCGGTTCGGCGGCTGGGGTCACGACTACCCGTCGATCGAGGACTACCTGACGCCGATGTTCAAGACCACCGGTGACGCGAACTTCGCCCACTACAGCAACCCCGCGCTGGACGCGCTGCTGGCCAAGGGCGACGCGGAGCCGAACCCGGAGGCCGCGATCAAGCTCTACCAGCAGGTGGAGGACATCGCCCTCGAGGACATGCCGCTGATTCCGTTGTACGCCAAGCAGGACGCGTTCCTGCACTCGGCCAAGATCGAGCCGCGGGTCTCGAAGTACACCGGCGTACAGCCGCTTTACGCCACGTTCAAATGACCCGGTTCGTCGTCCGCCGCATCCTGTCGGCGGTGCCGATCGGCCTGATCGTCACGCTGGGGGTCTTCGCGCTCGTCTTCGCGATGCCCGGGGACCCCCTGCGCGAACTGGCCGGTGACAAGCCGATCCCGGCGGCCGTGATGGCGGCCAAGCGGGCGCAGTTCCACCTCGACGACCCGTTCGTGGTGCAGTACCTGCTGTCGATGAAGGACATCTTCACCGGCAACTTCGGTACTACGTTCGCGGGCGCCGACATCGCGTCCCAGCTGCGGCTGCGGATCCCGGTGACGCTCAAGCTGGCCACGATGGGGCTGGTGATCCAGTGGATCGCCGGCCTGCTCTTCGGCCTGTACGCCGGGTTCAGGCGCAACGGCGCGGTCGACCGGATCCTGTTGCTCGCGACGCTGTTCATCCTCGCGGTGCCGCTGCTGGTCGTGTACTTCGCTGCGCAGTACGTGTTCGGCGTCGAGCTGAAGTGGTTGCCGGTGTCAGGGATCGCGCACGGCTATCCGACGTCGTACCTGCTGCCCGCGATCTGTATCGGTCTGACCGGGTTCGCCGGTCTGGCCCGGCTGACCCGGACCTCGATCGTCGAGACCGCCAACGCCGACTTCGTGAAGACCGCCCGGGCGAAGGGGTTGGGGGAGCAGCGGATCCTGTGGGGTCATGTGCTGCCGAACGCGTTGCTGCCGATGGTGACCTTCATGGGCGTCGACGTGGGCGGCATCTTCGCCGGCGCGTTGCTGGCCGAGAGCATCTTCAACCTGCCGGGGCTCGGTCAGTTCATGTTCCAGGCGATCAAGCTGAAAGAAGGTGGCGTGGTCGTGTTGCTGTCCACGCTGGCCTTCGTGATGTTCATCGCCGTCAACCTGATCGTCGACATCATCTACGGCGCGATCGATCCGAGGGTGCGCAATGTCTGAGACGCAGGCGATCTTCGAGTCCGAGGCCCTGGAGCTGGGCGCGCGGACGCTGTCGAACCGCGAGTTGCTCCGGGCATTGCTGCGGAAACCGCAGTTCGTGCTTTGTACGGTGCTCGTGCTGACGTTCTTTCTGATGGCCGCGGTGCCGCGGATCTTCACTGCGACGGATCCGCGGTTCTGTGAGCTGGGCAAGTCGCAGCAGGGACGGGCTCCTGGCCATCCGTTCGGCTTCGACGTACAGGGGTGTGACTACTTCGCCAATGTCATCTACGGTGCCCGGCCGTCGGTGCTGGTGAGTGTCGTGGCGAGTATCGGTGGGTTCTTGATCGCGGCGGTTCTGGGCTTGCTTGCGGGTTACTTTCCCGGCTTTGTGGACAACTTGATCTCCCGTACCGCGGACGTGTTGTTCTCTTTGCCTGGGTTGGTCGCGTTGATCGTCGTCCTCAACTCGGTCCCCAACCGGAGCATCTGGATCATTGTCGGCGTCATCCTGCTGACGTCGTGGCCGCTCGGGATGCGGTTGATGCGCTCGACGGTCTTCTCGGTGCGGAACCGGGAGTTCGTGCTGGCGGCGCGGTCGGTCGGAGTGCCGCCGTTGCGGATCCTGCGCAAGCACGTGTTCCCGAACGCGATGGCGCCGTTGCTGGCGACAACTACCTTGGGGGTCGGCGGGCTGGTCGGGCTGGAAGCGATCCTGACCTTCCTGGGCGTGGGGTTGCAGCCGCCGTCCATTTCGTGGGGCTCGCAGTTCGGCGTCGCGGCGTCGTACCGGGACGCACCTCATCTGTTCATCTGGCCGGCGCTGTTCATCTCGACGATGACGATCTCCTTCATGATCATCGGCGACTCGATCCGCGACGCCCTCGACCCGAAGTTGATGCGATGACTCTGTTGATGTCCCGCCTCCGCCGCGAGGGGTCATCGGGCCTCCTCAGTCCGGACCGGGAGGCCCGATGACCACGGACAACCCGAAACTGGGTGAGGTACTGCTGCAGGTCGACGACCTCAGCGTGGAGTTCGATACTCCGCATGGGCCGGTCCGGGCTGTTGACGGAGTGTCGTGGCAGGTCCGGGCCGGAGAGACGCTGGCGATCCTGGGGGAGTCGGGTTCGGGGAAGAGTGTGTCCACCCAGGCGCTGACGGGGATTTTGGAGATGCCGCCGGGGCGGATCATTTCCGGGACTGCGAAGTACCGGGGGGAAGATCTGATCGCGATGACGGTGAAGGAGCGGCGCCGCATCGTCGGGGACCGGATCACGATGGTCTTTCAGGATTCGTTGTCTGCTTTGAATCCGGTGCAATCGGTCGGGAGGCAGATCGCCGAGTGTTACCGGGTGCATCGGGGAATGTCGAAGTCGGACGCGATGAAGCGGGCGGCGGAGATGCTCGATCAGGTGCGGATTCCGGCTGCTGCCAAGCGGGTGCATGACTATCCGCATGAGTTCTCCGGTGGGATGCGGCAGCGGGTGATGCTGGCGATGGCGCTGGCGCTGGATCCCGACGTACTGATCGCTGATGAACCGACGACTGCGCTCGATGTGACTGTGCAGGCGCAGATCCTGGAGTTGATCGAGGATCTGCAGGCCGAGCGGGAGATGGGGGTCGTGCTGATCACGCATGACCTGGGGGTGGTCTCGGATGTCGCGGACAACGTGGTGGTGATGTACGCCGGGCATGTGGTCGAGCGGGCTGCCACTGCGGCCGCGTTGGAGCGGCCTCTGCACCCTTATACGGAAGGGCTTCTGGGGTCGATGCCGTCGGCCGATCTGAAGGGTCAGGAGTTGCCGACGATTCCCGGTACGCCGCCTTCGCTGCGGGCCATCCCGTCGGGTTGCGCCTTCCGGACCCGGTGCCCGGAGGCTGTCTCGGAGTGTGCGGAGATCGTGCCGCCGCTGTTGACGATCGCGCCGGGTCGGGACGCTGCCTGCATCCGCCGTACGTCGGTCCCCGCACAGGAGGCGGTCTGATGAGTGACGAGTTGCTGCTGGCAACCAATCTGGTCAAGCACTACGACATCAGCCCGGCGTTCTCCTTCGGCCAGAAGACGTTGGTGCGGGCGGTGGACGGCGTCGATCTCGTCCTGCGCCGTGGCGAGTCGCTCGGGATCGTGGGGGAGTCGGGCTGTGGCAAGTCGACCCTCGTCCGGCTGCTCGCCGCTTTGGAGAAGCCGACGTCGGGGTCGGTCCTGTACGGCGGCGAGGACGTCAGCAAGATGGGCGGCCGCGAGCTTCGACGGTGGCGACGGAACGTACAGGTCGTCTTCCAGGACCCGTACTCCAGCCTGAACCCGCGCATGCGCGTCGGCGAGATCATCGCCGAGCCGCTCGAGGTGCATCCGGACGTCTCCCGCGGCCTCGACATCCGTGCCCGGGTGCGGGAGTTGCTGGAGCTAGTCGGCTTGCGTGCCGAGGACGAGACGCGCTTCCCGCACCAGTTCTCCGGTGGCCAACGCCAGCGAATCGGAATCGCCCGCGCCATCGCCCTGAACCCTGACGTACTGCTCTGCGACGAGCCGGTCTCCGCCCTGGACCTCTCCGTGCAGGCCCAGGTGGTAAACCTCCTGATGCGCCTGCAACGAGAACTAGGCCTGAGCATCATCTTCGTCGCCCACGACCTATCCGTCGTACGCCACGTATCCGACCGAGTAGCCGTCATGTACCTCGGCCGCGTCGCTGAGCTCGGCGAGCACCACCAGGTCTACGACGCCCCAGCCCACCCCTACACCCAAGCCCTACTCTCCGCCGAACCCGGCCTGGCCCGCCAAGGCCGCAAACGCATAGTCCTAGCCGGCGACCCACCCTCTCCCGTCTCACCCCCCTCAGGCTGCCGCTTCCACACCCGCTGCCTCCAAGCCCAACCCCGCTGCTCAGTAGAAGTCCCCGACCTCCGCCAACTCCCCACCGGCCAAACGGTCGCCTGCCACTACGCCGAAGAAGCCCAATCCACCTACACAACAACCCTCACCACCTAGCAACTCACCCACCCGGCGCCTCCTTCCCTCCTCCGTCGCTCACACCGTGGTTCACGTGCCCGGGTCGATTGGTGTCAGCAGAGGTCGAGGTGTTCGAAGTCGTAGGTGTAGTTGTCGGGGACTGTCCAGAGGATGTTGGGGTCGGGTTTGATCCAGACTTCTTTGTGGGGGCCCCAGAAGTGGATTTGGACTCCGCCGGTCTGGTGGTTCTTGACGGCCAGGGCGTCGATGAAGTTGGAGAGGGTGCGGGTCTCGCATCTGAACAGGTGGAAGATGCTGTGCCGGCCGTCGCCTTGGCCTACCGAGACGCAGGCGATTCCGTTCGCGGCGGCGCAGATGGCGAGCTTCTCGTTGCGGTTGGCGCTCGTTACGTCCCGCCAGACGAACTCGCCGTCGAACATGGGGGAGATGTCCGGGGTCCAGGCGGTCGTTCCGGTCGCGACCGTGGGGGCTGCTTGTGCCGGCGCCTGCGCTGCCATCGGGACGAGGGCCGCTGCGGCGATCAGCATCAGGGCGGACGCGGCCGCTCGTTTTCTGCTTCTTCTCAAGCGCATTCGATCTCCTCTGTACTTGCTCGCTGCGGTGTAGTCGTCGCCGACCGTAATCAGCGGGCGCGCCCATCGTCTACGTGTTGCGTCAGGGCTGAAAGCTCAGTCCGCATCGGCCCGGACCCGAGGATCCTCGAGCTGGGGCTGGTGGAGGAATTGGTCGGTGATCGTTCTCAGCAGGGTCTGAGCGGTGGTCTCGTAGGAGATGGCCGGAGTGGGAGTCTCGGTTTCGCGGACGAAGTAGCGGCCGGTCACGCCGTCCAGCGCCGGGTCGATGGCTAGGCGGAGGGCCGCGGCAGCACCTTGTTCGGGGGTGAGCATGGTGCGCCTGATCAGCGAGCGGAACGGTCGAAGCGCTGGGGGAATGAGGTCGTCGATGATGCTGGTGGCGACGATCCCGGGATGGACCGCGTTGATGGTCACTCCGGCCGGCGCCCACTCCCGGGCCAGCTGGTAGCCGGCCATGACGGTCAGCAGTTTCGCTCGGGCGTACGCCTGGAAGGGGACGAATCCGTCAGGCGGGTTGAGCCGGGTGAGATCTTGCAGGTCGTCGACCCGGAGTACGGGCGGTCGTGCCGGGCCCGGCAGCTTGAGCTGACGGGTGTCGCGAAGAGTGTCGGAGACGACGTTCACCACTCGTGCCCGGCCGCGGTGCAGCTGATCGGTGAGCAGGGTCATCAACGCGTACGCCGGAAGGTAGTCCACGGCGAGGTGCAGTTCGATTCCGTCGACGGACAGGCGCCGGTCGGGAAAGTGTGCGCCCGCGTTGTTCACGAGCAGGTGAACCGTTTGGTGGCGATCGCGGATCGCCTGGGTGGCGGAGGCCAGTCCCGCTCTGCTGGACAGATCGCCGGCGATCACTTCGACTCGTCCGGGCAGGTCCGCGATTTCGGCGTACAGACTGTCGCCACGCCCCGGATCCCGGGCGATGGTGACCACGCTCGCGCCCCGGCGCGCGAGCTCCACGGCGATGACCCGGCCCATTCCGCCGGTCGCGCCGGTGACCACGGCCAGCCGGCCGGACAGGTCGACGTCGACGTCGACGGGCGCGGTCATCGGTGGATCCTCGGGTACTTGCGGACGAATCGGGGGTCCTCGACCTCGCGAAGGAGGAATCCTGCGAGGTCTGCCCGGCCGATCGAGTCCCACAGCCGGATCGGAAGGTTCTCCCCGACCTGGTACCTGTCGGTGGCGGGGGCATTCTTCAGCATCGGCGGCCGCACGATGGTCCAGTCCAGCATGGAGCCGGTGATCAGCGGCTCCATGGACTCCTTGTCCTTCATCTTGTCGCCGACACCGGCCCAGACCGCCAGCGAGAACAACGACCTGTCATGCGTCTCCAGTACGCCGTGAGCGCTGAGAACGACCAGCCGGGAGACCCTCGCGAGCGTCATCGCCGGCACGGTGGTGCGGATCGCGTCCGTGCAGACCGTGGTCGGCCCCTTGGCCGCTCCGCCGAGAGTGCTGATCACCGCGTCCGCCCCGCTCAGCGCCCGAGCGAGAGAGCCGCCGTCACCGAGGTCGCTCCACACGTACTCGACCAGTCCGGTAGCGGCGTCGAACGATCCCGCCCGGCGGACCAAGGCCGTGACTCGGTGTCCTCGCTCCAAGGCGGCGGCAACGAGCTGCCGGCCGGTACCTCCGGTCGCTCCGAGGACGACCAGCCTCTTCTCTGATACAGATTGTCTCATAGATTCATGGTGCGTCCTTCTCGACTATGAGTCAAGTTGTCTCATAAGCTGAGGGGGTGACCACCGAGAGCGATCCGCGTTTCCATCGAAGCGCCGAGGCGATCCTCGCCGCGGCCCGGGAGTTGCTGATCGGGGAAGGCCCTGCTGCGGTCACGCATGCTCAGGTCGCCGCGCGCGCGGGGGTCGGGCGCGCCACTGTCTACCGGCATTGGCCGCGAGTCGATCAGCTCCTCGCCGAAGCGATGGCCACGGTGCCGATGCCCTTCTTCGACGCTCCCACCCAGCCGGTTCGCGACTGGCTCCATGGCGAGCTCACCGCGATCGCGCGGCAGCTCGAACTGCACGACGTGCGCGCGGTCACCACCACGCTGGCCAACAGCGCGCTGTGGGATCCCGGCATGGACAGCCGCCGGGGCCAGTTCGCCGGCGTTCTGTCCGAGCGACTCGCGCAGGCACTCGACGACGCGGTCGCGGCCGGCGAGGTCCGGCTCCGGATCGCGGCGCGGTCGGCGGCCGCCCTGGCCATCGGGCCGATCTACTACCGCAGCACGATCGAGCACGAGTCCGTCGACAGCGACTTCATCGACGCGGCGATCGACTCCCTCGGCACTTGGCGGGATCGCGGCTGACATCCGGCCTCCAGGCGGTCGGTCCGGTTGCGACGGTCAGGGTGCTTGGGCCGGCGCCTGGGCGGCCAGCGCAATGAGAGTGCAGACTCTTCAGGTGAGCGATGAGCAGCCGGAGCCGGTGGATGAGGCGTTGATCGAGCTGTTCAACGGGCGGGATGGGGAGTTGTCGGAGGTCGTGCTGCGGGATGGGCAGCGGTTGAGGGTGCTCAACATCGCTTGGGGCTATGACCTCGGCGATGAGTACGCACACGTGACGACGAACATCAGTCCGTTCGTCGACGGCATGCCGATCGAGTTCTTCTTCACCGAGGATGTTGTGCGGGTCGTCGAGCCCCGGACGGGTGAGGTGCTTTACCGAGGCGACGTTGCGGGTGGGGAGCAGTAGGCGGGTCGCAGGTGGGTACCGGATGCCTGTTGGGGCAGACATCGGGGTGGTGATGGCGATGTACCAGGCGATCTGGGTCGTCATGCTCCTCAGACGAAGAAGCCAAGGATGCCTGCCGACCAGGAGCTGAGTAGCAGTGCGACCTCGGTTGCCCGGGCCGGTCTAAGGTTCTCCAGTGAGTGTTGAGGTGGTTGCCGGTGGCGATGAGAGGGGCACGGCGGGTGGTCGTGGGCTGATTGTTGCTGGGCTGGTGGTTGCCTCGGCGGTGAGTTTGGCGTGGATCGTGACGGCGGCCCGGAACGTCGGGTACGGGTTCGACATCACTGACGAGGGCTACTACCTGCTGTCCTACCGGTGGTGGAGTAGCAATCCGCTGGCGTTGACCGGGATTCAGTACATCTACGGACCGATCTTTCAGGTGCTGGACTGGGATATCGCGCGGCTGCGGGTCTTCCGGCTGGTGACGATCGTCCTGGGGCATCTGTTCTTCGGGTGGAGTTTCATGCGGTGGCTGCGGGTGCGGCGGCCGGAGGCGCCGAAGACGTGGCTCTGGGAAGCAGCGGGCATCATGACCATCCTCGCGGCGGGTGGCATGTGTTACAGCTGGTTGCCGAGCAGCCCGGCGTACAACGACGTCATCCTGCTGGGGTCGCTCACGGGGGTTTCGTGTGTGCTCTGGGCGGCGACCGCGATCGAGAAGGACAGGAAGCCGCCGATCTGGGCGCTGACGCTGGCCGGTGTGGTGATCAGCGTGATGGTGCTCGCCAAGTGGTCGTCGATCGTGGTGCTGACCTTCATCGTCGTCGCCGCGATCGTCGTGCTCAGCAAGCAAGGGTCGCAGGCGGTTGCCCGGGGCATCTTTTGGGCGCTGGTCGGTGCGACCGGGATCGCCGTCGCGGTGCAGGTGTTCGTGGTGCCGTTGACGGTGGCGATTCCGGGCATCCTCGCGGTCAACCGGTTCATCGCGGGCAGTTCCTACACGCCGGCGACCCTCGTGCAGATGTATTGGAACACCGGCATCAAACTCGTCGGCGAGACGTTCAAGCAGCACTTCCTGCTCTTCATCGCCGCCGCCGTCGGAGTACTGGCCCGCAAGCCCGTACTACGAGCCGCCGCGTGGCTCCTGACAGCGGCCGGGCTCGCGTGGTCGGTCTACCAGGCCGTCGACAAGGGCGAACTCCACGGCGGCGCGGTCAACAACAGCAAGTTCCAGATCACCCTGCTGGCCGCCGTACTGGTCGCGATCATCACCGCCGCGGTGGCGGTGGCGTCGAAGCAATGGACGCCGGGCAAGGAAAACAGAAGGTCCTGGGTGATCCTCGGCCTGCTCACCGTGCTGCCGTTCGTGCAGGCGTTCGGGACCAACACCCCGATCTACCTGATCGGCTTCAACGCGTTCGCCGTCTGGGCCGCGCTGATGATCGCCGTCCTGACCAGCCTCGACAAAGCCCCACTTCTGGCCCGTACGACGACCGCCCTGGTGACAGTCGGCGCGCTCGTCGCCGTCGCTTCCATCTCGTACGGCGGCCTGGTGCTGCACCCCTACCGATCCGCGCCGCACAGCGACCTCACCACCGCGACCAACCTCAAGTCACTCGGCGACCTCAAGCTGACGAAGGGGACGGCCGCGAGGTACCAGGCGCTCGACGAACTGCTGAAGCCGTACACGACACCGTCCGGCCGCCCGATCATCGCGCTCGACAAGATGGCCGGCATCGTCTTGATGCTGCGAGGTCGCCCCTTCGGCGAGGCGTGGGTCGCGCCGCTGGAGCGGGAGCGGACCGCCGCCGGCATCACCGAGGTCTGTTCCACCAAGGAACCGTGGCCGGGCAACCGCCAGCCGCTGCTGTTCTTCAACCGCCCGGTCGGCCGGCTGGAGATCGACGCGCTGCGAACCTGCGGCCTCGACTTCACCGTCGACTACAAACTGATCGCCCCGCCCGCGACCACGATGAACCTGCAGATCTACGTCCCGACCGCCGAGCTGGCCAAGCACACTCCCTGATCACGGCGCCGCCGACGCCAGTGAGATCCTTGACCCCGGATCTGCAAATGCGAGGAAGGCGACGGATGATCAAGGTTGCGGTGCTCGGTGCCAAGGGCAAGATGGGCGCTCAGACGTGCCAGGCAGTTGAGGCATCCGACGATCTGGAGCTGGTTGCCGCCCTCGACCAGGGTGACGACCTGGACGAGCTCACCACCGCGAAAGCCGAGGTGGTCGTCGACTTCACCCGGCCCGAGGTCGTGATGGACAACCTCGGCTGGTGCATCGGGCACGGCATCCACGCCGTCGTCGGCACCACCGGGTTCACCGAGGAGCGCCTCGCGACCCTCCGCAGCCAACTCGAGGCCAGCTCCGGCACCGGCGTACTGATCGCTCCCAACTTCTCCATCGGCGCGGTGCTGATGATGCAGTTCGCGGCCAAGGCGGCCCCGTACTACGAATCCGTCGAGATCATCGAACTGCACCACCCCGACAAGGTCGACGCCCCGTCCGGTACGGCGCAGCGCACCGCGCAACTCATCGCCGAGGCTCGCCGGACCGCCGGATCAGCACCGAACCCCGACGCCACCAGCACCGGCATCGAGGGCGCCCGGGGAGCCGACGTCGACGGCATCCCCGTCCACAGCGTCCGCCTGCGCGGGCTCGTCGCGCACCAGGAGGTCCTGCTCGGTGACGTCGGCGAGACGCTGTCGATCCGGCACGACTCGATGCATCGCGAATCCTTCATGGCCGGCGTGCTGCTCGGCGTACGGAAGATCGTCGGTACGCCCGGGCTGACCGTCGGCCTCGAGCACTTCATGGACCTCAGCTGAGATGACAGCCAAACGAGTAGTAGCGGTGATCGCGGTGGTCTTCATCGCGTACGCCGGACTGCTCGGCTGGCGTGGCGTCCTCCTGATCGGCACCGGCGACCCCGTCGCGATCGTGCTCGGCATCGCAGTGCTGGTGATCCCGCTCGTCGGGCTGTACCTGGTCTGGCGGGAACTCAAGTTCGGCAAGCAGACCGAGGCGCTCGCAAGGGAGCTGGCCGAGTCGGGCGGCCTGCCCGTCGACGATCTGCCGAGGCGGCCGTCGGGGCGGATCGACCGGGCCGCCGCGGACGCCGCCTTCACGAAGTACAAGGAAGAGGCCGAGGCGGCGCCGGACGACTGGCGGGTCTGGTTCCGGCTCTCGACCGCCTACGACGCGGCCGGCGACCGGAAACGGGCCCGGGCGTCGATGCGGACGGCGATCGAGCACCGTACTGAGCGGTAAGCCGGGAGTTTCCTGGCAGTTGGCTGTGAACGGTGTGGCTCAGCCTGACAACGCGGTGCCGATCGGGATACCTTCGGGGTGTGCGTGGCGACCGCCACGGACGAGGTCGGAGACTGGGTGGGCCGTCCTTTGCCTTCAGACGGGTCTCGCCGCGGCTCGGACGACGCCCAGGCAACGGGTTTCGGTGATCTGCTCCGCCGGCACCGGCGAGACGCCGGACTGTCACAGGAGGGACTGGCCGAACTCGCCGGTCTGAGCGTCGACGCCATCGCGGCGCTCGAGCGAGGTCGTCGGCGAGCGCCCAGACCACACACGCTCAGGCTGCTCGGAGACGCCCTCCGGCTCGGCGCGCCCGATCGCGCCCAGCTCACCGCCGCCGCCCGCCGCGACGACAACGCCGGCGGCCCCCGCTCGACGATGCGCCCGGCACCGGTTCCGGCGAACGAGCTGGTCGGCCGCACGGACGAGCTGACCGAGGTCGGCAGGCTCGTCGGCGAACGCGTCACCCGGCTGATGACGCTGAGCGGTCCCGGCGGCGTCGGCAAGACCCGGCTCGCGCTTGCGATCGCCGGCGAGGTCGCGCATCAGTTCGACGACGGCGTCTGCTGGGTGCCGCTCGCCCCGGTCTCCGATCCGGCCGCGGTCGCGTCGGCGGTGGCTGCCTCGACTGGGCTGCACCCGCTCGACGGCGCCCGGCTGGTCCAGGAGATCGCCGAGCAGATCGGCCGGCGCAACCTGCTGCTCGTGCTCGACAACTGCGAGCACGTCGTCGCCGACATAGCGACCATTTGCTCGGCCCTGCTCGAGTACTGCCCGAACCTCTCCATCCTGGCCTCCAGCCGTGAGCTGATGCGGATCGCCGGCGAGAGCGTGTACGTCGTGCAGCCGCTGGCCCTGCCGGAGACGAACGACCAGCTCGACACGTCACCCGCCGTCAAGCTGTTCATCGACCGGGCCACCGCACGCGGACACGAGCCGCTCGAGCAACGTGAGCAGGTGGCCCGCGTCGTGCGCCGCCTCGAAGGCATGCCGCTCGCGATCGAGCTGGCCGCCGCCCGCACCAACGTGCTGACCGTCGAAGAACTCGCCGCCGAGCTGGAGACGTCCTTCGGCATCCTGGCCGGCGGATCCAGTACCGCTGGGCCGCGGCAGCAGTCCCTGTACGGCGCGATCGAGTGGAGCCACGACCTGCTGACCCCTCAGGAGCGTGAACTCTTCGCGCTGCTCTCGGTCTTCGTCGGCGGCTGGACCCTCAACGCGGCGGCCGCCGTGCTGTCCGGGACGGTCGTGCCCGGTCCGCTGGAGCGTGCGAGGGCACTGGACCTGACGAGTCGGCTCGTGGACAAGTCGCTGATCCGGGTGAGCCGCGATCGGGGTATCGCGCGGTACGACATGCTCGCCGTGATCCGCGAGTTCGCGGCCGATCAGCTGGCGGCGGCCGGGCGGACCGATGAGGTTGCTCGGCACCACGCGGCGTTCTACATCTCGCTCGCCGAAGAGGCCGAGAGTCATCTGCGGGGTGCGAACCAGGCGGACTGGCTCGATCGGCTCGATGGTGAGCTCGACAATCTCCGGGCCGCGATGACGTGGTCGTTGCGCTCCGGTACTGCGGGCGAACCAGTTCGCCTCGCCGGTGGGCTGTGGTTGTTCTGCTACCTGCGCGGTCACTACGCGGAGGGCAGCGAGTGGCTCGAGCGGGCGCTGGCGTTGACCGGGGTGGACGGGGTCGAACCGCAGTACCAGGCGAAGGCGGCGCTGGGGGCGGGGATGCTGGCGTTCCTGCAGTGCGAGTACGGGGTGGCGACGACGCGGTTGGAGTCGGCGCTGGCGCAGTACAAGGCGCTTGATGACACGGCTGGTACTGCGCTTGTCATGCAGCGGCTCGGGGGAGTGGCGCGTGAGCGCGGGGACTACGAGACGGCCGAGAATCTGCATTGCCAGAGCTATGACCTGTTCGAGAGTCTGGGCGATCGGTCGGGGATGTCTTGGGCGCACAACCATCTCGGGTTCGTCGCTTGGTTGCGTGGGGATCTGGAGATCGGGGCGCGGCGGTGCAAGCGGGCTCGGGACAGCTTCCGGGTGCTCGGTGATGGTGAAGGGCTGGCGTGGTCGCTGATCAGTCTGGGGACGATCGCGCAGTACAGCGGTGAGCTGACCGAGGCCGAGGATCTGCTGCTGGAGAGTCTGGCGTTGTCGCAGCGGCTCGGGTATCGCGAGGGTGTCGCTTGGTCGCTGAACCAGCTGGGGATTGTCGAGAGGCGGCGCGGGTTCACGGATCGGGCGGTGCATCTGCTCGATGAGAGCTTGGCCGAGCATCGCGATCTTGGCGATCGGTGGCGGACCGCGAGCGTGCTGGAGGAGCTGGCGACGGTGGCGCAGCAGCGGGAGCGCACGGAGTACGCGGCGTTCCTGATCGGTGCGGCCGACGGGATCCGCGAGGTGATCGGCGCGCCGGTGCCGCTGGTGGAGAAGCCGGACCAGCTCGCCACCCGCCGCGCGATCGAGCAAACCCTCGACCGCCGAGCCTTCCGGGCCGCCTGGTCCGCCGGCCGGGCCGCCCCTCTCGCCGCAGTAGCCGACGGCTACCCCGGCCCCGGCGGCTCAAGCACTCCTGACCGCTCAAACCGTCTCTGATCTGCTCAGTAGCAGAAGTTCCATCTGATGGGAACCTGTTCCGGACACGCCGGTAAGCGCTTGCCAAGGGAGATCCAGCACCGCAGGATGGGCAGCCTGATCCGCCCATCAGGAAGGTGCTCGATGACGAACGTGTTCAGCAGGAGGAGTCTGCTCGGAGCCGGGGGAGCAGTGGTCGGGGGAGCGGCGTTAGGCTCGCTCGGCATGAGCCAGGCGTCGGGTGCGACTCCGCAGGCGTCGACCACCGGCCTGTGGCAGTCCGAGCGGGTCCGGTACGACGCGAAGTACCGGCTCGTCTACACCGCCGACGCCGAGGGGAACCGGATCCCCGACTTCAGCTACGCCGGCTACAAGTACGGCGACAGCCCGATCCCGCACGTCCGGACCGTCAAGACGGTCAAGCCGATCGAAGGCGACAACACCGCCCACCTGCAGGCCGCGATCGACGAGGTTGCCGGCCGCACCCCGGATCACGCCGGTTTCCGCGGCGCCCTACTACTTGCCCCCGGCAACTACTCCGTCGCCGGCACGCTGCGAGTGAACCAGTCGGGCGTCGTCCTCCGCGGCTCCGGCGACGGCGCCGACCCGGAACGGCACACCATCATCCAGGCGACCGGCAACACCCCGGTCTCGCGCGACGTGATCGTGCTCGGCGGCGGTACCAGCACCAGCTGGCGTGGCCAGGTCCCCGGAACCAGGACCGACATCACCAGCGACTGGGTGCAGGTCGGCTCACGCTCGTTCGAGGTCGCCGACGCCAGTGCGCTCAAGAAGGGCGACAACATCATCCTGATCCACCCGTGTACGGAAGCCTGGCTCACCGCGGTCGATCACGGCGGTACGGCAACCGACGCGGGCTGGACGGTGGACAGTCAGCCGATCACGTACAACCGCTACATCCACTCGATCCGCGGCAACACGGTGACTGTTGACGTGCCGCTCTTCGAGCATCTGCGGCGCGACCTGGCCCAGTCCTACCTCTACGTCTGGGACCGCGCCGGCCTGGTGACCGGCGTCGGGGTCGAGAGCCTGCGGATCGACATCCAGTTCGCGGGTGACCCGGACGTGGACGAGGCGCATGCGTGGGTCGGCGTGAAGGTCCGCCAGGTCGAGGACGCGTGGGTTCGCGACAGCACCTTCCTGCACTTCGCGAAGGCCGGCGTCGAGACCACCGAGGCGACCCGGGTCACCGTCCGCAACTGCCGCGCCCTCGATCCGGCCTCGGTCGTCACCGGCGGGCTGCGCTACAACTTCAACTGCGAGTCCTTCTCCCAGCAGGTGCTGTTCGTCGACTGCCACGCCACCAAGGCCCGGCACGCGTTCATCTCCAACGGCGCCAGCAGCGCCTCGGGCATCGTCTTCCTGCGCGGTACGTCGGAAGGCGCGCTCGCGTCCAGCGAAGGCCACCGGCGGTGGAGCCAAGGACTGCTCTGGGACAACCACCGCGATGTCGCGCCGCAGGTCGACCTGACGCTGGGCATCTACAACCGTGGCGACTACGGCACCGGGCACGGCTGGGCGACCTCGCACTCGGTCGGCTGGAACTGCGACACCGGCACCGCCAAGCTCGTCGTCCAGAAGCCGCCGACGGCGCAGAACTACGCGATCGGATGCCGGGGAGTGGTCACCGGGGACGGCCCGTTCAGCCAGCCGGCCGGCTACATCGAGGGTGCGAACCGCCCGGGACTGTTCCCGCCGTCGCTCTACCAGGCGCAGTACCTGGACCGCCATCGGTGATCTTTGATCACAGAAAAAGCCTCGCGAGGCACCACGACCTGGGGGATCGAAGGTACCTCGCGAGGGATCTCGGAGCCGGGCTCCATCGCTGAACGAGGTCCCGGCCGGCTGTGTTCTGTCTGACCCCCCAGGCAGTCCCCCCACCCCACAGCCGGCCGAAGCCGCGTTCGGCGATGTCTCCTAGCATCGGGCCCTCCCAGCCGATGCCCGGATCTCCCGCGCTGACTCAAGGTTGCCGTGGTCACGCTGCGTGGCACAGGGACGGAACCCTGACATCGCCCTGACAAACGCAGGGTGACAACGAACGCCTCGGCGCGATCTCGCGGATCGTGACGAGGCGTTCGCTTTGAGTGCCTGGAAATCGGTTCGGAATCGGATTCAAATGAACCCGTCAATAACACTCAGTGCAGATATCCGGAGACCGCTTTGGTGAATCCGGCGATCCGGTTCAGTGGCGTGCCGGCGCCGGGCTCGTCGCCGGAATAGGGAGCCGACGGAGCCGGAATTCCCTCGCCCTTGCAACTGACGTCGCGAGCCGGCGCCACCCCGGTGGTGAGGAACGTGTTGACGATCTTGTCGGCGCACTTGTTCACCCCGCCGTAGATGCCGTGGTCGCCCTCGCCGGTGATCGTGACGAGCCGCGATCCGGCGTAGCGCTGGTGCGCCGCGGCGGCCAGTGAGGCGTTGGTCGCGGGGTCGTGCGCGGACTGCACCATCAACGTCGTCGGCAAGCCTTTACCGGTCGGCGTCGGCATCGTGAGCGCGGGCCGATCCCAGTAGAAGCAGGGGTTCTCGTTCATCGACCAGCCGATCAGCGGGTACTTCGGGCCGAGGTCGGCCGCCAGCTCGTCGCCGACCTCCCGGCCCTGCGGCCAGGGCGTGTCGTTGCAGGTGACGGCGGTGAAGGTCGCGCCCTCCGCGTCGTCGCCGAACGCCTGGCCGATCGGCGGCAGGCCGATCGGTCCGCTGGTCGCCCGCCGGACGAGTTCCTGCTGACGGGCCGGCGGCAATGCGTCGACCTTGTGTTGCGCGGCCTTCGGCCCACCGGCGGTCTGCGCGGCGGACAGACCCCGGAGAAATGCGAGATCCAGCGCCAGTGACTGGAAATCCATCTTTGTATACATATCCGAGGCGACGATCTGGTCGAGCGTGTTCTGGTCGTAGGTGATCTTCATCGACCCGTCCAGGAACTCCTCGACGGCCGGCTGCTTTTTCAGTTCCCGGCGCAGTCGCTCATAAGTTCTGATCACCAAGCGTGGCGACGAGCCCAGCTGCAGCCGGTCGTCGTGCTTGGCCGCCCACGGAGCGAAGTCTTCGCGGAAGCGCCGCTCGAAGGCCTGCGGCTGGGCCTCGAAGGTCTCCGACCACGGTCGGGTGAAGTCGGTGTTCGAGTCGAGCACGAAGCGGCCGACGTGGGCCGGGAAGTAGGTCTGGTAGTACGCGCCGAGCCAGGTGCCGCCGGAGTAGCCGAGCCAGTCGATCTTCTCGTAGCCGAGCAGCCGGCGGATCAGGTCGATGTCCTGGACGGTCTGCGCGGTGTTGACGTAGGGGAGCAGACCGCGGGACTGGCGTTCGCAGTACGGCCGGGTGAGGAGAGCGGCCTCCGAGATGAGGCCGAGGTTCTCGTTGTCGCGGTCGCGCGCGTCCATGGTGAATCCGGGTGCGCCCTGGCAGGTGACGTTGGCGCTGTCGCCGGTGCCGCGCGGGTCGAACCCGACGTACAGGTGGTCCTTGCCGAGGCCGGGCTGACTGGCCAGGTACGGCGCCATGCCGAGCCCTGCTCCACCGGGGCCGCCGGGGTTGCCGAAGATGACCCGGCTCGGCTTCTTCTTGCTCTTGCTGGCAGGGGTGACCTTGCTGACGGCGAGGTCGATGTCGTTGCCGGAGTACTGGTTCGACCAGTCGCGGGGTGCGGTGATCTTGGCGCAGTAGGTCCGGTACTCCGGGTCGCCGCACTGCGTCCAGGCGAGCTTCTGTGTCAAGTACCGGGTGGCCACCTTGTTGGGACCCGACTGCACCCGCTCCGTTCCGGTCTGCAGCGAGGCGGTCGCCCCGGAGCCCGGAATCGCGAGCAGTGCGGCGGTACTGATACCCAGGGCGACGGCCAGGGTACGGAACTTCATACGTTCTCCAAGGAATGGCCAAGCGTGATCGGACCGTCGCAATCTGTCATGTCAGACAGGGCAGGTCGAGCACCACCCCCGGCTCGTCGCGGATCGCTTGAATGCTATGGACGCAAGGTCATTCCGGACTGGACAGCTCTCCCAGCTGGTCGTCGGTCATTGGTACGACCACCAGCTTGGTGGTGCTGGTCCTCGACGGTGCCAGGCTGTCGGCAAGCAAGGTGAAGAAGCGCTCCCAGGTCCCGGGCGCCACTCGCCCGAACCGCAGCTCGACCGCCCCGACCGCGGCCAGCAGCAACGGCAGATCGGTCGGGTCCAGGTCGTCCCGTACCGCGCCCGCCGCCTGCGCGCGACGCAACGCCTCGGTCCCCAGCGGCGCGAACTCGGCACGCAGCCGGGTCACCATCGGCTCCGGCGGGATCTCGGCCAGCAGTACGTCCCGCATCGCCTGGTTGAGTGCGACCCGCTCGGCGAGCTCGCGCAGCAACCAGAAGAAGGCCGGCCCCGGATCGTCCCGGTCCAGCGCCTGCCGGGTCAGCGTCAGCACCTCTTCGAGCATCGGCGCGAGCAGCTCGCTCAGCAGCGCGGCCCGGTCGTCGATGTGCCGGTAGACGGTGCCGACGCCGAGGCCGGCGCGGGCGGCGATCTCCTCGAGCGAGACCGCGAAGCCGCGCTCGACGAACAGCTCGCCGGCGGCGTCCAGCAGTCGCTGCCGGTTGCGCTCGGCGTCCTTGCGCGGGCGGCGGGTGGGCTCGGGAGTGACGGGCATGACATCCACAATACCGGAATCCGTGGTTCCACTTCTGCTACCGTACTAAACGGAAGAACCGATTCCGTTTTACTTGGAGGAGTGTCCAGCCATGCGCCGTTCCCCGTCCGCCGTACTTGCAGCCTGCTGCCTGACCGTCGTCCTCGTGATGGCGTCGGTGGCCGGGGTCAACCTCGCCCTGAAGGACCTGGCGCTCGACCTGGGTGCGTCGAGCGCCCAGCTCACCTGGGTCGCCGACGCCTACACCGTCGCGCTGGCCGCGCTCGTCCTGCCGTTCGGAGCGATCGGCGACGACTTCGGCCGGCGGCGGGCGCTGATCGCCGGGACCGCGATCTTCGGCTTGACCGCTTTCGTGGCAACCTTTGCGGGCTCGGTTGGTCTGGTCATCGCTTGCCGGGCGGTGATGGGGATCGGCGCAGCGCTGGCGATGCCGCCCACGCTGTCGACGATCACGGCCGTGTTCCCCGCGGATCGGCGGGATCGCGCAGTCGGGGTATGGGCCGGATTCGCGAGTGTCGGGGCCGTGCTCGGGTTGCTGCTCTCGGGGAGCCTGCTGGAGGCGTTCTCGTGGCGTTCGACCTTCTTGGCGCTCGCAGCAATGGCCCTGGTCGCGGTCGTCGCGATCGTGCTGCTGGTGCCCGACACCCGCGGCGCCGAGGATCCGGCGGTGGATCTGGGTGGCGCAGCGCTGTCGGCGATCGGGATCGGTGCGCTGGTGTTCGGGCTGATCGAAGGGGCGGATCGCGGCTGGGACCACTGGTTGTCGATCGGCGCGTTCGTGCTGGCCGCTATCGCGTTGTCCAGTTGGGTTCTGCAGGCGCTGCGGCGGGAGCGGCCGATGCTGGATCTGCGGCTGTTCGCGTTGCGTGGCTTCAGCAGCGGGTTCACGACGCTGGTGATCCAGTTCCTCGGGACCTTCGGCTTCTTCTATGTCGGTTTGCAGTACCTGCAGTTGGTACTCGGGTATGGGCCGCTGCGCTCCGCGCTCGGCTTCCTGCCGATGGCCGCCGTCGTGATGCCGCTGTCCTCGCTGTCGCCCCGACTCGCGGCCCGGTGGGGGAACAAGCCGTGGATGGCGGCCGGGCTGGTGTCGATGGCGGTCGGCTTCGTGCTCGCTGCGCGGCTCGGCGCCGATTCGCCGTACTGGCAGTTCCTGATCGCTCTGCTGATCTTCAGTGGTGGGCTGGCGTTGTCGGCGACGCCGTCGACGAACAGCATCGTGTCCGCGCTGCCGCCTGCGAAGCAGGGCGTTGCTTCAGCGGTCAATGACGTGACGCGTGAGTTCGGGGCCGCGCTGGGAATCGCTCTGCTCGGCTCGCTCTTCAGCTCCGCGTACGCCGACCGCGCGGCCGGCCTGGTCGCCGGCCTTCCCCCGGAAGCCGCCACTCACGTGAAGGACTCAGCCGCCGCCGGTCTCGAGGTTGCCGCTGATCCTCGCCTAGGTGCTCATGGGCCGGCCTTGGCCGAGGGGGTGCGGGAGGCCTTTGTGCATGGGATGTCGCACTCCTTCCTCGCCGGCGCGATTGTCGTAGGGGTTGGCCTTGCCTTCGTACTGATCGTCACTCCGCACCGCAGTGTCCCTGTGGAAAAGTCTGCCGAGCTGGCGGTGGTGGGGGACTAGCATCTGGGCGATGCGGATGCTGCTGAAATACGCCTACGGGGTGGTCCCGGGCGCGACTGTGGGCACGTTGGTGCTCGCGTTGGCGTCGGCTGGTTCGGCGGCGGTGCTCAACTTGCTGATCGGGCGGGTGGTGGGAGCGCTGCCCGGCGTACTGGACGGTGGTCCGGTCGGCGGTTCCTTCGTGGCACTGTTTGTTGCTTTCGGCATCGTGTTCGTGCTGGGCGGGGTGCTGCCGGAGGTGTTGTCGACCGCGCAGTGGATGCTCGCGCAGTCGGCCGCGTATGACTTGTGGCCGCGGCTGGCCTCGCCGTTGCTGGCGCCGCGGCGGATCGGGCACCTGGATGATCCGGTCGTGCTTGATGAGGTGGAGCGGGCGCGCGGTGGGCACGGGTGGGCGATCGAGGCTTCGCTGGGGCGGGTTGTCGGGTTGTTCTCGGCTCGGGTGATGTTGATCGGGCAGACGGTTTTGGTCGGCGCGCTCTTCAATTGGGTTGTCGCGGTGGTGCTGGCCGGGGCGGTGCTGGTGACCGAGCGGCGCTACCTCCGGAAGCTCGACGGGGAGCTCGAGGCGTACCAAGGGATGACGGAGGAGCAGCGGCGGGCGCAGTACCTCTTTGAGCTGGGTACGGATGAGGGCGCCAAGGAGTTGCGGGTCTTCGGTCTGCACGGCTGGTTGGTCGATCGGTATCGGACCGAGTGGACGGCCGCGATGCGGGAGATCTGGCGGGCGCGGCGGTCGGGCGCTCTTCGCGGGATGATTCCGCTGGCGGGGTATCTGCTTGTCTTCGCCGCGGCGATTCTGTACGTCGCGGTGCGGGCCCGGCGGGGCGATCTCGGTGTCGCGCAAACGGCGACGGTGCTGCCGGCGATGCTGACCTTGGCGGTGAGCGTGTCGCCGTACACGGCGTTGCAGGTGAGGCGTGGGGTCACGGCGTACAAGGCGATGCTGCACGTCCCGGTGCTGATCGGCGAACGGCATCCGGAAAGGGGTGCTGCCGAGGCGGATTTGGCTCTGGCGCCTCGGCAAGGGATCAGGTTCGAGCAGGTCGGTTTCCGGTACCCGGGCAGCGATCGCGATGTTTTCGACGGGCTCGACCTCGAGCTGCGGAGTGGTGAGGCGCTGGCGCTGGTCGGGGTGAACGGGGCGGGCAAGTCGACGTTGGTGAAGCTGCTGACAGGGACGTACCAGCCGACCCGCGGGCGGATCACCGTCGACGGGGTGGACCTCGCGACGCTTTCGCCGGCCGCGCTGGAGAGCTGGCAACGGCGGGTCGCCGCGATCGTGCAGGACTTCGTCCATTTCCCGCTCTCGGTCCGCGACAACATCGGCTTCGGTCGGATCGAGCAGTACGACGACGACACCGGTCTGGTGCGTGCGGCGTCGAGGGCTGGAGTTGACGAGCTGATCGACGGGCTGCCGCTTGGGTGGGACACGGTGCTCGACAAGGCCTGGGAGGGCGGCGCGGATCTGTCGGGTGGGGAGTGGCAGCGGATCGCGCTGGCCCGGGCGCTGTTCGCAGTACAGGGCGGGGCGAAGGTACTGGTGCTGGACGAACCGGCCGCGGCGCTGGATGTCCGGGCTGAGGCGCGGCTCGTTGCGGAGTACCTGGATCTCACTCGCGGGTTGACGTCGCTGATCATCTCGCACCGATTCTCGGTGGTTCGGGACGCGCATCGGATCTGCGTGCTCGACGGCGGGCGGATCGTCGAGGCGGGGACGCATTCCGAGTTGCTGGCCGGCGATGGGCGCTATGCGCAGATGTTCCGGCTGCAGGCTGAGCGCTACCTGGGAGGTTCCCCGGATGCGTGAGCAGGTGCGGACGGTGGGGTTGTGGTTGATGACGGGGTTGCGGGCGGCGCCGTTTCACTCGACCGCGCTGGTGGTGATGCTTTGCCTGCAGGCGGCGATCGCGCCGGTGCGGACGTACGGGGTGAAGCTGATCGTCGATGGCGTCGGCGGTGCGGGTGAAGGGCCGATCCGGCTGGGCGTCGTGGTCATACTCGCGACCTTCGCCGTTGCCTTCGCGGGGACCTCGGTGGATGGGTATCTGGAGAGCGCGGGGGCGGACCGCGTCGAGCGCTGGGTGCTGTCCGACATCCTGCGGCTCACCACCCACATCCCCGGGATCGAGCAGCACGAGCGGCCGGATGTCGCGGACCGGCTGTCTCAACTGCGTGACAGCGCGCGCGAGCTGGGGTGGTTCGCGTTGGTGCTGTTCCAGCTGATCTCGACCTGCGTCACGATCGTGCTGGTGGTGGCGATGCTCAGCGGCGTACACCCGATCTTCGCTGTTCTGCTCGTGCTCGCGTTCGGGCAGGTGTGGGCCACGAGCCTCGACTCGAAATGGATGCAGGACACGATGGAGCGGATGCAGCCGTATGGCCGGCTGGTGCGTTCCCTGAGTGAGCTGGCTCGCGAGCCACGTGCGGCGACCGAGCTGCGGGTCTTCGGCCTCGGCCCCACGTTGCTCTCGCGGATCCGGTCGTTGTCCGGGACCATGTACGCCGGTGAGCGGCGCGCGATGGTTCGCGGGCTGGCGGTCGTCACGCTGGCCAAGACGATCTTCCGGCTCGCGTACCTCGGCGCTGTCGTCTACCTGATCGTGCTGGCGGGACGCGGCTCGGCGTCACCGGGTGATCTTGCGCTGGTGGTCTTGCTTGCCCCACAGGTCGATGGCGCTGCGTCGGAGGCCGGCGACGGGGTCAGCCGGGTTGGGGTCGCGCTGCGGAGCTTTGGTCGCTATCGCTGGCTGCGCGACTACGCGTCGTCGCATTCCTGGAAGGGCGGCGCGACGCCGGCGCACGACCGATTGGGTGATGCGACGCCGGCGCCTGAGCGGGTGGGTGGTGTGGGGTCGGCGCCTGTTCGGCTTGTCAGCGGGATCGAGTTGCGCGACCTGTCCTTCGCATACCCGGGGACGGACGTTGCGGTGCTCGACTCGGTCAGTCTGGTGATCCCGGCGGGGACGAGCGTGGCGCTGGTGGGGGAGAACGGGGCGGGGAAGTCGACGCTGGTGAAGTTGCTGTCGCGGATGTACGACCCGACGAGCGGCTCGATCCTGGTGGACGGCGTGCCGTTGTCGACGATCGATCCGGTGGCTTGGCGGGAGCGGTTGTCGGCGGGGTATCAGGACTTCGTCAAGTACGAGTTCAGTGCGCGTCTCGTGGTCGGGGTCGGCGACCTTGCTCGTCTCGATGACGAGGAGGCTTTGAGGGCTGCCTTGGTGCGTGGGGAGGCTTTGGAGCTGGTTGAGGAATTGCCGCGCGGGCTGGATACGCAGTTGGGGACGCGGTTCTCGGAGAGTTCGGAGTTGTCGGGCGGGCAGTGGCAGCGGCTCGCGTTGGCGCGGGCGTTTCTGCGCGAGCTACCACTGGTGCTGCTGCTCGACGAGCCGACCGCGGCGCTGGATCCCGAGGCGGAGCACGCTTTGTACGAACGGTTCGCGGAGGCGTCGCGGGTGGCGGCTGCGGAGACGGGCGGGATCACGGTGCTGGTGTCACATCGGTTCTCGACGGTGCGGATGGCGGATCTGATCGTGGTGATGGATCAGGGGCGGGTCGTGGAGGTCGGGAGTCACCAGGCCTTGGTGGGGGCGCGGGGACGGTACGCGGAGCTGTTCGAAGTACAGGCCCGGGCTTATCGATGAATTTGTCGGTGGGTGGTTCTAGGGTCGGTCGCATGGGTGACTGTGGAGATTTGGTGATCGGGCAGCTGGAGTTCTACTGGGACTTCCACCTGCGGCCACGGCTGGAGGGCATGACCGACGCTGAGTACCAATGGGCGCCGGCGCAACCCAGCTGGACGGTGCATGCCGGGCCCGACGGTCAAGTGGTGTTCGACATCGAGGATCCCGAGCCGTCACCGCCGCCGGTGCCGACGATCGCCTGGCGGCTGGTGCACATCGCGGTCGGCTGCTTCGCCGCCCGCTACAACACCTTCTTCGACGACACGCTCGACGCACCGATGTGGGATCCACGCCATCGTCCGACCGACCTCCCGGTGACAGCCGACGCCGGCCTGGCCTTCCTCGACCTCTGGTACGGCAAATGGCACGACGCGATCCGCAACCTCGACGACGCCGGCCTCGCCGCACCCCTCGGCCCCAAGGGCGGCCCCTACGCAAACGACTCGATGCTGTCCCTGATCGTCCACCTCAACCGCGAAACCATGCACCACGGCGCCGAGATCTGCCTACTCCGCGACCTCTACCGCGCCAACGTGGCCACTACATGACCGCCATCGACCAAGACCGCGCCGACGCGACCGCCTTCGTCGACCGTGCCGACGTGACCGCCTTCGTCGATCGTGCCGACGCGACCGCCTTCGTCGACCGTGCCGACGTGACCGCCTTCGTCGATCGGGCTGGGGTACTTGTCGGATGACCGCCTTCGACCTGCACATCGTCTTCGACTGCGCCAACCCGGACCTGGTCGCCCGCTTCTGGATGGAAGCGCTCGGTGGCTACGACTTCCCGATGCCGGTCCCGGACGGCTTCACCACCTGGGACGACTGGGCCGACGCCCAAGGAATCCCCGTCGACCAACGCCCCACCGGCCGCACCCTCGTCGACCAGGACCGCGACCGCCCCGACATCTTCTTCCTCCAGGTCCCCGAAGCCAAGGCCGGCAAGAACCGCCTCCACCTCGACATCAAAGTCGCCCCGGCCTCTCCGGTGCAGACCGCCGAACGAAGATCACCGCGGAAGCCCAACGGCTGACCGCACTCGGCGCCACGATCTCCCAGACGCTGGACGAACCCGACGGTTTCCACCTGATCATGCAAGACCCCGAAGGCAACGAGTTCTGCGTGGCCTGATGGACCCGCTCTGGACCTGCCCGACCTGCGGCCGCACCTTCGCCAACCGCAACCAGACCCACACCTGCCGCCCGCTAGGCGACCTCGACACCCACTTCACCGGCAAGGACCTAACAGTCCGCGAAACCTTCGACCGCGTCGTCGCGGTAGTCCGCGCCCTTGGCCCCGTCGAAGTCCTCCTAGAGAAAACCCGCATCGCCCTCCACGTCCGCATGAGCTTCGCCGCCTTCACCCCACGCCTCCACTGGCTGGACGGCCACGTAGTACTGGCCGAACAACTCAACAGCCCCCGCTTCACCAAGATCGAGGTCTACTCCACCCACAACATCCTCCACGCCTTCCGCCTCCACACCCCCGCAGACGTAGACACCGAAGTAACCAACTGGCTAACCGACGCCTACGCATTAGGCCACCAACACCACCTCCACTAACCAAGTACCGGCCCGAGCTAGCTGTGTAGCGCCGTGAAGACCTGTCGCTGGGTCGTGTCGTCGGGGTCGTGACCGCCGTCGTACATGCGGGCTTTCGCGCCGGCGATGGTCGTCACCAGCCATTCGGCGTGGGCCGGCGTCGAATTGTCATCCTCCGATCCGAACCAGACCTCAACTGGTACGCCGATGTCGCGCAACTTGAAGCCCCACGGCTTACTCAACGCCAGGTAGTCATCGATCCACCCATCCAGCCCGTCAACACAAGCCGCCCGCATCCGTTCGTACCGCCCGCCATCTGGTGCTCCGGTGGCGAACTCTCGCAGTAGCTCTGGTCCTCGGCGGCCGAGTTGGTCGCGGAGGAACGGTTCTCCGCGAACGGCGTCTGCCGGCCAGTCGAGCGAGCCGAAGGCCGTGGTGCCAGGTGGTGCGATGGCTGCGACGGTGCTGCAGCGGATCACCCTGTGGGGGAGGAGTGCGGCGGTCGCGAGGGCGTGCGGGCCGCCGCCGGAGAAGCCGGTGACGGCGAATCGCTTCCAGCCCATCACGTCGGCGAGCACCTCCACATCGGCCGCGACGTCCGCGACGGTTCGGCCGGGTTGCCGGTCGGAGCCGTAGCCGGGGCGACCGTGGAGGAGCAGCCGGAGGCCGGCTTGCTCGATCGCGGTGATGACATCCGGGCGTTCCCATCGAGTCCCGGGCGTCCCGTGGTGGGCGATGACGGGTAGGCCGGCCTCATCGCCGTACAGGCAGTACTTGAGGGTGCGGCCGTCCGCGGTCACGAGCCTGTGGGTGGGAGTCACCCGCCCATTCAATCACTCCGGCAGGAAACGGACTGTGGTCCAGTTTTGTGGTACGGTGGGTTTTCCGTTGTTTTGAAGGGGAAACTGATGACTGTTGCTGTCGTTCCGGGGATCATCGTCGTGTACTCCGATATCTGGTGCTCGTTCGCGCATCTGGCCGTGCATCGACTGCATGCGACGCGCGCCCGGCTGGGGTTGGATGGGCGGGTGGCGTTCGACCACCATGCGTTCCCGCTGGAATTGCTGAACGGGCACAGCAGTCCGCGGCCGGGGACCGATTCGGAGGTGTCGGCGATCGGGCGGCTTGATCCGGAGGCTGGGTGGAAGTTGTGGCAGGCGCCCGACTGGACCTATCCGACGACTACGTTGCCGGCGCTGGAGGCTGTGCAGGCTGCCAAGGAGCAGGGGCTTGCCGCGAGCGAGGCGCTGGATCTCGCGTTGCGCAAGGCGTTCTGGGTCGACAGTCGGTGCATCAGCTTGCGGTCGGTGTTGCTGGAGGTTGCTGCCGAGACGGGAGTCGTCGACGTCGAGCAGCTGGCGGAGGCACTCGACGACGGCCGTGCTCGGAAGCTGGTGATGGCTGACTTCGCCGTGTCCCAGACGGACGCGGTCCAATGCAGCCCTCACCTGTTCCTCGCCGATGGTACGAACGCCGCCAACCCTGGCGTGGAAGTCCACTACACCGACGCCTACGGCACCGGCTTTCCGATCGCCACCGCCGACAACCCGTCGATCTACGAAACCCTCCTACTCCAAGCCGCCAACGCCCTCGAGCCCGCCTGACCCCACCCGCCAACCCGCACCGCCACATCACCCGCCCGCGCTGCCGGCCACGGCCCGTACGGCCACGTCACCCGCCTGGCGAAGGCCGGTTCTGGCTACCTTGAACACCTTGTGGCTGCCTTGAACACGTCACAGCATGTCCCAGGTCGCCGTTTGGTGTTCGAGCCACCCATTGCCGGCTCGTCGTGCCGGCGGTGGAGTCCGGTTCGGGGGTGGCGCGGCGGCTGGGCGGGGTGGTTAGAGCTCGATGCCGGTGTGGGTTTGGATGTGGTCCGGCAGCGGGTCGTGGGTATCGCCGGTGGTGGGCGTGTTGGCAGGATCCATGACGAGAATCTGCGCGCCGCCATCGGAGAAGGGCCGGTGGTAGATGCCCTTGGGTACGACGAAGAGCGAGCCGGCCGGGAGGCTGATCACCCGCTCGTCGGGGTCGCGGACAGCGATGTTGAAGTCGCCGTCCAGCGTCAGGAAGAGCTCGTCGGTGCTGTCGTGGACATGCCAGATGTAGGAGCCCTTCACGTGCGTCACGCGGATGTCGTAGTCGTTGATCCGCGCGGCGATCCGCGGATTCCACAGGTCGTCGAAAGTAGCGAGTACGGCGCGGAGGTCGATCGGTTCGTTGGTCACACAACCATCCTCGCCAGGTGCGTTCCGATCGCGTGAGTGCTAGGAATAACACATGTCGAAACAATCCTCGCAAGGACCGGCGCGGCCGCACAAGGTCGTGGTGATCGTCGGCGAGGGGTCGAATCCGTTCGAGCTCGGGGTGGCGACGGAGCTGTTCGGGTTGCGGCGGCCGGAGCTGGATCGGGAGTGGTACGAACTGGTCCTCTGTACGCCGGAGCCGGCCGTCCGCATGCACAGCGGCTTCTTCCAGCTCACCGGGGTCGCCGGACTCGACCAGGTCGACGACGCGGACACTGTCATCGTCCCGAACCGCCCGGACCCCGAAGTACCGCCGACGCCGGAAGTTCTCGATGCCGTACGCCGGGCCGCCGCGCGCGGAGCGCGATTGGTGAGCTTCTGCACCGGCGCCTTCACCCTCGCGGCGGCCGGGGTGCTCGACGGCGGCCGCGCCACCACGCACTGGCGCTGGGTCGACCTCTTCGCCGCCATGTATCCCGAGGTCAAACTGGAACCCGACGTCCTGTTCGTTGACGAAGGCAACGTCCTCACTGCTGCCGGCAGTGCCGCTGCCCTCGACCTCGGCCTCCACCTGATCCGCCGCGATCACGGCGCCGAGATCGCCAACGCAGTCAGCCGCCGACTCGTCTACACGGCTCACCGCGACGGCGGCCAACGCCAATTCATCGACCAGCCCGTCCCGCCCGTAGCCGACACGTCCCTGGCCCCGCTCCTCACCTGGATCCGCGAGGAACTGGCCAGCCCTCTGACAATCGCCGACATCGCCGCCCACGCCGCCATGAGCCAAGCAACCCTCCACCGCCACTTCCAAGCAGAACTAGGCACAACACCCCTGGCCTGGCTAACCGCCGAACGAGTCTCCCTAGCCTGCCGCCTACTAGAAGCCGGCGAAATCCGCCTGGACGCAGTAGCCCGCCAATCCGGCCTGGGCACCGCGACCAACCTACGAATCCAACTAAGACGCCGCACCGGCCTGACCCCCAGCAACTACCGCCGCCGCTTCACCCTCAACACCTCCGAGTGATGAATTGCCCCCACCCGTACTCGCTCGTTCGCCCCGGAGTCTTGAGCCCACCGAACCACCTGGCATGGACTGCCTTGGCCAAGGGCGGGTGGGATGGCTGACGGTTGGCTCTACTCGTGCTCGCTCGTGGGGCTGGAGTTATGGGTCCGCCCGAGCTGTTTGGTGTGGGCTGTCTTGGGCGAGGGCGGGTGGGGTGGCTGGCGGTTGGTTCTGCTCGTGCTCGCTCGTGGGGCTGGAGTTTTGAGCCCGCCCGAGCTGTTTGGTGTGGGCTGTCTTGGTCGAGGGCGGGTGGGGTGGCTGGCGGTTGGTTCTGCTCGTGCTCGCTCGTCGGGCTGGAGTTTTGAGCCCACCCGAACAAGCTGGTGTGGACCGCCTTGGTCAAGGGGAGCGGATCGCTGCTGGGCTATGGTTTGGCTCCGCCTGTACTCCCTTGTCGCGCGAAACAGCTCAGCCGTTGATGTTGATGTCGACGAATCCGGCCTCGTTATCGGGTCGCGCCGGACCATGCAGCGGAAAGTCCTGCTGGCCAAGTAGCTGCGGACAGCACAGCGTCGGCGCGAATCGCGATGCCACTGTGAGAGCCGATGCTCGTCGGTGCTAGGCGCTGTCGACCCAAGGATCGAAGTCCGCGTTGTCCGGACCGGTAAATGGCCTGCCGGTGATAGTGAGCCGTTCTGATGGCGTGGTGTCCGCAGAGGGCGTCGGTTCGTCTGAGTTGCGGCAGTCGGGCTGCAACTTGTCGACGATCGGCGGCTGCGATTTGGCGTTGTGATCTCCCCACGGGTCGGTGGCCGCTGCGTCCTCTGGGTTGATCCAGCCGATGTCGTGGACATAGGACCAGTGCCATCCGGGCCTGGCCGGAGGATTGGTGTCAGGGCTCGCGACTGCCGTCTCGCCGCTGGCGGCTCGAGCCCAGCAGGCAGTATCTGAGGTCGCAGGTGTCGGGTTCGTGAAGGGCGGTGAAGACCACGGGTCAGCCTCCCGCGCCGCGGGCGATGTGTCCCCGACGGCTGATGGCTGGGCGTCCGTGCCGGATGGTGCTCGACCGTCCATGGCGGATGATGCTCGGCTGTCCGTGCCGGATGGTGGCTGGGTGTCCGTGGTGGATGGTGGCCGGGCGCCCGTGCCGGATAGTGCTCGGCTGTCCGTGTCGGATGGTGGCTGGGTGTCCGTGGTGGATGGTGGCGGTAAGGGGGCGGTGGTGGTCGCTGCGGGTGGTCGGTCAGCTGTTGTGATCGATGGCGGCCAGGGGGTAGTGGCCGTCGGCGCGGGTGCGGTGGCGGGGGTGGTGCTGGGCTGGTCGGGTTTTCGGCCGGTGTTTCGGGGTGGCGGGTCGGCCCAGGTGGGGCGGGTGACGTGGACCTGGTTGTCGATGATGGTGATGGTCCAGTGGCCGTCGTGCAGCGAGTTGTGGTCGACCCGGCAGAGCAGGACGAGGTTGGCGAGGCTGGTGACACCGCCGTCATGCCAGCTCACCAGATGATGCGCGTCGCAGTAGATCGGTGGGGCGTGGCAGATCACGCAGCCCTTGTCGCGCTGGTTCAACGCATTACGCAGACCGTTGGTGACATACCTGAACTCCCGGCCGACATCCAACGGCTGACTGTCCGAGCCCAACACGATCGGGATGATCCCGGCATCACACGCCAACCGGCGGATCGCCCCCGCCGACAGACCGTCGCCGTAGGTCAGATCCCCGGTCGCCTGCCGACCCGCCTCCAGCAGATCGTTCAGGCTGATGGTGACCGCGATATGCGGCTTGATCCCACCCCGGGTCGGCAGATCACCCGACGCCAACGCGATATCGAAGACATCCACCAGCGCATCGGCCTGACGCTTGCCCCGCGACCGTGGATCCTGCTCTCCCTCGTCGGTCTTATGCGGCTTCGCACCCGCCTGCAGAACGGTCTGCAACTTCTCGGCATTCTCACCCGCCAGGTAACCACCGAACTTCACCCCGTCGTCGGCCTTCTTCACCCACACCTCTTCACGGGCCCTGGCCGCATCCTCGCGCGGTTCGGGGCCATCGGTGTCGAGGATGTTGCGGACCTGCTCACCCATACTGCGCAGATCACCAGGACTCATGTACCGGGCCGCCTGCACCATCGCACCAGCCGCCGCATCAACCTCTTCCACGGAAACGTTCGCGCGTTTGGGGAGTTTCTCCAGCGCCGACACGATCGCATCAGCCTGCGCCGACGACAACACCACCACGTCATCCCCGGACAGGTCACCGCCGGACAGATCGTCGTCAAGAAGGTCGTCGCCGGGGAGGGTGTCGCCGGAGAGGTCATCGCCGGGGGCGGGGAGGGCGGCGGCCACGGCCGGGTACTTCGGAAGCGCGAGCGCGAGCCGGACGCGGCGGCGGGCCTCGGCCGGGTCGAGGCGGTAGCGTTTCTCGATCAGCCGGGCCGTGTCATGGGCACCGATCTCCTCGGCGTACCTGATCTCGTCGAGGCGGTGGAGGACCCGGTGGCGGCGCGCCAGGAGTTCTTCGATCGTGGCCTCGATGGCGTCGCAGGCAGACAGCAGTTCGTCGCCGCTCATCGTCTCCACCGCCCGGTCGTCCATACCCACAACGCTAGACGACCCCACCGACAGTTTCTGAACGCGAGAATCCTTTATCTACAAGAGAAAAGGTTCGCATGAGGCAGAGATGTCAGGTCGCGACCGGTGCTGATGTTCCCCGAGCCGGGCGCCGCCGAGAGGTGCGCTCTGGAGGAGACTGCCGTGACGCGATCGTCCCCGACCCAGGCAAGGTCAGCCGGACAGATGGCTCTCGTTGCCGGAGGCCACTGAAGTCGTCGCTCGCAGACTCGCGACTGCTGAGGAGGTGGTCAAGCGTGATGCCCCGAGATATGCCGGGTATGGCCGTGACGCTGAAGCCAGTTGATGTTCGGCAGCCGGGGGTGCCATCCCCAAGAAGCTCCGCCCGAATCGCGCGGGTGGCCAACGCGTCGGTCGCCGTTGGGTGGGTTGAGTACGAGCGGGCTCGCTGGTCACTCGGCAGCCTGGAGTCGCTTTGGCCAACGGCTTGATCGGCTCGTGGATCGGGTCAGCTCAATGCGACGGGCGACGGGCGACGGGCGATGGTCGATGGGCGACGGGGTGCGGTTGCCCCTCATTCATCGCCCGGGCGTCGGCTGGAGCTGCTTGCCCGATGCGTCGGGTGGCTGGTGCGTTCGGGTGGGCGCGACGGCGGTGCGACGAGCGGGTACCGGTGGGGCTAAAGCATCTACTCGGAGGTGGAGGGGTCGGTGTGGAGGCGGACCTGCTTGACCCGTACTGATTCGTCGCCGTAGAGGTCTAGTTCTCGGGTGGCGCCGTCGGGGGACCAGCCGGAGTCTGTGTAGAAGGCGCGGAGGATGTCGTCTGTGGTGTTGACCCAGACGGTGACTCGTTGGAATTTGTCGGCTCGGGTGGTGTCGACTACGGCGTTCAGGAGGCGGGAGCCGTGGCCGGCGCGGGTGGCTGAGGGGTCGACGGCCAGTTCGGCGACTAGGGCGTCGTGGCGGGGGTCGGCGTCTGGGTCGTCGGAGGCGGTGATGGCGGCGAAGCCGACGATGGTTCGGCCGGCCAGGGCGACCAGCACTCGGTTGCGGGCTTCGCCGGGGGCGATCAGGGCGGCTCGCCATTGGGCGGCGAACTGGGCGGGGTTGAGGTCGGCCAGGACGTCAGCGGGGAGCAGGCCCTCGTAGGCGCGGCGCCAGGCTGCTACCTGGATTTCGCCGATCGCGTCGGCCTCGGCGGGGAGGGCGAGCCGGACGCTCGACTCGGCGATCGGGTCCTCGGTGGTGCCCATCGAGGTGAGGCTTTCCGGTTCCGGTACGCCGAAGTCGTCGTGGTTCATGCCGACATCCTTTCAAAGGCCACGACAAAGGCCTCCGGCAGGACACCCGTCGGGTAGGTGTCCTGCCGGAGGCGGCTCAAAAGGGACCAGGAGGAGGGTCAGTAGACGAGCTTCCGCAGCGCAGTCTCGGCGGGGCCCCGGTACGAGCGCTTCTTCATCTGGTAGGCAGCGATCACCGAGACCGTCCAGACCAGGATGGCGGCGCCGAAGGCGGTCCAGCCGGTACTTCCGAAGCGCTGACCCAGGTTGAGGGTGAAGGGCGCCAGCAGCACCATCCAGGACACCGACTGGAACAGGTACCCGGACATCGACCGCTGCCCGAGGGCCGAGATCGCCTGGACCGGCAGACCCAGTTCGGCGGGGCGGCGCGACGCGGTGAGCTTGCCGACCAGGAGGGCGAAGAGGGCGATGTAGCCGGGGCCGCCGTACTGGCCGCTGAGGTTGTGCAGGAACTCGAGCTTCGAGATCGCGGCCTCGTCGACGTGCAGCCAGCCGGCGGCGACCAGGGCGAGCGGAAGACCGCCGAGGACGGTGATGCCCATGCCGACCGCGGCCACCCGGGTCAGGAGCGGCTTAAAAGCCAGCGGGTTCTCCAGGATCTGCTGGCGAGCAGCCCAGATGCCCAGCCAGACGATCACGGTGAAGCCGAGCACGAAGGCGGTGTGGGCCGGGTACTCCTGCAGTCGGTGGACCAGGCTGGAGCCGTAGTTCGTGGCGGCCAGCGACGGGTTCGGGCTGTTGGTCATCGACTGGCCCGGTCCCGAGTTGATGACGGCCGAAGCTGCCAGGCCCGCGGCGACGATCACGTAGACGATCTGGGCACCCCAGATCCACAGGATGATCTTGTGGAAGCGGTCGCCGCGATTCAGCAGTACCAGCGTGCAGATGACGCCGACGATGCCGTAGGCGCCGAGGAAGTCACCGAAGTACAGGAGCGTCGCGTGGGCCAGGCCGAAGGCGACCAGCCAGGCGTTCCGCTTGAGCAGGATCTTGCGTACTCCGCTCGGCGTCGCGCCCGAGTTGCGCTGGCGACGGGCCAGCTGGACCAGGCCGTAGCCGAACATCACCGCGAAGACCGGGTACGCCCGGGCGTCGACCAGGGTGATCTTGACGAAGTTGAGGATCCGCTCGAGGCCGTGCGGGGTGCCGTTCAGGCCGGGGGAGCCGGCGAAGGCGAAGTTGGCGGCGTTGGCCAGGCCGATCAGCAGCAGCATCGCGCCGCGGATCAGGTCCGGCGCCAGCGCGCGCTCGGCGCTGGTGACCGGGCCCCGGTGGTCGGTCACCGGGGGCTGCGAGGTGATGAGCTGCGTCACGGGGATTCATCCCTTTCGAAGAATTGTGGAGGGGTTGAGCTGTTGTCCACAATCCTGTCGCCGCGGCGGCGTCGGACCCAGTGGCCTGAGCCCACACCTGAAGGTGGTGGTAGCACCCCCAAGCCATCGTTGTGACACTTGTCGTCCGATCTGCAGAAAAAGTGTCACAAGTCGGCTATGCTCGGCCCATGGACAGCTTCCAGGCGACGATCGACGCAGACGGCCGGATCGAGCCGCGCGACGCGATGCCCGAGGGGTACCGCAAGACCCTGATCCGGCAGATCGCGCAGCACGCGCACTCCGAGATCATCGGCATGCAGCCCGAGGGCAACTGGATCAGCCGCGCGCCGTCGCTGCGCCGCAAGGCGATCCTGATGGCGAAGGTCCAGGACGAGGCGGGTCACGGCCTCTACCTGTACGCCGCTGCCGAGACGCTCGGCGTGGACCGCGCCGACCTGCTCGACATGCTGCACGAGGGCCGGCAGAAGTACTCCAGCATCTTCAACTACCCGACGCTCACCTGGGCTGACATCGGCGCGATCGGCTGGCTGGTCGACGGCGCCGCGATCGTCAACCAGGTCCCGCTGTGCCGCTGCTCGTACGGTCCGTACGCGCGCGCCATGGTCCGGGTCTGCAAGGAGGAGTCGTTCCACCAGCGGCAGGGGTTCGAGATCCTGCACACGCTGTGCAACGGCACCGACGCGCAGAAGGCGATGGCCCAGGACGCGCTGAACCGCTGGTGGTGGCCGAGCCTGATGATGTTCGGCCCGCCGGACGCCAGCTCGACCCACTCCGAGCAGTCGATGGCGTGGGGGATCAAGCGGCACAGCAACGACGAGCTGCGGCAGCGGTTCGTCGACATGACCGTCCCGCAGGCCGACGTGCTCGGCATCCGGGTGCCCGACGACGGGCTGACCTACGACGAGCAGACCGGTCACTACAGCTTCACCCAGCCGGACTTCACCGAGCTGTACGAAGTTGTCAAGGGCAACGGTCCGTGCAACCAGGAGCGCCTGGCGCACCGGGTGAAGGCCCATGAGGACGGCGCCTGGGTCCGCGAGGCGGCAGCGGCGTACGCGGCCAAGCAGGCACTGAAGAAGGAGACCGCAGCATGATCGAGCCGCTCTGGGAGGTCTTCGTCCGGTCCCGTCGTGGACTGAGTCACGTGCACGTCGGCAGCCTGCACGCGCCCGACGCGACGATGGCGCTGCGCAACGCCCGCGACGTCTACACCCGCCGCCAGGAGGGTGTCTCGATCTGGGTCGTGCCGGCCGCCGACATCACCGCGTCGAGCCCGGACGAGAAGGACGAGTTCTTCGACCCGGCCGCCGACAAGGTGTACCGCCACCCGACCTTTTACGAGGTCCCGGAAGGCGTCGAGCACCTGTGAGCGACCTCTTCATCTACACACTCAGGCTCGGCGACGACGCGCTGATCGCGGCGCAGCGGACCGCCGAGTGGATCGCGGCCGCCCCGCAGCTCGAGGAGGACGTTGCCCTGGGCAACATCGGCCTCGACCAGCTCGGCCAGGCCCGGTCGCTGCTGCAGTACGCCGGGACGGTCGAGGGCGCGGGGCGTACCGAGGACGACCTGGCCTACTTCCGCGACGAGCGCGACTTCCTCAACGCCCAGCTCACCGAGCTGCCGAACGGCGACTTCGCGCGCAGCATGGCGAAGCTCCTGTACTTCGCGACCTACCAGCACCTCCTCTACGAGGAGCTCCGCAGCTCGTCCGACGAGACCCTCGCGGGCGTCGCCGGCAAGGCGGTGAAAGAGGTCGCGTACCACGTCGACCACGCCACCCAGTGGGTACTGCGCCTTGGCGACGGCACCGAAGAGAGCCACGCCCGGATGCAGGCCGGCCTGCAAGAAATGTGGCCGTACACGGCAGAGCTGTTCGCCACCGACGACCTGGTCCAGCGGCTCGACGCAGCCGTCGACCCGTCGACGCTGGAGGAGGAGTGGCTGCGCCGGGTGACCGAAGTGATCGACGCGTCGACCTGCGAGCGGCCGACCTCGGCGTACCAGCACAGTGGCGGTCGCGAAGGCCGTCACACCGAGCACTTCGGCTACCTGCTGGCCGAGCTGCAGCACGTCGCCCGCTCGCATCCGGGAGCGAAATGGTGACGGACACCGCGATCTTCGAGGCGGTCGGGGAGGTCGCGGACCCCGAAGTACCGGTGCTGACGATCGCCGATCTCGGGGTGCTGCGCGGGGTCCGGCACGAGGGCGACGAGGTGGTCGTGACGATCACCCCGACGTACTCCGGCTGCCCGGCGATGGACCTGATCAAGCACGAGGTCGAGCTGACCCTGGACTCGCTGCAGCTGAAGGGTCGCGTCGAGACGGTCCTGTCGCCCGCGTGGACGACGGACTGGATGAGCGACGAGGGCAAGGCCAAGCTCACGGAGTACGGGATCGCCCCGCCGACCGGCCGTCGCGCGGTCGGCGGACCGGTGTCGCTGAGCCTGACGATCCGGTGCCCGCTGTGCGGCTCGCCCGACACCACCGAGCTGAGCCGGTTCGGATCCACCTCCTGCAAGTCGCTCTGGCGGTGCAACTCCTGCCGCGAGCCCTTCGATCACTTCAAAAACCTTTGAACATCCAACGCAGCAAGGCGATCTAGATGACGACGATGACCAGGCGCAGGGCGAGCTTTCATCCGCTCGAAGTCAGTGCGATCGACGAGATCACCGACGACTCGGTCGCGATCACCTTCGACGTACCGGCGGAGCTTGCGGCGGAGTATGAGTTCGCCGCAGGCCAGCACCTGACCGTACGGCGGACCGATGACGACGTCCGGCGCAGCTACTCGATCTGCTCGCCGGCCGGTTCCGGCGTACTCCGGATCGCGGTCAAGCGGATCCCCGGCGGCGACTTCTCGTCGTACGCGTCGACCGCGCTCAAGGTCGGCGACACGATCGACGTGATGACGCCGCTCGGCCGGTTCGGGACGCCGCTCGATCCCGCGCACGCCAAGCACTACGCGTTCATCGCCGCGGGCAGCGGGATCACCCCGGTGCTCTCGCTGGTCGCGACCATCCTGCAGGTCGAGCCGCAGAGCCGGGTCACCCTGCTCTACGGGAACCGCACGGCCGGCTCGGTGATGTTCTCCGACGACCTCGCCGACCTCAAGGACCGGTACGCCGAACGCCTGCACCTCGTCCACGTGCTGTCCCGCGAGTCGACCGACGTCGAGCTGTTCAGCGGGCGGATCGACAAGGACCGGCTGGGCCGGATGATCGACACGATCCTGCCGGTGAAGTCCGTCGACGAGTGGTTCCTCTGCGGGCCGTACGCGATGGTCGTCGGCGCGCAGGAGTTGCTGATCGACCAGGGCGTCGCGCGCGAGGACGTGCACGCCGAGCTGTTCCACGTCGGCGACGAAGCACCGGTGGCGCGGGTCGAGGAGACAGCGACCGATGCCGAGGCGGCCGAGGTGACGGTGATCCTCGACGGCCGTCGCTCGACCTTCCCGTTGGGCGAGCACGGAAAGGCAGTGCTCGACGCGACGCTCGCCGTCCGGACCGATGCGCCCTTTGCCTGTAAGGGCGGAGTTTGCGGGACCTGCCGGGCAAAAGTTGTCGACGGCACCGTTCGGATGGACACCAACTGGGCGCTCGAACCCGACGAGATCCGGGCCGGTTACGTGCTCACCTGTCAGTCCCACCCCACCAGTGACAAGGTCACCCTCGACTTCGACGCCTGAGGGCAGGTTGGTGTCATGACACCGCCGTGAGCCGATGGATGAGGCAGAATCCGAATTCTGCAACCGTCCGCTCACTGGGGGTACATCGATGGCTCGACGTTGGAAGACACTCGCCACGGCCGGCGCGCTCGTCGCCGGTCTGCTCACGGTGGTACCGGCATCTGCCGTGCAGAGCGCGCCGATCCCCAAGCTGGCCTGGCATGCGTGTGACAACGCGCCGGGTTACGAGTGCGCGACGGCGAAGGTGCCGCTGGACTACGACAACCCGCGCGGCGCGAAGATCTCGCTCGCGGTCAGCCGGATCAAGGCGACCGACCCGAAGCGGCGGATCGGCTCGCTGTTCCTGAACCCGGGTGGTCCGGGCGGCTCGGGCGTCCAGTTCCTCCAGAGCGTCGGCCAGAGCCTGTACTCCGACGAGGTGCGCGCCCGCTTCGACCTGGTCAGCTTCGACCCGCGAGGCGTGGCCGGCAGTACTCCGCTGACCTGCTTCAAGACGCAGGACCAGGCCGACGCCGCGACCGCGCCCTTCCCGTTCCCGGTGACGCCGGCCGAGGAGAAGACGTGGCTCGGCTTCGACCGGGCGTACGCCAAGTCCTGCAAGAAGTACGCCGGACCGATCATCGACCACATGTCGACCGCGGACGTCGTTCGTGACATGGACGTGCTGCGGCAGGCCGTCGGGGACAAGAAGCTGACCTACGCCGGCTACTCGTACGGCACCTACATCGGCTCGGTCTACGCGAACATGTTCCCGGACAAGGTCCGCGCGCTCATCATCGACGGCGTCATCGACCCGGTCTCGGACGCCACCGGCCGCGGCCTCGAGTGGGTCCGCAAGCCGGTCGACGCGCGGCTCGAGAGCGAGCAGGGCGCGTACCAGGAGTTGCAGGAGTTCCTCCGCCTCTGCGACCTCGGCGGCTCGAACTGCGCCTTCAGCGCCGGCAACCCCAAGGCCCGGTACGACGCACTCGCGGCCAAGCTGCGCAAGCACCCGCTCACGCTGCCCGACGGCGAGGTCGTCACCTACGCCGACATGGTCTCCCAGACGCTCGGAGCGCTCTACAGCGCCGGCGACTTCCCGGCCCTGGCCGAGTATCTCCAGGGGCTCGCCACCGCGTCGGCCAGCAAGGTGAAGGCGGCACGCACGGCGCTGGCCGCACCGGCGTACGAGCAAGGCGCTGAAGGCTTCTACGGCGTGTGGTGCACCGACTCGCTCAACCCGGCCAGCGCGTCCTACTGGGTCACTGCAGCCAGGGCAGCGGACAAGAAGTGGCCGTACTTCGGCCGCGCCTGGAACTGGGAGGCGAGCATCTGCGCGAACTGGCCGGGCCACGACGCGGACCGGTACCTCGGCCCCTTCACCAAGCGCTCGGCCAACCCGGTCCTCGTGATCGGCAACCGGTATGACCCCGCCACTCGCTACGAGGACGCGGTCAGCACGTCGAAGATCCTCGGCAGCGCCCGGCTCCTCAGCGTCAGCGGCTGGGGCCACACCTCGCTGTTCTCGTCGTCCTGCGCGGACAGCAAGGCGAGTGCCTACCTACTGACCGGCGCCTTGCCCGCGAAGGGCACGGTGTGCAAGCCCGACGAGGTCCCCTTCGCCCAGCCCGCAACCCGTTCGGCAAAGGCCCAGCCGGCGTACCAGTTCAGGCCGCCGACGCGCTGACCCATGGCGGGGCGGAAGCACTTCCGCCCCGCCATGACCGTCAGGCGACGATGATCGGCAGTTGCGTCTCGAAGAGGCCCGCGAAGGTACGGCTGGGCAGGATGTGGCCCTGGTCGGGGGCGCTGCGGACGATGCTGTAGCCCCAGTCGACCGCACGCAGCCGCTGTGTGTGGGTGCCGTGGTGGCCCGGGTTGGTGAAGCCGCAGTCGCCGAGCTGGAAGAACACCTGGTCGAACTGCTGGATCCGCTTGTACTGAAGGGCGTCCCCTCGCGCGTGGGTGAGGAAGTAGGCGGCGAACGAGTCGGCCATCAGCTCGGTCCGCCGGGTCGCCTCGGGGCCGGTGAGCGCGGTGGTGAACAGGTTGTCCGCGAACTGCACCTGGTGCCCGTACTCGTGGGCCAGGATCGCCTGTGCGGTGACGTCGGAGTAGCCGATCGCCTTGAAGGCTTCGAGCACCCCGTCGCCCATCACGATCATCTTCGGGATGACGAAGCCCGGAATGACCGCACCCGGGTAGGCGAAGGCGTTGAAGCTGAAGAACGGGTGGTTGCCGTAGTCGAACTTCGGCTGGTTCACCGTGGTCACGACCTCGGTGGCCAGCGCCGTCGAGATGGCGTCGGGCAGGCCGTAGGCGACGTGGAACAACCGGTACATCCGGGCCGGGTCGGTCAGCATGGTGCCCTTCATCGGGACCAGCCGGATACCGGTCGCGTCAATGTCCCAGAACCGGCCGAGGTCGCGGAAGGTGTGGGTGACGTCGGTGGTGAACTCACCGGTGAGGCCGAAGGTCGACCCGGCGTCCTGCGGCCACAGCAGCGCGTCCAGCAGCAGCGGCTGGAAGCTGTTGAGGGCGTCCGCGAACTGCTGGTCCGCGGCCGTCCAGTCAGCTCGCTGGGCAGCCGCCCAGTCACGGACCGGCGTGGACGGGTTGCACGCGGTGGGGACGACCGCAGCGCTCAGGTCGTCGTCGATCGCCACCTGAGCGTTGAGCTGGGCCGCGAGGGTCGAGCCGTCGGTGGGCCTCAGCGAGTTGAGCTTGGCCGCCAGAGCGGCGGTCTGCTCGGGCGTCACTGTCTGCGTGGCCGCCGCGGTCTGCACACCGGCGGTCGATGCCTGAGCGGCGTTGGCCGCCAGACCGCCCGCCAGCACGAGCGAGAGCAGGATCGCCGACCCTGCAAGGGACTTCTTCATGGTTCTCCTAGGACTTCGCCGGGACGGCGGTGGAGTGGTTGATGCGGCTCAGTATTGGCCGCCGCGGAGGCGCCGGTGGTGGTTCGGAGCTGTCGGAATCCGGCATGGCGGGAAGTTGACGGCTCGCGACTACGGCCCGTGTGGCGCCGAGGAACTGTCGGTCCGCGCTGAAAGAATCGGCGGCTCACGACTGATGGGGGTGGGGCGCCGTGATGGGGCGTTCGCATGCGTTGTCCGGTTGGTGCGCGGGGCTCGCGGTCGCGCCGCTGGTCGGGCTGACGACGATCGCGGAGGTGGTGCCGTTCGCCGCCGCGACGGCTGGGTATGCGTTGCTGCCGGACCTGGATCATCCGGGCGCCGGGGCGTCGCGGTTGCTCGGGCCGATCACCGGGTTCGTGTCGAATGTGGTGCGGGCTTTCTCGAGCTTGCTCTACTCGCTGACGAAGGGGCCGCGGGACGAGGACAGCACGGGGCAGCATCGGCATGCCAGTCATACGCTGGCGGCTGCGATCGGGCTCGGCTTCGCGACGTCGAGTGCGGGCGCGGCGGGCGGTTGGCGCGCAGTACTGGCCGTGGCGCTCGTCGGGTTGCTGCTGGCCGCTGATGCGCTCGGCGACTGGGTCGTGACGTTGGTACTGGCGGCCGGCGCGTGGACGATCGCGGGCACGTGGTTGCCAGGGGAGTCGGCGGTCCACAACCTGCACGCCGGGCTGGATGGGATCGGCAAGTGGATCGGCGTGGCCGTTGCTGTCGGCATGTTCGTGCACTGCCTGGGCGACAGCCTCACGCGATCAGGCTGTCCGTGGTTGTGGCCGCTGCCGATCCGTGGCGAGACCTGGTACGAGATCCGCCTGCCGCGACCGTTGCGCTTCCGCACCGGCGGCTGGGTGGAGAACTTGCTGATCGTGCCGGTGCTGGTCATCGCCGGCGTCTTGCTGCTGCCCGGCGCGATCCAGTTCCTGGTGGATGTCTTCGACGCGGTGGGAGTGAGTGTGGCGCGCCGCTAGGGTCCGACCAGCGGGACGGCGCGCCACACTCACCAGGGGAACTCAGCTGGTCGCGTCAGGGCGGACCAGCTGGGGGAGGACCTTGTCGAACAGCTTCCCGAACGTCACCGTCGGGATGATGTAGCGCGGGGCGAAGGTGAAGGTCGCCAGCGTCAGGCCCCAGGTGGCGGCCCGGCGGCGCTGGTTCGGCGTACCGTGATGGCCTTCCGCGCTGAAGCCGCAGTCGCCCAGGTCGTAGAACGTCTCCAGGTACTGCTGCACCCGCGTCCACTTCAGGTGCGCGCCCTTGAGATGGGACAGGTAGTAGGCCGCGTACGAGTCGGCCATCAACTCCGTACGCCGGGTTGCCTCGGCCCCCGTCAGCGGGCTGTCGAACTGGTGCCGCTCGTACTGCACGTGGTGACCGAACTCGTGCGCCAGGATCGCCTTCGGCGCGACGTCGCCCAGCCCGAGAGCGCGGAAGCCCTCCAGGACGCCGTCGCCCATCACGACCTTGTCGCTCGGCAGCCCGACGCCGGGGATCGCGACGCCCTCGGCCGACCAGGCGAACGCGTTGAAGGTGAAGAGCGGGTGGTTGCCGAAGTCGAACTTGGGCTGGTTCACGATCGTCGCCATCGTGCTCGCCAGCGATGCCGCGTCGGCCGCCGAGAAACCGTGAGCCGCACTGAGGGCACGGGCGACCCGGCCCTGGTCGAGCAGCGTGTCGCCGTGGGCGGGCACGGTCTCGATGTCCTTCGAATTGATGTCCCAGAAGCCCTGCAGACCCTTGAAGGTGTTCTTGACCGTGTTCGTGTACTCGCCGTCCAGCCCGTAGAAGCGGCCCTTGGCCGGCTCGGGGAAGAACAGCGCGTCGTAGGTGATCGGGTCGAGCAGCAGAATGATGAACGCGTTCAGCCGGTCGTCGAGCGTCCAGTCGGCGATCGAGGCGGTGACCCAGTCCGTCACCGGCGTCGTCGCCGGGCACTCGTAGTCGTCCGGGTTGATCGCCTGCTCGGCGGTCTTCTGCAGATCTGAGTCCTGCAGCCCGAGCCGGGCCTTGGTCGCGGCGAACTTCGCCTCGTAACCGGCCGGCAGCTTCGCCTCCAGCTGCTCGAGCAAGGCGTGCGACTGCTCCGGGCTCAGATCACCGGGCGCCGTGGCGACAGCCGCACCGGGAACAGGCGCGGCCTGGGCCGGTGCGGTCATCAGGCTGCCGGTCAGTGCGAGCGTGGCGAGGGCCACGGGCAGAGCGAGGAACTTCTTCATGCCGACTCCTGGGCGGTAGGGGACGGCCTCAGTCTCACCCGCGGTTCACCTTTCAACTGCCGTTCCGCACTGTCGGAATCCGGCATGGCAAGAACCTGACGGGCCGAAATGTGAACAGATAGTGATGAGGCGACTGCGGAGAGTTCCGGCAGGAAGTTTTTCGGATTTTTTTGGTGGAAGGTGTAACGACTGCGGAGGCTGCAGCGATAGGACGAGTGAGCCTGGTGGCTGCCCGGACCCCCGAGCGGACAGCCACCAGGCCTACTCATTTCTTGAGGCGCTGGGAGCGGTAATCTGAGCCCCATGTCCTCTACCTCAGACACCGCCTCGACGGCCCTGCCTTTCGGCAGGTTGACCACGGCGATGATCACCCCCTTCAAGCCCGACGGCTCACTCGATCTCGATGCGGCGCAGAAGGTGGCCAGCAAGCTGGTCGACGAGGGCAACGATTCCCTGATCGTCAACGGCACCACCGGCGAGGCGCCGACCACCAGCGACGAGGAGAAGGTGCTGATCATCCGCGCCACTCTCGAGGCGGTCGGCGATCGCGCGAAGGTCGTCGCCGGGGTCGGGTCCAACAACACCGCCCACACCGTGGAGTCGGCCAAGGCGGCCGAGGCCGCCGGTGCGCATGGCCTGCTGGTCGTCACGCCGTACTACAACAAGCCGCCGCAAGAGGGCATCAAGCTGCACTTCAACGCGGTCGCCGACGCCACCGGACTGCCCGTGATGGCCTACGACATCCCCGGCCGGGCCGGTGTGCCGATCACCACCGAGACGCTGCTCGCGCTGGCCGAGCACCCGCGCATCGTCGCGGTGAAGGACGCGAAGGGCGATGTCGCCGCGACGACGAAGGTGCTGGCCAATTCGGGCCTCTACTACTACTGCGGTGCGGATGAGCTGAACCTTGCCTGGCTGGCGATGGGCGCTGTCGGGATCGCCAGCGTCGTCGGGCATGTCGCCAGCCCGCAGTACCGGCAGTTGATCGACGCCGTCGTCGCAAACGACCTGGACACCGCACGACGCATCGACCGGCAGCTGGTTCCCGCCGTCGAGGCGATCATGACGAGGACGCAGGGAGCCATCATGGTGAAGGCGGCCCTCAAGCTGGCCGGCGTGATCGAGCACGCGACGCTGCGCGCGCCGCTGGTCGAGGCGACCGGCGAGCAGACCGACTGGCTCACCACCGATCTGAAGACGGCAGGACTGATTGCATGAGCCACCCGCACCCCGATCTGCAAGCGCCGGAGCCACTCGCGCCCGGCGCTCTCCGTGTGATCCCGCTGGGCGGCCTCGGCGAGGTCGGCCGGAACATGACGGTCTTCGAGTACGACGGCAAGCTGCTGATCGTCGACTGCGGCGTGCTGTTCCCGGACGAGAACCAGCCCGGTGTCGACCTGATCCTCCCGGACTTCCAGCCGATCCGGGAGCGTTTGGACGACATCGTGGCCGTCGTCCTGACGCACGGCCACGAGGACCACATCGGCGGCCTGCCGTACCTGCTGCGCGAGCGCGGTGACATCCCGGTGGTCGGCTCGCAGCTGACCCTGGCGCTGCTCGAGGGCAAGCTCAAGGAGCACCGGCACCGCAACGTGCCGCAGCAGACCGTCGTCGAGGGCGAGACGGTGCGCTTCGGCCCGTTCGAGTGCGAGTTCGTGGCGGTCAACCACTCCATCCCGGACGCGCTCGCCGTGGCGATCCGGACGCCGGCCGGCCTGGTGCTGCACACCGGCGACTTCAAGATGGACCAGTTGCCGCTGGACAACCGGATCACCGACCTGCGGGCGTTCGCCCGGCTCGGCGAGGAAGGCGTCGACCTGTTCATGGTCGACTCCACCAACTCCGAGGTGCCCGGCTTCACGACCCACGAGCGCGACATCGCGCCGGTGCTCGACGGCGTGTTCAGCAAGGCATCGAAGCAGCGCATCATCGTCGCCTGCTTCGCCTCGCACGTGCACCGCGTGCAGCAGGTGATGGACGCGGCCGTCAAGCATCGCCGCAAGGTCGCGTACGTCGGTCGCTCGATGGTGCGCAACATGGCGGTGGCCCGCGACCTGGGCTTCCTGACCGTGCCCGGCGACACGCTGATCGACATGCGCGAGCTCGACAACTACCCGCCCGAGCAGGTCGTGCTGGTGTCGACCGGTTCGCAGGGTGAGCCGATGTCGGCGTTGTCGCGGATCGCGGCCAACGACCATCACGTAGTACAGATCCAGCCGGGCGACACCGTCGTACTGGCGTCGTCACTCATCCCGGGCAACGAGAACTCGGTGTTCCGGGTGATCAACGGGCTGACCCGGCACGGCGCGAACGTCATCCACAAGGGCAACGCGCTGGTCCACGTCTCCGGCCACGCGTCGGCGGGCGAGCTGCTCTACTGCTACAACATCGTGAAGCCGCGCAACGTGATGCCGGTGCACGGCGAGATCCGGCACCTGCACGCGAATGCCGAGTTGGCGCGGCAGACCGGCGTACCGGAAGAGAATGTGGTCGTGGTCGAGGACGGGGTGGTGGTCGACCTGATCGGCCGTAAGGCCGTCGTCGCGGGCAAGGTCGAGTGCGGGTACGTGTTCGTCGACGGCTCGACCGTGGGCGACATCACCGAGACCTCGCTGAAGGATCGGCGGATTCTCGGCGATGAGGGTTTCATCTCGGTGATCGCCGTGATGGACTCTGTCACCGGCAAACTGATGGCCGGGCCGGAGATCCAGGCACGCGGGTTCGCCGAGGACGACACCGTCTTCGACGAGCTGCGGCCGAAGATCGAGGCGGAGATCGAGAAGGCGATCGGGAGCGGGGTGGACGACATGTACCAGTTGCAGCAGGTCATCCGCCGCGTGGTCGGCAAATGGGTCAGCGACACGCACCGTCGCCGGCCGATGATCATCCCGGTCGTCGTGCAGTCCTAATACAGAGGGGTGGGCCAGACGTGAGTATCACTGGTGTCAATGGAGCCGGGCAGCGCCGGCCCACCATGAAAGAGGTCGCGGCCCGGGCGGGCGTGGCGCTCAAGACCGTCTCCCGGGTGGTCAACGAGGAGCCGAACGTCAGTCCGGAGCTGACCGCGAAGGTCCAGGCCGCGATCAAGGACCTGAACTACACGCCGAACGAGAGCGCCCGGATGCTGCGCCGCGGCAAGACCGGCACGATCGCGGTCGTCATCCGCGACATCGGCGACCCGTTCTTCGCGTCGCTCGGCCGCGCGGTCGAGCTGTGGGCGCGGGGGAGCGGTTCGGTCGTGATGATCGGCCTGACCGACGAGGACCCCGAGCGCGAGCGTGAGGTCTGCCTGGAGTTCGTGGCCCGGCGCCCGGACGCGCTGATCATGGCGCCGATCGGGGAGACCCAGGAGTACCTGGCCCCGCACGTCGACGCCGGGATGGCAGTCGTGACGATCGACCGGCCGGCGCACGGGATCGAGGCCGATGCGGTGCTCGCCGACAACGCGGGCGGTATCGACCAGGCGATCGACCATCTGGTCCGGCAGGGGCATCGGCGGATCGCGTACCTCGGTGACGACGAGCGGATCTTCACGGCGCGCGAGCGCGTGGTCGCCTACCGGGCGGCCATGGCAAGGCACCGGATCGATGTCGATGAAGACCTGGTCCACCTGTCCGAGCCGACCACCGAGGGGATCGGGATCACGCTGTCCGCGGTACTGGACCGGCCCGAGCCTGCGACGGCCATTCTGTCGGCCAACAACATGACCACTGCCGAGGTACTGCGAGGGATGGCCGGCCGCCGCGACCGCGTCGCCCTCGTGTCCTTCGACGACCTGGCGCTCGGCGACCTGCTCAGCCCCGGACTCACCGCGGTGGCGCAGTCGGCCGACGTGATGGCCCGTACTGCGATCCAGCTGATGACCGAGCGGCTGCCCGAGCCGCACCGCCCGGGCCGGACGGTCAGGGTGCCGGTGAAGCTGACGATTCGTGGCTCGGGGGAGATTCCTCCGTCGAGCTGAGCTCGCCGTACCGGGCAAGAGCCAGGGCGGCCGCGATCGCGAGAGCGAACCCGGCCGCTGCCGGTACTACGAACCCGTGGCGGGTCCGGTCGCCCAGCGCCAGGATGCCGACGGCGGCCGGAAACACGGTCTCGCCGACGACGAGCATGGCCGTCGCGGTGGTGATGCTGCCGCGTTGCAGCGCCGAAGCGAAGAACAGCATCGCTGAGGCGCCGGCGACGATCGCTGTATAGACGGCGGGCTCAGTGAGCAGGTCGATCGGCTTGAAGCTGTCGATGATCCGCCCTGAGATCGCCACCACGCCGAAGCTCAGGCCGGCGACCAGGCCCAGCAACGGCGCCCGCAACCTCTTCGGTGCCAGTCCCGCCGAGAGTCCGATGACGACCAGGACCGCTGTCGCGACGACCAGCCCCCACCGGAACCCGCTGCTGACCGAGCTGGCGCCTTCGCTCTCCGCCGACAACCCGAGCAGGCCGAGCCCGACGCACACCGCGCCGACCGCAGCCCACTCACGCCGCCCCAGCCTGATCCCGAGGAACCTCGCCGCCACTGCGGTCACGGCGAGACTGGCCGCCAATGCCGCCTGAACCACGAAGAGCGGAAGTACTTGCAGTGCGGCGAGCTGAACGCCGAACCCGCACAAGTCCAGAGCGATCCCGGCCATGAACCGCCACTGCGAGACCACCCGGAACAACAGCCGTGGATCGACTCCCTCACCACCGCCGGGTGTGGACTGCGCCGCCATCGCCTGCATGACCGACGCCAGCCCGTAGGCAAGAGCGGCAGCCAGGGCGCACAGCAATCCCCACCACATGCGCCTCACACTGTCACAGCCTCTGGTTCAGGAAGGTAACCACCACCTCCGCAAGCTCCTCGCGGTGGTCCGACAGTGCGTGGTCGGTGGGGAACAGGTGATGCTCGGCGTTCTTGTAGGCCTCCACGAGCGGCTGGTGATGCTGCTCGGGTGGCGCGGCGGTGTCTCGGGTCGCCCCGATCAGCAGCACCCGGCGATCAGCCAGCTTCGGTGCGAGGTCCGCGAGGCGCCATTCCGGGCCGTGGGCAACCATCTCGTCCACGAGCGCCCGGCCGCTGGTGCCTTGGAGCGGGAGGAGGTCGCTGTCGAACGGTTCGACGTACTGGTCGGGATCGGGCGCGGTACCAGCGGCTCCGAAGTCGAAGCCGGCGATCGAGCCGACCGTCGGGATCGTGGGATCGGCCGCGACGGTCTGCAGCGCCGCGAACCCACCCATGCTGTGCCCGACCACCGCGAACCTCTCGGCATCGATCCGCGGATCCGCCCGCAACTGCCCGGCCGCGGCCGCCGCGTCCTCGAGAACGTTGCTCCAGGCCCAGGTCCCCGCCGAGCCCCACGATCCGCGGTAATGAAAGACGAGCGTCGCGTACCCGGCCCGCTGCAGCGCGTGGGCGAGATCGAAGTTCCGCTCCCACCCCGGAAATCCGTGCAGCAGCAACACTGCCGGATGGGGCCCGTCACCCGGCGGCAGATGAAGTACTCCGGGCAGCTCGTGCCCGCCGCTGGAGATCGGATAGGCGATCGTGCCGGCGTAGGTCATGCGACTCCTGGTTGTGATCGAACCGGTCGGTACCATCGCAACGCTAACAAGAGATGGGCCCGATCGGTACCATCTGTCTCATGCCCGTCGCCAAAGGAACCTCGCTCGACCCCGACCGGACCCGGGCGGCGATGCTCGAGGCCGCCACCGTCGTGTTCTACGAGCGCGGGCTGGACGGCGTCGGGATCGCCGAGCTGTGCTCATCGGTGGGAGCGTCGAAGGAGACTCTGTACCGGCACTTCGGCTCGAAGGACGGGCTGATCGCCGCCGTCCTGCAGGCACGCAGCGATCGCAACAACGCCTGGCTGCGGCGGGCAGCGGCGACGGGTGGGGACGACCCGGTCGCCCAGTTGACCGCGGTGTTCGCAGTACTGGGGGAGTGGTTCGACCAGCCGCAGTACCGGGGTTGCGCACTCTTGAACGCGGCCACCCAGCGGCATTTCGAGCCGGCCCACAGCATGGCGGTCCAGCATCTCGACGGTTATCAGGCGCTGCTCACCGAGATCGCCGCCGCGGCAGGAGTCGCCGACCCGGACCGGGTCGGGCGCCAGTTGCTCATGCTGCTCCAGGGCGCGACTGTGATGGCCGACCATCTCGCGCTGGGCCGGGCGGCGGCCGATGACGCGCTGGCCGCTGCCCTGCCCTTGCTGGCTACTTCCGGTACTGACTGACCAGCGGACACTGGAACGGGTCGCGGGCGCGGATGCCGACGTTGTTGAGGTAGTCGACGACGATCTTGTACGACTCGAGGAACGCGACCTCGGTGTACTTCACGCCGTGCAGCTCGCAGTACTCGCGGACGATCGGCTGGACCCGGCGCAGCGTGGGCCTCGGCATGCTCGGGAACAGGTGGTGCTCGATCTGGTAGTTGAGCCCGCCCATCGCGAAGTCGGTGAGGACGCCGCCGCGGATGTTGCGCGACATCAGCACCTGGCGACGGAGGAAGTCGATCTTCATCGTGGCCGGCACGAGCGGCATGCCCTTGTGGTTCGGTGCGAACGAGCCGCCGAGGCAGACGCCGAAGACGGCCAGTTGCAGGCCGAGGAACGCGCTGGCCTTGCCGATCGGTAGCAGGACGTACAGCGCGGTCACGTACAGGCCGAGCCGGGAGACGACGACCGCAGCCTCGATCCGCTCGACCTTGGTGGCGCCGCGCCGGAACAGGTGCTGCAGGCTCGACACGTGCAGGCTCAGGCCTTCCAGCGTCAGCAGCGGGAAGAAGAGCCAGCCCTGGCGATCCTGGTACCACTTCATGAAGCCGCGCTTGCGCTGGGCCGCATGGTCGGGTGTGAAGGCGACGACGCCGATCGCGATGTCGGGGTCCTTGCCGAGCTGGTTCGGCGCGTTGTGGTGCTTGCTGTGCTTGTTCTTCCACCAGGTGATGCTCATCCCGGCCAGGCCACCGGCCAGCAGACGGGCGGTCCAGTCGTTCCAGGCGGCCGAGTCGAAGATCTGCCGGTGGGCGCTGTCGTGGCTGAGGAACGCGACCTGGACCAGGATCAGCGCGAGGGCACCGGCCATCAGCAGCTGGAACCAGGAGTCACCGAGCAGGATGAACCCGGTGATGACGCCGCCGAGCGCGGCCAGTACCAGGCCGATGCGAGTCCAGTAGTAGGTGTAGCGGCGTCGCAACAGGCCGAGGTCCCGGACCGTGTGCAGGAGGTCGCTGTAAAGACTCGCGTACTTCTGCTGCGGTCTTTGGGGGTGCGGGTCTTCGGCGAGCAGTTGTGACAAGGAGAACGCCCCATCCGGAGTGCATCAGTCGATGCGCCACCGGGTCCAGGGCAGCGCCACGAGAAGAGTGGCTGTAGTAGCCAACGGAACCACGCTGGGCGACCACACGCAACCGACCGCTCGGTAGGGGCGTGGCGAGGTCAGGCTCAGGGAGTCATCAGGCTCGCGGTGCGGAGTGTGCCGTCCAGCACACCCCTGGCCACGGCCTTCAGCCCACACCCCTTCCCGCGGGCGTAGGAGCGCATCGCCGCGAAGGCGTCCGGCAGGCTGAGACCGGCTCGTTCGGCGAGCATTCCCTTGGCCTGTTCGATCAGGATCCGGCTGTCCAACGCCTGTTGCAGCTGGCCGCACAGCTCTTGCCGGCCGCGGTGCTCGCGCTCGTGCAGCAGGCCGATCGTGGCCATGTCGGACAGCGCTTGCCCCAGCCTCAGCTCCTGCTCGCTGAAGGGGACGGGGCCGGTCCGGAAGAGGTTCATCGAGCCGATCGCCTTGCCTCGCAGGCAAAGCGGGAGCATCTCGGTCGTCGGGTAGCTCGGGTGATCCTGCTCCACCAGCTGGGCGGGGGAGTCGGCGGTGGCGAAGACCCGGAGTACGTGGTCGTCGTCGGTCAGGTCCAGACCGACCGCGTCCACCTCGAGCAGCTCGACTGTTGCCTCGGCCAACATGCCCAGGAAGGCAGCAAGCTCGAAGTCCTCGCCGAGCGTGTCGGCGAGCTTGATGAACACATCAGTGAGGCGTTGTTCCCTGGACTGCACCGGAATTCCCTTCGACCCTGTGAGACTCAATCATCGATGCCCGCGCAAGCCCCCCGCGATTCCCCGGGCGAGTTGTCGGTTAGTTCGTTCCGCAGTCACCCGGACGTCACTGTGGAGGAGCACCTTCGGCTCATGAACTTGAGCCGCCGCCAGCTGCTGGCCGCCACTGCCGTCGCGGGTGCGACCGCCGCCGTACCGAGCGTGACCGCCGCCGCTTCCGTAGTACGCCGGGACCGTCCTGCTCTGCCGTCCGGAATCATGTCGGGCGACGTCACCTCGAACTCCGCTGTCGTCTGGTCGCGCACCGATCGCCGCGCCCGGCTGACCGTCGACCTGACCAGCCACGGCCGGTTCGACCGGGCCGTGACGTTGCGCGGCCCGATCACCTCGGCCGACCAGGACTACACGGCTCAGCTGCCGCTGCGTGGTCTGCGTCCCGGTCAGCGCTACGACTACCGGATCGGCTTCGAGGACGCCTACGGCCGCCGCGGCGAGACCCTCGAGGGCTCCTTCAGTACGCCGGGGCGCAACCGCCCCGTGAGCTTCGTCTGGACCGGCGACACCGCGGGCCAGGGCTACGGCATCAACCCCGACATCGGCGGCATGATCGCGTACAAGGCGATGCACCAGACCCGCCCCGACTTCTTCCTGCACTCCGGCGACAACATCTACGCCGACGGCCCGATCGCGGCCTCGGTGGCGATCCCGGACGGCACCACCTGGAAGAACGTGGTGACCGAGGAGGTCAGCAAGGTCGCCGAGACGCTGGCGGAGTACCGCGGCCGGTACAAGTACAACCTGCTCGACCACAACGTCCGCGACCTGTACGCCGACGTGCCGATCGTCAGCCAGTGGGACGACCACGAGACGCTGAACAACTGGTACCCGGGCGAGATCCTGACCGACGACCGCTACACCGAGAAGCGGGTCGACGTACTGGCCCAGCGGTCCCGGCAGGCGTTCCTGGAGTACCTGCCGATGGTGCACACCGCCGGCCGCAACCGTATCTACCGCAAGGTGAGCTATGGCCCGTTGCTCGATGTCTTCTGCCTCGACATGCGGACCTACCGCGGCGCCAACCCGGCACCGGGTGTCGCCGGTCCGGTCGCGATGCTGGGTGCCGAGCAGGCAGCATGGCTGGTTCGTGAGGCCGCCGCTTCCAAGGCGACCTGGAAGGTGATCGCCAGCGACATGCCGCTGGGTCTGCTGGTGCCGGACGGCACCGAGATCGAGGCTGTCGCCAATGGACTGGCAGGGGCGCCCGGTGGCCGCGAGCACGAGATCGCCTGGGTGCTCTCGCAGTTCAAGCGCCGCAAGGTCCGGAACACGGTCTGGCTGACCGCGGACGTGCACTACTGCGCCGCGCACCACTACGACCCGTCGCGGGCGGCCTTCACCGACTTCGACCCGTTCTGGGAGCTGGTCGCCGGTCCGGTGAACGCCGGTACCTTCGGGCCGAACGCGCTCGACTCGACCTTCGGTCCTCGGCTGGAGTTCGTGAAGGCGGCTGACTTCCCGAACCAGCCGCCGTCGGGTGGCAACCAGTTCTTCGGGCATGTGTCGATCGACCCGCGGTCGGAGGTCTTCACCGCTTCGCTGCGGGATCTGTACGGCAAGGTGCTGTGGAGCAAGGACCTGCCGGCAGCCCACCACTGACAACTCTGGGGAGCGGCCCGCTCACCAGACCGGATGCCCAGCGCGGGATGCCGCCCGCTGAAGGCCTGGTGAGCGGGACGCGCAGTAAGTTGGCCCGCATGAGCTACCCAGAGAGTCGCCGTGACGAGAGTGTCGTCGACACCCTGCACGGCCGCGAGATCGCCGACCCGTACCGCTGGCTGGAGGACCCCGACTCCGCCGAGACCAAGGACTGGGTCTCCCGCCAGAACGCCGCGACCGAGGCCGAGCTGTCGAGCTACCCCGAGCGTGCCTGGTTCCAGGAGACGATGACCGCGATCCTGGCGCGGCCGCGGGCCGGAGTACCGGTGCGGAAGTCCGGCTGGTACTTCGTCGGCCGCAACGACGGCTCCCAGGCGCAGGACGTCCTGTACGTCGCTGACTCGCTGGATGCGCTGCTAGAGGGCGGCCGGGTCATCCTCGACCCCAACAAGCTGTCCGTGGACGGCACTGACTCACTGGCCAGCTTCACCATCAGCCCGGACGGCCGGTACTTCGCGTACGGGGTCAACGAGAGCGGTAGCGACTGGACCACCTTCCGGCTCCGGGAGATCGCCACTGGCGCCGATGTGGACGACGTGGTGACCCGTGCCAAGTTCTCCCAGGCCACCTGGCTGCCGGACTCGTCGGCGTACCTCTACCTGCACTACCCGGCCAGTGGCCGTAGCGAGGGTACCGAGACGCAGGCGCTTGAGGGTGGCCAGCTGAAGCTGCACAAGGTCGGTACTGCGCAGGACGATGACCAGTTGGTGTTGAGCTTCCCCGACAACCCGCAGCTCTTCATCCAGCCCGAGGTCTCCGACGACGACCGCTACCTCGTGGTGACCCTTGCCGAGGGCACCGATCCGGCATCCCGGATCTGGGTCTACCCGGTGGACGGCAGCGTGCTGGGCGAACCGATCAAGGTGATCGACGAGTTCCGCGACGAGAACATCTTCGTGCGGATGTCCGGTGACCAGCTGGTGCTGCAGACCGACCGGGACGCATCTCGGGGCCGGGTGGTGACCTCGGACCTGGCCGGCAACTTCACGGACCTCATCCCCGAGGGCGACAACGCCTTGCTGACCGTCAGCGGCGCATCGTCGGGACTTGCCGTCGTGTCTTTGGTGGACGCTCAGCCGGTGCTCACGTTGCACTCCTTGGGGGGCGCCGACGGCCAGGTCGTGCCGGTGCCCGGCGGGGGCTTCGTGGGGTTGAACGCGTCGACGAAGTACGACGAACTCTTCATCGGGCTCTCGTCGACCACGGATCCGACGGTCGCCTATGTGGTCTCGATGGCGACCGGCGAGTTCCGGGCCCTGCCTGAGCTTGTCCCCGCGGGAGTCGGCTTCCTGTCGCCGGACATCACCGTGAGCCGCCGGGTCGAGCCCGGGCGGCAGGTGCCGTATTTCCTGATCAGCAGGGCGGACCTGGGGTTCGACGAGCCGCGGCCGACGCTGATGTACGGCTACGGCGGCTTCAGCATCCCGATCATGGCCGACTACCGGCCGGGTTGGCCGGCCTGGCTTGCGGCGGGTGGGGTGCTGGTGATCACCAACCTGCGCGGCGGCGGGGAGTACGGAAGCTCCTGGCACGACGAGGGACGGCTGCGGAACAAGCAGAACGTCTTCGACGACTTCATCGCGGTCGGGGAGGACCTGACCAAGACCAAGGTCACCACACCCGCCCAACTGGCCATCCACGGCCGCAGCAACGGCGGACTGCTCGTCGGAGCAGTCATGACCCAGCGGCCGGACCTGTTCGCGGTAGCGCTGCCTGGCGTCGGCGTGCTGGACATGCTGCGCTTCCACCTCTTCACTGTTGGCGCTGCCTGGGCCTCCGACTTCGGACTGCCCGACGACCCAACACAGTTCGAAGACCTGCTCGCCTACTCGCCACTGCACAACCTGCGCGACGGTACGTCGTACCCGGCGACCCTGGTCGTCACTGGCGACCATGACGACCGGGTGGTGCCGCTGCACAGCCACAAGTTCATGGCGACGCTGCAGCACGCGCAGGCGGGGGACAAGCCGGTACTGACCCGGATCGAGGTAAACACCGGCCACGGCTTCGGCAAACCGGCAGCGATGGTCGCCTCCGAGTGGGCCGACCTGCTGGCCTTCGCTGCGCACCACACGGGACTCCAGCCGCAGTAGCGCGATCCGATGGATGCCTTGGGCAACGAACGGTACCGGGCCGCATTCGAGCGTGGCGCGGCTGCCTGTACCGGCTTCGGCGAGGCGATGGAGCTCACGGTCGGGCGCGAGGCCGCAGTACCGGTACTGCGGCCCGCGTCCACGGGACCGGATCGCTGAGCGATCGGGAGTATCAGGTGGCCGAGCTGGTGGCCCAGGGGCTGACGAACAAGGAAATCGCGCTCCGACTCGTGATCAGCAGACGGACCGCGGAATCGCAGGTCGTGCACATCCTGGACAAGCTCGGCTTCAGGTCACGCAGCCAGATCGCTGTCTGGCTCACGAACCAACCGGACCGTTAGGCGTTTGCCGCTCACCTGTGGGGTCCGTGTCTCACCAGGCCTTGGGTCTCAGCCCTGCACCGAGCGGTGGCGTGGGCTCAGGCTTGTCGGTGAGGTGGTGGGTTCACCAGATCTTGGGGGCGACGAGGTCGCGGGGGTCGTTGTGGGGCTGACAGCCGTGCGGCGTCTCGTCGTACTCGGTGGTCAGGCCGTTGGTGGCCAGGCTGCGCACCGCGCTGACAAGGCGGTCGACGTGCTCGCGCGTGGTGCCCAGTCCGAGGCTTGCGCGGACTGCGGTGGCCTCGGGCGAGTTGGCGAGCAGATGGCCGACCAGCGGGTGCGCGCAGAACTTGCCGTCCCGTACGCCGATCCCGTACTCCGCCGAGAGCGCCGCGGACACCAGCGTCGAGCTGACCCCGTCGATGGTGAAGCAGACCGTGCCTACCCGGTCGGCGTCGGCGCCGAAGATGTCGTACGTGTTCACGCCGGCGATCTGGGCAAGGCCGGTGCGGAGCCGGGCGAGCAGGCTGCGCTCGTGCTGCTCGATCGCCTCGCGGTGCTCGGTGATGGCGGCGCATGCGGCGGCCAGCGCGATCGCGCCGATCACGTTGGGGGAGCCGCCTTCGTGCCGGGCCGGGCCCTGGTTCCAGACGGTCGCGTCGCTGGTCACTGCAGCGGTCGCGCCACCGCCGAGGAGGTACGGGTCGGCCGCGTTGAGCCAGTCGGCCCGGCCGATCAGTGCGCCGGCGCCGTACGGGGCGTAGAGCTTGTGGCCGGAGAGTGCGACCCAGTCGACGTCCAGCTCCTGGATGTCGACCACGCGGTGCGGAGCGAGCTGCGCGGCGTCGAGGCAGACGCGGGCGCCGTGGGCCTTGGCGACGGCGGCGATCTCGGCGATCGGGAAGATCTCGCCGGTGACGTTCGAAGCGCCGGTGATGACGACCAGGCGGGGACCCTCGGGTGCTTCGCGCAGAGCGTCGGCGACGGCGGTGACTGCCGCTGCGTGGCTCGTCGGCGCTGCGAGCCTGGTGGTGCGCTCGGCGGGCCAGGGGAGGAGGGCCGCGTGGTGCTCCGACTCGAACACGATCACGGTCGCGTCGGCCGGTACGGCCCGGGCCAGCAGGTTGAGCGCGTCGGTGGTCTGCCGGGTGAAGATCACCTGGTCGTCGTCGCGGGCGCCGACGAAGCCGTGCACCTCGGCGCGGGCCCGCTCGTACCACTGGGTGGTGATCCGCGAGGCGTAGCCGTTGCCGCGGTGCACCGACGCGTACGACGGGAGCGCGGCCTCGACCGCCGCTCGCACCGACTCCAGACACGGCGCGCTCGCCCCGTGGTCGAAGTTCGCGTAGTCGGTCACGCGTCCGTCGGCCAGCGGGACCAGCAGGTCGCTCGCGACGGTGGCGGGGATGTTGCCGGTGGTGAGCTTGGCCAGGGCCGGCCGGGTGGTCACGGCGGTGTTGGCAGGCTCGAGGATGGAGAGGATCGACATGGTTCTGCTCCCGGGTGGTCCGCACTTGCCGAATCGGGGTATCCGAACGGCCGGGTCCTCACCCGGGGCACCCCACCGCGGTGGAGGGTTGCCGGCCAGCGAGCCGGGGCTTGACGCTGACACTCATGACCTGCCGAAGACGGTAACCAACGATCCGTGCTTCGCGCCAGCAGTCATCTCATTTATTGGGATACTCGCACGTATCGTGAGACGCCAGGCGTGAGCGGATGGGCTGTCCGGGGTTGTTGCTTAATGCAATGGCTCGCCAGGGGGCCGCTGGGGGAGGATGCGCGGATGACCTGGATCGCACCTGAGGTCGAGCGGCCCGAGGGCTCGCTCGTCGCGCCCGAGCGGGAGTTGCTCGCCGGCTACCTGAACTTCCACCGCACCACGCTGCTCCACAAATGCGCCGGCCTGACCGCCGACCAGTTGGCCGCCCGGCCGCTGCCGCCGTCGAACCTCTCCCTGCTCGGCCTGATCCGGCACGCCACCAAGGTCGAACGCATCTGGTTCCGCATCCACTTCGCCTCAGCCGGCCCAGCCGTCGCCGGCGCCGCCTCGACCGCTCCCGCCGACCCCGGTTCCCGGCTGGCCCCGGCCACCCCGGTTTTCGACCCGGCGCTCGGCAAGGACGCCGACTTCGAGTTGATCGACGCGAGTCGCGCCCAAGCGGAGTACGAAGCCCTGATCGACGAGTGGGCGCTGTCCGACAAGGCCGCCGACGGCTACTCGCTCGACCAGCAGTTCACCTTCCGTGACGAGGTCTCCTCGCTCCGGATGATCTACATCCACCTGATCGGCGAATATGCCCGCCACTGTGGCCACGCCGACTTCCTTCGCGAACATCTGGACGGCGTGACCGGCGCCTGAGGCCCCTGCGGACACGCCCGGCCGCGTGGGGCTGTGACGCTACGGATGGGGCGGTGTGATCGGCGTGTGACACGTGTGACTCGAGTGGTAGTCGGGGTAGCCTGCTAGACATGGCGACCCGCACGTCTTCCCCGGCGCGGGCGCGGAAGTCGGCAGCCAGCAGCCCCGCATCGGGCCGCTCGGCAGCTGGTGGCCGCTCCCGTCCGTCAGGCGCCCAGAAGCGTGGGCAGAGCACGAAGCGCAGTGGCTCCACCGCTGCGCGCACGGCTGTGCCCAAAACGAGCAACGCGGGTCCGTTCGCGGCCGCCATGCTCGCCCTCGCCAGAGGGCTGGTCAAGGTCTGGATCGGGATCGCCCACCTACTCGGCAGCATGGTCCGCGGTATCGGCCACGGCGCCCGCGACCTCGACCCGGCCCACCGCCGCGACGGCGCCGGCCTCACCCTGATCGGCCTGGCGTTCGTAGTCGCCGCCGCGATCTGGTGGGACATGCCCGGCGCGGTCGGCAAGGGCCTCCGGGTCGCAGTGGGCGGCAGCGTCGGCATGCTCGGCTGGGCCGTGCCGCTGATGCTCCTGTTCATCGCCTTGCGCACCATGCGTCACCCGGACCGCAATGGCCCGGCCGGACGTCAGGTGATCGGTTGGACCGCGGTCTCCCTCGGAGTACTGGGCCTGGTCCACATTGCCAACGGTCTGCCGCGTCCCGGCAACCCATCGGATGGCCGGCTGCAGGATGCCGGGGGAGCGATCGGGTACGTCGTCTCCTCGCTCCTGTCCGACCTCCTCACCCAGTACGTCGCAGCGCCGCTGCTCGTGCTGTTGTCGATCTTCGGTGCCTTGGTGGTGACCGGGACGCCGATTTACGCGATCCCGTTGCGGGTCCGTGCCGCGTTCGACGTACTGCTCGGACGTACTGAGCTTCCTGCCGACGCGCCCTCGGTGACCGCGGCTGCTGACGACACCGTCCGGCTGACTCGCAAGGAGCGGCGCGCGAAGGCCGCCCTGGACGAGGACGGCGAGCCGACCATCAAGCCGTACGACTCGCCGGTGCTCGAAGGCCGCGAGATCAACAAGCGCGGCCGCAAGAAGGCGCCGATCGATCCGGACGAGGAGCCGTACGACGTCGATGCCGACGGCGCTGCTGCTGCGGCCGGTGCACCGCCGATCTACGGTGCCGTCGCGGGTGCGATGAAGGCCGGTTCGAAGAAGGACTCCGAGCCCGAGCCTGCTCCGGAGCCGCCGCCGCACACGCCGTTGCCGCAGCGGGTCGAGCAGCTCAGCCTCTCCGGCGACATCACCTACACGCTGCCCGACGGCCAGATCCTCAAGCCCGGCTCGGTCCACAAGGCCCGCACGAAGGCGTCGGACGCGGTGGTCGGCAAGCTCACCGAGGTGTTCGACCAGTTCGGCATCGACGCCCAGGTGACCGGCTACACCCGTGGCCCGACAGTCACCCGGTACGAGGTCGAGCTCGGCTCCGCGGTCAAGGTCGAGAAGGTCACCGCGCTGTCGAAGAACATCGCCTACGCCGTGGCCTCGGCCGATGTGCGGATCCTGTCGCCGATCCCGGGCAAGTCCGCGATCGGCATCGAGATCCCGAACGTGGACAAGGAGATCGTCAGCCTCGGCGACGTGATCCGGTCCGCGACCGCGCGCAACGACCACCACCCGATGGTGGCCGGGCTCGGCAAGGACGTCGAGGGTGGCTTCGTCGTCGCCAACATGGCGAAGATGCCGCACCTGCTGGTCGCGGGTGCGACCGGCTCGGGTAAGTCGTCGTTCGTCAACTCGCTGATCACCTCCGTGCTGATGCGGTCGACGCCGGACGAGGTCCGGATGGTGCTGGTCGACCCCAAGCGGGTCGAGCTGAACAACTACGAGGGCATCCCGCACCTGATCACGCCGATCATCACCAGCGCGAAGAAGGCGGCCGAGGCGCTGCAGTGGGTCGTCCGCGAGATGGACATGCGCTACGACGACCTGGCGGCCTTCGGGTTCCGGCACGTCGACGACTTCAACAAGGCGGTCCGCGGCGGCAAGATCAAGCCGCCGCCGGGCAGCGAGCGCACCCTCACGCCGTACCCGTACCTGCTGGTGATCGTCGACGAGTTGGCCGACCTGATGATGGTCGCGCCGCGCGACGTCGAGGACTCGATCGTCCGGATCACCCAGCTGGCCCGGGCCGCCGGTATCCACCTGGTGCTGGCCACCCAGCGTCCGTCGGTCGACGTGGTGACCGGTCTGATCAAGGCGAACGTGCCGTCCCGGCTGGCCTTCGCGACCTCGTCGCTGGCCGACAGCCGGGTCATCCTGGACCAGCCCGGCGCGGAGAAGCTGGTCGGCCAGGGTGACGGCCTGTTCCTGCCGATGGGCGCGAGCAAGCCGATGCGGATCCAGGGCGCCTGGGTCACCGAGAACGAGATCCGGGCGGTCGTCGAGCACTGCAAGGAGCAGCTGCAGCCGACGTACCGCGAGGATCTGATCGCGCCGACCGGGCCGAGCAAGGACCTCGACGACGAGATCGGCGACGACCTGGACCTGGTCGTCCAGGCGGCCGAGCTGATCGTGTCCACCCAGTTCGGCTCGACGTCGATGCTGCAACGTAAGCTCCGGGTCGGTTTCGCCAAGGCGGGCCGGCTGATGGACATCCTGGAGAGCCGGGGTGTGGTCGGGCCGAGCGAGGGTTCGAAGGCCCGCGACGTACTGGTGAAACCGGACGACCTAGAGGACTTCGTCGCCACATTGCGAGGAGAGTGACCCGTGACCGCCCATACCGCGATGCCCCGGTCTGAGCAGCACGCTGTCGACATCGACCAAGCCACCCACGAGTTCACCGTCAAGGCCTCCCAGAAGGTGCACGGCGCGCTGGCCGTGGGCGCCGGGCTGGTCGCGATCGGTTTCGCGACCTCGGGGTCGACCAGCCCTACCGGCGTACTGCGCTGGATCGCCGCGGCCGCCTTCGCCGTGCTCGCGGTGATCTGCGCCCGGGCGCTGACCGTCGGCGCGATGCTGGTCGCCGACGAGGTCGGTATCCGGCTGCGGATCCGCAACGAATGGATCGGCACCCGGTGGGAGGAGATCGAGGAGGTCACCGTGCTGAAGCGGCGGCACCTGCTCGACGACGGCCGGATCGCGGTCCACCTGCTCGACCCCGGACCGGTGCTCAGCGAGATGCCGGCCGCGACTCGCAAGGTCACCGATGCCAACCGGCGGCTGACCGGCACCTCACTCGCGGTACCGTTCGGGTTGACGGCCAAGCCGTCCAACGGGGAAGTGGTACAGGCTCTGCACATGCTGGCTGACACGAGATGTCCGGTCAGGGAACAAGTCTGAGCTTCGCGTGACCCCGTCGAGCCCAGGGCGTTGACTGTTGTGACGTCGGCGCACTGGCAGCCAACTTCGTAGACGGTGGAGAGAGGTGGTGGGGCGTGAGCATCGGCAGCGAGCTCACGGCGGCCCGCGAACGGGCCGACATGACGATCGAGCAGCTGAGTACGTCGACCCGGATCAGATCCGGGCTGCTCGCCGCCATGGAGGCCGACGACTTCTCCCGCTGTGGCGGTAATTTCTACGCCCGCGGTCATATCCGGGCGATCGCCCGGGTGGTGAAGGCCGATCCGGAAGCGCTGCTGGCGAAGTTCGACGAGTCGCACCCGGCCCCGCAGCCGGACCGCGTCCGTCGCGAGGAACGCGCCAGCGACAAACGCCCGACCCTGCACTCCGCGCGCCCGCGCTGGGGCCTGGTCCTGGGCGCGATCCTGGTCGGCCTGATGGGCTGGGGCATCATGCGCCTGTTCACCCTCCCCAGCGACGTGGAAGCCAACGCCTCCAAAACCACGCCGACGGCTGCGGTCACCACCCCCGCCCCGAAACCCACCACCAAGCCCTCCGCGAAGCCGACCATCCCGGCAACGCCCAAGAAGCCCGCCGCCCCCCTCCGCACCAAGCTCTCCCTCACCGCCCGCGGCGACGGCTCCTACGTAACCATCCGCAACTCCAAGGGCCTCAAGCTCTTCCAAGGCGTCCTCGGCCCCGGCTCCACCCAGACCATCAACTACGCAGGCGAAATCCGGGTAACCCTCGAAAGCGGCGGCAACATCACCGTCTACATCAACAACACCAAGGTCACCCCACCCGCCAAACGCTTCACAATCCTCCCCACCGGCAAAATAGCCACCCCCGAGGACTAACCCCCAAACTCCTCACCCCCGCAAGCCCACGCACCCACGAGGACCACCCCCAAGGTCCCAGGCACCCGCGAGCCCCGTCGGACCCGCGAGGACCAACCTCGAGGTCCCAGGCACCCGCGAGCCCCGCCGGACCCGCGAGGACCAACCTCGAGGTCCCAGGCACCCGCGAGCCCCGTCGGACCCGCGAGGACCAACCCCCAAGGTCCCAGGCACCCGCCCACCCGCCGGGACCAACCACCTGCAAGCCCCGCCCACCACCGAGGACCAACGGCCGGCGAGGCCCGCCCACCACCGAGGACCAACGGCCGGCGAGGCCAGGCCCCACACGTCTGGCTGCGATGCGGCGAATCCAGACCCGGCAGAGAGTGGTGAACATGCCCGCCCACGCCTTCTGCCGAGGAACCAACCACCAAGGCTCCCGGACTAGTCCCCAAAGGCCCCCGCACCCGCAGCCCGACCAAGCGCGAGGACCAACCACCTGCGAGTCCCGGCCACCTCGTGGTCGAACCGCAAAGGCCCGGCACCCGCAGCCCCGGCTACCCCTAGGACCCCACCCTCGACGAGCCGGCCACCTCCGAGCGCTCACCACTCGCGAGGCCGAACTACTCGCGAGGGTGAACTACTCGCGAGGGTGAACTACTCGCGAGGGTGAACTACTCGCGAGGGCGAACTACTCGCGGTGACGGGGCACCCGGGACCACACGTCAGTTCCTGTCACTCCTCGCGCCCGCAAACTCTGCGCGCACCACCCGGAGCCGACTAGCGTCGAGTCAGTACGTTCGCCCCGCGAAGCCGACCCAAGGCCCCGCCCCGGCGAGCCCTCCGTCCCCCAGGACTGGGGAGGATCCTGCCCCCAAATCGGCAGATTCGCCTCCCCACCTCCCACCAAACTCCTCCCCAACCTCGCACCCGCACACATTCGCCAGCCGACAGCTCAACCTGCACCTAGCGGACGCCATGCCCCAGAACGCCAGCCACAGCCTCCAACTCGAACCCCAGCGCGCGAGGCCCAACCCCGATCCCGCCCCCGGACCGCAGCCCCCGACCGCAGCGCCCGCCTCCAACGCCCGACCGCCGCGCCCGGCTCCAACACCTGATCGTGCGGCCGGCTCCAGCGGCCGATCGTGGCGCCGGGCTGCAGCGCCTGACCGCAGCGCCTGACCGCAGCGCCGGGCTGCAGCGTCCGATCGCAGCGCCCGACCGCAGCGCCGGGCTGCAGCGTCTGACCGCAGCGTCGGCTCCGACGTCTGACCGCAGCGCCGGACTCCAGCGCCGGACTTCAGCACCCGGCTCCAGCGCCTGACCCGCAGTGCCCGGCTCCGACGGCTGACCGCAGTGCCTGGCTGCAGCGTCTGACCGCAGTGTCTGACCGCAGCGCCCGACCGCAGCGCCTGGCTGCAGCGTCTGACCGCAGCGTCCGGCTCCGACGTCTGACCGCAGCGCTGGCTTCAGCGCCTGGCCGCAGCGCCGGACTCCAGCGTCCGATCGCCGCGCCGGACTCCAGCGCCCGGCCGCGGCGCAGCAGCGCAGCGGCGGAGAGGTGGAGGTGGCGGAGGGGTGGAGGTGGCTGAGGTGGCTGAGGTGGTTTGGGTGAGGTCTTGGCTTTGGAGGGTTGGGGTCGTGTTGACGTGGGGTTCTGTCGGTGGGGTGGGAGGTGGCTGCAGGGTATGGCGCGTGAGGTTGGGGTGGATGGCGTTGATTTCGGTGGGGTTGGGGGAGGGGTCATACTCGTGGGTGATGACTACGACTCCCACCACCGTCGCCCTGGTCACGCTGGGCTGTGCTCGCAATGACGTCGACTCCGAGGAGCTGGCCGGCCGGCTCGAAGCCGGTGGCTTCCGGCTCGTCGAGGATGCCGCCGAGGCCGACACCGTGGTGGTCAACACCTGCGGATTCGTCGAGGCCGCCAAGAAGGACTCGGTCGACACCTTGCTCGCCGCCTCCGACTACAAGGAGTCCGGCCGCACGCAAGCTGTCGTAGCCGTCGGCTGCCTGGCCGAGCGCTACGGCGAACAACTGGCCGAGGCGCTCCCCGAGACCGACGCCGTCCTCGGCTTCGACGACTACGCGGACATCTCCGAAAAACTCCGCTCGATCCTCGCCGGCACCAAACACCAGTCCCACGTCCCCCGCGACCGCCGCAAACTCCTCCCACTGGCCCCCGCCGACCGCGCAACCGCCCAAGGCGTAGCCCTCCCCGGCCACGGCGATACCGCCCACCAGCCCCCGAACGCCGCCACGCAGGGCCTGAACGGCGACACCGGGGCCAACGCCGCGCAGGATCTGGACGGCGACACCGGAGCGGGCTCGGGGCGCCGGCCGAACAGCGACACCGGGGTCAGCGAGACACCGGGAGTGCTTGGCGACACCAGGGCCACCGCGCAGCAGATCCTGAACGGTGCGGGTGACGACGCCCAGCGTGAGCAGGGGCTGAAGGGTCGTACGGTCAAGGCCTCTGATCCCGCTGAGCTGACCATCGACGCTCCCGATCTCGCCTCGGCGCCGGCCAGCGGTCCGCGCATCGTTCGGCGTCGGCTGGATGGCGGGCCGATGGCTCCGTTGAAGCTGGCGTCCGGTTGCGACCGCCGGTGCGCGTTCTGTGCGATCCCCGCCTTCCGTGGTGCGTTCGTCTCCCGCCGCCCGACCGAGGTGCTCGGCGAGGCGCACTGGCTCGCCGAGAACGGTGTCCGCGAGGTCTTCCTGGTCTCCGAGAACTCCACCTCGTACGGCAAGGACCTCGGCGACCTCCGCCTGCTCGAGACCCTGGTCGCAGAGATCGCCGAGGTGCCAGGCTTGACCCGCGTCCGCGTCTCGTATCTGCAGCCCGCCGAGATGCGCCCGACCCTGATCACGGCGATGGCCTCGACCCCCGGCGTCGTCCCGTACTTCGACCTCTCCTTCCAGCACGCCTCCGGCCCGCTCCTGCGGCGGATGCGTCGCTTCGGTGACTCCGAGCGCTTCCTCGAGTTGATCGCCCAGGTCCGCGCCCAGGCGCCGACAGCCGGCATCCGGAGCAATGTGATCGTCGGCTTCCCGGGTGAGACCGAGGAGGACGTGGACATTCTCTGCGACTTCCTTTCCCGCGCCGGCCTCGACGCGATCGGGGTGTTCGGCTACTCGGACGAGGACGGCACCGAGGCGGAGACCTACGACGGCAAGCTCGACGAGGACACCATCGCGGCCCGCCTGGACCGCGTCACCCGGCTCGCCGAGGACCTGACCTCGGCCCGCGCTGAGGCCCGCATCGGCGAGACCGTCGAGATCCTGGTCGAGTCGATCGACGGCGACACCGCCGAAGGCCGCGCCGCCCACCAGGGCCCCGAGGTCGACGGCTCGACGACCCTCACCGACTTCCCGGCCGACCTCGCGATCGGCGATCTGGTCACCGCCGAGGTGGTCGGGACCGAAGGCGTCGACCTGATCGCCGCCTTCGGCGCGCAGGTACGCACCCGAGAGGGCGTTCCGGCAGCTAACCTGACCGCGTGACGATCCCGCCGACGAACCCGGTGCCGCGAGCGGCCGCCGGCCAGCTCAGCGCGCCCAGCGCCTGGAATGTGGCGAACGCGCTGACCGTCCTGCGGCTCGTCCTGGTCCCGCTGTTCGTCTGGCTGTTGCTCCGCGACGCCGGTGCGAGCGACGGCAACCGGCTGCTCGCCACCGCCGCCTTCGTGGTCGCGATCGTCACCGACCGGTTCGACGGCGACATCGCGCGCCGCTGGAACATGGTCACCAACTTCGGCAAGATCGCCGACCCGATCGCCGACAAGGCACTCACCGGGGCAGCGTTCATCGGCCTCTCGATCCTCGGCGACCTGCCCTGGTGGGTCACCATCGTCGTGATGGTTCGCGAATGGGGTGTCACCGCGCTCCGGTTCTGGGTGATCCGGCACGGCGTGATGCCGGCCAGCCGCGGCGGCAAGCTCAAGACGGTCCTGCAGGCGATCGCCCTCGGCCTCTACCTCCTTCCGTGGCACTCGGTCGCCGTCGTGCACTGGACCGCGATCGTCTTCATGGCCGCCGCCGTCATCGTCACGATCATCACCGGCCTCGACTACGTAGGCCGCGCCCTCCGCCTCCGAGCCGCCGCAAAGCGCCCGCTCCCGTGACCGCGAACCAAGCTGACTCCCAGGAGCTGTTGCTGGGGCTGGTTGCGCGGTTGAAGGAGCGCGGGGAGACCCTCGCGACGGCGGAGTCGCTGACCGGCGGCCTGGTCGGCGCCGCGTTGACAGACGTGCCAGGCGTGTCAGCGGTCTATCGAGGCGGAGTCGTCGTCTATGCGACCGATCTGAAGGCCACCCTGGCCGGCGTCCCAGCGGATCTGCTGGCCGATGTGGGCCCGGTTCACCCTGACACGGCCGCTGCTCTGGCCACGGGTGTCCGGGAGCGCCTTGGGGCCACCTACGGGCTAGCCACGACCGGTGTGGCCGGTCCGGACCCGCAGGCGGGTATCGAGGCCGGCACCGTCTACGTGGCGGCGGCGGGGCCGAGCACAGTACGGGTCCGGAAGCTGGCTCTGAGCGGTGATCGGGCGGCCGTCCGGCAGGGGAGCGTGCAGGCCGTCCTGGAACTCGCCGCCGACTTGGTGGCGGAAGAACTGGCTTGATCGGGGTGTTGAGACCACCATGGGAACAGGTAGGGCAGACTGGCACGGCGCACCGAAGCTGGACATTGCGAGGAGTAGTGACCCGGCAACGGGTACCGTTGGTCCCCACGGTCGAGCTACGGTGCGAGTAGGTTCGGTCCGACAGGCGGAAGGGAGAAACCTCATGGTGCTGGTTCGTGGCCTCCTGGGCGACGTCCTGCGGCGCAAGCGGCTGCGCCAGGGGCGCACTCTGCGCGAGGTGTCCGCTGATGCTCGGGTGAGCCTGGGCTACCTGTCCGAGGTCGAGCGTGGCCAGAAAGAGGCGTCGAGCGAGCTTCTCGCCGCCATCTGCATGGCACTGGAAGTGCCGCTGTCGACGGTCTTCGCCGAGGTGAGCGAGGATTTGGCCCGCGAAGAGGCCCTGGTGCTGGCTCATCCGGCCATCGAGCCCGAGGTCGTTGCCTCCGCTGCCTGACCCTGGCAGCTCACGGACGTTCATCGTCCGCTCTCCAGCCACGGCGTCCTGGTCGGCCAGACCAGCTGTAGTGCCGCGATGGGTGGCTCTCCAGGCTGCCTGAACATGGTGTTCGCGGTGTAGAGGTGTGTGCTCGAGTCCGGCACCCGGAGCAGCCGCGGCTGCAGGAGATCGCCGAGGTCATCGCCTTCGTCGAACCGGCGCCCGGACAGCACCGCCTCCGCGAGCGGCTGGAACTCGCCCGCGACGAAGCCCGGATGGCAGTTGAAGGTGACGAACTCCGGGTGCCCGTACAGGCTCATCCCGAGGGTGTAGGCGTAGGCCGGATTCCGGTCGTCCGCACCCTCGATGAACTGCACCGTCCAGCCGTGCTTGCGGATGTTGCTCCGCAGTCGCTGCTCGTACTCCGGATTCGTGACGCCGCCGCAGATGTCGCACATGAACCTCTCCTCTCGGACTCGAACAAATGTTCGACTCGTCAGGGAAGGTATCCGGCTGCCCGTCGGATCAGCGGTTCGTCCACAGGCGGATTTCAGGGTTCGGGCTGGCAGGTGGGACACCAGTAGCTGACCCGCTCCCGGGGTGGCTCGCCGATCGGCGCCGTCCGGATGGTCGTCCGGCACCGCCGGCACGGCTTGCCGGGCCGCTCGAACACATAGGACCGCTGGCCGGGCCGATCAACGCCCGTCGTCACCTGGGCCGCGTGCCGGAGGTTCGCCTTCATCAGCCGGCGACTGAGATCCACCGTCGCTGCCAGATCGACGGACCCCGCCGTCCGCCATGGATGCAGACCGAGCAGGAAGCAGACCTCGGTCCGATAGAAGTTGCCGATCCCGGCCAGATTCCGCTGATCCAGCAGAGCCTCGCTGATCGTCCGCTCCGGCTCAGCAGCGAGGTTGGCCAGCGCTAGCTCCCGATCGAAGTCAGGTGAGAGCAGATCCGGCCCCAGATGACCCACCACGGTGTCTTCCTGCTCGGTCGCGACCAGCTCCAGCATTGGCAGCCGATACCCCACAGCTGTCCAGTCAGCGGTCCTCAGCACCGCCCGCACCTGATGATCCGGACCGCCCTTCCAGGACTCGCCCGGCCGGTACAGATGCCAGCTGCCGTCCATTCGGAAGTGACTGTGGATGGTCAGCCCGCCGGACAGCCGCATCAGCAAGTGCTTGCCCTTCGCAACAACTTCGAGCATGGTTCGCCCGCTGAGGTCCGTGGTGGCCAGCGTCGGTACCCGGAAGTCCGTCTCGATCAGCTCATGCCCTCCCAAGGCCTGATCGAGGCGCTTGCATGCGCGCCAGACGGTATCTCCCTCAGGCATGGCTCACGCCCGGAGCCGCAGACCGCGCGGAGTCGCATGGAACCCGGCCTTGGCCAGCGCATCACCGAACGCCGTATGCCGCACCTGTTCGCCATCGGCCGTCTCCACGCTGAGCTTGCCCAGGTGCCCGTCCCTGATCGCCAGCGCCAGCGCATCCACGGCCGGTTGCAGCAGCTCCGGATCCTCAGTGAAGCTCAGCACGGTCCGCCCGCCACGCTCGACGTACACGATCAGTCGCCCGTCGACGAGCATCACAAGTGCGCCCGCCTTCCGTCCAGGTCGATGCCCGCCCGCGTTCTCCCGCTCGGGCCAAGGCAGTGCCGCGCCATAGGGATTGGCCGGATCAGAAGCAGCCAGTACTACGGCACGCGCCGCAGGCTCCTCCTTCGCCCGACCGCCGGCCCCCGACCGAACAGACCCAGACCCCAAGCCACCAGACCCAGACCCACCGGAACCCAGCCCTCCAGTCGGCAACTCGGCCATCGCCCGCAACCGGTCGACCGCCCCCGGTAACGCGAACTGTGCAGCCCCCAGCCCAGCGACGAAGTACCCACGCCGGCACCGCCCGGACTCCTCGAACGCGCTCAGCACCTTGTACACCGCCGCGAACCCGCCTGGCGTCCGCTCTGTAATGACCGAGCCACGCGTGACGATCCCATAGCGATCAAGCAACGTCTCCGCCGCCGCATGGGCTCGTCTGGTCGCATCCTCATTGCGCTCGGGCAGCAACGACCAACGCCCACCTGCCGTCGGCGGACCGCTCCGTGCAGGCATCGCCGGACGCCCCGGCCTCAACGGACGCCCAGGTCGCGCGCGAGGTGTAGTACGACGCGTGCGGTGGGTGCCCCGACCGCCGCCGACCAGCGACCGTACCGGCGCCAAGGTGTCGTTGGTGAGATGCCCGGCCCAGACGAGATCCCACAAGATGCCGACCATCGTCTCGTCGTCGACCACCCCAGCCGTCGCGCCGACGACATCACTCAGTTGCCGGAAGAAGAACGCGCCGCCACCGGCCAATGCGTCCAGCACCGCTTGATGGGTCTCGCCGATCTCGAAGGACGGATCCGGATCGGGCAGCGTGAGGTCGCTGTTGTCCGCGAGGTGCAACGAGACCCAGCCGTCCGTACCGGGCAAAGACCCAGACCCGGCCCACACCACCTCACCAGTCGCCGTCAGCTCGTCCAGCATCGACGGCTGGTACCCCGGGACTCGCGACGGCAGCACAATCGACTCCAGCGCTGACGCAGGGACCGCACAGCCCGCCAGTTGCTCAACTGCACCCAGCAGCACGTCGTACCCACGGCCGCGACTGCTGGTGATGCCTTGCCAGGCAGGGAGGAATCGCGCGAGCGCGGACGGGTCGACCGGCTCGACCTCCTTGCGCAGTGCGGCGAGCGACCGGCGACGGAGCAGCCTCAGGACCTCACTGTCGCACCACTCCATCGCGATTCCGCCAGGCAGGAATTCGCCCTCGACCACCCGCCCGGCCGCTGCCAGCCGACGCAGAGTGTCGGACACGACCGCCACGCCGATGCCGAAGTGTGTCGCCAGATCGATGGCGCGGAAAGGCCCGTGGGTGCGGGCATAGCGCGACACCAGATCGCCCATCGGGTCCGCCACAGACTCAGCGTGGGCTTCGGCGATCCCAGGAGGCAGCGGCACCCCGAGCGCGTCACGCAACCGCGCGACGTCCTCGACCACGGCCCATCGATGCTCGCCGGCAATCCGCACCCGGACCACTCGACGAGCGGCGGCGAGCTCGGTCAGCCAGGCTTCGGCATCCGAGCCGTCGACGCATCGTTGGGACGCTTCGTTCAATGACAGCGGCCCGATCAGGCGTAGTACGTCGAAGAGTCCTTCGCCGTCGCGGGCACGCCGGTCCTCGGCGAGGCGTTGCAGCTCGGCCTCGGTGCGCAGTACGACCTCGGCGTCGAGTAGCTCGCGCAGTTCGGTGCGGCCGAGCAGCTCGGTCAGCAGGCTCTGGTCGAGTGCCAGCGCTGCGGCACGCTTCTCGGCGAGCGGGGTGTCGCCCTCGTACATGAACGCGCCCACGTACCCGAACAGCAGTGACTTCGCGAACGGCGACGCCTCGGGCGTCTCCACCTCGACGACGGAGATCCGCCGCTCGCTGATGCCGGTCAGCAGGTCCTTCAGCGCGTCCAGGTCGTAGACGTCCTGCAGCACCTCACGCAGCGTCTCCAGCACGATCGGGAACGAGCCGTACTTGCTGGCCACACTCAACAACTGCGCCGACCTCTGACGTTGCTGCCACAGAGGTGATCGCTTGCCGGGGTTTCGCCGGGGGAGCAGCAACGCCCGCGCCGCACACTCACGGAAGCGCGCCGCGAAAAGCGCGGAGCCGCCCACCTCCGCAGTGACCAGATCCTCGATCTCTGCCGCGTCGAAGAGCACCAAGTCGGCACCCGGCGGCGGCTCATCCGTCTCCGGCAGGCGCAGCACGATGCCGTCGTCACCGGAGACCGACTGCGCGTCCATGCCGTACCGCTCGCGGAGCCGAGCAGCGATCGCCAAGGCCCAAGGACCGTGGACCTGACCTCCGTACGGCGAATGGATGCAGACCCGCCAGTCGCCCAGCTCGTCCCGGAACCGCTCGACCAGGATCGTGATGTCGTCGGGCACCCGGCTGGTCGCTTCGCGCTGCTCACCGAGATAAGCCACCAAGTTGTTCGCCGCGTACTCGTCGAGGCCGGCGTCACGGGCCCGCTTGATCGCCTTCGCGGGAGGCAGTGCGGCCATCGTCCGGACGAAGGCGCCGGTCGCAGCTCCGAGCTCGGCCGGCCGACCGACCGCGTCGCCCTTCCAGAACGGCAGTCGTCCCGGTTGCCCCGGGGCGGGGGAGACCAGCACCCGGTCGTGGGTGATGTCCTCGATCCGCCAGCTCGACGCTCCCAGTGTGAAGACGTCGCCGACCCGCGACTCGTAGACCATCTCCTCGTCGAGCTCGCCGACCCGGTGATTGGTCGACTCGCCGACCAGGAAGACGCCGAACAGCCCGCGGTCCGGGATCGTGCCGCCGCTGGTCACCGCGAGGCGTTGCGCACCGGGCCGGCCGGAGATCTCCCCGCTGACCCGGTCGAACACGATCCGCGGCCGCAACTCGGCGAACTCGTCCGACGGGTAGCGCCCGGACAGCATGTCCAGCACACCGTCGTACGCCGAGCGGGGCAACGACGCGAACGGGGCGCAGCGGCGTACGAGGGCAAAGAGCTCGTCCACGTCGATCGAGTCGAGGGCGACGATCGAGACGATCTGCTGGGCCAGCACGTCGAGCGGGTTGGCCGGGATGTGCAGGCTCTCGATCAGGCCGTCGCGCATCCGCTGGACCACCACGGCCGTGTCGACCAGGTCGCCGCGGAACTTCGGGAACAGCACTCCACGAGAGACCGCGCCGACTTGGTGGCCGGCCCGGCCGACCCGCTGCAGCCCGCTCGCGACCGATGGCGGCGCCTCGACCTGGATGACCAGATCGACCGCGCCCATGTCGATGCCGAGCTCGAGGCTGCTGGTCGCGACCACGCACGGCAGCCGGCCGGACTTCAGATCGGACTCGATCAGGCCACGCTGTTCCTTGCTGACCGAGCCGTGGTGGGCTTTGGCAATCACTGGGGGAGCCGCCAGGGAGGCACCCGACTGAGCCATCACCTGAGCCGGCGAGCCGGCCTCGGGCAGCTCGAGCTCGGCCCGCTCGGCGGCGATCTCGTTGAGCCGGGCGGTCAGCCGCTCGGCCAACCGGCGCGAGTTCGAGAAGACGATGGTCGAGCGGTGGGCCGAGATCAGGTCGAAGACGTGCTCCTCGACGTGCGGCCAGATCGAGGCGTGCCGGGGCTGACCGGCGGCCGATCCCGACGTCTCGACCTCGGTGTTGGCCAGCTCGGCCATGTCCTCGACCGGCACGACGACGCTCAGGTCCCATTGCTTGGTGAACTTCGGCTGCACGACCTTCACCGGCCGGCCGCCGCCCAGGAAGCGCGCCACCTCTTCGACCGGCCGGACCGTCGCCGACAGCCCGATCCGCTGCGCTGGTTTGGGCAGCAGCGCGTCGAGCCGCTCGAGCGTCAGCGCCAGGTGCGCGCCGCGCTTGGTGCCGGCGACTGCGTGCACCTCGTCGATGATGATCGTCTCGACGCCCCGCAGAGACTCCCGCGCCTGCGAGGTGAGCAGCAGGAACAACGACTCCGGCGTCGTGATCAGGACATCGGAGGGTTTCGTGGCGAAGCGCCGGCGCTCGTTGGCCGGCGTGTCACCCGAGCGGACCGCGACCTCGACGTCGATCGGGGCCTCTCCCAGCCGGCGGGCGGTCTCCCGGATGCCGATCAGCGGTGCGCGCAGGTTGCGCTCGACGTCGACGGCCAGCGCCTTCATCGGCGACACGTACAGGACCCGGCAACGCAGCTTCGGATCCTCGGCCGGTGGCACCGTGGCCAGCCGGTCGAGCGCCCAGAGGAAGGCCGCCAGCGTCTTGCCCGAACCCGTCGGGGCGACCACCAGCGCGTCCCGGCCCGCGGTGATCGCGTCCCACGCCTCGAGCTGGGCCGGGGTGGCCGCTTCGAAGACGTCGTCGAACCACGCCCGGGTCGCGGGCGAGAATCGGCTCAACGCGCTGGATTTCTGCACGATGCCCATCTTGCCCGGCCGCTCCGACAATTTCCGGCCGGACCTTGGCAGCGGGCTGTCCCCGGCTTCTGGAATGATCGTCGGCATGAAGAACCGCGTGCGCCTCGCGCTCGTCATCATCGCCTGCCTGGTCGGCCTGACCGGCTGCGTGAAGCTCGATGGCGACCTCAAGGTCAACTCCGACGAGACCGTCTCCGGCAGCATGAAGATCGGCCTGGACAAGCAGCTGGCGTCCAGCAGCGGCCAGTCGCTCGACCTGCTCCGGCAATCGGTCGAGAAGGGGCTTCAGCAGACCTCGACCGAGGGCGTCACCTGCAAATCCTTCGAGGACGACAAGTACGTCGGCTCGAACTGCACGTTCGACGACGTGCCGTTCCGCTCGATGGGTCAGTCGACCGACGAAGGGGTCGGGTTCCGCAAGGAGGGCGACAAGTTCTTCGTCTCGATCAAGGACCTCGGTCTGGACGGCGATACGAACGGCATCACGCCGGTGGTGAACTTCAAGATCACCATGCCGGGCAAGATCCTCGAGCACGACGCGGGTGCCAAGGTCAGCGGCCGGACGGCGACGTACGACAGCCTCGACAAGCTGGGCAAGGTGTCGCTGACGTCGGAGGCCGGCAGCAGCTTCCCGGCCTGGGCGCTGATCCTGATCATCGTGCTGCTGCTCCTCGGCGGCGGTGCCGTGGCCTTCTTCGTACTTCGTGGTCGCAAGGCCAAGACGCAGCAGCAATACGGCCAGTACGGGCAGTACCCGGGCCAACCGCAGGGCCAGTGGGGCCCCCAGTACGGTGGCCAGCCGGGTGCGCCTGGCCAGTACGGTCCGCCGCAGGGCCAGCTTGGTGGGTACGGGCAGCCTGGTCCGTACGGTCCGGGCCAGCAGGGACCATACGGTCAGCCGGGCCAGCCGCCGCAGCAGTACGGTCAGCCTGGTCCGGGGCAGTACCCTGGGCAGCCGCAGCCTCCGCAGCAGGGTCAGCCTGGCCAGTGGGGACCGCAACAGCCGCCGCAAGGTCCGCCTCAGCAGGGCCAGGGTGGTTGGGGTCAGCCGCCGCAGGGACCGCCCGCACAAGGTCAGCCTCCGCAGGGCCAGCCCCCGCAGGGTCGGCCTCCCCAGGGTCAGCCTCCGCAGCAGGGACAACCCCCGCAGGGACAGCCGCCTCAGCAGGGGCAGGGTGGCTGGGGTCAGCCGCCGCAGGGCGGACAGCAAGGCGGCTGGAACCGGCCGCCGGACAACGATGGGCAGTAATGAGACTGACGGAGTTCTGGACCCGGATGGACAGCCATCTGGGTCCTGCCTACTCGCGAACCTGGGCGGAGACCCAGGCGCTGAGTGAGCTCGGAGGCCGCACGGTCGACGAGGCCCTCGGCGACGGTGAGTCCGCCAAGGAGGTCTGGCGCGCCGTCTGGGCACACCTCCAACTCCCGCCCAGCGAGCGCTAGCTCTACTGGCCAGCCCTATCGGTCACGACCGCTAGCGCGCCCAGCCCTGTTGATCGCCCAACTGGCGCCGCTGCGCAGTTGTCAGTTGCCGGCCAGGGCTCGCTCGGGTTCGGGGTCGCCGAGTTGCTCTGGCGCCGGATCGTGCTTCTGGGCGAGTTTGCTCGGCCACCACAGGTGCCGCCCGATGTCGAGGTTGAGTGCCGTCACCAGCACCGACCGGACGACGATCGTGTCCAGCAGAACGCCCAGGGCGACCGCGATGCCGATCTCCGCGAACGCGACGACCGGCATCGTCGCCAGTACGGCGAACGTGCCGGCCAGCACCAGCCCTGCCGAGGTGATCACCCCACCGGTCGCGGCGACGCCGATCAGCGCCCCGCGCCTGGTCCCGTGCACCTTCGACTCCTCGTGCACCCTGGTCATCAGGAAGATGTTGTAGTCGATGCCCAGGGCCACCAAGAAGACGAAGACGAACAACGGCAGGGAGCTGTCGGCGCCGTTGAAGCCCAGCAGGTGATGGAACACCAACGAGCTGATTCCCAGGGCCGCGCCGAAGGACAGTACGACGGTCGCCACCAGCATCACCGGCGCCACCAGCGCTCGCAGCAGCAGGGCGAGGATCAGCAGCACCACCGCGAGCACGACAGGGATGATCACCTTGTTGTCGTGACTCGAGGCCCGTTGGGTATCCAGCACGATCGCCGCACCACCGCCGGCCAGCGCATCCGCACCATCGACAGCGTGGACGGCTGCCCGCACTCGATCGACGGTGTCCTTCGCTGCTTGGGTGTCGACCGCATCGGTCATCGTGCCCTCGATGTAGGCGAGCCCACTCGAGGTCTGCGGCTCAGCAACTGACGCGATGCCCTTGACCGACGACATCGCAGTACGGATCTCGGCGGCGTGATCTGCCTTGGCTACGACGACCAGCGGGTTCCCTGCGCCCGCTGGGAAGTGCGCCGCGACCACCTTCTCGCCGACTACCGAGTCCGGAGTTCCAGTGAAGGACTCCTCGTTCGACAGCCCGTTGGCGTCAAGGGTGAGCATCCCCAACGCAGCAGCGCCCAGCAGGACCGTGGTCGTGATCCAGGTGAGCCGCGGCCGTACTGCGATCCGTCGCCCGATCCGTCCCCACACACTCGTCTCTGTGTGGTCGTCCGACCCGTACGTCGGCCGGAGCGGCCAGAACACCCAGCGGCCGCATACCACCAGCAGTGCAGGCAGTAGCGTCAGCATGGCGAGTAGGGCGACCACGATGCCGACCGCTGCCACCGGGCCGAGGCCACGGGTCGAGTTCATCGAAGCGAGCAGCAGGCACAGCATGCCGGCCACCACTGTCGAGCCCGATGCGAAGATGGCCGGCCCGGATCGGTGCAGGGCAAAGGCCATCGCCTCATGACGGTCCTCATGCCGCCGGAGCTCTTCTCGATAGCGAGCCACCAGGAGCAGGGCATAGTCCGTCCCCGCGCCGAAAACGAGCACGGTGAGGATGCCTGCGCTCTGTGCGTTCACCGTGAGGTCTGCCTTGGTCGCCAGCAGGTATACGACAGCCTGCGCGGCGAACAGCGCAGTACCGGCTGAGATCAGCGGTAGCAGCCAAAGCACCGGGCTTCGGTACGTGAGCAGCAGGATGACGATCACGACAGCGGCCGCGGAGTACAGCAGCTTGCCGTCGATACCGGCGAACGCCTCCTGCGAGTCGGCAGCGAAGCCACCAGGGCCGGTCAGGTGGAACGACAGGCCATCAGGTCGGTCGGCGGCGACTCGGCGGATGTCGTCGGCTCTGGCGCCGATCGTGTCCCAACCACCGTCGCCTGCGTTGATCGGTACCAGGACCTGCAGCGCCTTGCCGTCGTCGGAGGGGATCGGCCCGACCACCTCGCGGTCGACGTTCGGCAACTTCCCGTACTCCGCCGCGTGCCCGGTCACGGCCTGCTTGTCAGCCTCGGTCAGCCCACCGGGTCGCTCGTAGACCAGCACCGCAGGGATCTCGTCAGGTGATGAGAACTGAGCCGTCGCCTTCAGCACTTCGGTGGACTCGGCATTGCCGGGCAACCAGGACACTGCGTCGTTGTCCTGAGCACCGGTGAGCTTGCCGGCCGGGCTGAAGCACACCGCGACCGCCACGATCCACAACCCGAGCACGATCCACTTCGACACCTTGCCGCATGGCAGCGCCGCGAGCCGCCCTGTTCCAGCCATCCGAAACCACCCCCACGTCCAGCCTCCCGGCTGCCGTGGGACGCGTCAACGAGCCCCGAGTAGTACTCCGGTCACCGTCCGCAGAGGTCTACCCGAAGGGTCATCGGTTCAGGCAGACCAGCCGGTCCGCGCGGCCCAGTCCTCGGCCGGCAGGTAGATCAGGTCGCAGACGGGGTCCTTCAGATCGGCGTACTCGCCGACGGACTCCAGGGGCAGGGTCGCTGCGCGCCGCTTGAACTCGCCGTACGCCGCAGCTGTGTCCGGGTGGGCGCGCAGGTAGTCCCTGAAGAGCAGCGCATACCGCTGGTTGGCGCGGCCGATCACTCGCAGATGCAGGTTCACCCGGCGGCGGTACATGGGCTCGACTACGAGTCGCTTGACCCACTGGAACTCGTCCCTGGGTAGTCCTGGCACCGGGTGGTCGCGGCGAGGCGGCCTCGCCTCCCAGTCCGCTGCCGTCAGCAGTTGGACGGCGTCATCCAGCTCGGACTCGACAGCGACGGTCGCCTGGATGTCCAGGATGTCCTTGGCCGCCAGATTCGGTACCGAGGTCGAACCGATGTGGTCCACCCGCACGACCGTGTCGCCGAGGATGTTGCTGATCACCTGTGCCGTCTTGTCGTACTGCGCGGCCCAGGTCGGGTCCGGATTGACGATGGCGATCGCGCTCATGGGGTGAATCATCGCAGCGACCCGGTGGCACAGACAGCCCCTATCCGATCGGCTTCACCCGGAACGCGCTGGTGCTGAGCAGTTCGGCAGCTGCGTACGCCGCCTTGCGGATGCCCTTGCGCTCGTCGAAGAACCCGCCGACCACACCGACCGCCGGGAGCTTGCCGAGCATCCTGGCGCCGATACTGCCCCGTGGACGGTCCTCGAACACCTCTCCGAGCCCGCCGAAGAGCTTGCTGATCCGCCAGACCAGGCGGATGCCCTTGCGCAGGCCGGCCTCCTCCGACTCGTCACCGAACCCCAGTTGCGCTGCGACGTCCTTGCCGGCCGTGGTCGGGTCGTCGTACCGGAGTACGTCGTCCGGCGTGATCGGGCGCGCGGTGAGCACCCTGGCCATGACGGCGGTCCGGTCCGCGTGCGCCTCGACGCCGTACTCGCGGCAGACCGCACCGATCACCATCGCCTGTACTGCGGCGCCGAGGGTGTCCTTGACCGGCAGGGCGTCCGCGGCGGCGCCACTGACCCGGGGGAGACCCGCCACCACGGCGGCGAACCCGCCGAGCCGCTCCACCCACCAGTCGCAGCGCTGGCCCAGTGGCAGGGTCGGCCACTCTGCGTGTCCGGGCACCTTCATCCGTAGCAGGCGGTCGATCGCCAGGATCAGGCCCTTCTCGGCCAGGTTGGGTTGCTCCTGGGCGGAGTACTCGGTCAGGAGGCCGCGGATGCCGAACGGGTCCTGGGTGCGGAGCGCGTCGAGGACCGAGTCGATGCCGAACTCGACCCGGCTGAGGGCGAGGACGACGGCGGAGTCGGGGACGTCAGGGCGGTCGGTCACGTCCGTCAGGGTAGGGACTGGGCGGGTCGGCGACGATCTCCGGGGTACTTCGGCGTGTCAGTTGTGATTCGAACAGGTGTTCGGGCTATTTTGTCCCGTACGAGTTCCGCGGACGGACCGGGTTTTCCACAGATTCCCGGCAGCACCGAAAACTGTCCGTGGGAACCCATACCGTCTCTGGCGACAACGAATTTCCTCCGGGCGGCTGGGACAGCGGCCCCGATAGTAGATGGGTTAGGTGGCAGTCACATGGCTGGTGCAGCGGCGAAGGACGATCGCAAGGTCGCGGATCGCGAGAAGGCGCTGGCGACCGCGCTGACGCAGATCGAGCGGAACTGCGGCAAGGGCGCGGTGATGCGCCTGGGCGATCAGGAGCGGGCGAAGATCGAGGTCATTCCGACCGGGTCGATCGCGCTCGACATCGCGCTCGGGATCGGCGGCCTGCCGCGCGGTCGTGTGGTGGAGATCTACGGCCCGGAGTCCTCCGGTAAGACGACGGTCGCGCTGCACGCGGTGGCGAACGCGCAGCGGGCCGGCGGGATCGCCGCGTTCATCGACGCGGAGCACGCGCTCGACCCGGACTACGCGCAGAAGCTGGGCGTCGACACCGACGCGCTGCTGGTCTCGCAGCCGGACTCCGGTGAGCAGGCGCTGGAGATCGCCGACATGCTGATCCGCTCCGGCGCGATCGACATCGTCGTGATCGACTCGGTGGCCGCGCTGGTGCCCCGGGCCGAGATCGAGGGCGAGATGGGTGACAGCCACGTCGGTCTGCAGGCCCGGCTGATGAGCCAGGCGCTGCGGAAGATGACCGGTGCGGTCAGCGGGACGAACACCACCGCGATCTTCATCAACCAGCTGCGCGAGAAGATCGGCGTGATGTTCGGCTCTCCGGAGACGACGACCGGTGGTAAGGCGCTGAAGTTCTACGCCTCGGTCCGGCTCGACGTGCGCAGGATCGAGTCGCTGAAGGACGGCACCGACTTCGTCGGCAACCGGACCCGGGTCAAGGTCGTGAAGAACAAGGTGGCCCCGCCGTTCAAGCAGGCCGAGTTCGACATCATCTACGGCCTGGGCATCAGCCGTGAGGGCAGCCTGCTGGACCTCGGTGTGGAGCAGGGCTTCGTCCGCAAGGCCGGCGCCTGGTTCACCTACGAGAGCGATCAACTCGGTCAGGGCCGGGAGAACGCGCGGAACTTCCTGCGCGACAACCCGGATCTGGCCAACGAGCTGGAGAAGAAGATCAAGGACAAGATGGGCATCGGCGTGGTGGCTGAGCCGGTCGACGCCAAGGACGCCAAGGCCGCGGGCAAGGCTGCGGCCGAGGTCGATGTCGACTTCTGATCACAGCTCGTCTCCCGGCGACGACCGTCCGGGCAGCTCCGGGCAGGCCAGTTCCAAGGCCCTGCCAGAGCTGCCCGCCGGAGTCCGCCGGGGGGTAGCAGGAATCACCACGCCGAAGCAGGCGCCGGTGAGCCCCGACCCAGAGGTAGAACGAGTTCCGGTCCAGCCGCTCCCGTGGTCCCTGGATGACAAGCCGGAACCACCCTCCAAGAAGTCGCCCAGAGCACGATCCGGCAGGTCGACCCGGGCCGGTTCTGCTCGTACCGCTTCGGACGGCATCAGCTCGGGCGGCGCTAGCCCGAGCCGTGGTGGTTCGGGCAAAGCCGGCCGCGCTACCGCTGCAAAATCCGGCCGTGCCTTTGGCGATTCCGATCGCGTCAGGGCGGGCCGCATCGGCGGGAGTCGCTCATCCGACGACGGTGCCTTCGACGCTTTCGAAGGCCAAGCAGACGGCATGCCGGATTGGGCCATCAATGACCTAGCCGACGCCGCAACGACCTCCGACGGATCTCCTGAGCGATCTGAAGTCAGCACTGGCTTGTCCGGGCTTGGATCGTCCAGCGCGGGCGATGAACCTGCTGGTGCTGGTGCTGGTGCTGGGCCGGGCGATGGTGTGCGGGAGTGGTCCGGCGGGGCTGGGATGTCGGATGGGTCTGGGCGGCGGCGGTCGGGGATGCGGGGGAGCCGGAAGTTCGGCGGGCGGCGTCCCAGCGAGGCTGCGGAGGTTGAGGTCGACGAGTTCGCGGATCCGCATTCGACGGCGCGGACGATCTTGCTCGACAAGTTGAGTGGGCAGCCACGGACCCGGGCCGAGCTGGCCGATCTGCTGGCGGAGCGGGAGATTCCCGACGAGGTGGCAGATGAGGTGCTCGATCGATTTACCGAGGTCGGGCTGATCGACGATGCCGCCTTCGCCAACGCCTGGGTGGAGTCGCGCCACCGCGGTCGCGGTCTGGGCAAGCGTGCTCTCGCCCAAGAACTCCGCCGGCGAGGAGTCGACGACGAACTGGCTCGCGACGCCATCGAAGAGATCGAGCCCGACCAGGAAGAGGCCACCGCACGCGCCCTCGTCCGCAAGAAGCTCCGCTCGATGCGCTCCCTCGAACGCCAGGTCGCCATGCGCCGCCTGATCGGCATGCTCGCCCGCAAGGGCTACCCCGGCGCCCTCGCCATGACCGTCGTCAAGCAAGAACTAGCCGCCTCCGACGAAGAACTCCCCCTCCTCAACGACTCCGGCCTAGAAGCCGACTAGCAAGCCCGACCACTCCCCATCTGACCTGCCGAACCACTGTCATGAAGTGCAGCTGTGGGACGGGCGGGATGGCCACCGTGTTCTCGCGAGTGGTTGCCGGGTTAGGTGCTGGTGTTGCGGGAGTCGGCGGTTGCCAGGGCTGTGCGTAGGGCGGCTTGTTCTATGGGGTCCCAGGGGCCGGAGGCGGCTAGGGGGATCTCGGTCAGGTAGCGGCGTTCGGGTTCTGGGATTCGGGTTGCGACCAGGTCGGGATCTTTGAGTGCGGTGGCGTAGAGGTTGGGGCCGTCGGCGTAGAAGAGGTCGGCTACTACCAGGCGGTTGTCTGCGCCGCGCATGACGTTTGACGGGTTGTCGTCCAGGGGGCCGCACCAGGGGAGTTCTTCGAGGGCTCGGGTGTGGATGCGGGTGATGACTTCGACCAGGTCGGTGACCTCGGGAGCGCGGGACTTGATCGCCTGGTGGAAGGCGATGGCTTCCTGCATGGGGACGGGCCGGAGCCATTCCATCAGTTGGAGGTCGCCGCCGCCGGTGAGACGGCGGTGGGCGAACAGTACGGGGACCTGGCGGGTGTGGGTGGCCTCGCGGTACAGGGCTGCGGTGTAGGGGCCGGTTGGATCGAATGGGCTGATTCGCGCGGCTGTGGTGCCGTCGGGTGAGCGGAGGGCGATGGCCCAGTCGCCGGCGCCGCACGGAGTCCAGCCCGCGGCGAGGAGTGCTTGTTCGACCTCGCGGTGGGTGGCGTCGGCTTCAACCAGTGCGAGCGTTTCCGTGATCAGCGTGGGCGTCTCGCGGTGGACTTCCTCCGGCGTCATGGCGTGGAGCATAGGCGGCCGTTGGTCGACCCTGCCTTTGAATTACGGCTGGGCGAGAGCCGCGCGTCTGTCACGATCGGAGGCGTGCCGTTTGCGGATGAGCTTGGGTCAGGGGTTGTGGTTGTCGACTACCGGTCGGAGTGGGTGACGGAGTTCGAGCTGATCGCGGACGTGTTGCGGTCCGTGTTGGGAAAGCGGGCGTTGGTTGTCGAGCATGTCGGGTCCACCTCGGTACCGGGGTTGGCGGCGAAGGACTGCATCGACGTACAGGTTCGGGTGCGGTTGCTGGATGAGGATGAGTTGGTCCGGTTGATGTCGGAGGTTGGGTTCAGGTGCCGACCGGAGGCGTGGAATCGGGTTGAGGTGTCCAGTGGGGTGGAGTGCAGGAAGTTGGTGTTCGCGCCACCGGTTGGTGGGCGGACCTGCAATGTCCACCTCCGGATCGGCGATGGGCCGAATGTGCGGTTTGCGTTGCTGTTCCGGGATTACCTCCGGGCCGACGACGCCGCGCGGACAGGGTGGGGAGCCTTCAAGAAACGGTTGGCGATGAGTGCTTCCGATTTGTTCGACTACGGTCAGATCAAGGCCCCGGCAACCGAAGTGCTGATGGCAGGCGCCGAACGCTGGGCACTCGAGACCAACTGGTCCCCGCACCCGAGTCACTAGGCGCTCAGGTGCATCGCGTTGTGGTTATCGGGGTGGCCGGCGTTGGGAAGTCGACGGTTGCGCGTGGGTTGAGCGAGCGCTTGGGACTTCGGCATGTCGAGCTGGACTCGATTTTCTGGCAGGCGAACTGGACCAAGCTCGAGCAGGGCGAGTTCGAGGCGCGCGTTCGGGAGGCCACCCGGTCCGGAGGGTGGGTTGTCGACGGCAACTACTCCGAACGGATCCGGGCGATCGCCTGGGGTGCGGCTGACACGGTGGTCTGGCTCGATCTGCCGCGCGTTGTGGTGATGTGGCAACTGGTACGTCGGACAGTGTGGCGGATTGCCTCCGGGGTGGAGCTCTGGAACGGAAATCGGGAGGGCTCGCTGCGCGACCAGTTCAGCCGCGACCCGGCCAGGTCGATTCTGTTGTGGTCCTGGCGGACCTACGGTCCGACGAAGGCTGAGTACGGTCTGGCGATGCAGGATCCGGAGTTTACTCAGCTGCGGTTCGTCCGGTTGAGGTCGCGGAGGGAGATCGACCGGTTCCTGCGGTCGGCTCACTGAGCCGGACGGCTGGGGAGTTGGAATCGGTGATTCCGGGTCTTCGGGGACGCGATTCCGGCGGTTTCGGGGCCGGATGACGGGTGGGTTTCGGGGAAGGGGACGAGGGGTTAGCGGCGAGGGACGTTGACGGGTCGGGGTTGACGGTGTCTGATCCGAAGTACGGATCGGGTTTGTGTGGTCCGTAGGCTGGGATTTTCGTCCGATCCGCCCCTGACACCTCTCGGAGGGTGCAATGAACGATTTCCAAGACCAGGCGAAGAACTGGCTCCGGAATGTCGTCAAGCAAAACCCGGACAAGATCAAGGCAGGCGTGGAGAAAGCCGGCGACCTGATCGACAAGCAGACCGGCGGAAAGTACGCCGACAAGGTCGATTCCGTGCAGGAGAAGGTCGGCAGCTACGTCGACTCCCACGCGGACCCTGCGGAGCCCGCCGGAGGGCCCGGGACCACCTCGACCGAGCAGAGCAGTGAGGACACCACCACAGACGCACCCACGGCCGGAGCCGATGAAGCAACGGCGGAGCCTGCTGATTCTGGACCAGACCAATCCGCAGGGCCCGGTACGGCCGCCCCTGAGCCGGAGAGCAGCGTCGACGAGGCTGCGCCAGAGCCGACGGGCAGCGTTGATGAAGCTGGGGCTGGGGCCGAGGAGACTGTTGACGAGGCTGCTCCTGACGCGGTGGACGGCACCGTCGTCGGTGGAGAGGCGCCGGATGTCGCGGGCAATCCGAGTAGTTCGGCCGGTTCCGGTATAGAGGGCGCCGACACGGGCAGTACGGCGACCGGTACGTCGGATGGCGGCCTCCCCGGCCCGAGGTAGTACGAGGTAGTACGCGAGGTAGTACTCCGTAATCCCGCCAACGACCCGGGCCTCCCACCTGCCAGTGAGCAGGGGAGGCCCGGGTCGTTGAGGTTGCCGACGACGCTTGCGGCCGGGAGTACGGGAAAGCGGGGTTGGGCGGCGCAGAGTGACTGGAGGGTAACCAAGGGGTGAGGCGGTGTTAGGTCTCGATTTAACCGGGAAACCGGTCGGCGGGTGTTCGTCTTGACCCTGTGGATGGCCGCGCCTAGCCTCGGAATCAGTAAGGGAGCACTCCATCGCGAGATGGCGTACATAGCAGCGGCCGGCTGGACCGGCCGGACAAAAACCCGGGCCACGACCAACACCGTGGCGCGGGGGACGTGAGACCAACGCTCGACCGAGCTGCCGCATAGGACGACCCGGCCCCGCCGGGTGTTTGCAGCACCGCCGAACCGGGTGGTGCTCTTCGTCGTACCGTCCTGCTGATCGCTGTGAAGGCTCCCTTCGACGCCGACAACGTCACGCCCCCGGGCGCGACTCGCAGAGGGGAGACGCCGATGTCACTCGCGGCCATGCCGACGGCGGCATCTGTGGGGCTCGTCCTGATCGGGTTGCTGATCGTCGGCCTGCTGGCCTGGATCGGCCTGACACTGTCGCGCCGCAAGGTCGCCGACCAGTCCGCGGCCGTGAGCGCTGCCCAGGCGAACGCCAAGCTCGAGGCCGCCACGATCACGGCCGGCGCCAAGTCCGCAGCCGAGCTGGTGACCCGGCAGGCGGAAGAAGCAGCGGCGGTACTCCGCGTCCGCACCGAGGCGACCGAGCAGCGTGCCGAGGAGATCCGGCGTGACGCCGAGACCCGCGCGTCCGAAGTACGGCGTGAGGCTGAGCAGCGGGCGTCCGATGTGCGCCGGGAAGCCGAGTTGGAGGCGCAATCCATCCGCGACGACCTGCGTGAGCAGCGGCTGGAGATGGAGCGTCGCGAGCACCGGCTGACCGAGCGTGAAGAACGTCTCGACGAGCAGCATCGCGCGATCGAAGAGCGCCAGAGCGAGCTCACCACCCAGCTCGCCGAGCTCGACCAGCGCAAGGCCGAGATCCGCGATCTCGAGGACGAGCGGCGCCGGATCCTGGAGGGCGTCGCCAACCTGACCACCGAGCAGGCGAAGGCCGAGCTGGTCGCCGCGATCGAGGCGGAGGCGAAGCGGCACGCGCACACGATCGTCCGCGACATCGAGCGGCAGGCGCAGGACGAGGGCGAGATCAAGGCGCGCAAGATCATCACCGGCGCAGTCCAGCGGCTGGCCTCGGAGCAGACCAGTGAGTCGGTCGTGTCGGTCGTGCACCTGCCCAGCGACGACATGAAGGGCCGGATCATCGGTCGCGAAGGCCGCAACATCAGGTCCTTCGAGCAGACCACCGGCGTCAACCTGATCATCGACGACACCCCCGAAGCGGTGCTGCTGTCCTGCTTCGACCCGGTACGCCGGGAGACGGCGCGGCTGACCCTCGATTCGCTGGTGCTCGACGGCCGGATCCACCCGAGCCGGATCGAGGAGATCTACGAGCGGAGCAAGGGTGAGGTCGCCGAGCTGTGCGAGCGGGCGGCCGAGGACGCGATGGCCGATGTGGGGATCACCGATCTGCACCCCGAGCTGGTTCGCACGATGGGGCTGCTGCGCTACCGGACGTCGTACGGGCAGAACGTGCTCAAGCACCTGGTCGAGTCGGCCCACATCGCCGGCATGATGGCGGCTGAGCTGGGGCTGGATGCCAAGCGGTGCAAGCGGGGTGCGTTCCTGCACGACATCGGCAAGGCGCTGACGCATGAGTCCGAGGGCAGCCACGCGATCGTCGGGGCCGAGCTGGCACGCAAGTACGGCGAGGACGATGACGTCGTGCACTGCATCGAAGCGCACCACAACGAGGTCGAGGTGCGGACCGTCGAGGCGGTGCTGACGCAGGCGGCGGACGCGGTCAGCGGTGGGCGGCCGGGGGCGCGGCGCGAGTCGTTGGAGGCGTACGTGCAGCGGCTCGAGCGGCTCGAGGAGATCGCGATGCATCACGACGGCGTCGAGAAGGTGTTCGCGATGCAGGCTGGTCGCGAGATCCGGGTGATGGTCTTGCCGGACGCCGTCGACGACATCGCCGCGCAGGTGATGGCGCGCGACATCGCCAAGCAGGTCGAGGAGGAGCTGACCTACCCGGGCCAGATCCGCGTCACGGTGGTCCGCGAGTCCCGTGCCACCGAAGTCGCCAAGTAGCAGAGCAGTCGCACATCGGTGAGGTTGCCGGGTGGCCGAGCCGCTGCTGCTGCCACCCTGTCCTTCCTAACTGAGCGTATCCGTCAGCAGTCGCGTCGGCGGAGAGTTATCCACAGGAGTGGCTCAGGCCCTCGAGGGTGCGGCGGTCAGAAGGTGGCTATTGGGTTTACTGGGCTGCCTGAGGTGCCGGCTAGGCGGAGTGGGGCCAGGGATAGCTGGAAGTCCCATTGGCTTAGGGCGGTGGCTGTGGTGGCGCAGGCTTCCAGGTCGCAGTTGTCCAGTAGCCAGAGGCCCATTGCTACCAGGCTTACGGCGTGGACGGGCATGAGGATGTTGTCGTAGCCGGAGGGTTGGACGTCTTGGGGGGTGTCGGCGCCGATCAGGGCTACGCCTCGGTCGTGGAGCCAGGGGAGGCAGGAGGCGTGCCAGCCGGACTGGGTGATGCCGCCGGAGGGCCCGGACTCGTGGCGGGCTCGGCCGTAGCCGGTGCGGAGGAGTACGGCGTCGCCGGGTTGCACTCGGACGCCTTGGCGGCGTTCGGCTTCCTCTAGGTCTTCGGGGAAGACGCCTTCGCCGGGGGCCAGCCACGGGACGTCGCGGACCTTGGCGATGTCTAGGAGGACGCCTCGGGTGGTGATGCCGTTCGCTGCTGCGGTGACGGCTGCCCAGGATGATCCGGTCTCGCCGTCGACCAGGGAGTGGGATCGGCCGTTGTACATCTTGCCGTCCCAGAAGAGGTGGCAGGGGGAGTCGAGGTGGGTGATCGTGTTGCCGTGGAAGAAGATGCCGAGTCGCTCGTTCGAGAAGCCCCAGCGGCGGTCGGCGTGGAAGGCGGGCGGCATGTGCTCGGCGCCTGGCATGTCGGCGGCGCACGGGCAGGCCGTCGTCGACCGCTCCATCTCCTCCGGTACGGCGATCTCCCAGCCGCACGACACACTCCTGCCGTGGCGGACGGCCCGCGCCGCCGCTAGCCGGACGTCGTCGGTGATGAGGTTCAGCGTGCCGAGTTCGTCGTCGTCGCCCCAGCGGCCCCAGTTCGACAGCGTGTCGAAGTACGCCAGTACGTCCTCCTGTGTGGGCATCGTCATCCCGGCATCGACTCCTCAGGTCACGAGGCAGCCGAGTTTATTGATCCAGAGGGCTACTCCGCGTACTTCGAACGCCAGGCCGGCGGTTCGAACGGCGACCCGTAGATGCGCGTCTCCCGGGCGATCCGGCCGTCGCGGAACTCGACGATGTTGGCCACGTGGAAGATCTCGCCGTCGTAGTCCGATCGGCCCAGTACGACGAAGTGGTCGCCCGCGCCGGTGATCCGCTGGATCACGATCGACGGCGGTGACGGGTACTCGCGCTGCATCGCGCGCATCTTGTCCCGGCCGACGATGCGTTCGCCGGACTGCGGCATCTCCAGCACGTAGTCCTCGGTGCGCAGCTCGTGCTCGGCCTCGGCCGACAACGCCAGCTGCCCGTCCATCGGCCAGAGGCGTTCCAGTAGCGCACGGTTCCTGTCGGTCATCGCGACCACCCGCCTTTCTGACGCCAGCCTGCGCAGCGGCCTTCAGCCAGTCTTAAACCGCCTCCAGTTGCCTGGCAACGGCCGCCGGCACCCGCAGCCCGGTCGCCTTCACCGACGCGACGAACTGCGAGACCAGTACGTCGGCCCGCCCAGCCGTCAGCGCCACGACGTCCCGCGACTGCGGCGGATCGAGCCGATGCACGGTCCCCGCAAACCCGGCGGGAACCCCACTGATCGGTACGACGGCCGCGCCCAGCCCCGCCGCGGCAAGGGCCGGCGCCGAGGTCGTCTGTTGGGTGCGGATGACAACCTCGGGTGACACCTGATGCTCGGCGAAGAGCCCGTCGAGCCAGCTCGCGAGGCCATGCGGACCGGCGTACTGGATGACCGGGTAGCCGTGGAGGGCGCTGATGGCGACCGGTCCGGGGTGATCCCCGAGCGGGTCGCCGGCGCTGAAGACGATGACCAGCTCTTCCTGAGCAAGCAGGTCGACAGCGCCGTCCCAGCGGGTGGGGCGTGGGCCGATCGCGATGTCGATCTCGTCGGCGGTGATCATCGAGGCGAGCGCGTCGGCGCTGTTGCGCTCCTGCAGGGCGAGCCGCACCCGCGGATGACGCCGTCGCCAAGCACGGAGGAGCGGAGCCACGAGGCCGGCTGTCATCGAGCCCGCGCAGCCGATCCGGAGCTGCCCCTCGCCCAACGTGGCCACCGCCCGACCAGCCTGTACTACGCGATCGGCCGACTCCAGGGCCGCGCGAGCGTGCCGCAGCGCCTCGCGCCCGGCGGTGGTCGGCCGGACGCCGCGGGGGAGCCGTTCGAGCAACGGCGAGCCGAGTTCGTTCTCGAGCATTGCGAGCTGGTGCGACAGCGACGGCTGCGAAAGATGGAGCAACGCGGCGGCCCGGGTGATCGACCCGGCCTCGACGATGGCGACGAAGCACTCCAGGGCGCGCAAGGTAGGCATAGAAGCAGTCTATGGCGAGTATCGAAAACTGGTCTTTGTGCCGATGGCACAATCCGCAGAGGCTGGACGCATGACAACAGCGACAGAACTCGGTGGCAAGCAGGTCCTCATCGTGGCGGGTGGATCGGGCATCGGCCGGCAGCTGGCCCAGGACGCCCTGGACCAAGGAGCCCGGGTGACGATTACCGGGCGCAGCGCGGACGCAGTACAGAAGGTGGCGGACTCGATCGACGGCGAGGTGGCGACGGCGGTCGTTGATCTAGGCAACGAGGACTCGATCGCGGAGCTGGCGACGGAGCTGGCGCGACGGGATGTCGTCGTCGAGCACCTGATCTCGCTGGCCAACGCGCCGGCGAAGGGTCCGGTGGAGAAGCTGGAGCGGGAGGCGATCGCCAAGGCGTTTGACGCGAAGGTGATCGGGGCGCTGCTGCTGGTGAAGCATCTGCGGCCGACGACTTCGGTGACGCTCTTCTCCGGCATCGTCGGCTGGCGGCCGAAGCCCGGCATGGTCGTGACGGCGACGACGAACGGCGCGGTTGCGTTCCTGGCTCAGGCGCTGGCGGTCGAGCTGGCGCCGGTCCGGGTCAATGCGGTCTCGCCGGGCATCATCGATTCAGGTGCGTGGGACGGGATGGGCGCGGACAAGGAGCGGATGTACGCCGATGTCGCCGCGAAGAACCCGGCCCGCCGGATCGGTACCACCGAAGACGTTTCGGCGGCGGTGCTGAGCGCCATCACCAATCCGTTCCTGACCGGAACGGTCCTCCACCTGGATGGCGGCGCACGTCTGGCTTAGGGCTCCTTCGGGAGGTGGCTGGGGGTGACGTCGATCTGTTCCTGGATCGCGTACTCGTGCGGCTCGGTCGTGTACTGCTCCTCGACCGACGGCTTGATCAGCTCGATCTCCTCGTCGTGCTTGGCGTTCGCGAGCCGGTACGAGAACCACAGCCCGAAGGCGCCGCCGAGCATGATGATGATGCCGACCGCGGTCAGGTCGACCCCGCTCAGCGTGTCGTGGACGGCGAAGGCGATGATCGCCCCGACCGCGATGAGTGCGATGCCCCCGTTGATCCTCATCGTCACCTCCAGGTGACTGTCCGTGGATGTCTACTTACGCTCAGTACCCGATCCGCTGGTTCTCAAGCAGGGCGCCACGGATCAGCCCGAGCGTCCGGTCGAGGTGTACCCATTGCCCAGATCCCCACCGCCGGAGGCCGTCGCGGGCGTCGGCCTCCTCGGCTGGGTCGAGCTCGTCCTGGTGCAGGCGTAGTACGCGGGCTGTGTAGTCGTCCAGGTAGCGGCGGAGGAGGAAGAAGGCGAACAAGTCTTCGGAGAGCGGTACGTCGCTGGGGTACACGGCTAGCGCGCGGCGGAAGGCCTCGGCATCGGTAGGTTGCTGGCCGTGCAGCAGCATGGCGAGGTCTAGCTCCGGGGGAGCGAGGTGGGCCTCGTCCCAGTCGAGCAGGCTGATCCGGCCGTCGTCGTCGACGAGGATGTTGTCGCCGACGAGGTCGGCGTGGCTGAGCACGTACTGCGTCGGCAGGCGGCGTACCGCTGACTGCAGTCGCTCTAGGCGCTCCAGCTGGTCCATCACCGCGCCCCGGTCGGGCTTCACCGCGCGATCGGACAGGTGCAGCCGCAACTCGTCGGCCACCGGGATGGTGAACCGCTCGCGCGGCAGTGCGACGGACAGCCTCGAAGTGGCCGCGTGCAGTCCGGCAACGGTCCGGCCGAGCTCGTCGAGCACCGCCAACGGCCAGCGCGGCCAGCCCGCCGGAGTCACGCCGGCCAGGAACGGGAACAAGGCGACAACCCCCGCCGCAACGGACGCGGACAACGCGCCCTCGGCAGTCGCCACCGGATAAGGCACCCGGAACCCGAGCTCGTGTAGTCGTAAAACCAACGGCAATCGAGCCACGGCCCCCGCTGCATCCCGCCCATCCGGCCACAGCTTCAGGAAGTACCGGTCGTCATCGGCCTGTACTTCGTACGCTGCCGAGGCCCACCCGACCGGGATGAACCGCAAAGCCTCGAAGGCGAGCCCGTAGTGCTCCCGGAGGGTGTCGAGCAAGGCGGCCCGATCCAGCCGGGGCTCAACGAGCACCGGGCACCGCCCAGCCCCGCGGCAGCTCAGCCGGCCCGAGCCGGCGGCCGGCCGGCATCTCGGCGTACTGGGTCGTCAGCGGAAGGCGGATTGGCCGGTTAGGGCTTGGCCTATTACTAGTTGGTGGACCTCGGAGGTGCCTTCGTAGGTGAGGACTGATTCGAGGTTGTTGGCGTGGCGCATGACCGGGTATTCGCCGCTGATGCCGTTGGCGGCCAGGATCGTGCGGCATTCGCGGGCGATGGCGATGGCTTCGCGGACGTTGTTGAGCTTGCCTACGCTGACCTGCTCGGGGCGCAGGGTGCCCTTCTCCTTGAGGCGGCCGAGGTGGACGGCCAGCAGGATGCCCTTGTTCAGCTCGACGGCCATGTCGGCGAACTTCGCCTGCGTGAGCTGGTACGCCGACAGCGGCTTGTCGAACACCTGTCGATCAGCCGCATACGAAACCGCCGTCTCCAGACAGTCCCGCGCTGCGCCCATCGCGCCGAAGATGATCCCGAACCGGGCCTCGTTCAGACACCCCAGCGGCCCGGACAGTCCACGAGCCTCGGGCAGCATCGCCGACGCAGGCAACCGCACGTCCGAGAAGATCAGCTCCGACGTCACCGACGCCCGCAGCGACATCTTCCGGGTGATCTCCGGTGCGGAGAAGCCGGCCGTAGAGGTCGGTACGACGAACCCGCGCACCCCGTCGTCCGTCCGCGCCCAGACGACCGCCACATCGGCCACCGACCCGTTGGTGATCCACATCTTCGACCCGTTGAGCACCCAGTCGTCGCCGTCGCGCCGGGCGTTGGTGCGCATGCCGCCCGGGTTCGACCCGAAGTCCGGCTCGGTCAGCCCGAAGCAGCCGATCGCCTCGCCGGCGGCCATCCGCGGCAGCCACTCGTTCTTCTGCTCTTCGCTGCCGTACTTCCAGATCGCGTACATCGCGAGCGAACCCTGCACGCTCACCAGCGACCGCATCCCCGAGTCGGCCGCCTCGATCTCCAGACACGCCAGCCCATAAGCCACCGGCCCCAGCCCGGCGCAGCCGTAGCCCGTCAGGTGCATACCCAGCAGACCGAGCGAGCCCAGCTCCTTCGCCAGATCCCGCGCCGGGATGCTGGCCGACTCGAACCACTCGGGCAGGTGCGGCCGCAGTTGCTCGTCCGCGAACCGCCGGGCCGTCGCCCTGATCGCGACTTCCTCTTCGGTCAGCAGCGAGTCGACGTCTACAAGATCAAGCGAAACCGTCATGCGCACACGCTAACGGAGTCACTTGCTGTACCAAGGCCACCACCAGTGTCGCTTGCGTGGGTGCCGTACGACGATCGAGCCGTGCTGGGCCTGGCCGGTGACGATCAGCCGGACGCCGCCGGCGGCCGGGGCGGTCGCCTTGTTCTTGGCGGCGCTGTGGACCATGTCGACGTTGTCGATGTCGACGCTCCAGCCGCGCGGCACGACCATCACCACCGAGCTGTGCTTGGCGTGCGCCTCCACGTGCACCTCGCGCCAGCTGATCACCGCGTCGGTGAAGTCGAGCTTCACCGACGAGTGCTCGGCGACCGCGGTCACCCGCTCGGGCACGACCCAGGCGCCCTCTCGCTTCTGCGCGCTGTGCTTGGCGCGGATCGTCAGCTCGGCCGCGTTGCTGCCGTGCGCGATCGGCAGCAGGTCGGCAGTGGCCGTGCGCAACTCGATCTCGGTCTTGGCGGAGTAGATCTGCGTCAGCCGCTCGTCCATCTCCTCGAAGTCCAGCCGGCCGTCACTGTGGGCTTCCTGGATCACCGCGGCGGCGCGCTCACGGTCATGATCGGATGCCCTGCGGGCGGGCGGCGGCTGTTCCAGACTCATGAGCCCAACGGTAGCGCTGCCGGGAGTCGGGCAGGGATCGTTACCTGTGACAATAGGTCGCGTGAATCAACGCACCGTCGTCATCCTCGGTTCGACCGGCTCGATCGGTACGCAGGCGCTCGAGCTGATCAGCGGCAACCGGGATCGGTTCCGCGTGCTCGCGCTGTCCGCGGGCGGTGACAACGTCGCGTTGCTGGCGCAGCAGGCGCTGGAGTTCGAGGTCGAGGTCGTCGCGGTCGCCAAGGCCACCGCGACCCAGGACCTGCAGCTGGCCTTCTACGCCGAGGCGCAGAAGCGCGGCTACTCCCAGGGACAGTTCCGGATCCCGAAGATCATCACCGGTCCGGACGCGTCGACGGAGCTGGCCGGGATGGCGTGCGACGTAGTACTGAACGGCATCACCGGATCTGTCGGCCTGCAGCCCACATTGGCTGCCCTGGATGCCGGTACCACCCTCGCGCTGGCCAACAAGGAGTCGCTGGTCATCGGCGGCCCGCTAGTGGTGAAGCGGGTCAAGCCGGGCCAGATCGTCCCGGTCGACTCCGAACACAGCGCGATCGCCCAGTGCCTCCGCACCGGTACCGCCGACGAGGTACGCCGTCTCATCGTGACCGCGAGCGGCGGCCCCTTCCGTGGTCGCTCGAGGGCCGAGATGGCCGACGTGACGCCCGAGCAGGCAGCCAACCACCCGACCTGGGACATGGGCCCGGTCATCACGATCAACTCGGCCAACCTGATCAACAAGGGGCTCGAGGTGATCGAGGCGCACCTGCTCTACGGCCTCCCGATGGACCGGATCGAGGTCGTCGTCCACCCGCAGTCGATCGTGCACTCGATGGTCGAGTTTGTGGACGGCTCGACCATCGCCCAGGCGTCGCCGCCGGACATGCGGCTGCCGATCGCGCTCGCGCTGGGCTGGCCTGAACGGATACCGGACGCCGCGCCGAGCTGCGACTGGACCAAGGCGTCGTCGTGGGAGTTCGAGCCGCTCGACAACGAGGCGTTCCCGGCCGTCCAGCTGGCCCGTGAGGCGGGGGAGCGGGGCGGTACCGCCCCAGCCGTGCTGAACGCGGCGAACGAGGTCTGCGTCGAGGCGTTCCGCAGCGGCCGGCTCCCGTTCCTGGGGATCGTCGACACCGTGGCCCGGATCGTGACCGAACACGACGTACCCTCGTACGAGGAACTGTCCATCGACGACGTACTCGCCGCGGACGCCTGGGCCCGGGTCCGGGCCCGCGAACTGACCGGCAGCACGGACCACCAGGGCCAGGAGACCACACAGGTATGAGCGCACTCCTCACTTTCGTCGGCGTGGTGCTGTTCGTGATCGGCATCCTGGTGTCGGTCGCGCTGCATGAAATGGGTCACATGCTGCCGGCCAAGGCGTTCGGCATGAAGGTGACCCAGTTCTTCGTCGGCTTCGGCAAGACCGTCTGGTCGACCAAGCGGGGCGAGACCGAGTACGGCTTCAAGGCGATCCCGGCGGGTGGGTTCGTCCGGATCATCGGGATGATGCCGCCGGCCAAGGGGCAGGACCCGACCAAGGTCCGCAAGGCCAACACCGGGCCGATCCAGTCGCTGGTGGAGAACGCGCGCACCGCGGAGTACGAGACGATCGATCCCGCCGACAACGGCCGGCTGTTCTACCAGAAGGTGTGGTGGAAGAAGCTGATCGTGATGGCGTCCGGTCCGCTGGTCAACGTCGCGATCGCGTTCTTCCTGTTCGCCGGGCTGTTCATGTTCTACGGCGCCAACGTCGCGCAGACCACGGTCGCCACCGTCACCGACTGCGTGATTCCCGCCTCGGAGGCGTCGAAGGCCGGCCGGGTCTGCCAGCCGTCCGACAAGGAGTCGCCGGCCAAGGCCGCCGGGTTCCACGTCGGGGACAAGATCCTGTCCTTCAACGGCACCACCATCAAGAGCTGGGACGACCTGACGCCGCTGATCCGGTCCAACACGGACAAGCCGGCCACCATCGTGGTCGAGCGCGACGGCAAGCAGCAGACGCTGACCACCAACACCATCCTCAACCAGGTGGTGGAGAAGGCCGGCTCGGACAAGTACGTCTCGGTCGGCTTCCTCGGCGTCTCGCCGGAGCAGAAGGTGGTCCGGCAGAACTTCGGCTTCGTCGTCGACAAGATGGGCGAGCTGACCGTCGCCACCGTCAAGGCGCTCGGCAACTTCCCGGAGAAGCTGGTCGGGGTGGCCAAGTCGATCGTCGGCGGCGACCGCGACGCCGACAGCCCGATGAGCGTCGTCGGCGCCAGCCGGGTGGCCGGCGAGGTCGCCTCGAACAACAGCCTGACCGGCGGTGAGCGGATCGCCTTCCTGGTCTCACTGCTCGCCTCGCTCAACCTGTTCCTCGCGCTGTTCAACTTCATCCCGCTGCTCCCGCTGGACGGCGGCCACATGATCGGCGCGATCTGGGAAGGCATCCGGCGCGGGTTCGCCAAGCTGCTCGGCCGGCCCGACCCCGGGTACGTCGATGTGGCCAAGCTGCTGCCGATCGCGTACGTGGCCGCCAGCGTCATCGTGGTGATGGGCGTACTGCTCGTCGTCGCCGACATCGTCAACCCGATCAAGCTCTTCAACGGATAACTCTCAACCGGACAAAGGAAAAATGAGCATCTCCCTGGGCATGCCCGCGCTGCCTCCGCCGACCCTCGCCCCGCGCCGCAAGACCCGCCAGATCAAGGTGGGCAAGGTGCTGGTCGGTGGCGACGCGCCGGTGTCGGTGCAGTCGATGACCACCACGCTGACCTCGGACGTCAACACGACGCTGCAGCAGATCGCCGAGCTCACCGCGGCGGGCTGCGACATCGTCCGGGTCGCCTGCCCGTCGCAGGACGACGCCGACGCGCTGCCGGAGATCGCCAGGCACTCGCAGATCCCGGTGATCGCCGACATCCACTTCCAGCCGAAGTACGTGTTCGCCGCGATCGAGGCCGGTTGCGCCGCGGTCCGGGTGAACCCGGGCAACATCCGCAAGTTCGACGACCAGGTCAAGGAGATCGCGGCCGCCGCCAAGGACCACGGCACCTCGATCCGGATCGGCGTCAACGCCGGCTCGCTCGACCCGCGGTTGCTGAAGAAGTACGGCAAGGCGACGCCCGAGGCGCTGGTCGAGTCGGCCGTCTGGGAGGCGTCGCTGTTCGAGGAGCACGACTTCCACGACTTCAAGATCTCGGTCAAGCACAACGACCCGGTGGTGATGGTCAAGGCGTACCAGCTGCTGTCCGAGGCCGGTGACTGGCCGCTGCACCTCGGCGTCACCGAGGCCGGGCCGGCCTTCCAGGGCACGATCAAGTCGTCGGTCGCGTTCGGCGCGCTGCTGTCCCAGGGCATCGGTGACACGATCCGCGTCTCGCTGTCCGCGCCGCCGGTCGAGGAGGTCAAGGTCGGCCTGCAGATCCTGCAGTCGCTGAACCTGCGCGAGCGCAAGCTCGAGATCGTCTCCTGCCCGTCGTGTGGCCGCGCCCAGGTCGACGTCTACACGCTGGCCGAGCAGGTCACCGCGGGGCTCGAGGGCATGGAGGTCCCGCTGCGGGTGGCCGTGATGGGCTGCGTCGTGAACGGACCGGGTGAGGCCCGCGAGGCCGACCTCGGGGTTGCCTCCGGCAACGGCAAGGGCCAGATCTTCGTCAAGGGCGAGGTGATCAAGACGGTGCCCGAGTCGAAGATCGTCGAGACCCTGATCGAGGAGGCGCTGCGGATCGCCGAGGAGATGGGCGAGTCCGTCGACGGCGGCGAGCCGACCGTGACGGTCGGCTGATTCCAGCGGGTACCCTCGCCGCGTGACGGACTACATCGTGATCAGCGCGACGCGCGGCGAGGCCCGATACGTTCCGGAAGGCATCCCGGTGGTCATCACCGGGGTCGGCAAGACCGCGGCGGCGGTGATCACCGCGCAGGCCCTGGCCGGACGCGACACCAGCGACCTCACGGTCCTGAACGTCGGTACGACGGGCGCACTGCGTGACGGGCTGGCCGGGATCTACCTGCCGAGCGAGGTCGTCAACCACGACCTCAACGCCGAGGCGATCCGCGGGATCGGCCTCGACCCGCAGGAGTCCATCCGGATCGACGGTGGCGACGGCACGGTCCTCGCCTCGGGCGACGTCTTCGTCACCGACCCGGTCGTCAAGGCACGGCTCGCCGAGCGCGCCCACCTGGTCGACATGGAGGCGTACGGCGTCGCCTTCGCCTGCCGCCAGTTCGGCGTACCGGTCCGGCTGATCAAACACGTCTCCGACTCGGCCGACGAGGCCGCGATGGACTGGCCCGCCCTCGTGGACGCAAGCGCCAAGGTCCTGGGCGACTGGCTCCGCACCGAACTCAGCTGAGCAACTCGAGGACCGCGGTCTCCCGGACCAGCCACCGCATCACACCGACGCCGCTGTCGAGCACGGCGCGATTGGCGTGCAACGCCTGCTCGACAGTGACCCAGCACGGCTCGAGTTCCAGCTCCGCCTCGTAGGCCTCGAGCTGCTGTGGGGCGTTCGGCGTCGCCACGCTGGTACAGGTGAAGTAGTGCGAGGTCATCTTGAACACCTCGTACTCCGCATCGACGGCGCGCACGAACTCGACGGTCTCCCCGAGCAGCTTGCCGACGTCGACCTCGCGGAGCCGCATTCCTCCAGGAACTCGCGCTGGAGGGCGGACTGCATCGACTCGCCCGGCTCGACCCCGCCGCCGGGGAACTTGTAGTCGCCGTGCCGGGACTTCAGCAGCAGCAGGTCCCGGCCGCGCTGGAGTACACCGCGGACGGCGGTGCGCTCGATGGTCGGGCCGGTGAGATCCAGCGAGTGGTCATGGGTGAAGGTGCCGAGGTGCATGGGCATAGTCTGACTTGACCTTGACCCTGGGGGCAGGGTTTAGCGTCGGGGTTATGGAGGTCGCGATGCGGATCGGGGATTTGGCGGCTGAGGCCGGGGTGACGGTCAAGGCGGTGCGGTACTACGAGTCTCAGGGGCTGTTGAAGCCCCGGCGGGAGGCCAACGGGTATCGGGCGTACAGCGCCGAGGACGTGATCGTGGTCCGTGAGGTGAAGGCGTTGCTGTCGCTCGGGTTGACGGCGGAGCAGACCTATCCGTTCATCGAGTGCCTGCGGGCCGGCAACGACCGGGCGGACGTCTGCCCGGCGTCGCTGACGGCGTACCGGGCGCGGATCGCGGAGGTCGACCGGCGGATCGCCGAGCTGACCGAGCTGCGGATCAAGCTGGCCGACCTCCTGACCGATGCCGAGAACTGGAGGACCCGACGATGACCGAACTACTCGTGGCCGACGAGACGAACTTCGACCAGCTGGTACTACGGGCAGACAAGCCCGTCCTGGTGGATTTCTGGGCGCAGTGGTGCCCACCGTGCCACCAGATCGTCCCGATTCTGCAGCAGATCGCGGTCGAGCGCGCCGACCGGCTGACCGTGGTGAAGGTGAACTCGGACGAGAACCCGGCCATCTCCTCGAACTACCGCGTGATGGCGCTGCCGACCCTGATGCTGTTCCAGCACGGCGAGCTGATCTGGTCGGTCGTCGGCGCCCGCCCGAAGGCCAAGCTCCTCAAGGAACTGGACGACGCGCTGCTCACCGCCGTCTGATCCATCCCGCTTCGACCAAGCCCCTGGCCGTCCTCGGCCAGGGGCTTGTTTGTTAGCCCGCTAAATTGCTAGCATCCTAGGCATGACCGAAGAGGCCGCCAAGAAGGCGCAGTTCAACGTGTACCTGCCGCCGGACTTGATCCGGCGGATCAAGCATCAGGCGATCGACGAGAGCACGAGCTTGTCGGCCCTGGTCGAGCAGGCGCTGACGGACTACCTGGAGAGGGACCGGCATGAATGAGGTTGTCATCCGCACCTTGCGGTTCTCCAACGACGTGCAGGCGATGCGCGCGTTCCTGGAGACGCTGGGGTTGCGGTCCCGGATCGAGTCGGAGAGCGGGATCTGGATCGACATGGTCGCCGGGCGCGGGATGATCGCGCTGCACGACGCGGCCCGCAGCGATACCGGTGGCGAGCCGGGGCAGACCAGGCTGACCTTCGAGGCCGACGACATCGACGAGCTGTTGGACCGGCTCGACGCGGCCGGCTTCGAGGACGCGAGCATCTTCGACGAGGCGTTCGGGCGGGTGCTGACGGCGAAGGGGCCGGACGGCGCCGGGTTGTGGATCGACGAGCGTCCCAAGGATCTGTACGGCTACAAGTTGCACGACGCCCATCCGGACACCCGGTGGTCGGTCACGCCGATGCTCGGCGTCCCGGATCGGGCCGGTTGGGAGCGGCTGCTGGGCATCCTGGGTGGGGACAACCCCGAGTTGGCGCGGTTCCGGGCGGCGGGCGCTCTCGAAGTACAGATAGAGCTGACTACTTCGGAGAGCCTGGATGCGGTTGCCGAGCGGCTTGCGGCGACCGGATATCACGCGTCGAGGGACGACGGGGGATTGGCGGTGACCGATCCGGACGGGCAGATCGTGCGGATTCGCGGATGATCAGCGTCCGCCGGGCCGTGGTGGACGACGTCGCGGTGGTGCGGGAGATCGGGCTGACGACCTGGCCGGTCGCGTACGCCGGATTGGTGTCGGCCGAGTTCATCTCGGACGGGTTGGCGCAGTGGTGGTCGCCGGCGGCGGTCGAGCGTGGCATCACGCAAGGCATCACCCTCGTCGCGGTGGTCGATGAGCATCTCGTGGGGATGGTGGGCCTTGGCCAGGAGGCCGGCTTCTGGGTGATGTGGAAGCTGTATGTGCTGCCGGGGTATCAGCGGCTCGGGGTCGGGAAAGCCTTGCTGGACGGGGCGATCGAGGCGCTGCCGGTGGGGACGGAGCAGTTGTTGCTGGATGTACTGGTCGGCAACGAGCAGGCGATTCGGTTCTATCGCAAGAACGGTTTCGGTGAGCCCCGGAGTACGCCGGACCGGGACCTCGGCGACGAGCTGATTTGGATGGCTCGCGAACTCTAGATGACCCATTGCGCGCCACGGCGGCGGTAATCGGCTAGGTTCTGCGGCGTGGGCGTACGGGTACTGGGTCCTCGCGACCTCTCAGCAGCGAGGGCCGTCATCGCCCGCGATCCGGTCGTGAACGTCTTCGTCGACTCCTTGGTGCAGGCGTCCGGGCTCGATCCGCGCCGCGGCGCGGAGGTCTGGGGGTACGTCGAGAAGGGCGAACTCGAGGCGCTCTGCCATGCCGGCGGCAACATGGTGCCGGTCGGCGCGGGGGAGGCCGCGCTGCGGGCGTTCGCGGCGTACGCGTTGCGTCGTGGCCGCAACTGCTTCCAGATCCTCGGGCCTGCTCGTGCTGTCGAGCAGTTGTGGACTGCACTGGAACCGCACTGGGGTCCGGCGCGCGAGGTGCGCGACGAGCAGCCGTTCATGGTGATCGAAGGTCCGCCGGCGATCGCGCCGGATCCGCTCGTGCGCGCGGTCGAGCCGGTGGAGCTGGGGATCCTGTACCCGGCGTGCGTCGCCATGTACACCGAGGAAGTGGGTGTGCCGCCGCAGACGGGGCCGGACGGGACGTTCTACCGGTCGCGGGTCGCCGAGTTGATCCGGGCCGGCCGGGCCTTCGCGCGGATCGAGGACGGCAAGGTCGTGTTCAAGGCGGAGATCGGCTCGGTGGGCACCGGGGTCTGCCAGATCCAGGGGGTCTGGGTCGATCCTGAGCGACGGGGTCAGGGGCTGGCCGCTCCTGGCATGGCGGCCGTGGTGGAACTCGCGCGACAGATCTCGCCGGTGGTGACCTTGTATGTCAACGCGTTCAATACGCCGGCGCGAGCGGCGTACGAGCGGGTGGGGTTCCGGACCATCGAGACGTTCGCGACGATCCTGTTCTAAGGCTGAGCGCTGACTGTGATGGCGCGGTGACCGGTGGTGAGGTTGGCTGTTCGACAGCGCCGCCCCCGCCCAGTCGAAGGACAACTGCTGTGTCTATGCTTCCCCCACCCCACCGCCCCGGTCGAAGACTTGCTGTGCCATTGGCCGGTTTGGCCTCCGTCGCGATCGCCGTCGCCGGCTTCGCGCCCGGCCCCTCTGCAGCCGCGCCCCAGCCCGAGGTCGACACCACTCCGTCGTACTACTCGTTCAAACTGCCCGCTGGGGTGACCGTCGCCGAGCTGGTTCGCGACGGCTACGACATCACCCACGGCCACGGCACCCGCCCGACGCTGGTCGCGACCCCTGCTGAGGTTGCTCGCCTTCGCGATCGCGGCGTGCTCGTCGGCAAGACCGGCAACGTCTACCAGCCCGTGATCCGCACAGCCTCGGACCTGGCCGGTACTACGTACTACGGCGGCTACCACACGGCAGCGGGCCATGAGCAGCACAACGCGGCCGTCACAGCCGCCCACCCGGAGCTGGTGAAGCTGTATGACATCGGCGACTCGTGGAAGAAGACGAAGGGGCAGGGCGGGCACGACATCCAGGCTCTGTGCATCACCAAGCTGACCAGTGGCGACTGCGCGCTGGACAGCACTTCTGGCAAGAAGCCGAAGTTCGTCCTGCACACCCAGATCCACGCGCGGGAGGTGGCGACGGGGGAGATCGCGTACAAGTGGATCGATCTGCTCGTCTCGTCGTACGGGACGGATCCGGCGATCACTTCGTTGCTGGACACCCGGGAGTTGTGGGTGATCCCGATCGCGAATCCTGATGGTGTGGACGTGGTCGCGTCGAACCCGACGCAGCCGGTGATGCAGCGCAAGAACGTCGACAACTCCGCGGGTGGGTGCCCGGCCGCTGATGCGGGTGTGGATCTGAATCGCAACTCTAGCTTCCAGTGGGATGTGGAGCAGGGTGGGCCCTGCGACGAGACGTATCCGGGGAAGAGGGCCGTTTCGGAGCCGGAGACGATCGCGATCCAGGGGCTGCTGGACAAGATCTTCCGCGACACGAAGGGGGCGGTCGGTGAGCCTGCGGCGGCCGACACGACCGGGGTGTTCCTGACGTTGCACAGTTTCGGCAACGACATCCTGGCGCCTTACGGGTATACGAACACGGCGGCTCCGAACAAGGCCGCGTTGGTTGCCTTGGGCAAGAAGATGGGGGCGCTGAACGGGTATCCGGTGTCGACCGGTGACGGCGGGGTCGGGTACTTCGCGCCTGGGGCGACGGACGACTGGCTCTACGGGACTCGCGGCGTACCGTCGTACACGTTCGAGATCGGGCCGGACTCGGGGAGCTGTGGCGGGTTCTTCCCCTCGTACTCGTGCTTCACGAGCACCTTGTGGCCGGCGCAGAAACCGGCTCTGCTGTACGCCGCGCGCGCGGCCGCGACGCCGTACGGGAAGCTGCCGTAAACCTGGCTACCCGTGGGTAACACGATCGGCTAAGGTCGTCGGCATGAGCAGACGGAGCAGGAGCACCACCGGACTGGCAGTGCTTTTCGGTGTCATGGGGGTGCTGCATTTCGTGAAGCCGGAGCCGTTCGAGCGGATCGTGCCGCGGCAGTTGCCGCGCAAGAAGGAGCTCGTCTACGCCTCGGGCGTCGCCGAGCTCGCCTGCGCGGCCGGGCTCCTGCACCCACGGACGCGGCGACCGGCAGGCCTGCTCAGCGCGGGCCTGCTGGCCGCCGTGTTCCCGGCGAACGTGCAGATGGCGCTCGACCTGAACCGGTCCGCGGGGCCGCGGGCGAGGGCGATCGGATTCGCCCGGCTGCCGCTGCAGATCCCGCTGATCCGGGCGGCGCTGAAGGCGGCCCGCGAGGGGCGCTGAGGCGGGGCTGTGGAAAGGTGGTGAGAGTACTACCCGTCGGCGGATATCCTCTTTGCCGACAGTAGTTCTTCCACCACTCGTTCACTGCTTGGAGACTCCCGTGATACTGCGCATGTCGTCGCTGTTCCTTCGCACCCTTCGCGAGGACCCGGCGGACGCGGAGGTCCCGAGCCACCGGCTGCTGGTCCGGGCCGGCTACATCCGTCGCGCCGCGCCCGGTATCTACACCTGGTTGCCGCTGGGCCTGAAGGTGCTGCGCAACGTCGAGAACATCGTCCGCGAGGAGATGGACCGGATCGGCGCGCAGGAGCTGGTCTTCCCGGCGCTGCTGCCCCGCGAGCCCTACGAGGCGACCGGCCGCTGGACGGAGTACGGGCCGAACATCTTCCGGATCAAGGACCGCAAGGGCGCCGACATGCTGCTCGGGCCGACGCACGAGGAGATGTTCACCCTCGTCGTGAAGGACCTGTACTCGTCGTACAAGGACCTGCCGCTGTCGATCTACCAGATCCAGAACAAGTACCGCGACGAGGCCCGGCCGCGGGCCGGCGTGCTGCGCGGGCGCGAGTTCGTGATGAAGGACTCGTACTCGTTCGACATCGACCAGGACGGGCTGCAGGCGTCGTACGAGCTGCACCGCAAGGCGTACATCGCGATCTTCGACCGGCTCGGCTTCGACTACGTGATCGTGGCCGCGATGTCGGGCGCGATGGGCGGGTCGGCGTCGGAGGAGTTCCTGGCGATCGCGGAGAACGGCGAGGACACGTTCGTCCGCTCCCCGGGTGGGTATGCGGCGAACGTCGAGGCGGTCGTGGTGCCGCAGTCGCCGGCTGTCGATGCCTCCGGCGTGCCTGCTGCTGAGGTTGTCGACACTCCGGACACGCCGACGATCGATACGTTGGTCGACGCGCTGAACGCGAAGCATGCTCGGGCGGATGGTCGCGAGTGGACGGCTGCTGACACGTTGAAGAACGTGCTGGTGATGCTCGTGCATCCCGACGGGACGCGGGAGCCGTTGGCCATCGGCGTACCGGGCGACCGGAACCTCGACGAGAAGCGGCTGGGCGCGCAGGTCGAGCCGGCCGAGGTCGTCGCGTTCGAGGAGTCGGACTTCGAGAAGAACCCGGCGCTGGCCAAGGGCTACATCGGGCCGGGTGTGCTGGGGGCGGAGAACACTTCGAAGATCCGGTACCTGCTCGATCCCCGTGTGGCTGAGGGTTCGGCCTGGGTGACGGGTGCGGACAAGACCGGCTTCCACGTCATCAACCTGGTGTACGGGCGCGACTTCACCGCTGACGGCACGATCCAGGCGGCTGAGGTGCGCGACGGTGACGAGGCGCCCGATGGTTCGGGTCCGCTGTCGTCGGCGCGCGGGATCGAGATGGGGCACATCTTCCAGCTCGGCAAGAAGTACGCCGAGGCGCTGGACCTGAAGGTGCTCGACCACAACGGCAAGCTCGTCACGGTCACCATGGGCTCGTACGGCGTCGGCGTCACCCGCGCCGTCGCCGCGATCGCCGAGGGCAACCATGACGACCTCGGCCTGATCTGGCCGCGCGAGATCTCGCCCGCGGACGTCCACCTGGTTGCCACCGGCAAGGATGCCGAGGTCTTCGAGAAGGCGGCGTCGATCGCCGCCGAGCTGGAGTCGCGCGGCCTGACGGTGCTGTACGACGACCGGGAGAAGGTCTCACCCGGCGTCAAGTTCAAGGACGCCGAACTGCTCGGCGTCCCCACCATCGCCGTGGTGGGCAAGGGCCTGGCCGACGGCACCATCGAGGTCAAGGACCGCCGCTCCGGCGACCGCACCGACGTCCCGGTCGCCGAAATCGTCGACCACCTGGTCTCAGTCGTCCGCGCCTGACCCGCACACCAACCGCCGCTCCCACCTTCGGGTGGGAGCGGCGGTTTTGGTTGCTGGCGGCAACCGATGGTCGTCGGCGCATACCCAATCCGCTTGGGCAAGCGATTACCGCGGCGTGTCGGGCGGGCTGGCGGGAGTTATGCGTGCATGGCACTCCGGCCCGCCAGCAGGGTCGGCAAGGGGCGGCCGGGGAGCTACGGCTGGGGGCGGAGGCCGTCGAGGATCAGGGCGAGCATGCGGGGGGAGCGGTCGTGGGGGCCGGGGGGTGTGCGCCAGAGGGCGGCCGTTAGTTGCAGGTAGTCGCCGGGGTCGGCGTCGGGGCGGATGGTGCCGGAGGTCTTGCCTGCGTCGAGCAAGGTTGTGATGGCCGTGATGACCGGGTCGTAGGTCTGTTCGGTGATCGTTTGGTGGGCGGTGGGGCTGAGGGCGTCGCCCAGGCCGTGTTTGCGGCGCATCGCTTCGACCAGGTCGGTGGTCCAGCGCTGGAGGGCCTCGACGGGAGTCAGGTCGGCCAGTAGGCCGGGGACTGTCGAGATGAGTCGTTCGACCTCGTCCTGGTAGACGGCCAGGAGCAGGGTCTCCCGGGTGGGGAAGTTGCGGTACAGGGTGCCGGCGCCGACGCCTGCGCGCTGGGCGACCTGGTTCATCGACGTGGCGCCGTCCTCGGTGAAGGCCTCGCGGGCGGCCGCGAGGATGCGGGCCCGGTTCTCCCGGGCGTCTGAACGGACCATGCGCAGCCTCTTCTTGCTAAGTGGAGAGTTCTCCACTACCGTAACTGGAGAACTCTCCGCATAGCTTAGAGGAGCATCATGCAGTACATCAAGCTCGGCACCACCGGCCTCGACGTGTCCCCGATCGCGATCGGCGCGATGACGTACGGCGAACCCGACCGCGGCCATCCCGTCTGGTCGAAGAGCGAGGACGAGGCGCGACCGCTGATCCAGCACGCGCTGGACGCCGGAATCAACTTCTTCGACACCGCCAACATGTACTCCAACGGGTCCAGCGAGGAGATCCTCGGCCGGGCGCTCAAGGACTTCGCCGACCGCGACAACGTGGTGATCGCGACCAAGCTCCGGCACCCGATGCGCACCGGCCCCAACGGCCGTGGTCTGTCGCGTAAGGCGGTGATGACCGAGGTCGACCACTCGCTGCGCCGGCTCGGGACGGACTACATCGACCTGTACCAGATTCACCGCAACGATCACGCCACGCCGTTGGAGGAGACTCTCGAGGCGCTCAGCGATCTCGTGAAGGCCGGCAAGGTGCGCTACCTCGGCGCGTCGTCCATGCACGCCTGGGAGTTCGCGAAAGCACTGCACCTGCAGAAGCAGAACGGCTGGGCGCGGTTCGTGTCGATGCAGGACCACTACAACCTGCTCGCCCGCGAGGAGGAGCGGGAGATGATTCCGCTCTGCCTCGACGAGGGGGTCGGCACGATCATCTGGTCGCCGCTGGCGCGCGGCCGGCTCGCTCGTGGCTGGGACGACGCCCGGTCGACGCAGCGGTCCGAGACCGACGGCGCCTATGCGGACATGCTCTACTCGCCGGAGCAGGAAGCATCCAATCGCGCGATCATCGACGCGGTCGGACAAGTTGCCCAAGGCCACGAAGTCAGCCGTGCGCAGGTCGCGCTCGCCTGGCTGCGGAGGCAGTCGGTCGTCACCGCGCCGCTGGTCGGGGCCGGCTCGATCCAGCAGATCGACGAGGCGGTGGCGTCGCTCGACGTCGAGCTCAGCGCTGACGACGTACAGGCTCTCGAGGCTCCGTACACGCCGCGGTACGACTGGCAGGGCATCTCCGACGAGGCCGAACTGGAAGCCATCCGCCGGCGCGTCCCCGGAATGGCGCTGCGATGAAGACCATCCTGCGGGCCGGCGCACCGGCCCGCACCGGAGCGCTTCTCATCTTCCTCGGTCCGCTCATCTCCTGGGTCGCCGAGTTCGTCACCGCCGCGGCCTGGCAGGACCCCCACTATTCTCCCTTCTACAACTGGGTCAGCCACCTCGGGCTGACCGGTCCGAGCCAGGTCGCCTTCCAGCAGGTCGGCAACTCTCCGCTCGGCGCGGTCATGGACACCGGCTGGGTGCTCTACGGAGTACTGCTGATCGTCGGCGCCTTTCTCGCCTTCGATCTCCGCAAGGGCGTTCGCCCGGTTCTGGTTGTCACCCTCGCCACGATCTCCGGCGTCGGTGTCTCACTCGTCGGCATCTTCCAGGGCTCGAACGCGAACGTCGACAGCGGGCTGATCGCCTTCCACACCTTCGGCGCCCAGGGCGTGATGATCGCCGGGAACATCATGGCCGTCGTCGTCGGCGTGACCGGCTCCCGGATCGGCCTGACCCGCGGACGCTCCATCGCCAGTACCGTGCTCGGCATCGCCGGCCTGGTCGGGTTCGTGGTCTTCATGATTGACGTCTTCACCGGCTGGATGTGGAACATCGGTATGTTCGAACGCTCCGCGATCTACCCGATCATGGTCGGCCACGTGCTCCTTGGCAGCGGCCTGATCGCTGCCCGGCGGCCCGAAACGTCCCCTTACCTGGCGGCCACCGCTGCCCGAGTGTCGAGCTGAGGACAACCAGATACCGCCGAGAGCCTTCTCGCCCACGGCCTCGCGGCCCAAAGCTGATCAGCGGGCGTCTATCTGGATCAGGGTTTGCCGTGTTGCTGGGTCACCTCGGGGCGGCTGGGGAGCGTGATGTGGACGCGGCCGGGGCCGATGTGGGACAGGCGGGCATCCAGGTGGGCCATCAGGCCCTGGCGGTCGAAGCTCGAGCGGATGCGGTCCTGGATGGCTGGGCTCGCCTGCTCGTCCACAGGAGCTCTCCTTGGGGGCTACGTCACATCGAGGGCTGTAAGGGTAGAGCGGGATAATGGGCTTACCTGATGATGGAGCCCGTGACTGACTATCGCCGCGCACGGGGTTGCAGTGCCTGATATTTCGCTGTGGACGCTCGTGTTCTTGGTGGTGGCCGCGTTCTCGGCCGGCTGGATCGACGCGGTGGTCGGTGGTGGCGGGCTGATCCAGTTGCCGGCCATGTTGCTGGGGCTGCCGAACGCATCGCCGGCGCAGATCCTCTCGACCAACAAGATCTCGTCGTTGTTCGGTACGACGACCAGCGCGATCACCTTCGGCATCAAGGTCAAGCCCGACCGGCGGACTGTCCTCCCACTGGCCGGGCTGGCCGCGATCGGGGCGGCGGCCGGCGCGTTGGTGGCGACGCAGATCCCGATGGCATGGTTCAAGCCGATCGTGCTGGTGTTGCTGGTCGGGGTCGCGCTCTACACCTGGTTCAAGCCGGACCTCGGCTCCGCGACCGTACTGCGCTTCGACGGCCGGGCCCACTACCTCGCGGCAAGCCTGGTCGGATTGCTGATCGGGTTCTACGACGGCGCGGTCGGCCCAGGTACCGGCTCGTTCCTGATCTTCGCGCTGGTCGGGCTGATGGGCTACAACTTCCTCCGGGCCAGCGCCAAGGCCAAGATCGCCAACGTCGCCACGAACCTCGGCGCCATCCTCGTCTTCGCCGCCCACGGCGCCCCGCTGTGGCGGCTCGGCCTGATCATGGGCGCGGCCAACATGCTCGGCGGTCTGCTCGGCGCCCGTACCGCGGTCGCCCGCGGCTCGCGTTTCGTCCGGGTGATCTTCCTGGTCGTCGTCTCGGCGCTGATCCTCCGCCTCGCGTACGACGTGTTCTGGCCGCGCTGAAAACCCGGTGCCGGGGCCGACACCCAATCGCTAGGCTCGGGAAATGGTGGACTACGACACTCGGCTACATCAGGTCTACGCCCAAGGACGCGCCCTCCCCGCAGACAGCCTGAACACCTGGATGCAGGCAGCCGCCGGATTCGCGCCTCCCACCCGCCCACTGACAGTCCTCGATCTCGGCTGCGGCATCGGCCGCTTCACCCCGGCGCTCGCCGACACCTTCGGCGGTCCCGTCTACGGCGTCGAACCGTCGGCCCGGATGCTGGAGCAGGCGACCGCACACCCCGACGTCACCTACCTCGAAGGCTCCGCCGAGGCGATCCCGCTGCCCGACACGTCCTGCGATCTGGTCTGGCTCTTCCTGACGATCCACCACTGGTCCGACCCGCTTCAAGGCCTCCGTGAGGTCTACCGGGTACTGCGCCCAGGCGGCAGCGTCATCCTCCGGACCCAGTTCGGCGACCGTATGCCGGACCTCTACTGGTACCGGTACTTCCCCAGTGCCCGTCGCGTCGACGCGCAGATGTACCTGCCCTTCGACGAGGTCCGGGCCCTCGCGACGCGGGCCGGGCTCCAAGCCGAGGAGGAGCCGCACTGGGTCGACGTCACCGAGCCGCGGACCCAGCGGGCGACGTATGAGCGGCTGAAGTTGCGGGCGTTCTCGACCTTCGAGCACATCGCCGAGGACGAACTCGACCGCGGATTCGCTCAGTTCGAACGCGACGCGGACGCCGACCCGGACCGCGAGGTGCCCACGTTCCCTGCAGGCGTCCTGTTGCTCAGGCGACCGTCCAGCTGACATTGACCGCTGTCGGCTTGCGGAAGACCAGGCCATGCGGCGGGGGAGAGGACGGCTCGAGTCGCAGGTCGGGCAGCCGGGTGAGGATCTCCGTGAGGGCGCTGACCGCCTCAAGCCTGGCCAGATGCATGCCCAGGCAGATGTGCGGACCGCTGGCGAAGGCGAGATGACGACGGGCGTTCGCGCGCTGGACGTCGTACCGATCAGGATCAGGAAACACTGACGGGTCGCGGTTGGCGCCGGCCAGCGAGACGCTGACGAAGTCGCCACGCTTGACCGAAGCGCCACCCAGCGAGACGTCGCGGGTCGCATAGCGGTCGACCACTGCGGCGGCAGGCTCCAGGCGGAGTGACTCCTCGATCGCGTTCGGGATCAACGACGGATCGGCCAGAACCAAAGCAAGCTGGGACGGGTTGGTCAGCAGATGCCAGAGGCAATTGGTGATCATGCCCTCGGTCGTCTCGATGCCGCCGAACATCAGCACGGCGGCGTTGGCGACCACCTCGTCGGTCCCGAGCCCCGCAGCAGCCGCCTCGGCGATCAGCGAGTCCGAGTGATCGATGCTCCCGGCAACATGTTGGTGAAGTTTGGCGAACGCGGCAGCACCTTCGGCGGTAACAGGCAGCCCGGCGGCGATCCCGCTGACCGAGGAGGAGATGTCCTGATACCAGTCGAGCACGGTCGCCGCATCGGTCCGGTCGAGCCCGAGCGAGTAGGCGACCACCGCGACCGACAACGGCCCGGCCACCGTGGTCCGGAGGTCGGCAGACCCCAGCGGAGCGATCGCCGAGACAAGCCGATCGGTCTCCTCGGAGACGAACGAGGTGAACCGCGCCCGGGTCTGCGCCAAGCTGAACGGATGCTCGAACGGCGCCCGGTGCTCACCATGCACGGAACCGTCCAGCGACAACATCGACGGCCCCACCACCTGCGCCGTCGAGAACCGCGGGTCATCCACAGTGAATGTCGACGGATCCCGCATCACCTCCATTGCCAATGCCCGGCTGGCCACCACCCAGCCCCCCAGCGCATCGCTCCACCCGACCGGGCGCACACTGGCCAGGTACGGGTGCGGATCCTGCTCCAGCTCGGCCACGGTAGTCATGCTCAGCAGCTTACAAACGACCACCGACTGGCTAAGACCACTCCACGTACTGGTATTGCTGCGACAGATCCGATCTCAACGACTCAGCGGGGCACTGGGTTACAAAACCGCCGGCTTCGCCATCTAGGGTGTGGGCCATGTCAGTGTCTGATTCGGCCCCCACCCCACCGCCCCGGTCTGGGACTCTGGTGCTGCTGCCTGCCGTCGATGTGGCGGATGGGCAGGCTGTTCGGTTGGTCCAGGGCGAGGCCGGGAGCGAGACCTCCTACGGTGACCCGCTGGCCGCGGCGATGGCCTGGCAGGAGGCCGGCGCGGACTGGATCCACCTGGTCGATCTGGATGCCGCGTTCGGTCGTGGCAGCAACCGTGAGTTGCTCGCCGAGGTGACCGGCAAGCTCGACGTACAGGTCGAGCTGTCCGGTGGCATCCGCGACGACGACTCTCTCGAGGCTGCCCTGGCGACCGGCGCGCGCCGGGTCAACATCGGCACCGCCGCGCTGGAGGACCCGGAGTGGTGTGACCGGATCATCTCGCAGTACGGCGACCGCGTCGCGATCGGCCTGGACGTCCGCGGCCGCACGCTGGCCGCCCGCGGCTGGACCAAAGAGGGTGGCGACCTGTACGAGGTGCTCGAGCGACTCGAGCGGGCCGGCTGTGAGCGGTACGTCGTCACCGACGTCACCAAGGACGGCATGCTGCAGGGTCCCAACCTCGACCTGTACCGCGACCTGTGCGCCCGCACCGAGAAGCCGATCGTGGCCTCCGGCGGCGTCTCCAGCCTGGACGACCTGCGTGCGCTGAGCACGCTGGTCAGCGACGGCGTCGAAGGCGTCATCGTCGGCAAGGCTCTGTACGCCGGCGCGTTCACCCTGACCGAGGCACTCGAACTCACCCGTGGAGGCGACAAGTGAGCCTTGCCGACAAGCTGGCAGGCAAGAAGGTCCTGGTCACCGGCATCACCGGATTCGTCGGTGAGGCCCTGCTGCACCGGATGATCGGGGACCTGCCCGGCACCACGGTGGTCGCGATCATCCGACCGAAGGGGTCCCTCAAGGGCACCGACCGGATGGCGCAGATGCTCAAGAAGGACATCTTCAAGCCGTTCTACGGCGAGGGCACCCCGTACGCCGACGCCGCCGAACTCACCGCCGCCCGGGTCGAGGTCGTCGAGGGCGACCTGTCCGACGTACCGGCGCTGCCGAAGGATCTCGACATCGTGGTGCACTGCGCCGGCGACGTCTCCTTCGACCCGCCGATCCACGAGGCGTTCACCACCAACGTGCTGGGCACCAAGAGCCTGCTCGAGCGCATCGTCGAGGCCAGCGACGGCCGTCCGGTGCACTACGTCCACATCTCCACCGCCTACACCGCGGGCCGTCGCCGCGGCGCGATCCCGGAGGCCCCGGTCGACCACAACGTCGACTGGCGCACCGAGGCCGAGGCCGGGATGGCGATGAAGGCACGGATCGAGGAGACCTCGCGCAGCGCCGCGATGCTGATCAAGTTCCGCAAGGAGTCGGAGAAGCTGCACCGCCGGGCCGGTCACCTGACCGCGGCGGCCGACACCGAGCGCCGGCGTACCGAGTGGGTCGCCAAGAAGCTGATCGAGACCGGCACCGAGCGCGCCCGCAGCCTCGGCTGGACCGACTGCTACACCTTCACCAAGGCGCTGGGCGAGCGGGTGGTCGAGGAGTTCGCGGCCAAGCTGCCGACCTCGATCGTCCGGCCGGCCATCATCGAGTCCGCGGTCCAGAGCCCGCACCCGGGCTGGATCGAGGGCTTCAAGATGGCCGAGCCGCTGATCCTGGCCTACGGCCGCGGTGAGCTGCCGGAGTTCCCGGCCAGCCCCGACTCGGTCGTCGAGATCATCCCGGTCGACCACGTCGTCGGCGCGATCTGCGCGGTGATGGCGACCGAGCCCGAGCTGTCGAAGCCGGAGTACTACCACGTCAGCTCCGGCGCCCGGAACCCGCTGACCTTCGAGCAGCTGTACGCCGGTGTGCGCGCGTACTTCTCCAAGCACCCGTTCGACCTGGGCGAGCGCGGCGCGGTCCGGCTGCCGGTCTGGAAGTTCCCCGGCGGCGACTCGGTCGAGAGCATGCTGCGGTACGGCGAGAAGGCGCACAAGATCGCCGACCAGATCATCATGCACGCGCCGCGCGGCGAGCGGACCCGCAAGTACGCCCGCGAGCTGGACGTGCAGAAGCGCCGGATCGACTTCCTCCGCCGCTACATGGACCTGTACTCCGAGTACGCGCAGGCCGAGCTGCAGTTCATCGACGACAACGTGCTCGCCCTGCACAACGCGCTGGAGGGCGACGACCAGGAGAAGTTCTGGTGCGACACCTCGATCGTCGACTGGCAGCACTACCTGCAGGAAGTGCACTGCCCGAGCGTCACCGACTCGCTGCGCCGGCTGGACGTGGTCCGGAAGAAGCGGAACAAGTCGCTGGCCGAGTCGGCCGGCGTGCTGAAGAAGGTGACGCCCTCGGAGGACTCCGAGATCATCGCCGCCTTCGACATGGACGGCACGCTGCTGTCGTCGAACGTGATCGAGACCTACCTGTGGATGCGGCTGCCCGAGCTGGACAGCCACCAGCGGGTCGGTGAGATCGGCGCGATGCTGCGCAAGCTGCCGAAGCTGATCTCGGCCGAGCGCAAGGACCGCGGCACCTTCCTGCGGACGATCTACCGCCGGTACCAGGGCGCCGAACTCGAAGAGCTCAACAAGATCGTCGACGAGACGCTGGCCGGCCACGTGCTCGAGCGGCTGAGCGGGGCTGCCGTCCGGCGGATCCGCGAGCACAAGGCGGCCGGTCACCGGACGATCCTGATCACCGGCGCCGTCCGGCCGCTGACCCGGCCGCTGGAGTCGCTGTTCGACGAGATCGTCGCGGCCGAGCTGGCCGTCGACGACCGCGGCCGCTGCACCGGGTACCTGACCGGCCCTCCATTGGTGGGCGAGTCACGCGCCGCGTGGATCAAGCACCGCGCCCGCGGCACGAACATCGACCTGTCCAAGTCGTACGCCTACGCCGACAGCCACTCGGACCTGCCGATGCTGACCACCGTCGGCAACCCGGTCGCCGTCTCGCCGGACGTGTCGCTGTTCCGGGCCGCCCGGGCCGCGCGCTGGCAGATCGTCGACTGGAAGACACCCGCCACTTCTTCGCGTCTGGAGATCCCCGGGGTGAACGCCCGATGATGCTCGCGCTCGAGATGTACCGCTCACCGGCCAAGTTCCTGGCCGCGAAGGCGATGGGCAGCCGGATCCCGGCCATCCTGACCGGCCCGGCCGCGCCGCTCCGGCTCGTCACGATCGACGAGCCGAAGGCCGACCGGGAGGGCTGGGCGCGGATCCGGCCGATCCTGTCCGGCATCTGCGGCTCCGACCTCGGCATGGTCACCGGCCACACCAAGCTGTACTTCTCCGCGCTGGTGTCGCTGCCGTTCGTACCGGGTCACGAGATCGTCGGCGAGCTGCTCGACGACTGCGAGGACCTGCCGAAGGGCACCCGCGTGGTGATGGACTCGGTCCTCACCTGCGCCGCGCGTGGCGTGGAGCCGTGCGAGAGCTGCTCGTCGGGCCGTACCAGCCTGTGCGACCGGATCACCGTCGGCCACGTCTCGCCCGGACTCCAGACCGGCTTCTGCCAGGACACCGGTGGCGGCTGGGGCAACGTCATGGTGGCTCACCGCAGCCAGCTGTACGCCGTACCGGAAGGCCTCTCCGATGAGCGGGCAGTCCTGGTCGAGCCGCTGGCCGGTGCCGTGCACACCGCGCTCCGGGCCAAGATCGAGCCGGGCCAGTCCGTACTGGTCAGTGGCGCCGGCGCTGTCGGGCTGTTCGCGACGCTCGCCCTGCGCGAGCTGACCCAGGCCGGCCGGATCACCGTCGTCGCCAAGCACCCGAAGCAGCGTGAGCTGGCCCGGGCGTTCGGGGCGAGCGACGTGGTCGCGCCCGACGAGGTCTTCCGGGGCGTCCGCCGGGCCACCGGTGCCTTCCGGCTGAAGCCGGATCTGAACGCCAAGGAGTTCCTGCTCGGCGGGGTCGACGTCGCCGTCGACGCGGTCGGCAGCAAGGACTCGATCGACACCGTGCTGCGGGTCACCAAGGCCGGCGGCCGGGTGGTCCTGGCGGGCATGCCGTCGACGGGTGCGGATCTGTCGCCGGTGTGGTTCCGTGAGTTGGAGCTGACCGGGACGTACGCGTCCTCGCGGGAGGAGCCGAACGGGCGTCCCGCCTTCGAGACCGCGCTGGAGATGGCCCAGAAGGCTCCGCTGGACGGGGTCGTCGGGGCGCGGTACCCGCTCTACCGGTGGCGTGAGGCGCTCGACCACGCGCAGTCGGCCGGTCGCCTGGGCACCGTGAAGGTCGCCTTCGATGTGAGGGCGTCATGATTGCCGCCACTGTTGTTGCTGCACCGTTGAACGTACGACGAGAGAGGTTCTGACATGTCTCGGCCAGGGTTTGTGCTTGAGGTGGACGACCGGACGCCGCCGCTGCTCGTGCACAACGGTGAGGGTTTCCTGCTGGAGCGGTTCCCGCTCGGTACCCGGGTGGTGTACCCGCCGGAGTCGCTGCCGGCCGTGCGCGACGTGGAGGAGGCGATCCAGAACGCGCTGCTCAACCCGCTGGAGTCCGAGCCGCTGCCGGAGCTGCTGTTCGCCGGGATGAAGCTGACCATCGCGTTCGACGACATCTCGATCCCGTTGCCGCCGATGAAGAAGCCCGACATCCGGCAGCGGATCATCGAGCAGGTGCTGACGATGGCCGCCGACGCGGGCGTCGACGACGTCGAGCTGATCTCGGCCAACGCGCTGCACCGCCGGCTCACCCCGAACGAGCTGCGCGACATCGTCGGCGAGCGGGTCTTCCGGTCGTTCTACCCCGACGGCAAGCTGTACAACTTCGACGCCGAGGACGAGGCGAACCTGGCCCACCTGGGGCAGACCCGGCACGGCGAGGACGTCGAGATCTCCAAGCGGGCGGCCGAGTCCGACCTGCTGGTCTATGTGAACGTGAACCTGGTGGCGATGGACGGCGGCCACAAGTCGACGTCGATCGGGCTGGCGTCGTACAAGTCGCTGAAGCACCACCACAACAGCCACACGATGATCCACTCGCGCTCCTTCATGGACCACAAGCGGTCGAAGATGCACGAGTCGGCCTGGCGGATGGGCGAGATCCTCACCCAGCACGTCAAGGTCTTCCAGATCGAGACCACGCTGAACAACGACATCTTCGGCGGGCCGCTGGAGTTCCTGCAGAAGCGCGAGTGGGAGTGGTCGATCAAGGACCAGGCCGCCTATCTGGGCGCCAAGCGCGGTCTGGACATCGCCCCGACCCGGGTCCGGCGCAAGATCTTCCAGGACGTCCGGGCCAACTACGGCCTGACCGGCGTCACCGCGGGCAAGATCGAGCCGGTGCACGAGAAGACCATCGAGGCGGTGCACCGCCAGCACAAGGTCGAGGTCCAGGGCCAGGCCGACGTGGCGATCATGGGCGTGCCGTTCGTCGGCCCGTACAACGTGAACTCGGTGATGAACCCGATCCTGGCCGCCTGCATGGGACTGGGCTACTACTTCAACTCCTACCTCGGCCAGCCGATCGTCCGCAAGGACGGCGCGGTGATCCTGTACCACCCGGTCGACTACGAGTTCAGCCAGCTGCACCACCCGTCGTACGTGGACTTCTTCGAGGAGGTGCTGTCGGAGTCGACCGACCCGGCCACCATCGAGGCGAAGTTCGAGAAGCAGTACGCCGAGGACCCGTGGTACATCCACCTGTACCGCACCTCGAACGCGTACCACGGCGTGCACCCGTTCTACATGTGGTACTGGATCAGCCACGCGCTGGACCACTGCGGCGACATCGTCTGGGTCGGCGCGAACCGCAAGACGGTCGAGCGGATGGGCTTCCGGTCCGCTTCGACCCTGCAGGACGCGCTCGAGATGGTCAGCCACTCGGTCGGCCGGTCGCCGTCGATCACGTACCTGCACAACCCGCCGCACCTGCTCGCGGACGTCCGCTGATGGGCGCGAGCCTGGTCCGGTTCAGCCGGGACACCGCGCGGGACGTGAAGCAGGTCGCGCGCGGCTTCCGCTGGGGACGGCGTCAGCAGGTGCCGCGGTCGGCCGAGCCGTACGTGGTGAAGAAGGAGTCGTCGGTCTTCCCGACCAAGTGGGCGCGTACGCCCGCGGCGATCGCAGTCCGGGAGGTCCTGCAGAAGGGCGCCCTGAACTCGGTACTCCGCTTCGAGGTGAACCCGCAGGTGAGCGGGCTCGACTCGCTGCGCAAGGTGCACGGGCCGGCCGTCATCGTGGCGAACCACTCGTCGCACCTGGACACGCCGCTGGTGCTCTGCACGCTGCCCGACGACATGCGTCGCAAGACGGCCGTCGCTGCCGCGGCGGACTACTTCTTCGACACGTGGTGGCGGGCGACCGCGTCGGCGATCGTGTTCAACACGTTCCCGATCGAGCGCCGCGGCGGCAAGCTCAGCGCGACCCCGGGCGACCTGCTCGCGGACGGCTGGAACGTCGTCGTCTTCCCCGAGGGCACCCGTTCGCCCGACGGCTGGATGGAACGCTTCCGGATGGGCGCGGCGTACATCGCCGTCGAGCAAGGCGTCCCGGTGATCCCGGTCGGCATCAAGGGCTCCTTCGCCGCGATGCCGCGCGGCCGCGGCTGGCCGGTTCCCGGTCGCCCGACGGTCGCAGTCCGGTACGGCGACCCGCTGTACCCGGCCGAGGGCGAGTCGGCCCGCGACTTCGCCCCACGCATCTCGGCCGCCGTGTCGGCCCTGCTGGACGAAGAGGCATCCACCTGGTGGGAGGCCCGTCGCCGGGTAGCCGCCGGCGCATCCCCATCCCAATCCGGCCCCGACGCCGCCCGCTGGCGCCGAGTCTGGGCGTCCACCACGCCGGTCAAGCCTGCAGAGCAGAAGCGCAGGGCCTGGAAGTAAAGCTCGAAATCAGAAGGGCGGTCGCTCAGCGGCCGCCCTTCTGCTGTTCATCGCTCGCGAGTTCAGCTCTGCTGATCCAGCTCGTACAGGCGAGTCTCCAGCAGCGGGCCGACCTGCTCGATCCCGGCGCCGAGATCGAGCCACGACCGCTCCCGCGCCTCCGGCTCGTCCATCCCGGCGACGGCCAGCGTGTAAACGCCGGTCAGCACCTCCCGCTCACCCGATGGTTGCTGCACCGACAAGACGAACTGCACGGCCAGCCCGGTCCGCACCACCCGCACCTTGCCCGGATCGTCCTCGACTGGTTTGCCGCCGGTGACGAACGAGGGCTCGCCGGTGAACCTCAGCCACTGGACCTCGGCCCCCGCCACCTGCGCCGCCAACGACATCTCAATGCTGTCCCGAACAACCTGCCCGGGATCGTCTCCCAGCCACTCGAGCCAGTGGTCCGGCTCGGTGAGCGCGCTGAAATCGTCCCGTGGGGGTGTGTGCTTCGCGTTGGGGACGAACTCGCCGGTGAGCTGGCCGGAGTCGTCGACGCGCCAACCGCCGCGGATCGCCTCGGGCGGTACTGCGCCGTCCGGATCGTCGACCCAGTCCGCGTCGATGTCGTAGACCCAGCCACCCGGAGTACGGGCCGCTTCGGCGACCAGCTCGGGCGGTGGCGTCCGCATCTCGGTGGCGAGCTCAGCTGCCGGCTTCTTCTGCCACGGTCTGGGAATCTTCACTGGCCAAGTCTGGCCTAGTGGCTCGGCGGCGGCTCACCAGGGCAGTTCTCCGGTCTCGTCCTGGAAGGTTCCGGTCGGACCGTCCGGGCCTATGGTGGCCAGCCGGACCACAAAGGCCGCACTCTGCTCGGGTGACCGGCCGATTCCGAAGGCCGCGGTCATGTCAGTGGCGGTGGTGCCGGGCTCGACCGCGTTGAACCTGATCCCGGGCTCCGCCTTGGCGTACTGGATCGTCAGCATGGTGGCCGCTGCCTTGGACGCCGAGTAGAGCGCGACCGGCAGGTGGTACTCCGGCCGGTCGGGGTTGTTCACCGCCCAGAACGATCCGGCGCTGCTCGACACCGTCACGACGACGGGATTGGTGGACCTGCGCAGCAACGGAAGGGCCGCCTCCGTCACCCGGACGATCCCGACCGCGTTGGTGTCGAACACCCGTAGCGCTTTCGGTCCGTCGATGGTTCCGTCGCCGAGGACTCCCGCGTTGTGCACCAGAACATCGAGCCGGCCCTCGTCCGCGCCGATCGTCGCCAGCGCCTTGCCCACCGAGTCGTCCTCGGTCACATCGAGCTGGACGAACCGCGCGCCGAGCGTTGCCGCGGCCTGCTCACCCCGCTCGACGTCCCGCGCCCCGAGGTAGACCACGTGCCCTAGCTCGAGGAGCTGTCTGGCTGTCTCGAAACCGATGCCCTTGTTGGCTCCGGTGATCAGTGTGACCGTCATACGTCTGCGTCTCCTGTCGAAATATCCGGCCCGAGTGGACCGTTGAAGACGCTATGAGCAGCCACTCGCCGCAACCAGAGCCCTCTCCAGCCCGGGGTGTCGCAGGACCCCCTCTGCTGAACGGCCGAGCCGGACGCAACTTGCTCGGCGCGTTCTTGCGGGCCCGGCGCGAGCTGGTGACGCCTCAGCAGGCGGGCCTTCCTGAGGTCGGCGTGAGGCGGGTACCCGGTCTGCGGCGCGAGGAGGTCGCCATGCTGGCCGGCATCAGCGCCGACTACTACCTGCGGCTCGAGCGCGGCCGGGATCGCAACCCGTCCGTCCAGGTGCTCGAGTCGGTCGCGCGCGTACTACGGCTTGACGACGACCACCTCGCTCACCTCAAGTCCCTCGTCTCCGAGGCGCCCCGGGCGGGTGGCCATCGAGCGTCCGCGGAGATCCCACCGTCCGGTGCGCTCAAGCTCCTGGACTCCCTGGCGCAACCTGCTTTCATCGAAGGCCGATACTTCGACATCCTGGCCTCCAACAGTCTGGCCCGGGCGTTGTCTCCCGGTCTCGCCGTGGGTGGCAACCAGTTGCGCGACTTGTTCCTGGAGCCGGCGGAGCAGGCTCTGCATCCGGACTGGCAAGACGTCACCGAGTGCCTGATCGCGAACCTGCGGCAGTCCGTGGGTCACGACGTCGACGATCCGCGCCTGCTCGAGCTGATCGGCGAACTGTCCGGCGCGAGCGACCGGTTCCGCGCACTCTGGGCCCGCCACGAGGTCCGTGGTCAGCGTGGCGGGCCGCTCCGGATCAATCATCCGCTGGTCGGCGAACTGACCCTGAACCGCGAGCGACTGCAGATCGACGGAGCAGCCGGCCTGAAGCTGGTCGTGTATCACCCCGACGCCGGGTCGAGCGATGCGGACAAGCTGGCCCTGCTGGCGTCCGCGGCGAGCCGGCCGCTGGCCGTTACCGGCTAGGTCGCTCAACCACCGGTATCAGCGCCAGTCTTGCCGGGCTGGTCGGTACCCTTGGCGCGTGAGCCTCGCCGTGCGTGTGATCCCCTGCCTGGACGTTGATGCGGGCCGGGTGGTCAAGGGTGTCAATTTTGCCGACCTGCGCGATGCCGGGGATCCGGTGGAGATGGCTCGGTTGTATGACGCCGAAGGTGCCGATGAGCTGACGTTTCTCGACATCACCGCTTCGTCGGGGTCGCGCGAGACGACGTACGAGGTGGTCGGGCGGACGGCTGAGCAGGTGTTCATTCCGCTGACTGTGGGTGGTGGGGTGCGCGAGGCGGCTGATGTGGATCGACTGCTGCGCGCCGGGGCGGACAAGGTCGGGATCAACACCGGCGCGATCGCGCGGCCGGCCGTGATCGAGGAGATCGCGCACCGATTCGGCAATCAGGTGCTGGTGCTTTCTCTGGATGTCCGCCGGTCCGCAGGGCAGCCGAGTGGTTTCGAGGTGACGACGCACGGTGGGCGGAAGTCGGCCGGGCTGGACGCGATCGAGTGGGCGCGGCGCGGCGCCGAGTTGGGAGCGGGCGAGATCCTGCTCAACTCGATGGATGCCGACGGCACCAAAAAGGGTTTCGACCTGGAGCTGATCCGGGCGGTGCGCGCGGTGGTCGACGTACCGCTGATCGCGAGTGGGGGAGCGGGGTTGCCCGAGCACTTCCCGCCGGCGGTCGAGGCGGGCGCGGACGCGGTACTGGCGGCCAGTGTCTTCCACTTCGGCGACCTGCGGATCGCGGACGTGAAGAAGGACCTCCGCGACGCCGGCGTCGTGGTCAGGTGAGCGACATGGTGACCGAGAACAGTCAGCGGCTGGTCGCTGACGTCGAGCACGAGCTGTCCAACCTGTTCCGCCGGTCGCGCTCGGCCCAGATGATGATGGCCCGTCGGGTGCACCCCGAGATGGACGCCGCCGGCTATGCGCTGATCTCGCAGATCGAGTTCGGCACCGCCTCCGGTCGTGCCGGCGTCCGGGCCTCCGATGTCGCCCAGGCGCTCGGCCTCGACAAGTCCACCGTCAGCCGCGGCCTCAGCCAGCTGGAGACCCTCGGCCTGATCGAGCGAGTTGGCGACCCCGACGACGGCCGGGCCCGTCTCCTCCGCCTCACCGAAACCGGCGCCGAACGCTTCGGCGCCATGCGAATCCAGCGCCAAGCCGAGTTCCGGGCCATCCTCGACCGCTGGGAAACCCCCGACCTGGCAGCCCTGGCCCGCCTGTTGGCCCGCCTGAACCTCGACCTGAGCTAGTACTCGGCCCTGGCCGCCGCGCATGGGTGGGTCGCGGAGGGCCAGGATGAGCGGCTGGGCGGCTGGGTGAGGTGCCTATAGTCGCGGCGTGGACAACGTCTTGGACAATCCGGTGTTGAGTTCGTTGCCTCTTCGTCTACCTCACCAAACCCGGCACCCCCAGCGCCCAGGCGCTCTACTTGCTGGCCCATATGGTTGCAGAAACCAACTAAATGTGTATATAGTTGGGGTATGCAACTAGTCCAGCAGACCTCTGTCCCGGAGGTGGAGCGGGATACGCCGGCCCACGAAGTGCTCGATGGAGTCAGTTCGCTGATCCGGGCCGTGCGTTGTATCGAGCACCGGCACCTGTGGCCCGACTCCGGGCTGCGGCGCGCCGACGCGAGTGTGCTGAAGGTCCTGGCCAAGGACGGCGAGCAGCGCGGGGGTGAGATCGCCACCAAGCTGGGTGTCGACGCCTCCGTGGTGAGCCGGCAGTTGACCGCGCTGGAAGCCGACGGACTGGTGAGCCGTCGGCCCGACCCGGCAGACGCCCGGGTGTCCCTGATCCAGCTCAGCGAACGCGGCCGAGACCGCCTGCACGCTCTGTACGCCGGCTACGCCCGGCAACTCCGCTCCGCACTGGCGGACTGGGATGACGACGAACTGGCCGCGGCTGCCGCAACCCTGCGCCGCGTGGCCTCCGCCGTCACCGAGGCCGCTGAGTTCGCGAAGCAATCAAACCCCTCGACTGGAGACTGATGACTGTCACCGAGACCCGGCCGCAAGCGCCCGCTGCGCCGGAACTCACCCACCGCGAGATCCTCGAGATCCTGGTCGGGCTGCTCGCCGCGCTGTTCACGGCGATGCTCAGCTCGACGATCGTCAGCAATGCCCTGCCGACGATCATCGCCGACCTCGAGGGCTCCCAGACGCAGTACACCTGGGTCCTCACCGCGAGCCTGCTGGCCACCACGGTGTCCACCCCGATCTGGGGCAAGCTGTCCGACCTGATGAGCAAGAAGCTGCTCGTCCAGCTGGCGATCAGCCTGTTCGTGGTCGGCTCCGCACTCGCCGGTATGGCCCACAACGTGCCGTTCCTGATCGGCGCGCGCGTGCTGCAGGGTCTGGCCATGGGTGGTCTGATGGCGCTCGCCCAGGCGATCATCGGTGCGGCGATCCCGCCCCGCGACCGCGGCCGGTACTCCGGTTACATGGGTGCCGTGATGGCCGTGGCCACCGTGAGCGGCCCGCTCATCGGCGGCGTCATCGTCGACACCTCCTGGCTCGGCTGGCGCTGGTGTTTCTACGTCTGCGTCCCGCTCGCCGTGATCAGCCTGGTCATCCTGCAGAAGTACCTGCACCTGCCCCTGTTCAAGCGTGAGGTCAAGGTCGACTACGTCGGCGCGGTGCTGATCAGCATCACCGCCAGCCTGCCGCTGCTCTGGGTGACCTTCGCCGGTCACGACTTCGACTGGATCTCCTGGCAGTCGGTGCTGTTCGTCGGTGGCACGATCCTGTTCGGCATCCTCACCGTGATGGTCGAGAACCGGGTTCGCGAGCCGCTCGTTCCGCTCAAGGTGGTCCGGCAGCGCACCACCGCGCTGGCGATCGTGGCCAGCATGGCCGTCGGCGTCGCGATGTTCGGCAGCGCGCTCTTCCTCGGTCAGTACTTCCAGGTCGCCCGCGGCTACAGCGCGACCGAGGCCGGGTTGCTGACCATCCCGATGATGCTCGGCTCGTTCATCGGCTCCGTCGGAGCCGGCCAGATGGTGACGCGGTTCGGCAAGTGGAAGCGGTACCTGATCGCCGGCGGCGTCCTGCTCACGGCCGGTCTGGGCATCCTCGGCACCATCGACCACACCAGCCCGTACTGGTACGTCGGTCTCGGCATGCTCTTCATGGGCATCGGGATGGGCATGATGATGCAGAACCTGGTGCTCGCCGTACAGAACACCGTCGACGTCAGCGAGATCGGCGCCTCCAGCGCGTCCGTGGCATTCTTCCGGAGCCTCGGCGGTGCGGTCGGAGTCGCAGTTCTCGGGGCCGTCCTGGCCACTCGGGTCAAGGATCTGCTGATCGAGGGCCTCCTGCACGGACCGGGTGGCGCGGCAGCTGCGGCCAAGCTCCAGCAGGGTGGCTCGGACGGTACGAGCCTGCTGGACGTCAACCACCTGCCCCCGCAGTTGGCTGAGCTGGTCCGGCAGTCGTACGGCGATGCGACCGGCCGCATCTTCCTGATCGCGGCCGCCTGTGCGCTGGTCAGCTTGATCGCGGTCTTGTTCATCAAGGAGATCCCGCTGCGACGTACGGTTGCCAAGCTCGACGAGCCGATCGAGCTGGACTGACCGTCACATCGCCGGTGGTTCGAGCCCGTCGAGGTCGCGGGTCCGGATGATCGGCGAGGGGAGCAGCCACAGTACGGCGAGCAGGCCGCCGGCGGCGGAGATCAGCAGCGTCTCCCGGACACCCAGCCAGGTGCCCAGGAGGCCGCCGATCACCGCGCCGAGCGGCCGTACGCCGTAGTTGATGCTGCTGAACGCGCCGGCCACCCGGCTGCGCATATGGTCGTGGGTGACCGAGGCCTGCAGCGAGTTCAGCGGTACGTCGAAGCACATCACCGCGAACCCGCCGACGAACTCGGCGGCGGCGACTGTGGCAGCCCGCATCCAGACCGGTCCGCCGGCGAGCGCGACGATCCCCAACGAGGCCGGGAAGACGACCGAGCCGAGCGCGATCAGCCGCCCGGCGCCGATCAGCCGGGCCAGCCGGTTCGCGGCGAGCGCTCCCACGAGCCCACCGCTGGCGCCGACCCCGAACGCGACACCGATGGTGCCGGCCGACAGGCCCAGGTTGCGGCTGGCGAACAGCACCAGCAGCGCCATCCCGATCATGTTGAAGAAGTTCACCGTGGTCGCGCAGCCGAGACTGGCGCGCAGGTACGGGTGCTTGAGCAGGTACTTCATCCCGGCCCGTGCCCTGGTCAGCAACGACTCCTCGCCGTCGTCGGCCGCGCCCGGCTCGACCTTGAGGCGGCTGACCTGGAACGCGGAGAAGAGGAACGACAACGCGTCGACGAGGAGTGCGATCGGTGCCGTCAGCCATTGGATCAGCAGACCGCCGACCGCTGGACCGGCGATGAACGAGATCGATCTGGTGGACGCCAGCTTGCTGTTCGCTTCGAGGTATTGCTCGCGCTTCACCAGTCGTACGAAGAAGGATGCATAGGCGGTGTTGAAGACGACGTGCGCGGTGCCGGCGAGGATCGCGATCGCGTACAGCTGGCCCAGACTGAGGATGTCCAGCCAGTAGGCCACCGGCAACGACAACAGCAAGACGGTCCGGACGAGATCGGCCGCAATCATCAACGGCCGCTTGTCCCGATGCTGGTCGACCCAGGTCCCGATGAACAACGACGCGAGGTTCGGCAGCCAGACCGCTGCGGTCAGGAAACCAACCTGGCTCGGCGAAGCGTTGAGCAACGTCACTGCGATCAAGGGCAGAGCGAGCTCGCTGACCCGGTCGCCGAACTCCGAAACGCTCTGGGCCGACCAGAACCGCCGGAACTGCCGATCACGCCACAAGCTGGCGGCGCCTCCGGCGCCCGCCTCGCCCGGCGCGGAGGGCGGAGGTGAGCCCGGTGATGTCTCCTGGCCCGCCAGGGCGGCTGGCGCCGATGCAGGCACGCCGGTATCGGCGGGTGGTTGGGCTGGAGTGGTCATGGCGGTCCTCACACGGCGGGTCAGGTGGTTGCTTGGGCACTGCCGGACGGTGGTCGCTCTTCGAGCGGCAGCGGGTCAGGTGGTTGCTTCGGGCAATGACATGCGGATGTGGCGGACCGGGCGGGCGTCTTGGGGGGCGCCGGATTCGCCGCGTTGGACGTAGGGGGCGAGGAGCTCCTCGATCGCGTTCTCGATCGACTCGGCTTCGGCGAGGGTGATGGTCAGGAGGGTGTTCGAGGAGCCGGTGGAGCGGGACCAGGCCGGGTCCAGGACGGGCTCGGTGTCGGAGAGCCATTGCTGGACGTGGTCCAACGCCTGGCTCATCATCTCGGTGCGGAGCATGCGGCCGGCCTCGGCGCCTTCCGGCGTCTCGGGCATCTCGAAGCGGAAGCCGCGGGCGACCGCTTTCCACCAGCGCTGGCGCTTGTCGGAGCCGCCGTCCGGGGGAGGGCTGTCGCTGACCAGCCCGAACGATTCGAGATGCCGCAGGTGCCAGCTCGTCACCGACGGCGAGGCGCCGACGTGCACCGACAACTGGGTCGCGGTGGCCGGTCCGTTCTTCTGCAGGTAGCTGAGTGCGGCGAGCCGGACGGGATGCGCCAACGCACGCATCGCCTGCGGGTCGGTGATCTCGAAATCGCCGTACGGATTTCTGAGAGACATGTTTCGAGAGTAATCTCTCACATCTCCGGAAGGCAAGAACGAAAAAGCCGGCCGGGAAGTGGAACCGACCGGGGGAGCAGCGCGTGTTAGTGGTGTGAGAGAGCTCGACGGCGATCCGGCGGCAGAGGTGGCGGCGCTCTACCGCCGGACCTGGCCACGCCTGATCGGCCTGCTCGTCTCCATCGGCGCCTCGCGGGCCGACGCCGAGGAGCTCGCCCAGGACACGTACGTGAAACTGCTCGACCGCTGGGACAAGATCAGCCGGTACGACGACCCGGACGCCTGGGTGCGGGCCGTCGCGGTCCGGGCCTTGGTGAGCCGGCTCAGGCGTCAGCAGGTCGCAGCACGCGCCATGGCCAAACTGACCGGCCGCGCTTCCGAAGTACAGGGTCCTGATGGGGATGCGGTGGATGTGGCGGCCGCGTTGGCGCGGATCACTCCGACACAGCGGGCGGTGGCGGTCCTGTACTACGTGACGGACCTGTCGATCGAGCAGATCGCCGACGAACTGCAACTGCCGCCCGGCACGGTGAAGTCGCGGTTGGCCCGCGCCCGCCAGGCGCTCGCGCCGCTACTGGAGGTCGAAGAGGAGGTGCCTGGCCATGCCTGATCCCGAGACCGACCTGCTGACCGAGTACGTCGACGAGCGCACCCCCGGGGAGTCGCGCCCCTTCGAGTACGTCGAACGCGCTCTCCGCCGCCGCCGACGCGGCCGCATCGTGCTGGCCGTCGCCGCGACCATCGGCGTGATCGGCGGCGTCGCCACGGTCGCTGCCGTCAACTGGCAACGCGCCGACGAGAGCCCGACCGTCACGACCACAACGACGCCGCCCCCCGCTTTCCTGGACGTCGGCCCGCCGCCCCCACAGTTCAAGCAAGGCACGACCCTGCTGACCCTCGACCGCGAACTCGAGGTGACCAGGGCCTACCCCGACCCGGCCACTCCCGACCGCCTGATCGTCGAAACCACCCGAGGCGACACCGAGACCTGCGTCCCCCACGTAGTCCTCCGAGTCCTCGCCCAAGACGCCAAGACCGTCCGGATCGCCGCCTACCAGTACTCCGTCCTCCCGCAATCGGACGAAGGCATGCAGTGCTTCCGCCCCGAAGGCAAACCCTTCAAAGGCATCCTCGACCTCCACTGGGAACTGGCGACCCGCCAGGTCATCGCCGGCTCCACCGGCAACCGAGTCGTCCTGAACTAGACCCGCAGCGTCTTGCGCCATCTGTCGGTGACGATGTCCGGGCGCATGCCGACGGACAGATAGAGGCCGAGCGCCGGCGTCGGGTTCGAGCTGTCGACGTGCAGCATGGTGCCGCTGAGGCCTGCGGTGGCGTCGATGGCGAACTGGTCCCGGAGGAGGTACTTCGCCAGCCCAAGCCCGCGTGCCGGGGCCAGTACGCCGATCCGGCCGATGTAGCCGGCGTTGTCGGAGCTGATGAAGTTGCGGTCGAACTCGCGGACAGCGACCGGGGTGCCGTCCAGTTCGAGAACGGTCAGCTGGGACCAGTCGAAGGTGGAGCGGGCTTCGCGGGCCGCCACCCACTCGTCGTAGCCGGGTGGGCTCGCGGACGGCTGGTCGTCGAAGGACTCCGCGATCAGCCGGTACGCCGTACGCCGGGCCGCCTCGTCGGGGGCTCCGTTGCGGACCACGACCCCGGTCGGTGGGTCGGGCCGGTCGAGCGGGCCGGTGTGGGCGATCCTCATCCGCTGGATCGAGGTCTCGTGCGTGAACCCGCGGGCGGCGGCCAGCTCAGCCAGTTGCTTGTCGGCGCCGAGCACCGCGATCCGTACCAGCTGCTCGGACAGGCCGGCCGCGCGCGTCGCCTCCGCCGCCCGGGCGACCGCGCGGTCGAACAGCCAGTCGGCCACGGACCGGTCGGCGGTGGTGAGCTCGATGCCGATGCAATCCGGCCGCTGGACGACGGCCGCCGTACCGATGATCTTGTCGTCGGCGGAGATCAGCCAGGTGTCGGTGGTGAGGGCGAGCTGCGGGTTGCGCAGGAAGTCGTCGACACCTTCCGGGCTGTACTGGTGAATGCCGATCAGCGCGACGCTGCGCGCGGCCAGATACTGCTGGATCGCGCCGGCATCCGAGAGCTGCATGGCACGCCAGGTCGCGCCCGGCGGCAGGCCGGCCATCAGGCGGTCGGCAGCGTGCGTCGCCAGACGTCGATGACCAGGACCGCCTCCATGCCGACGGATAGGTAGAGGCCGAGCGCGGGCGTCGGGTTGTTGGTATCGACGTGCAGGATCGTGCCTGCCCGCCCGGCCGCGGCATCGACGGCGAAGGCATCGCGCAGCAGGAACTTGGCCAGCCCCCGACCCCGCGCCTCCTTGAGCACCCCGAGCCGGCCGACGTAGTTGCAGTTCTCGTCCTCGACGAACTGGTCGTTGCTCTCGATGAACCCGACGACCTCACCGTCCAGCTCCAGCAGGCTCAGCTGCGACCAGTCGAACGTCGACTGCGCGTCCCGCGCCGCGAACCACTCCTCGTACGACCGGGGCGTGAACCCGAACTGCCCGGTGAAGGTCTCGGTGAACACCGCATGCGCCGCGCGCCGCGTCTCCTCGTCAGGCGCGCCGCGACGAAGTACCGCACCCTCCGGTACCTCCGGAGCGGCCACCGGCCCCGTGTGATCGATGCGCATCCGGTGGTACGTCGTACCAGGGGCGAAGTCGTTGCCGGCGAGGAGCTCGCGCTTGGCCGTGTCGGTGCGGTAGACGCCGAGGTCGAGCGACACCTCGGTGTGCCCGTGCTCGCGGCCCAGCTCCTTGGCGCGCACGAGGATCTCGGCCAGCAGCCAATCGATGACGGCGGGATCGGGGCTGTAGAGGTCGATGTCGAGCAGGTGGTGATCGCCCTGCCCGAAGACCGTCCCGTAGCCGGTCAGGGTCTCGCCGCTGAAGACGAGCCAGCCGTCCCGGTCGAGGTCGAAGCCGGGCTCACTGAGCTCGTCGGCCATGTCGTCGAGGGTGAAGTCGGCGGACCCGATGGCGGCGACGTTGCGGGCCGCGACCAGCTCGAAGATCGCCTCCGCGTCGTCCTTGGCCGGCCGGCGGAAGGTGTGCCCCGTGGGCAGTGCGGCAGTCATTCCCTCATCGTGCTGAACGACTGCCGCACTGTCTAATGCATTAGCGACCCTTGATCCAGTCGTTGCCGGGGTCGTCCGGGCCGGTGCCGTCGTCGTTCAGCTGCGCCTTGGTGGCCGGCGCGGGCTTGATCGCGGCGACGGGCGCCTGGTCGGTCCAGGAGGCGAGGGTGACGCCGACCGCGTCCTCGACCGAGCGCGGGCTGGTCAGGTAGTTGTTGCTGATCATCGAGAAGACCAGCTTGCGGCCGTCCTTGTTCGTGACGTAGCCGGACAGCGCCGTGACGCCGGTCAGCGAGCCGGTCTTGCCGTGCAGGTTGTTCGCGGCCGGCGTGCCACCCATCCGCGTCCGCAACGTACCGCCGGTGAAGCGATCCGCGTTGCCCGCGATCGGCAGCGCGTCGTACCACTGCTGGAACCACGGCTCCTTCTCGGCGGCCAGCAGGATGTTCGTAATGCTGTTGGGCGTCAGGTTGACCTTGCGGGACAGGCCCGAGCCGTCGGACAGCCGGATCGTCGCGGTGTCCACGCCGACGCTCTTCGCGTACGCCGTGACGATGCCCAGGCCGGTCGGCCAGCTGCCGTTCGCCTTGGTGACCGCGCCCATCGCCTTGACCAGCGTCTCGGCGTGCATGTTGTTGGACAGCTTGAGGAACGGCGTCATCAGCTCGCCGAGTGTCATCGACTCGTCGCGAGCGAGTTGCCGGGCCGTGGCCGGGGTCGCCGCCTCGCGGATCTTGCCCTCGACCTTGATTCCCTCGGCGGTGAGGGCCCGCCGGAAGACGTCAGCGGCGTACAAGGGTGGCTCCCAGACGGTGACCCAGGTGGAGCCGAGGCCGGCGCCGAGCGGTACCGAGCCGCTGACCCGGACGACGTTGGTGCCGTGATCGCGCTGGACCGAGAGCGTGCTCGCCGACCCGGCGGCGCCGGTGGTGGCGGTGTTGATCAGCTTGAGCAGGCCGTTCGCCGGGCGGAGGTTGAGCAGGACGGGGTCTCCGACCGCTGCGCCGGGGCGGCTCTCGACGATCGCCGTACCGGAGTCGTAGTCGCCGTTCGGTGCCAGTGTGAGGGCGGAGATCTGGGCGGCGTAGTAGAACGACTCGTCGTCCCAGGCCCAGCTGTCGCCCAGCCGCACGTTGTCGAAGTAGGTGTCGTCGGCGATCAGATTGCCTTCGACCTTGGTGATCCCGGCCGCGGCGATCTGCTTGGCCAGCCCGACATAGTCGCTCTCGAGTGCGGTCGGGTCACCGAAACCCTTCAGATAAAGGTCTCCCTGCAGTTTCCCGTTCCGCTTGACCGGGGCGGTCGCCAGGACGTCGGTGTGGAACTTGAACCCGGCGCCGAGGGTGTGCATCGCGGCCGTCGAGGTGAACAGCTTCGTGTTGGAAGCAGGCACCAGCCGCGACCCGCCGTTGCGGTCGTAGAGCGTCTCGCCGGTGGTCGCGTCCCGCACCACCAGTCCGACCTGTGACCCCTGGAACCGCGAGTCGGAGAGCAACGTGTCCAACTGCTGCTGCAAGCCGGTCGCCTGCACCTGCTGTACCGCGGCCGGCGCACCGGCCGACTGCCCGACCAGCCCGGCCGTCGCCGCTGAAACCGCAACGAGGGCCATCAGGCCGCGGCCGGACACCCTAGGTAATTTCCTCACAAGAACCCCTCAAGCTTCGGCGGAATCCAACTACCCCGGAGTCTCCATCGCGCTGCCCGTCCGGTCCAGTGATCATGCCCGATCGACCGGTTCAGGCTCTCGATTCTCAGGTGAATCGATGTAAAAGTGGGTCGCACAGGTACCGCCCCACCTGAGGAGCCCTCATGCGCAGCAGCAGAGTCCTAGCGGCGATCGCCGCCTCAGCCCTCCCCCTGGCCATGCTGATTCCACCCGCCCAGGCCGCCGTTCAACGCGTCACCGCGGCAGCGTTCCCGGCCGACGTCATCGGTGAGGACTTCCCCGATCCGGACGTCTTCGAGAAGAACGGCACCTGGTACGCCTACTCGACCAACAACGGCCGCGGCCACGCCCCCGTCGCCTCCGCTCCGAGCGCCAACGGCCCCTGGACGATCCGCGGCGACGCGATGCCCGGCGGCCCATCGTCGAGCTGGGCCCAGGCCGGACGTACCTGGGCACCGGACGTCTACCCCAACCCGGATGGCAGCTTCACCCTCACCTACACCGCGTGGCACAAGGCGTCCGGCCGCCAATGCATCGGCGTTGCCACCTCTGGCTCGGCACTCGGCCCGTTCACCCCGGTCGGCAACCAGCCGCTGATCTGCCCGCTCGACAAGGGCGGCGCGATCGACGCCAACACCTTCGTCGCGAACGACGGCACCCGTTACCTGACCTGGAAGAACGACGGCAACGCGATCGGCCAGCCGTCCACCCTCTGGCTCACCCGCACGACGAACAACGGCACCGCCCTCACCGGCGGCAACACCGCCATGCTCACCTCCAGCGGCGTGATCGAGGCGCCGGACCTGGTCCAGCGGGGGAGCCAGTTCGTCCTCTTCTACTCCGGTGGCGGCTACAACGACTGCAACTACCTGACCTCGTACGCGACCTCGCCCAGCCTCAACGGCCCCTGGACGACGGCCTTCCGCCCCCTGATGACCACGGCCAGCTTCGACAACCACGTCTGTGGTCCCGGCGGGGCTGACTTCGTCGGCGACAAGGTCTTCCTGCACGGCTGGGTCAACGGCTCGAGACACCTGTACGTCGCTGACCTCGGCTGGGCCAACGACTTCCCGGTCGTCCGGGGCAGCCGGGTCCGCACCGAGGCCGAGAGCGGCACCCTCAACCACTGCTCGGTCCGCACCGGGGCTGCCGGCGCATCGCAGGGCGCGGTCGCGGCGTACATCGACTATGCGGACTCGTGGGTCCAGGTATCTGTGTTCGCGCCGTCAGCCGGCGGCTACACGCTCTCGGTCGGCTATGCGAACGGTATGGGCGCCACGGCCAGCCACGGGGTGGTTGTCAACGGCAACGGCCAAGGCTCGATCAGCTACCCGGCCACCGGCTGGGACAACTGGCACCAGGCGTCCGTACCGATCACCCTCACCACCGGCTGGAACACCATCCGCCTCACCAAAGGCACCCTCTACACCGAACTCGACTACCTCGAACTCCAGTAAACCTGCCCCCGACCCCGCCGCCCGACCCCCGCCGCCCGTCCCCGCCCCCGAAACATCTCGGGGGTTAACCCCCGAGCTTGTGGGTTGCCCCCTGAGTATCTGGCTGGGCAACCCACCGTTTCAGGGGTTAACCCCTGAAACGGTGGGCGGGGATCGTAGGCTCGGAGTGGCAGTGATGGGCGAACGGGGAGTTCGAAGTACCTGATGGCTAAACCACCCGAGCAGGTCTCCAGCGATCGGCGGCAGCGCAGGCCGGTCTGGCTGGACCTGCGCCGTACCACCCGCGGCCTGCAGGCGATGATCCTCGGTGGGCTCGCCTCGCTGGTCTCCCTCCTGATCACCTTCTGGACGCTGCCGCAGATCAGCAGCAGTGACGGCGCGTGGCCGATCCTGCGACTGGTCGTGATCCTGGCCGTGATCGGGTTGATCGTGCGCTGGATCCTGGCCGGGATCGCGGTCCTGATCGGCTCGGTCGGGGTGCTGGTCGGCGGCCTGCTGAGTCAGTTCGCCGTCGTCTACCTCGGCGTCACGATCGACCCGGGCGTACATCTGCACGGCGGTCCCGAGGCGGCGCTGGTGGTGTCGATCGTGATGTCGTCGGTGAGCGCCTTCGTCGGCTGGATCGCGTACGCCGGAAGTGACGACGCCTACGTGTCCGAGGTGATGCGCGTCGTCCGTCGCCGGGCCCGCCGGATCGAGGCGGCGCCGAAGACGGGGATGCTGATCATCCAGATCGACGGGTTGTCGGCGCCGCTGCTCAACTGGATGGTGATGTCGGGCAACCTGCCGCATCTGGGTGGCTGGATCCGGGAAGGGCGCCATTCGATGGTCGAGTGGCATACCGGCGTACCGGCGACCACGCCGGCCAGTCAGGCGGGCATCCTGCACGGTGGATCCGGCCAGATCCCGGCCTTCCGGTGGTACGAGAAGGAGACCGGCCGGGTGATGGTGACCAACCGCGCCCGGGACGCCGCCGAGATCGAGGCGCGGATGTCGACCGGGCGCGGGCTGCTCGCCGATGGCGGCGCGAGCATCAGCAACAACTGGTCCGGTGATGCAGACAAGTGCGAGCTGGTGTTCAGCCGGGCCGCGCTGCCGACCGGGCGCAGCCGTGGGTACGTCCGGTTCTTCTCCAGTCCGCAGGGTGCCGCCCGTGGGCTGGTGCTCTGCTGCGCCGAGATGATCAAGGAGCTTCATCAGGCCCGCCGGCAGCGGGTTCGCAACCTGGTACCGCGGGTCAACCGTGGCGGGTCGTACATCTTCCTGCGGGCCATCTCGAACGTCCTGCTGCGTGACCTGAACGTCTCGTTGATCACCGACGAACTGGTCAAGGGCACCCCGGCGATCTACTGCGACTTCGTCGACTACGACGAGGTCGCCCATCACGCCGGCCCGACCCGGCCCGAGTCGCTGCAGACGCTAGAGGGACTCGACCGGGTGCTCGGCGCGCTCCAGCGGATCATCGACATCCTGCCGCACTCGTACGAGATCGTGGTGCTGTCCGACCATGGCCAGAGCCAGGGCTCGACCTTCCTGCAGCGGTACGGCCGGACCCTCACGCAGGTCGTCGACGACCTGGTCGACACCACCAAGGAACCAGTGGCGGCTACCGGCCGGTCCGAGGGCTGGGGCCCGGTCAACGCGTTCCTGACCGAGCTGACCATGCGGACCAGTATGGGCGGCAAGGTGACCCGCAAGGCGCTCCACGCCAAGGCCGTGCGAGGCGAGGTCGAGCTGGGGCCGGCCGACTGCGAGCCGCCGATCGCGGCCGACGAGCAGATGATCGTCACGGCGTCGGGCAACCTGGCGCTGATCTACCTGGCCAGGACTCCGGGGCGGGTGCCACTGGAGGAGATCGAGCTGCTCCACCCTCGGCTGATCCCGGGGCTCGCGACGCATCCGGGGGTCGGGTTCGTCGTGGTGGAGACACTTGCCGAAGGGCCGGTCGCGATCGGCCGGGCCGGAGTCCACGTACTGCGCTCAGGCCGGATCGAGGGCGTCGACCCGCTGGAGCCGTACGGTCCGATGGCGGTGGCGTCGATGCTCCGGCAGGCCGAGATGCCGCACAACGGGGACGTCGTGGTGATCAGCCGGCTCGACGACTACACGCGGGAGGTGGCCGCGTTCGAGGAGCTGGTCGGCTGCCATGGCGGGATCGGCGGCTGGCAGACCGAGGCCGTCCTGGTGCACCCGTGCCGCTGGGCCGTCGACGAGCCACCCGTAGGCTCCGACGCGGTACACCGCCTCCTGATCAGCTGGCTCGACCAGCTCGGCCAGCGCAAGCCCGACGACGCTTTCGAGTCTCAAGCTGAACCTGAGGTCGAGGACCAGGTGGAGAGTTCGTCGGATGCAAGCGTGGAGGCCTGAGAGTGCGGATCACCTGGTGGGGTCACAGCACCACCACCATCGAGGAGCACGGCACCCGGTTGCTGACCGACCCGGTGCTGACCTCCCGGATCGCGCACGTCCGGCGCCGTCGCGGCCCTGCGCCGACGACGGAGGCCGGGCGGTGCGACGCAGTACTGGTGTCGCATCTGCATGCTGATCATCTGCACCTGACGTCGCTACCGAAGGTGTCGCCGGACGCCGCGCTGGTCGTCCCGCGCGGTGCGGCCAAACTGATCGACAGCCACAGTGGCTCGCACTACTCGGACCGTTGCATCGAGGTTGCCCCCGGCAACCAACTACGGATCGGCAAGCTCGACATCACCGTCGTCACCGCCGACCATGACGGCCGGCGGTTGCCCTGGTCCGCCCATCGCGGACCGGCCCTCGGCTTCCGCGTCGAGGGCTCACCGAGCGTCTGGTTCGCGGGGGACACCGACCTGTACGACGCGATGGCGGCCGAGGTGGCTCCGGTGGATGTCGCGCTCATCCCGGTCGGTGGCTGGGGGCCGTCGCTCGGGCCGGGTCACCTCGATCCTGTCCGGGCAGCCGAGGCGGTACGGCGGGTAGGGGCGCGGATCGCGATCCCGGTGCACTTCGGGACGTTCTGGCCGATCGGGTGCGACCGGCTGCGGCCGGATCTGTTCCTGCCGCCGGGAGAAGAGTTCAAGAAGGAGATGGCCCAGGTGGACCCCGCCGTACAGGTGGATCTGCTGACGCCCGCAGAGTCGACCGAGGTGGCCGGGCATGTTGAGTGATGACTTCGGCTGGGTCTACCTGGCGGCGCTGGCCGGTGCGGTGCTGATCGGGGCGGTGCTGCCGGTCCTGCCGACCGGTGCTGCCGTGTCGGCGGGTGCGGTGCTGGCCTCGCACAGCAATCCGATCGGGCTGGTGGGCGTACTGATCGCCGGCGCTGGTGGCGCGTATGTAGGCGACTTGATCGTGTACGCCGGGTGCCGGGCGGGCGGGGAGAAGCTTGCTCAACGGGTCGGGTGGCTGCGGAACAACGCCTCGCTGGACGCATTGCGGATCCGGCTGGCGGAGCATGAGATCACTGTGTTGCTGACGTCGCGGTTGATCCCTGGCGGGCGGGTGCCGGTGCTGCTGGCGGCCGGGTTGGCGGGGTACCGGTGGCACCGGTTCGCGGTGGTGGATCTGATCTCGTCGTCGCTGTGGGCGGTCGTCTACATGGCGATCGGACTGCTCGGCTACGCGCTCTTCCCGAAGCCTTGGCAGGGTGTGGTCGCGGCGATCGCGCTGGTGCTGCTGACCACGGTGGTCAGCAGCATGATCCAGCGCTGGCGGAAGAAGTCCGCCGCCGCGAAGCAACCGACGGGCGAGCCGGTCACCGACTGAGCCGGCGACATCCCGAATGACGCCGGTCTTCACAGCCGGCGACCGGCTACATGCCGAACGACGCTGCTTGGAGGCGCTCGACCGCGGTGGGCTCGCCGTCCAGTTCGACCTGGGCGACCTGCTGGCGGCCGAAGCAGAAGAGGACCAGTTCGACCGGCTCGCCGGTGATGGTGACGGAGCCGTCGGCGGTCGGCTTCTTGGCGACTGATTCGCTGCCGTCCGGCAGGCGTAGTACCAGCCCGGTCGGCGCCTTGCGGGTCATCGACTTGGCGGCGAGCTTGACCTGGCGCCAGAGCCCGTCCTGCTGCTCGGCGGGCAGCGCCCGGACGGTGAAGTCGGGGACGGCGCGGCGGACGTCCTCGTGGTGCACGAGGTACTCGGTGGTGTTGAGGTTGTGCCCGATCCCCGGGATGCCGTAGATCGACAGCCGCGGCGGCCCGTTGCGCACCTTGCCGACGACGCCGGCGAACCCGTACTTCGACTTCGCCTGCTCCATCCGGCGAGCGGTGGTGTCGGCCAGCCCGGCGATCATGATGCCCGGCTGTGCGATCGGGTCGTTCTCCCGGACGTACAGATGAGCGGCGAGATCGAACGTCGTCCAGCCGTCGCACAGAGTCGGCTGATCGGGCCCGGCCTCGTCGAACAGGTCACACAGCGCGAGTCGTTCTACCTTGCTGTAGTCGGTCACAACTCGATCGTAGTTGTCGGCGCGCAATGGCAGAATGTCAATCGTTGTCAGCCTCGTGGCTGGCTACGGTCCTGACGGTGTCGTTCGAAGGATGTCTGCGTGCCACAGCCGAAGGTTCCCAGCAAGGGGAGCGTGACCCGGCGAGGGTTCGCGGTCCTGCGAGTGGCGATCTGGGAAGAGCCGTGGGTGTTCACCTGGTCGGTGGCCGCGAGCATGCTGTACGGCGCGATGACGGTCGCCGACGGCTGGGGGCTCGGCTGGGCGACCGACCACGTGATCCGGCCGGCGCTGGAGCGGGGCGACACCACCTTCGGCGCGGTCGCGTCGCTGATCGCGCTGTTCCTCGGGATCGCGATCCTGCGCGCCATCGGCGTGGTCGGCCGGCGGATCGGGGCCGGCGTGATGCAGTTCCGGCTGCAGGCGACGTACCGGCGTCGCGTCACCCGGCAGTACCTGAAGCTGCCGCTCGAGTGGCACCACAAGCATCCGACCGGCCAGCTGCTGTCCAACGCGAACGCGGACGTCGAGTCGACCTGGTATCCGATCGCTCCACTGCCGATGGCCGTCGGCGTGATCGCGATGCTCGGCTTCGCGATCGCCGCGATGTTCGCCGCCGATGTATGGCTCGCGCTGGTCGGCTGTCTGGTGTTCCCGCTCGTCTTCGTCGCGAACGTGATCTTCCAGCGCACGCTGCAGCCGCTTGCCACTCGGGCGCAGGAGCTCCGCGCGGATGTGTCCGAAGTGGCGCACGAGTCCTTCGACGGGGCTTTGGTGGTCAAGACGCTGGGGCGTGAGGCGGCCGAGACCGAGCGCTTCCGGGGGCCGACCAACGCGCTGCGGGATGCGAACATCGCGGTCAACAAGGCTCGTGGCGCGTTCGACCCGGTGATCGAGGGGTTGCCGCGCGTCGGCGTACTGGCGGTGTTGCTGGTCGGGGTCGGGCGGGTTCGCTCGGGCGCGGCCGATGCTGGTGATGTGGTGCAGGTGGCGTTCCTGTTCACACTGATCGGGTTCCCGATCCGGGCGCTGGGGTGGGTGCTCGGTGAGCTGCCGCGGTCGGTGGTCGGGTGGGACCGGGTGCAGCGGGTGCTCAAGGCTGAGGGCGGGATGGAGTACGGGTCGCTGCGGCTGACGGCGGCGTCGGCGGCTCGGCTCGAGGTGACTGATGTGCGGTTCGGGTATCTGCCGGATCGCGATGTGCTCGCCGGCGTCGACTTCGTGGTCGAGCCGGGGCGGACGGTGGCTGTCGTCGGGCCGACGGGGTCCGGGAAGTCGACGCTGACCACCTTGCTCACGCGGCTGGTCGATCCCGAGGAAGGTGCGGTCGCGGTCGACGGGCTGGACCTGCGGGAGCTGGCTCGGGACGAGTTGGCTGGGTCGGTTGCGTTGGTGGCGCAGACTGCTTGGCTGTTCGACGACACGATTCGCGGGAACATCACGCTCGGCGGGGAGTACTCGGACGAGGACGTGTGGGATGCGCTGCGGATCGCGCAGGGCGACGGGTTCGTGAAGTCGTTGCCGCATGGGCTGGACACGAAGGTGGGGGAGCGCGGTACGACGTTGTCGGGTGGGCAGCGGCAGCGGATCGCGTTGGCCCGGGCGTTGGTCCGGCGGCCGCGGTTGCTGATTCTCGACGACGCGACGAGCGCGGTGGATCCGCAGGTCGAGGCGCGGATTCTGGCTGGGTTGCGGACCGCCGTCCAGGGTGATGAGGCGGCGACGACCGTGCTGGTGATCGCCTATCGCAAGGCGACGATCGCGTTGGCCGATGAGGTGTTGTTCCTCGACGAGGGGCGGATCGCCGACCAGGGGACGCATGTCGAGTTGCAGGAGCGCTCGGCGGCGTACCGGGACCTGGTCGACGCGTACGAGAAGGACGCGGCGCGGCGTGAGGAAGAGGCCGCGCTGGAGGCAGAACTCGATGATCTCGACTCCGAAGGAGCGTCCGCGTGAGCGCCGTATCGTCCAGCCGACTCGATGCCGGGGACAACGCGGGCGGGCTGGAGACGCTCCGCCAGGGGCTGCGGGTGTCGCCGGAGCTGGCGCGCGGGTGGTGGATCACGGGGTTGCTCGCGCTGACGATGACCGGCGGGCGGATCGTCGTACCGATCGCTGTGCAGCAGACCATCGACAAGGGGCTGTCGGGTCCTGGTGGGCCGGACATGTCGTTCGTGGCGTGGATGTGTCTGGCGTGCTTCGGTGGGGTGCTGGTGACGGCTTTCGCGTCGTACCTGACGACGGTGCGGCTCGCGACGAACTCGGAGCGCGGGCTGGCGACGATGCGGATCAAGGCGTTCCGGCATGTGCATGACCTGCCGGTACTGACGCAGAGCACCGAGCGGCGAGGTGCGCTGGTCAGCCGGGTGACGTCCGATGTGGACACGGTGTCGCAGTTCCTGCAGTTCGGCGGGTTCATCTTCTTGGTCAGCATCGGGCAGATGCTGCTCGCGACCGTGGTGATGTTCGTGTACTCGTGGCAGTTGGCGCTGGTCGTGCTGATCTGCTTCCTGCCGTTGTTCGCCAGCCTGAAGGTGTTGCAGCGGTTGATGTCCGCGGCTTATGGGGTGGTGCGGGCGAAGGTGGGGGAGATGTTGTCGGCGATCGCCGAGCCCGTGGTCGGGGCGCAGGTCGTGCGGGCTTACGCGATCGAGAAGCGGACGCAGGAGCGGATCGACGCGTCGATCGAGGACTATCGGAAGACTGCTACGAAGGCGCAGGCGATCACCGGGATCACGTTCTCGATCGGTGGGCTGGCGGCGGGGTTGGCGAATGCCGGCGTACTGACCGCCGGTGTGCTGCTCGGGGTGGACGGGCATGCGACGCTGGGCGAGATCTTGGCATTCATGTTCCTGGTCGCGTTGTTCTCCGACCCGGTGCAGATCGCGACGCAGGTGCTGACCGACGCGCAGAGCGCCTTCGCCGGGTGGCGGCGGGTGCTCGGTGTGATCGCTACGCCGGCTGACGTGGTCGATCCGGGTGAGGCGGGGGTGCATCAGTCGCGGGGGCCGGTGACGGTCGAGTTCCGCGACGTGAACTTCGCTTATCCGGACGGCGAGCTGGTACTCCGTGACGTCGACGTCCGGCTCGAACCGCACCGCCGGGTGGCGGTCGTCGGTGAGACCGGCTCAGGCAAGACGACCTTCGCCAAGCTGCTCACCCGGTTGATGGACCCGACCTCTGGCGCCGTCCTCCTGGACGGTGTGGACGCCCGGGAGATCGCCTTCGCCTCCCTGCGCGAACGAGTCGTGATGGTGCCGCAGGACGGCTACCTCTTCGACTCGTCCCTGGCCGAGAACGTCCGCTTCGGCCGGCCCGACGTCACCGACGCCCAGCTCCTGGATGCCTTCGAGTCTTTGGGCCTGACCGACTGGCTCGAATCCCTCCCCGACGGCCTGGACTCCCCGGTCGGCCAGCGAGGCGAGTCCCTCTCAGCCGGCGAACGCCAACTGGTCGCCCTGGTCCGAGCCAACATCGCCGACCCAGACCTCTTGGTCCTCGACGAAGCCACCTCAGCCGTAGACCCAGGCACCGAGGTCCGGGTCAACGCAGCCCTGGAGCGCCTGATGACCGGCCGCACCTCGGTCACCATCGCCCACCGGCTCTCCACCGCCGAGGCAGCCGACGAAGTCCTGGTCTTCGACAACGGCCGCATAGTCGAGCGAGGCCCCCACGCGGAGTTGGTAGCGGCCGGTGGCGTCTACACCCACCTCCACGACAGCTGGATAGCCCAACGCTCAGCCCTCTGACAACAACAACGCGCGCAGCCGGTGGAGCTGGCCGCGCGCGTTGTTACTTCTAACGGTTAGTGCACACCAGCGCCGGGCTGCGGAACGAGCAGGAACTCGACGCCGCCCTTGTCGTCTACTGCGGCGTCCAGGATCTTGTCGTCCAGGGCGGCGGCCGCGTTGGGCTCGAGGAAGACTCGGGCGCCGGCCTCTTCGAGTATCTGGTCGCCCTTGGCGGGGGACTCGGTGGTGGTGACGGCCAGTGCGGGGTCGGCCGGGTTCTCCTGCGAGATCCGGACCCCGGCACCCTCGGGAGCGCCCTCGACGCCCGTGATGCTCTTGATCACCAGAGTGGCGTTCTCAGTCAGGGTAAGCACTGCTTCTCCTAGCATCGATTGCGGTGAACCCGCCCCGTGCCCCATCCCTCCATCCCCAAACAGCCCCATCCGATGACTTTGTGCTCGACCTGAGCATCCGGCCGCGAAGAATTCGCTCAGGTGGAGCACAAAGTGGGTCATCCCGTGGCCGGGAGATCCGGGGCGGTGCGGGGTCGCGGCCAGTGGTGGGGGTCGTTGGGGTCTGTGGTTCGCCACCTGGGGGTGGGGCCGGTACGACGTGCGCCGCGGGCGAAAGCGGCTTTCACGCGGTCGGCGAGGTCGCCTGGACGAAGTACGGCGTCCTCCCAACCGAAATGGACCAGTTCGAGATCGCGATCGGCGAGCCGCTGGTCGCGCTCGAAGGCCCGTCGCAGGGCCCGCCGGCGTTGCTTGACCGTCGGCGCCTCGAATTTCGCCAGCCCGTCAGCCTCGCCCACCGTCCGATACTGCGGCCACCAGTAGTCGACTCGTTCCTCCGCCCACCACTGGCCGTCCCAGAACTGTGCCTGCAGGACGGGTGCCGGGAGCCCGGCTTCCTCGAACCTGGCCCGGGCGATCGACTCCAGGGCGGACTCCGAGCGGGGATCGCCGAACGCGATGGCACGTTGCGCTCGACGGATACCGGGCCAGTGCCGTTGGCGCCGGAGTACCGACTCGAGTTCCTCGCGGCGAACCTCCCGGGCGAGTGCGTGGTCGACTGTGACCACCGCTTCGGCCAGGGGCAGCCGGCGGGCGAGGTCGACGGTGGTTCGTGCCACGGAGGTTGTCGGCAGGCCTTGGACGACGAGTAGGTCGGCGGGCGGCAGAGTGGCGCGGCGTAGTACGAGGTCGCCGCGGGTTTTGTTGCGGCGATCGGCGCCAGGCTCGCAGGTGAGCCAGACGGCGCCAGACGGTCCTGGCGCGTCGGCAGAACCGTCGCTCCATACCCGCAATCCGGACAACTCGGCAGCCGTCTGGTGACTGACGACCGAGCGAGGGTGCGCGGCCAGCGCACCGCGGATCGTGGCCAGCCGCGGGTCGATGGCGCCGTCGAGGTACTTCCCGTGGGCCCGCTGCAGGCTGCCGTTGCGAACTAGCCGCTGTACGTCGTGATCACCCAGGCCGAGGTCGCGGAGCTGTCCATGCCGCAGCGGCTCGCCGAAGGCGGCCAGCAACCTATCCCGCACCTCACGGCGAAGCCTCTCCATCCCGTCAATCCTCCCCGGCGTCCACCTCCACCGCATTCCCTTCTCCCCACCCCTGTGGATAGGGTCGACTTTGTGCTCCACCTGAGCAAATCAGCCTGGCTGATTTGCTCAGGTGGAGCACAAAGTTGCCTGGCCGGGGTAAGTCGGGTGCGGGGCGGGGGGTGGGTGGTGTGGGATGGGGGTATGACGATTTGGTTGGGGACGCCTGAGGTGGCTGGGCTCTCAGAGGTGGCGGCGAAGCTTGGGGAGTGGCAGAGCGACGGCGGGGTGTTTCAGCTGCATCCGGGGGACCTCGGGTGGTACTGGCGGTTCGGCGGCGAGCGGACCGCGAGCGCCGTGCGGGTGTGGGAGCGGGACGGGGAGCCGGTGGCGATCGGGATGCTGGACGAGCCGGATCTGCTGCGGCTGGCGTTCGCGCCGGAGGCGCTTGGTGATGAGGAGTTGGCGCGGCGGATCGTCGACGACTGCTCGGATCCCGAGCGTGGGGTGCTGATCGAGGGCAAGGTGTACTTCGAGGCGCCGACGGCCGGCGTGATCCAGGAGCTCCTCACCAAGGACGGCTGGACGCTGGACGAGCCGTGGCAGCCGCTCAGACGCGATCTCGCCGAGCCGGTCGAGGACGGCGGTCTCACCATCGAGACGGTCGGGCCGGAGAACGCGGCCGAGCGGACGGCGATCCAGCGGGCATCCTTCGACGGATCGACCTTCTCCGACGACCGCTGGCACGCGATGGCAGCCGGTACGCCGTACGCGACCGCCCGTTGCCTGCTCGGCCGCGACGCGCAAGGCACCGCCGTCGCAGGCGTGACCGTCTGGTCGGCCGGCGAAGGCAAGCCCGGCCTGCTCGAGCCGATGGGTGTGCACCGCGACTACCGCGGTCGCGGCTACGGCCAGGCGATCACCCTCGCGGCGGCGGCAGCTCTCCGCGAGCTCGGCTCGTCGAGCGCGCTGGTATCGACGCCGTGCTTCAACGTCGGTGCCGTCGCCACGTACGAGTCCGCCGGCTTCACTCCACTGGCTCAAACCCGCGACCAGGTCCGCGACTTCTGATGCGCGCCACGGACCGGTCCGCAGGCTAGACGGTGGCGGCCTCGTCCGCGGCGCGGAGTACGCGGAGGATGTTGCCGCCGGCAAGCTTTGCCAGGTCCTCGTCGCTCCAGCCGCGGTCGGCGAGGGCGTAGAAGAGGGACGGGTACGACGCGACGTCCGGCAGGCCGTCCGGGAACTCCGGACAGCCGTCGTAGTCGCCGCCCAACCCGATGTGGTCGACGCCGGCCACCTCGCGGACGTGCTCGACGTGTGCCACCACGTCCTCCAACGTCACGCGCGGCTTCGGTACGTCGTACGCCTCCTTCAGCTTCTTCTGCTGCGCCGGCACCAACGGGTCCAGCCCAAGATCACCGGCCACCTCGCGCGCGCCGGCCACCCAGTCGACGTACGCCTGCGACACGAAGTACGGGACGAAGGTGACCATGCAGACGCCGTCGTTGCCACTCAGCGTCTGCAGGACGTCGTCGGGCACGTTGCGCGGTACGTCGCAGACCGCGCGCGCCGACGAGTGGCTGAAGATCACCGGCGCGCTCGTCACCCGCAGCGCGTGCCGCATGGTGTCGGCGGAGACGTGTGAGAGGTCGACCAGCATCCCGATCCGGTTCATCTCCCGGACGACGTCCTCACCGAAGGAGTTCAGCCCGCCGAGCACCGGCTCGTCGGTCGCCGAGTCGGCCCAGGAGACGTTGTTGTTGTGGGTCAGCGTCATGTACCGCACGCCGAGCGAGCGCATCACTCGCAGGACGCCGAGCGACTCACCGATCGAGTGGCCGCCCTCCATTCCCATCAGGGAAGCGATCCGGCGCTCCTTGAAACAGGCGTCGACATCATCAGCCGTGACGGCGAGCTGCATGGCTTCGGGGAACCGCGCGACGAGACGGTGCACGAAGTCGATCTGCTCGAACGTACGCCGGACCGAGTCCGCGTCCTGCGGCACCCACAGCGACCAGAACTGGGCCGCGACCTGCCCGAGCCGCAGCCGGGGGAGGTCGGTGTTCAGCTTCGGCACCGAGATGCTCAGGTCGTACTTGTCGAGGTCGTACTCGGCCAGCTCGTAGAAGGCGATCGGGAGATCGTTGTGGCCGTCGACCAGCGGATGGTCCTGCAACAGTCCCTGCACCCGGGCAACACTGGAGGTCATTGCGACATCCTGTCAGGATTGCCCGCCGCTCGCACGGGCTGAGCAAGGGTGCGGTCAAGGTGCCCTGTGCGGTGCGAGACAATGGACGGGTGGACACCGAGGAACTCACCTTCGACGCGGCGGGCCTGATCCCCGCGGTGGTGCAGCAGTACGACACCCGCGAGGTGCTGATGGTCGGCTGGATGAACGCCGAGGCCGTACGCCGGACCGCCGCGACCGGCCGGAGCACGTTCTGGTCGAGGAGCCGGCAGGAGTACTGGGTCAAGGGTGAGACGAGTGGCCACCGGCAGCACGTGAAGCAGATCCTCGTGGACTGCGACGCCGACACCCTGCTCGTCCTGGTCGACCAGGAGGGCCCGGCCTGCCACACGGGCACCCGCAGCTGCTTCGAGCACGGTGAGATCGAGGTCAAGGCATGAACTCTCCGGACCTGGAGACCTTCCGCGAGTATGCCAAGGACCGCCGGGTCATCCCGGTCACGCGCCGGCTGCTGGCCGACGCCGAGACGCCGATCGGGGTCTACGGCAAGCTCGCCGCCGAGCGCGAGGGCACGTTCCTGCTGGAGTCGGCGGAGAACGGCGGCGTCTGGTCGCGGTACTCGTTCATCGGCGTCCGCAGCGCCGCCACGCTGACCGAGCGCAACGGTGAGGCCGTCTGGTCCGGCAACCCACCGGTCGGGCTGCCGCAGACCGGTGACCCGCTCAAGGCGCTGCGCGAGACGCTGGAGATCCTGCACACCCCACGACTGCCCGACCTGCCCCCGCTCACCGGCGGCATGGTCGGCTTCCTCGGGTACGACGCCGTGCGCCGGCTCGAGAAGTTGCCGGACACAACGATCGACGACCTCGGGCTGCCCGAGCTGACCTTCCTGTTCGCCACCGACCTGGCCGCCCTCGACCACGAGACCGGCGAGATCTGGCTGATCGCGAACGCGGTCAACTGGGACGACTCCGATGAGCGCGTCGACGAGTCGTACGCCGATGCCGTCCGCCGGCTCGACGCGATGGAGCACGACCTGGCGCAGCCGACCCCGTCGTACGTCGTCAGGGCCGACCGCTTGGCGCTGCCCGACCCGCACCGGCAGCGGTCCAGCGCGGAGTACCGGGAGGCCGTGGAGACCGCCAAGGAGGAGATCCGGGCGGGTGAGGCGTTCCAGATCGTCGTCTCGCAGCGGTTCGAGCTGCAGACCTCCGCGAGCGCCCTGGACATCTACCGGGTGCTCAGAAGGTCCAACCCGAGCCCGTACATGTACCTGGTCCGCCTGGACGGCTTCGACATCGTCGGCTCCAGCCCCGAGGCACTGGTCAAGGTCACCGACAACAAGGTGATCCTGCACCCGATCGCCGGTACCCGCCCCCGCGGCGCGACGCCGGAGGAGGACCGGGCGCTGGAGGAGGAGTTGCGCGCGGATGCCAAGGAACGGGCCGAGCACCTGATGCTCGTCGACCTGGGCCGCAACGATGTCGGCCGGGTCTGCGCGCCGGGCACGGTCGAGGTGGTCGACTTCATGGACGTCCGCCGCTACAGCCACGTCATGCACCTCGAGTCGACCGTCACCGGCCGGCTGCAGGCTGGCAAGACCGCTTTCGACGCGCTCACAGCCGCTTTCCCGGCCGGAACGTTGTCGGGGGCACCCAAACCGCGGGCGATGGAGATCATCGACAAGCTCGAAGTCACCCGTCGCGGCGTCTACGGCGGCGTGGTCGGGTACCTCGACTTCGCCGGTGACGCTGACACGGCGATTGCCATCCGTACTGCGGTCCTGCGCGGCACGACGGCGTATGTCCAGGCGGGCGCGGGCATCGTCGCCGACTCGGACCCGGCCTCGGAGGACGCGGAGTGCCGTACCAAGGCCGCCGCGGTCCTCAACGCGATCGCCGTCGCCGGCACCTTCTCCGAGGTCTGATGCGCCCGCAAAGACTGGTCGATCTGCTGGCCCTGGTGGCGCTCGTGCTGCTGGCGCTCTCGGCGTACCTGACCTGGTCGATCGCCGACCCGGGCAGCGGTCGAGCTGTAGTGAACTTCAACGGGTACGCCGTGACCCGCGCGCCCGTGACGCTGGCACTGGCCTCCGCAGTGGCCGTGATCGTCACCAAGCTGGCCGGTACTGCGCTCCGCCGCGTGCTGTCCGGCCTGATCGTGTTCATGGGCGCCGGAGCCATCGGGGTAGCGCTGACGGTCCGCCCGAACGCGGCAGAGCTCGGCAGGCTGCGGCCGGAGCTCAGCCAGGCGGTGACGGACTCGGTGACCTTGAGCACCGGACCGGCGCCTTGGCTGGCGCTGGCAGGCGGTCTGGCACTGCTCGCGGCGGGCATCGTTGCCGTGCTGACGGCACACCGATGGCGCCGTCCCACGCTGCGCTACGAGCGCGATCCGGCCGTGACACCGGCCGATCAGTGGAAGGCGATCGACGCAGGTGAGGACCCGACGATCTGACTGTCGGAGGCAACCGCCACAATAGGACGGGACGACGACGAGGAGTGGCCCAACGATGGACAATACGACCACGGATCAAGCAGTGACGTACGAGAGCGACGAAGCTCACGGTGGCGGCCTGCACGGCAGCTCCCCGGCGGCCTGGACCGCCGTGGTGATCGTGCTGGTGGGATTCACCCTCGGAGCCATCGCCATGGTGATGGGCCCGGACTGGCTGTTGTTCTGGATCTCGGCCGGGATCGCCGTCGCCGGCGGCCTGGTCGGCAAGGTGATGCAGCTGCTCGGCTTCGGTGTCAAGTCCGACGACCACCACTGACGGGCGGAAACAGACATGACTGTGCTTGACGACATCCTCGCCGGGGTCCGGGAGGACCTCGCGGAGCGCCAGGCGCTGGTCAGCCTGGACGACCTCAAGCTGGAAGCCCAGCGCAAGCCGGACGCCAAGGACCCGATGCCGGTGTTCCGTGGTGACGGGATCGCGATCATCGCCGAGGTGAAGCGGTCCAGCCCGTCCAAGGGCGCGCTGGCCGACATCGACGACCCGGCGGCGCTCGCCTCGGAGTACGCCGAGGGTGGCGCGGCCGCGATCAGCGTGCTGACCGAGAAGCGCCGGTTCGGCGGCAGCCTCGACGACCTGCGCGCGGTCCGCGGCCGGGTCGACGTGCCGGTGCTGCGCAAGGACTTCGTGGTCTCCTCGTACCAGCTCTGGGAGGCCCGGGCAGCCGGCGCCGACATGATCCTGCTGATCGTCGCGGCGCTCGAGCAGGAGGCGCTGGTCTCGCTGATCGAGCGGGCCACGTCGATCGGGCTGACCCCGCTGGTCGAGGTGCACGACGAGGAAGAGACCCTGCGTGCGGTGGACGCGGGGGCCCAGGTGATCGGCGTCAACAACCGCAACCTGAAGACGCTGGAGGTGGACCGCTCGACCTTCGCGCGGGTCGCGCCGGTGATCCCGACCAACCTGATCCGGGTGGCGGAGTCCGGTGTGCGTGGTCCGCATGATGTAATCGAGTTCGCGCGCGCCGGGGCCGATGTCGTCCTCGTCGGTGAAACCCTGGTGACCGGCCGCGATCCGCGGGCCTCGGTCGCCGATCTCGTCGCTGCGGGATCGCACCCCGCCATCCAGCAGCGTCACTAGACGTCTGAGTTTCCCCTGCCCAGGCAGGGGAAACTCATCTCTGGAGGCTAGCAATGACTGCTGTGTTGCCTGATCAGCTCGGGCACTTCGGCCGCTTCGGCGGCAGGTTCATGCCGGAGGCGCTGATCGCGCCGCTCGACGAGCTGACGGTCGCCTGGCAGGAAGCGATGGCCGACCCGGAGTTCACCGGTGAGTTCGGCCGGATGCTGCGCGAGTACGCCGGCGTGCCGAGCCTGCTGTACGACGCCACCCGGCTGTCCGAGGTGGCCGGCGCCCGGATCCTGCTCAAGCGCGAGGACCTCAACCACACCGGCGCCCACAAGATCCGCAACGTGCTCGGCCAGGCGCTGCTCACCAAGCGGATGGGCAAGACCCGCGTGATCGCCGAGACCGGCGCCGGCCAGCACGGTGTCGCCACGGCGACCGCGTGTGCCTACCTGGACCTCGAGTGCGTCGTCTACATGGGCGAGGTCGACACCGAGCGCCAGGCGCTGAACGTCGCCCGGATGAAGCTGCTCGGCGCCGAGGTGATCCCGGTCAAGACCGGCAGCCGCACGCTCAAGGACGCGATCAACGAGGCCCTGCGCGACTGGGTCTCCAGCGTCGACAACACCCACTACCTGCTCGGTACGGCGGCCGGCGGCCACCCGTTCCCCGCGATGGTCCGTGACTTCGTCCGCGGTATCGGCGACGAGGCCCGGGCGCAGTCGCTCGAGCTGCTCGGCCGGCTGCCCGACGCGGCGGTCGCCTGCGTCGGCGGCGGGTCGAACGCGATCGGCCTGTTCGCGGCGTTCGTGCCCGACGCGGACGTGAAGCTGTACGGCATCGAGGCCGGTGGCGACGGGTACGAGACCGGTCGGCACGCGGCGACGATCACCGCCGGGCAGGTCGGCGTATTGCATGGCGCGCGGTCCTACCTGTTGCAGGACGAGGACGGCCAGACGATCGAGTCGCATTCGATCTCGGCCGGGCTGGACTACCCCGGTGTCGGTCCGGAGCACTCGTGGCTGGCGGAGACCGGGCGAGCGTCGTACCGGCCGGTGTCGGACGCGGACGCGATGGAGTCGTTCCGGCTGCTCGCCCGCACCGAGGGCATCATCCCGGCGATCGAGTCGGCGCACGCGATCGCGGGCACGCTCGAGATCGTCAAGGAGCTCGGCCCCGACGCGACCTACCTGGTCTGCCTGTCGGGACGCGGTGACAAGGACATGGACACGGCCGGCACGTACTTCGGCCTGATCGACGGGGACGGCAAGGCATGAGCGACCTGGTTGCCTTGGGCAACGCCGGTGCGGCGATCCGGAAGGCCAACGACGAGGGCCGGGCGGCGCTGGTCGGCTACCTGCCGGCCGGGTACCCGAGCATCGACGGTGGCGTCGACGCGATCAAGGCGCTCGTCGACGGCGGCGCCGACGTGCTCGAGATCGGCCTGCCGTACACCGACCCGGTGATGGACGGCGTCACGATCCAGCGGGCCGCCGAGGCCGCGCTGGCCGGTGGGCTGAGGATCCGCGACGTCCTTTCCACGGTCGAGAAGCTCGCTGCGTACTCCGACGTCCCGGTGCTCGTGATGACGTACTGGAACCCGATCGAGCGGTACGGCGTGGACCGGTTCGCCGTCGACTTCAAGGCGGCCGGGGGAGCGGGCCTGATCACGCCCGACCTGGTCCCCGACGAGGGCGCCGAGTGGATCGCGGCGGCCGACAAGAACGAATTGGACAAGGTGTTCCTGGTCTCGCCGTCGTCGACGGACGCGCGGATCGCGATGACGACCGGCAACTGCCGGGGGTTCGTGTACGCGACGGCCGTGATGGGCGTCACTGGGGCCCGCGACCAGACCTCCGACCTGGCGGCGCCCTTGGTCGCCCGGACGAAGGCGGCGACCGGGTTGCCGGTCGGCGTCGGGCTCGGCGTCTCGAACGGGGACCAGGCCGCCGCCATCGCGGAGTACGCGGACGCGGTGATCGTCGGCTCGGCCTTCGTGAAGGCGCTGGACGCGGGCGGCCCGGCCGGCGTACGGGCTCTGACCGAAGATCTCGCTGAGGGAGTCCGGCGGGAACCACGCAAGCCTGTTGATCGTTGAACCGCCTGTGAGTCGAACCAGGAACGCGGCTGTTTTCTTCGCCGCGGTGGCTCTGCTTGCCCTTGTGGGCTGCAGCGGCGGACAGAAGCAGACGGCCGACAACCCCGGCGGGGCGATCATCCGCACCCCGGCAGGTGATCCGAGCGGGTTGCGGGGGGCAACGCTGGACCGGCCGTACGCGCTGCCGGCCAAGGTGCTGACCGACACGTCGGGCAACGACTTCAACCTGGTCACCTCGACGAAGAAGCCGGTCACGCTGATCTTCTTCGGGTACACCAACTGTCCGGACGTGTGCCCGACGGTGATGGCCGACGTGGCCTCGGCGCTGACCAAGCTCGACGAATCGGTCCGCGACCAGGTGCAGTTGCTGTTCATCACCACCGACCCGGCGCGCGACACGGGGCCGGTGATCCGGAAGTACCTGGACCGGTTCGATCCGTCGTTCATCGGTCTGACCGGTCAGCTGGACTCGATCAAGGACATCGCGAAGGCGGTCGGCGTACCGGTCGAGGGGATGCAGAAGCTGCCCTCGGGTGGGTACGAGGTCGGCCACGGCGCGCAGGTGCTCGGCTTCGGCAAGAACGACAAGGCCGGGGTGCTGTGGCTGTCGAACGCGGCGATCGGTGATCTGGCGCACGACTTCGGCAAGCTGGTGGAGGACAACCAGTGAAGCTGTGGGTGTCGCTGGCCGCGCGGCTGCTGCTGGGCGGGGTGATGCTGGTCGCAGGCGCGCTGAAGGTGACCGATCCGGAGGCTGCGACGCAGGCGGTCCGGGCGTACGAGCTGTTGCCGCAGGGGTTCGACGGGGTGGTGGGGCTGCTGTTGCCGTTCCTGGAGATCGGGATCGGGCTGCTGCTGATCGTCGGCTACGGTGTCCGGCCTGCGGCGGTGGCGGCCGGCGTCTTCATGGTGTTGTTCATCGCCGCGGTGTCGTCGGCCTGGGCCCGTGGGCTGGCGATCGACTGCGGCTGCTTCGGCGGTGGCGGTCAGGTCGCGCCCGGCGATACGAAGTACCTGCAGGAGATCCTGCGGGATGTGGGTCTGCTGGTGGTGGCGGGGTGGCTGTACCTGAACCCGCTCAGCAGGTTCGCGCTCGAATCGGAACCCTCGACAGGAGTCGTCGCGTCGTGACCAACAGCAAGAAGAGGCCAGCCAGCCCGTTGGTGGTGGAGCCGCAGAAGCGCCGGGTGCCGGTCGGGCTGATCGTCGTGGTCGGCGTGGTGGTGCTGGCAATCGTCGCGGCCGTCGGGGTCGACTACTGGCGCAAGCACTCGTCGGTCGACGTGACCTCGAACGGACGGACCGAGCCGGCCGTACTGACCGGCCCTGGTACGACCGGTGAGGGTGTGAGGGTCGGCAAGGACAGCGCGACGACCAACGTGGACCTTTTCCTGGACTTCCGCTGCCCGCACTGCGCCGAGTTCGAGAAGGAGACCGGGCCGGTACTGGACCAGCTGGTCGAGGACGGCACGATCACGCTCACGTACTACCCGCTGAAGTTCGTGAACCCCGGCGCCTCGCCCCGGCTGGCCAACGCGTTCGCCGCGGCCGCCGCGAGCGGCAAGGCGCTGAGCTACGCCGACGAGATCTACGCCGACTTCACCAAGGCGTGGACGAACGACCAGCTGATCGAGCTCGGCAAGAAGCTCGGCATCGACGACGCCAAGTTCGAGGCCGCGATCAAGGACAACAGCTATGCGGGCTGGCTGGAGTCGATCAACAAGACGTCGAACGACCGCAAGGTGGAAGGCACCCCCACCGTGTTCGTGAACGACAAGATGCTGCAGGGTGACCAACTCACCGTCGACGGCCTCAAGGCCGCCATCAGCGGTATCAGCTGACGCTCCGTCTCCCGATCGTGACCACGGGGTTGGTGGTCGCGATCGGGGCGGGTCGAGTAGGGTCCGACTGCCATGTCTAGTCTCGTGCCCGCCGTGATCATCCCGGCGTTCATCCCCAGTCCCAGCCAGGGCGTCTGGCACCTCGGCCCGCTGCCGCTGCGTGCGTACGCCATCTGCATCCTGATCGGCATCTTCGCCGGCTACTGGCTGGGCCGCCGGCGCTGGGTCGCCCGCGGCGGCTCGCCGGAGGTGCTCGCCGACATCATCATGTGGGCGGTCCCGTTCGGCCTGGTCGGGGCGCGGATCTACCACGTGATCACCGACGCCGAGCTGTACTTCGGTGAGGGCAAGCACCCAATCGACGCGCTGAAGATCTGGCACGGTGGGCTCGGCATCTGGGGCGCGGTCGGCTTCGGCTGCCTCGGCGCCTGGATCGCCTGCCGCCGCCACAAGGTGCCGTTCCTGGCGGTCGCCGACGTGATGGCGCCGGGGATCGCGCTGGCCCAGGTGATCGGCCGCTTCGGCAACTACTTCAACCAGGAACTCTTCGGCCGCCCGACCAACCACTGGTGGGGCCTCGAGATCGACCCCGGCCACCGCCCACCCGGCTTCGCAGACTTCGGCACCTTCCACCCCACGTTCCTGTACGAAGCCATCTGGAACCTGGGCGTCATCGCCCTCGTCATCCTGATCGACCGCCGCTTCAAACTGGGCCACGGCCGAGCCTTCGCCCTGTACGTCGCCGGCTACACCGCCGGCCGCGCCTGGATCGAGAACCTCCGCATCGACACGGTCAACGAGTTCGCCGGCCTCCGCCTCAACGTGTGGACCTCGATGATCATGTTCGTCCTGGCGGTAGTCTTCTTCATCCTCAGCGCCCGCCTCAAGCCCGGCCAGGAGGACATCTCCACCCTGTCCGCCACCACGGCCGAGACCACCGACATCGCAGACGCGGACACCCCGGCGACCGCAGCCTCGCCGGACACCTCCACCACCGCTTCAACTGAGGCGGACGGCTCAACGTCCACCACCTCCGCCGCCGACGAACCTGCACCGGGCTTGTCCCCGGCGGTCGAGGCAAACCCGACCCACGCGGACAACTCCACGGACGCGGACACCTCTGCGACCACCGAGTCGAAGGTGATCGAGGAAACGGGACCTCACAGCCCGGTGACGAAGGTCGACGCTGAAGGACCTCGTGACTGAGATCTCCGCCGAACACGCCGGCGACCACACCCACCGGGACGTCACCGGTGGGTGGCTCCGGCCAGCCGTCTTCGGCGCCATGGACGGCCTGGTCTCCAACTTCGCCCTCATCGCCGGCATGGACGGCGGTACCGACAGCGGCTCCAAGTTCATCGTCCTCGCCGGACTGGCCGGCCTGGCAGCCGGCGCCTTCTCGATGGCCGCGGGGGAGTACACCTCAGTAGCCTCCCAACGCGAGCTGGCCAGAGCCGAGATCGACGTAGAACGCCGAGAGATCCAGCGCCACCCCGCAGCCGAGGAACGCGAACTCTCCGAGACCTACCAGCAAAAAGGCCTCGACCCGGATCTCGCGGACCAGGTAGCCAGGCAGTTCCACATCAACCCGGACCAGGCACTCGAAGAACACGTCCGCGAAGAACTGGGCATCGACCCCAACGACCTTCCCTCACCGGTCGTCGCCGCGTCCTCGTCCTTCATCTGCTTCGCCGTAGGCGCCCTGATCCCACTCCTCCCGTACCTCCTGGGCGCCAACTCAGTAATCCCAGCCCTGATCATGTCCCTCACCGCCCTCTTCATCTGCGGCGCGGTAGTCAGCCGAGTCACCTCCCGCTCCTGGTGGTACTCAGGCCTCCGCCAACTCCTCCTAGGCGGCGCCGCGGCAGCCCTCACCTACGGCGTCGGCACCCTGGTCGGTCCCGGTATCGGCTAGTGTCGCGTGGGTGTTTCCTGCGGCGATCGATGAGCGGCCAGAAGTCTTCGTCCACCGATTCGGCGAGGTGTTCGCGCGCTTCGGCGCCGACACCCAGGACTCGGGCAACGTCTCGTACGGCGTACAGGTCGCAGGCCAGCGGTACTTCCTCAAAACAGCCGGCGACCCGGCCGACCCCGAGCCGTTCTCCAAGTTCGAGCGACGCGAAGCCGGCCTGCGCAACGCGGCCCGCCTGGCCGAGGCGGTCGTACATCCGCTGTTACCGGAGTACCACGGCCTGATCGAGTCGCCCGCCGGTCCGCTGCTGGCCTACGAATGGCGCGATGGCGAACACCTCGGCACCCGCCAGGACAACCCCACCAGCGCGTTCCAGCGCTTCCGCGCCCTGCCCGTCGACCAACTCACCGCCGCGCTCGACCAGCTCTTCGACCTGCACGACCTGCTCACCACGCAAGGATGGGTCGAAGGCGACTTCTACGACGGCTCGCTGCTCTACGACTTCGGTACCCGCCAGCTCACCGCGATGGACCTCGACGACTACCAACTCGGTGCCTACCGCAACGACATGGGACGGATGTTCGGCTCGTCCCGGTTCATGGCGCCCGAGGAGCTCTCGCTCGGCGCCCCGATCGACGATCGCACGACCGCTTTCGTGATGGCCCGCTCCGCGCTGATCTTCCTCGCCGACGGCACCCTCGACCGCCCGGCCTTCAAGGGCTCCAACGCCCAGTACGCCGTACTGCAGGAAGCCGTCACCACCAGGTACCCGAGCTACCCGGCGTTCTACAAAGCCTGGCGAGCAGCCTCCGCGACCACCTGATCCAACCGGCACAGCCGCTCGACATGATCACCCGGATCATCCTGCGAGAGCGACCAAGCCGCCCGCGCGACCACCGTGATCGCCGCGGTCAGCACCGCCCCACGCCGTACCGCGTTGTTCGGCCAGCGTTCCTGACTCCCGCTCTGGTACGCCGCCACCAACCCATCGATCGCCGCCTCGGTGGACGCCACCAGATACCCGAGATCGAACCCCAACGGCCCCACCCCGAACTGTTCCCAGTCGACCGCCACCACGTCGTCCCCCTCGCGCCCGATCAGATTCACCGGATGCGCGTCCCCATGCACCACCTGCTGCGGCAACCGATCGAGCTCGTCCATCAACCCGTCCCGGCGCTCCCACAACACCCCACAGTCCCGCCGAAGCCCAGCCGGCAACCGATCCTCGAACACGAGCCGCGCCCACCCGGCGTCCCGCTCATCGCCCGCCAACCGATCCCGCAAAATCCCCCGAGCAAACCACTCCGCCCGCTCGAACTGATTCAGCCCGAACCGCCCCACCGCCGCCGCCAACTCCGCCGGCGCAATCTCCACCCCCTCGACCGCCGCACTCCAAACGGCCACCCCACCCGGATCGCTCTCCACCTTCACACACCGGGGCCCCCGCAACCCCACGGTCCCCTCAACCACCCCACTACCAGCCACCTCAGCCTGCCGCCGCCAGTACGCGTAGTGATCCACCCGCCCGACCCCCGGCAACAACCGCTTGACCACCATCCCGTCAGGCGTCAGCCAGACCCCACCGTTGGACACCCCCGTCCCCGCGGTGAGGGCAACCCAGTCGGCCTCCGGCTTCCACTGCATCCGACTAGATCTACCACCAGTACAGGCAATTCACCCCTCCTGTTCACCCGGATGATGTCACCATGGGGAGAAAGCGGAGTGAGCGCTTGCTTACTCGGTGTGATTGTGGACTGTGAAAGGCGCTCCGACGGTGGAATGGCAGTCCACCTGATGGGCGTCATGAGGTAGTCTCGGGACTCCCGGCTTGGGCCAATGTTGTCCCGCGGCCAGCAGTTGACCGTAGGACGACGGGAGCCCCTGAATGTATGGTCGCCCCCCATTCCCCAGCGAGGGTCTGTACGACGGACGCCACGAGCACGACGCGTGTGGTGTCGCCTTCGTCGCAACCCTGACTGGTGAACCGAGCCACGACATCGTGGCCAAGGCTTTGACCGCCCTGCGCAACCTCGAGCATCGTGGTGCTTCGGGTGCCGAGCCGGACTCCGGCGACGGCGCCGGCATCCTGATCCAGATCCCGGACGCGTACTACCGCAAGGTGTGCGACTTCGAGCTGCCGGTCGCCCGCAGCTACGCGACCGGTATCGCCTTCCTCCCGCAGGATCCCGACGACGCCTCCAAGGCGATCGCCCGGATCGAGGAGCTGGCGGCCGAGGAGAACCTGACCGTTCTGGGCTGGCGCGAGATGCCGACCACCCCGGACCTGCTGGGCGCCACCGCGCGTTCGGTGATGCCCGTGTTCCGCCAGCTGTTCGTGGCGGCCAAGGCCGGTCGCGTGCTCGGCCTGGCGCTGGAGCGGATGGCGTTCCGGCTGCGCAAGCGCGCCGAGAAGGAGACGGAGACCTACTTCCCGTCGTTGTCGGGTCGCACCATCACCTACAAGGGGATGCTGACCACCGACCAGCTCGACAAGTTCTTCCCCGAGCTGACCGACCCCGACCTCGCCTCGGCGATCGGTGTCGTGCACAGCCGGTTCTCCACCAACACGTTCCCGTCCTGGCCGCTGGCCCACCCGTACCGGTACATCGCTCACAACGGCGAGATCAACACCGTGCAGGGCAACCGGAACTGGATGCGGGCCCGCGAGGCGCTGCTCGCCAGCGACCTGATCCCGGGCGACCTGGAGCAGCTCTACCCGATATGTACTCCGGGAGCCTCCGACTCCGCCTCGTTCGACGAGGTCCTGGAGCTCCTCCACCTCGGCGGCCGCTCGCTGCCGCACGCGATGCTGATGATGATCCCGGAGGCGTGGGAGAACGCCACCACGATGGATCCCAAGCGCCGCGCGTTCTACGAGTTCCACTCGACCCTGATGGAGCCGTGGGACGGACCGGCCTCGGTCGTCTTCTCCGACGGTACGAAGGTCGGCGCGGTCCTCGACCGCAACGGCCTGCGCCCCTCGCGGTACTGGGTCACCGACGAAGGACTCGTCGTGCTGGCCTCCGAGGCCGGCGTCCTCGACATCGACCCGGCGACCGTGGTCCAGAAGGGCCGGCTCGAGCCGGGCAAGATCTTCCTGGTCGACGTCGAGGGCCACCGGATCATCACCGACAACGAGGTGAAGTCGGCGCTGGCCGGCGAGAACCCGTACGACGAATGGCTGCACGCCGGCCTGATCCGGTTCGAGGACCTGCACGAGCGCGAGCACGTCGTCCACAGCCACGCCTCGGTCACCCGCCGCCAGCAGGTCTTCGGGTACACCGAGGAGGAGCTGCGCATCCTGCTCACCCCGATGGCCAAGTCGGGTGCCGAGCCGATCGGCTCGATGGGTACCGACACCCCGATCGCCGTCCTGAGCGACCGGCCGCGGCTGCTGTTCGACTACTTCGCGCAGCTGTTCGCGCAGGTCACCAACCCGCCGCTGGACGCGATCCGCGAGGAGCTCGTCACCTCGCTGTCCTCGTCCCTGGGGCCGGAGGCGAACCTGCTCAACCCGGGTCCTGCGTCCTGCCGTCAGGTGGTGCTGCCCTTCCCGGTGCTCACCAACGACGAGCTGGCCAAGCTCCGCCACATCAACCTGGACGGTGACCTGCCCGGCCTCGCGACGACCGTGTTGCGCGGTCACTACGAGGTCGAGGGCGGCGGCTCGTCGCTCAAGGCCCGGCTCGACGAGATCTGCGCCGAAGCCGACGCGGCGATCGCCCAGGGCGCCCGCATCCTGGTCCTGTCCGACCGCCACTCGAACGCCGAGAACGCGCCGATCCCGTCGCTGCTGCTGACCGCCGCGGTTCATCACCACCTGGTGAGGGAGAAGACCCGTACGCAGGTCGGGCTGGTCGTCGAGGCCGGTGACGTCCGCGAGGTGCACCACGTCGCCCTGCTGATGGGCTACGGCGCCGCCGGCGTCAACCCGTACCTGGCGCTGGAGTCCGTCGAGGACCTCTGCCGCCGTGGCACGTACCTGCCCGGCATCGAGCCCGAGCAGGCCGTCCGCAACCTGGTGAAGTCGCTGGGCAAGGGCGTGCTCAAGGTGATGTCCAAGATGGGCGTCTCCACCGTCGCGTCGTACACGGGCGCGCAGATCTTCGAGGCCAACGGCCTGTCCCCGGACCTGGTCGATGAGTACTTCACCGGTACTTCGTCCAAGCTCGGTGGCATCGGTCTCGATGTCATCGCCGAGGAGGTCAGGCGCCGGCACCTGCGGGCGTACCCGGCCGACGGCATCCTCAGCGCCCACCGCAAGCTCGACGTCGGTGGCGAGTACCAGTGGCGGCGTGAGGGTGAGCCGCACCTGTTCGACCCGGAGACCGTGTTCCGGTTGCAGCACTCGACCCGCACGGGCCGGTACGACATCTTCAAGCAGTACACGGCCCGCGTCGACGAGCAGTCGGAGCGGCTGATGACGCTGCGCGGGCTGTTCGGCTTCAAGTCCGACCGCGGACCGATCCCGATCGACGAGGTCGAGCCGGTCTCCGAGATCGTGCGCAGGTTCTCCACCGGTGCGATGAGCTACGGCTCGATCAGCGCCGAGGCGCACACCACGCTCGCGATCGCGATGAACCAGCTCGGCGGCAAGTCGAACACCGGTGAGGGCGGCGAGGACTCCGACCGGCTGCACGATCCGGCCCGGCGGAGCTCGATCAAGCAGGTCGCGTCGGGGCGCTTCGGCGTCACCTCGGAGTACCTGACGAACTCCGACGACATCCAGATCAAGATGGCGCAGGGCGCGAAGCCCGGCGAAGGCGGCCAGCTGCCGGGACACAAGGTGTACCCGTGGGTCGCCAGCACCCGGCACTCCACGCCGGGCGTCGGGCTGATCTCGCCGCCGCCGCACCACGACATCTACTCGATCGAGGACCTGGCCCAGCTGATCCACGACCTGAAGAACGCGAACCCGCTGGCCCGGGTCCACGTGAAGCTGGTCTCCGAGGTCGGCGTCGGCACCATCGCGGCCGGCGTGAGCAAGGCGCACGCGGACGTCGTACTGATCTCCGGGCACGACGGTGGTACCGGTGCGGCTCCGCTGACCTCGCTGAAGCACGCTGGTGGGCCTTGGGAGCTCGGCTTGGCCGAGACGCAGCAGACGCTGCTGCTCAACGGGTTGCGCGACCGGATCGTCGTACAGACCGATGGCCAGCTCAAGACCGGCCGGGACGTGGTCGTCGCGGCACTGCTCGGCGCGGAGGAGTACGGGTTCGCCACGGCTCCGCTGGTCGTCTCGGGCTGCATCATGATGCGCGTCTGCCACCTGGACACCTGTCCGGTCGGCGTCGCGACGCAGAACCCGGTACTGCGTGAGCGCTTCGCGGGCAAGCCGGAGTTCGTCGTCAACTTCTTCGAGTTCATCGCGGAGGAGGTCCGGGAGTACCTGGCCGAGCTCGGCTTCCGCACGCTCGACGAGGCGATCGGGCATGCCGAAGTACTGGACATCAAGCGCGCGGTCGACCACTGGAAGGCCGACGGGCTCGACCTGTCGCCGATCCTGCACGTGCCCTCGTTGCCGGAGGGTGCTTCGCGGCACCAGACCGTCACCCAGGACCACGGGCTCGACAAGGCGCTCGACAACGAGCTGATCCGGATCTGTGCGCCGGCCATCGACAACGGCGAGCCGGTCCGCGCGCAGCTGGCGATCCGGAACGTGAACCGGACCGTCGGCACCATGCTCGGCAACGCGATCACCAAGAAGTACCGCGCGGCCGGACTGCCCGACGGCACGATCGACCTGACCTTCACCGGGTCGGCCGGCAACTCGTTCGCGGCCTTCGTGCCGCGTGGTGTCACGCTCCGGCTGGAGGGCGACGCCAACGACTACGTCGGCAAGGGCCTGTCCGGTGGACGGGTGGTGATCCGCCCGGACCGCGAGGCGCGGTTCGACGCGGCCGACCAGATCATCGCCGGCAACGTGATCGCCTACGGCGCGACGTCCGGTGAGCTGTTCATCAACGGTGGCGCAGGGCAACGGTTCTGTGTCCGGAACTCCGGTGCCACCGCGGTCGTCGAAGCGGTCGGCGACCACGCCTGCGAGTACATGACGGGTGGTCGCGTCGTCGTCATCGGCGCCACCGGCCGGAACTTCGCGGCGGGCATGTCGGGCGGCGTGGCCCACGTGCTGGATCTGGACCCCGCGCTGGTGAACCCGGAGCTGGTCGACCTGCTCCCGCTCACCGAGGCGGAGTCCGAGCTGTTGCACGACCTGGTCCGCAGGCACCACGAGGAGACCGGTTCGGAGCGGGCGGAAAAGCTGCTCGGCGACTGGACCGCCTCGGCTGCCCGCTTCACCACGGTGATGCCTCGTGACTACGCCCGCGTACTGGCAGCCAAGGCGGCTGCCGAACGCGACGGGCTGGACGAGGACGCCACCACGCGAGCGATGATGGAGGCCATCTGATGGCTGACCCGAAGGGATTCCTGACCACCCCGCGCGAGGTCGCCGACCGCCGCCCGGTCGAGGAACGCAAGCAGGACTGGAAAGAGGTCTACCCCGGTGGGCCCGGCAAGGCGCTGCTGCCGATCATCACCAAGCAGGCGGGCCGCTGCATGGACTGCGGCATCCCGTTCTGCCACTCCGGCTGCCCGCTGGGCAACCTGATCCCGGAGTGGAACGACCTGGTCTGGCGCGACGACTGGACCGGCGCGATCGAGCGGCTGCACGCGACCAACAACTTCCCGGAGTTCACCGGGCGGCTGTGCCCGGCTCCCTGTGAGCCGGCCTGCGTGCTGGGCATCAACCAGGAGCCGGTCACGATCAAGAACGTCGAGGTCGCGATCATCGACAAGGCCTGGGAGTCCGGCGACGTCCGGCCCCAGCCGCCGGAATGGCTGACCGGCAAGACGATCGCGGTCGTCGGCTCCGGGCCGGCCGGTCTGGCTGTGGCTCAGCAGCTGACCCGGGCGGGTCACACCGTCGCCGTCTACGAACGCGCCTCGGCGCCGGGTGGGCTGCTGCGGTTCGGCATCCCCGAGTTCAAGATGGAGAAGGTGCAGGTCGAGCGCCGGATCCAGCAGATGAAGGAAGAGGGCACCGTCTTCCGCTCCGGCGTCAACGTCGGCGTCGACGTCACCGGGACGCAGCTCAAGCAGCGGTACGACGCGGTCGTGATCGCCACCGGTGCGACGGCGGCGCGCGATCTGCCGGTACCGGGACGCGAGTTCGGCGGCATCCACCAGGCGATGGAGTACCTGCCGCAGGCCAACAAGGTCGCGCTGGGGGAGACGGTCGAGGACCAGATCGTTGCCACTGGCAAAGACGTGGTGATCATCGGTGGTGGCGACACGGGGGCCGACTGCCTCGGTACCGCGCACCGCCAGGGTGCCCGCAGCGTCACCCAGGTGGAGATCATGCCGCGGCCGTCGGACGAGCGGCCGGAGGGGCAGCCCTGGCCGACGTACCCGATGATCTACCGGGTCGCCTCGGCCCACGAGGAGGGCGGCGAGCGCGTCTACGCGGTCTCCACCAACAACTTCGTGGCGGATGCCGACGGCAACGTTTCTGGTCTGGACCTGGTCGAGGTCGAGCTCGTCGAGGGTCGCTTCACCCCGGTACCGGGCAGTGAGCGCACCATCCCGGCCCAGCTCGTCCTGCTCGCAATGGGCTTCCTCGGCCCGGAGCGTGAGGGCTTCCTGGAGCAGCTGGGCGTCGAACTGGATGAGCGCGGCAACGTGAAGCGCGACAAGTCGTACCAGACCTCGGTCGAGGGCGTCTTCGCCTGCGGCGACGCCGGCCGCGGCCAGTCCCTGATCGTCTGGGCCATCGCCGAAGGCCGCTCCTGCGCCGCCGGCGTGGACACCCACCTCACCGGCTCCTCCACCCTCCCCACCCCCATCCCACCCACAGCCCGCCCCCTGGTGGTCTGACACATCTGAGGGGTTAACCCCGCAGATGGTGGGTTGCCTCGCCAGATTCTGGCCAGGCAACCCACCATCTCAGGGGTTGACCCCTGAAACGGCGTGGGTGTCGTGCGGTGTTTGAACTTGGGCAATAGGTTGGGGACCGTGTTTCGACGGCTGGTGACGAAGGCCCGGCTCCGCAAAGCGGCGCCATGGGCCGCGCTGGTGCTGCTCTGGCTGGTGGTGTCGGTGTCGATCGGCCTGCTCGGCTTCGCCAACGACTCCGAACGCGTCACCATCGGCGCACACGCCGCCAACGTGTCGCCGACCTTCGACAACCACGCCACCCTCGACCTCGGCGCCGTCCTGCCACGCCTCCGCCTGCAGACCGATCTGCCCGCGGACCTCGGTCTCAACATCGACATCCAGGAAACCGACGCCGACAACCTGACCGAGCTGCTCAACCGCGACGCCCTGATCGCCTCCCAGCCCGACGGTGAGATCGCCCGGATCCGCCAGGTGGTCCGCGAGATGGCCGTCGACAACGCGGTCGCCGGCGCCGGCTCAGGCCTGCTGGTGGCCGTCGTCGTCGCCACCACCTGGGCGATGGTCGGCCCCCGCCGACGGCGGGAGCTCTGGGCGGCCTTGCACAACTCCGAGCGCCGGGTGCAGCACCGCGCGATCGTCGTACTGGTCGCCATGCTGACCACGATCGCGTCGATCTTCGGCCCGGCCGCGATGCGCACCCCCGAGGCGGCGCCGACCACCTGGCAACCACTCTCCAAGCTGCTCCCCGAGCTGTCCTTCGACGATCGGCTGAAGAACGTGGAGGTCGCCTCGGGCTTCTCCACCACCGGCGGGGTCGGGGTGATCCGTACGGCGGTCGAGACGTACGAGCGGTCGACCGAGTTCTACGGTCAGCTCCGCGATCGCGTCAGCCGGGTCGGCGGCCGGATCCACCAGCCGGCCGAGGGGGAGACGGTCGCGCTACTCGTGTCGGACCGGCACGACAACATCGGGATGGACCCGTTCGCGGCCGAGGTCGCCAAGGTCGCCGGGGCGAAGGTACTGATCGACGCAGGGGACGACTCGTCCTCGGGGCAGGCGTGGGAGGTGTTCAGCATCAACTCGCTCGCTCAGCACTTCAAGGATCTCAAGGTGGTCGCGGTCGCGGGCAACCACGACGCCGGCGGGCACATCGAGGACGCGATGCGGAAGAACAAGTTCACCGTGCTCGACAGCAAGCCGGTCGAGGTCGAGGGGATCCGGTTCCTCGGTGACAGCGACCCGACCAAGACCGGTCTCGGCAGCGCGGACACGCCTGGCGACGAAACGACGGTGGAGCAGTCGAAGCGCCTTGCCGACGTCGCCTGTGAGCAGCCCGAGGACAAGCGGATCTCGACCTTCGTCGTCCACGATCCGGCGTCCTTCCAGGACACGGCCAATCGTGGCTGTGCGTCGCTGCTGCTGTCCGGTCACCTGCATCGCCAGGTGGGGCCGGACACCAAGATCCTCGGCGGCAAAGCGGTCACCACCTTCACCAACGGGACGACCGGCGGAGCGGCGTACGCGTTCGCCCTCGGGTACACCCTGCGGCGTCCGGGCGAGGTCACTCTGATCACTTATGTGAAGGGTCAGCCGACCGGTCTGCAGACCGTCACGGCCGAGCTGACGGGGGAGATCACGGTCGGCACGTACAAGCCGCTGGCCAACTGACACAAGTTGTTAACCGCCCAGTAACGGGGGCGGACCAGCGGCGCAGTGGTCTTGTAGGAGTAGGGTTTTGTGACGTGCGTCGCGCAAAGATCGTTTGTACGCTCGGCCCGGCTACGGCCGCCCCTGAGCGCATCCTGGAACTCGTCCAAGCAGGCATGGACGTCGCAAGGCTGAACCTGAGCCACGGCGCCCACGCCGAGCATGAGCGCATCTATCACCGGATTCGCGCTGCAGCGGAGGAGACCGGCAAAAACGTCGGCATCCTCGTCGACCTGCAGGGCCCGAAGATCCGGCTGGCGGAGTTCGCCGAAGGCAAGGTCACCTTGACCTACGGCGAGCGCTTCACCATCACCACCCGGGAGGTCCCCGGGGACGTGACCATCTGCGGTACGACGTACGACGGGCTGCCCGGTGACGTCAATCCGGGTGATCAGCTGCTCATCGACGACGGCCGCATCGCACTGGTCGCCGAGGAGGTGACCGAGACCGACGTGATCTGCCGGGTGGTCGTGGGCGGACCGGTGTCGAACCACAAGGGCATCAACCTGCCCGGTGTCACGGTGAGCGTGCCGGCCATGTCCGAGAAGGACGCGGAGGACCTGCGCTGGGCCCTGCACCTGCCGGCCGACATGATCGCGCTGTCGTTCGTCCAGCGCGCGGCCGACATCCAGATCGTGCACAAGATCATGGAAGAAGAGGGTCTGCGGATCCCCGTCATCGCCAAGATCGAGAAGCCGCAGGCGGTCGCCAACCTGGACGAGATCATCGAGGCCTTCGACGGCTTCATGGTCGCCCGCGGTGACCTCGGCGTGGAACTCCCGCTGGAGGAGGTCCCGCTGGTCCAGAAGCTGATCATCGACCAGGCCCGGCTGAACGCGAAGCCGGTGATCGTCGCCACCCAGATGCTGGAGTCGATGATCTCGGCCCCGCGCCCGACCCGGGCCGAGGCGTCCGACGTCGCCAACGCGGTGCTCGACGGCGCCGACGCGGTGATGCTGTCCGGCGAGACCAGCGTCGGCCGGTTCCCGATCGAGACGGTCAAGACGATGGCCCGCATCGTCGCGTCGACCGAACAGCACGGCCTCGGCCGCGTCGCCGAGATCGACTGGGAACCCCGCACCAAGGGCGGCGTCATCGCCAAGGCGGCTGCTGACGTCGCCGAGCGGATGGAGGCCAAGTACCTGGTCGCCTTCACCCAAAGCGGCGACACGGCGCTTCGCCTGGCCCGCTACCGCACCGAGATCCCGGTCCTGGCCTTCACGCCGGTTCCGTCGGTCAGCGCCTGGCTCTCCGTCGTCTGGGGCATCGAAACCCACATCGTCCCCACCGTCCAGCACACCGACGACATGGTCCGCCAGGTAGACCAACGCCTCCTCGAACTGGGCAAACTCCAAAAGGGCGACCTGGTCGTCATCGTCGCCGGCTCCCCACCCTCGATCCCCGGCTCCACCAACGCCCTCCGAGTCCACCGCATGGGCGACGCCATAGGCGGCGCCGCCCCCGCCTACCGCGACTGACCTCGAACCAGAGCCGGGCAAGAACAAAGAACAAAGAAATACATGAGTAGTGATTGAGGCGGGCGGTCAAGTGGCCGTCCGCTTCAGTTTGCCTACCTTGGGGTGCGGGCCAGCAGATCTACGGGTTCGGCTGCGAGAGCGACGGGCCCGAGAGTCCGCCTGCGCGGCCAGCGATCCGGTCAAGTGCTCAGGACTTTGGACCGACGTGCTGGTCGAGCGAAGGGACGGCCTGGCGTTTGGCCACTGATAGCGCATTGGGGCGAGGCATTCGCCAAGGAATAGCCAATAGGTCGAGGGCCCATTGGCAGAGCGCCATGATGTCGGAAGATTCATTGGAGAACTGGTAGCGCGGGTATTCGTAGCGTTTGAGTTCGCCGGCTACGCGACGGGTCGCCCAGTTCGCCACGCGGCAGCCGTCGGAGTGGAAGAGGCCTCTGAGGAACCCTCCAGGCTCTTCGGTGACCAGATCACGCTGCCACTCAGCCAGTTTGATTTGGCGGAGGTGCTTGGGTCCAGGCCCGTGCTGGGGGAAGAGGCACGGCCAGTGCTTCCAGTAGGAGACGACCGAGATGTAGCCGACTGCTTGGGTGCGATGGACCGGGCGGGATGGGTGGACGGCTCGGATGGATGCCTCGGCCTCGTGGATCAGGCGAGGGTATTTGTTGTCGCAGGCAACTCTGAGGGCATACACCTGCTTCTTCCCGGCAGACAGGCAGCCGTCGCCGAGGTAGAGGCCCAGGAGATGCGCGTATGGTCCGGCCGGCGGCTTCCCGTTGGTGCAGAGCGGGCAGTCGACCGGGTCACTCTCCGAGCCCACCCGGTCCCGCCAGTCACGGAGAGTAGCGCGACTCACTCCGAGCCGCCTACTCACGGAGCTCAGGCTCTCGCCTGAGGCCACGGCGTCTCGCGCCAGCTCTCTTGTCCACCGGTCGTACATGAGCCCAGCGTGCCAGCGGCCACCGACACATCCGGGACAGACAAAAGCCTCGAACCCAAGGGGATTCGAGGCTGATCCGGTGCCCTGGGTGGGATTCGAACCCACACTGTACGCAGTTTGAGTGCGCTCTCTCTGCCGTTGGAGTACCAGGGCTTTGCGCCCAAGATCCTAACCCACGGAGCAGGTTGCGACACGGCAGGGGCACGCGGTCGAGCAAGACCTATCTTCCTTGTTTTGGTGACCTGCTGGCAAATCGATTCGCCCGAACTGCGGTTGCGCCCGGGCGGCGCGAGAGGGGATCGATAGGGTGGTCCTTGTGAATGCTAAGCGGGTGGTGATTGCGGAGGATGAGGCGCTGATCCGGATGGATCTAGCGGAGATGCTCGAGGAGGAGGGGTATGACGTCGTCGGGCAGGCGGGGGATGGGGAGGAGGCCATTCGGCTGGCGACCGAGCATCGGCCTGATCTGGTGATCTTGGATGTGAAGATGCCCAAGCTCGACGGGCTCAGCGCGGCGGAGAAGATCGCGGGGGAGCGGATCGCTCCGGTGCTGATGCTGACGGCGTTCTCGCAGCGGGAGTTGGTGGAGCGGGCGCGGGACGCCGGCGCAATGGCGTACCTGGTGAAGCCGTTCTCCAAGGCGGATCTGTTGCCGGCCATCGAGATCGCCGCCTCCCGATACGTCGAACTGGCCGAGCTCGAGCGTGAGGTGGCGGATCTGGCCGAGCGGCTGGAGACCCGCAAGCTGGTCGACCGGGCCAAGTCGGTGCTGCAGACCAAGTTCGGGCTGACCGAGCCGGACTCGTTCCGCTGGATCCAGAAAACCGCCATGGATAAAAGAGTTTCGATGCGTCAGGTCGCCGAGTTGGTCGTTGACGAGGCGGGCAGTGACGACTGAGTCACTCTCCGCTCATCGGAAAGCGCCCTGCAGACGGCATTAACAGTCGTCACTGATGCTCATGCTGCTTACCGCTGTAACGACCTCACAACACACGCTCCGTGACGTTCGCTTGTGACGCTTCCGGAGGTCTAACCTGCGGGTGCTCGCGGCAATCGCGGGAGTCCGAGGGTTTGCTCGGACTATCCAGACATGGGAGGAACAGTGCAGCAGCGTTCCGTAGTACGGGTCGGCGCGACGCTGATCGTGGCGTCGTTGGCCCTGACTGCCTGCGGTTCACGCAGCAAGGACGACAACGCCGGGGGCGGCGGCAGTGCGACCAAGACCGCCAAGATCGGCGTCATCGCACCTCTGTCAGGCGACCTGTCGGCGCTGGGTCTGGGTATCCAGCACTCGGTCGAGCTGGCCGTCAAGCAGGCCAACGACTCCAACGCGATCCCGGGCTGGAAGCTCGAGGTCGACGCGAAGGACGACGAGGCCAAGCCGGACCCGGGTAAGAACGCCGCCACGTCGCTGGCCGGCGACAAGGACGTCATCGGCGTCGTCGGCACGCTGAACACCAGCGTCAGCCAGCAGGTCCAGCCGGTCCTGTCGACCGCCAAGATCGTCCAGGTCTCGCCGGCCAACACCGGCCCGGGCCTGACCCAGGGCGTCGACTGGCAGAAGGACCCGAAGCGTCCGTACGCCTCGTACTTCCGCACCTGCACCACGGACGCGGTCCAGGGCCCGTTCGCGGCCCGGTACCTGTACGAGACGGCCAAGATCACCAAGGTCGCCACGGTGCACGACAAGAAGGCGTACGGCCAGGGTCTGGTCGGCACCTTCACCGAGGAGTTCAAGAAGCTGGGCGGTACGGTCGTCGAGGCCGAGACCATCAACCCGGACGACTCGAACTACCAGGCCGTCGTGACCGCGATCAAGCCGAGCGCGCCGCAGGCGATCTACTACGGTGGCGAGTACCCGGCCGCCGGACCACTGTCGCAGCAGATGAAGGCCGCCGGCCTGAACGTCCCGCTGATGGGCGGCGACGGCATCTTCGACCCGAAGTACATCACCCTGGCGGGCAAGACCTCCAACGGTGACCTGGCCACCTCGGTCGGCGCGCCGGTCGAGGCGCTGGACCCGGCGAAGAAGTTCGTCGCCGACTACGCCGAGCAGAAGTACCCGGAGCCCTACGCGGCCTACGGCGGTTACTCCTACGACGCGGCCAACGCGATCATCAACGCGCTGAAGGTCTCGCTGAAGGACGCCAAGGACGTCGAGTCGGCCCGTCAGGCGACCATCGACGCGATGAGCAAGGTCAGCTTCGACGGCGTCACCGGCAAGGTCGCGTTCGACCAGTACGGCGACACCACGTCCAAGGTCCTGACCGTCTACAAGGTGGATGCCGGCAAGTGGGCCACCGTGGAGACCAAGGACTTCGAGAGCAAGTAGTCGACCCATGCCCCGGGGGTGGGACGCCACACGTCGTCCCACCCCCGTGGCATGCCGCAAACTCAAGCCAGTTGGGAGGTCGACGTGGACCTGTTCTTTCAGCAGCTCGTGAACGGGCTGACCCTTGGATCGCTGTACGCCCTGATCGCGGTCGGGTACACCGTCGTCTACGGCATCGTTCAGCTCATCAACTTCGCCCACGGCGAGGTCTTCATGATCGGTGCGTTCGGCGCACTGACGACGTACCTGTTGTTCTTCGACGGTCAGACCGGCGTGTGGATCCTGCCGATCATGATCATCGGCGCCATGATCGCCTCGGTCGGCACCGCGGTGCTGATGGAGCGGATCGCGTACCGTCCCCTGCGGAACGCGCCCCGCCTGGCACCCCTGATCACGGCGATCGGCATCTCGGTCTTCCTGCAGGAGTTCATCCGGCTCTTCTACGAGAAGATCCCGGACTTCCCGAGCGCCAAGCAGCGGATCCCGTTCCCGCAGCTCGACCTGGTCAGCGGTACGGCCGTCGAGGTCGGCAGCGTGACGATCCAGCGGTCGGCGATCTTCACCGTCGCGGCGCTCATCATCTGTTCGGTACTTCTCTGGTACTTCATCACGCGGACCCGCCTGGGCCGCGGCATGCAGGCCGTCTCGCAGGACCCGGACACCGCCCGGCTGATGGGTATCAACGTCGACCGGATCATCGTCGTGGCGTTCGCGCTCGGCGCCGTCCTGGCCGCCGTCGCCGGTGTGTCGCAGGGACTGCAGAACAACAACATCGACTTCCGGATGGGCTTCCTGGCCGGTCTGAAGGCGTTCACCGCCGCGGTGCTGGGCGGTATCGGCAACATCCAGGGCGCCGTGGTCGGTGGCCTGGTGCTCGGCGTGGTCGAGGCGATGGCGACCCAGTTCGGCCTCGGCGGCAGTACCTGGAAGGACGTCTGGGCGTTCGTGATCCTGATCCTGGTGCTGGTCTTCCGGCCGCAGGGCCTGCTCGGAGCGAGGGTGGTGGATCGCGCATGAGAATTCCCAACCTGCCCGAGAGCTTCACGTCCAAGCACGCCGCCAAGGGCTGGCCGCTCGGCCTGGCCGGGGTGGCGCTGATCATCATCGGCTCCTTCCTGTCCTGGAGCTACGACGACCAGATCCTCGGCGACCTGTCGCTGAACTTCTACCCCGGCGGCCTGCAGATCCTGGCCATCATCGGCGCGGTCATCGGCCTGTTGCTGCTGCTCACCGCCAAGGGACCGCTCGAGTCCCGCATCGGGCCGTGGCTCGACGCGGCGCTCGGCCTGCGCGCCCTCGGTCTGTGGATGCTGATCTACATGGTGCTGGTGCTCGTTGCCATCACCACCGATTCCGACGGCCTGATCAACGTCAACCCGGGTGGCTGGGTGTCCTTCGTGGGCGCGCTGCTGCTGTTCCTGGGCGCGCGGGTCGTTCCGTTGCGCGAGCACCGTGACCTGGCCGCGGCCAGGGCGCCGGGCTGGGCCGAGGTACTCGCGATCGCCGTCGTGATGGCGGGTGTCCTGTTCGGCGCGGCCTACGCGCTGGGCCGCGACGACGCCTGGTCGTTCGTGCTGTTCCTGGTCTTCGCCGCCGGCGTCATCGCGATGATGGTGCGGACCGGCATCCTGACCTGGTTCGGCCACGTCGCCCAGCGGCAGAAGAAGATCCTCACCCTGTCGGCCTTCCTGGTCGCGTTCCTGTTCCCGTTCACCCAGAACGGGTCGGACGCGAACATGTCGATCGCCACCCAGGTGCTGGTGTTCGCCGCCACCGCCATGGGTCTGAACATCGTGGTCGGCCTGGCCGGCCTGCTCGACCTCGGGTACATCGCCTTCCTCGGTTCCGGCGCCTACGTCGCGGCGACGATGTCGCAGTCGGCGTTCGCCACCATCGGCTGGAAGCCGCCGTTCCTGGTGGTCGTCCTGCTCGGTGCGAGCGTGGCGGCGGTGCTGGGCCTGATCATCGGTTCGCCGACGCTGCGGGTCTCGGGTGACTACCTGGCGATCGTGACGCTGGGCTTCGGTGAGATCTTCCGGTTCTCGATGTTCAACCTGGACGGCAACAACGGCCCGAACCTGACCAACGGCCCGAACGGTGTCCCCGGCATCCCGGACCTGGAGATCGGCAGCTTCAACTTCGGCGCGACGCACACCATCGCCGGGATCGATCTGGGCAGGTTCTCGAACTACTACTTCCTGCTGCTGATCCTGATCGGCGGCGTCATCCTGGTCTTCGCCCGGCTCAACGACAGCCGGATCGGCCGCGGCTGGGTGGCCATCCGCGAGGACGAGAAGGCCGCCGAGGCGATGGGTGTCAACGTCTTCGGCCTGAAGCTGCTGGCGTTCTCGGTCGGCGCCTTCCTGGCCGGCCTGGCCGGCACCATCAAGGCCCACCAGGACGGTGCGGTCAGCCCGGACCAGTACGTCTTCCTCGAGTCGGCGTTCCTGCTCGCGGCGATCGTCCTGGGCGGTATGGGTACCATCGCCGGTGTGTTGCTGGGAGCAACGATCCTGAAGCTGCTGCCGGAGAAGCTGCGGTTCTTCTCGGAGTACCGGCTGCTGCTGTTCGGTCTGCTGCTGGTGCTGATGATGCGGTTCCGTCCGGAGGGGCTGGTCGCGAGCAGACGGCGGCAGCTGGAGTTCCACGAAGAGGACGAGGAACTCGCGGTGGCGATCGAGCACGAGCTGGTCGAGGAGGCGAAATGACCGTCACGGAGGAAGTGAGCAACGCCGTACCGGCCAGTCCGCAGGTGGTCCTGGAGGCCTCCGGCGTGACCATGCGGTTCGGTGGTCTGCTGGCGGTCAACGACGTCAACCTGACCGTCCGCGAGGGCGAGATCGTCGGTCTGATCGGCCCGAACGGGGCCGGCAAGACGACCTTCTTCAACTGCCTGACCGGGCTCTACAAGCCGACCAGCGGCCAGGTCCGGTTCGCCGGCAAGCCGTTGGCGCCCAAGCCGACCGCGGTGGTCAAGGCCGGGATGGCCCGCACGTTCCAGAACATCCGGCTGTTCGCGAACATGACCGCGCTGGAGAACGTGATGGTCGGGCGCTACTGCCGGACCAGCGCGGGCGCGCTCACCGCGGTACTGCGGGGGCCGAAGTTCCGTCGCGAGGAGCGCGCCACCCGGGCCCGTGCCCAGGAGCTGCTCGAGTTCGTCGGCCTCGGCAAGTCGGCCGAGCACCTGGCCCGCAACATGCCGTACGGCGACCAGCGCCGGCTCGAGATCGCCCGCGCGCTGGCCACCGACCCGAAGCTCATCCTGCTGGACGAGCCGACGGCCGGTATGAACCCGCAGGAGACCCGGCAGGCCAGCGACCTGATCTTCAAGATCCGGGACTCGGGCCTGTCCGTGGTCGTCATCGAGCACGACATGCGCTTCATCTTCAACCTGTGCGACCGGGTGCTGTGTCTGGTCCGCGGCGAGGCGCTGGTCGAGGGAACCCCGGGTGAGGTGCAGTCCGACCCGCGGGTGATCGAGGCCTACATCGGCACCGGTGAGGACGACGACGAGGACGACACGCCCGTGACCGGTGAGGAGGGCAAAGCATGACCGCGATGCTCGAGGTCAAGGACCTGGAAGTCTCCTACGGCAAGATCGTCGCCGTGAAGGGGATCAGCTTCTCGGTCGAGCAGGGCCAGGTCGTCTCGCTGATCGGCACCAACGGCGCCGGCAAGACGACGACGCTGCGGACCATCTCCGGCCTGCTCCGGCCCAGTGGTGGCGAGATCACCTTCATGGGCCAGCGGATCGACAAGGTGCCGGCCCACGACATCGTCACGATGGGGCTGGCGCACTCACCCGAGGGCCGGCGGATCTTCCCCCGGCTGTCGGTGGAGGAGAACCTGCTGCTCGGCGCGTTCGCGCGCAACGACCACGGTGCGATCCGCAAGGACCTGGACGCGGCGTACGAGTTGTTCCCGATCCTGGGGGAGCGGCGCAAGCAGCCGGCCGGTACGTTCTCGGGCGGTGAGCAGCAGATGCTCGCGATGGGCCGCGCGATGATGAGCAAGCCCAAGCTGCTGATGCTGGACGAGCCGTCGATGGGGCTGTCGCCGATCATGATGAAGCGGATCATGTCGACGGTCACCGAGCTGCAGCGGCAGGGTACGACGATCCTGCTGGTCGAGCAGAACGCCCAGGCGGCGCTCAAGCGGGCCGACTACGGCTACGTGCTCGAGGTCGGCCAGATCGTGCTGTCCGGCTCCGGCCGCGAGCTGCTCGTCAACGACGACGTCCGCAAGGCGTACCTCGGCGAGGACTAGCACCCGGCAGTACTGGTTGCCTTGAACACCCAATGGGGACCTTGAACAGGTAATAACTTGTTCAAGGTCCCCGTTTGGTGTCTGAGGCAACAACTGATGGTCAGTTGCGGATGACAACGAGGAGCTGGACCAGCAGCGGCGCGACGATCAACGCCGGCAGCAGGTCCGCGACGGCGATCTGCTTGATCTTGAGCAGCCGTAGAGCCACACCGACCAGCAGCAGGCCGCCAGTGGCGCCCAGAGCGGTCACGTGGGCATCGGGAAGGATGTCGCCCAGTACTGCGCCGACGGCCGTCATCAGCCCCTGGATGACCAGTACGACGACCGCCGACGCCGCCACACCCCACCCCAGCGACGCGGCGAAGGCGATCGAGGCGAAGCCGTCCAGCACCGACTTGAGCAACAGCTGATCGGCGCCTCGCCCCAGCCCGTCGGACAGCGCGCCCAGGAACGTCAACGGCCCGACACAGAACACCATCGACGCCGACACGAAGCCTTCGACGAAAGTGCTTTCGCTGTCACCCCGGCTGAACCGGTGCTGCATCCAGGCGCCGAATCCCTCCAGCCGCTGCTCGATCCGCAGCAGCGAGCCGGTGATGCCGCCGATCAGCATCGCGCCGAGCACGATCAGTACCGGAGCGCTGTCTCCGACGGCATCGCTCAGCACGTCGTCGCCCACGGTCAGTGCCGAACTGATCGCGATCAGCAGCGTGACCAGGCCGAGGGCGTCGGTGACCAGATCGCGGGTCCGGTGCTGCAGCCGGTGACCGATCAGGACGCCGAGGACCGAGCCGACGAGCACTGCCGCGACGTTCACGACAGTACCGATTCCGATGAACAAACCTGGTCTCCCGTTTCGCTTCGCGTCAGCTTTGCATCGGACCCCCGAAGCCCTACTGTTGCGCGGGGGATGAGCGTATCCGCTCATATCTGTTCACCTCGGGGGTGGATCAGAATCTAGGAGGGCCACGTGGCACCAGCCATCGAGGTGCGCGACGCCCGTCCGGACGACGCCGGCGCTTTGGTGACCCTGTGGAGCGAGATGGCGGTCGGAGCCGGGCATCAGGCCCGCTTGCTGACCGCGCCGTCCGTGGAGTCCGCGCAGGCGTCCGTGGCCAAGCACGCCGACGACCCGTCGGGCCGGCTGGTGGTCGGCGAGATCGACGGCGAGCTGGGCGGGATGGCGTACCTGCGCCAGACCCCGATCAGCCCGCTGCACGACGAGGTCACCGTGACGGTCGAGTACTTACACGTCAGCGATCACGCCCGGCGGCACGGCCTGGGCAAGGCGCTGATCGCCGAGGCGGCCGCGTGGGCCGAGCACGAGAACTGCCCGCATCTCGCCGTCGTCGCGCCGCCGGTCGCCCGCGAGGCGAACAGGTTCCTTGCCCGGCTGGGGTTGGGCCAGGCCGGCGTACTGCGGTTCGCGAGCACGCATACCGTACGGCGCCGTCTCGCGGCCGAGCATGCGCCCAACCTGCTGGCCCTGTTGTCGTCGCGACGTTCCGTGATGGCCCGCCGCGCGCAGCTGGCCCGCTCGCCGCTGGCCGAAGACCATGACGACGAGCAGTACGACGAGTTCACGCTCCCGGCGGCGCCTGAATCAGCTGGCACGTGATCCGCGCGGTGCAGACCCGCTTGTCCCGCTCGTCGGTGATGACGACCTCGTACGACGTCGTGGTGCGACCCAGGTAGACCGGCGTGGCCACGCCCGTGACGACACCCTCGCGGACCGCGCGGTGATGCGTCGCGTTGATGTCGACACCGACAGCGACCTTGCCGTACGTCGCGGCGTGCAGCGCGGAGCCGATCGAGCCCAGGCTCTCGGCGAGCACGCAGGACGCGCCGCCGTGCAGCAGTCCGTACGGCTGGACGTTGCCCTTCACCGGCATCGTGGCGACCACCCGCTCAGGCGCCGCCTCGGTGATCTCGATGCCCATCAGTGCGAGCAGCGTGCCCTCGGTGGACATTCCCGGCACCTCGACGGCGGTCTTGTCATCACTCATGACAGAAGGCTACGTGAGCCCCCGCGTGCGCGTGCCAGAACTGTCGGCGGTACCCACTAGAGTCTTTACGTGGCTCCTGAAACAGACTCCTCGACGATGACCAAGGACCCGGGCACGGTGGCGGACGGCTCCACCGGACGACCGCGGATCCTGCTGCTGGACGGGCACTCGCTCGCGTACCGGGCGTTCTACGCGCTGCCGGTGGAGAACTTCTCCACCACCACAGGTCAGCACACCAACGCGGTGTACGGGTTCACCTCGATGCTGATCAACATGCTGCGCGACGAGCAGCCGACGCACATCTGTGTCGCGTTCGACGTGTCCCGCAAGACCTTCCGCTCCGAGCAGTACACGGAGTACAAGGCCGGCCGGTCGAAGTCCCCGGACGAGTTCAAGGGGCAGGTTTCGCTGGTCAAGGAGGTGCTGGAGGCGCTCCGGATCCCGACCACCGAGATCGACGGCTGGGAGGCCGACGACATCATCGCCACCTTGGCGACGCAGGCCGACGAGCAGGGTTTCGAGGTGCTGATCAGCTCCGGCGACCGCGACTCGTTCCAGCTGATCAACGAGAACATCACCGTGCTCTACCCGAAGCGTGGCGTCTCCGAGATCGCCCGGATGGACCCGGCCGCGGTCGAGGCGAAGTACGGGATCCCGCCGCGGATGTATCCGGATCTGGCCGCGCTGGTGGGGGAGAAGAGCGACAACCTGCCCGGTGTGCCCGGGGTCGGCGACAAGACGGCGGCGAAGTGGCTGAACCAGTTCGGCTCGCTGAACGACGTGATCGACCGGGTGAACGAGATCAAGGGCAAGGCCGGTGAGTCGCTGCGCGAGCACCTGTCCGACGTGATCCGCAACCGGCAGATCAACGAGCTGGTCCGCGATCTGACGCTGGACGTGTCCGTCGACGACCTGGTCCGGCACCCGTGGGACCGGGACAAGGTGCACACGCTCTTCGACAGCCTCGAGTTCCGGGTACTGCGTGAGCGGCTGGTCGCCGAGCACGAGCAGGTCGAGGAGACGATCGAGGAGGGCTTCGACCTCGAGGGCACGCAGCTCAAGCCCGGTGAGGTCGGCGCCTGGATCAAGGAGCACGTGTCGACCGGCGCGCGGACCGGTGTCGCGGTGCAAGGCAGCTGGGGGCGCGGTACCGGTGAGATCACCGGCCTGGCGCTGGCGACCTCGACGGGTGCGGCGGCCTGGTTCGACCCGGCCTACCTGACCCCGGACGATGACGCGGCCTGGCAGGCGTGGCTGGCCGACCCGAATCAGCCGAAGGCTTTGCACGATGCGAAGGGCCCCCTGCTGGGGTTCCTTGAGCGAGGTTGGACCCTCGGCGGGCTGACCTCGGACACCCAGCTGAGCGCGTACCTGGTCCGGCCGGACCAACGGTCGTACGACCTGGCCGACCTGACCGTGCGGTACCTCAAGCGTGAGCTGCGCACCGAGGAGGCCGAGAACGGTCAGCTCAGCTTCGACGACGTCGAGGGCGGCCCGGCCGCGGACGCGACGATGCTGCGCGCCCGCGCGATCGCCGACCTGGCCGACACGCTCGACGCCGAGCTGGACAAGCAGGCCGGTACGACGCTGCTCGCCGATGTCGAGTTGCCGCTGATCGACGTCATCGCCGGGATGGAGCGGGACGGCATCGCGGTCGACCGGCCGTATCTGGAGGAGCTCGAGGCGCGGTTCGCCACCGGAGTGCGGGAGGCGGCGACCGCGGCGTACGAGGTGATCGGCAAGGAGATCAATCTCGGGTCGCCGAAGCAGCTGCAGGTGGTGCTGTTCGACGAGCTGCAGATGCCGAAGACCAAGCGGACCAAGACCGGCTACACGACCGACGCGGACTCGCTGCAGTCGCTGTTCGAGAAGACCGAGCACCCGTTCCTGGCCTACCTGCTGGCGCACCGGGACGCGACCCGGCTGCGGCAGACGGTCGAGGGGCTGCTGAAGACGATCAGCCCGGTGGACGCGCGGATCCACACCACGTTCAACCAGACGATCGCGGCGACCGGGCGGCTCAGCTCGACCGACCCGAACCTGCAGAACATCCCGATCCGGACCGAGGAAGGCCGCCGGATCCGTGAGGCGTTCGTGGTCGGCGAGGGCTACGAGGCGTTGATGTCGGCCGACTACAGCCAGATCGAGATGCGGATCATGGCGCACGTGTCGGAGGACCAGGGCCTGATCGACGCGTTCAACTCCGGGATGGACTTCCACTCGGTGACCGCGTCGCGGGTGTTCTCGGTCGAGCCGGCCGCGGTGACGCAGGAGCAGCGGGCCAAGATCAAGGCGATGAACTACGGCCTCGCCTACGGGCTGTCGGCGTACGGGCTGAGCCAGCAGCTGAAGATCGGCGTGGACGAGGCGAAGGGGTTGATGGACGAGTACTTCGAGGGCTTCGGCGGCGTCCGCGACTACCTGCGCAGCATCGTGCTCGAGGCCGGCAAGAGCGGCTACACCGAGACCATCCTCGGCCGTCGCCGCTACCTGCCCGACCTGACCAGCGACAACCGCCAGCGCCGCGAGATGGCCGAGCGGATGGCGCTGAACGCCCCGATCCAGGGCTCGGCCGCCGACGTCATCAAGATGGCGATGCTCAAGGTCGACGCCTCCCTGAAGTCGGCCGGCCTCAAGTCCCGGATGCTCCTCCAGGTCCACGACGAACTCGTCTTCGAGATCGCCCCCGGCGAGCGCGAAACCCTCGAAGAACTGGTCCGCCGAGACATGGGCGCCGCCGTCGAAATGACCGTCCCCCTGGACGTCTCAGTAGGCGTAGGCCGCACCTGGCACGAGGCAGCCCACTAAGTCATGCCCCAAGAGCCGATCCGGCCGTTCCGCTGGGACCTGGTCCGGCCGGACCAGCTCGGCTCGTTGCTCGACGACGTGCCGGAGGTCAACGTCGACTACCTCGACGAGCTGATCGCCTGCACAGCCAAGGTGCTCGCCCGCTGTAGCGACGGCGATCTGTACTTCGTCGGCCGCTCGGTAGACAGCTTGTTCGACCTACTGAGCGGCGCCTTGGCTGGTACTTCCTGGCAGGACCGGCTGCATCCCTTGCCGTTGTCGCTGCCCGGGAGATACGGCGAGGACCTGAGTTCTGCCGAGAAGGCTCAGCTACAAACGAATCTGACCGCAGCGGGCCTTGCTCCGGCGGACCTGATGCGCGGCCGGCCGACGGTGTTCGTCGACCTGGTGAACGACGGGCTCACCTTCGAGAACCTCTACGAGTTGCTGCGTGAGTGGATCGACGATGAGCGCGCGCAGTGGGACGTGATCCGGCGGCAGCTGCGCTTCGTCGGAATCACCCGGCGTGGCAAGACAAGTCCGAACAGGTGGCGCTGGCAGCAAAAGGCCCGCTGGACGGCGGAGCTGCCCGCGTCGTCGATCCGGAACGTGTCGCTGGACAGCGTGGTGTGGAGCTACTTCGGCGACTATCAGGCGAAGACCGCAGCATCGTTTCGGCATACCAGGTGGAGCGATCCCAGCGTCGGCGAACCGCGGCGGGACAAGAAGACGCGGTACGCGCTGGCGGAGGCGGCTCTCCTGGTCGAGCGGGGAAGGTCGGCTGAGGTTCGGCGTCGGCTGGCGGCCGGGTTGAATCGGGAGCCGACTACGGGAGAGCGCTGGTCGCGGGAGCTCCAACTGGAGTTGCGGCGTTAGCCAGGGCGGCCGGTGTAGCGGGGGACGGGGTCTGGGGTGCGGGCGGTGGTGATGTATTTCAGTTCGCGGTCTTGGAGTGGTGGGAGGTCGTCGAGGGGGAACCAGGCGACCTCCAGCGACTCGTCGTCGTTGACTCGCGCCTCGCCGCGGATCAGGCGGCAGTGGAAGCAGAGGTCGAGGAACTGGACCTGGTCGCCGTTGGGGTAGGCGCCTGGCGGCAGGGTGTCGATGCTGATCAGGCGGACGATCTCGGCCTCGACGGCTGTCTCCTCGTGGATCTCGCGTAGCAACGCCGGCGCCGGCTGCTCGCCCGGCTCGAGGATCCCGGCGGGTAGCGACCAGCGGCCGGTGTCGGCGCGGCGTACCAGCAGGACGCGCTCGGCGTCGTCCAGCACCACGCCGGTGATCCCGGTCAGCCAGAGCAGATCATGGCCGACCTTCGCGCGCAGGTCGAGGATGAACTTCGGGGTCGTCATGGCTCATACCCTAGGCGCATCGGCCGATACTTTCTGTGGAAAATTAATCACCTCAGGTGACCATCCTCTTCCCTGGTTAAACGTTACGTGGCACCCTGCCTGATCAAGGATCCGAGATCCTATCGGATATCTCATCATCTGCATCAGGAGGCGGGATGCCAGAAGATCAGACCGGAGACGGAGTACTGCGAAGGGCCTTCGTAGCGGGAGCACTGGGAATCACCGCCGCGCTCGGCAGTAGTGGACTACTGACCGGATGCGGCTCGGGTGATCAGTCGGTGGGTGCCAGTCCCGACAGCCTCGAGGCGCCGCCGACGCCACTGGGCGCCAAGAAGACCGGGATCAACTACCCACCCGGGTACGTCGGACCGGTGGCGCGCGAGCAGCGCGCGATCGTCACCGAGCCGGTTACCTTCACCGTGGTCGTCCCGCAGAACCTGACGGTCGGCGACTGGTCCAAGAACGAGTTCACCCGGTGGATGGAACAGAAGACCGGCATCAGGATCCAGTTCCGTCAGGTGGCCGGCAAGGGTGACGACCCGGAGACGATGACGAAGGTCAACGCGATGATGGCGGCCGGCGACATCCCCGACGCCTTCCTCGGCATCACCTTCACCCGCTCCCAGCTCTACCTGTACGGCGCGCAGAACCTCTTCGTCGATCTCGACCCGTATCTGGCCAAGTACGCGCCCAATCTCCAGCAAGCGATGAAGGACTACCCCGAGGCGCGCAAGCTGATGGTTGCCCCGGACAAGGGCATCTACAGCTTCCCCGACATCAACGACTGCTACCACTGCCGTGCATCCAACGGCCGGACCTTCCTCAACGCCGACTGGATCCGCAAGGTCGGCCTGGCGATCCCGACGACCACCGACGAGTTCCGCGAGGTGCTGACCGCGTTCAAGAAGGCCGATCTCGGCGGTCGCGGCAAGACGGTCCCGTTCGCCGGCTTCAAGGACGCGCCGCTGGACAGCTACTTCATGAACGCCTTCCTCTACAACCCCGGCGACCCCTGGCTGGTGGTCGACGATGGCAAGGTCGCGGCCAACTACGTCAAGGACGAATGGCGCGAGGCGCTCAAGTACCTGCGCGGCCTGTACGCCGACGGCCTGCTGAACAAGGACATCTTCACCGCCGACCAGGATCAGATGAACCGGTACGGCAACAACCCCGGCGGGCCCGTGATCGGTGGAGCCCGCGCGTACTACTGGGGCTCGTTCATGACCATCGACCAGACCGACCCGAACGCGCGCTGGCATCAGTACGAGACCATCCCACCACTGAAGGGCCCGGACGGCACCCGGTACGCCGCCTGGAACTACCTCAAAGTCGGCCTCGAGGTCTCCACTCTCGTCATCACCCGCAAGTGCCGCCGCCCCGACCTCCTGGTCCGCTGGGCCGACTTCCAGATGGATCTCGAGGCCGTACTGCGCTCGTACGCCGGCCCGGACTTCCGCTGGTCGGTCAAGGGCGACAAGGGCATCAACGGCAAGCAGTCGATCTACGGCTTCGACGCGACCTGGAACTCCGACGCGACCAAGGGCAAGACCTGGGACCAGTACGGCGTGATGTACCGCTCTGGCGACTTCCGGCTGGCCGAACGGGTGAATCCGCAGAAGGCGACCTTCGAGTCACCGCTCTACACGCAGACCCGGGACGAGCTGTTCCCATACAAGCAGCCGATGGAGATGCAGTTCCCGCCGGTCACCCTGGAAGCCGACCAGGCCGCGCAGGACGCCGAGATCGGCCTCAATCTCAAGGGCGAGGTGACCACCTCCCTGGCCAAGTTCGTCACGGGCAAGCTCGATCCGCATGACGACGGGCAGTGGCGCGACTACACCGATCGCATCGCAAAGATCGGGCTGCGGCCCTATCTCGAGATCCAGCAGGCCGCCTACGAGACCTACCAGGGGTGACGGCGATGGCTACGGCAACCGAGGCGCCCGCTCCGGTGCAAGAGACCCGGTCCGATCGGATCGTACTGATCTGCAACTACACCGCCCTCGGGCTGTTCACGCTGGCCGTGCTCTATCCGCTGGTCTATGTGGTCAGCGCCTCGCTCAGCGATCCGAAGAACGTCGTCTCCGGCAAGGTCTGGCTGTGGCCGGTCGGTTTCAGCATCGAGTCGTTCAAGGCCGTCTTCGACTACGACTCGATCGTCAGCGGCTTCGGCAACTCCGTCGTCTACGCGGCCGGCGGCGCGCTGCTCGCGACCGTGCTGACCCTTTTCGCGGCGTACCCGCTGTCCCGCAAAGGGCTGCCCGGCAAGGGCATCATCATGGCGCTGTTCGTCTTCACGATGATGTTCAACGGCGGCCTGATCCCGACGTACCTGGTGGTGGACCGGATCGGCCTGCTGAACACCCGCTGGGCGATCATCCTGCCGGCCGCGCTGGCGGTCTGGAACATGATCATCACCCGCACCTATTTCCAGTCGACGATCCCCGAGGAGCTGGTCGAGGCCGCGAAGGTCGACGGCTGCACCGACTTCGGCTTCTTCTGGCGGATCGTGCTGCCGCTGAGCAAACCGATCATCGCGGTGAACCTGCTCTTCTACGCCGTCGCGCAGTGGAACTCCTGGTTCAACGCGCTGATCTACCTGACCAACGAGCATCTGTTCCCGCTCCAGCTGGTGCTGCGCCAGATCCTGATCCAGAACAACTTCGACCCGTCCCAGGTCCGCGACACCGCCGAGCTGATCCGGATGAAGGAGTTGCAGGAGCAGCTGAAGTTCTCGCTGATCGTGATCGCCACCATTCCGCCACTGCTGATCTACCCCTTCGTGCAGAAGCACTTCGTCAAGGGGGCCATGGTCGGCTCGTTGAAGGGCTGACGCCGATGGCCACCGAAACCCTGGTACGACGTACCGCTCCGGCCACGCGCGCCGGCGCCAAGAACGGCCTTGGCCTGGTTGCGCGGATGCGGCGCAACTGGCAGCTCTACGCGATGCTCGCGGTACCGCTGATCTGGCTGGCGATCTTCGCCTACTGGCCGATGTACGGCGCGATCATCGCCTTCAAGGACTACAACGTGGTCGACGGCATCCTCGGCAGCCGCTGGGTCGGCCTCAAGCACTTCGAGCGGTTCGCCGAGTCGTACCAGTTCTGGCGGCTGATCAAGAACACGCTGATCCTGCACCTGTACGAGCTGGTGGCGACGTTCTGGCTGCCGATCCTGCTCGCGCTCGGCCTCAACATGGCGCGGCGCCGGTGGTACCGGCGCTCGGTGCAGCTGATCACCTACGCGCCGCACTTCATCTCGACCGTCGTCGTGGTCGGCCTGATCGTGGTGATCGTCGACCCGAACAGCGGCGTGCTGAATCATGTTCTCGGCCAGTTCGGGATCGGGCCGATCGACGTGCTGAGCAATCCGGACTACTTCAGGCACCTGTACGTCTGGTCCGGCGCCTGGCAGACGATGGGGTTCTCGGCGATCATCTACCTGGCCGCGCTGACCAGCGTCTCGCCGGAGCTGCACGAGGCGGCGATCGTCGACGGCGCGTCCAGGCTGCGCCGGGTCTGGCACATCGACCTGCCGGCGATCCGGCCGGTGGCCGTCATCCTGCTGATCCTGAACATCGGCTCGATCATGTCGGTCGGGTTCGAGAAGGTGCTGCTGTTGCAGAACACGCTGAACCTGCAGACGTCGGAGGTCATCGACACCTACGTCTACAAGCTCGGCTTCGCGTCCCAGGTGCCGCAGTTCAGTTATGCCGCGGCGATCGGGCTGTTCCGGTCGGTGATCGGTCTGGTACTGCTGGTGCTGGCGAACACGCTGGCGCGGAAGTTCGCCAAGTCCAGTCTCTGGTGAGTACTACGCCTTGTCGGCCGTCTGGCGGTGGAGTCCGGTCGCCAGCACGGCCGACAGGGCGATGGCGCAGGCGGCCGTCATCGCGGCCAGGACCTTGATGGCGGTGAAGCCGGTGGCGAGGTCCGTGCCGATGACGATCAGGGCGGCGACCGCCAGCACGGCCAGGCCGATCCAGATCACCAGGGCGGCACGCTTCTCCTGCTGGGCGATCGCGGCGTACACGACCAGCTGCAGGACGGCGTACGCGGAACCGGCGAGTGCGAAGATCCAGGCGAAATCGCCCAGTACCGGGTACTTGTCCTTGCCTCCGGCAACCGTCACCACCAGATCCGGCAGCAGCAACGCACCGAGGACACAGCACACGCCGAGCGCCGCGACCGCCTGGATCGCGCGCCGCAGCCGCAGCGTGTCGCCGGGGGAGCTGGCCAGCGAGGGGAAGACGATCACGATCACGAACTGGGGCAGGAAAAGGCACGCCTTGGCGACGATCACGCCGGCCGCGTAGTACCCGCTGTGCTGGCCGTCCATCAGGCCCCGGGCGAGCAAGGCGTCCGCATTCGCGATGGCGAAGAACGCCAGCAGCGCGTGGGTGCCGTGGATCGTCTCCCGCAACACTTCCTTGACCTGCTCCGGTGTACCACCCTTGGACCCGCGAAGCAGGAAAGACCCCACCAACGGCGGTACCGCCGCACCCACCGCGACACCGATCATCGCCGCGGTCACACTCGGGTGAATCACCAACGCCCCGGCCCCGAAGGCGAACCGCCCAACGCCGACAGCCGTGTACATCGCCGCCAACTCGGTCCACCGCTCGCTGCCCTGCAGCACTCCGAGCTGCGACCCCATCAGCGTCAGCCCGCCAAGCGTCGGCGCCAACAGGATCACCGCAAGCACCGAGTCGATGTGCAGCAGCCAAATCAACAGCGGGCTGGCCAACAGGCACACCACAGTCAACCCAAGCGCCGACCGCCGCCCCGCCCGCAGCAACGAATCTGCCAGCGCCTCCCGCCCCGCCCCCGTATGCGTAGCGATCCGCCGCGCTCCCGACGCCTGCAACCCCAGCGGCACGACGTTCCCGATCAGCAACAACCCCAGCAACGCCACCACAGCACTGAACTGCTCCGGCACGAGCCGATGCACCGCGAACAACGTGAACCCGTAAGCCGCCACATTCATGACAGCCATCCCGACCGCCACCACGGTCGCACTCCGCAAAAACCCCAACTTCGGCTCGACCGGCTGCTCGGGAGTCGTCTCTGAGGTCATACCCCAACGCTAGTGCCACCCCCACCCACCAGCCCACATCGCCCTCACTGTCAAGCCCTCACACGTTGCAGCAACTCCCGCTTGTGGGCGGTTCCCGCCGACTTCTAGCCTTCGAGCACACTTGAAGGGGTGGGGCAATGACGACTGCGATTTTCCCCCGGGGCAGGCGAATTCCGGCCTTGCTGATTTCCATCGCGCTGATCGTTGCGGGGCTGGTGATCGCCCAGCCGTCCGCCCGGGCAGCCACTCCGGTCGGACAGCGGACCGCCGCTCAGCTCAACGCGGCCTTCACCGACTACGGCGACACCTCCGGTCAATGGAGCGGAGCCGACGCGACGGCTTCTGTCCTGCTGCCGGACGGCCGGGTCGCCTGGCTGTTCTCGGACACCTACATCGGCCCGGTCAACGCGGACAAGAGCCGGCCGGCGAACACCCCGATGATCAACAACTCGATGGTGATCCAGTCCGGCGACAGCATGCAGTCGATCTTCCGCGGTACGCCGGCAGCGCCCTCCGCGCTGATGCCCCCGAACGCCGACGGCGACTTCTTCTGGGTCGGCGACGGCGTGGTCTCGGGCGGCAAGCTCCTGGTCGCCTACAACCGCTTCGCCCGCTCCGGCCAGGGCGCACTCGACATGGATCTGCAGGGCACGAGTCTGGCGACCTTCAACGCCTCGACCTTCGCCCTCGAATCGGCCGTCGCGCTCCCCGTCGGCGACAAGGTCGCCTGGGGTGTCGAGATGGTTCAGGACGGTGGCTACACCTACGTCTACGGCTCGGAATACGTGTCGGACACTCTGATGCGCTTCGCCCATGTTGCACGGACGAACTCCGACCTGTCGGCTCCCTGGCAGTACTGGAACGGTTCCGCCTGGGTAGCCGACGAGGCGGCCTCCGCGCGGATCCTCAGCGGGGTGGGGACCACCTTCGGCGTCCAGAAGACGCCGACCGGCTGGGTGCTGCTGACCCAGCAGGCCCACGGGATCTTCCGCGACGACTTCGTGGCCTACCCGGCGACGAGTCCGGTCGGACCGTTCGCAGAGCCGGTCGTCATTCACAAGGCACCCGAGCCGGGACAGGGCAACGACCAGATCGTGTACGACGTCCACGTGCACACCGATCTGACCTCACCGGGACGGCTGCTCTGGTCGTACAACGTCAACAGCCTGTCCGCGACGGGCAACACCACGGACGCCCACATCTACCGACCGAGATTCGTCGACACCAACTGGCCGGTGCCGGTCCCGGACCCGTCGACCGTGCCCGCTCAGGTAACCGGGCAGGCGGTGACCCAGACGATCGCCGGGGAGGCGGAACTGAGCTGGAACGCCGTACCCGGAGCCACGAGGTACTGGGTCTATCAGAAGAACGTGACGGACGGTCAGACCACCTTCGCCCGCGAGCCCGACCCGGTGACCGAGACGACCGCAGACATCTCGTTCGTGAAGCACGCGAAGACGTACCAGTTCGCCGTCACGGCGGCCAACGACAACGGCGAGGGGCCCCGCTCGGCGACGGCCTCCATCACGATGAACATCGTGCCTCCGGTGGCCCCCGTGGGGGTGACCGCCGTACCGGACGGCACTGGTGCCGTCCGCGTCTCCTGGGAGGGCGTCCCCCAGGTCTGGAACTACGAGGTGTTCTACCGCAGCGTCGACCAACCGGACTCGACCTTCGTCTCGGCGACAACGGTCGGCGCCGGCGAGCGATCCCTGGTGGTGAAGAGTCTCCAGATCGGCGAGCAGCACGAGTTCTACGTCATCGCGCGTGGTGCCGGCGGCGACTCGCCGCACTCCACCGTGATCACCGCGACTCCGGTGGGAATCCCGCCGGCCGCACCGGCAGACCTCACCGCCGTCCCAGCCGCTGATGGAACCATCGCGCTGTCCTGGACCGCGTCGACCACGCCAGGCGTCTGGTACTGGGTCTATCAGCGCGACGTCACCGCGGAGGAGACCGATTTCGTCCGGCTGTCGCTGCCGATCTCGTCCGGTACGTCGATGACGGCAGCCTATCTGGCCGACGGGCACAGCTACGAGTTCGCGGTAACGGCCTACAACGACGGTGGGGAGTCGGCCAAGGTCGCCGCTACCGCCGCGCGATCGAGTTACCCCAAGCTGGCCGCACCGGCGAACCTGGCCGCGACCGCCGGCGACGGTGAGGTGAAGCTGGCCTGGCGGAGCCTTGGCGACGACATCTGGTACTGGGTCTACCAGCGTGACGTGACCGACGGCGAGACCACCTTCACCAAGCTGCCGCTGCCGATCGCGGCCGGAACCGGGATGACCGCGGGATACCTGTCGAACGGGCACACCTATGAGTTCAAGGTGTCCGGGATCGGGCCGAACGGAGAAGGCGCACTGTCCGCGGCTGTTCAGGCGACGCCGAAGTTCCCGACACCGGCGCCCGTGACCAGCCTGGTCGCCGCCGCGCAGACGGACGGAACCATCAAGGTCACCTGGGGCGATGTGCCCAGCACCTACTTCTGGGTCTACCAGCGGGACGTGACGGCAGGAGAGTCCTTCGTCAAGCTCGAGTACCCGACGGACAAGGGTGCCTTCACCGCGGCCTACCTCAAGCACGGACATGTCTACGAGTTCAAGGTCCAGCCCAATGCAAACGGCATCGACGGGCCGATCAGTGGTGTCGTGCGGGCGACCTCGCACTACAACCCGCCACCGGCCCCGACGGGTCTGGTGGCCCGGGCGATGGGGGACGCGACCATCCGGCTGGACTGGAACGGAGTCGCGAACGTCAGCTTCTGGGTCTACCAGCGTGACGTGACGGCAGGCCAGACCACCTTCACCAAGCTCGGGCTGCCAAGCCTGGACAAGACTGCTGAGCTCGGGCTGATGAAGGCGGGACACAAGTACGAGTTCAAGGTCGCGGCCGAGAACCAGGGCGGGCTGGGCGCGTTGTCCGCGGTCGCGTCGGCGACGTCGTACGGCGGTCTGCCGGTCGCTCCCAAGAACCTGACAGCAGTCGCTCAGGACGGCCAGGTGAAGCTGTCCTGGACCGGCAGCACGACCAGCGGTGTCCAGTACATCGTCTATCAGCGCAACATGACCTCTGGCGACGCCTGGGAGCGACTGCCGCTGCCAGTCACCGGTACGTCGATGACAGCCGGACTCCTGCAGAACGGGCAGACGTACGCCTTCAGGGTCTCCGCACAGAACGGGATCGGCGAGAGCGGCGGCACCAACATCGTCGAGTCCCGCCCGATGCCTCCGTTCCCGACCGCGCCGACCAGCCTGACGGCGACACCGGGCAATGGTTTCGTCAACCTCAGCTGGTCGGCAGGCACACCGGCGAGCATCTTGTACTGGGTGGAGATGCGCCCGGCCGGTGGGAACTGGAGCCGCCTTCCACTCCCGATCAGCGCCCGCACGTTGAAGGTGACGTTCCTGCGGAACGCGGTCACGTACGAGTTCCGCGTCCGTTCCAACAACCTGTCCGGTACCTCGGCGCCGTCCCCGGTCGACACCGCCCGCCCAATGCCACCGGCCCCGACCGCACCGGCCTCCATCACCGCGTCAGCCGCGGACCGCAAGGTCACCATCGACTGGTCGGACGGCACCCCGACAGGTGTCTACTACTGGATCGAGTACCGCGTCGCAGGCAAGGGCTGGATCCGGCTGCCGCTCCCGGTCGCCGGCCAAACCAAGTGGACGATCCTGCCGCTGGCCAACAACACGCGGTACGAATTCCGGGTCCGCTCGGCCAACGAAGCCGGTGTGTCGGCTCCTTCTCCGGTAGCCGTCGCAACGCCGATCCCGCCGGTTCCGACGGCACCGATCATCTTCACTCCGTCCGAGCACGAGGCCGGTATCACGGTGGGCTGGTTCGACACGACCGTCGACCTGGAGTACTACCAGGTCTGGCAACGCAACCGGTTGACGGGGGCCGTCTATCTCGACGGTGCTCTGAAGGACCCGGTGGCGTCTGTCTACTCGGAGGACATCGCGGCCTTCGAGTTCAAGGTCCGCAGCTCCAACTCGCGGGGCTGGGGCCCTTGGTCGGCGACGGTGACCGGGGTGCCGAAGGTCCGGTGGTACAGCTACGCCACCGGCCGGTCGGGAAACGGTGCCCCGAACCTGGCGGCAAAACTCGCCACCAGGGGCAAGACATGTAAGAACAGCAACGAGATGGTCATCTGCTTCAACATCGATCTGAGCGCGGGTCAGAAGCGTCCGCTGACGCTGGGGGACTATCTGGGCTATCCCGGGAGCGAGAGTGACTTCAACTTCCAGATCAGATGCGAGGCGCTCAGGACCGCGGGCCTGGCGGATGCTCGGGGCACCGCCGTCGCGCAGGCTCAGGGGCGGCGGCTCCTGAAACACGAATACATTCACACCACTCAGTGGGCGAAATACGGAATCGGGTTCGGCGCCCTCTACGAAGCCGCTGGACTGGCGGCCTGGAAACAAGGACTGCCGAACCCGTTCGAGTCGCAAGCGAACTTGTACTGGGGTGGCTATGTGCCGGACGTCCCAGGCCTTCCCGGTACGAACGTATGTTAGGGACTCTGAGCCGGACGATCAGCGGCACCGTCAGTGGGCTTCTGCTGTTGGGGTTGCTGCCGGTCACCACCGCCGTTGCTGCCTCGACCGCGTTGGTGACTGATCCGGCGGCGTTGGTCAATCCGATGGTGGGGACTGCTCAGAAGGCTGGGCAGGAAGGGAATGCGGGGAATACGTTTCCGGGGCCGGCGGTGCCGTTCGGGATGGTGCAGTGGGGGCCGGATACTTCGCCTCGGTGGCCGGGTGGGGATTATGACTATGCGGCTACCGCGTTGGCTGGGTTCGGGGTCACCCGGATGAGTGGGGCTGGGTGTGGGGCCTATGGGGATCTGCCGTTTCTGCCGGTGACGGGGACGGTTCCGGCGGACAAGAACAAAGCCACGGTGGGGTTCAGCCACGCCAAGGAAGTTGCGCGGGCGGGGTATTACGCCAATACGTTGGCCAACAGCGTGAAGGTGGAGTTGACGGCTGGGCTGCGGGCGGGGCTTGGGCGGTTCACGTTTCCGGCGGGGACGGCGGCGACGTTGTTGCTCAAGACCGCAGGCGGAGCGGCGGCGTCCGAGGGTGCGGTGACGGCGGTCAGTACGACCGAGGTGACTGGGTGGACCGGCGCCGGGGCCTTTTGTATCCGGGGCAATCACTACCGGCTGTACTACGCGGTGAAGTTCGACAAGGCCTTCACGGCTTCGGCCAAGTGGGGAGCGCCGCCGCTTTACACCGGTGACGGTGGGATCGCGTTGACGTTCCCGGCGGGGACGGTGGTGAAGGCGAAGGTCGGGATTTCGTTTGTCAGTGTGGCCAACGCGCAGGGAAACCGGGATTCCCTGGCCAGTTGGGATCCGGCGGTGGTCGAGCAGGCCGCCAAGACGTCGTGGAACAGTTTGCTGACCGGGATCCAGATCGGTGGCGGGACGCTGGATTCGCAGAAGACTTTCTACACGGCGCTTTACCACTCGTTGCTGCATCCCAATGTGTTCAGCGATTCGAACGGGCAGTACCTCGGTTTCGACAAGGCGGTCCATACGGTGCCCGCGGGGCAGTCGGCGGTTTATGCCAACTTCTCCGGCTGGGACACCTATCGATCACAGATCCAGTTGAGCGCCTTGGTGGCGCCCGCGCAGACCTCGGACATGATCCGGTCGATGCTGCTGGCCTATGACCAGTCGGGCAGGCTGCCGAAGTGGCCGGTGGCGAACAGCGAGACGTACATGATGGTCGGCGATCCGGCGCTGCCGATCATCGCGTCGGCTTACGCGTTCGGAGCCCGCAACTTCGATGCCGCGAAGGCACAGGCGGCGATGGTCGACGAGGCGACCGGGCGGTCGGACATCCGGCCGGGCAACGGCTACCTCGACACGCACGGCTATCTGCCGACCGACGGCGGGTTCGGCTGTTGCGACCACACGGGCACGGTGTCGACCTCGCTCGAGTACAACATCGCCGACTTCGCGTTGTCCGCGTTCGCCGGGGCGCGCGGCGACACCGCCGTACGGGCGAAGTTTCTCGATCGGGCGCAGGGGTGGCAGTACCTGCTCAACCCGGCGAGTGGGTTCGTGCAGCCGCGCCGGGGGAGCGGGGCGTGGAAGGAGAACTTCAGTCCGACGGACTTCTCGTTCGACGACTGGGCCGAAGGCAACTCGTGGAAGTACACGCCGATGGTGCCGTTCAACGCGGCCGGGCTGATCGCGGCCAAGGGCGGGCCGGGCGCGATGAACCAGTACCTCGACACGCACTTCCAGCAGCTCAACCAGATCGCCGGCGAGTACGCCTGGATGGGGAACGAGCCGAGCTTCGGTACGCCGTGGCTGTACTCCTACACCGGGCGGCCCGACAAGACCCAGGAGGTGGTCCGCCGGGTCCAGACCGAACTGTTCGCCAACAAGCCGGACGGCCTGGCGGGCAACGACGATCTCGGGTCGCTGTCGTCCTGGTACGTCTGGTCCGCGATCGGCCTCTATCCGGCTACTCCAGGCACGGCCGACCTCGTCCTCGGCAGCCCCTTGTTCCCCGAGACGGTCGTCCGTCTGCAGGGCGGCAAAACGCTCACGATCAACGCGCCGGCGGCCTCTGTCGGTACGCCGTACGTCCAGAGCATGACCGTCGACGGCGCAGCCTGGAACAAAGCCTTCCTGCCGGCCGGCACGCTCACCACCGGTGCGACGATGAGCGTCGTCCTCGGCAGCCAGGCTGGAACGGGCTGGGCGACGACGCCGGACGCGGCGCCACCGTCGTACTCGTCGGACGCCGTTTCCGTTGCCGACAACAACGGAACGAGCCACGACAGCGACCCTGGGGAAGCCAATTACGACAACTTCGGCTCGGGTTATGCCGTCGCGGCCCTGCAGACTCTCGGCGTGATTCCCGGCAGCAAATTCGTAGCTGGCGGCATCGACTATGTCTGGCCGAACATCCGGGCCGGCCGGCCGGACAACGTGGTCGCGGCAGGTCAGACGCTGACCGTCTCGAGTCCGCCGGGCGCCAACCGGATCGGCTTCCTCGGCAGCGCGGAGGGCGCGATGGACGGAGCAGCCGGTACTGCGACCGTCCGGTACGCCGACGGCACCAGCGCGGCCGTCCAACTCGGTTTCAGCGACTGGACCCTGGCGGGCGGCACTGTGCAGAAGCGGGCCGACAACGTCGTCGCGGCGGACATGCCGTACCGCAACAACTACTGGGCCGGCGGTCCGGAGCAAGTACGGACCTACCTGTACTCCGCCTCCTTCCCGATCGACGCCGCCAAGACCGTCGTCGGCGTGACGCTGCCGACCGCGCCGGCGTCGGGCCGGTTGCATGTCTTCGACGTCGGCTTCTCCGGTCATCGCGCCAACGCGGGGATCAGCGACGACACCCAACTCGGCTCGGCCGACTTCGACAACGCGGCGGCGAGCTACTCCCGGCAGGCGCTCACCGCGGCCGGGCTGGCGCCTGGTGCTGATGTCGTCAGCGGCGGCATCCACTACCGCTGGCCGTCGACGGCGGCGGGAGATCGGGACAACTTCGTCGCCGAAGGCCAGTCGATTCCGGTCACCGCTCCGGCGGGCGCGACGAAGCTGGGAGTGCTCGGGGCGTCGTCCGGCTGGCCGACGGGTGTTTCCGGGACGGCCACGATCGTCTACACCGATGGGACGCGGCAATCCGTAGTACTGGGCTTCACGGACTGGACCCGGGGTGGTGGCACCGAGGCGGTCGGGCACGGCAACACCGTCGTCGCGCAGATGACGTACCGGAACTGGATGCCTTCAGGGAAACAGCAGATCGCCACCTATGTCTTTGCAAAGACGCTGCCGCTACTGGCCGGAAAAAGCCTTCAAACACTTGAACTTCCGCCTCCCAGCGGTGGTTTCGGACACATTCACGTGTTCTCGGTGGCCGCTGGCTGACTCGGTATCTCCCCGGTATTGAAACTTGCAGTTACCGCCTGGTAGGAACGTCCATCAGCTTCGTACTGAACGGTAGTTCAAGTACGTGAAATTTGGATCTTCCGGATGGGGTCCCCGGAGTCCGACAGTGAGGTGGAGGACTCAATGCAGCGCAGTACCTTGCTCGGCGGAGCCCTGCTGGCAGTGGTCGCGGGTCTGTTGTGCCTGATCGGGGAAGCCCTCGGTCTGGACACGCAGCACGTGGCACTGGTCGGCGGGGCCCTGGGGGGAGTGGTCGGGCTGGTCCAGGAGCGCACGCCGGCGATGCGGGCGGCCGGCTTCCTGATCGGGCTCGTGGTCGCCTGGCTCGGATTCGCCATCCGGGCGCTTTATCTGCCCGACTCGGCGTCGGGCCGGGCCGTGGCAGCGGCTCTGGTCGTCGTCGTGTGTGTCCTGTTCACGGCCGGTTCCGCCAACCGGCTGCCGTTGTGGACGCTGTTGATCGGCGCGGCCGCGATGGTCGCGGTGTACGAGGAGAGCTACACCGCGGACAGCCCGGCGTTCCTGGCTCAGTCGCCGTCGGCCGCGACCGGCGTACTGCTGGCCGCCGGGATCGGGTTCCTGGCGACCTCGATCCAGGGGCCGTTGCGGGCGCCGTCGAACCAGCGGACCGAGGATCCGCCGGCCGGCGACGCTCCCACGGCCGAAGAAGAAGCCCTGGTACCCGCTTCCACTCACGAGTTTTCCGCCACCGAAGGAGATCGCGCGTGAGCGCCCGACGTATCACCCGGGGACTGGCTGTCGCCGTCGCCGTCCCGACCGCCCTCGTCCTGTCGACGTCGCAGGCGCTGGCGACGACGACCGCGCTGACCGCCGACCCGGTCAAGGTCACCAACACCGAGACCGTGCAGGCCCGGCTCGACCCGAGCGGCAAGGTCGAAGGCGCCCGGATCTACGAGCAGCTCGACTTCGCCGGCAAGGGCAAGGTGAAGCTGTCCAACCCGGTCTCGACCGATGGCCTGCGGAACCTGGACGGCTTCGGCGGCCCGTCGGTCAAGGACGGCAAGATGAACGTCGACCTGACCGTCGACGGCGAGCAGCGGATGCGGACGGTCAGCGACTTCGACAAGAAGAAGCTGCCGATCAAGGTCGCCGTCACGTACACGCTGAACGGCAAGAAGCTCAAGAAGCCGGGCGACGCGGTCGGCAAGGACGGCCGGCTCGAGGCGCACTACGTCGTCGAGAACACCTCGGCCGAGCCCCGCGAGGTGACCATCACCGACGGGTACGGCAAGAAGATCACCGAGCAGTCCGACGTGGTCATCCCGATGGTCGGCCAGCTCACGACGGTGCTGCCGCCGGAGTTCACCGACGTCTCGTCGAACGAGGCGAACCGGGCCGGTGACGGCAAGGGCGGTACGAAGCTGAGCTTCACCGTCACGCTGTTCCCGCCGGTGGGCGCCGCGACGGCAGAGTTCGGCTGGGCGGCCGAGGTCAAGGACGCGGTCGTCCCCGAGGCCGAGCTGACCGCGCTGCCGGTCAGCCCGCTGGACAGCCCGACCTTCAAGGCCGCCGTCAGCGGGTACGAGAGCGGCGCCGAGAAGGGCTCCGACCTGGTCGAGGGCGGTACGACACTCGACACGAACCTGATCCGCCTCCGCGACGGAGCCGAGAAGCTCCTCGGCGGCCTGCTGCAGCTGAACGCCGGCGCCAAGACCCTCAACGAGGGCCTGGCCAACGAGGCCGCCCCCGGCGCCAGCAAGCTCTCGGACGGCGCCGCGCAACTGGCCGGCGGCCTCGGTGAGCTCGACACCGGCGCCTCGCTGCTCCGCACCAAGACCGGCGAAGCGGCCGACGGCGCCAGCAAGATCAACGACGGCGCAGGCAAGCTCAACAAGGGCGCCAAGGACCTGAGCGCGGGTGCCAACAAGCTCAAGGCCGGAACGGGTGAGCTGGAAGGCGGCCTCAACAAGCTCAAGGCCGGTACCACCGACCTCAACGCAGGCGCAGGCAAGCTGAAGGCGGGCACCGGTGACCTCAAAGCCGGTGCAGGCAAGCTGAAGGCCGGCACCACCGACCTGAAGGCAGGCGCCGGCAAGCTCAAGGCCGGAACGGGCGACCTGAAGGCGGGCGCTGGCAAGCTCAAGGCCGGTACCGGCGATCTGAAGACAGGTGCTGGCAAGCTCAAGGCCGGTACCGGCGACCTCAAGGCCGGTACGGGCAAGCTCGCAAGCGGCCTCGACGAGGCAACCGGCAAGGCGCCAACGCTCATCGAGGGACTGAACCAGGTCGCCGGTGGATTGCAGGTCGTCGAGGACGGCCTGGTCACCATGTACGGCGGTATCGGACAGCTGCCGGCCCAGGCGCAAGGTCTGCACACGGGAATCCAGCAACTCCGCGCCGGGATCGGCTCCGTCGGCGCCGACGGAACTCTGCTCGGCGGGCTGGAGAACTTGAAGAAGCAGCTTGCTGCTGCCGGCCCGGGCATCGACAGGATGCGCGGTGGTGTGAACTGCGCCACCGAGATTCTCACCGGGGTCAGCAAAGGGAAGAAGGACGCGTACGACGAACTCTGCTACGGCCCCGCCGCCGCGATCCTGAACGGCCCGGCCGGCAAAGACAACGAGGCTCCGGAGTCGAACGCGATCAAGAAACTGATTCTGGATTCGCTGATCGCGCGACTCGGGACGACCGGCCAGGAGCGGCCGGACCTCGGTCAGCCGCTGCCGGACTCGGCTACTTTGCAGCAGGCGCTCGACTATCTGAAGGGCCGGCTGACTGAGAAGGCAGTGCCTGGGATCGAGCAGCTGCAATGCGGGCTGGACAACAGCTTGACCGGTTGCTCTGCCGCGAAGCCTGGCTTGCTACAGGGGCTTCAGGCCGTGGACGCCGGTGTCACGCAACTTGTGTCCACGGTGGTCGCCAACATTCAGGGCGGAATCGGTCAGGCGACTGACACCCCTGCGAACAAGACTCTGCGGGGTGGCGTGAACGGGCTGCAGGCTGGTGTTGGGCAGATTCAGGAGGGTGGCAAGACCCTGCTGGCGGGCCTGAACCTGCTGTCGGATGGCGCTGACCAGCTCGACCTCGGTGCGGGTGTGCTCGATACCGGCGCCGGAACCCTCAAGTCTGGTGCTGAGCAGCTCGATACCGGCGCCGGTGCGCTGAAGTCCGGTGCTGACCAGCTCGATACCGGGGCTGGTGCGTTGAAGAAGGGCGCTGGGGATCTGGATGCGGGTGCCGGTGCGTTGAAGAAGGGCGCTGGTGACCTCGACACCGGTGCGGGCACTCTCAAGGCCGGTGTTGGCAAGCTCGACAGCGGTGCGGGTCAGCTCAAGGTCGGTGCGGGCGCGCTTGACAACGGCGCTTGGAAGCTGGCTGGTGGCGCTGGGCAACTGAAGGCTGGGGTCGGGGTGCTGGTCGACGGGACCGGGCAGCTCGACAGCGGGCTTGGCAAGTTGGCTGATGGCACCGGGAAGTTGGCCGACGGGGTCGGCAAGGCCAAGGACGGGTCCGATCAGGTGGCGCAGGGGTCCAAGGATCTGTCGGCCGGGATCGGGAAGGCCGCTGACGGGTCGGGCAAGCTGGCCGACGGGCTGGAGACCGCGTCGCAGGGCGGGAAGGCGATTCCGGACGGGGCCAGCCGGCTGTCGAAGGAAGGCGCGAAGGAGCTGACCAAGAACGGTGCGGCCACCGCGCTCGACTTCGGGCGGCGGTACGGGGTGCTGTCGGCATCGGCCGACCGGGCGAAGACCGAGTCGATGCCGTATGGCGCACCCGAAGGTGCGGTCGGCGCGACGGCGTACTCGCTGAAGCTCGCCGGCGACAGTGGTGAGGGCGGCCGTAGCTGGGTGCGGTTGCTTCTCGGGCTGGGCGTGTTCGGTGTGGCGATCGGCGCGACCGGGTTGCTGCGGCGGCGGTTCAGCAACTAAAGCTGGGGCTTGTGGGCGGACCAGATCGCGGTACCGGGTACCAACCGGCCGCGGTCTGGTCCCCAGCCGCCCCAGACGTTGTGGTTGCCGGCGGGCCACTCGGGTTCGAGTAGGTCGTCGATGACGAAGCCGGCGGTGGTGAGGGCGCGGATCCAGTCGCCGGTGGTGCGGTGGTGCTCTGCGTAGATGGGGGTGCCGTCGGAGTCGACTTCGACGTACGGGGTGCGATCGAAGTACGACTGGGTGATCCGCAGCCCGGCCGGCGTCGGGTCGTCCGGCATGCTCCACCTGATCGGATGCGTCACCGAAAACACCAGCAAACCACCAGGCTTGAGGATCCGGGCGATCTCACCCAGCGCCGCCTCCGCATCGGCAACGAACGGCAACGCCCCGAAGGCCGAGCAAGCGACGTCAAAACCGTTGTCCTTAAAGGGAATCGCAACAGCATCAGCTGCAACAGTCCGTACTACGCTCCCCGTACGCCGATCCAGCTCCCGCCCGACCCGAAGCTGCTCCACCGAGATGTCAAAGGCAACGACATTCGCGCCCTGCCCCACGAGCCACCGCGAGCACTGCGCAGCGCCACACCCAACCTCGAGCACCCGCTTCCCCTGCACCGGCCCAAGCAGCTGTGCCGCAGCCTCATCCACTCCCTCGGGCGACCAGATGAACCTGTCGTCCCCCAGAAACTCCCCGTGCTCCGCCAGATACTCCTCAGCCGCCGAGTCCCAGTAGGTCCGACTAGCTTTGGACGTCTCCGCCCCACTCAACTCCACCCGCCGCGGTTCGACCACCTGCGCAGCCTATCGGTGGGCCGGAGTGTCCCTACGGACAGGACATAGTGCCCGAACCGCGGCCGTCCGCCGCCTCGGTGAGCGTGGCACCCGGCCGAATAGTCGACTATGTCCTGTCGTTCGGGACAGGTTGCGGGTCAGTTCGTGGCGCGGGCGGCGAGGGCTCGGTTCATGGCTTCGAACTGGGGCTTGATGGTTTTGTTCAGCATGCCGACGGTGAAGGGGACGGCGATGCCGTTGAACTTCTCTTCCTGGATCAGCCGGGAGCGGCCGTCGGGGAGGGCTTCGATGCGGAAGGAGTGTTCGCCGTCGAAGATGCCGCCCGGGGGGATCTTGCCGATCCAGCGGAGTTCTTTGCCGGGGTCGACGGCCAGTAGTTCGGGGGTGAAGGTGGTTTCGTCGCCGTTGGTGTCCTTGAGGATGTTGGTGATCTTCGCGCCGGTCTTCAGGTCGCCGGTCGAGGAGATGATGAAGGGGTTCCAGTCGGGGTAGGCGGCGCGGTCGGCCAGGACCTTCCAGACCTCGTCGGGGGTTGCGTCGATCTCGATCTCGGTGTGAAGCACTGTCGTGTGGGCTATGGCGTAGATGCAGTAGCCGGCCAGCAGGGCGACGACGGCGCCCAAGGCGGTCAGTACGCGACGGCGTAGAGGTGACTTGGTGGTGGCGGTGGTCATTGCGGCTCCTCGGGGCCTAGGACGCTGCGGACGAGCGTCGTTGCGTAGTCGGGGGTCAGTGGCTCGCCGGTGACGAGCAGGCGGTAGTACAGGGGGCCGACCAACTGGTCGACCAGGACTACGGGGGAGACGTGGTCCAGTACGAGGCCGGCTTCCTGAGCCTTGGCGACCACGGCCGTGACGGCTCGGTGGCGCTCGGCCCAGAGGGCGCGGACGCTCTCGCCCACGCGTGGTTCGCGGGCGGCTGCGGCGGCCAGGTCGGCAATCAGGCTCGTCGGGGTTGCGGCGAGGTTGGCGGCGATCGCGGTGACGAGCTCGGTCAGGTCGCCGCGTGGGTCGTTGGTCGGTTCGAACGGGACTTCCTCGCGCAGGTTGGTGATCAGCGCGACCACCAGCTCGGCCTTCGATGCCCAGCGCCGGTACAGCGTCGTCTTCGCGACCCCGGCCCGCTCGGCGACCCGGTCGATCGACAAAGCGTCGTACCCGCCCTGGCGGATCTCCGCCGCCGCGGCTGCGAGCACCCTGCCCTCGACCCCGGTGTCGCGCGGTCTGCCTCGTCCGGCCATCCCGCCTCCTTTTACGATACTGCAGTAGCGTAATTGAAGAACGGAAAGTTGTCAGCCCCCAGCCCTTGCCGAAAAGGTGAGTTTTCTTCAAGCTGACTCGTACTGTTACCGACCAGTCACTTAACGTTGAAGGCGGGCAGCATGCAGAAGAGATCAGTACGTGCTCGGATGGTCGCGGTACTCGCCGCGACCGGGTTGCTGGTGGCGAGCCCGCTCACGGCGGCCACAGCTCAAGCGGTTGAGGCGCCGCCGCTCGTGTACGTCGCGATGGGTGATTCCTACGCCGCCGGCTCCCTGGTGTTGCCGGCGAAGGAGGTCTTCACCTGTGCACGATCGGCGGTCAACTACGCCTCGTTGATCGCCAATCAGGTCCATCCCGCGACATTCCGCGACGTCACCTGTGGCGGTGCTACCACCACGCATTTCGCGCAGCCACAGCCGGGGATCATCACCGGGACCGCAGCGCCGCAGTACGACGCCCTGAGCGCCGACACCACGCTCGTCACGGTCGGGATCGGCGGTAACGACATCGGCCTCGTCGGGCTCGCGGTCTCCTGCGTGAACCTGCTGCCGCAGCCGGTCGGGACGTCCTGCAAGGCGACCAACACCGCTGGTGGGGTCGACAAGCTCGCGCAGAAGATCGACGCGTTCGCACCGACGTACGGGACGGTGATCGAGCAGATCCGGCAGCGGGCGCCGCACGCGAAGATCCTGATGGTCGGCTATCCGACGGGGATCAAGAAGGGCGGCTGCTGGCCGGTCGTCCCGGTCTGGGCGTCGGACGCGGACTACCTGCAGTCGGCCCTGACGCGGCTGAACGTCCGGATGGCGGAGCAGGCGCAGGCGCACGGTGCGACGTACGTCGATCTGGCGACACCGAGCATCGGGCACGACATGTGCAAGGGTCTCGCGACCAGGTGGATCGAGGGACTGATCCCGAACGTGGTGACGAACGGACTCGTCCCGCTGCACCCGAACGCGGCCGGCCTGCGGAATGCGGTGCCGACCGTACTTGCGGCGGCCGGACTTGCAGCACCCACCAAGGCGTAGCAGGCCGCTGGTGCCGCGCTCAGCCCGCCGGTGAGGACGCTCTCGCCGGCGGGTTGGTGTGTGGTGGGTGTCCGTGGCGTGCGGCAGGATGCGCGGCATGGACGACTTCGGGGCGATCGCAGCCAGTGCAGTGCCGCTGACCGGCGGGTACGGCGGGGAGACCTTCGCCGTCAGCGCCGGCGGTGAGGATGCCGTGTTGAAGCTGTACGGCAAGCGTCCGGCGCGGGCGGCGGTCGATGTCTCGCTGATGCGGCTCGTGCGCGGACTGCTACCGGTGCCCCGGGTGCTGGACGCCATGCCTGAGCCCGCGGGTGACGGCGCTCCTCCTTATGTCTTGTACGAGCGGCTGCCCGGCGTGAATCTCGAGACCTATCTCGCGACGGCCGGCGACGCGGAGCGGCGGAAGGTGGGGGAGCAGCTCGGTGAGCTCCTCGTCCGGCTGAGCGGGATGCCGTTCCTGAGCTTCGGCGACTTCGTCGGGCGGGAGCTGGCGATCGAGCCGTTCGGGGTCGGCGACCTGGAGGAGTTCCTCCAGGCACACGCCCAGGCGATCGGGCTGACGCGTGAACAGGTCGACCGCTTCGCCGACGTGATCTACGAGGTGGAGGAGCTGGCCGAAACCGGGGTGGACCGGTTCTGCCTGGTGCACAGCGACTTCAACCCGAAGAACCTGCTGGTCGATCCGGCGACCGCGCGGCTCACGGGGCTGATCGACTGGGAGTTCGCGCATGCGGGGTCCGTGTACGCCGACCTGGGCAACCTGCTGCGGTTCGAGACCGACCCGGTGCTCTCGGGGGCGGTGCTGAGCGTCGTACGGGCTGGTTTCGACCTCGGGGACAGGCTGGTCGACCAGGCCCGGGCGGCGGATCTCTGGGCGCTGATCGACCTCGCGGCCCGGCCGGCGGCGAACCCCGTGGCGGCCGCGGCGAACGCCCTGCTCACCCGGATCTGCGACACGGGCGACCTCGCGGGCGGCCGTCCGGACCCGGACGTCGTACATTGAGACGAGTGGCACGTCGAGAGACCTCGGCGGGCGGCCGGTCGTCACCGGGTGCCCCGGGTTGCCGTGCCCTCCGTCATACACGTATTCTGTGAGATGCGCTATGGGCCCGCGCGACCTCAGACGGAGCAGGCTCGTGCTCGCAGCAAGATGCGATCCAACGGCCATTGCGCACCCGTACGACACCATCAGCCCACGGAGCAACTCACCACATGACGGCCAGCATCGAGGCACCTCTCGACCCCGCAGTACGCACCACCCCGCAGGTAGCGGTCAATGACATCGGGTCGGAGGAAGACTTCCTCGCGGCGATCGATCTGACCATCAAGTACTTCAACGACGGCGACATCGTTGAGGGGACCATCGTCAAGGTCGACCGGGACGAGGTTCTCCTCGACATCGGTTACAAGACCGAGGGCGTCATCCCGTCGCGCGAGCTGTCGATCAAGCACGACGTCGACCCGAACGAGGTCGTCAACGTCGGCGACCACGTCGAGGCCCTGGTTCTCCAGAAGGAGGACAAAGAAGGCCGCCTGATCCTTTCGAAGAAGCGCGCCCAGTACGAGAAGGCCTGGGGCACGATCGAGAAGATCAAGGAAGAGGACGGCGTCGTCACCGGTACCGTCATCGAGGTCGTCAAGGGTGGACTCATCCTGGACATCGGCCTGCGCGGCTTCCTGCCCGCCTCGCTCGTCGAGATGCGTCGAGTCCGCGACCTCCAGCCGTACGTCGGCCAGGAGATCGAGGCCAAGATCATCGAGCTCGACAAGAACCGCAACAACGTGGTTCTGTCGCGTCGCGCCTGGCTGGAGCAGACGCAGTCCGAGGTGCGGATGAACTTCCTCACCCAGCTGCAGAAGGGCCAGATCCGCAAGGGTGTCGTCTCCTCGATCGTCAACTTCGGTGCGTTCGTGGACCTCGGCGGCGTCGACGGTCTGGTGCACGTCTCGGAGCTGTCCTGGAAGCACATCGACCACCCGACCGAGGTGGTCGAGGTCGGCCAGGAGGTCACCGTCGAGGTGCTGGACGTCGACATGGACCGCGAGCGCGTCTCGCTGTCGCTGAAGGCGACCCAGGAAGACCCGTGGCAGCAGTTCGCCCGGACCCACCAGATGGGCCAGATCGTGCCCGGCAAGGTCACCAAGCTGGTTCCGTTCGGTGCGTTCGTCCGCGTGGAGGAGGGCATCGAGGGTCTGGTGCACATCTCCGAGCTGGCCGAGCGTCACGTCGAGATCCCGGAGCAGGTCGTTCAGGTGAACGACGATGTGATGGTCAAGATCATCGACATCGACCTCGAGCGTCGCCGGATCTCGCTGTCGCTGAAGCAGGCCAACGAGGGTGTCGACCCCGTCTCCGACGACTTCGACCCCACGCTGTACGGCATGGCGGCGACGTACGACGACCAGGGCAACTACGTCTACCCCGACGGCTTCGACCCGGAGACGGGCGAATGGCTCGAGGGCTTCGACGCTCAGCGCGAGGAGTGGGAGCGGCAGTACGCCGAGGCCCACACGCGCTGGGAGGCCCACAAGAAGCAGATCGAGGACGCCAAGACCGCGGACGTCGAGGCCGGCGAGGCCTCCACGTACTCCTCGGCCACCGGCGGCGGCAGCGCTGCTCCGAAGGACGACGCACCCGCCGAGGGCGCGCTCGCTTCCGACGAGGCGCTCCAGGCTCTCCGCGAGAAGCTGACCGGCCAGGGCTGACAGTAACCCTGCAACACCCGCAAGACCCGAGACCCCCACACCCCCGTACTGGGTGTGGGGGTCTCGCCCGTTCCGGTCACAAAACTGCGCCCCCGACCAATCGGCCGGGGGCGCAGTACCTCAACTCAGGTCGTCAGCAAGTACCGGCGCCCATGGCATAGGCACAGCCGGGGTCGCGGGTCTTCCTCACGACCGTGTCCCGGTCGTGAGCGGCAGTCGCCTGCCAGACATCGCCGATCGCGGCCGAGGTGCCCGCGACTATGGCCACACAGCCGGGTGCGGCAAGCCCGGCCGTGGAGGTGATGAGCGCCCCGCACCCCAGACCGCCGAGGAAGCCGAGCACACCGGACACGATGGCCTTCCCGATGGAATCCCCGACGGCGTTCCCGTAATTCTCATCAGCCTTCTTCTGCGCCTCGGCGTCGTTCTTGACCTTCTCGGCGACCACCTTGGCCTCTTCCAGGCGTTGGATGTTGGCTTTGATCTTGGCCAGTGTGTCGCCGATGATCTGCCACATCCCGGATACGCCCGTGGCGGCGGTGTCGTAGCCGTTGACCTCGGCCAGGGTGTTGTTGACGGTCTTCTGTTCGGCCGAGTCGTCCGGGACCCAGACGTCGATCGCGCGGATCTCCTCGAGCACCTCCTTGATGGTCCGCTGAATGTTGACGATGATCTTCTCCTGCCGGGTTCGCTCCTCCTCGAACTGGATCTTCAGTTCCTTGAGCTTGGCCACGTCGCCGCGGAGCGTCGCGAGGAAGTAGTCGAAGACGTACTTGATGATCGTGACCAGAACCGTGTAGTGGACCTCACGGAGCTTGGTCACCTGCTCCTCGACGGTCTTCCACTTCTGGACGAAGACCTTCTGCCACTTCTTCACGGTTTTCCGGCCGCCGGAGTCGTTGAAGGTGACCGGGCTGTTGTTCGCGTAGGCGTAACCGTTGAGCTGTTGCGGGTCGGTGAAGTCCGCGACCGGGTCGACCGAGATGAAGCGGCCGGTGCTCTGGTCGTACTCGCGTGCCCCGAGGTGCACCAGACCGGTTGACGCGTCGTCGGTACCGCCGGCGAAGCCGCGATCACCTTGCCAGCCGGTCGGCGCCGCACCGCGCAGTTCGCCGTACGGTGTGCGGCGGCGCTTCTGCACCGCTTGGCTGACCGCGTCGATCTGGATGTTGCTGGTGTTGTGGAGCTCCGAGGCCACCCACGACAACTTGCTGCCGACGCGGACGGCGACGGATCGGCCGCCCTGGCTGTAGTACCGGGTGCCCAGTTTGCTGCCGTCCGGCATCAGCAGCAGCTCGGTCTGGCCGATCGTCAGCGTGGTTCCGGTGGGTGTCCTGCGGATCAGCCGGTCGCCGTTGGCGTCGTAGACATACGACGTCTTGCCGGCCTTCGTGGTCACCGACTCCAGCCGGCCCTCGGCATCCCAGGTGAACGATTCGCCCACCCCGGACACGTCCCGAGTGACCTGGTTGCCTTCGGCGTCATAGCCGTAGGCGGTGGTCTTGCCGTTGGTGGTGACCGCGCTCAGCGCGTGCGGTCGCACCCCGTTGACCGGATAGGTATAGGCGCTGGTCGTGCTCCCGGCCGCTGTCGTCCGGGTCTCGGTCTTGCGGTTGCCGGTCTTGTCGAAGGTCCAGCTGTGCCAGTACGGCGCCGGGCCGCCGAGCGTGTCCTTGGTGGGTGTCGCGGCACAGTCGCCGCTCCCGGGTGTCCAGGCCGACGTCATCCGCTGGAACTGGTCGTACCCGAAGCACTGCGTGTCGGGCGTCTCGCCGGTCGGGGTGTCGGTGATCTTGAGGACGTTGCCCGACGCGTCGTACTTGTAGTTGAGGTCGCCGATCTTGGCGGTCGCCGTCTTCGTGACCGCCCGGGTCAACGCCTGGGTCCGGGGGTCGTACTCGAATCCCTGCTGAACCCAGTTGCCGTCCTTGCTCGAGCTCAGCAACGTGGTGTGACCGACGCTGTTGAACTGCGTGCCGGTGAGGTAGGTGTCCGCGCCGGTCAGCGTGATCGGCAGGTTCTGCTGGTTGTAGCCGACCTTGATGGTCTCGGCGGGCAGGCCGCCGATGGCCGGCAGTTCGGTGCCGTCCACCTGCCCGTCGAGGCGGTACGTCGTCTTGATCGGATAGGTGCCTGCCAGCGCGCCCTCGGAGGCCGGGATCGTCAGTTCGGTCCCGGTCGGCTTGCCGGTCACGTCGTACCCGGTGATCTTGGTTTCGTAGGGCTGCCCGTCGACGTAGCGGATCGCGCTGCTGAGCGCACCTGCCTGAACGGTGTCGTACTTCCACTCCGCCTGCAGCACCGGCGACCCGCCGGGTTTGGTCGCGTACTCCGCGGTCTGCCGGCCGGCGCCGTCATAGCTGAACGAGACCGTGATGCCGTTCGAGCCCTTCTGCGACACGAGCTGGTCGAGATCGTCGTACGTGAAGACGGTGGTGCCCTTGTCCGGATCCACGGTCTTGGTCCTGCGGCCACGGACGTCGTAGTCGAAGGACCAGACGTTGCCGGCCGGGTCGGTCACCTTGGCGAGCTGACCGGCCGGGTGGTACTCGTAGGCGGTCTTGTCGAACGCGCCGGTGGCCTTCGTACCGGCGTACTGGCGCAGCTCGGTCACCTGCCCCTTGGCGTTGGTGATCTTGGTGGTCGCCTGACTGCCGGTGGGTGGTTCGACGGTCTGCCGGCCCGCCGCGCTGCTGTGCGACGTCCGCCACTGCTCGGCCTGCTTGGAGACGAAGATCTCCTCTTTCACCTGGTCGGTGTTGCCGAACTCCGCGACCTGCTGAGTGGACAGCTGGGCCTCGTCCGCGACGAACACCTTGTCGTCGATCGGGTTGCGGTTGAAGTACGGCCCGTTCTCCTTGATCTGGAAGCCACGGGAGTCGTAGACGTACTCCGTGATCACCCGGCCGACACCGTCGGCCGACGGACGCTGGACCTCGCGCTTGCGGTTGAGGCCGTCGCTGAGTTCCACCGTCACGTTCTGCCGGCCGTCACCGTTGAGCGTCTTGGAGGTGACCATGCCGGCGCCGTCGCTGCGGACGGTGTAGTCGTACTCCGCGTTCGGAGTCGCCCGGCCGTCCTGACCGGGCAGCCAGATCTTCTCGGTCCGGCCGAGCGGGTCGAGCTCGGTCTTCGACCGCAGACCGGCCGCGTTCTTGATCGCGGTCTCGGTGCCGAAGGCGGGTTCGAACTCGGTCTCGATGGTCTGCCCGTTCGGCTGCGTCACCGTGGTCTGTTCGACCGGTGCCGCTCCGGCCGGCGAGTAGGCGACGACCGTGTCCTTGTCGGCGGCGTTGGTCGTCTTGGTGACTCGCCCGATCGGGTCGTAGTCGACCTTCTCGACCACCTGGTACGTCGGTTTGCCGGTGCTGTCGAACCCGCTGAGGCGTTCGGACTTGGTGCGATCGCCCAGGTCGCGGACCCCGCCGGGGGTGCTGCTGCCGTCGTAGTACATCCGCTCGTCGGCGAGCACCTGAGCGTTGGTCCAGGCCTTGTTGCAGGCTACGGCCACCACCTGGCGGCGGGAGACGATCTCCGCGATGCCGCTGCCGTCGTTCTTGGTGTACTCGTAGCGGGTGCAGGTGTCGTCGGCGGTCGTGGTGGTGTCGCCGAGGGAACTCGTCTCCTTGACGGAGCCGTCCGCGTTGTAGGTGTTCTCACCGGCGATCGTCCGGCGGCCGGTGTCGGTGGCCTGATCCTGGTGAAGTCCCTTCTCCGCCACCCGGAACGAGCTGGTGGTGCCCCACGGGCGCTCCCGGGTAGCGGTCGGCGCGGAGACCCACGAATCGCGGATCACCCGGTCGACGACCTTGGTTCCGTCGTACTTGGTCTGCTCACGGAGCTGACCGGACAGCGGTTCGAGGTCCTCGGCCTTGGCGCCGGTGGAGTCGGTCACCTTGACGTCCTTGACGGTCCCGTCCTGGTTCTCGTCGCCGTCCATGCCGCGGTAGAAGACCTTCTCGGTGACGCTCTGCGGGCCTCCGGCCAGGCCCTTGGTGACCCGGACCTTCTCGTAGCCGCGCCATTGGGACCAGGTTTTGGCCTCGATCTGGACCAGGCCGTCTTCGTCGTCGTGGTGCCAGGCGGGTGGGCTCAGGTACTCGACCGTGGTGACCTGGGGGTCGAGGCCGGTGGTCAGGTCGGATTCGGTGACCTGGTTGACGACGTATTTGCCGAACCAGTCTTCGCGTTCCTGTTGACCCTGGGGGGTCCATTTCACCGGGTAGCAGCGTTTGGTGTTGTTGTCGCGGGCCGGGAGATTTTCGGGGACGCTGCAGTCGGGGTCGAGGTAGTTGACGGCCAGTTCGCCGCCGTTGCCGTATTTGACGGCTTTGACCCGGGGCCAGTCCAAGGGGGAGAGGCCGGTGCCGGCTACCCGGTTGTTCTTCATGATCGAGGCGAAGGTGACCGACGGGGTGGACAGGGTTCCGTCGACCAGGCCGGTGTTGGTGATGCCGTTCAGCCACAGGCCGGCGCGGTCGTCGGTGCCCTTGAGGTAGGTGTGTTGCAGGGTCCACTTGCTGACCGGCTTGTACTCCGTGCCGTCGGCGACCTCGGTGGTGACCGAGGCGAGTCGTCGCGCGGTCCAGAAGGTCGGGTTGTAGTGGTCCTTGCAGTCGGTGTCGCTGTAGCAGGCGAGGTCGAGCGGGGTGTCGGGGTAGTCGGCCTCCTCGCAGGCGCCGATGCAGCGGTCCTCGGTCTGGAAGGTGACCCGGCCGACGGCCGGCTGGTCGAAGACCTCGCCGTCGCGCTGGCCGTACTCGATCCGGCTGAGGTGGCCGGCCCGGACGTACTCGCTGACCGCGGTGGCCGTCATCGCGCGGGCGTACCGCTCGGTCTCGACGTCGTAGAACAGGCTCATCGTGTTGCCGTGCGCATCGACCACGTAGTCAAGGTTCCAGCGGTACGCCTGGTCGCAGTGCGAGTCGGCGAAGGCGTTCGCCCGGCAGGGCTCGCCGGGGTGGTTGCCGAACACCGGGACGGTCCAGGCCGAGTGGGTGTCCTGCTCGTCACTGGTTGCTCCGGGCAACTTGTTCAGGCCGAAGTAGAACTTCGTCCCGTCCTTGCCGGTGACCACCCAGTATTCGCCGTCGTTCCCGGCGTTCTCACCGGCGCCGCCGGCATCGCCGTTGTCGGCGCCGAACAGCCGCTCGATCACCAGCCCGCTGTCGGCCTTGGAGTGCCACTTGTTCGGTTCGTCGTCGTCCGGGATCAGCTCGCCACCCGAGCCGTTGAGGCTGAAGGTGGCGTTGTCGGTGGCCCAGCACAGGTCGCCGGTGGGCTTGGTGCCGTTGTTGCTGTCCTTCTGCTCGGACTTCGCGCCGCAGGAGGCGTACTTGCGCTCGATCGAGCCGCCGACCGCGAGGTCGAAGCCGGCTCCGACCCAGGACGCCTGGGAGTTCGAGGTGGTGGTCCGGCCGTCGACACCGCCGGAGCTGTAGCCGAGGCCCAGTTCGGGCTTGGGGCCGCCGAGGCTCGGCGGGACCTTCATCGGGTACGACCAGTTGAAGTCACCCGACGACCCGCCGACCTCCCAGGTCGCGGTCGGGCTGAGTGGAGTGGCGCCGGCATCGCCCTTCTCACCGGAACTGCCGGCTGCCACGGCGAACAGGCCCTCGGACTTGCCCGCCGCAGGAACATCAGCGGCGAGTTCGCCGAGGCCGTTGTTCACGGTCGGCACCGGTACGCCGGCGCACTCGGCCTTCTCCGGAGTGGTCAGCGCACACTCGGGCAGCTTGAGCAACCGGAGACGGCTACCCCAATCGCCGCCGAAGGTGTACTTGAAGGCCGAGTAGTCGACCCGGACCGACACCGGGCCGGCTTTGGCCACACCGTCGGCCCGTGAGACCCGCAGCACGAGCGAGTTCTGCTTGCGGCCGATCAGGTCGACCTGGACGCTCTTGGGCGTCGCGGCGGTGGCGGTCGCCTCGTTCTTGGTGCCGACCGCACGGTTGGCCGCAGTGGCCGGGCCGACCCGGATCGGCAGCGTTCCCGCCTTCGCGGCGGTCACGGTCGTCGCCACGGCCTTGGCGGCAGGGAGATCGACCTTGGCGGTACCGGCCGACGGCCACACCGCGGCGGGGGTCTTGGTGAAGGCGAAGTTGTCGTCGAGGTCCGGCGTACCGGGTCTCGGTTTGGCGTTCTGGCCGCCGACCGACACGTCCTTGACCGGATTCCATTTGTCCGGTTTGGGTGGCGGAGCGGTCATTGACGCGGCGGCCTGCTGGCCGCTCACGATCAGGCTGGCGGCGACCAGGACAACGGTGGCTATTCGCCGGCGGTGGGACATGAAACCTCCTGTGGGCAAAGGGGGACAGCGCATCTCAACCTCGCCCGGCCAGGCCGGTCAATGGATTTCGAAATAGTTGGAAACGACGACGGCGGCCATTTCTAGATTCGTCGAAAAGCGCGCTTTCCCAGGATTTCCGTGGCAGCTTGATCCGGCGACCGCCCCGACTCCGGAATGATGGTGAGTGCTGTGCCCCGACCTGGAATCCGCCTGCTGGCGGGAGCATTGCTGCTGGCCCTGACGGTGCCGACGACGGCCTTCGGGTCACCCGCCGTCGAGCCGGCCGTGAAGGCCGTCGAGGCGCCGGCCCCACTCGCCAAGGCGACCAAGAAACGGATCGAGCTCACCGCCCGTTCCGGCCGTGCGAGCAAGGCCGCGGCCGGCTCCTGGGGTGGCAGCCAATACCGCTGGACCCATGTGAACAAGAAGTTCCCCGACGACTCGTACTGGAACCAGGACCGCGACGAGGGCGCCAAGGTCGGCTACGCCTACGACCAGTCCGGCAACGTGTACCGCTCGTTCTTCCAGTTCGACACCGCGCCGATCAACGGCGCCCGGGTGATCTCGTCGTCGTTCAGCATCGTGCTCGACCACAGCCCGACCGGTACACCGACCAACGTCGACCTCTTCGAGACCTACCCGATCGACCCCGACGAGGACCTCACCTGGAACTCGACGACCGACTCCCACTGGCAGGGCGAGCTGGCCACGGCCGCCGGGCACGCCTGGACCGGGCATGAGGAGGACATGGAGATGGCGTTCGGCTCCGACGCGCTGACCCAGGTCGTCCAGTGGTCGGCCGAGAGCCGGACCGGGTTCGTCACCCTGGGCCTGCGGGCGCCGGATGAGACCGGCACCACCAGGGAGTCGAGGGAGCAGTGGAAGAAGTTCCGTCCCGAGACGGCCAAGCTCATCGTCGAGTACAACAACCTGCCGAGGCCGCCGATCAAGCTGAACCTGACCCGGCCCCGGCCCTGCGGCACGGCCGCGGCGCCGACCCTGATCAGCACCGCCCGGCCCACCTTCGCCGCCGTCGCCAGCGACCCGGACGGCGACAACATCAAGACCAGGCTGTTGATCCGCCGGGCCACCGACAACAAGATCCAGTACCAGCAGGAGTCGGCCTTCACCACATCCGGAGCGGCGTTCTCCTGGCCGCAGGTCCCCGACGGGAAGCTGGTCGACGGCGCGACGTACGCCGTGTCCGCACGCAGCGACGACGGCGTGGCCGACGACGGGGCCGACTTCGGCGACGAGAGCCCGAAATGCTTCTTCAAGGTCGACCTGGTGAAGCCGGGTACCCCGACGGTCGCGTCGACCGACTTCCCCGACGGCGCTCCCGGCGTACCGGCCCGGACGGTCGGCCGGATGACCTTGCGGCCGGCCGCGGGTGATACGGATGTCGTCGAGTACCTGTACGGGTTCCAGGCCGACCGGATCGACCAGCGGATCAAGGCCGGTCCGGACGGTACGGCGACGTTGCCGGTGACCGTGTGGCCCGACGACTCCGGGATACCGACCGCCAGGCTGTTCGTGCTGGCCGTCGACAAGGCGGGCAACACGAGCCCCGATCCGACCGGCTGGGACCTCACCGCGCGCCCGAATCCCAGTCCGCAGACGTACGTCCGGGGTGACGTCAACGGCGACGGGCGGGCCGACGTCGACGCCGTCATCGACCAGGGGTTCGGCCGGACGGCGATCTGGAACGTGACTGCCAAGGCCGGCGGGTTCGAGACGGGCGCGATGGCCTTCGACTCCGGCGAGAACGGTGGCTTCCCGTTGTACCGGACCAGGCCGGCCCAGGGCGACTTCGACGGGGACGGCCGGGCCGACACCGCCTTCTTCCGGGAGGAGGCCGGTCGCCGGATGGCGCTCTACAGTCTCAAGTCCGACGGCAACACGTACGCGCCCGGCTCGCTGCCGGATTGGCGTGGACCAGCGAACGGGTGGGTGCTGAGTACGGCCCGGGTGGTCGCAGGCAACGTCAACGGCGACAAGCGGAGCGACATCGTCGTACAGGTCAACAATGGCGACGGGACGTGGCGGGCCGAGGTCTACCAGGGTGGTGACCTTGCTCACCCGGCCTCCTGGCTGGCCGCTGCGAAGGGGCAGTGGGCGCAGAGCACACCGGTCCTGGCTGATGTCGACGGGGACGGGCGGGCCGATCTGGTCGACATGAAGAACGCGGGCGGCTGCCGGACGGTCGTCGAGTACTACCGCTCGACCGGTACCACCTTCGCCCCCACCCCGGTTCCGCTCTTCGACAGCGGCGCCGGCAAGTACTGCTGGGAGCGCAACCACCCGGTCGTCGGTGATGTCGACGGCGACGGCAAGGACGACATCGTGTCGCTGTACGAGAACACGCCGGGGCAGCCCGACACGACGCTGAAGGTGTTCCGCTCGACCGGTACCGCGCTGACCCTGGGCGACTGGTGGCACGATGCTGCGACGTTCGACCCGGCCAAGGTGGTGCTGAGCGTCGGCGACTTCACCGGCGACCATCTGGACGACGTCGGCCTGGTGGCCGCGCTGGCCGACGGCGGCCGCGAGGTGTCCACGCTCACCTCGACCGGTACGTCGTTCAAGGCACCGGTGAGCGGGTGGAAGGAGCCGAGGGTGGGGGCCACGGCCGGTCCTACCTTCGACATCGAGCATCGGACGTACGAGCTGGTCGCCCGGCACAGCGGCCGCTGCCTGGAGGTGGCCGGTGGGACCCAGGACGACGGGGGAGCGATCACGCAGCAGGCCTGCGCGGGCGAGCTGCATCAGCGGTTCCGGCTCGAGCAGGTTGCCGGTACGGAGCAGTTCGAGGCGCACACCGTGCACGCGGAGGGTCACCTCGACAATGTCGTACCGCGCTGCCTGGACGTCGACGAGGCCAGCGACGACGATGACGTCCCGCTCCAGCAATGGGCCTGCGTCGGCACGGCGAACCAGCAGATGACGATCGAGTACGTCGAGGGCAGCGGGTACGACACCGTCGTACGGCTGAAGTTCGCGCAGAGCGGGAAGTGCGCGGCGGTCCGGGGGGCGAAGCTCGGCAACGGGGTGCCGGTCGTGCAGATGCCGTGTGCCGCGGCGGCCAGCCAGCAGTGGATCCTGCGGGCGGCGGTGAACGACGACCAGCTCGACGGGACCTTCCGGGTCAGGGCGGTTCGCGGTGGCAAGGTCTTCGACGTCGAGGACTGCGACCTGTCCGAGGGAGCCGACCTACGGACCTGGGACGAGGAGGACGGCAGTGAGTGCCAGCAGTGGCAGGTCAAGCCGCTGGGCGACGACGTCTACCAGCTCGTCGCGCCGTCCACCGGTCAGCTGGTACAGATCGAAGGCTGCTCGGGGCTGCCCGGGACCAGCATCGAGGTGATGAAGGCCGGCGCCTCCAGTTGCCAGCGCTGGCGGATCGAACCGGCGTACGACGGCAGCTGGAGCATCCAGGAGGCCAGAACCGGGCTGTCCATCGATGTGCTCGGCTGCAGCGAGGACGCCGGGGCGCGGCTGAACATCTCGCCGTACTGGAACGGCCCCTGCCAACGGTTCGACCTGGAGGGCGTCTAGGGCGTCCTCTAGGGTGCAGGTGTGCTGAGGATCGGGTTGACCGGGGGTATCGGGTCCGGGAAGAGCTCCGTGTCGTCGAGGCTGGCGGCACGGGGCGCGGTGGTGATCGACTCGGATGTGCTGGCGCGGGAGGTGGTTGCCCGGGGCACTGATGGGTTGGCCGAAGTGGTTGCGGCGTTCGGGGATGTGCTGACCGCCGAGGGGGAGCTGGATCGGCCGGCGGTGGGGCGGATTGTCTTCGGGGATGAGGTCGCCCGGCGGAAGCTGGAGGCGATCATTCATCCGCGGGTACGGGCGCGGGCGGCCGAGATCGAGAGCGCGGCGCCGGGGGATGCGGTGGTGGTGCACGACATTCCCTTGCTGGTGGAGACGGGGCAGGGTGGCAATTTCGATCTGGTGCTCGTGGTCGACGTACCGCAGGAGGTGCAGGTCGAGCGGCTGACCCGGGATCGCGGGATGACTGACGCGGAAGCGAAGGCGCGGATCGCCAGTCAGGCGACGCGGGAGCAGCGGCTGGCGGTGGCGGATCTGGTCGTCGAAAACTCGGGCAGCCTCGATGAGCTGGACGCACGAATCGAGGAGCTCTGGCCGGGACTGCTGAGCCGAGCAGGACACGGTCCGGCCACGAAAGGGTGACCCTTGGGACGGAAATGATGATTCCGGGCCGAGCTGTTGGAGAATCTTCCCGGTCCGGAAGTCCAAGGTAGGGAGGGTGGCGTGGAGTGTCCGCGCTGTAGCTCTGACGTTCCCGAGGTATCGCATTTCTGTCACCACTGTGGCAACGATCTGCAGACCGGGGACGCCGAGCGCAAGAAGGCCTATGCGGCCAGACCGGACGAGCCGGTGGCTTCGTTCAAGCTGGTCTCGACGATCATGCCGCAGGGCGCGGGCCGCCAGCCGTACACCTATCGGGTCGCGCTGGGCATCGCACTGCTGCTGACCGTGCTGACGGCGGCGCTGGGCGCGCTGCCGGTCGCGATCATGATCGCCGCCTTCGCCATCCCGATCGTCTACATCCTCTACATCTACGACGTGAACCTGTGGGAGGACGAGCCGGTCCCGGTGGTCGCGGCCGCGTTCGTGCTCACCGGCGTACTGGCCGCGGTGTTCACCTGGTTGTGGTCCGACAGGATCGGTCTGTCGACCGACCTGATCGGCGGGAACTCGGCGAGTCCGTCCGGGAGCGACCTGCTGATCCTGGTGCTGCTGGTCCCGGTCGTCTCGGAGCTGATCCGGCAGATCGGCCCGCTGTACCTGGCCTCGCGGCCGCGCTACGACGACCTGATGGACGGCTTCACCTTCGGCGTCGTGGCCGGTGTCGGCTTTGCTTGCTTCGAGACGCTGGTACTCCACTGGGGCTGGATCAGTGGTGGCTTCGCCGGCCCGGGAAGCAGCGCTGGTACCTGGATCTCCGTCGTGCTGCTGCAGGGGTTCGTGAAGCCGCTGATCTATGGGTCGGCGACCGGACTCGCGGTGGCGGAGTTCTCCGGGCTGGGGGAGAAGTACGACGGGTTCACACCGCGCTGGGTGGTCGGTCTGATCCAGGCGATGGTGGTGAACGCGCTGTTCCAGGGTGGTGTCTACCTGCTCGGCTTCGTCGGCGGGCACGGCTCGACGGTCGGCGCCGTGCTCGGCGTGCTGTGGGGGCTGGTACTGCTCGGGGCGCTGATCATTCGGGTCCGTACGGTGCTGCACAAGGGTCTGCTGGAGGCGGCGTTGGAGTCGGCCGCTCGCGGTGGTTCGAACCACGCGTCGGGTGAGCTGGCGTTCTGCTCGCGGTGTGAGATGCCGCTGCTGCCGCACTCGGACTTCTGTTCTGCTTGCGGCAACTCGGTCCGGTCCGTGCCGAAGTCCGAGCGCGGTGTGGCGGTGCAGGGGAGCGCGCCGGCTGTCGGCTTCGACGGGACGACTGGGGAGACGCAGGCATGAGCAACCAGCAACCGCCGTACGGAGGCCAGCCGGGGCAGCAGCCACCACAGGGGCCACCACCGGGGTACGGGCGGCCGCCCCAGGGTCCGCCGCCTGGGTACGGCCAGCCGCCGTACCAGGGTCAGCCGCCGCAGGGCCGCCCGCCGCAAGGTCCGCCTCCGCAAGGTCGCCCGCCGCAAGGGCCGCCGCCGGGGTATGGGCAACCGGCGCAGCCGCCGTACCAGGGCCAGCCCCAGCAGGGGCGGCCGCCGCAGGGGCCGCCGCCTGGCTATGGGCAGCCGCCGTACCAGGGTCAGCCGCCGCAATACCAGGGTCAACAGCCGCAGTACCAGGGGCAGCAGCCGGGTTACTACCCCGGTCAGCAGCAGTACCCGGGGCAGCCGGGTGGGCAGTACAGCGGTGGTGGCGGCAAGGGGCCGAACAAGATCCTGCTGCTCGCCGGTGGAGGTCTGGCCGCGGTAGCCGTCATCGGTGTCGTGCTGGCGTTCGTGTTCGGTGGTAACGACGACAAGAAGATCGACGCGTCGCCGAGCGTCCCCACCGCCACCCAGCCGACCCCTGAACCGAGCACCGAGCCGAGCACCGAGCCCAGTACGCCCGCCGACGACACGGGCATCGACGTGGCCGAGGGCGTCCGGGTGACCCCCGCGCCCGGCTACAAGCGCGAATCGCTCGCGAAGTACACCGGCGTCTACCTGCTCAACAAGGGCGAGGCGTACTTCATGGTGAACGCCTTCAAGCCGAACCCGGGTGAGACCCCGGCGTCGGCGCTGGCGAAGCTGTTCACGGTCGAGACGAAGGACCTGGACCAGGTCAAGAAGAACAAGCCGTTCGAGAGCTCGCCCACCGCCGGCAACGTCAAGTACCTGGCGTCGCAGAGCTACACCGCGGTGTCGACGAGCCAGAGCGGCACGCTGAAGGTGGTCGGCCTGGTCGGCGTCATCCAGCGCCAGGACGGCGTGCTGACGATCATTCAGGTGTACGGCCGCGAGGACAAGAAGGACGCCGTCCAGAAGGCCGTCACCGCGATGCTGGATTCGGTGATCAAGAGCCAGTGAACAACAAGCGCGACAAAGGCCAGCCACCCCGCAACCCGTGGGTGCGGAAGACCGACGCCGAGGAGGACGAGGAGTCCACCACCCCGGAGCCGGACCTACCGCCGTCCCCGTGGTCACTGGAGGTCCCCGCACGCCCACCGTCCCCGTGGGACACGCCAGACGCCGGTACTGCGGGCTCTGCGCCGTCCACGTGGGATGCGGCGAGCACTACTCCGCCGGCGACGGGCGGCACCGGAGTACAGGGTGCTAGTCAGACTGATGCGCCGTGGGGTGACAAGGTTGGCCCGCCGTCGCTGCGTCGGCCTGAGCCGGTGAAGAAGGGGTTCAAGCTGCCGCCGGTGGCGATCCCCATCGCGGCGGGGCTCGCTGTCGTAGTACTGGTCGCCGTTGCGCTTGTCCTGCTGACCGGGGGAGACGACAAGGGCGCTGACCCGGCCCCGGTCCCGACGGTCACGCCGTCGCCGTCGTACACGCCGCCGGCGAACGCGCTGCCGGTGCAGTTCGGCGTCTCGATCGTGCCGGCGCCTGGCTGGAACGTGGTCGCCAAGGAGACGAACGGCAAGCAGGTCGCCATCTACGGGCCGGACGGTGCGCCCCGGGCGTTCCTGTGGGTCCGGCAGAAGCAGAACGTCACCGCCAACGCGTTCGTGGTCGGCATCGTCGAGGGCGAGACCAAGGACAAGATCGCCAAGCTCGACAACGTACGGAACCTGCAGTGCCCCAAGGACGTCTTGGTGGAGTGCGTAGCGCTGTCCTACACCATCACCCCGACGCCGGGGGCGTCGATCAAGGGCGACGTGGAGGTGTACCGGCGCAAGGACGGCGTGGTCACCGCGCTGGACTACCAGGCAGGGGCCGACTTCGTCGCGACCGCCGATCCAGCGGTGAAGGCGATGAAGCAGTCGGTGCTCGACAGTCTTTGAGTGAGGGGAACATGAGCCAGCAGCAGTACCGAACCCCGCCGCCTCCGCCCGTCCAGGGCGGATGGGGTCCGGGCCCGATCCCGCCGCAGTTCCGGCCGGCCAAGTCGTCGAAGACGCAGTGGATCGTGATGGGTTGCGCCGTGTTCGCGGTGTTGCTGATCGCGATCGGCGTGGTGCTGATGGTGACCGGCAAGGACGACTCCGGTACGCCGGTGGCCGGGGTGACTCCGGAGCCGGTGGGCACCCTGTTCACGCCTTCGCCGACGGCGCCGCCGAAGACCAAGGGGCCGTTCGACGTCGGCGTCGAGGTCGGCAAGGGCGTCTGGTTCACGCCGGCCAAGGGGTGGCTGCAGGGGCCGGACAAGACGGTCGGCGGGCAGTACTGGATCCTGCAGGAGAACCGGCAGGGCGGGAAGCGCCGTGGGTTCATCGACGGGTATTTCTGGGTCCGGCAGACACAGTTGTACGACGCCAAGGGGTTCGCCGAGCACCTGGTCGACATCGAGTCAAACGGGTACAAGAACGTCAAGATCGGTAAGGGGACAGCGCTGGAGTGTGCGGTGCCGGCGCTGAAGTCCTGCTACACGATCACGTATACCGCTGATGTGCCGACCAAGAGCGGGAAGTTGCTGCCGTTCAAGGGGTTCATGACGGCGTACGAGGACCAGTTCGGGCAGGTCACGGCGACGGACGTAGGGCTGGAGACCAGCGTCTACGACCGGCGGGCGAAGGACCTGGCGGCGATGAACGAATCGGTGGTCAAGAGCTACAACTAGGCCCTGGGCGGTCCGCTGTCGGCGGAATTTCGGAAACTGTCGGCGGTGGGTCGTACGGTGGGTGGCATGAGACAGGTCACCGATCTCCAGCGTATGGTCGCGCCCCTCAAGGTCGTGTCCGACTTCGAGCCGGCCGGCGACCAGCCGGCCGCGATCGCCGAGCTCGAGCGCCGGATCAACGCGGGCGAGCAGGATGTGGTGCTGCTGGGCGCCACGGGTACGGGTAAGACGGCCACGATGGCGTGGCTGGCGGAGAAGATCCAGCGGCCGATGCTGATCCTGCAGCCGAACAAGACGCTGGCCGCCCAGTTCGCGACCGAGCTGCGGCACTTCTTCCCGGAGAACGCGGTCGAGTACTTCGTCTCGTACTACGACTACTACCAGCCGGAGGCGTACGTCCCGCAGACGGACACCTACATCGAGAAGGACTCCTCGATCAACGAGGAGGTCGAGCGGCTGCGGCACTCGGCGACCTGGTCGCTGCTGACCCGGCGCGACGTGGTCGTGGTGGCGACCGTCTCCTGCATCTACGGTCTGGGCTCGGCCGACGAGTACCTGAACCGGATGATCCACGTGAAGGTCGGCGACGAGATGGACCGTGACGGTCTGCTCCGCAAGCTGGTCGGCGTGCAGTACGCGCGCAACGACCTGGCCGGCACCCGTGGCACCTTCCGGGTCCGCGGCGACACGCTCGAGGTCTTCCCGGTCTACCAGGAGCTGGCGGTCCGGGTGGAGTTCTTCGGCGACGAGATCGAGCGGGTGATGACGCTGCACCCGTTGACCGGCGAGATCCTCAGCGAGGAGAACGAGCTCTACATCGGCGCCGCGACGCACTACGTGACCGCGCCCGAGAAGATGGAGCGCGCGATCACCAGCATCGAGGCCGAGCTCGAGGAGCGGCTGGCCGAGCTGGAGCGGGGCGGGCAACTGCTGGAGGCGCAGCGGCTGCGGATGCGCACGACGTACGACATCGAGATGATGCGCCAGATCGGCACCTGCTCGGGCATCGAGAACTACTCGCGGCACACGGACGGGCGGGAGCCGGGGACGGCGCCGCACTGTCTGCTGGACTACTTCCCCGAGGACTTCCTGCTGGTGATCGACGAGTCGCACGTCACCGTGCCGCAGATCGGCGGGATGTACGAGGGCGACATGTCGCGGAAGCGGACGCTGGTCGAGCACGGCTTCCGGCTGCCGTCGGCGATGGACAACCGGCCGCTGCGCTGGGAGGAGTTCCTGGAGCGGATCGGCCAGACGGTGTACCTGTCGGCGACCCCTGGGCAGTACGAGCAGGACAAGTCGGACGGGCACGTCGAGCAGATCATCCGGCCGACGGGTCTGATCGACCCCGAGGTGATCGTGAAGCCGACCAAGGGCCAGATCGACGACCTGATCCACGAGATCCGGATCCGCACCGAGCGCAACGAGCGCGTCTTGGTCACCACGCTGACCAAGAAGATGTCCGAGGACCTGACCGATTACCTGCTGGAGATGGGGATCCGGACCAGATACCTCCACAGCGAGGTCGACACCCTGCGCCGCGTCGAGCTCCTCCGCGAGCTGCGGATGGGCGAGTACGACGTACTGGTCGGCATCAACCTGCTGCGTGAAGGCCTCGACCTACCGGAGGTCTCGCTGGTCGCCATCCTCGACGCGGACAAGGAAGGCTTCCTGCGCTCGGGCCGGTCGCTGATCCAGACGATCGGCCGTGCGGCGCGAAACGTCTCCGGCGCGGTCTTCATGTACGCCGACAAGATCACCCCGTCGATGGAGCAGGCGATCGACGAGACCAACCGACGGCGCGCGATCCAGGTCGCGTACAACACCGAGCACGGTGTCGACCCGCAACCGCTGCGCAAGAAGATCGCCGACATCACCGACATGCTCGCCCGCGAGGACGCCGACACCGCCGAACTCCTCGGCAACGGCCGCACCCAGTCCCGCGGCAAGGCCCCGGTCCCCGGCGGCGGCAAGCTCAAGGCCGGCGAAAAGGCCCGCGAACTGGCCGGCGGCCTGCCTTCGTCCGACCTGGCCGACCTCATCCAGCAACTCACCGACCAGATGCACAACGCCGCCGCCGAACTCCAGTTCGAGGTAGCCGCGCGCTACCGAGACGAAATCTCCGAGCTGAAGAAGGAACTCCGCCAAATGCTCAACGCCGGCGCCAAGTAGGTCAGCGGGGCGTCTCGTCGACGGTGAGGGTGAAGATGTCGGGGCGGGAGTAGTGGCCGACCGGGTCGAAGTCGAGGAAGGAGCGGTCTCGGTCGGAGAGGTCGAGGGTTGCCAGGAGGACGGTTTCTCCTGAGCGGGCGGGGGCGGCCAGGATCTCGCCGAGCGGCGAGATGATGGTGCTGCCGCCGTTGATGAGGATGGTGTCGGGGGAGTCGCCCTGGATTGGGTGGACGTCCTCGGGGAGGTCGGCGCGGGTCAGGTACTGGTTGGCGCTGATGACGAAGCAGCGGCCTTCCAAGGCGATGTGGCGCATCGTCGACTGCCACTGGTCGCGGTCGTCGACGGTGGGGGCGCACCAGATGTCGATGCCTTTGGCGTACATGGACTGGCGGAACAGCGGCAGGTAGTTCTCCCAGCAGATGGCGGCGCCCAGTACTGCGTACTCCGTCTGGACCGCGGGCATCGTCGAGCCGTCGCCCTGGCCCCAGAGGTAGCGTTCGGCGGCGGTCGGTAGGAGTTTGCGGTGCTTGGCCACCAGGCCGTCGGTGGCGGTGAAGAAGAGCGCGGTGCAGTAGAGGGTGCCGCCGGCGCGTTCGATCACGCCGACGACGACGTCGACGCCCAGTTGGGTGGACAGTTCCGCCAGGCGGGCGGTTTCGGGGCCCGGTACGGCGATCGCGGCCTCGCGGTAGCGGCGGAAGAGGTCGCGTCCCTCGGGAGACCGCGATCCGACCGTCACCCCGAAGTCGACGCCCTTCGGATAGCCGCCGATGAACGCCTCCGGCAGTACCACCAGGCGAGCGCCACCCGAGGCGGCCTCGCGGATGAAGTGCTCGGCTTTCGCCAAGGTGGCAGGGGTATCGAAGAGGACAGATCCGGCCTGAACAGCAGCTACGACGACTGATGCCATGCCCCGGAGCGTACGCCGTCGGCGAGTCGGTACGACGTCCTTGCGGCGGCCCTACGCTCGATCAATGAGCACTCAGGAGCTGGCCGGCCAGCGGGCCCTCGTCACCGGAGCGACGTCGGGAATCGGCCGGGCCATCGCGCGCAGCCTGGCGGCAGAAGGAGCGGAGGTCATCGTCACCGGGCGACGGGCCGAACTCGGCGCCGAGACAGTCTCGTTGATCGAGAGCGAAGGCGGCCGGGCGACCTTCGTACCGGCTGATCTGGGTGAGCTGGCCGACCTCGAGCGGTTGACCGGCGAGGCCGGCGACATCGGGATCCTGATCAACAATGCCGGCTTCTACCCGATGGTTCCGACCGTGGCGCTGACGCCCGCGGAGTACCAGCGGATGTACGACGTGAACCTGCGCAGTGCGTACTTTCTGACCGCCACCCTCGCTCCACGCATGAGCATGGGCAGCGCGATCGTCAACGTCTCGTCGACCGGCGCTCAAGTCGGGATGACGGTCGCCGCGGGCTACAGCGGTACCAAGGCGGCGCTGGAGTCGATGACCAGGTCGTGGGCCGTCGAGTTCGGGCCGGCCGGGGTCCGGGTGAACGCGGTCTGCGCTGGCATGATCCGGACGGACAAGCTGCTGGAGATGCTGCCGGAGGAAGGAATGCAGCAAGCGAGCGCACCCTGGCCGCTCGGCCGACCCGGTACGCCGGAGGAGATCGCCGAGGTCGCGCTGTTCCTCGCCTCACCGCGCGCCAGCTTTGTCACCGGCGCCGTCGTAGTAGCTGACGGCGGCCAGATCATCTCCTAGCCTGCAGGTTATGAGACTGACCGGAGCGGACTTGCTGGAGCACTGCCTGGCGAAACCGGGCGCCTGGCAGGACGAGCCGTGGGAAGGGGACGTCGTCGCCAAGGTCGGGGACAAGATCTTCGCGTTCCTCGGGTCGGGCAGCGCGGTGGGCGTGAAGTGCGGCAACAACCGGGAGGAAGCCGACGAGTTGGTCGACACCTATCCGGAGGACGTCAGCAAGTCGGCGTACATCGGACGCTCGGGGTGGAACACCGTACGGCTTGCCGGGTCGGTGCCCGATGACGAGATCCTCGAGCTGATCGACGCGTCGTACGAGACGATCGTCGGCAAGCTGCCGAAATCCAAGCGGCCGCCTGTTCGATAGGTGGGTTCGATTTGGAAACTTGGACATCGATCGGTCAGAATAGAGGTGTTGAAGGGGAGTATTCCTTTCGCGGCGGTATCGTCATCACGGTCAAGGGTTCGTCCCCACGCCCGGTGCCGCCGGCCAGGCCCGACTGATCGAGCCAGGCGGAAGAGACCTTCGGAGTCCGATTCTCGTCTGAGCTCCGGAGGTTTCCTGTGCACGTTGCCGACTACGTCTGGTACATCACCGTCGGGGTGCTGCTCGCCCTGCTGGCCTTCGATGTCTTCATCATCGGCCGCCGCCCGCACGAACCGAGTACCAAGGAATCGGCGCGGGCGATCGTCTTCTACGTCTCGCTCGCCGTCGTCTTCGGGCTCGGCGTCTGGGTCTTCTCCGGCGGCGAGTACGCCGGGGAGTTCTTCGCCGGCTGGCTCACGGAGTACAGCCTGAGCGTCGACAACCTGTTCATCTTCCTGATCATCATGGCCAGGTTCCAGGTGCCCAGGAAGTACCAGCAGACGGCGCTGCTCGTCGGCATCATCCTGGCGCTGTTCTTCCGCGGCATCTTCATCGCGGTCGGCGCGGCGGCGATCAACGAGTTCTCCTGGGTGTTCTACCTGTTCGGCGCGTTCCTCGTGTACACGGCGATCCACCTGGCCAAGCAGGGTGAGAACGACGACGAGGACTACAAGGAGAACGCGGTCATCCGGTTCGCCAAGAAGCGGCTGAACGCGACCGACGAGTACAACGGCGTCAAGCTGACGGTGAAGCAGAACGGCAAGCGCCTCGTCACCCCGATGGCGATCGTGATCATCGCACTCGGTACGACGGACCTGCTGTTCGCGCTCGACTCGATCCCGGCGATCTACGGGCTGACGCAGGAGCCGTTCCTGGTCTTCACCGCCAACGTGTTCGCGCTGATGGGTCTGCGGCAGCTGTACTTCCTGCTCGGCGATCTGCTGCGGCGGCTGGTGTACCTGTCGCTCGGGCTCTCCGTCGTGCTCGCCTTCATCGGCGTGAAGCTGGTGCTGCACGCGATGCACGAGAACGAGCTGCCGTTCATCAACGGCGGCCACCACATCGAGTGGGCGCCGGAGATCCCGATCTGGGTCTCCCTCGGCTTCATCATCGTCACCCTCGGCATCACCACCCTGCTGAGCCTCCACAAGTCCCGCAACATGGCGCCGGAGCCGGCGGTGGATGCACCGGCGGAGTCCGAGGCGGCGACGTCGGCGGCTGCTCAGGCGGGCGGCGGCGAGCTGGACGAGGCCACCCGCGCTGAGCTCGAGGGTCTGCAAGCGCCCGAACAGTCAGACACCAAGAAGTCCTAGCCAACCACCGGCACCGAGCACCATCTCGGGGGTTATCCCCTGAGATGGTGGGTTGCCTAGCCGGAATCTGACGGGGCAACCCACCATCTGAGGGGTTAACCCCTCAGATGGGCCGGGTGGGGGGCGGGCTGGGTTAGAGGCGGGCGGTGGCTACTAGGGTTTGGCGGCGTTCGGGGAGTAGGGGTTCGTTTTCCAGGCGTTTGCCGGTTTCTGAGGCGTGGAGCATGCCGGCGGGGGAGACGAAACCTACGTGGTGGACCTTTTGGTCGGGGCGGCCGAAGAAGTAGAGGTCGCCAGGGCCGGCCTCGTCGGTGGGGATGTGTTCCAGGGCGTCGCACTGGTCGTGGGCGTCTCGGGGGATTCGCTGGCCCAGGACCCGGCTGACGGCGTGGACCAGGCCGGAGCAGTCGAGGCCGTAGGTGGAGGTGCCGCCCCAGAGGTACTCCAGGCCCAGGAAGAGGGAGCCCAGGCGGATGCGGTCCTCTGGTGATGCGGGGGAGTCCACCGGCCGCAGTGCGGAGTCCGCGAGCCAGCCGGAGCCGCCGTCGGGTAGTGCAACGCGGGTGAAGCCATCCGTGTGGTCTACCGACGCGAGGACCGTCGCAAAGGACAGGTCGGCCAGGTGGCCGTCGCCTGGCTCGGCGAACAGTTGGGCTGTCGGCACTGTGACGGCGACTGGGGCAGTGGCAGCGCCCGGGAGTTCGCCGAGATGGCTCGACGGCACCCAGCCCGGGTATCCGAGGTCGTCGGCCGACGACGGCTGCCACGGCGCGATGATCTCGGACCAGCCGTCGCGCTCGGACCGTACGAGTACCGGCTCGGCGAACAGCAGCTGGGTGAGCGTCCGGCCGTGCAGGCCGAGACGGGTCTCGGTGTCCATGGCCTTCGCCCAGGCGGCGACGTCAGGCTGGGCGGCGATCGCGGGCGCGTCGACGTCCCGTGGTGCGTCCGGTGAAGTCCAAACGGTACTCACCGGAACCTTGGCAGAAACTAACTTCATAGCGTCAAGCCTGTCACGCCCAGTCCAGCCGCCGTCGGCAGGTGGATCACCGAGCCCGCATACCGCACCCCGCCGACCACGGGCGACTCCCTCAACCACCAGGCTGCGTCGAGATCATTGACTGCTGTCGTCGGGTACGCCGCCACCAGCGCGGCAGCCGCCCCGATCCCCACGTGACTCTCCATCATCGACCCCACAATCGCCCCGAGCCCGTGCTCCCGAGCCAGCTCGAGCAGCGTCCGGGCGGTCGCCAGCCCACCACATTTGGCGAGCTTCACATTGACCAGATCAGCCGCGCCGTGCCGGATCACCGCGACCAGATCCCGTACTCCGTACACCGACTCGTCAGCCAGAATCGGCGTACTCACCCGATCCGTGATCCACGCCATCCCCTCCAGATCGGCCGCGACCACCGGCTGCTCGACCAGCTCGATATCGCACCCCGCATCCTCCAGAGCGCGAATCGCGTTCACCGCATCCCGCCGGCTCCACCCCTGATTCGCATCCAGCCGCAGCCGCGGTTCCGGCCCGATCGCCTCCCGCACCCGCCGCACCCGATGGAAGTCAGCCGACGCGTCACCGGTCCCGACCTTCACCTTCAGTACGCCGAACCCGTCAGCGACCCGATCGACCGCCGATGCCGCCAACGACTCCGGATCCCCGACGGACAACGTCACGTCCGTCGAAACCGACGAAACGGTCGACCCGAGGAACCCGTGCAAGGTCTGCCCCCGCCGACGCGCGACGAGATCATGCAACGCGACATCCACCGCCGCCTTGGCCCCGAAGTTGCCCTGCACGGCCGCTTGGATCCGCCGCAACGCCTCGGTGAAATCGTCCGGCTCCAGCCCGTCGAGCGCGGCCGCGATCGGGCCTTCGACGCAGGCCTGCGCGCCGGCCAGCGATTCGCCGGTCACCTTCCAGACCTGAGGCGCCTCGCCCCAGCCGCTCAGCTCGCCGTCCGTCAGCTCGACGAGCAGGGAGTCGGCGCTGGTCGCAGTACGGAGGGCTGTGATGAAAGGGGTATGGAGTGGTGCGGAGACCAGATGCGTGGTGAGCTTCACCGGATCGCCTCCAGATCGTGTCGATGGGTCCAGGCCTCGAAAGCGATCCCGGCGATCAGCTGCTGCGCCTCGGGATCGGGCAACTCGGAGGTCGTACAGACGACCAGGACGAACGGCGGGGCGTCAGCAGGCCGGACGATGCCGCCGTCGTGCCGGATCCGGCGGTCCCAGCCATTCTTGTGCTCCACGCGAGTCCCTGAGGGCAGCAGCGCCGGAATCTCACCGTTCCAGGTATTACCCGCGAGCAAGTCACGCACGTACGAGCCCGCTGTCGTCGTGTCATTGCCCACAGCAACCAGCACCGCGGCGAGATCGGCCGGGCTCATCAGATTGCTGATCCCCGCCGCCTGCGCCCCCGCGTCGTCGATGCCACGCCGGATCACACTGGCACCCGACCCATACTCGGCCAGCACGGCGTTGGCCGCGTCCACACCGGTCTGCTCCAGCACAAGATCGGTCGCGAGGTTGCTCGACCGAGTGATCATCTCCGTCGCCAGCCACCCGAGAGACACCTCCTCGCCGACATGCGTCCAGGTCGCCGGCGCCTCGTCCTCGGCCGGATTGACCCCGAACCGTCCGCCCGCCGCCGACGCGAAATCGTTGTGCACCGTCACCGCCTGATCGAGCGCCAGCTCACCCGCCTCGACGAGCCGCATCATCGCGATCGCGACCGGCAGTTTCATCGTGCTGGCCGCATAGTGCGTGCGCTCCGCGTGATGCCGCAGCACCGCTTTCCCGTCGAGCCGCCCCAGCCAGACACCGAACTCACCCCGTCCGTCGACCCCACGGAGTTGGTCTGCAATTCCCATGTTCGTCACCCTTCCACACCGCGACCGTCCTTGAACTTGCCGGGCCTGGCAGACTTCCGGGAGTGTCCAGAGCGCAAGTGGCCTGTGTCGGTTGTTCATGCACATCTCCGGCGCCCAGGCACGCACCTCGCGGCACTGGCGAAGCATCCACGATGCTCCGCATCGAGGACGCTCCTCCAGCACCGCGATGCACGCACCTGAACACCGGAGCTGAAGCATGAACAACCGACACAGGTCACTGGGTCTCGTCCTCGGCTTCGCCGCCGATCGCTGGCTGGGCGACCCACGCCGCTACCACCCGGTGGCCGGCTTCGGCCAGGTCGCCGGCCGGCTCGAGAGCAGGCTGTACTCCGATTCGAAAGCAGCCGGTACTACGTACGCCGCCCTCCTCATCACCACGGCCGCGACCGTAGGCGTGGCTGCCGAGAAGCTGACAGCCGGCCGCCCGATCACGCGCACCCTGCTCACCGCCGCCGCGACCTGGGCCGTCCTGGGCGGCCGAAGCCTCGAGCGCGAGGCCGAAATCATGGCCGGCTACCTCGACGCCAAGGAGCTCGAAACAGCCCGCGACCGACTCAGCTACCTCTGCAGCCGCGACGCCACCGACCTCGAAGCCGACGAACTCGCCCGCGCCACGGTCGAGTCAGTGGCCGAGAACACCTCCGACGCCACCGTTGCCCCGCTCGTCTGGGGCGGCCTCCTCGGGATCCCCGGCCTGATCGGCTACCGCGCGATCAACACGCTGGACGCCATGGTCGGCTACAAGTCGCCCCGCTACCGCAACTTCGGCTGGGCGTCGGCGCGACTCGATGACGCCGTCAACCTGCTGCCGGCGCGCGTGTGCGCAGTACTGACCGGCGTGGTCTCGGGCCGGCCCGGCAAGGCGTGGCGGATCTGGCGGCGGGACGCACCCGGACATCCGAGTCCGAATGCGGGCCCGGTCGAGGCGTCCTTCGCGGGCGCGCTCGGCGTGAGACTGGGTGGGGTCAACACGTACGGTTCCGCGGTCGAGGATCGGGGCACGCTCGGCGACGGGTTGCCGCCAACGGTCGGCGATATCCGACGTACGGCAACGCTGGCCCGGCGCGTCGCTTACGCGGCGGCGGCGCTGGCGACGATCGTGGCGTTGCGCCCGGATCGCCGTGGCCGGCGATCGGGTACCGATAGCCAACCGGGAGGGGAGCGGGCATGCATCTGACCCAGCGGCCGATGCGGATCGCGCTGATCCGGCACGGCGAGTCCGAGGCGAATCTCGACAAGCAGGTCTACGAGACGGTGCCCGACCACGCGGTCCCGCTCACCGCGCACGGGCACGAGCAGGCGGCCGCGGCAGGCAAGCAGTTGCGCGAACTCTTCGAGGGCGAGCCGGTACGGGTCTACGTCTCGCCGTACCTGCGGACGCTGCAGACGCTCGACTCGCTCGGGCTGGACGATCTGATCGGGCTCGCCCGGGAGGAGCCGCGGCTGCGCGAACAGGACTGGGCGAACTTCCAGGACACCGAGGACATCGTCCGCCAGGAGGCGCTGCGTGACTCGTACGGGCACTTCTTCTACCGGTTCACGCACGGCGAGTCCGGCTCGGACGTGTACGACAGGGTGTCGAGCTTCCTCGAGACCATGCACCGCGATTTCGAGACGCCCGACTCGCCGCGGAACGTGCTGCTGGTGTCGCACGGGCTGACGATGCGGCTGTTCTGCATGCGCTGGTTCCACTGGTCGGTGAAGTTCTTCGAGACTCTGCGCAACCCGGGCAACGCAGAGACCCGAGTGCTGCTGCGGCAGCCGGACTTCCGGTACAAGCTGGACCGGCCGTTCGAACAATGGACCCAGCACACTCCAACAGAACGGGAGCGATCGGCATGGTTGTAGAACAGTCTCGCGACGCGGCCGTCGAGCTGCTGGCCGCCTTGAGCCCGGAGCTGCGGGAGAAGGCGACGGCCCCCTTCGACACGCCTGACCATCGGGTGTGGACGTACCTGCCCGGCGACCGTCCCGGCGTGACGCTCGGGGAGTTGTCGGCCGAGCAGCGCAGACTGACGATGCGCTTGCTGGAGATCGCGTTGAGCGAGCGCGGGCTGGCGGATGCGCGATCGGTGATGCTCACCGAGGCGATCCGGCGCGGGCTGCCGCAGGCCGAGCCGGGCTCGTCGGTGGATGTCGGGTCCGAGCAGCGGTACTTCCTGCGGGTGCTCGGCGATCCTTCGGGTATGGACCCGTGGGCCTGGCGGCTCAACGGGCATCACATCGCGTTGCATGTGACGTTCGTGTCGGGTGCGATCGGGTTCACGCCGCAGTTCTTCGGCTCCGAGCCGGCGACGGTGCTGTCCGGGCCGCACGAGGGGCTGCGGACGCTGGCGGCCGAGCAGGATCTCGGGTTCTCGTTCCTGGATTCGCTGGAGGCCGGGCAGCGGGAGCTGGCGATCGTCTCGGACACGGCGCCGTCCGACATCCTGACGCGGTACGATCCGGTGGCCGACTCTCACGTGCTGCTCAAAGGGCTCCCGTACGGCGAGCTGACGCCGGAGCAGCGGCAGCTCTTCAGCCTGCTACTCGGCCAATACATCGGCCGTGCCGCCGGCCCGATCGGGTTGCAGACCTGGCAGGACATCACCGAGCAGGGGATCGAGAAGCTGACCTTCGCCTGGGCGGGGGCCACGAGGCCGGGCGGCGGCCATTACTACTCGATCGCGGGGCCGACGTTCCTGGCGGAGTACGACAACACCCAGGACGACGCCAACCACATCCACTCGGTATGGCGGGATCTGCGCAACGACTGGGGTACGGATCTACTCGCCGCGCACTACGCGGGGTACTAGACCGGCTTACGCCAGACGGAGACGTGGCTTTCGCTGTCGGCGGTGAACGGGGCTCGGTGCCAGTCGGCGTACCGGGCCTCGGATTCGAGTCCGGCCAGCTGGGCCATCAGGTCGCACTCGGCGGGCCAGATGTAGCGGAAGTTTCCGGCGGAGTACAGGGTCGTACCGTCGGGCTGGGTGAAGTAGTGGTGCGACGAGCACGCCTGGGTCGCGAGGTCGTACGTGTCGAAGGTCAGGTGGCCGTCGGTGAGGCGCATCGGTACGGCGTTCTGGCCGGGCGGCATCCGGCGGATGGGCGGCACCCAGAGCTCGATGACGAAGCGGCCGCCGGGCTTGAGGTGGCGGGCCGCGTTGCGGAAGCACTCGACCTGCTCGGCCTGGGTCCGGACGTTCGAGATGGTGTTGAAGACGAGGTACACCAGGTCGAACTCGCCCTCGACCCTCGTCGTCGCCATGTCGCCGATCACGACGGGGAGCCCGGGATCCTTGGCGCGCAGCTGGGCCGCCATCGGCTCGGACAACTCGATCCCGGTCACGGCGACGCCACGGGCCGCGAGCGGGATGCCAACTCGCCCGGTCCCGATCGCAAACTCCAGAGCCGAGCCTTCATCGGCCAAGGCTGCCAGGAAGTCCAGAGTCGGCCCGATCACCTCCGGCGCGAACATCTCGGCGGACGACGCGTCGTACCGCGTCGCAATGTCCTCGTCCCACACTTCGCTGCTGCTCATCGCTTGGCAGCCTGCCGGGTCGGCGCCGATGCTGTCCATCGAGTTTTCCATGTCAAAGCCGGCCGGCCGGCTCCGACTCCTGCGTGAAAGCAGCCAACTGACCGGGAGACAGCTCATGGCGAAGGTACGTGTTCACAACTTCACGATCACCCAGGACGGCTACGCGGCCGGACCGAACCAGCGGCTGGACGCGCCGTTCGGGGACGGGATGGACGGACTGCACGAGTGGATGGAGGCGGCGATGGAGAACCGCGCGTCCGGCCTCGACACCGAGCGGGCGCGGCGGTGGGAGGAGAACACCGGCGCCACGATCATGGGCCGCAACATGTTCAGCCCGCAGCGCGGCCCGTGGGAGGACGAGTCGTGGAAGGGCTGGTGGGGCCCCAATCCGCCGTACCACCACGCCACCTTCGTGCACACCCATCACCTCCGCCCCGACCTCCCGATGGAGGGCGGCACCACGTTCTACTTCACCGACGAGCCGCCCGCGAAGGTCCTCGCCCGAGCCTTCGAGGCAGCCAACGGTCAGGACGTGATCATCGGAGGTGGCGCCACCACGGTCCAGCAGTACCTCCGGGCCGGCCTGATCGACGAGCTGAACCTGGTCGTCGCCCCCATCCTGGCCGGCGCCGGCATCCGCCTCTTCGACAACCTGGAGGGCGCGCTCACGCAGTACCGGGTAGCAGAACAGATCAGCTCACCCGCCGCCACCCACGTACAACTGGTCCGCCGGTAGAAAGAATCCGGGGCTTGCCGGACAGGGGTGGGTGTGACTTCTACGGTCGGGCGAGAGGATGTGCGGGTGCGCGAGGCTCGCTTTGAGGTGTTGGTAGGTGTGGTGGGCGCGCCTGTGCATCGGTATCTGGTGCGGCGGGCCGCTGCCGACGCCGTCGATGACGTGCTGGCCGAGACGATGTTGGTGCTGTGGCGGCGGCTGGATGACGTACCGGGGCTTGGCGACGGTACTGCGGTCGATCCGGATGAGGTGCTGCCGTGGTGCTACGGCGTCGCGCGTGGGTGTTTGGCCAACGCGCGTCGGGCGGAGGGGCGGCGGCTGCGGTTGGTGGAGCGGTTGGCCCGTACTGCGGAAGTGTTGCCGACGGCAAGCGTCGATCACACCGAATTGCATGAGGCGTTGCGGACTCTGAACGAGTTGGATCGCGAAGTCGTGCAGCTGTGGGCCTGGGAGGGGCTGGCGCCGCGCGGGATCGCCGAGGTGACCGGGCTGACCGCCAACGCCGTCAGCATTCGGTTGCATCGGGCAAAGAAAAAGCTCTCCGTGCTCCTCGGGCGAAAGAACGCGGTCGGCGCCGGACAGGAGAAGGGTAAAGGAGGGAGCGAGCTGTGAACGACGACGAACTGCTGGCCCGGCTGAGGTCTGCCGATCCGGCGAAGCACGCTCCCGAGCCGAACCTAGATCGCCTCCTGGAGACCACCATGTCCACAGACACCGAAACCCGGCCCACCCGTGGCACCTACCGCCGCCGCTGGCTGCCCGCAGTCGCCGCCGGCGTACTGCTCGCCGCCGGGGGAATCGGGTGGGCCGTCGCAGGCAACTCCGGCAACTCGGACGCCCCGCCTGCTGCCGTAGCCCCGGTCAAAGCCCCAGTCAAACTGACGATCGGCGCCGCCCCCAACGCCAAGTGCCGCGCGGTCGAGGTGGCAGACCTTCAAGGAATGCAGACCGCCTTCCAGGGCACCGCGACCGCGATCAAAGGCGAGCAGGTCACCCTGCACGTCGACCACTGGTACAAGGGTGGCGACGCCACCACGGTCGAGGTCCAGTCCGACGCGGACGCCGTCCTCACCCTGCTCGGCGTCGACTTCAAGGTCGGTGGCACCTACCTCGTCACCGCCACCGACGGCCATGTCAGCCTCTGCGGCGAGAGCGGCGAATCGAACCCGGAGCTCCTCAGCCTCTACAAGCAAGCCTTCGGAGGCTGACCGTCAGGTGCCCGGCCGCTGCAACAGATAGTCCTCGGCGCGCATCGAAGTAGCCGGCCTGACGTCCTCGGGAAGCAGTTCCCGTAGGTCGCGCTCGGTCAGCGTCTCGGGATCGCGCAGGGACAGCCGGGTCGCCTGGGTGGAGATTGCTTCCTCGAGCATGTTCCGGATGAACCGGCCGTTGCCGAAGTTGTGCCCACGCGGAGCGGCGGGGATGTACTTGCGAACCACAGCCAGGACCTCCTGGCTGTGGATCATCCCCTTCTGCTTCGCCTGCAGCTCGAAGATGGCGACCAGCTGATCGGTGTCGTACTCCGCGAACGACAGCAGCTTCGGGAACCGCGACGCCAGACCGGGGTTGGAGTCCAGGAAGCGCTGCATCTCGCGGTGGTACCCGGCGACGATCACGACGCACTCGTCGCGGTAGTCCTCCATCATCTTCAGCAGCGTGGCGACGGCCTCCATCCCGAAGTCACCGGGGTTGTTGTCCGGTACCAGGGTGTAGGCCTCGTCGACGAACAACAGCCCACCGAGCGCCTCACGGAACTTCGCCGCTGTCATCGGGGCGGTGGTACCGACCCCGGAGCCGACCAGGTCCGATCGGTCGACCTCGACCACGTGGCCTTTCTCCAGTACGCCGAGCTCTTTGTAGATCTTGGCGAGCAACCGGGCGATCGTCGTCTTGGCCGTACCGGGCTTGCCGACGAACACCATGTGCCGGGCCCGATCCTGCGTCGGCAGCCCGAGCTCCTTGCGTCGCTGGTTGGTCTTGATCTCGGCGACCATCCGCCGCACGGAGTCCTTGATCGACTCCAGCCCGATCAAGGCTTCCAACTCAGCCAGCGCACCAGTCTGCTCGAGCTCCGGTACTTCGAGAGCCACCGGCGCAGCGGCAACCTGCTCCACCGGCGCCGCCTTCACGACCGGCGCGCGCCGACCGTCGAGGTGCTCGAAGAACGCACCGAGGTCGGGCACTTCCGGCTCCGGCCAGGGCCCGTTCTCCAGTACGCCCGACAGGTGGACCGACACCCGCGTAGCCGCCGCCACCCACGACCGTGCCGCCGCCCGCTGGTCCTGCGCGACCGCCCTGCCCAGCCAATCGACATTGCGCCCCAGCCAAGCGTCGGCGTCGAATCCACCCCGCAACTCGGCCAGAGCGCCCTCGACATCCCACCCCTCAGCGCCTAGAACTTGCCCGACCTCCGCAGGCTGCCCGGCGAGCCCGGCCGCCCGGATCAACCGCGCCAGCACCTGCGCGAACTCCGGCGCCTCATCGTCCGCAACGACAGCCGACAACTTCGCATGCGCATCCCGCAACGAGTCCAGCGAGTACCTCAGCGCCGCCTCGGAGCCGCCAAGCTCGGGCAGTACTTCGCGCTCCGCCTCGCTGAGCACCGTCGTCCGCCAGAACTGCGCGATCGTCTCGTAGTCGGCCGCGACATGCATCCGGGTCGCCTCGCGGTCACCCAGCACTCGATCGAACCCAGCAGTCAACGCCTGCGCACGGGCCGCCATCGGCGGGGCATCGACGAACAGGCTCACCACGTCACGCGACAGCTGCAATGCTTGCCGACGGCCCTCTTCGTCGAAGCCCCGCGCGCCCGACAAGACGAGCAGCGGCCAGTCGGTCGCGGCGACCCGGACCAGATGCCCGGCGCCCAACCGGGCCGGCGGGCGGTGGAAGTCCCGGGTCACGGCTGCGCTGACGTCGGCGTATTCGCCGCGGAGTACCGGGATCCAGCCGGTCAGCAGCGGAGCGATCTGATGCGCGAACCAGACTGCCGCGGGCGTTCCCGCCACGAACTCGGGAAAGGCTCCCGGCCGCAGAGCCTTCGGATCCTCGGCCCAGGCGCGAAGCTGCCCTCGAACCCCCGCCAGCCAACCATCCGGTACTTCCCAGGCCTGCTCAGCGGTGAGTACGTCGAGCACGCGCGCTCTCCGGGTGTGCTGCTCCACGAACGTCCTTTCCGAGCCGACCATCGGGCCCGCCCACTTTAGTGCGTCAGGGTGCTTCACGTCTTGCGAATAGTTAACGCCAGCTGTAACTATTAATCCATGGAAGACGAAGTTGACCGCTTCTTCGAGGTGCTCGCCGATCCGACGCGGCGGCAGGTCGTTCGGTTGCTGGGGGAGGGGCCGCGGCGGGCCGGGGAGCTTGCGGTGGCGGCGGGCGCGTCGGCGCCGGCGATGAGCCGGCACCTGCGGATCCTGCTGGCCGCCCGGGTGATCGACGACGAGCGGGTGCCGGATGACGCGCGCCTGCGGGTCTTCCGGCTGCGGCAGGAGCCGATGGTCGCGGTGCAGGCGTGGCTCGATCAGGTCCAGGCGCATTGGCAGGAGCAGTTGGGAGCCTTCAAGAAACACATCGAGGAGAGTTCATGACCAAGCCGTCCGCATCCGCATCCGTCGAGGTCGCCACCGACCCGGCGACCGCCTTCCGGGTCTTCACCGCCGAGATCGATCTGTGGTGGGTCCGCGGCCCGATCAACTTCTTCGACGCCACCCGAGCCATCGGCATGCAGATCGAGCCAGGCCTCGGCGGCCGGATCCTGGAGATCTACCGGTACGCCGACGCCGCCGCCGGCGAGGATGTCCTCGAACTCGGCCAGATCACCGCCTGGGAACCCGGCACCTTCTTCGCCTACCGCAGCTCCGTCGACGACACCGAAACCGAAATCCGCTTCGAGCCGTCCAACGGCGGCACCCGGGTCAGCGTCGAACAATCCCTTGTCCAGGGCGGCGACAAGGCCTTCTACTTCTGGCCGAACGTCATCCCCTGGTTCGCCGATCGGATCGCTTCAGCTGCTGCTACGCAGGGACCGGCTGAGCTCGACCGCCTGGGGATCGCCCTGTACTACGAGGATCCCGCCGCAGCTGCCGATTGGCTGGCGAGGGTCTTCGGGCTGGAGTCCTCGCTGCGACTGTCCGCCGACGGCAACCATCCGTCGTGGAACGAGCTGCGCGTCGGTGGCTCGGCCATCATGCTCCTCGCCTCGAAGGAGCGGGTGGGTCCTCATCCGGTCGACCATGCGGTCTGGGTCTATGTCGATGACCTCGACGCGCACTTCGCCCGGAGTACCGCTGAGGGCGCGGCCATCGTTTCGGCGATCGAGCAGCACGGCTACCGGTCGTACGAGGTTGCGGATCTGGAAGGACATCACTGGCGATTCGCTCAAGCGAGTCCGGCGATGGGGTGAAGGGTCAGGCTTGTCGGGTGTGGGCGGCTCGGGAGATCAGCTGAATCTGACGATCGGCAACCTACGATGACCGTATGCATTGGGGCGAGCAGGTCGCAGTACGAGGTGCCCGTGTCCACAACCTGAAGAGCGTCGACATCGACGTGCCGCTTCGGCAGCTCGTCGCCCTCACTGGCGTGTCCGGGTCCGGCAAGTCGTCGCTCGCGCTGGGCGTGCTCTACGCGGAGGGCTCACGCCGATACCTCGAGGCCTTGTCGTCCTACACGCGCCGGCGTCTCTCGCAGGCTGCGCGCGCGGACGTCGACGCCGTTGACGGAGTACCGGCCGCGATCGCGCTGCATCAGCGTCCCGCAGTACCGGGTGTTCGCAGTACGTTCGGTACGTCGACGGAGCTGCTCAACTCGCTTCGGCTGATGTACTCGCGATTGGGGGTGCACCTGTGTCCCAACGGTCATCGCGTGCAGCCGACGCTCGAGATCGCGTCGACCGCGCATCTCACCTGTCCTGAGTGCGGCGAGCGTTTCGAAGTACCGGGTGCTGAGTCGTTCGCATTCAACAGCGATGGCGCATGCGAGACCTGCGCGGGCACGGGGGAGACGCGGCAGATCGATCAGGAGGCGCTCGTACCGGACGAGTCCCTGTCGATCGCGGACGGAGCCGTGGCGGCTTGGGCTTCGTTCGGGGCCGGGCTGTTGCCTCAGGTGGTCGCGCAGCTCGGCGTACGGGTGGATGTGCCGTTCCGGGAGCTGACTCCGGCCGAACGTGAGCTCGTCCTGAACGGTGAGGAGACCAAGCGGACGGTCGTTGTCACGAGCAAGAAGGGCAACGCCTTCGAGCTCAATGCGGCCTACCGCAACGCCAACCGGGTGATCGAGGACGCGCTCGCCAACGCCCAGAGCGAGAAGTCGCTCACCCGCCTCGACCGCTTCGTCCACATCGCCGAGTGCCCGTCCTGCGGCGGCTCCCGGCTCAACGAGCGCGCGCGATCGGTACCTCTGAACGGCGTCACCCTCGACGAGATCTCCACCTGGAGCCTCGACCGTACGACGACCTTCGTCCGCTCGCTGCCGGCCGCCGCGCCCGCCGAGCTCACCCGGATGGCCGCGCAGATCGTGGACGCGTTCATCCCGACCGCGGAGCACCTACTAGGCCTCGGACTCGGCTACCTGTCCCTCGGCCGCGCCTCGCGCACGCTCTCGACCGGTGAGCTGCAGCGAGTACAGCTCAGCCGCACCCTGCGAAGCAGCGCGACCGGCCTGCTGTACGTCCTCGACGAACCGTCCATCGGGTTGCATCCGAGCAACATCGACGCCCTGATGGCGGTCGCCCGCCGCCTGGTCGAGACCGGCAACTCCGTGGTCCTCGTCGACCACGACGTCCGCGTACTCCGGCACGCCGACTGGCTGATCGAGATCGGCCCCGGAGCCGGCGCGCACGGCGGCGAGATTGTTGCCACCGGCACCGTCGAGGACCTGTCGAAGTCGTCCGCGTCGGTGATCGGCGGCTTCCTCAGCGGTGAAGAGCCGGCCGTCGTCCGTCCACGGGTAGCGGTTGACGACGTCTTCGAACACGGCCGGATCCACCTTGAGACAGCTCCCCGCTTCACCCTGAAGGCGCTCGAAGCGTCGTTCCCCCTGCTCCGGCTCACGGCGGTCACCGGCGTCTCCGGGTCAGGCAAAACCACCCTCGTACTGGACAGCCTCGCCCCGGCGCTGCTCGGCCAGGCACCCAAGCATGTACGTCACCTGGACGCCGGCGGCATCGACCGTACCGTCATCGTCGACGCCGTTCCGATCGGGCGCAACGTGCGCTCCACCGTGGCGACGTACAGCGGCGTCCTCGACGATCTCCGCCGAGCCTTCGCCGGTACTCCGGAAGCGGTGTCGCGCGGACTCAAGGCCGCGGACTTTTCGTACAACACCGGCAGTCTGCGCTGCCCGCAATGCGACGGCACCGGCCAGATCTCGCTGGACGTCCAGTTCCTCCCCGACGTCGACATTCCTTGCCCGGTGTGCGAAGGCCGCCGCTACAACCCCGACTGCGACACCATCACCCTCGACGGCCTGACCATGGCCGGTGCTCTGGCCTTGACGGTCGAACAGGCCCGCTCGAAGTTCACCGGCCTGCGCAAGATGCAAGCGCGCCTCCGCACCCTCGACGAGGTCGGCCTCGGCTACCTCATCCTCGGCGAGGCAACTCCGGCTCTGTCCGGCGGCGAAGCCCAGCGCCTCAAACTCATCGCCGACCTGGAGAAGCCCCAACAAGGCACCCTCTTCATCTTCGACGAACCCAGCGTCGGCCTGCACCCCGCTGACATCCGCGTCCTTCTCACGGTCTTCGACCGCCTGATCACCGCCGGCGCCACGGTCATCGTGATCGAACACGACCTCGACATGATCGCCAACGCCGACCACGTCATCGACCTAGGCCCCGGCGGCGGCACCGACGGCGGCCGCATAGTCGCCGCCACCACCCCCACCCTCCTCACCCAAGTCCCAGAAAGCCTCACCGGCCAGTACCTCCGCGACGTCCTCTAGCCCGCCGGCAGGCCGGGACAATCTTCTCCGGCATCGTGCCCCGGAGCGACAAGCTAGCGGTCGCGACGACCGGTACGTACGCGAATTTTGGGACCGTGCTGTGATGCCTCCGCCTGAAGCGATTCCGGCCAAGGGAAATCGAGCGGGTCGGAGCTCGCCTGCCAGCGGTGGCTCAGTTCGCGGAGGGTCTCGGTGGTGCGGTCGAGGTCGACATCGGCGTACGGGCACGGATCGGCTCGGGTGACGCCCCACATCTCGCGGACCTCAGCGTACGGCGTGGACTGGTCCTTCTCGACCGCCATGTGAAAGACGCTCGAAAGCGCCTCGCTCATGCCGATGCTGTTCGGTGCTTTGAGGATGCGCGCGCTGCGGACCTTCGCGTCGTGACGCTTCTTGCCGGCCGTCTGCTCCATGCTGTCGAAGACCGCACCGGCTGCGATACAGCCGAAGATGCCGTCGGGCATGCGCAGCTCGCGTTCGGTGACCGCATGCGCGAGATCGTGCGGCACGCGGTGCTTGCGCGAGTACGAGAACAGATTGAACTCCGCCCCGTCCGCACGCCGGATCAACGTAAGGCTCTCACCACCACGCGGGTCATGCAGAAAGGTCAGTCGCATTGCCCCAGAGTGTCCGCCCTGTCGGCCCACGCGCCACTGGTTTAACCAAGCACGAGGGGCAACTTCTTGGTGAGCTCACCGAGTTGCGTCTTCTCCAAGTCGGACGGATCACGGCGCCCGGTGCTGATCAACAGCACGTCCTTGTCGGACCAGCTCGCAGGAAACCCAGCGCCGGCGATCTGCTCGATCATGTCCCGGCTCTCGGCGAGGCCTTCGATCGATGGTCCTGGCGCTTGCGGTAGGTGAGCGACCAGATCGAGGTGGTGCAGCGTCCACTCCAGCACGTACGCCGAGAGGTAGTCGCTCACCGTCAGCACCATGTCCTGCGTGCTGACCCGCGTCCTCGGATCAGCCAACTCGGCCGCCCGCCCGGCCGCGGCACCCACATCATCGAGATGAAACTTGAGCAACCCCGGATCCCCGTACGCCGCCGCCAACCGAACGATCAACGCATCCAGCGGATCCTCACCAGCAGCCGCCGCCTCAGCCACCGCCCAATAACTCACCGAGTCATGCGTCGCCTCGGCCTCGCTAGGCGTCACCAGCGTGATCAACACATCCTGCGCATCGATCACCAGATGACAAACCAGATCCCGCACCAACCACCCCGCACACCCTGACGCCTCGCCGAAGTCGGCATCACCCAGCCCAGCAACCGCCGCCCGCAACGCACCCCAAGACTCCGAGAAGAGATCCACCCCAGCAAGCTAATGCGCCACCGGTCCAAGCCGCACACAAGAGCAGGCAGTAGTCCCCACACCGCCGACGTCCTGCGATCGATGCGCAGGCGTGGGTGGGAGTGTCGAGGCGTGTGAGCGACGGTGGAGCAGGCGGAGCTCGACCGTGGGGGAGTAGTTGCCGACGTGGTCGACTAGAGTCGTGCTGTCATCGACGGCTGTGCAGGAACCCGGTGTGAGTCCGGGGCGGTCCCGCCACTGTGACCGGGGGTTTCCCGGGAGTCAGGAACTGCTGCTGTCGTACCTGCCACCTGGGGCGTGGACACCCCGAGGAAGGACCGGTCGCGCGTGCCCGCGAACCTTTTGCTGCTCTCCACTGCCGACACCGACTTGCTGGCCGCTTCGCAGGCTCAGGCCGGATGGAAGGTCGCCAACCCGGCGCGGGTCGAGCTCGATGACGTTGCCACCCTGCTTGACGGCGTCGAGGTCGTCGTGGTCCGCCTGCTGGGCGGTCGCCGCGCCTGGGAGGAGGGTCTCGACGCCGTCATCTCCTCGAACATCCCCACCGTCGTGCTCAGTGGAGAGGCAGCGCCCGACGCCGAGCTGATGTCGATGTCGACCGTCCCCGCGGGCGCGGTCACCGAGGCGCTCGCGTACCTCCGTGAGGGCGGCTCCGAGAACCTCCAGAACCTGGCGGGCTTCCTCAGAGACACCATCCTGCTCACCGGCGACGCATTCGACCCGCCCAAAACCCTCCCGACCTACGGCATCCGCGCCGGCCGCACCTTCACCAAGGACCACCGCCCAGTAGTCGGCATCGTCTACTACCGCGCCCACGAGATCTCCGGCAACACAGCCTTCGTCGACGCCCTCGCGACCGCGATCGAGCAGGCCGGCGCCCAGCCCCTTCCCCTGTACTGCGGAACGCTGCGCGGCCTGGACCCCACCCACGCGGACAACGCCGACCTCTTCGCCCTCCTCAAGCAATGCGATGTCCTCGTCACCACCCTCCTCGCGGCCGGCGGCACCGTTGCCTCCAACGCAACGGCCGGCGGCGACGACTCCTGGGACGCAGGCGCCCTCGCCTCCCTCGACATCCCGCTCCTCCAAGGCCTCGCCCTCACCTCGACCCGCGAGCAGTGGCTCGAGAGCGACGCCGCGATCAGCCCGCTCGACGCTGCCACCCAGGTCGCGATCCCCGAGTTCGACGGACGCCTGATCACCATCCCGTTCTCCTTCAAGGCGTACGACGCCGAGGGCATCGCCAGCTATGCCCCCGACGAGGAGCGCTGCGCCAGGCTTGCCGGCATCGCAGTCGCCCAGGCCAAGCTTCGGCACGTCGAGCCGAAGGACAAGAAGCTGGCGCTCGTACTGTCCTCATACCCGACCAAGCACGCCCGGATCGGCAACGCCGTCGGCCTCGACACCCCGGCCTCGGCGGTCGTCATCCTCGGCCAGCTCAAGGACGCCGGCTACGACCTCGGCCCCGACCTCAATCTCGACGAGCTCCAGGGCGCGGACGGCGCCGACGGACTCATCCACCGGCTCATCGCGGCCGGCGGTCACGACGTCGACTGGCTCACCGACGAGCAGCTGTCCAGTGCGGTCGCGAAGATCCCGCTCTCGACGTACCAGCACTGGTTCGGCAAGACCCCCGAAACGTTGCAGCAAGCAATGATCGAGGCGTGGGGGGAGGCCCCGGGTTCCCTGTACGTCGACCAGTCCGGCCCCGAGCCCGCGATCGCCCTCGCGGCCCTCCAGTTCGGCAACGTCGTGCTGATGATCCAGCCGCCCCGCGGTTTCGGCGAGAACCCGGTCGCGATCTACCACGACCCCGACATGGCCCCGTCGCACCACTACCTGGCGGCCTATCGCTGGCTCGAAGCGCCAACCGAAGAAGGCGGTTTCGGCGCCCACGCGGTGGTCCACCTCGGCAAGCACGGCACGCTCGAATGGCTTCCTGGCAAGGGCATCGGTATGGCGGCCGACTGCGCGCCCGACGCCGTACTGGGCAACCTCCCGCTCGTCTACCCGTTCATCGTCAACGACCCCGGCGAGGGTACGCAGGCCAAGCGTCGCGGGCATGCCGTGATCGTCGACCACCTGGTACCACCGATGGCGCGCGCCGAGACGTACGGCGACATGGCCAAGCTGGAGTACCTGCTCGACGAGTACGCCACGGTGTCGGCCCTCGACCCCGACAAGGTCCCGACCCTGCGCGCGCAGATCTGGACGCTGATCCAGGCCGCTCAGCTGCACCACGATCTGCACACCTCGGAGAAGCCGGAGGACGAGGAGTTCGACGAGTTCGTCCTGCACCTCGACGGCTACCTCTGCGAGATCAAGGACGTCCAGATCCGCGACGGGCTGCACATCCTCGGCGGCGGGCCGGACGGCGAGGCACGGGTCAACCTCGTTCTCGCCGTACTGCGTGCGCAGCAGATGTGGGGTGGCGTCTCGGGCGCCGTACCGGGGTTGCGGGCTGCTCTCGGCCAGACCTTCGGCGTCGACGAGGCAGCGATGCTGGAGAACCCGGGCGTCGCCGTACCGGAGCTGGCGGACCTGGCGACGCTGGCGGATCTTCCTGCCGTGAGCGGTGCCGACGGTGTGGACCTGCTGGAGGCAGTTGCACGCAAGCTGGTTGTCGGCATGGAGACGCTGGCGTGGGATGCGGGCAAGGTGCCGGTCGTCATCGAGGAGGTACTCGGTCGCTCCTCGACTCAGGTCGAGAAGTCGCTGCAGTTCGCCGCGGACGAGGTCGTGCCGAGGTTGGCCCGCACCGGCGACGAGCTGACGAACGTACTCCGCGCGCTGGACGGCCGTTTCGTCGAAGCCGGCCCGTCGGGGTCGCCGACGCGCGGTCTGGTGAACGTCCTGCCGACCGGCCGCAACTTCTACGCCGTCGACCCCAAGGCGATCCCGAGCCGCAACGCCTGGGACGTCGGCGTCGCGCTGGCCGATTCGTTGCTCGCGAGGCACAAGGCCGAGACGGGGGAGTGGCCGCGATCGGTCGGCCTGACCGTCTGGGGCACGTCCGCGATGCGCACCCAGGGTGACGACCTGGCCGAGGTGCTGTGGCTGCTCGGGTGTCGCCCGGTCTGGGACGAGGCCTCGCGCCGGGTCACCGGCTTCGAGGTCGTCTCGCTGGAGGAGCTCGGCCGCCCGCGCGTCGACGTGACGATCCGGATCTCGGGCTTCTTCCGGGACGCGTTCCCGCATGTCGTCTCACTGCTCGACGAGGCCGTCCGCACCGTGGCGGCGCTCGATGAGGATGCCGAGAGCAACTATCTCAGAGCGCACGTCGACGCTGATGTAGCCGCGGGCAATGACATGAGGTCGTCGACGGCGCGCGTCTTCGGGTCCAAGCCGGGCTCGTACGGTGCCGGCTTGCTGCCGCTCGTCGATGCGCGCAACTGGCGTACCGACGCCGAGCTGGCCGAGGTCTACGCGGTCTGGGGTGGGTACGCGTACGGCAAGGATCTCGACGGCGCGGAGGCCCGGCCGTCGATGGAGCGTGCCTATGCGCGGATCCAGGTCGCGGCCAAGAACGCGGACACCCGTGAGCACGACATCATGGATTCGGACGACTACTTCCAGTACCACGGTGGCATGGTCGCGATGGTGCGCCACCTGACCGGGTCGAACCCGAAGGCGTACATCGGCGACTCCGCGGTACCGGCCCAGGTGAAGACCCGGACGCTGGAGGAGGAGACCAAGCGCGTCTTCCGGGCGCGGGTGGTGAACCCGCGCTGGATGGCGGCGATGCAGCGGCACGGGTACAAGGGCGCCTTCGAGATGGCGGCGACGGTGGACTACCTGTTCGGGTACGACGCCACCGCCGGTGTGGTGGACGACTGGATGTACGAGACGCTCACCACGGAGTACGTCGCGAACCCGGAGATCGCCGAGTTCTTCCGCAAGTCCAACCCCTGGGCGCGGCACGGGATCGCGGAGCGGTTGCTCGAGGCGGCTCAGCGCGGGCTGTGGTCCGAGCCGAGCGAGGAAGCACTGGAAACGCTGCGCACGGCGGTTCTTGAGACAGAAGGTGACATCGAGGATCGCGGCTGATTGGGTGGTCGCATGCCCGAACAGCTGAGAGTCCTGGTCACCAACGATGACGGCTATGAGTCCCTGGGCATCCAGGCGCTCGCTGCGGCCATGGAGGGCCTGGGCCACGCGGTCCAGGTGGTGGCGCCGTGGGACGACCAGAGCGGCGTCGGGAGTTCGCGGGCCGGGATGATCGGCAAGGCGATCTCGTCGAAGGTCGGCGAGAACGGGTTCATCGGGATCGACGGGACGCCGGCACTGGCAGTGACGCTGGCTCGGCTCGGCGCCTTCGGGCCGTCGCCGGACGTGGTTGTGTCCGGGATCAACAACGGGCACAACATCGGACCGATTCTGCACTCCGGGACGGTCGCGGCCGCGCTGACCGCCTCCAGTCAGGGGTTGTCGGGGCTCGCGATCAGCATCGACTCGGAGCAGCCGTCGTACGTCGAAACGGCGGCGGCCGTGGCTGCGGAAGCGCTCTCCTGGTTGCTGGAGCAGCCGCAGGGGACGGTCATCAACGTCAACGTTCCCGATGTACCGATCGCGGAGCTCAAGGGTGCTCGCTGGGCGCGCCTGGTCCCGTACGAGCGCTCCCGGCTGGTGCTCGAGAAGGCGCCGACGGGTGAGCCGATCGTCGGTCTGGTACTGCGTGAGCCCCCGACGGAGACCGACACCGACGAGGCGCTCCTGCTCGCCGGCTACATCACCGTCACGCCCATCACCGGGGTCGGCGAGCTCCCCGGCGACTCCGCCGCGACCTATCTCACGGCGGCCTTCGCTCAGTAGCGCTCCGGCCGGTGTGGAATGATCGCCGGGACGGTTGTGGAGGAACACCGGTGACGGCCCTGTCGGGCTGAATTCCGGGGCGGTCCCGCCACTGTGACCGGGCTGCTGCCCGGAAGCCAGAACATCTGCCACCGTCCGTCAGGGAGCGCTCTCCGCGTGCCCCGGCGTACCAGTGCCAAGGCGGGCGTGGACACCCGCAGGACGAAGGGACCTCTCGCCCATGCGCTCAGCTCCGACCGGACCGACCCGATCGAACGGCGGCCATCGGCTGACTGCCGGCTTCCCGTTCACCGCGGTCGTCGGGATGTCCGACCTCCAGCTCGCGCTGATCCTGGCGGCGGTCTCGCCGGCGATCGGCGGCGTGCTGATCCGGGGTGAGAAGGGCACAGCGAAGTCCACCGCAGTCCGCGCTCTCACGGAGATTCTCCCCGCCGTAGACGTCATCGAAGGCTGCCGCTTCTCCTGCGACCCCACCAACCCCGACCCCACCTGCCCCGACGCCCCGCACACGGCACCCGCGGCTATCTCGCGGCCTGCGCGCCTGGTGGAGCTACCGGTGGGCGCGACCGAGGACCGGGTGCTTGGGTCTTTGCACTTGGAGCGGGCGCTCTCCGAGGGCGTGACCGTCTACGAGCCGGGTCTGTTGGCGGCGGCTCATCGTGGGTTGCTGTACGTGGATGAGGTCAACCTGCTGCACGACCACCTGGTCGACGTACTGCTCGATGCGGCCGCGATGGGACGCGCGACGGTCGAGCGTGACGGCGTCTCGATCACCCACCCGGCGCGCTTCGTCCTGGTCGGCACGATGAACCCCGAGGAGGGCGAACTCCGCCCACAACTCCTCGACCGCTTCGGCCTCACGGTCGACGTCGTCGCCAGCCGCGACCCCGCGGTACGGGTCGAGGTGATGCGCGCGCGGCTCGCGTACGAGGCCGACCCGACCGCCTTCATCACCCGGTACTCCGGTGCGCAAGCCGAACTCTCCGAGCGCATAGTCAAAGCCCAGTCCCGCCTGGCCGACGTCATCCTCACCGACGCCGCGCTCCGCCAGATCGCCGAGATCTGTGCCTCCTTCGACGTCGACGGAATGCGCGCCGACCTGGTCACCGCCCGTACTGCGGTAGCCCACGCCGCCTGGTCCGGCCGCACCGTCGTCGAGGTCGAAGACGTCCGCGCCGCCGCCAAGCTGGCCCTCCCACACCGCAAACGCCGCAACCCCTTCGACGCCCCCGGCCTCGACGACGGCCAACTAGAACAAGCCATCCAAAACAGCACCCCACCGGACCCGGACCCCGACGGAGGTCCGGACGGGGGCAACCCCACCGACCCCGACAGCACCCCGCCGACCGACTCGGACGACACCTCGCCGACTGATACCGACCGCGCGCCGAACACCGACACCGAGGTCGACCGCCCCGACGCGACCCGGCCGCCGAAGGACTCCTCCGACCCGGACAACACAGGCGACACCCCGGCGAGCGCTCTCTCCGGCCCCGCCCCGACGGGGCAGGTCGCCGCCAGCTCCGAGCCGTACAAGGCCCGCCTCCTGAGCGTGCAATCAGCAGGCGCAGGCGTAGCCGGCCGCCGCTCCAGAGCCCTCACCGAGGTCGGCCGAGTAGTAGGCGACCGCCCCCGCATCGGCCGCGAATCCGGCCGCCCCCACCTCCTCGCAACAATCCGCGCCGCCGCCCCCCACCAACACACCCGCGGCCGCACCCTCCCCGGCAAGCCGGGCCCAGCCGACGCCGCTCAGGGCAGCCCCGGCACCCCCGTCCCCGGCACCCCTGTCCCGGGTGGCCCAGGTCCGGCACGTGCGCGCCGCGGGCTCGCCGTTCGCGCCTCCGACGTGCGTCTCTCCGTGCGTGAGGGGCGTGAGGGGAATCTGGTGTTGTTCTGTGTCGATGCTTCTGGGTCGATGGGGACGAGGAAGCGGATGGGTGAGGTGAAGACTGCGATCGTCTCGCTTCTGCTTGATGCCTACCAGCGGCGGGACACCGTCGGGCTGGTCACCTTCGCTGGAGCGGAAGCGACAGTTGCCCTCCCGCCGACGGGCAGCGTCGAGACCGCTGTACGGCGGCTTGAGTCCTTGCCGACCGGCGGTCGCACCCCACTGGCCGAGGGCTTGCTGAAGGCTTCGGACGTACTGCGAATCGCCGCGATCCGCGATCCCCGCAGGCGTCCCCTGCTCGTGCTGGTGACCGACGGCCGCGCAACCTCCGGCGACAAGGCGTTCGCCAAGGCGAAGCAAGCGGCCGGGTGGCTGGCGCAGCAGGGGATCGCGGCGGTGGTGGTCGACTGTGAGCCGCGTCGCGGAGTACGGCTCGGGCTGGCGGGGGAGCTGGCCGCCGATCTCGGCGCGGAGTACCTGGATCTGGGAGAAGTCGCCGCGGGCAATCTTGTTCGCGCGGTCACCGATCGGAGCGCCGCCTGATGCCGCAGGGACAGCCGAACGTCGTACCGCAGGACGGCCTGACCACCCGGCAGCGCCGGAACCGGCCGTTGCTGATGGTGCACACCGGTGAGATGAAGGGCAAGTCGACCGCCGCGTTCGGGATGGCGCTGCGCGGCTGGAACCAGGGCTGGAACATCGGCGTCTTCCAGTTCGTCAAGAGCGCGAAGTGGAAGGTCGGCGAAGAGAGCGCGTTCCGGGCCTTGGGAAAGTTGCATGAGGCAACGGGCGAGGGTGGCCCGGTCGAGTGGCACAAGATGGGCGAAGGGTGGAGCTGGTCCCGCAAGGCCGGCACCGAGGAAGACCACGCCGCCGACGCCCTGGAAGGCTGGCGAGAGATCCAGCGCCGGCTGGCCGCCGAGACGCACGACCTGTACGTCCTCGACGAGTTCACCTACCCGATGAAGTGGGGCTGGATCGACGTCGACGAGGTGGTGGACACCCTGACCAACCGGCCCGGCCACCAATACGTCGTCATCACCGGCCGCAACGCCCACCAGAACCTCCTCGACGCAGCCGACCTGGTCACCGAAATGACCAAGGTGAAGCACCCCATGGACGCCGGCCAAAAAGGCCAGAGGGGCATCGAGTGGTGAGCCCCGCAAGAAGGCACGACCCCCACCTGCCCACCCTCGGGCGGCTGCCTCGGCGCGACAACGCAGTTGATTTTGCTGCCGCAAGGCGGCGAACAGGTGTAGGCGGATGATCCCGCGGGTGGTGATCGCGGCGCCGTCGTCCAGCGCCGGCAAGACGACAGTCGCGGTCGGGTTGATGGCTGCGTTGCGGCGTGCGGGACATACCGTGGCTGGGTTCAAGGTGGGGCCGGACTACATCGATCCGGGGTTTCATGCGGTGGCTACCGGGCGGCCGGGGCGGAATCTGGATCCGATGTTGTCGGGGGAGGAGCGGGTCGCGCCGCTCTTCAAGCACGGCGCCAAGGGTGCGGACCTCGCCGTGATCGAAGGCGTGATGGGCCTGTACGACGGTGCGCTCGGCACCGAGGGGTATTCGTCGACCGCGCATGTGTCGAAGCTGCTGCAGGCACCTGTCGTGCTCGTGGTGGATGCCTCGGCGGCGGGACGCAGTGTGGGCGCGGTCGTGCAAGGGTTTGTTGCCTACGACACCGGCGTGCGCATCGTCGGGGTGATCCTCAACAAGGTTGGCTCTGACCGGCATGAGGCCGAAGTACGAGCAGGTGTCGCGCCAACCGGCGTACCGGTCCTCGGGGTACTGCGTCGCGATACGCGCCTGACCGTCCCCAGCCGCCACCTCGGGCTCATTCCCGCCGACGAGCAACGCGAGCAAGCCGCCGCGGCCGTCGACGCCGCTGCCGAATTGGTGAAGCAAGGCGTCGACCTCGAAGCCTTCGTCGCCGCCGCGCGCGCAGCCGCTCCACTCGACGCGACAGCCTGGGACCCTGCGGCAGAGGTGACCCCAGCCGAAGAAGGTCGCCCGGTGATCGCGATGGCCGGCGGCCCGGTCTTCTCCTTCCGCTACACCGAAACCGCCGAGCTCCTCACCGCGGCCGGCGCCGACGTCGTCACCTTCGACCCGCTCCACGAATCGTTGCCGGAAGCAACTTCAGCGCTCTATCTCGGCGGTGGCTTCCCCGAACTCCACGCGGAAGCGCTCTCCGGCAACCTCGTCCTCCGCGACCAGGTCGCCGCGGAGATCGCCGCCGGCCTCCCCGTCGTCGCCGAGTGCGCCGGACTCCTGTACCTGTGCCGCGAACTCGACGGCCACCAACTCACCGGCGTCCTGCCCGCCAAGGGCCAGATGACGAGCCGGCTCACCCTCGGCTACCGCACCGCCATCGCGGCCTCGACGACTGCGATCTTCGACGAAGGTCGTCGCGTCCACGGGCATGAATTCCACCGCACCACCGTGGAGTTCGACGGAGACAACCCGGCCGCGTGGTATCTGCCCGGCGGTCAGCGGGAAGGGTTCGGCCGAGCCCAGATCCACGCGTCCTACCTTCACCTGCACTGGACTGCGACCCCTGATGTCCCAGCCCGGTTCGTAGCGGCTGCCCGAGTCCACGCGGGGCTGGAGAAGTGACCCTCGTCCTAGGGATCGGCTTACGCTCCGGTACGTCGTACCGCGAGCTCCGAGATCTCGTCGACTCAGCGCTGGCCGCTCTACCGCTGGCAACCGTGAGCCAAGTGGTCACTGTCGACGGCAAGGAGACAGAGCCCGGCCTACAGCGACTGGTGGCCTCGCTGGGCGCCACGCTGTTCACCGCGACCAAGCTGGAACTCTCCCAGCAGCCCGTACCGACTCCCAGCGACCAGGTCGCTCGTCTAGCCGGTACTACGAGCGTCGCCGAAGCAGCCGTGGTCATCAGCGGCGCTGAGTTGCTACTGCCGAAGCAGTCGTCGCCGCGAGCAACTGTGGCCGTCGGCAGGCTCCCGGAGACGGCGGGCGGTGCAGCGGGCACGGCCGATGAGGTGACGGCGTCGGAGGTCGCGGACTCGGGGGTGGCGGCTGGGCCGGCGGGTGAGGTGCCGGTGTCGGAGGCTGCGGCTGCGGCGGGGTATGTGGTTGGGGAGCGGGATGTGGTGCATCGGGTGTTGGCGGAGCGGCGGGATGTGCGGCGGGGGTTTTTGGGGCGGGCTATTGATGATGATGTGCTGACCAGGGTGCTGGAGTCGGCGCATCGGGCGCCTAGCGTCGGGCTTAGTCAGCCGTGGGACTTCCTGCTGATCAAGGACATCGCTACCCGGCGGAAGATCCACGACCTCGCCACTGCACAGCGAGACGCCTTCGCGGCTTCACTGCCCGCCGATCGACGCAGCTCCTTCGACGGGCTGAAGATCGAGGCGATCCTGGACACGCCGCTGAACATCGCCGTCACCTGCGACCCAGGGCGAGGCGGTAGACACGTGCTGGGCCGGCATGCCGACCCACGCACCACCTGGTTCTCCGCAGCCATCGCAATCCAGAACCTGTGGCTCGCAGCGCGTGCCGAAGGACTAGGGGTCGGCTGGGTGTCGTTCTTCGAGCCCGGCGAGGTCGCAGCGGTGCTGGACCTGCCTTCACACGTAGAGCTTGTCGGCTACCTCTGCGTCGGCCACGTAGAGGAGTTCGCTGCAGCTCCGGAGCTGGTACGGAGTGGCTGGGCTGCCAGGCGGCCGCTGTCATGGGCCGTGCACCAGGAGTCATGGGGTCAGCGGGGCCTGCCGGGCATAGAGCCCAGTGCGGTGATCGCCGGCGATGCAGCGGCGGCGACTGGCGTAGTACGGGCTGTAGGTGCTCAGGTGGTTCGCCTGATCGTGGCTGACGTCGCGGCTGCTGAGTATCTGGAGCAGGCGGATGCGCTCGTAGTACAGGTAGGTACTGCGAAGCCAGCGGCCGACTACGGAGTGCTGTGGCGTCCTGCGCGGACAGTGGACGAGGCTGTCGAGCTAGGCGTGGAGGTAGCGCGGGATCTCGTGCTGCAAGGGGTTGGAGAGCTCCAGGTGGAGCTGGTGTCGGACTCAGCGGAGGCAGCCGGGCTGGTGCGCGGTGTACGACTCGGGGCGCTGGCCTGTGGAGTGGTCATCGGTGAGCCTGCCGAGGTGAAAGACTCCTCCGCATGACCGTCCCACCTCAAGGCCCTGCGCCTATGTACGTTCCCGCCTTCTCGATGAAGCAGCGGATCACCCTGATGGCGAACAGGTACGAACTGCTCACCACCAACCCCGATGGCACCGACGGGCCGCTGCTGGCGTTCGCGCAGCAGAAGCGGATGGCGTTCAGGGAGCAGGTGACCTTCTACGCCGATGACACGAAAGCCCAGGCGGTCTTCTCCTTCAAGGCCCGCAAGCGCATCGACCTCGGTTCCGGGTACGACGTGTTCGACGCGAACGGGCAGCCGATCGGCTGGTTCAAGAAGGAGTTCGGCAAGAGCCTGCTGCGGTCGAGCTGGCAGCTGACCTGCCCCGGGCTGGAGTCCGACGGCACCGAGCGGAACCCGACGATCGCGATCGTCCGGCGGATCTGGGAGTTCGTGCCGTTCGTCGGCGAGATCCCGCTGCCGTTCATCTTCCACTTCGACTTCTTGGACCGGGCGAGCGGCGAGCCGGTGCTCTCGGTCGAGCGCAAGATCTCGGTCCGCGACCGGTACCGGGTGACTGTCCAGGACTCCCGGCTCGACTTCCGGGTCGCCGCCGCGATGACGGTGGCGTTGGACGCGCTGCAGAGCCGCTGATCTGTACGACGCCGGTAGTACGTTCTGCTCGTGGACGTACTACCGGCGTAGTCACTTGCTCACTCTTTTGGGTGAACGGACCCTGAGCGGCTTGGTTCGGCGGGTGCGCGGTGCGAGTCTTGTAGACATGGGTGCAGCGAAGCGCAGTCGACGGTGGTTGGTGCCGGTCACGGCAGTCGCAGTGGTCGCAGGGGTGGGGGCGTTCGGGCCGATGGTCGCGGACGCGTCTCCGGACCTGCCGGGGATCACCGCGCAGGAGCTGCTCGCCCGCGTCCAGACGGCCAAGGTCGACGGCCTGTCGGGCACGGTGAAGTCGTCGACCGATCTTGGTCTGCCGGCGCTGCCCGGGATGGACGGCCAAGCCACCCAGTTCCTCGACCTGCTGACCGGTGACCACACCGCGCGGGTCGCGTTCGCCGGGCCCGACAAGGCGCGCGTCTCGGTGCTCGACGACATGGCCGAGCGGGTGCTGACCACGGACGGCAAGACCGCGTGGGCCTATGACTCCGCCAAGCGCGAGGCGACCAAGATCGCGCTGCCCGCGCACGCGGCCAAGCCGGAGGTGGCGCCGGAGAAGCAGGCGTACGACCCGCAGGCCGTCGCGCAGAAGTTCCTCGCCGCGATCGACCCGACCACCAAGGTCGAGGTCAGCGGCACGGAGAAGGTGGCCGGCCGCGATGCGTACAAGCTGCGTCTCGTGCCGAAGACCGACCAGACGACGGTCGGCTCGGTGACGCTGGCCGTCGACTCGAAGACCTGGGTACCGCTGCAGGTGACCGTGATGCCGCGGACCGGCAAGGACCCGGCCGTGCAGCTCGGCTTCTCGGCCGTGTCCTTCGACGTACCGGCGGCCAGCACCTTCGCGTTCACGCCGCCGAAGGGTGTGAAGGTGACGGAGGAGAAGGTGCCGTCGAAGGCACCCGGCAAGCAGACCCCGCCGATCCTGCCGAAGCCTGGCACGCCGAAGCAGCCGTCGGTGCCGTCCGCGGACCGGCCGACCGTGATCGGCGAAGGCTGGAACGCCGTCGTCGAGCTCCGCGGCAAGGCGCAGACCGGCAACCCGGCACTCGACCAGCTGCTGGCCAAGGCGCCGACCGTGCAGGGCACGTGGGGCAGCGGCAAGATCCTCACCACCAAGATGGTCAACGCCCTGATCACCACCGACGGCCGGATCTTCACCGGCCTGGTCACCCCAGAAACCCTGCAATCCGCCGCCGCCAAGGCTCCGCGCTAACCGTGGATCCCATTGTCACCGCGGGGCTGACCAAGCGGTTCCGCAGTGGGCAGGTGGCGGTGGACGGGATCGATCTGGTTGTTCCGGCCGGAAGCGTGTTCGGGTTTCTCGGGCCGAACGGGTCGGGCAAGACGACGACCATCCGGATGCTGCTCGGGTTGATCGCGCCGACGTCCGGATCGGTCGAACTGCTTGGGGAGCCGATGCCGAAGGCACAGCTCTCCGTGTTGCCACGGGTAGGAGCGCTGGTTGAGGGGCCGGCCTTCTACCCGTTCTGGACCGGGCTGGCGAACCTGCTCCGGTTCGACGCCGCCGACCGCACCGCCGACCCACGGACGCGCAAGCTCCGCGCGGGTCAGGCGCTGGAGCGCGTTGGCCTGTCGAATGCGGCCGGTAAGAAGGTTCGTGCCTACTCACTCGGGATGCGTCAGCGCCTCGCGATCGCCGTCGCTCTGATGCAGCGTCGCGACCTCCTGGTGCTGGACGAGCCGACCAACGGCCTCGACCCGCAGGGCACCCGCGAGGTTCGCACGCTGATCCGTGAACTGGCCGGCGACGGTACGACGATCTTCACCTCGACCCACCTGCTGGCCGAGGTCGAGCAGGTCTGCACGCACGCGGCCGTGATGAGCCGCGGGCGGATCGTTCGCCAGTCGACGATGGCGGAGCTGCGTTCGGAGCTGCGCCCGCGGCTGGTGGTCCGGACGCCGGACCTCGAGCAGGCGATGAAGACGCTGGCCGGCCTCGGCGTCACCGACGTACGGCGGCTGGAAGAGACCGTCGACGGTGACGCGGGCGAGCTTCCGGTCGACAAGCTCGCTGCCGCGCTGGTGGCTGCTGACGTGCGGATTCATGGGTTCGGTCTGGAGCATCCCAGCCTCGAGGACGCCTTCGTCGCGCTGACCGGGGAGGGTTTCGATGTCGCTGAGTGAGACCGCGGATCGCCGCGACCTGGGGAACGTGCGACGGCCTACCGCTGGGCGGCACACCATCGCGCTCTTCGCCTCTGAGCTGCATCTGGTTTTCGGGCGGGCCCGGACCTGGGTGACGCTGGCGGTGCTCGCCGGCGTACCGGTGCTGGTCGGGGTCGCGATCAAGCTGTCCGGGTCCGACGGCGGCGAGGGATTCATCGGTCAGGTCGCGGGCAACGGGTTCTTCCTGGTGGTCGCGAGTCTCGGGTTGTCGCTGCCGTTCTTCCTGCCTACTGCCGTGACGGTCGTGGCCGGGGAGTCGCTGGCGGGCGAGGCGAGTCTCGGCACGCTGCGCAACATGCTGACGGCGCCGGCCGGGCGGTCGCGACTGCTCGCGGCGAAGCTGGTCGCGCTGGTGGTGTTCTGCCTGGCCGCGACGATGACGATCTTCTTGGCCGGGCTGATCGCGGGTGTGGTGCTGTTCCCGATCGGCGATGTCGTCTTGCTGTCGGGGACGACGGTCTCGCTGGCCGATGGACTCCTGCGGGCGTTCGGGATCGCGATCCTGGTCGCGTTGTCGTTGCTCGGGCTGGCCGGGGTCGGGTTGTTCGTGTCGTCGCTGACGTCGACCCCACTCGCGGCGATGGCGGCGACGTTCGGCGCGTTCATCGTGTTCGGCATCCTCGGGGCGATTCCGCAGATCTCCGAGATCCACCCCTGGCTGTTGATGTACGGCTGGCCGTCGTTCGCCGACCTGCTCCGGGATCCGCCGTACTGGGATGCGATCATCCGCAATCTCCTCCTCCAGGCCGCGTACCTGTTCGTCTTCTACACCGCAGCCTGGGCCCGCCTGACCACCCGGGACATCAACAGCTAGCCAGCCAGGTAGCTGCCTGGGTGGTGATGATCTGGGCTAGTTCGGTGGGGGCTTCGTGGGCGATCAGGTGTCCGGCGGTGGGGACTTGGGTGACTGTGGCCGCGGGGTTGGTGGTGCGGAAGCTGTTTACCTCGGCGTCGGTGAGGGGTGAGGTTGGCCCGGCTCGGACAAGGTGGATGGGGAGCTTGAGCATTGCGGCTGTCGCCAGGAGGTCGGGAGTGTGGTTGAAGATGTCTTCGACCAGGGCGTCGTGGGTGCGGAGGTCGCGGTCGGCCAGCCAGGCGCGGACGCGGGCTGGGTCGGGGTTGGGGACTACGTCGATGAGGATCAGGCCGGCCAGGGCTTGAGCGGTGGGTAGGGCGGCGAGGGCTGCGATAGCTGCCAGTCCGCCGAGTGAGGCTCCGACTGCGACGACCGGGGGTGGCTCGCTGTGGATCATCGCGGCCACGTCCGCAGCGATCGGCGCGAGCTTCGTCGCAGCTCCCGAGCTGTCGCCGTGACCTCGGAGGTCGTAGGCCACGGTTCGTAGCGAGCAGTGGTTCAGGAATGCGGTGACGGGGGTCCATACGGCGCGGGTTTCGCCTCCGGCGTGGAGTAGGAGAACGGTGGGGCCGGTGCCGGTTGCGGTGCCTCGTAGGGCGGCGTCGGGGCGGGTGAGGGTGAGTTCGGTCATGGACGGGCTCCTTGCCTTGAGGTATCAAGGTAGGCTGATTGCCTTGAGGGGTCAAGGTAGGACGCGTCAACTCCGGCTCGCCCTCGGGGTCGGGCCGGCTCCTCGGTAGTCTCCGGGGGTGCGTGCTGAGTTGGTTTCCGTGTTGCGTTGTCCGGTGTGTGGTGACGGGCTGGCGCTGAGTGGGCGCACGGCGAGCTGTCCGCGCAAGCATGCGTTCGACCTGGCCAAGCAGGGCTATCTCAACCTGTTGCCCTCGGCGTCCAGCGGAATCGACGGCGATTCGGCGGAGATGGTCGAGGCTCGGGAGCGATTTCTTGCCGAGGGCTTCTACGCGCCGATCCGGCAGGCGCTGATTGCGGCCGCGGGGGAGGGCGACGGGCTGGTTGTCGAGGTCGGCGCCGGCACCGGCTATTACCTCGCGGGTGTGGTTGCGGCCGGGGCCGAACGGTCAGGGATGGCGCTGGATGTTTCCCGGTACGCCGCCAAGCGCGCGGCGCGGGTGGACTCGGAGCGGATCGGGTCCGTGGTGTGTGATGCGTGGCGGGAATTGCCCGTGCGGGACGGCGCCGCGCAGGTTGTGCTGAATGTGTTTGCGCCGCGGAACGCGACCGAGATGGCGCGGGTGCTGGCGCCGGGTGGACGGCTGCTTGTGGTTACTCCGAATCAAGGGCATCTCAAGGAGCTGATCGAGGTGCTGGGGATGGTTCGGGTCGACGACGAGAAGGAGCGGCGGCTCAGTGACTCGCTGGGCGGCGTGTTCGCACGGACCAGCGGCGAGGTCGTCGAGGCCGCGATGCGGCTCGACCATGAGGCGGTCGAGCAGTTGGTCGCGATGACGCCGAGTGCGCGGCATACGGAGAAGGCCGCGTTGGCGGAGCGGATCGCAGTACTGGCTGATCCGGTCGAGGTGACGCTGTCGGTCACTCTGTCCACCTGGAAGACCGTCTGATCTAGTGCCGGCTCGAGCACGGCACTGGAGGCAGACGGCTTGTGTGCTAGGCCGCGGCGAGTTCCTTGGCGACGGCGGCGGCGTGCTCCTTGGCGGTGATGTGTGCCTCTTCCTCGGCGATCTTCGAGGCCGGGATCAGCTCAGCCATCGCCGGGGTGACCGACGCCAGGGTGAGCTCGGCGACGGCCTTGCGGACGTTCATCCCGAAGACGTCGCCGAAGATGCGCTCCAGGTACGGCGTGGCGTGGTCCCAGCCGTCGCGCGGGGTGCCGGGGCCGTAGCCGCCGCCACGAGCCAGAGTGAAGATGACGGGCTTGCCCCGGAGCGGGCCGTCGCCGGCCGCGAGTTCTTGCTCGGAGACCAGCACGTCGATCCAGGTCTTCACGTGCTGGGAGATCCCATAGTTGTAGAGCGGTACCGCGAGCAGTACCGCGTCGGCGTTCTTGATCTCGGCGATGAGGTCATCGGCCAGTGCCAGCGCCTCGGTGGAGTCCGCGCGGTCGGCGTCGGGGGCCGCGTCGAAGCCCATCTTGGCGCTGATCACAGCCGGCCAGACGTTGGCGGGAATGGGGTGCTGACCGAGGTCACGCCGGACCACGACGCCGTCCGGGTGCTCCGCGCGCCAGGCGGCCTCGGCGCTGTCGGCCAGCGCTCGGCTGACGGATCCGTCGACCCGGATGCTGGCGTCGACGCGAAGGAGGGTGGTCATGTCGTTCCTTTCGACAAACTGCTGGGGGCTGCTCGATGTGAGCTGCCTTCAAGATAGTCTTAGTCACAGAACATATTCAAGTTAGATCGTATTCCTCGTGGCGTAGACCACGTAGGATGGGAGGCATGAGCAGTTCGTCGCCTGAGGTGGGCACCCGGGCAGTCCGCGGGACTCCGGTCGAGGAGGACCTCGGCTGGGCGCTGGGCGTCGTCTTCCGGCGGTACGCCAAGGCGGCCGCGGACGCGCTGACCGACATCCCGGGCGGTCCGCGGGGCTATCAAGTGCTCGCGACCACGATCCGGGAAGAGCCGAAGCGCCAGCTCGATCTGGCCGCCCACCTGGGCGTCGATCGCACGGTGATGACCTATCTCCTGGACGACCTGGAGAAGGCCGGTCTGGTGCAGCGGCAGCCCGACCCGACCGACCGCCGGGCCCGGCTGATCGCGCCGACCGAGCAGGGCAAGGAAGTGCTCTGCGATCTCGAGCGCCGGCTCCAGGCCCGTGAGGACCAGGTCATGAGCGGCCTCGACGACGGCGAGCGGATGGTCTTCCGGATGCTGCTCCAGCGGATCGCGCTCCAGGCCAACCAGATCGACCCGCTGCACAACGCCTGTTCACTGGCCGAAGAGACCGTCGACCCGGCCGACACGTAACTAACGCAGTGGGACGAAGCCCGATTCGTACGCCTGGATGACGGCCTGCGTCCGGTCCCGGGCGCCCAGCTTGGACAGCAGGTTGGCGACGTGCGTCTTGATCGTCTGCACGCCGAGGATGAGCTCGCTCGCGATCTCCGCGTTCGACAGCCCGCGCGCCATCAGCCGCAGTACCTCCTGCTCGCGCTCGGTCAGCTGGAACTCCTCCAGCCCGGTCGACTGCTGCTCGGTCACATGCGCGAGTGCCAGCGCCCGGATCGCCTCGGGGAACAGCAGCGACTCGCTGCCCGCGACCGTACGGATCGCCGCGATGATGTCGTCCGGGGGAGTGCGCTTGAGCAGGAACCCGGACGCGCCGGCCCGCAGTGCGTCGTACACGTAGTCGTCGTTCTCGAAGGTGGTCACGACCAGCACCCGCGGCGCCGGATCGAGGCCGTCCAGCAGCAGCCGGGTCGCCTGGATGCCGTCGACGGCGGGCATCCGGACGTCCATCAGCACGACGTCAGGCCGGGTACGCCGGACTACCGAAAGCACCTCCGCGCCATCACCGGCCTCGCCGACGACCCGCAGATCGGACTCCGCGTCGATGATGGCGCGCAACCCGCTCCGGATCAGCGGCTCGTCGTCCACTACGACCACAGAGATCTCCACCAGTTACCCCTTCGTTGTGACGGCGACGGGCAGGGTCACCGCGAGCCGCCAGCGATCCGCGACCAGACCGGCTTCGACGGTGCCGCGCAGTACGGCGACCCTTTCACGGATACCGGCCAATCCCCGGCCACCGCCCGAGTTGTCAGCAGCACCAGCGGCCACCGGGTTGGTCAGCTCGAGCAACAGCCCCGACTTGTCCAGGTTGATCAACAGGTCGACGCTCACCTCACCCGCCGGATGCCCCGCGTGCCGGATCGCGTTGGTGAGCCCTTCCTGAACGATCCGGTACGCCTCCCGCGAGACCGCCGCCGGCAACTGCTCAAGATCTCCGGTACGCCGTACGCCGACCGTGATCCCGCCCGCCCGAGTCGCTTCGACCAGCCGGGTGAGGTTCCCGAGCGTCGCCTGAGGGGCCGTCGCAGAACCCGGCCGGCGATCGTCGCGGAGCAACCCGAGCACGTGATCGAGATCGGCGAGGGCGGCCCGGGCCGACGTCTCCATCGCGGCCAGCGCCGTCTCGGCGAAGGCAGGATCGGTCGCCAGCACCCTTCGCGCGGCAGCCGCCTGGATGGTGACCAGGCTGAGCGCATGGCCGACGCTGTCGTGCAGCTCGCGGGCCAATCGGTTGCGCTCGGCAAGGGTCGCCGTCCGGCGCTCGAGCAACTCGATCCGCTCGGCAGGCGTCGGCCCGAGCAGCCGGGGTGCGGCGTACGCGAGCAGGGCGCCGATCCCGGCGGACAACAGGATCAGCCCGATCACCGCCACGATCGTTGCCAACGGCATCCAGAGGTCGGTCCACCCGCCGGTGATCCGGTAGTGCACGCCGGGTATCAGCTCGCGCCGGCCGGGGGAGCGGAAGGGGGCCGCGATCAGGACGGCGCCGAGGCCGAAGACGATCGTGGAGAGCACGCCGACGAAACCGCCGGCGGCCAGGTGGAGGCAGAACCAGGTCGTCGTCCGGCGTCGCTGCGGCCAGGTCCGGGACGGGCCGAGCGGCCGTTCCTCGAAGCGGACGCCGAGCAGGGACTCGACCGCGATGCCTTCCACCTCGCGCACGGCGGGCAAGGTGCCCAGCACCAGCGGCGGGAGGGCGGCGATCAGGACGATGAAGATCGCCGACAGCGCTCCGGGCAGCTCCAGGCCGTCGAGCAGTGAGGCGAGGCCGCTGTCGACCAGGATGAAGGCGAGCACCAGGGCGGCGCCGAGCAGCAGGTAGACCCATCGCAGATAGGTCGACCCCCGGACCAGCACGTTCGCCACCCCGTCATCCTCCCAGTCCGGCGGTCCGGCCACCTCCCTCCGCCGAGGGATACGTTTGCAGGTCCGGGTCGGTTCCCGGTGTGCGAGAGCGTTTGCATGATCGACGTCACAGTCCGGCCGGGTTTACACAAATTTGTCCTGCGGCGACCCGGTTGGGACTCGATCGACGTCGCGATCTGCTGTCGGTGCGGGTACGGTCTGTGGTCGGGGCGGGGTGCTGGTCCGGTGACGGAGCGGCATGGGGAATCGGCTCCTGGACGGGCGGCAGTCGGATTCTGAGGGGATCCGGACAGTGTTGGCTAGGCCACGTAAAGACACTGTGAAGTCCCCGAGGGCCGATTGACCACCCTTCCATATTTGATGTTTGATCAAATATCGGAGAGGAGAAGTCCAGCATGAGGTTCAGACGTTCGGCCGTCGCCCTGGTCGCAGTGCTTGCACTGGCTACCGGGATGAGCGCGTGCAACGACGACAGCAAGACCGGCACGAACGGGGAAGCGAAACTGGAGAAGGTCAGCTACCTGACCTCTTTCGGCACCTTTGGCCGCGAGGCCTATGCCTATGTCGCCCTGGAGAAGGGCTACTTCAAGGATGCCGGCTTCGACGTGACGATCACGCCGGGCAAGGGCACCGTCGACGTGATGAAGATCGTGGCCGGCGGCCAGGCCGACTACGGCATCGGCGACTTCACCGCGCTGATGATCACGCTGGCCAAGCAGAAGCTTCCGGTCACCACGGTCGGGATGATCCAGCAGCGCTCGATGGCGGCGATCGTCGGCCTCGAGGGCGGTCAGATCAAGGACCGCGACCCGAAGTCGCTGATGAAGGCCAACGGCGAGAAGACCCGGATCCTGGACCAGCCCGGTTCGACCAACCAGGTCACCTTCCCGCTGTACGCCCAGCAGGCCGGGGTGGACACGTCGAAGGTCGAGTTCGTCCCGTCGCCGCCGCCGGCGCTGGCCGGGCTGCTCGCCGCCAACAAGGGCGACGGCATCGGCCAGTTCGTGGTCGGCGTCCCGCTGGTCGAGGCGGCCGACAAGGAGAAGCACCGCAAGGCCGTCGTACTGCCGTACGGCGACAAGGTGAAGGACCTCTACGGCAACGCCATCATCGCCCGCGACGACCTGGTCAAGGACCACCCGGCGCAGGTGCAGAAGTTCACCGCGGCGCTGCTCAAGGGCATGGACGACGCGCTGGCCGATCCGGCCGCGGCGGCCAAGATCCTCAAGAAGTACGTTCCGGACACCAATGAAGAGGTGGCCACCAAGGAACTCCAGCTGATGAAGCCCTACGTGAAGCCGGACGGCTACACCGGGGTGGCCGGTGGCGTCGAGACCGACCGGGTCGAGCGCGTCATCGCCGACCTGGTGAAGTACAACGTCATCGCCGCGGGATCGATCAAGCCGGCCGACGTGGTCGACACCGACCTGACTCCCAAGGGCTGACATGATCCGGCTGGACGGTGTGGGGCAGGTCTTCGAGGGCCGCGGCGGACAGGTCCGCGCGCTCGAGGAGATCGACCTGCACGTCCAGGAGAACGAGTTCGTCACGGTGATCGGCCGGTCCGGGTGTGGCAAGTCCACCCTGCTCCGGCTGATCGCCGGACTGCTGCCGCCGACGTCCGGCGGGGTCGAGGTGGCCGGTGCGGCCGTCACCGGCCCGCGCCGGGACGTCTCCTTCATGTTCCAGCGACCGGCGCTGCTGCCGTGGCGGTCGGTCGTCTCGAACGTGATGCTGCCGGTGGAGATCTCCGGCGGCGACTCCGAGCGCAGCAAGGCGCAGTACCGCGACCGGGCGCAGGAGTTGCTCGAACTGGTCGGGCTGAAGGGCTTCGAGAACCGGCTCCCGCACGAGCTGTCCGGCGGCATGCAGCAGCGGGTCTCGCTGTGCCGGTCGCTGATCCGCAGCCCCAAGGTGATGCTGATGGACGAGCCGTTCTCGGCGCTCGACGCGCTGACCCGGACCGAGCTGTCGGCGGAGCTGCAGCGGATCCAGATGGAGCTCGCGACCACCATCGTCTTCGTCACCCACTCGATCGAGGAAGCCGTCGTGCTGGCCGACCGGGTGGTCGTGCTGACGCCCCGGCCGGGCCGGCTGCGCGAGATCGTCGAGATCGACATCCCGCGTCCTCGCACGCTGGGGCACAACGCGCACCTGGCCGAGGTGGCCCAGATCAGCGCGCAGCTGCACAGCCTGCTGTCCGAGCAGGAGCGCCCCGTCGACCTGCCCGAGGCACGGCGATGACGAACCGCTCCTGGCTCACACATTCCCGTACCGCCGCAGTCCTGCTGCCCGTCGTCGGGCTGATCCTCGCGCTGGCTCTGTGGTGGGTCGCCACCATCGTCTTCTCGGTCGACTCGTACCTGCTGCCGAACCCGGGCGAGGTGGTGAGCGCCTTCCTGGACCAGCCTGGCTACCTGCTCGGGCACACCTGGACTTCACTGGTGGAGACGGTCGAAGGCTTCCTGCTGTCGATCGTGGTGGGTGTACCGGTCGCGCTGCTGATCGTGCGCTCGGTAGTGGTGGAGCGGCTGCTCTATCCGCTGCTGCTGGCCGTCAACGCGATCCCGAAGATCGCCATCGCGCCACTGCTGGTCGTGTGGTTCGGTTTCGGGCAGTGGCCGAAGGTGCTGCTGGTCCTGCTGGTCTGCTTCTTCCCGATCGTGATCTCGACCGCCACCGGGATGAAGTCGACGCCGGCCGACCTGGTCGAGCTGCTCAAGTCGCTGAACGCCAGCAAGACGCAGGAGTTCTTCAAGCTCCGGCTGCGGTACGCGCTGCCGCAGATCTTCACCGGGCTGAAGGTCGCGATCTCGCTGGCCGTGATCGGGTCGGTGATCGCCGAGTTCGTCGGCGCCACCTCCGGCCTGGGGTACGTGATCACCAGCTCCGGCGCCAACGCCGACACCGCGCTGGCCTTCGCCGCCATGACGATGCTGAGCATCCTGGCCATCATCTTGTTCTACGCACTGGTACTGCTGGAACACCTGCTGCTCCCGTGGGCACGGGAGACCAGGTGACCACCCAGGCCTCTGACGCCGACCGCCGGGTTCTCGTCCGGCCGGCCTGGCTCGAGGCGACCGTCTCCGCCGTCTTCACCGCGCTCGGCTTCGAGCCGACCGACGCGACCCGGATCGCCGTCGCGCTGGTCGAGGCGGACCTGCGCGGCGTCAGCTCGCACGGCGTGATGCTCGTCCCGATGTACGTCGAACGCCTGAACGCCGGTGGGGTGACCCGGGAACACGAGCTCGACATCCTGCACGACGCCGGCGCGGCCCTGGTCGCGGATGCGCGCGGCGGGATGGGGCAACTGTCCAGCCCGCAGGCGATGGGCCACGCGATCGAGCGGGCCGGCCGGTACGGGATCGGGCTGGTCTCGGTCCGCAACGCGCACCACTTCGGCGCGGCCAGCCGGTGGGCGATGCAGGCTGCGCAGGCGGGCTGCCTGGGGATCGCGATGTCGAACACGACGCCGCTGATGCCGGCACCCGGTGGGGCCGAGCGGATCGTCGGGAACAACCCGTTGGCGATCGCGGTACCGACGGAGGCCGGCCCGGAGATCGTGCTGGACATGGCGTTGTCGGCCGTTGCTCTGGGCAAGATTCGGCTGGCTGCTTCGGCAGGGCGGCCGATCCCGGACAGTTGGGCCACGGACCAGTCCGGCGTACCGACGACGGACGCTGAGGACGCGGTGCTGGGGATGCTGCTGCCGGCCGCCGGGCACAAGGGGTTCGGGCTGGCGTTGATGATCGACGTGCTGACCGGAGTGCTGAGCGGTGGCGGTTGGGGTGACCAGGTGCGGCCGCTGTACCGCGAGCCGGACCGGCCCAACGACTGTGCGCATCTGTTCCTCGCGATCGACCCGGAGTTGCTGGGTGGGATCGATGGCTTCCGGCAGCGCTCGTCGGCGCTGGCGGCCAAAGTACGCGGTAGCGCGACGGCTCCCGGGGTGGACCGGCTTTTCCTGCCGGGGGAGATCGAGGCCGATCGGGCCGCGAAGCAGCGGCGCAACGGCGTACTGATCGAGAGGTCGGGACTGGACGGACTGCTGCAGGCCGCGCGTGCGGTCGGCGCCGTCGTCCCGACGGGAGGGGTGCTGAGCTGATGGCGAAGACACAACTGACCAGCGCGGCGCTGCGGAGCCCGAACGGGGTGTTCTCGCAGGCGACCACGATCGAGGCGACCGGCCGGCTGGTGTTCGTCTCCGGGATGACCGCCCGGACGCCGGACGGCACGATCGTCGGTGTCGGCGATGTCCGGGAACAGACCCGGCAGGTCTGCGAGAACGTGCGCGCCGCGGTCGTCGAGGCCGGCGGCACGCTGGACGACGTCTGCCGGGTGGACGTGTACGTCCGCAACATGGAGGACTTCGCGAAGATCCACGAGATCCGCGCGCAGTACTTCCAGGAGCCGCTGCCCGCCTCGACGATGGTCGAGGTCAGCAAGCTGGCCCACCCTGACTACCTGATCGAGATCTCCGCGATCGCGGTGATCCCATGAGTGGCAACACGCAGCCGGGGAGGGGTGATTCAAGTGCGCGGCGTCGAGTGGACCTGAGATGCGGTTCGTGACGATCGAACACGCGGGGCGTGAGTGGCCCGGCGTACTGGACGGCGAGGATGTCGTCCTGCTGCAGGCTTCGGACCTGGTCTCGGTGATCGAGGCCGGGACGGCCGGAGTGGTTGCCGCGCGCAACGAGCTGGCCACCGGCGAACGGTTGCCGTTGGCATCGGTGTCGTTGCGCGCGCCGTTGCGGCGGTTCCGCCGCGACGTGTTGTGCACCGGCTGGAACTACTGGGACCACTTCGAGGAGAGCAAGGGCAAGCGCGACGGCCAGGACGTCGACCGGCCCGAGCACCCGACCTTCTTCACCAAGGGTCCGGACGTGGTGACCGGCCCGTACGACGAGATCGCGTACGACCCGGCGATCTCGGCCAAGTGGGACTACGAGGCGGAGCTGGCGCTGGTGATCGGCAAGGCCGGGCGCAGCATCCCGGTCGCCGACGCGCTGGACCACGTCTGGGGCTACACGCTGGCCAACGACGTGTCGCAGCGCGACCTGCAGCGTCAGCACGGTGGCCAGTGGCTCAAGGGCAAGAGCATCGACCAGACCATGCCGCTCGGCCCGTGGATCGTGACCGCCGACGAGCTCGGCGACCCGCAGGACGTGCACCTGCAGTGCCTGCTCAACGGTGAGGTCATGCAGGACGCCTCGACCAAACAGATGGCGTACGACGTGGCGACGCTGATCAGTGAGCTGTCGTTCGGGATGACCCTGCGTCCGGGCGACCTGCTGCTGACGGGCACTCCCGCCGGTATCGGCAATGCCCGCGAGCCACAGGTGTTCCTGGCCGAGGGCGACGAGGTAGTGACCCGCGCGGACAAGATCGGCGAGCTGCGCAACACACTGGTCTACCGGGAACTCGCATGAGCAGCCGGTTGGAGCTACTGCCCGGTGGCGGCCGCGGTGGTCGCCGTACGTTGGCAGAGACGGCCGCTGCCGAGCTGCACCAGCTCATCCTGTCCGGCGAGCTCCCTAGCGGTACTCCGCTCCGCCTGGTCGAGCTGGCCAACCGTCTGGACATGAGCCAGATGCCTGTCCGCGAAGGCCTTCGCCGGCTGGAGGCGCTCGGCCTGGTCGACATCATCCCGCACAAGGGCGCCTGGGTCCGGGAGCTGTCGCTGGAGGACCTGCACGACACCCATGAGACCAGGCTCGCGCTGGAGAGTCTCGCAGTACGGGCTGCTGCTGAGCACTTCGGCGACGAGGACGCAGAGAAGGCCCGCGTCGCATTGGCCGAACTGCTGCAGCTCTCGCGGTCCGAGGACTCGATCGGCGCTCGGCAGGCCCATGCCGACTTCCACTTCGCTCTGTACCGGGCCGGTGGGTCGCAGTGGCTTGCACGGGCTATCGAGCCGGTGTGGCAGAACAGCGAGCGCTACCGGTTCGGGAGTCGGCAGACGGCGTTCCAGATCGAGCGGAACCGGCAGGAGCACCAGGCGATCCTGGACGCGTGTATCGCCCGGGACGCAGACGCTGCGGAGCAGGCCCTGCGCAACCACCTCGCTGGTGCGGTACAGCGGATCACCGAGACGATGACCTCCAAGCAGTCACAGCGCGAGGGGACGTCATGAAGGTGAGCTTCGACGCGACCGGCTCGGTCGTCATCATCACTGGTGGAGCACAGGGCATCGGTGCGGCTCTGGCTGCTGCGGTGGTTGGCTGCGGCGGTACTGCCGTGGTCTTCGACCTGGTCGCGGGTGGCCTGTCCGGGGTCGAGTACGTCGAGGTGGACGTGGCGGACCGGGGCGCTGTGCTCGAGGCAGTGGATGGGGTGATCGAGCGGCACGGGCGGATCGACGGGCTGGTCGCTGGGGCCGCTGTGCAGCCACGTGCTGCTGTGCTGGACATGGCGTCGGAGCAGTGGACCAGGACGCTCCAGGTGAACCTCGATGGTGTCGTCTGGGTCTGCCAGGCAGTAGTGCCGCACATGGTCTCGGCGCGCAGCGGGTCGGTGGTCGTGTTCACGTCGGGGATGGCAGCGACCGGGTTCCCGGGCGCGGCGGCGTACGCGTCGAGCAAGGCGGCGCTGGGGGCCTTCGCCCGGACGCTGGCGGCCGAGGTGGCCGAGCACCGGGTCCGGGTGAACGTGATCGCCCCGGGGGTGATCGACACCGAGCAGTTCCGCTCTGCCAACATCGGTGCCGACTTGGAGCACTGGCGTGACACGACTGGGATCGGCGATGCCGAGGATGTGGTCGGCCCGTTGCTGTTCCTGTTGTCCGACGCGGCCGCGATGACCGGATCGCAGCTGACCCGTGAACGGGTCTTCGCCCGGCTAGAGACCTTCAAGGAGAGCTAGACAGTGTCCGCAGACCAGCAGCTCCCCGTCGCCGTCGTCGGCGCCGGGCCGATCGGCCTCACGACGGCCCTCGGCCTGGCCCACTACGGCGTGCCGTTCGTGCTGCTCGAGGAGGACGCGGTGCTCTCCTCGGACACCAAGGCCGGTACGACGCTGACCCGGACGCTGGAGATCTGGGATCGGTACGGCGCCGTCGAGGGCATCCTGGCCGCCGCGCTGCGGATCGACGAGATCGGCGACATCGACCGGGCCACCAACACTCCGCGGGCCTCGGTGCAGCTGGCCGAGCTGGTCAACGACACCCAGTTCCCGTTCGTGATCAACCTGCCGCAGCAGACGATGGAGCCGATCCTGGAGGCCGCTCTCACCGGTGGCCCGGTCCTGAAGCAGCATCGGCTGGAGTCTTTCGAGGTGCTCGACGACCGGGTGGTCCTGACGGTCGATACGCCTGATGGTGTGCGGCAGATCGAGGCCTCGCACCTGCTGGCCTGTGACGGCGGCCGGAGCAAGGTGCGCGACGCGCTGGGCGCGACGGTGACGGGGGAGACCCTGCCCGAGCGGTACATGCTGATCGACGTCGTGGTCGACCTGGACGTCTCGAACGCCCGCGACTACCCGTACCTCGCCTACTTCTCGGACCGGTCCGAGTGGATGGTGCTGATCCGGCAGCCCAACTGCTGGCGCTTCCTCTTCCCGCTGGCCGAAGGTGCGGAGCAGCCGGGCGAGGAGGACATGCTGGTCAAGGTGAAGCAGTTCATCGGCGAGGTGGACCGGATCGAGCTGCTCGGCTCGGTCGTCTACAACGTGCACCACCGAGTGGCCGACCACTGGTCCGCGGAGCGCAAGGTGTTCCTGATGGGCGATGCGGCCCACCTGATCACCCCGATGTGGGCGCTGGGACTCAACACCGGAGCACTTGACGCGTCCAACCTCCCCTGGCGGCTTGCCTGGGTACTCCGCGGCTGGGCTTCGCCGGAGTTGCTGGACGGCTATGAGCAGGAGCAGCGGCCGGTGGCAATCAACGGGTCGGGCGAGATGGCCGAGGCGGCTCGCAAGTACATGTCCCACCAACGGGGTGCGGTGACCGCGGCCGGGAGTGACTGGGCGACGGCCTACACCCGCACGCTGCTCGGAGTACGGCTGGATGTGGCTGGGGAAGGCGACTGGTCGATGGTGATGACCAGTGCTGAGCCACCTGCCGTCCGGGCCGGCGACAGGGCGCCCGATCTGGCGCTGCAGGGTCCTGCTGGGCGGCAGACGATCCATGGGTTGTGTCGCGAGTCCTTTGTCGCGCTGTACTTCACCGACGTGCGGCGTCGGCCTTCTGTGCCTTTGAACGACTCTCCGGCTCTGAAGCACTATGCAGTGTCGCGGTGGGATGCGCCGCTGGACTCTGGGCTCCGGGACCGCTCATTGTTCGACCCGGGCAGCATCGCGACCAGCCGCTACGGCGTACCGGCTGAGACGGTCGTGCTGGTGCGGCCGGATGGGCATATCGCTGCAGTGGCTCCCATGGGCGAGGGTGTTGCCGAGGAGCTCTACACCGGGATCACCGGTCGGCCTGTGCCGCGGGAGGGGCTCTGATGAGCTCCTTCGACGAGCAGTTGAGCGAGGTGCTGCTGCAGACGGACGACCTGGAGTGGGTCGAGAAGTCGCTGGCTGGACTGTCGCACAAGATGCTGTGGCGGGATGAGGAGACCGAGGCCTCGATCGCGCTGGTGCGCTTCGAGAAGGGGGCCGGGATCCCGGAGGCGCATCAGCACGCGTCGAACCAGTTCATGTTCTGCCTGTCCGGCCGGTACGTGTACCTGCCGACGGGGACGACGCTGACCAAGGGCAGCTTCTACTGGAACCCGAAGGGCGTAGTACACGGGCCGACGATGGCAGAGGAGACCTCTGTCCTGCTCGAGGTGTACGACGGGCCGCACTACCCGGTGCGGCCATCCTTCTACGACAACGACGAGGATGCGCGCTGACATGACGGGCTGGGACGTCCATACCCACCTGATACCGCCGACTGTGCTGTCGGCGGCTGGTCAGCGTGCTTTCGGGCTGGGGATCGAGGACGGCTTCCTGCTGGTCGACGGTGAGCGGCTGCCGTTGAAGCGGCTCGCAGATCCGGCGGCCCTGCTGCACTGGATCGACGAGCAGGAACTGGACGGCGCTATCGTCTCTGTACCGCCTGCGCTCTTCCGCTACGACCAGGGCGTCGAGTGGGCTGCACTGGTCAACCAGGGGCTCCGCGAGCTGGCTACGCCGCAGTTGCGCGTGCTGGGGCATTTGCCCCTTCATGACGTTGATGCAGGTGACGTTGCTGCTGAGTTGGCCAGTGAGGGGGTCTTCAGCGGCTTCGCCATCGGTACTGCGGGCTACGCCGGGCTGGACCCGGTCTGGGAGGTGCTCCACTCGCTGGAGGCCTTCACCTTGATTCACCCGAGCCATAGCCACGACGAGCGGCTCGGCAGGTACTACCTGTCGAACCTGCTGGGGAACCCTTATGAAACAGGGCTTGCCGCGGCTGAACTGGTGTTCGGGGATGTCGTCGGTCGTTACCCCGGGATCAGGTTCTGCCTGTGCCATGGGGGCGGTGTCACGGCGGCCTTGGCCGGCCGGTGGCAGCGCGGGATCGACACGGAACGACCAGGGATCGAACCACTCTCGCTGCCGGTGGCCGAGGCGCTGCAGCGGTTCTACGTGGACGACTTGGTGCACGACGACGCAGTACGGGCGTTGCTGGGGGCGACCTTCGGGGCAGAGCGGGTGCTGGCCGGCAGTGACTGGCCGTTCCCGATGGGCGATCAGGTGGACCGAGGCCGGGCGGCAGCTCGATCAACGGTGTGCGAACAGCTCACCCGGCCGTTGAAGAAGGGGGCCGTTTCAGCGTGAGAAGGCCTTTTCGGCAGGACCGAGATGTGATCAGATATCAAATCCAGGTGGGGACAATGCGGACGAGTGGGGTGGCGGCATGAGTGCACGGAAGGCCTACGTGCTGCGCTGCTACGGCCCCGGCCAGCAGCTGAAGGTGGAAGAGGTGGAGCTGATCGCCGGGGAGGGCGAGACGCTGGTGGAGATGCAGTACGCGTCTGTCACCCAGCTCGACCGGACAGTGCTCGCGGGCAAGCTGGCACAGCAACAGGAGCCGCCGTTCGTGCCAGGGTCCGAGGGCACCGGGGTAGTGGTCAGTTCGGCCGTCTACCCGCCAGGTACCCCGGTAGTGATCCGTGGTGGGGGAGTTGGCGTTGCCCGGCCGGGCACGTGGGGGCAGCTGGCCGTAGTACCGGATGCATCGGTGCATCTGTTGCCTAGTGGGTTGGACGCGGCTGCAGCTGTGTCGATGCTGGGTGCTGCGTTGACCGCGCATACCGCAGTACGGCGGGTCGGTCAGATCGTGGAGAACGAGACGGTCGTCGTCACCGGGATCACTGGGCTGGTCGGCCGGCTGTGCGCCGCCGTGGCCCGGGCGGCCGGGGCGATGAAGGTGATCGGCCTGGCGCGCAGCGACGAATCGGTCGAGCACCTGAACGGGCTGGTCGACCAGATCGTGCGTGTCGACGAACTGGGCCAGGTCGGCCGTGAACTGCCCTGGTGCAACGCGGCGATCGACACTGTCGGCGGACCGGTCACCAGTGGGGTGATGAGCCACATCACCCCGGGCGGACGGCTGGTAGCGCTCGGGTACACGGCAGGGGAGTTCGCCACTCTCGACCTGCACCAGCTGATCGGCCGGGACCTGCGGGTGCTGCCGGTGAACATGCAGCGGACGACGATCGAGCCCGGCACGGTCACCCAGGTACTGACCGACATCGCGCCCTCGCAGGTCCGGCCGCAGCTCGAGATCGTGGCCGGGCCGCTCGCCGAGGATGCCCTGGATCTACTGGCCAGCGGACCGGCGGATAGGCGCGTACTGCTCGATCTTGGGCGCTTCTGATGCACAGTTCAGCTACGGTTACCTCCCAGATGCGCGTGCAGTGATGGAGAGAGGCAGCCCACACCAGATGACCCGACGACTCGAGCTCACGCCCGGGGGACCGAGCGGCCGGCGCACACTCGCGGAGGAAGCCGCCGCGGAGTTGCACGAGCTGATCCTGTCCGGTGAGCTCCCGAGCGGTACCGCGCTGCGGCTGGAGGAGCTGGCCAAGCGGCTCGACATGAGCCAGATGCCGATCCGCGAGGGGTTGCGCCGGATGCAGGCGCTCGGGCTGGTCGAGATCGTTCCGCACAAGGGCGCCTGGGTCCGTGAGCTGTCCATGGAGGACCTGCGCGACACCCACGAGACCCGGATCTCGCTGGAGACGCTCGCTGTCCGGGCCGCGGCGACGCGGTTCAGTGAAGCGGACGCGGCGATCGCCCGGGCGGCGCTGGCCGAGCACGTGCGGCTGTCGAAGGTCGGCGACATCATCGCTTCGCGGCAGGCGCACACGGAGTTCCACTTCGCGATCTACCGGGCCGGTGGGTCGCGCTGGTTGCCACGGGCGATCGAGCCGGTGTGGCAGAACAGCGAGCGGTACCGGTTCGGCTCGCGGCAGACGAAGGCGCGGATCGAGCAGACCCGGCGGGAGCACCAGGCGATCCTGGACGCCTGCCTCGCGCATGATGAGCCCGGTGCCGAGGCAGCTCTGCGCCAGCACCTGGAAGGCGCCATGCAACGCATCACCGAGACGATGGCTCGCCGCTACAACAAGGCCTGACTGTGCGCGGGGATGTCGAAAGCCGGGCCGTGGTTTCTACCTAGGGGTGTAAGCGCCCTCTGGACAGGAGTCACCGAGATGAAGCTCGTCCTTGCAGTTGCCGTCTCCGCTGTTGCCGTGTTCGTCGTGAGCAGTGTCTGGTACGTCGCCTTCGCCAAGGCCCGGAGCGCCCTGCTGAATGCGCCCTCCGCCGACGAGAAGCCGTCGCCGGGGAAGGTTGTCCTGGAGCTGGGCCGGAGTGCGCTGGTGGCGGCCGTGATCGCCGGGCTGGCCGCGCACCTGGAGCTGACCGGGGTGGGGCCGGCGCTGCTCCTGGGGCTGGTGCTCTTCGCAGGCTTCCCCTTCGTCCTGCTGACCGGCTCGGTCATCTGGGACGGGGTGAATCCGAAGCTGGCAGCCATTCACGGCGGTGACTGGCTGCTCAAGCTCCTGGTGATCAGCCTGATCGTCGGCTTGTTCCGGTGACTAGGCCAGGTGGGCTGGGAAGCCTCCGGTGGCTACTGGGCCCCAGCGCTCAGGGGTGACGCGGATGAGGCACTTGCCCTGTTTGCGCATCGCCTCGCGGTACTCGTCCCAGTCGGGGTGCTCGCCGGAGATGGAGCGGTAGTAGTCGACCAGGGGCTCCACTGCGTCCGGTAGGTCGATCACCTCGCCGGTACCGTCGATCTGCACCCAGGGGCCGTCCCATTCGTCGGACAGCACCAGCACGCTGGTCTGCGCGTCACGCTTCACGTTGTTGCTCTTGGCCCGCCCCGGGTACGACGAGATGACGATCCGCCCTTCCGCGTCGACCCCACCCGACACCGGCGAGGCCTGCGGCGTACCGTCCGCGCGGCGGGTGATCAGCAACATGTGATGACGCGGCCGCACGAACTCCAGCAACGCGTCGGTGTCCACCTGGGTATTGGTAGCAATCGATCTCGGCATACCCCCTACCCTCTCACTTCCTGCAATTGACAGGAGTCGAACAGGTGTTCGAGCATGGGGGTGTGACGGGGACTTCTGCTACTGAGCTGCCTGCGCGGGTGACCGCGCTGGATCAGGCGCGCACGCTGCTGGCCCGGGCCAAGGAGCAGAAGGCTGCGCGGTCGGCTCCGGCCGTGGTGGCGCCGCGGACGACCGAGACCCGTGTCCAGCAGGCGCTGGACACGGCCACCGTCGACCGGGCGCTGCCTACTCTGCCGGCCATCGCCGACCTTTTGCCGGGCGCGGTGCTCCGAGGCGGCTCGGTGTACTCGGTGCGCGGGTCGACGGCGCTCGTGATGGCGATGATGGCCGGGCCGTCCGCCGAGGGCGCCTGGTGTGGAGTGGTCGGGATGCCGTCGTTCGGCGCGGAGGCGGCCCGTGGTCTCGGGGTCGATCTCGATCGGCTGGTACTTGTCCCCGACCCGGAGCGTGACTGGCTGAGCGTGGTGGCGGCGCTGGTCGACGCCCTGACCGTGGTCGTGGTCCGCCCGCCGGGGGAGGTGACCTCGGGGGAGGCGTCCCGGCTGTCGGCACGGCTGCGTACCCGTGGGGCGATGCTCATCGCGGTCGGCTCCTGGCCGGGCAGCGAGGCCCGCCTGGAGGTCCAGGGCAACACGTGGACCGGTCTCGGCGAAGGCGAGGGCTACCTGACCGGCCGTCAGGCGACCATCGCGGTCACCGGGCGAGGCGCCGCCGTCCGTCCACAGCTGCATCACCTCTGGCTGCCGGCCTCGGACGGCAGCATCCGCCGGATCGAATCGGCGCGTCCGTTGGAAGACCCCGCGCGTTGGGAGGCGGTGGGCTGATGACTCGGACGATGGTGGTGTGGGTGCCGGACTGGCCGGTGACGGCGGCTGCTTCGGCTGCTGGGTGTTCGCCGGAGGCGGCGGTCGCGGTGCTCGCGAAGGGGCGGGTGCTGGCCAGTTCGGCGACTGCGCGGGCCGAGGGGGTGCGCCGCGGGTTGCGTGCCCGGGATGCGCAGTCGCGGTGCCCGGAGCTGGTGGTGCTGAAGTACGACCCGGTGATCGACGCCCGCGCTTTCGATCCGGTGATCGGCTGCCTGGAGGCGCTCACCCCGGGCATCCAGGTGATCCGGCCGGGGATGTGCGCGTTGAAGGCGCGTGGGCCGAGCCGGTTCTACGGGAGTGAGTCGGCGGCCGCGGAGAAGCTGCTCGACCGGCTGGAGACGTTCGACGTACCGGGTGGGCGGGTCGGGATCGCCGATGGCGCATTTGCTGCCGAGCAAGCCGCGCGGGGGAGTTCGGCGCGGACGCGGGTGCTGGTGATCCCGGAGGGCGGGTCGGCGGAGTTCCTCGCGCCGCTTACGGTCGACACCCTCGAGCGGCCGGCGCTCACCGACCTGCTCCGGCGGCTCGGGCTCCGGTCACTCGGCGCCTTCGCGCGGTTGCCCGCGACCGAGGTGCTGACCAGGTTCGGACCGGACGGCGCGTTCGCGCATCGGCTCGCCCGTGGCGACGACGACCGCCCGGTGGTCGCCCGGCAGGTGCCGCTCGAGCTGACCCGCAAACTCGACTTCGAGCCGCCGGTGGATCGGGTGGACCAGGTGGCGTTCGCGGTGCGGACGGTCGCCGACGAACTGATCGAGAAGCTGACCAGGCTCGGCCTGGTCTGCACCACCTTGCGGGTCGAGGTCGGGACCGAGTCGGGCCGGGTGCACGAGCGGGAGTGGCTGCATCCTCGCTGGTTCAGTCCTGCCGACCTCGTCGACCGGGTCCGCTGGCAGCTGCAGGGCAGTGGGACGGCGACCAGCGAGCTGACCTCGGCGGTGGTGCGGATCCGGTTGATCCCGGAGCAGGTCGACCCGGTCGGCGCGCATGTCGACGGACTCTGGGGAGGCGGTCCCGACGAGCGGATCCACCGGGCGCTGTCCCGGGTGCAGAGCATGCTCGGCCATGGTGGAGTCGTCTCGGTGGTGGTCGGTGGCGGCCGCGGCTTCCTGGAGCGGCAGACCTTGATTCCATGGGGTGATCGCCCGGTGCCCGCCAACCCACCGGAGCACCCATGGCCCGGCGCGATCACCGGCACCGGGAGTCGTTGGCCGACGCCGGCGCCCAGCTCGATCTACCCGAAGCCGAAGCCGGCCCTGGTGCTCTCGGCGGATGGGCGGCAGGTCTCGGTGAGCGCCCGCGGCGTGCTGTCCGGCGCTCCGGCGGCCTTCCGCTTCGCGCCTGCCCCACAGGTTGCCGATAGCAACAAACTCCATCCGATCACCGCGTGGGCCGGGCCGTGGCCGGTGGATGAGCGCTGGTGGGACTCCGACGGCGAGAACCGGTTGGCCCGCTTCCAGTTGGTGGGCGCTGATGGGCGGGCCTGGCTCTTCGCAGTACGGAACAACCAATGGTGGACAGAAGCGAGCTATGACTGACCAGTGCTGTCGATGCTCCGGCAAGCGGGAGCTGTTCTGCGGGCGACGTCAACTGCTCACCGGTCGGCAGCGACAACGGCTACCTGTGCAACGTCACCTGTGGTGTGCGCGCAGACATCTGCTTGCTGCCGAGCGTCAACGTCAGCACCTGGCTGCCCAGCATCATTTGCAGTGCGCCAGGCGCCATCTGCTGGCGGCTGCCGCGCAGGTGGACTAGCCGGCGCGGAGGCCGGCGACGAGGAGGTCGACCATGCGGCGGGCGTCATAGCGCGCGTCCCCGTAGTCGGCGCCGCTGCAGAGGTTGCCGACGGCAAACATCAGCTCGAAGCCGCCGATGCCGGGGCGGATCTCACCGGCTGCCCCGGCGGCCTCCAGCAGTTGTCCGCAGACGGGGACAAGCCGGTCGATGAAGCTGCCGTGCAGTGACTGGTAGGCGGAGTCGCCGGACTGCATCGCCTTCGCGAGACCGTGCTTGGTGACCAGGAAGTCGACGAAGAGGTCGATCCAGGCGGCCAGCGCGGCGTACGGCGTACTGGAACTTGCCAGGAGTGCCGGGCCGGCCTGGACGCAGGCCTCGACCTGGTGCTGGTAGACGGCGACGATCAGGTCGGCCCGGGTCGGGAAGTGCCGGTAGATCGTCCCGACGCCGACCCCGGCCTTGGCCGCGATGTCGCGCACGGGCACGTCGACGCCGGACGTGACGAAGGCCGCCGCGGCCGCGTCCAGCAGCGTCTTCTCGTTGCGCCGGGCGTCGGCCCGTTTCCGCGGCGCGGGCGACGTCGATCCGTCCTCGAGGTCGGCCACTGAGCCACTCCCACTTGATAAGCGGAACATCGTTCCGTATGTTTGCTATCGGAACCTCGTTCCGCTTCCACTGTGAATGATGCCAGAAGGGACCGTCATGCACTACCGCACCTTGGGCCGTACCGGAGTACAGGTCAGCACGCTCGCGCTCGGCGCGATGAACTTCGGCCAGATCGGCCGCACCACCCAGGACGAGGCGACCGCCATCGTCGACGCGGCTCTCGAAGCCGGGATCAACCTGATCGACACGGCCGACATGTACGGCCAGGGGGAGTCGGAGGAGATGGTCGGCAGGGCGATCGCCGGCCGCCGCGACGACCTGGTCCTGGCCACCAAGGCGACCATGCCGATGGGGGACGAGCGCAACCATCGGGGCAGCTCGCGCCGTTGGCTGGTCACCGAGCTCGACAACAGCCTGCGTCGCCTCGGCGTCGATCACGTCGATCTGTACCAGATCCACCGCTGGGATCCGACGACCAGCGACGAGGAGACTTTGTCGGCGCTGACGGACCTGCAGCGGGCCGGGAAGATCCGGTACTTCGGTAGCTCGACCTTTCCGGCGTACCGGATCGTGCAGGCCGAGTGGGCCGCGCGGGAGAACCACCTGAGCCGCTATGTCACCGAGCAGCCGAGCTACTCGATCCTGCAGCGGGGGATCGAGACGCATGTCCTGCCGGTGACCGAGCAGTACGGGCTCGGTGTGCTCGCGTGGAGCCCGCTGGCGTCGGGCTGGCTGTCGGGTGCGGTCCGTGCGGGCCAGGAGATCACCACGAGCCGGGCGACCGTCGTGCCGGCGCGGTTCGATCTGAGCATCCCGGCCAACCAGGCCCGGCTCGACGCGGTGGAGCGGCTGGCGAAGGTCGCCGACGCTGCCGGGCTGACGATGATCCAGCTCGCGCTCGGGTTCGTGACCGTGCATCCGGCCGTCACCAGCGCGCTGATCGGCCCGCGCACGCTGGCGCACCTGGAGTCGCAGTTGGCCGCCGCGGACACCGTGCTGTCCAGCGATGTGCTCGACGCCATCGACGAGATCGTTGCTCCTGGCACCGACCTTGCGCCGGACGAGAAGTTCGACGCGCCGCCCTCGCTGCTCGACCCGTCGCTGCGGCGGCGAGTCGCATGACCGCCAGTTTCGGGATCCTGACCGCTCCGCAACAGGTCTCGTACGACGATCTGCTGCGGGTCTGGCGGGAGGCCGACGCGATCCCGGCGATCGAGCACGCGTGGCTGTTCGATCACCTGATGCCGATCGGCGGTGACCCGGCCGGACCGATCTTCGAAGGCTGGACGCTGCTCTCGGCGCTGGCCGCGCAGACTCAACGGCTGCGGCTCGGGCTGCTGGTGACGAGCAATCGGTTCCGGCCGCCGGCGATGCTGGCCAAGATCGCTACGACTGTGGACATCGTGTCGGGCGGGCGGCTCGACTTCGGGATCGGCGCTGGGTCTCGGCCCAGTCTGCCGGCGGCTCGGCGGGAGTACGACGCGCATGGGTTGCCGTACCTCGATGCGGCTGAGGCGGTGGAGAGTCTGGGTGAAGCGTGCGCGATCATCCGGCGGCTGTGGACCTCGGCCGAGCCGTTCGACTTCCGGGGCAAGCGGCATGAGTTGGTTGGCGCGTTCAGCAATCCGAAGCCGGTCCAGCGGCCGCATCCGCCGATTCTGATCGGTGGACGGTCGCTGGGGACGTTGCGGGTGGTGGCGGAGCACGCGGACATCTGGAATCACACCGGCGAGGATCTGGACGACGCGGCCAGTCGGAGTGCCCTGCTGGATCGGTACTGCGTCGAGATCGGCCGGGATCCGTCGTCGATCACGCGCTCGATCCATGTGCCGGTCTCCTATGACGATCCGGCCGGCACGCGCGAGGTGATCGCCAGGGCCGGCGCCATCGGCTTCCAGCACTTCATCCTCAGCTTGCCGGCGCCCTATCCCGTCGGGGTCGCCAAGTGGATCGCAGAGGAACTCATCGGCCCGTCGATCTAGGTCCTGTCGATCTGGAGGTCCGCCACTCGTGTAGGGAGTGAAACCGAGTGAGAGGTGGCGTGATGTCCGAACCGAGGATCTTGCTGACCGGGCTGGGGATTCCCGAATCGCCCCGCTGGCACGACGGCCGGTTGTGGTTCTGCAACTGGATCGACCAGCAGGTGGTGGCCGTCGATCCGGACGGTGAGGCGGAGTACTTCGCCGTACCGGTCGAGCAGCTGATGGGATGGTCCATCGACTGGCTGCCCGATGGCAGGTTGTTGATGACCGGCGACAAGTTGCGGCTCCAGGAGCCGGATGGGTCGGTGGTCGTGCTTGCCGAGCAGGGCGGCAACGAGCTGGTCGTGGGTGGGCGGGGCAACGTCTATCTCAATGGCGCGGACTTCGACTTCGCCGGTGGTGAAGCGCCGAAGCCCGGCTATATCAAGCTCCTCACGCCGGACGGCCGGCTCCGCGAGGTCGCTGGTGACATCCAGTTCCCGAACGGGATGGTGATCACTCCGGACGGCAAGACGCTCGTCATCTCGGAGTCGTTCGCGGGGCGGCTCACCGCTTTCGACATCGACGCGGACGGGGGACTGTCGAACCGGCGGGTCTTCGCCGAAGGGCTCGGGCCGGACGGCATCTGCCTCGACGCGGAGGGGGCGATCTGGGTCTCGACCGGTGGCTCGTCGGTCGTCCGGGTGGTCGAGGGTGGTGAGGTGCTGGAGCGGATCGAATTGGCGTCGGAGCGCGCTCCCTTTGCGCTGGCGCTCGGTGGTCCGGACGGGCGGACTTTGTTCGTCATGACTGCCGAGTGGCGCCCGGACGACAGCATCGGGGACAACCTCGGGCGGTTGACCGGCGGGCCTCGTACCGGTGAGGTTCTGGCCTTCCAGGTCGCCGTGCCCGGGGCGATTTGACTCTTTCGAACAAGTGTTCGAACATCGGAGTATGACGTCAGGTAGCGGAGTTCTCTGATGGGGTGGGACAACCCGCCGATTCCGTGGTCGGAGTTGGAGCGGAAGTTGTCCGGCCGGTCGCGGCCGCCCGCGCCCGCGGACGAGCTGCTGGACGCCGACGGGGGAGACGGCCCGGCCTGGTCGCGCCACCGGCCGCCGTACGATCCGGATCCGGCGGACAAACCACGCCGCCCGGAGGGACCGGTGGTGCCGTATGCCGAGCTGCACTGCCACTCGTACTACAGCTTTCTCGACGGCGCGTCCTCGCCGGAGCAACTGGTCGAGGAGTCGGTCCGGCTCGGGCTGAACGCGCTCGCGCTGACCGACCACGACGGCTTCTACGGCGTCGTCCGGATGGCCGAGGCAGCGGAGGAGTACGACGATCTCCAGACGGTGTTCGGCGCCGAGCTGTCCCTCGACCTGACCAAACCGCAGAACGGGATGGCCGATCCCGAGGGCAGTCACCTGCTGGTGCTGGCCGAGCGCCAGGAGGGGTATCACCGGCTGGCCGGCGCGATCACCGAGGCGCAGTTGCGCGGCCAGGAGAAGGGTCGTCCCGTCTACGACCTGGAGGAGCTTGCGGCGATCGGTGAGGATCACTGGCTGATCCCCACCGGTTGCCGCAAGGGCCTGGTCCGCCGGGCGCTCGAGCTGGGTGGCCAGGCCGACGGACCGGCCGCCGCGGCCCGCGAGCTCGACCGGCTGACCGCGTTGTTCGGCAAGGACCGGGTGGTGGTCGAGCTGATCGACCATCAGTTGCCGACCGACAGCACGCGTAACGCAGTACTGGCCCGGCTCGCGGCCGACGCGGGGCTGGCGGTGATCGCCACCAACAACGTGCACTACGCCCAGCCCCGGCGGCACAGGCTCGCCGCTGCGGTCGCCGCCGTCCGGGCCCGGCGCAGCCTCGACGCGATGGACGGCTGGCTGCCACCCGCCGGCACGGCCCACCTGCGCTCGGGCGAGGAGATGCTCGCCCGCTTCCATCGGTACGACGGGGCTGTCGCGCGGACCGTCGAGCTGGCGAACCAGCTGGAGTTCAGCCTGCGGGCGGCCAAGCCGAGCCTGCCGCGCCAGGAGGTGCCTCAGGGGTACGACGAGATGGGCTGGCTGGAGAAGCTCTGCGAGGACGGGGTTCGCAAGCGGTACGCGGACAAGCCGAAGTACCGGGACGAAGCGGTGGCCAGGGTCAAGCGTGAGCTGAAGGTGATCAGGAGTCTCAAGTTCCCGGGGTACTTCCTGATCGTGCGCGACATCGTGATGTTCGCCAAGCGGAAGGGGATCCTCTGCCAGGGCCGGGGATCGGCGGCGAACTCGGTGGTCTGCTACGCGCTGGAGATCACCGCGGTCGACCCGGTGCAGTACGACCTGCCCTTCGAGCGGTTCCTGTCCGCGGCCCGCGACGAGGAGCCCGACATCGACGTCGACTTCGACTCCGACCGGCGCGAGGAGGTGATCCAGTACGTCTACGGCAAGTACGGCCGGCGCAACGCGGCCCAGGTGGCAAACGTGATCACCTACCGGCCGAAGCTCGCGGTGCGGGACATGGCCAAGGCGCTCGGGTTCAGCACCGGGCAGCAGGACGCGTGGTCCAAGCAGGTGGACGCGTGGGGTGCTGTGCGGAGCAGCGTCGACCACGACATCCCGGCACCGGTGGTGGCGCTGGCCGAGGACCTGCTGAAGTTCCCGCGGCACCTCGGCATCCACTCCGGTGGCATGGTGCTGACCGACATCCCGGTCGGGCACGTGGTGCCGGTCGAGCACGCCCGGATGGAGAACCGGACCGTGCTGCAGTGGGACAAGGACGACTGCGCCTGGATGGGGCTGGTGAAGTTCGACCTGCTCGGGCTCGGCATGCTGGCGGCACTGCAGTACGCGATGGACCTGATCCGCAAACATCTCGGCGAAGACTGGAATCTGGACACGATCCCGAAGGAGGAGCGGGGCGTCTACGACCAGCTCTGCAAGGCGGACTCGGTCGGGGTCTTCCAGGTGGAGAGCCGGGCCCAGATGAGCACGCTGCCCCGGTTGCGGCCGCGCAGCTTCTACGACCTGGCGATCGAGGTGGCGCTGATCCGGCCCGGTCCGATCCAGGGTGGCGCGGTGCATCCGTTCATCCGGCGCAAGCTGGGGGAGGAGACGATCACCTATCTGCATCCCGCGCTGGAGCCGGTGCTGAAACGGACCCTGGGCGTGCCGTTGTTCCAGGAGCAGTTGATGCAGATCGCGATGACGGTCGGCGGCTGCAGCGGCGAGGACGCCGACCTGCTCCGCCGCGCGATGGGTTCCAAACGCGGCGTGGAGAAGATCTCGTCGCTGAAGACCAAGCTGTACGACGGGATGGCGGCGAACGGCATCACCGGCGACACCGCCGACGAGATCTACGAGAAGATCGAGGCCTTCGCGAACTTCGGGTTCGCCGAATCCCACTCGATCAGCTTCGCACTGCTCGTCTACGCCAGCACCTGGTTGCGGCTGCACTACCCGGCGGCCTTCCTCGCCGCGCTGCTCCGGGCGCAGCCGATGGGCTTCTACTCGCCGCAGTCCCTGGTGGCTGACGCTCGGCGCCATGGTGTGGAGGTGCTCCGCCCTGACCTGTTCACCTCCGGTGTCCACGCCACCCTCGAGTCGACGGCTGATGAGGTGGTTGCCACCGGCAATGAGTCGTGTCTGCTGAAGGAGCAGCCGCCGATCGGGGAGTTCGATCCGAAGGTGCCGTTCGACTCGGACCTGCACCGGCGCGACGGGCAGCTCGTGGTGCGGCTCGGGCTGGCCGGGGTCAAGTCGGTCGGAGTGCCGTCGGCGACCGTGATCGTGGAGGAGCGTGAGAAGAACGGGCCGTACGCCGACATGGCGGACCTTGTTCGGCGGACTGGGCTCACCGGAGTACAGGTGGAGGCGCTGGCGACGGCGGGGGCGTTCGACTCGTTCGGGTTGTCGCGGCGGCAGGCGTTGTGGAATGCGGGACGTGCTGCCGAGGAGCGGCCCGGGCATCTGTCCGGTGTGAGCAGCTCCGGTCCGCCACCGATGCTGCCCGGGATGACCGGGGTGGAGACGACGATGGCCGACCTGTGGGCCACTGGCATCTCACCCGACGACCACCCGATCCGGCACGTCCGCGCCGCCCTCGACGAGCGCGGCATCCTCCGCGCGAACCAGCTCTCGACAGCCGAGGACGGCAGCCGTGTCTACGTCGGCGGCGTAGTCACCCACCGCCAACGCCCGGCCACCGCCGCCGGCGTCACCTTCCTCAACCTGGAAGACGAAACCGGCATGATCAACATCGTCTGCTCCAACGGCGTCTGGAACCGCTACCGCCGCGTCGCCCGCGAGTCCAGCGCCATGATCATCCGCGGCCGCCTCGAACGCTCCCAAGGCGTCACCAACCTGGTAGCCGACAAACTCGAACGCCTCCCCCTGGCCGCCAAAACCACCTCCCGGGACTTCCGGTGAAGCGAACGCTTTCCTGTGGATAACTTCGAATTCAAAGCATGTACTATCGCGGGATGAGGGACGCGGCGCCAGGCCTGAGCGCGGAGCAGCTTGGTGCGTACTTCGCTCTGGTGGAGGTCAGTAGCCTTCTTCAGTACGCGGTGGACGAGCACCTGCGCATCGACGGTGACCTCAGCTATGTGCAGTTTCAGGTCCTCGCCCGACTCGTCGACGCGCCCGGGGGCAAGCTGCGGATGACCGATCTGGCCGACGGTGTCGTGTACAGCCGTAGCGGGCTGACCTATCAGGCGGGCTTGTTGGACAAGCGTGGCCTGATCACCCGTTCGCCGTCCCCGGACGACGAGCGCAGTGTCATGGTGGCGGTCACGGACGTCGGCCGTGACCTGGTCGCCCAGGTACTCCCGGGGCACGTCGACCGGGTCCGGCACCTGTTGTTCGAACCCTTGACCAGCGACGACGTCACCGCCCTCAACACCGTGCTGGGCCGGGTCCGCGACCATATGCGAGCCGCTCCGCCCCGCTCCGCCAAGCCTCGCGCGCGGCGCAACCAGACCGGCTGAGGCGGGCGAGAGCGATGGACCGCGCGTTGCTGGCGGACTTTCTCCGGGCTCGCCGGGAAGCACTGCAGCCGGAGGAGGTGGGACTGCCGCGGGGCGCCCGGCGTCGTACCGGTGGGCTGCGGCGCGAGGAGGTCGCGGTGCTGGCCGGCATGTCGGCCGACTACTACAGCCGGCTTGAGCAGAAGCGCGGCCCGATGCCGTCCGAGCAGATACTGGCCGCCGTGGCCCAGGCGTTGCGGCTCAGCCCGAGCGAGCGGGAGCACCTGTTCGCCCTCGGCGGGCACGCGGCGCCGCGGCGCACCCTGCCGGACGACCGGGTCAGTCTGGCCATCAGGACCATCGCGGAGCAACTCTCGGACACACCCGCGATCGTGTTCTCCCGGTTCGGTGAGGCATTGCTGCAGACCCCGGGGGCGGTGGCGCTGTTCGGTGACTACACCCGCTTCGAAGGCATGGCGCGCTACCTGGTCTATCGCTGGTTCACCGACCCGGCCCAGCGTGCCATCTATCCACCCGAGGACCATGACGTACGCTCCCGGGTCTTCACCGTGGATTTGCGGGCGGCGTACACGACCGATCCGGCGGGCACCGCCGGAGAGATCGTCGACGCGCTACTGGCGGTCAGCCCCGAGTTCGCCGAGGTCTGGCGGCGGCACGAGGTGGACGTCACCCATCACCACGAGCTCAAACGCTACCGGCACCCGGAACTGGGCGAGTTGGAGTTGTACAGCCGGCGGCTGGTGGATCCCGACGAGGACCAGGATCTGCTGGTCTTCATGGCCGAACCGGGCTCACCGAGTGAGGCCAAGCTCCGGCGGCTGATCACCGTGGCCGGGGGACGAGGCGTGAGCCAAGCCTGAACCCCTTATCCATGCTCTGTCATACCGTGGATAACGAGGACATTCACCCGCCTCCCGTTCTGCGCCACGCTTGAGTGGTCGAACCGGGAAGGCTCCGGCCGCCGCGAGTAACGAGGACAGTTCTGCCGACCGGCAGTGACCCCGGCTGAGCCGGCTGTCCCGCACACCACACTTGCTTCGAATTCGAAGCTTGCTATTGTTCAGAAGTGCTTCGAAATCGAAGCACACCGAATCAGAAAGATGAGGCCCGTCATGAAGGCAGTGCGTTTCCACGAGTACGGCACCCCAGAGGTCTTGCGCTACGAAGACGTGGACCAACCGGCCCCCGGCGCCGGCGAGATCCGGATCCGGGTGGCGGCGACGTCGTTCAACCCGGTCGAGGGCAACATCCGCGCCGGGGTCATGCAGGGCCCCATCCCGATCCGGCTGCCGCACACCCCCGGCCTCGACATCGCGGGCACGGTCGACGCGCTCGGCGAGGACGTGACCGGCTTCGACATCGGTGACCGGGTGATCGGCGCCCTGCCGTTGACCAGCACCGGCGCAGCCGCGGAGTACGCCATCGCCCCGGCCCGGCTTCTGGCGGCGGCCCCCACAAGTGTCCCGCTGGTGGACGCCGCCGGACTACCGCTGGTCGGGCTCACCGCATGGCAGGCGCTGTTCGACCACGCGAAGCTGACCACTGGCCAGCGAGTGCTGATCAACGGCGCGGGCGGCGTCGTCGGCGGCTACGCGGTCCAGCTGGCCAAGAACGCCGGCGCGTACGTGATCGCCACCACCGGCCCGGGCAGCGCCGAGCAGGCCAAGACGGCCGGCGCCGACGAGATCCACGGCTCGGGGATCCCGGAGCTGTCCGAGCCGGTCGACGTCGTGCTCAACTTCGCCCCGATCGCCCCGGAGCAGATGGCCGCCCAGGCCGGCGTGATCCGGGACGGCGGTGTGCTGGTCAACACCACCGTGTGGATGCCCGCTGCGTCCGACGAGGCCCGCGGCGTACGGGGAATCAACCTTTTCTTCCGTCCCGACGCCGAACAGCTCGCCCAGCTGGTGACCCTGCTTGACGCCGGCAAGCTGCACCTGGGTGCAACCCGGCGGGTCCCGCTGGCCGGACTGGCGCAGGTGCACGCCGAAGCCGCCACCGCCCCGATCAACGGGAAGATCGTCTTCGTCGCCCCCAGCGCCACCCTCGACTAGGGGAGGACTCGGTCCCCACGCCGCATGCTCGCCCCAGCTGAACCGGCACGACGCGACCGAGCGCTCCGACCGGTACGGAGTACCGAAGAAGGAGTCGCCGCCCTGTTGCGTGCCGGCGGGCCGGAAGCCAGGTTGGGGTGATGGCGATCATCAGGCTCTACATGACCATCTCCCTGGACGGGTTCGTCACCGGGCCGGACGACGGGGAGGAGGCTCCGATGGGGGTCGGTGGGTTCCGGCTCTTCAACTGGCTCGACCTTCGCGATGCGCCAGGGCCGAGCGGTCAGCAGTTCGCGGAGATGATGGCCACCCGGGCGGTCATCTCCGGACGCCGGACCTTCGAGCTGGCTGGACGCTGGGCCGGCGATCACCATGACGGCGTGCCGATCTTCGTCCTCACCCATCAGGTTCCGGCGGACCCACCGCCGGGATCGGCCCGGTACGTCACCGACGTTCGCGAGTGTGCCGCGCAAGCCCGTCGAGCAGCCGGAAACCATGACGTGATGGTGCATGGAGCCGGGGCGGCGCAAGCGCTCCTGCGAGCGGGGGAGCTCGACGAACTGGAGCTCCATGTCGTGCCGGTCCTGCTCGGCCAGGGGCGGCGGCTGTTCGACAACCTGCCCGCGGAGATCGTCGAGCTCGACCTGCTCCGCACCCTGACCACCCCGGAGACCACGCCGTCACACCAGCAGGTGATGCACCTCCGCTACCGGGTCCGGCACGCGACGTAACCTGCCGGGTGTGGACGAACTTGCTGCGCAGGCGAAGCTTTGGGGGCAGAAGTGGTGGTGGTATCAGCGGAATTCGTTGCCTTGGAATCGGGCGCGGATTCACTGGGAGCTGATGCGGCGTGGGGCGTTCGCGCGGTGGCCGTTGCATGGGGAGGTGCTGGAGGGGTTCCGGGAGGGGCGGCTCGAGGTGGGGGCGCAGACGATGTTCGAGCCGAATGTATGGATCACGATGGGCGAGCAGGGGCGGGTGCGGATCGGGGAGGGAACGTTCCTGAACATCGCGGTGATGGTGGCCGCGTATGAGCTGGTGGAGATCGGGTCGCATTGCATGCTGGCCAACGGGTGTTTCGTGACGGATGCCAATCACCGGTTCGATGATCCCGATCGGCCGGTGCCCTGGCAGGGGTTCGATTCCAAGGGGCCGACGCGGATCGGCGACAACGTCTGGCTCGGCGCGAACGTGGTCGTCACCAGCGGAGTGACGATCGGCGATCGCTGCGTCATCGGCGCCAACAGCGTCGTCACCGAGGACATCCCGGCGTACTCGATCGCGGCCGGGGTCCCGGCGAAGGTGCTGCGCACAATCACCTACGACTGAAATGTCGGTGGCGGGCGGTAGTACTGGGTGAATGGAACAGCTCGATCGCCCTAGGGTCGTGGTCTCGGTGACGATGTCGGTCGACGGGCGGATCACGCTCAGCCGCAGCCGGTTGCTCATGGATGCCGATGCCTCGAAGGTCTGGCAATCACTGGCGCCGGCCAGCGCGCAGGTGCTCGACAAGGCGCGCTCAGTGCAGCTCGACAGTCTGTACCAACCTGAGGCGATCCTGGAGGGTAGCGGGTCGTTGGTGGCGGACTCTGCCGGCCCACTGACCGGGCTGCCGACCGAGTTCGACTACCCAGCCGACCTGCTCTACAGCGACTTCCTGCCTGAGGAGGTGGTCGAGCGGCCGGGGCACGCGAAGTGGTTCACGGTCGTCGACAGTCGCGGGCGGGTTACCTGGGAGGACGAGGACCATGGGGAGTGGGATGTCCTGGTGCTCGTCGCGCGGGCGACGCCGGCGGCGTATCTCGCGCATCTCCGCACGCGGCGGATCTGCTACCTGGTCGCCGGTGACGAGCGTGTTGAGCTTGCGGCGGCGTTGGGTCGCATGCGGGATCTTCTGGGCGTTGGCTGTGTCTTGTCCACGGCTGGTGGTGGGCTCAATGGAGCTCTGCTTCGGGCAGGTTTGGTCGATGAGATCCAGCTGCTGGTGCTTCCGGCGGTGATCGGCGGGCTCGGTACGCCGACGGTGTTCGACGGTCCCGAGCTCGGCGATCATGAGCTGCCGACTCGATTGGAGCTGCTGTCCAGTCATACCGAAGCAGACGGCATGCTCTGGCTCCGCTACAAGGTGGTTCGGTAGAAGTCGGCCAGCTTCGCGACTGCGGGAGTCACGTACTCGTCCTTGTCGTAGAGATCCACGTGGCTGGCGCCGTCGAGCCAGAACAGTTCCTTGGGGTGGCTTGCCTGTTCGAAGGCCTGGGTGGTCATCCAGGAGGTGACGGCCTCCCGCCCGGCGATCATCAGCAGGGGGCGTGGGCCGAGCCGGCTGATGAAGCGGAAAGCGTCGAACTGGGCGATGCGGTCGACGCTGTTCCAGGTCAGGGTCTTGGCCGAGCGCGGGTGCTGCGCCCGGTCGGTGCAGTAGTACTGCCAGCCTTCGAAGACGTGCTGTCCGCCTGCTCGCGCCTGTTCCTCGCTGGCCGGGAAGAGCGCGAACTCCCCGACGCCTTCGCCGCGCGCTTCCGCAGTACGGGCCGTGGCCGCGGCGTCGAGCATGCCCTGGATGATCGCCGGGTCTTGCCGGCCGTCGGCGCCTTCGCGGAACTGGAGGCTGATGTCGGCGGCGCTGACCGTCGCGATCGCCTTCAGCCGATGATCGGTCGCGGCCGCCGGGATGACATAACCGCCCGAGGCGCAGATGCCGAGGGCGCCGATGCGGTCGGGGTCGACCTCGTCGCGGACGCTGAGGAACGAGACGGCGGCCTTGACGTCCTCGACGCGGTGAGCGGGATCCTCCAGGCCGCGGGGGAGTCCTTCGCTCTCGCCCTGGTACGCGGCGTCGAAGGCGAGGGTGATGAAGCCGGCGCGGGCGAGGCGTTCGGCGTACAGGCCGGCGGCTTGTTCCTTCACGCCGGTGCCGGGGTGGCCGACGACGACGGCGGGGAGGCGATCGGTGGTTTCGGAGTCGGGGAGGTAGAGGTGGCCGGCGAGGTTCAGGCCGGCGCTGTCGAAGGTGACGGTTGTTCTCATGGGTCCACCGTGCTGCGGGCTCGAGCCGGGGAGTAGAGACGGGTTTCTGCCTGGGAAGGAACTTGTCCCCCCAGAAAGCTGCTACCAGGTTGGAGAATGGTTGCCATGAGCAGCGAGCACGGTACGCCGGCAGCCGAGCTGGGCGAATTCCTGAAGGCGCGACGGGCTGAGCTGAGCCCGGCCGCTGTTGGGCTGCCCGAGACTGGTTCGGCTCGTCGGGTGCCCGGGTTGCGTCGGGAGGAGGTGGCGCAGCTGGCGGTGATGAGCGTCGACTACTACACGCGGCTCGAGCAAGGACGGCTGCAGGCGTCGGCGTCGATCCTTGCTGTGTTGGCTCGGGCGTTGCGGCTGGACGAGGATCAGCAGGCGTACATGTACCGGCTGGCTGGGAAGAGTCCGGCCAAGCGGCGTCGGCAGCGTGCGCAACGGGTGACGCCATCGATGCGACGGCTGCTCGACCAACTGAGGGAAGCGCCGGCGATGGTGCTCGGCCGTCGGCTGGACATCCTCGCCTGGAACGATGGAGCTACTGCCCTCTATACGGACTTTTCCCGGTATGACGATGCCGAGCGCAACTACGTGCGGCTGCTCTTCGTCGATCCGGTGATGCGGGAACTGCATGCCGATTGGGAGAGCGCGGCCCGTACCGCTGCCGCCACCCTGCGGATGGAGGCGGCCCGGTACCCCGACGACCCGAAGCTCGCGTCCCTAGTCGGCGAACTGTCCGTCCGCGACGCCGACTTCCGTACTTGGTGGGCGACCCACCAGGTGACGAGCACCGGCAACGCCACCAAGCACTACCGCCACGCCCTGGTCGGCGAGCTCTTCCTCGACTGCGATACCTGGGTCAGCCCCGAAGACCCCGACCAACGAATCCTCATCCTCACCGCCGCCCCCAACACCCCCTCCCACGACGCCCTGCAAATCCTCACCTCCTGGACCGCCACCACCCACCCTGCTTCTACGCGGGGCGAGGTGGAGTGAGGTGGTTTACGAGGGTGGTTACCAGGGCTAGGAGGTTGGTGAGGGCGGTACCGGTGCGGCCTCGGCGGTAGCCGTGGTGGTGGCCCCAGAAGGTGGTTTGGACTGCGTGGAGGTGGGCCCAGCGGCCTACTCGTTCTCGGTCCAGGTGGGCTGCTTCGGCGAAGATGTCGAGGCTGCGGTGGAGGCCCTTGGCGGGGTCGGGGGTGGTGAGGATGGTCAGGGCGCGGGTTTTGAGCAGGGTGCCGGCGTCGGAGGCGGGGTCTCCGGCGTAGCCTTTGGGGTCTACGGCCAGCCAGGGTTCGCGGTCGGCGCGGAGGATGTTTCTGCCGTGGAAGTCGCCGTGGATGATCAGGTTCGGTTGCGTGCGGGCGAGTTCGTCGATGGTCGCTCTGGCGGCGTCGAGCGCGCGGGACGAGAGTCCATGCGGCAACGTACGGGCGTCCTTCTCCAGGTCTTCCGCCCAGGAGTCTGCTTGGTCCTGCAACCGGGGTAGGGCGGCGGGTGCGTCGATGGCCAGCAAGTGGTTGAGGCGGCCGGCGACTTCGGCGATCTCGTCTTCGTCGGTCAGTGAGGCGAGGGTCGTCGAGTGGGCTCGCTCGAGGAGCATCGCGAAGTGATCGTCGTCCCGCTCGTGCAGTACGACGGCCCCGCGGCCGGCCCAGGCTGCGAAGGCGTCAGGTTCGTACCGGTTGCCGGGATGAGGGAAGGACACCTTCAGTACTGCGACGCCCGCATCGCGTCGTCGGACGGGAACGATGATCCCCACGCCGCCGAACATCACAGCCCCATCCGGCTCGCAGTTCCAGCGATCCAGCAGCTCAGCCACCAGCGACGGGAGCGCGTCGAGCCACGGAGTACAGGCTTCACCTTCGCGGGCGACTGTGGTGCTGACGAACTCGGCCGGCACGACGATCATCCGGCTCAAGCTACCTCGCTGACGGAGCACTAAGTTCGGAGAATGCACAGGAGCCGAGTGTCTACTTTTCTGATCGACGTACCGAAGGAGCAGGCGGCGGAGGCGTCGACGTTCTGGGCGGCGGCCCTGAACGCCACCCCGGAGAGCGAGCCGGGCGAGCCGCAGTACACGGATCTGAAGGGAGCGTTGCCGGGGTTCGTACTGGCTGTCCAGGCAGTCGATGACGAGCCTCGGTACCACCTCGACATCGAGACCGACGACGTCGCCGCCGAGGTTGCGCGGTTGGCGGGGCTGGGGGCGGTCGAGGTGGCGAGTTGGCAGGGGTGTCACACGATGCGGGTGCCGGGTGGGCAGCTGCTCTGTGTCATTCCGATGCACAGCGCACCGGAGGAGTTCGCGGAGCGTGCGACGACCTGGTCGTAGGTGATCAGTTTTCTGGTCACAGCGGGCTTGTGTTCAGAAAACTGATCACGCGGTGAGGGTTCAGAGCGAGTCGGCGCGGGCGAGTAGGTACTGCTGCTCGGGAGCGCTGAGGGTCTGGCGGGCGGCGAGGCGGTATGCGGCCTGGGCGGCGGTGGTGTCGCCGGAGAGTTCGAGTAGATGGGCCCGGACGGCTTCTACTCGGTGGTGGTCTTTCAGGGCCGGGTCGTCGGCGGTGGCTGCTAGGCGTTCCAGTCCGTACTCCGGGCCGTGCACCATCGCGAGGGCGACGATGCGGTTGAGGCTGACCATGGGGCCGGGGGACAGGGTTTCCAGGAGTTCGTAGAGGACGAGGATCTGGCGCCAGTCGGTGTCTTCGGCCCGGGGTGCTTCGTCGTGGACGGCGGCGATCGCGGCCTGGAGTTGGTAGGGGCCGATGGGGGCGGTGCGTAGCGTGGCCGAGATCAGTTCGGTGCCTTCAGCAACAAAGTCGTCAAGCCACAGGGAGCGGTCCTGGTCGGGCAGCGGGATCAGCGCGCCGTCCGGTGCGGTGCGGGCCGGACGGCGGGCGTCGGTCAGGAGCATGAGAGCCAACAGGCCGGCAACCTCGCCCTCGGAGGGGAGTCGGGCCTGCAGTTGACGGGTCAGCCGGATGGCCTCGGTGCTCAGCTCGACTCGGTGCAGAGATTCGCCGGAGCTTGCGGTGTAGCCCTCGTTGAAGATCAGATACAGCACGGCCAGTACTGCGGTTAGCCGCTCCGGCAACTCGTCGGCAGGAGGTAGCCGGAACTCCGCGCCCTCCTTCTTGATCGTCGCCTTCGCCCGGCTGATCCGCTGGCCGATCGTCGACTCCGGGACGAGGAACGCGCGGGCGATCTCGCCCGTGGTGAGCCCGCCGACCGCCCGCAACGTCAGCGCGATCTGCGACGGGGGAGTGAGCGACGGATGACAGCAGAGGAACAGCAGCGTCAAGGAGTCGTCGACATCAAGCGGCGCGGGTTCGGAGGATTCCAGCCCCGCGACAGTCTCCTCGCGCCGGAGCCGGGCGGCCTCGCTGCGCAGCATCTCGATCCGGCGGCGCGACGCGACGGTGATCAGCCAACTCCGCGGATTCGACGGCACCCCGTCGACCGGCCACTGCTGCGACGCGGCCAGCAGCGCCTCCTGGACGGCGTCCTCGCAGGTGTCGAACCCGCCGTACCGGCGGACCAGCGGACCCACGATCTGTGGGGCGAGCTCGCGGAGCAGCTGGTCGATCATCAGCTGAAGGAGCTCAGGTCCCGGATCGGCCGTACCTCGACGATGCTGAACGGTGCCTCGGGGATCTGCGGCACGATCTCCAGCGCCCGCTCCATCGACGGGCAGTCGAGCAGGTAGAACCCGGCCAGCTGCTCCTTCACCTCCGCGAACGGCCCGTCGGTCGTCATCGGCCGGCCGTTGCGGAAGACCACCTGCTTGGTCGCCTCCGGGTCACCCAGCGAATGCGAGACGACCAGCTCGCCGCTGGCCGCGAGGGCGTCGTTGAGCGCGGTGTACCCGGTCATCGACTCGGCCTTCTGCTCGTCGGACAGCCCGTCCCACACCTGTCGCGACTCGGGATTGCCATAGATCAGTACCAGAAACTTCACCGTCCCAGCCTAGAGCCGGACCGGGCCGAGCTACGGGCTGATCTCGATCAGGTCACCTTCGGGTCACCGCGCCGCGGCCTGCGTAGCCATGCGGTTGTGAATACGTTCACCTAATCAAGGAACACCGGTGTGGCCGGGGCAGAACCCGGTACCGGGCCCAAGTACAGTAACGACCGGGACAGGGGCGCCGTTGGCGGTCGCCCGATTCGCAAGCAGGGGGAGGATCGCGTGCCGGACCTGGAAGTGTCCGATCGGGTGCTGACGATCCCGAACGCACTGAGCTTCATCCGGTTGCTGGGCGTACCACTCTTTCTCTGGCTGATCCTCGGGCCGGAGGAAGACGGCTGGGCCCTGCTGGTGCTGGCGATCTCGGGCTTCACCGACTGGGCCGACGGCCAGATCGCGCGCCGGATGAACCAGACGACGCGGCTCGGCCAGATGCTCGACCCGGTCGCCGACCGGCTCTACATCTTCGCCACCGTGCTCGGTCTCGCGCTGCGCGACATCATCCCGTGGTGGCTGGCGATCGCACTGCCGTTGCGGGACCTGTTGCTCACCTTCGCTCTGCCGGCGCTGCACCGCCGGGGCGTCAACGCACTGCCGGTGCATTTCCTCGGCAAGTCCGCGACCTTCTGTCTGCTGTACGCGTTCCCGTTGCTGCTGCTCGGTGACGGCGACAGCACGCTCAACCTGCTGGCCCGCGTCTTCGGCTGGGCCTTCGCGATCTGGGGCACCGCTCTGTACTACTGGGCCGGCGCCCTGTACTTCGCACAGCTGCGCCATCTGATGCAGACCGTGAAGCCGATCAGCAAGCAGGCGGGCTAAGGGCGATCCCGTGACCCAATCTCCACCCGGCCAGGCTCCACCCGGGCAGCGACGCGTCGACGCGTCCATGTCGTTGCTGAACAACCTGATGGCCCACCCGCTGGACGAGGGCTACGCCGTCGCGGCGAGAGCCCGTCCGTCGCAGGGTGGCAAGGCCAACAAGTCGCGGCACCGGATCATCCTGGTGATCGCACTGCTCTTCCTGGGCTTCCTGCTCGCCGTCGCCGCGTCGCAGAACTACCGCAGCGCGCCCGAGGCGGAGAAGCAGCGCAAGGAGCTGATCACCCGGATCAACACCGCCGACGGCCGGCTGACCGACCTGCGCGGCGAGCAGATCAAGCTCGCCGACGAGGTCCGTGGGCTGCAGGCCGGTGGACTGAGCAACACCAGCGAAGGCGCGGCGCTGCAGCAGAAGCTGAACGACCTCGAGCTGCAGGTCGGGGCCGTCGCGGTGACCGGTCCGGGCCTGAAGGCCGTCGTCGACGACGCCAAGGACTCCGACGACAAGCAGGGCCGGCTGCTCGACGTCGACCTGCAGCAGTTCGTCAACGGGCTGTGGACGGCCGGCGCGGAGGCGATCTCGGTGAACGGTCACCGGCTGACCACGCTGACCGCGATCCGCGGTGCGGGCAGCGCGATCACCGTCGACTACAGTTCGCTGACCCCGCCGTACACGGTGCTGGCGATCGGGGACACCGCGACCATGCCGGCCCGGTTCGCGCAGAGCTCGGGCGGCCAGTGGGTGCAGTACCTGGTCAGCAATTTCCATGTCCGGATGACGATCACGACGGAGGATTCCTTGCTGGTGCCAGCCGATGCCACCATCGCGCTGCGGTACGCGAAGGTGGGTGGGAGATGATCGCCGTCCTCGGCCTGGTGATCGGCGTCGTCGTCGGTCTGCTGGTCGCTCCCGACGTACCCGAGTGGGCCCAGCCCTATCTGCCGATCGCGGTGGTCGCCGCGCTGGACGCGGTCTTCGGCGCCCTGCGGGCGTTCCTGGACGGCATCTTCGACGACAAGGTGTTCGTCGTCTCGTTCGTCTCGAACGTGCTGATCGCGGCCCTGATCGTCTACCTGGGCGACCAGCTCGGGGTCGGCTCGCAGCTGTCCACCGGCGTCGTGGTCGTGCTCGGGATCCGGATCTTCACCAACATGGCCGCGATCCGGCGCCACGTCTTCAGGGCCTGAGATGAGTACCGACGCCCCGTTCCCGCCGCCGGACAAGCCGGAGCCGGCCGAGCCGACGCCGATGCCCAAGCCGAAACCGAAGACGCCGAACCTGGCGCTGCGGCGGCTGCGGACCGGATTCAAGCCGTCCCGCGGGCAGGCGATCGTGGCCGTGGTGCTGGCGCTGGTGGCCTGTATGGCGGTCGTGCAGGTCCGGGTGAACCGGGCCGACGACGGCTACCAGAACGCCCGCCGCGAGGACCTGATCGCGATCCTCGACGGCCTCGGCCAGAACACCCGCCGGCTGGAGACCGAGATCACCGAGCTGGAGGCGCGCAAGAACACGCTGACCTCCAGCGCGGACAAGGCGCAGACCGCCCGCGAGCAGGCCGAGCAGCAGGTGCGCGTGCTCGGCATCCTGGCCGGGACGCTGCCCGCCGTCGGCCCCGGGGTCCGGATCACGCTGAACGACCCGGACGCCAAGATGCAGTCGAGCAACCTGCTGGACGCGATCGAGGAGCTCCGCGACGCGGGCGCCGAGGCGATCCAGATCAACGGGCAGGTCCGGGTGGTGGCCAGCACCGATCTGGTCGACGACCCGCCCGGGGTGAAGATCGACGGCGAGAAGGTGCAGTCGCCGTACGTGATCGAGGCGATCGGCGATGCCCACAACCTGGCCGAGGCGGCCAACTTCCCCGGCGGCCTGGTCAGCGAGGTCGAGGGTCCCCAGGTCGGCGGCACCGCCGAGGTGAGCGAGCTGCCGAGCGTGTCGATCACCGTCTTGCACGCGCCGGACGAGCATCGTTACGCTCGCCCGGCACCGAGCCCGACGAAGTAACTCCCTGCAGTTTCCATTGAAAGAAAGAGGGACCGAGGTGTATCCCGAAGATCTGAAGTACACGGCCGAGCACGAGTGGGTCAAGGCCGGCGACGGCCCGGTGCGGGTCGGTATCACCGACTTCGCCCAGGACGCGCTCGGCGACATCGTGTACGTACAGCTGCCCGAGGTCGGCACCGCCGTCCGGGCCGGCGACTCCTGCGGCGAGCTGGAGTCCACCAAGAGCGTCAGCGACCTGTTCGCGCCCCTCAACGGCACCGTGCGCGCCGTCAACGAGGCGCTGGCCGACCAGCCCGACCTGGTCAACACCGACCCGTACGGCGAGGGCTGGCTGCTCGACATCGAGGTCGACGACGACGAGGAGATCGAGGCGTTGATGGACGCCGACACGTACAAGGGACAGCTCGACCAGAGCTGAACTACGGACGCAGGGCAGTAGCTGGTAAGTTCTGTCGGACCTCAACCGCCGGTCGAGGGTTGGGGTCCTAGTCCACACTGTCATCACGGGGTCAACGAGAACGTCGCCGGACCGCCGGCGATCGGGAGGATCACAGCATGCCGTTCTGCAACCAGTGCGGGCACGAGAACTCCGAGGGCAGCAAGTTCTGCTCGCAGTGCGGAACGATGCTCCCTGGCGCGGACCGTCCGGTGACCGCCCCCGGGGTGACCGACACCGCGATGCTCGCACCGATCAGCGTCGAGCCGGAGACCGAGCGTTTCGATCTCGGCGAGAGCCTGTCCGCCGAGGACGAGGCCGCGGTCGGCGCGCTGCCCCAGGGATCGGCGCTGCTGATCGTCCAGCGCGGCCCGAACGCGGGCAGCCGGTTCCTGCTCGACGTCGACGTGGTCACCGCCGGCCGGCACCCCGACAGCGACATCTTCCTCGACGACGTGACCGTGTCCCGCCGGCACGCGGAGTTCCGGCGCGACCCGCAGGGCGTCAAGGTCCGCGACGTCGGCAGCCTGAACGGCACCTACGTGAACCGCGACCGGATCGACGAGCTGCAGCTGTCGAACGGCGACGAGGTGCAGATCGGCAAGTACCGGCTGGTCTACTACGCCAGTGGCCAAGCCTGAGTCTGGAGACTCCGCACTAGGGGGCAGCAGCATCGGTGAGGTGCTGCAGCTCCTGCAGGCCGAGTTCGCCGACGTCACCATCTCCAAGATCCGCTTCCTCGAGGCGGAGGGGCTGGTGACGCCGGCCAGGACCGCTTCGGGGTACCGCAAGTTCAGTACCGCCGACATCGAGCGGCTTCGCTATGTGCTGACCGCGCAGCGCGACCAGTACCTGCCGCTGAAGGTGATCAAGGACCACCTCGACGCGATGGATCGCGGGCTGCGGCCGCCTGCTCCTGGTGGCCGGCCGGCGGCGCCGCAGACGTTGCCCCAGCCTGCCGGGCTGCCCGATGCCGAGGACTTCTCGACGTACGGGACCGAGCTGAAGCTGACCCGGGACGAGCTGCGCGAGGCGGCCGGGATCACGGCCGAGTTGCTCGAGCAGCTGGAGAGTCACAACCTCGTCGTGGCCCGGGGCAACCACTACGACGGCGACGCGATCCTGATCGCCAAGGCGGCCGCCGAGTTCGCGCAGTACGGGATCGAGCCGCGGCATCTGCGGCCGTTCCGGGCCGCCGCCGACCGTGAGGTCGGGCTGATCGAGCAGGTCGTACAGCCCCGGCGCGACGACAAGACGCTGGAACTGGCCGCCCTCGCGGTGCGGTTGCACGCGGCACTCGTCCGGTCACGGCTCACCCGCTGACCCCGGCGGGGCAGCCCCGGCCTGGCCCGCAGAGTAGGCTGAAGGAGTGCGCGAAGTCGACGTGGTCGGAGTCCGGGTTGAGATGCCCTCGAGTCAGCCGATCGTGCTGCTCCGGGAGGTCGGCGGAGAGCGGTACCTGCCGATCTGGATCGGCGCGGCCGAAGCGAGCGCCATCGCTTTCGCCCAGCAGGGGATGGAGCCTCCCCGGCCGCTGACCCACGACCTGTTCGCGGAGACCATCCGGGTGCTCGGGCACACGCTGAGCCAGGTCCGGATCGTGAACCTGACCGACGGCGTGTTCGAGGCGATCCTGGTCTTCGACGACAAGACCGAGATCTCCGCCCGCCCGTCGGACTCGATCGCGCTCGCGCTGCGGACCGGTACGCCGGTGTTCTGCACCGAGGAGATCCTGGCCGAGGCCGGCATCCCGGTTCCGGACAGTGAGAACGAGGACGACGAGGTGGTCGAGGAGGAGGAGGTCGAGCGCTTCCGTGAGTTCCTCGATCACGTCACACCGGAAGACTTCGACAAGAGCTGACAGGTAACGATTCGTATTGGATCCGCGACACGCATCCGGCTCGGGGCGGTTGTCGTTGACCCGGCCTGAGCGGCGGCTTACCTTGAAGGAGTCGTGGGGTGTTGTAACTCCACGGATGTGATCCGTTCCAGTCGGTACCCAGGGAGGCTCAGGCGTGACACGCACCGGCGACACAGATCTGACGGCGCAGTCGACGTCCGAAGCACACGCCGAGGCGGCCGTCACCGCCGGCGTCCAGGGTCTGCTCTTCGAGGACGACCTGAAGCCGATGCCCGACGACGTCGGTTTCCGCGGCCCGACGGCCTGCGCCGCGGCCGGTATCACCTACCGCCAGCTGGACTACTGGGCCCGCACCGGACTGGTCTCACCGTCCGTCCGCCCGGCCACCGGTTCCGGCACCCAGCGGCTCTACGGCTTCCGCGACGTCTTGTTGCTCAAAGTGATCAAGCGGCTGCTCGACGCGGGCATCTCGCTGCAGCAGATCCGCAGCGCCATCGCCCACCTGAGCAAGCGCGGCATCGACGACCTGACTCAGATCACGCTGATGAGCGACGGCGCCTCGGTCTACATGTGCACCTCGCCCGACGAGGTCATCGACCTGCTGGCCGGCGGCCAGGGCGTCTTCGGGATCGCCCTCGGCGGCGTCTGGCGCGAGGTCGAGGGATCGCTGTCGGAGCTGCCGACCGAGCGGCTCGACGCGCACGGTGAGACCGGCGACGACCACGCCAACGACGAGCTGGCTGCCCGCCGCCGTGCCCGGATGACGGGCTGAGGTACCCTCGTTCTCAGCCGTACACAACACTCGGGAGAGTCTCGACCTGCTGTCTGGTCGGGCGCCGAAGGGGCAATTCCTCCCCGGAACCTCTCAGGCCCATGGACCGAGTGTCTTAGGCGACTCTGAAGCGCGCGCCGCGTGACAGAGGGGGAGGCCACCGGCAATTGTCAGCAACGGAGCCTCCACACAATGACTGAATCCCCTGTTCAGGTGTCAGCGGTGTTCGCCGACCGTCACATCGGCCCGCGGTCCGGCGAGATCGCCAAGATGGTCGAGACCCTCGGGTACGCCGATGTCGACGCGCTCGTCGACGCCGCGGTGCCCGCCTCGATCCGCTCGACCGAGCCGCTCCGGCTGCCCGAGCCGGCCTCCGAGGTCGACGCGCTGACCGAACTGCGCCAGCTCGCCGCCCGCAACAACGTCGCCACCTCGATGATCGGCCAGGGGTACTACGGCACGTTCACCCCGTCGGTGATCGTCCGCCGCCTGGTCGAGAACCCGGCCTGGTACACCGCCTACACGCCGTACCAGCCGGAGATCTCCCAGGGCCGCCTCGAGGCGCTGCTGAACTTCCAGACCGTCGTCTCCGACCTGACCGGCCTGCCGACCGCGAACGCGTCCCTGCTCGACGAGGGCACTGCCGCCGCCGAGGCGATGACGCTGGCGCACCGGTCGAACCGCAAGAGCAAGAGCAACCGGTTCCTGGTCGATGCCGACTGTTTCGCGCAGACGATCGCTGTCGTGCAGACGCGGGCCGAGGCGCTCGACATCGAGGTCGTCGTCGCGGACACGACTGACGGGCTGCCAGAGGGCGACTTCTTCGGCTTCCTGGTGCAGTACCCGGGCTCGGGCGGGGTCGTTCGCGACCTGAAGCCGCTGATCGCGGCGGCACACGAGCGGGAGACGCTCGTCGCGGTCGCATCGGACCTGCTCGCCCTGACGCTGCTCGAGGCGCCGGGTGAGGCGGGGGCTGACATCGTCATCGGGTCGTCGCAGCGCTTCGGGGTGCCGCTGTTCTACGGTGGGCCGCAGGCTGGGTTCATGTCGGTGCGCGCCGGGCTGGAGCGGTCGCTGCCGGGTCGGTTGGTCGGGGTGTCGGTTGATGCGGATGGCGCGCCGGCGTACCGGTTGGCTTTGCAGACGCGGGAGCAGCACATCCGGCGTGAGAAGGCGACCTCGAACATCTGTACCGCGCAGGTGCTGCTCGCTGTCGTCGCGTCGATGTACGCCGTCTATCACGGTCCGGAGGGGCTGAAGGCGATCGCTGAGCGGGTCCACCGCCACGCGGACAGCCTCGCCGCCTCGCTGAAGGCCGGAGGCGTCGAGGTCGTACACGACCAGTTCTTCGACACCGTCCTGGCCCGGGTGCCCGGTCGTGCGGCGGATGTTGTCGACACGGCTCGGCAGAACGGCATCTGGCTGCGTGAGGTCGACGCGGACCACGTCGGCATCTCCTGTGACGAGAAGACCGACGCGACGGCGCTGGTCGGGGTCTGCCGTTCCTTCGGCGTGACGTACGACGCGGCGCTCGGCGGTGACGCCCTGGCCGAGACGGTCACGCGGACCTCGGAGTACCTGACGCACCCGGTCTTCAACACGCACCGGTCGGAGACGGCGATGCTGCGCTACCTGCGCAAGCTGTCGGACTACGACTACGCGCTCGACCGCGGCATGATCCCGCTCGGCTCCTGCACGATGAAGCTGAACGCGACCACCGAGATGGAAGCCGTCACCTGGCCCGAGTTCGCCGACATGCACCCGCTGGCGCCGATCGAGGACGCCGCCGGCTACGTGAAGCTGATCGGCCAGCTGGAGCGCTGGCTGGCCGAGGTGACCGGCTACGCGAAGGTCTCGATCCAGCCGAACGCCGGCTCGCAGGGTGAGCTCGCGGGGCTGCTCGCGATCCGCGGCTACCACCGGGCCCAGGGCAACGAAGATCGCAACGTCTGCCTGATCCCGGCGAGCGCGCACGGTACCAACGCCGCCTCCGCGGTGATGGCCGGGATGAAGGTTGTTGTTGTCAAGGGCAACGATGACGGCACGATCGATCTGGCCGATCTGCGCGCCAAGGCTGACGAGCACGCGGAGAAGCTGGCCGCGATCATGATCACCTACCCGTCCACGCACGGCGTGTACGAGGAGAGCGTGACCGAGGTCTGCCAGATCGTCCACGACCACGGCGGCCAGGTGTACGTCGACGGCGCGAACCTGAACGCGCTGCTCGGGCTGGCCAGGCCGGGCGAGTTCGGGGGCGATGTCAGCCACCTGAACCTGCACAAGACGTTCTGCATCCCGCACGGTGGCGGTGGCCCGGGTGTCGGTCCGGTCGCGGTCGCCGCGCACTTGGCGCCGTACCTGCCGAACCACCCGTTGCTCGACCAGGCCGGCCCGGAGTCGGGTGTCGGTCCGATCAGCGCGGCGCCGTTCGGCTCGGCCGGTGTGCTGGCGATCTCCTGGGCGTACATCCGGATGATGGGCGCCGAGGGGCTGACGTCGGCGACCAAGGCCGCCGTACTGACCGCCAACTACGTCGCCAAGCGGCTCGAGGACGCCTTCCCGGTGCTGTACACGGGGGAGAACGGGCTGGTCGCGCACGAGTGCATCCTGGATCTGCGGCCGATGACCAAGGAGACCGGTATCACCGTCGACGACGTCGCGAAGCGGCTGGTCGACTACGGCTTCCACGCGCCGACGATGTCGTTCCCGGTCGCCGGGACGTTGATGGTGGAGCCGACCGAGTCCGAGGACCTGGGTGAACTGGACCGGTTCTGCGACGCGATGATCGCGATCCGGCACGAGATCGACCGGGTCGCGGCAGGGGAGTGGCCGGCCGGTGACAACCCGCTGGTGAACGCGCCGCACACCGCGTCGTCGGTGATCAACGACAAATGGGAGCACGCCTACACCCGCGAGGAGGCCGCCTTCCCGCAGTCGGTCGACCGCACCACGAAGTACTGGCCCCCGGTTCGCCGGATCGACGGAGCCTACGGCGACCGCAACCTGATCTGCTCCTGCCCGTCACCGGAGGCCTTCGAGTAACAGGCATACTTGGGTGAGTGACTGACGTTCGTGCTGACACCGCGGCGGCCTTGTACGCCGAGATCGCCGCGGCCCAGAGTGAGACCAAGCTGCCGACCATCACAGCCGGTGTGCTGAAGGACGGCGCGTTGGCGTGGACCGGTTCCCGCGGGCAGATCGTGGACGGTGAAGGGCTGGCGCCGGGCCCGGACGTGCAGTACCGGATCGGGTCGATCACCAAGACGATGACCGCGATCCTGGTGCTGCAGTGTCGCGACGACGGGCTGCTGTCGCTGAATGATGCCGTGGGCAAGCATCTGCCCGGAGTGGCGTTCGGCGACCTGACCATCCGGCAGTTGCTCGCCCACTCGGGCGGGATGAACGCCGAGCCCGAAGGCCCTTGGTGGGAACGCAATCCGGGCGTTTCGTTCGAGGCGCTGACGGCGGCGATGGACGAGTCGCAGGCGGCCGGCCGGCCCGATCGGCGGCATCACTACTCCAACCTCGGCTATGCGTTGCTGGGCGAGGTCGTCGCGCGGTTGCGGGGTGCCGCGTGGATGGAGTTGGTGGCGGCGCGGATCCTCGACCCGCTGGAGATGCGGCGTACGACGTACTTCCCGGTCACCCCCGCCGCCAAGGGGTACTCGGTGCATCCGTTCAGCGGGCGGCTCGACCTGGAGCCGGCGTACGACTCCGGTGCGATGGCGCCGGCCGGACAGCTGTGGAGCACGATCGAGGACCTGGCGAAGTACGCCGCGTTCTGGATCGACCCCGGCTACGAGGTGCTCAGCCGCGACACCGTCGACGAGATGGCCGCTCCGACGGCGGCCGATCCACGCGAGGCGCTGACCGCGTCGTACGGGCTGGGCCTGCGGCTGCATGCCGACGACCCGTACCTCTTCGTCGGCCACACCGGCTCGATGCCGGGCTTCATGGCCGGACTGTTCGTCGACCGCGCGCGGCGGATCGGGGCCGTGACGCTGGGCAATTCGACGTACGGGCGGGTTGCTTCGGTGCCGCTCGACCTGATGCGCATCCTCGCGTCGTACGAGCCGCCGCTGCCGATCGAGTGGGTCCCCGAACCCGAACTCGCGCAAGGCTCCGAACTCCTCGGCCACTGGTACTGGGGCAACACCCAGCTGACGATGTCCGTCGCCGGCGGCATCCTCCAGCTCACCACCGGCTACCCGTGCCGTTTCTCACCCATCGGCCCGGATCTCTACCAAGGCCGCGACGGCTACTTCGCCGGCGAACGCCTCCGGGTGATCCGCGACGGCGACCGGATCACTCACCTCGACCTCGCCACCTTCACCCTGACCCGCACGCCGTACGGCAACTGACGGGCGGCCGGCGCGACTTCCGGGCTGACCCGTACCTCATCCGGCCGCTGGCTCGTTCACCATCAGCCGCCTGTGTCTACCACGACACGGGCGGCTGTCGCTGTGTTTCATCACGCAGGTCACCCCGGTTGACACGCACAGCTTCGAGGTTAGTAGGTTAGGGCCACCTAAGTAAGGGCTGCCTTACTCGACAACTTTCCCAGGAGAAGCTGGATGTCGTCCCTCGACGCTCCCCATAGTCCCTTCGATCGCGATCAGCGGGTGGTGGAGCTGCATCGCTGGCCCTTGGCAACGACCGTTCGGGACAGTAAACGGGGGCCGCTGCCGGCCGGTACTCCGGCTGCTGTGCAGCAGCGGACGGCGGACACATTGGGTGCTCCGCGGGTGCCGTCGACAGGGGTCGGCGAGTCCGCCGCGCTGGACCTGATCGCCGGTCTGCTCGATCGGGACGGCATCGATCTCAGTCACCCGCATGCGGCCGCGCATCTGCAGCCGCCGGTGCTGCAGGTCGCCGTCGACGCGGATGCGCTGGCGTCCGCGAGCAATGCATCGATGGACACCTACGACTCCGGTCCGGTGACGCTGGAGATCGAGCGCTGGGTGGTCCGGGCGCTCGCGACGATGGCCGGGTTCGGGCCGTCCGCCGATGGTGTGCTGACGCCTGGTGGGTCGATCTCCAATCTGCTCGCGGTGCTGATCGCCCGGGACAATGCGGCTGCGGCGCGCGGTATCGACGTACGGCGAAACGGCCTGGGTGGCTTGGCGAAGCCGGTCGTGTTCTGCTCGGAGCTCGCTCACTTCTCCGTCCAGCGGGCGTGCGCGGCGCTCGGTCTGGGGGAGGACGCGGCCATCACGATCCCGGCCGACGGTGACTTCCGGATGCGTACGGACATCCTGGCCGACGAGTTGGGCAAGCCCGGTCGCACGCCGATCGCGGTGGTCGCCACGGCCGGTACGACGGACTACGGGTCCATCGACCCGATCGGGGAGATCGCCGCGCTGGCCAGACAGCACGGGGCCTGGGTTCACGTCGACGCGGCGTACGGGTTCGGCGCGCTGTTCTCGGACCGGCTCGCGCCGCTGCTGGCTGAGTTGCCGGCTGCCGACTCGGTGACGCTGGACCTGCACAAGATCGGCTGGCAGCCGGCGGCGACCAGTATGTTGCTCGTCGCCGACCGGGAGCGGTTCGCGTCGCTCGGCCGCTCGGTGGAGTACCTGAACCCGGCCGACGACATCGACTCCGGGCTGGACGGGCTGCTCGGCCGGAGCCTGCAGACCACCCGCCGGCCGGACGCGGTGAAAGTCGCCACCACTCTGACGGCATACGGCCGGACCGGACTGGGCAGAATGCTCGACACCTGTCACGAGCTCGCGCATGCCGCCGCGGCCCGGGTCGTTGCCGACAGCAACCTCGAGTTGCTGGCGCCGGTGACCCTGACCACGGTGCTGTTCCGGGTCGCCGGGCAGGGGCTGGCGGCGGCCGAGCTGGACGCTGTCCAGGGTGAGGTCCGGCGCCGGTTGCTGACGTCGGGACGGGTGCTGATCGGCCGGACCAGGGTCCCGGCCCGTGGCGGCCGCCCGGCGGCGGTCGCGTTGAAGTTGACGCTGCTGAACCCGAATGCCACCGCGACGGACATCGAGGAACTGCTCGACCAGGTCGTGGCCACCGGTCACGACGTCCTGCCTCGCGAAGGAGCAGCGTGATCTCACCCAGCACAGTGGCGGTCGAAGCTCATCTCAACGCGATCCTGCGGTGCTACACGCGGGAGACCTCTGTACCGGTCTCGGTCGGCCCACTGTCGCTGGTGGTCGGCTCTTCGACAGTGACGGCGACAGTGCTGCACGCGTCGAGGACTGGGCTGCACAGCTTTGCCGAGGTACGGGTCGACGGCGCGGTGGTGAGCCCGGAGCAGTTGGTGCGGCTGCTGTCGGTCGATGCCGACCCGGCCGAGGTCGACGACCTCGCGGCCCGTACTGCGGAGTCCGTCCGCAACGTGACGGTCTTCGTGGCCGACAGCGATGAGCGTGGCCCGGGGCGCTTCCTCGAGGCTGAGCAGGCCCTGCTGTTCGGCCACCTGAACCATCCGGCTCCGAAGAGTCGAGACGGGTTGAGCGGTGCCGAGCTGGCGGCGTACTCGCCGGAGCTGGGCGGCCGCTTCGCGGTGCACTGGTTCGCAGTGGACGCCGAGCTGGTGTCCTCGGACCAGGTGGCTGGCGCGCCATCACTGCAGGGACTGGACGCCTTGCAGCTGATGGCCGCGCTGGCCGGCATCACGCCACCGTCTGGCCGGGTGCTGGTTCCTGCCCATCCGTGGCAGGCCGCTGACGTCTTGAAGCGGCCACGGGTCGCTTCGCTGATCGCTGACGGGCGGGTGGAGCCGCTGGGGCCGCTGGGTGCGCAGTGGTACCCGACCTCGAGTCTGCGCACGGTCTACCACCCAGACCTGCCCGTGATGCTCAAGCTGTCGCTCGGACTGCGCATCACCAACTCGCGCCGTGAGTCGACGCCGACGGAGCTCCGCCGAGGTCTGGAGATCAACCGGCTTCTCGACGCTGCTTACAACGCCGGTACTGCGACAGCGCACCCCCGGTTCTCCATAGTCAGGGACCCGGCGTGGGTCGCGCTCGACGAGGGTGGGCCGCTGTTGACGGGGTTGGACGTCGCTGTGCGCGAAGTACCGGCTGGTGTTGACAGCTACGCGTGTCTGGCGGGGCTGGTGGCGCCGCGGCCGGGGCAGCTCAGTCGCCTAGGCGCTGCTGTCGCAGGGCATGGCGATGGTGGAGCAGAGGCGTGGGTGGCGTCGTACGTGGACGAAGTACTGGTCCCGATGCTCCACCTGTACGCCGAGACGGGGATCGGGCTGGAGGCGCATCAGCAGAACACACTGGTCCGGCTGGATGACGCAGGGCGGGTTGCTGGTGGGGCTTATCGCGACAACCAGGGCTACTACCTCGCGTCGTCGTACCTGCGGGGACTGCTGGACGTGACCGGGTTGAGTGACTCCACGCTGGCAGTGGTCGATGACGCGATCGTTGATGACCGGTTGACGTACTACCTGCTGCACAACCAGGCGCTCGCGGTGGTGGGCTCGCTGGCGGTGGATGGGCTCGCTGATGAGGATGCGTTGCTTGAGGTCGTCCGCGACCGGTTGTCCGAGGCACTGCCTTTCCTGAAAGCTGCTGGGCCTGACGGGGCTCGGCTGGCGCAGCGTTGGCTGTCGGCTGAGCAGTTGCCTTGCAAGGCGAACATGATGACCCGGCTGCGCGGTATCGACGAGGTAGTCGCTCCGCTGGACGCGCAGTCGGTCTATCTGGACATACCGAATCCCCTGCGATTGGGTGCGCGCAGTGAGGTGTGACGTCGCGCCGCTGCTCCACCTGGACAGTGGCTTCGACCTGCGGCCCGCCGCGTCTTCGGATGCCCCGACCATCGCCTGGTGGATGGCGCAGCCGCACATCCAGAAGTGGTGGGAGCAGGACTGGTCGGTCGAGCGGTGGGCGCAGGCGATCGAGGAACAGCTCGCCGGCGAGCACTCGATCCCTTGCCTCACTGCTGTCGACGGCGAGGACTTCGCGTACGCCGAGTTGTACCGGGTCCGGCACGACCGGCTGGCGGAGTACTACGCCTGGCAGGAGCACGACTGGGGCATCCATGTGGCGATCGGCGACGCCGAGCGGCTCGGCCGGGGACTTGGGCGCCGGCTGTTGCGGGCGCTGGCCGAGGCCCTGCTCCGGGCCGACCCGCTGAGCCAGCGCGTGGTCGCCGAACCAGATGTCACGAATCTTCCTTCCATCCGCGCATTCGAGGCAGCTGGTTTCGTCATCCACGCGGAGCTGGAGCTACCCGAGAAGAAAGCACTACTGATGGTCCACACCCGGACCGTGGAGGCCTGAGATGAGTACCGAGCCGTACGACGTGATCGCGATCGGGTGTGGCCCGTTCAATCTGGGGCTGGCCGCGCTGGCCAGTGGCGTGGACGAGGTGAGGCTGGCAGTACTGGACAGCCGGCCCGACTTCACCTGGCACCGGGGGCTGATGTTCGGCGATGCGATGCTGCAGGTGTCGTTCATGGCCGACCTGGTCAGCCTGGTGGAGCCGGCGCATCCGCTGTCGTTCCTGTCGTACCTGCGGGACAACGACCGGCTCTACCAGTTCTACGTGCGGGAGAAGTTCCACCCGACGCGGCGGGAGTACGAGGCCTACCTGCGCTGGTGTGCGGCGCAGCTGGACTCGCTGCACTTCGGGCACCATGTGTCGGAGGTGGTGTTCGACGGCGATGCCTTCGTGCTGACAGTGGAGCGCGCTGGGACGGTAGAGGTGTTCAAGGCTCGGCACCTGGTGGTGGGGGTTGGCACTGAGCCCGCAGTACCGGCTGCGCTTGCTGATTTGCCCGCGGAGCGGTTCCTGCACTCGTCCGACTACCTGTTCCGCCGGGACGACCTCCTGCGGGCTGGGCGCGTGACAGTGGTGGGATCCGGCCAGTCGGGTGCCGAGTGTGCGCTGGACTTGCTGCGGGCCAACGCAGAGGGTGGACCGGGTGTGGCCTGGCTGACCCGCACAGCGGCGTACACGCCTCTGGACTACTCCAAGCTGGTCCTGGAGATGACTACGCCGTCGTACGTGGACTACTTCCATGAGCTGGCGGAGTCGACGCGTGATCGGCTGGTCAAGGATCAGTGGCGGCACTACAAGGGCATCTCCTCGGACACCTTGGAGGAGATCCACGACGTGCTCTACCAGCGCGATCTCAATGCTTCGGCGGTAGCGCCTGTGGAGTTGCAGGTGGGCGTGGCCGTGGAGTCGGCGGTTGCTCGCGCCGACGGCATCGAGCTGACCATGCGGCACGCTGACAGCGGGCGTACCTTCCAGCACGTGACGGACGCAGTAGTGGCCGCTACTGGCTACCGCAACCGTCCGCTGCCGTTCTTCACTGCGCTGGACCCGCTAGTGCACAGGGATGCTGCTGGGCGGTGGGTGGTGAACAGGGATCACAGCATCAGCACGGATGACCCGCTGACCGGTCGGCTGTTCGTTGCGAACGCGGACCTGCACAGCCACGGGGTAGCGGCGCCGGACCTGGGCATCGGCGCCATCCGCAACGCCACCATCCTCAACAGTGTCGCCGGAAGGGAGATCTTCCGGCTGCCCAAGTCCACTGCGTTCACGACCTTCGCCATCCCGGGATGACCTGGTCTGGGAGCTCGTCCTCGTTACTGGCCAAGTTGATCTCGCAGCTCTGCACAGAGGATCTGCTGCAGCCTGATGGTGATCGCTTATCGTTCGGTGCGGCTACGTACACGTTTGTTGCGACACGTGGTGGGTTCGGCAGCTACCAGGTGGTCCCCGGGTCGGTACGCCGTACAGCGGCCGGCATCCTCGGCAACGACGAGAGTGAGGAGGCCACTGACCCAGTGCAGTTCCTGGTGGATGCGGCGGAGGCTCTCGGGCTCTCCGGGTCCACAGTGGCTGGGTATGTGGCCGAACTGTCCAGCACGTTGGCTGCCGACGTACGGATGGCCTCTACGGCCGTACCCAACGCATCGCTGGTCGGCCTGTCGCACACAGCTCTCGAGGGACACCTGACCGGCCATCCGCTGCTGGTGGCCAACAAGGGCCGGCTGGGCTTCTCAGCCGCCGACAGCCTCCGCTACACCCCAGAGGCCCGTACTCCGCTCCGCCTGGTCTGGCTGGCCGTCCGGCGTGGCCTGGCCGAATTCCGGGGGACTCCCGAGCTGTGCGAGCATGCAGTGGTCGGCAGGGAATTGAGCCCGGACGCTCTGGAGGCCTTCGGGGGGCGGCTGGTCGACCCGGACTCTTACGTGTGGCTCCCGTGCCATCCGTGGCAACTCGATCACGTAGTGGCGACCCAGTGGGCACGAGAGCTGGCCACCGGGGAGATCGTCGTCCTGGGGGAGGGGCCCGACGACTACCTCCCGACCCAGTCCATCCGGACGATGGCCAACCTCTCCCAACCTGAGCGCTACCAGGTCAAGCTGCCGCTGAAGATCCTCAACACCTCCGTCTACCGGGGCATACCCGCCCACTGCTCACTGGCCGCTCCCATGGTCACCCAGTGGCTCCGCGGGCTCTGGTCTCGCGACGAGGTCTTCAACCGCCTCGGCACCGTACTGCTCGGCGAAGTCGCGTCGGTCACCGTCCACCATCCGCAGCTCTCCACCGGCGTCCCCTACCAGTGGACCGAAACCCTCGGCTGCATCTGGCGTGACCCGCTGACCATCGCCCCCGGCGAGACGGCTTGGCCGCTGGCCGCAGTACTGCACCGGGATGTCAGCGGCGAACCGTTGATAGCAACCCTGATCGGCTCCAGCGATCCCACCGCGTGGCTGGCCGAGCTCATCTCCACCCTCATCCGCCCACTGCTCCACCTGATGCACCACTACGGCATCACCGTGAACCCCCACGGCGAGAACCTCTCCATCATCTGCGGCCCCGACGGTGTCCCGGCCCGCCTGGTCATCAAAGACCTCATCGACGACGTCAACATCTCCACGGAGCCGATCCCCGCCCGCGGCCCCGAACCTGACTCCCACGACCGCGTCCTGCCCCGCAAGCCTTGGCACATCCTCCGCCAGTACCTGGTCGACGCCCTCTTCCTAGGCGTCCTCAACCCTCTGGCAGACATGAACCTCATTGCCTCGGATCAACTTTGGGGCATCCTTCGAGGTGAGATCGAGGAGTATGCCCGGGCGCATCCGCAGTATCAGGACCGCCTCGAAGCCACGGCCCTACTAGGCGAGACCTTCGCCCGGTACCCCTTGAATGGCTACCGGCTGACCCTCGGCTACACCGACCTCGACACCCGCCCCCCGATCCCGGTTACGGGGCGGATGCCGAACCCGATGCACGGACTGGAGGGCATCAAACCGGCGCGAGGGTGGTAACTGGCGATCCAGCGCCTCGTTGGATATTTTGTGGCGTGCGCCACACTCGTGCGCCAGTCCAACACCCCACAGAAGGTCCTGAACAGTGTCGTTCACCGGCAGCCTCAGCCGCCCTGTCACGTCCACCACCCCGTCGCTCCACAGCCGCTCGTACCCCCGCTGGACCGACGACCTCCAAGGCCTCCGAAAACGCCTCCAGGACGCCTGGTCCGACGCCACCATCCACGAGTCCTTCAGAAGTCCCGCCGGCGTCCAGGTCATGCCCTCCCACGGCCAATGCGCAGTAACCTCCGCCTGGCTGATAGAAACCCTCGCCGCCGCCCACGTCCGAAACCTCACCTACTGCACCGGCGACCTCTACTCGATGGACGCCCCCGGCCAACTCGACCTGGAACACCACGCCTGGGTAGAAGTCACCTACGCCGACGACCGCCTGGTAGTAGACCTCACCAGCGACCAATCAACCCTCCTACGCCCCCAGCCAGTCACCTACGCCTGGCACGACGACCTACAAACCCTCCACCGAATCGACTACCGCACCCACCACCGCCTAACCCCCCTCCAACTCCAATACGACCCAATCCACACCCGCCTCGCAGCCCTGAAACAAGCCCTGCAATCCGAGCGCTGACCAGTGCTCGCGCCAGTGCACCAGGACATAGAGGCGAAACCTTGGGCCGCCACCCCTCAACGACAGCCGTCTAGACCTCGGCTACCCAAAATGCAGGGGGTTCTCGGCGCTCGTCTGACTGCTGCCTGGCGAACAGCTCTGGCCGGCCACTATCGCCTCACATCTGGGCTATTCGAATTGCTTATGCGCCCTTGCAGCCTGGCGGTAGGGCCACCAGGATGCGGCAATGCAACTGCTCGTTGCGGGCGGTCTGTGATGGGTCTTCGCCGGTATCGCAGACGCGCACTGCTACTTGGGCCACTCCTCAACGCCGCGACGGTGACGAACCATGACTGCGCACCGAACGTAACCCCCCTGGCGCATAGCGCTACCGCTTGTGCAGTAGATTGGCGCGTCGGCACCGCGCCGACCGGCTGCTGGGGGTCAATCGCGTGACACCTGTCGACACGGCAATAGGGCAGTCGACAATGCCGGCCAAAATACGCGCAGAAGGTAATGATCGGTCCGTGCAGGCAACAGATGCCCCCGATGGCTCATCCATCATTGATGCTTCCACCAATGAAACTCACCCCAGAGCCTGGGGCCTGAATCGGTTCATCCGCGATCTCGACAGGCATCGGCAAGTCCTGGTGCTGGGTTGGTCTGATAAGACGATCTACCCGGCCTACCTAGGCAAGGCTGGAAGTTGGCCCGCGTCTCACGGCCAATGCGGCGTGAGTTCGGTCTGGCTTCTCAAGAGATTGGGCTGGTTCAATCGCACCCGAGCCTGGTACTGCTGCGGCGATGTCCGGCTCAAAGGGAATGCCGTCGTCGATCATTGCTGGATCGAGGTCGGCCGGCCCTCGTCGTCGAGGCGGCTTCTGATCGACATAACGGTTGACCAGTTCGAGCTGATAGACAAGGCGGTGCTATGTCATCGTGTCAGGGACCTGGCAAGTCAAGAGATCGTGTACGAGGCGATGAATCGTAGGCGGCTGAGCGCACTGACCCGAAACGATGAGATCTGGAATCGCCTCGAGGCTCTGAATGAAACGATTGCTTCCCGGTCTCCAGCCAGACCCGACCTGACTGGCGTCTTCGCCAAGATTCGGATCCCGCTGGCAAGGTTTGCTCGGTCTGATTCCGGTGTTGTCCACTCTGCGGATGAACTGGTGGGCTAGCCGCCGGGGATACTGTCCTCCTCCGATCGCACGGTCTGTTGGCCTACGAGGGTAGACTGAAGTTGAGATAATTTGCTCTTCGGTAACTCCGACCAGCGACAGTGTCGATTGCGGTATCGGACGGACAGGCAGGCGCTCTGCGTGATTGGGAATCCCCCCGGGCCGGCGGTCGATTCGCGGCCTGCGGAGCGCAGTGTGCGTCCGCGCCGAGGTGTTGTACTTGACGATTGCCGTGATCACGGTTCTGAGTTCGTCCGGCTGGTGCGAGTTGCTGCCGGTCGGCGAGCGGTCGGGCCGCGGGCGCTGGCTGTCCGGACCTTGTTGCATCTGCCGCGCGTCGCCAGGCTCGATGGTCAGTTGACCTGGGCCCAGGTGCGAGCTGAGATCGCCACCCAGCTGCAAGAGTTGGTGGACGATCAGGCGAAGGTCGAGCGGCTGATGCCGGAGGGTCGCTTCGAGCTGCAGGATCTGCGGTTCGTCGCGGACTACAACCGCGACAACGCGGAGGAGATCTTCACTCACCTCCACTATCTGCGCAGCGCCCGTCCCGGAGCGATCAACTACGCCCTGGTCGATCCCCTCTACGGCCGGCCGGTCAGCCTCTGCAGCGTGTCGCCGCTGGAGTGGCGTCGTGTCGGGCGGCATATCGCCAGTCGGTTCGAGATAGCGATGGATACCGTCTGGGATATCTCCCGGGTCTATTCGTTCGACGTGGCGCCGGCCAATGCGATCTCTTATCTGCTGGCCAGGGTCCGGAGTGATATCCGGCGCAGAAGACCTGACCTGCAACTGCTGACCACTGCGGTCGATCCCAATCTCGGATTCACCGGAGCCAGCTATCTTGCGGCGAACTGGAATCGATGGATGACGATCAGGCCGCGGCCGTATCTGTATTATCGCGGGAGATATGTCAGTCCGCGTCAGTTGCGGACTGAATTCGCCACGACGAACGTGGCTGAATTACGGTCGATGCACGGCGGGGATTTCGGGCTGAGCAGGACCCAGTTGCTCGATTCGATGATCTTCTGTTGCCGGCTCAAAGGCGAGACGGAGGTCGTTCCCGCAGGTCTGCAGCACCGGCTGCACCGCTGACTCGTCTCAGTTGCCCGGTTGTGGCCTGAGAGTGAAGCGGGAGCGGCTGAGGAGGGATTCGACTCGGCGGCGGTCGGGCATCGAGTTGGAGAGGGGGAAGTCGGCGGTGGCGCAGGCCATTGCGGCTGTTGCCCACATGGCTTGCTGTTCGGTGAAGATGCCGTCGTTGTCGATCAGCTGGGCGGCGAGGGCCGCGCAGAAGGCGTCGCGGGCGGCGGACGACTCCTTGTAGATCGAGGGGAAGCTGGGGACGCTGAAGGTCTGGAGGTCGGTGTCCGAGTAGATCGTGCAACCGCCGTTCCCGGGGATGCAGAGGGTTTCGACGCCGTAGGCGAGCAGGTGGCGCGCCACCGGATCCGGGTCGAATCTTTCCTGGCCGGGTGGTGAATAGCGACCGAGTTCCCAGGCGTGGGCCACCATGTAGTCGATATGGGCCAGCGAATGCCGGGAGATGTCGTCCTCCGGATAGGGCTGCCCCGGAGTGACGATGACCAGTGGACGATCGTGGTCGGCGGTGTGGACCAGTTCAAGGGTCCGTTGCACTGTTTCCCGGGGAATCTCGAACGTCACCAGGACCGCGTCGCAGTCGGTCAGCTCCTGGGAGAGCCGCTCCACATCGCGAATCTCGAGTCTGATCTCCGTCGAATTTCGCCAGTTCACCGCGATGCTGTCGCCGAGCTCCATTTCGATGACGCCGGTGAACGGCGTTCGCGCCTGGCGGGCGATCTTCAGCAACGAGGTGTTGACGCCTTCGTCGTGCAGATAATGGATGATCTCCTGGCCGAAACGGTCGTCGGCCACGGCGGCGATCAGGGAGACCTCCAGGCCCAGGCGAGCGGCTGCCACGGCCTGCGACACGCCTTTGCCACCGGGTGAGAGATCGAATCCGTAGGCCTCGCTCGAGGTCTCGCTCTGGGGGAGCGACTTGGTGCGGAAGGTCGCGTCCATGACCGCGCCGCCGACGACGATCACGCGTCCTTTCGGCTCGGGGTTGGCTGCCGCGTCATCGGAGGGCGACACGACGGCATTGCGGGATCCAACCGAGTTTACTTCGCGGCGGATCAACTGCCGTGCCAGTTCCCGGAGTACTTCGCTCTCCGTCGTGCCGCGCAGAGCACGGTCGCTGGGGGCTTCACTGGCGGGCAGGCCCAACGAGTCGTGCAGTCGCGCCCAGTTGGCCAGCAGCGTACTTCTGCGGACGCCTAGCGAGCCGGCGTGAAGAGCCTGAACGATGCGGTCGTCGACACCGTGGGCGAGGTAATGCCCCGAGAACAACCCCAGCGCGAGGATCGCGTCAGCGACGATCCGATGAGTGCCGTCGATGGTCTCGAGAACGCACTGAGAAACCACGCCGTGGGCGGCTTCGGACAGGTCGACCTTGCGGACGTTGGCGTAACGCTGGACGGAGTGCAGATGGAGCAGAGGCGCGAAGGCCTGGCCGCGTTCGTCCTGCAGCCGAGCGGGCGTCAGTCCGTCGCGCCCTCGCAGCTTTTCCAATACGTGGGTCAGAACCAGTGCACTCGGAGGCTGCCAATCGTGACGGTGAATGGCCATCGGATCCGCTTCCAGGCTGGTGGCGCTGACAGGTATTGCGATGAACATTACAACTGGTATCAGGAATTTGCGACACTGGGATCTGCGGGGGTTCGCGCCATATCCGGAACGAACCCCCGTGCGTTAACTCTGCAATACCTCGGCGATGTTGAGGAGCATGTAGCAGGTGCCTGTCATCGCTAGGACAAGGAGGATCTGTAGGACCGTCCGCCAGTGCTGGACCACCAAGGTGGCCGTCAGCATCATCAGTACCAACACCAGTGCGTCTTTGAGAGGCATTATGATCCCTCGTTTCCGTGCGTGGTGGGTCTTGGTGTGGTTGGCGGGATGCGGGGCCCTGAGCATTTCCGTCATCTGTTGCCGCACTACCAGTTGGCCTTATCGCAATTGCGGAATCAATCGTCACTATTGGTGCTGCCGGCGGCTTCGAACCGCCAGTCGGCGCGTTGAAGGCGAGGCAAAACGGGGTTGCCGCCCGCCAAGGCCTGCCAATCGGGGGACCTTGGCTGCCAATTGGCAGATCGGCCATGGTCGTGACCCAACGGATACTTTTGTCGGCCTAGCTGGGCAGGGTGCGCAGACGTTGTTCGATCTCGTTGCGGTTGGGGAGGGAGGTGGGTTTGGCGAAGGCTTCGGCTGCGGTGGCCATGGCGGCGGTGGCCCATCTGGCGATGGTGGGGGTGAGGGTTCGGTTGTGGTCGAGGAGTTGGGCTGTGAGGGCTGCGCAGAAGGCGTCCCGGGCTGCTGAGGACTCCTTGTAGAGCGAGGAGAGGGTGGGGAGGCGGAGGGTGCCTGGCATGGATTCGCTGTGGGAGTAGATGGAGCCGCCGCCGTTGCCCAGGAAGCAGAGGGTTTCGACGCCTCGGGAGAGGAGGATTTTGCCGACTCGGTCGGGGTCGTAGCGGGTCATGTCGGCTGGCTCGTACTTCTCGAGCTCCCAGGCGTGGGCCACCATGTAGTCGATCGAGTGGAGGGCGGGGCGGGAAAGTTCCTCTTCGAGGTAGGGCTGGCCAGGGGTGACGATGGTCAATGGTCTGGAGTCCGGGTCGGCGTGGGCCAAAGCGAGCGCTTGCTGGAGGGTTTCGCGGGGGATCTCGAACGTGAGCAGGAGTGCGTCGCAGTTGGTCAGGTGCTCTTTGAGGTTGTCGATGTCCGGTACGTCGAGGCTGATCTCGGCTTCGTTGCGCCAGATCAGGGCGATGCTGTCACCTTGACCTTGTTCGAAGACGCCGGTGAACGGGGTACGCGCGTTGGTCACTCGCTTGATCAGCGAGACGTCGACCTTTTCGGTCTCGAGGTGGGCGACAATCTGATCGCCGAACTGGTCGTCCGCGATCGCTGCGATCAAGGCGACGTCGAGGCCGAGACGGGCCGCGGCCACTGCCTGGGTGAGACCCTTGCCGCCTGGAGTCAGGGAGAAGTCATGAGCCCGGCCTGACGTTTCGTGTCCGGGGATTCGCCTGGTGCGGAAGATGGCGTCCATCACCGCACCTCCGACCACCAGCACTCGTCGTGACCGCCGTTCCTGGGTAGAGGGACTGTCGGCCGCCTCCTCTGCAGAGGTAGTGAGGTGATAGGCGAGCTGGCTGAGTACTCGTCGTTCGACTGTTTCGCGGAGGGTGCGGTCTGACGGGGGGAGGCCGGCGGGTTCGTTCAAGGCTGTGTGTAATCGTTGCCATTCGCGCAGGAGCGCGGCACGGCGGCGACCTAGGGTGTCGGATTCGAGGTCTCGGATGGCTCGCTCGGGGACGTCGGCTGCGCGGTACACGTCGGAGTACAGGCAGAGAGCAAGTGTGGCGTCTGCAACGATGCGGTGAGTGGCGGTCGGGAGGTTGCCGACATACCGCCTGAAGACTTCGAGGGCGGCTTCTGGTAGCTCCAAGTGGTGGGTGGCGGCGAACTGACCAACGACCGGAAGGTTGAGAACCGGCGCCGAGTTGCGACGGTCTCGTTGGAGCCGTGCAAGAGCCAGCCCGTCATGCATCCTGAGCTTCAGGAGTGTGTGCGTGAGGACCTGGCTCTCGGGCGTTTCCGGCAGGTCAGCTGGGTTCGCCATACGCCTCCTGTGCCCACGACCGTCAGGACTCTCCAGTATGCGCACGTTCTTTGGTCGATGGAACGGTTCAGCGCAGGGCGGATAGCCAGCGGGCGGCTTGTTTGGCGTTTTGTAGGCGGCGTTCGTAGGTGGCGCCGACTGTGAGGAGGATCAGGCCGGCGGTGGCTAGCGTGATCCAGCGGGGGATCAGGGGGGCTACCTGGAGGAATTGCCAGAGGGCGATTTTGAGGAGGACGGTGGCGCCGATGATGAAGGGGGCCTGGAGGGAGTAGCGGGTGCCGATGAGGATGATCGTTACGGCGGCGGCTACTACGAGAGTGGTGCGGAGGTAATCGTTGTTGCTGTTGGCAACTAGGGCTGAGGGGACCAGGCCTAGCAGGAGGCCGGGGCCCAGGTAGATCCAGCTGGGTTGGGTGCGGTAGGCGTAGATGCCGATGGCGAGGAATACCGCGGCTGGGGGGACGGTGAACCATTCGAGGGTGGTGGCGCCGGATCCCAGGATGAAAGCGGTGTTGGCGAAGGTTAGTAGGGCGCCGGCGATTAGTAGGGCCTGGCGGCGGGCTGGGCGGGTGCCGTAGGCAACTAAGGGGGCGGCGGCGATGGTGAGGACGATGCCGGTGATGGTGGGGCTGGTGTCGATCAGGGCGATGAACTCTGCGATGGCGACTGCGCAGGTTGCGGGCCAGAGCAGTGAGCGCTCCAATTGAGAGCTTTGGTGGGGGACGAGGCAGGCGGTGGCGATTGAGATTGCGCCTGTTACGGCTAGGAGGATTGCTCCGGTCCAGAGGGTGAAGAGGCCGTCGTAGGTGGTCAGGACGATCGCTAGTTGGGTGGCGAAGCTGGCGGTGATCGCGGCGGGTGCGGGTTGCAGGCGGTTGCGCCATGTGGCGACGAGAGTCAGTGCTGCGACGGTTGTGGAGATGAGGCCGAGTTGCACGAGGTCGTCGAGGGCGGCGCAGACGAAGAAGTTGACTGCGGCAACAACCGCTGCCGCGGCCCAGAGCATGGTGACCCGTACGCCGGTCCGCGTGGGCATCAGGAGGGCTGCTAGGGCGAGAGCTGCGGCCAGGGCGGTGTCGAGCCAGCGGCCGGTGGTGGGGAGCTGGGGAAGGCACGTGGCTAGGGCGAACGCGGCAGCCGCAGTACAGGCTGATTCGCCGAGGGCTGGTGGAAGGGCTCGAGGGAGCGGGACCTTGCTGAGTAGGACGATGCCCACCAAGGCGGACAGGCAGATGACGGCGGTTGTGGCGAGGACTGGGGAGAGAGCGGTCGCGGAGCCGTCGACGAAGTCGTTGAGGTCTGGGTGGGATTGGAGTGAGTGGTGGGCGACCAGGCTGATGAGGATGCGGACAGAGCCGGTGATCATCAGGCCCCAGAAGACGACGGCGGAGCAGATCGCGCCGGTGACGCGGACGATCTTGGTCCCCTTCGACGTCCAGTACAGAGTGATCGCGACCTGGATGAGCAGGCCGAGCAGGAAGGGTGCCAGTGCGACGCGGTCGGCCAGCAGGAAGGGCAGCGGGAGTTGGCCGATGATGACGGCGGCGACACCGTACGTGATCGCGCTGGGTGCGATGCGTGACATCAAGAGGTTGGTCACGGCAACTACCGCTGCGGCCAGGCCGAAGTAGGTGAGGCCGTCCATGGTGTCGGGGCCGATCAGGCCGAGCGCGCGGGCGCCGTACAGGTCGACGGTGAGCAGGCCGCTGCCGAGGATGGCGAGCGCTTCGGCGGTACCGGCGAGTTTGTGGCGGGCGGCCGGGACGGAAGCTGTCAAGGAGATGGCGGCGAGAGTGGCGATGATCGAGGCCTGGACCGAGACGGCGAGGCTGTCCCAGGTCACGGCGAGGAAGGTGACGCCGGCGGCGAGCAGGAGGAGTACGCCGAGGCTGAGCAGCGTTGCCTGCGGGCTCAATCGCCTGCGCGGGCGAGGTGCCCGGCGCGGCTTCGGCAGTGGTGGCGGCGGGGGTGGCGGGAGCAGAGGGCCTTGCTGACCTGGGAGTTTGTGGACAGGCGCCGGGACTGCCGGCGGTGGCGGAGGTACTGGCCGGGCGGTGGAGATCGGGGGATAGGCGCTTGGCTGTACTACCGGCGGTGGCGTGGCCACCCGGACGTCCAGGCGGAGCTGGGTGTGGCAGACGGGGCACTGGATGTCAGTGGCGTGGGTGTTCATCTGGCGTCCTCCTCGATCGTTCACCTCACTATCGCCAGGGGGAACGCGTGGGCGCTTGAGTACGTCTACTCACTTCGTCGCGTAGGGTGCTGGGGTCTGCTGGTTCGGAAAAGACTGGCGAGGCGAACACGGGGAGCAAGATGAAGACTGGGTATGTGGAGCTCGCGAGGGCTCAGCAAGAGCGATGGCAGGCAGCGTACGAGCAGCATCCGAGCCTTCATGGCGCGGGGGCCTCGGCGGCGGCGCGGTGGACGGCGAAGTTGTTCGGTGCCGCGGGCATCGATGACGTGCTGGAGCTGGGCGCCGGGCAGGGGCGGGACGCGTTCTACCTTGCCAGGCAGGGATTCAGCGTGCATGCCACCGACTTCAGCGAGTCGGCGCTGCACCGGCTGCGGCTGGACGCGCAGCGGGAAGGGCTGGACGACCGGGTCACGGCGGCGTTGCACGACGTCCGCGATCCGCTGCCACCGGCCGACGCGACGGTCGGCGCGGTGTACGCGAATGTCCTGCTGAACATGGCTTTCTCGCGCACCGAACTCCGCACCCTGGTCAACGAGATCCGCCGGGTACTACGCCCTGGCGGGCTTTTCGTTTACACCGTGTGGTCGACCGATGACAGCCGTTTCGGCAAGTGCGCCGAGATCGGCGACGGACTGTATGCAAAAGACGGGTTCGCCGGCCGGTTCTTCGACCTCGACCTGGTGCACGAACTGGCCGACCGCTGGGAGCTCGGCGGCGCCGATCCGTACGAGGAGAACGGCCGCCGGCTGTGGCGGGTCACCCAGGCGAAACCGGCTCCGTTGATCTCAAGTTGACTCGAACTACGGCGTGCCGTGTTGCGATCTGGTCACCGAAGCGAAACCTTGCATTGACGAACCTAGTGGGTACCGACAGGCTCGGTCCGCGTTCACATTCGACCATCGGAGAAACACCCATGCAGTGGTACACAGATGTCATCAAGAAGTACGTCGAGTTCAGCGGCCGGGCACGCCGCAAGGAATACTGGATGTTCGTGCTGTTCAACGTGATCATCTCGATCGTGATCAGCCTCATCGACCGCATCATCGGCACCACCTACGGTTCCGCGAACCAAGGTGTGCTGAGCACCGTCTACTCCTTGGCCGTGCTGCTGCCCTCGCTGGCCGTTGCTGTCCGCCGGTTGCACGACACCGGCCGGAGCGGCTGGTGGATCCTGATCAACCTCGTTCCCTGTGTCGGCTGGATCGTCTTCCTGGTCTTCGCCATCCAGGAGGGCAACGCGGGCGACAACGCGTACGGTCCGGACCCGAAGGCCGCCGAGCGCTTCGGTGGACCGGGTGGCGGCGGCGAGCCGGGTTACCCGGGCTACCCGCCGGCCCCGCAGGCCTGATCAAGACAGAGGCCCGGCATCCCGTAGTACGGGTGCCGGGCCTCTGGCGTTCGGTCAGGACGCCTGGCTGACGCTGGACATGTTGAAGTCGGGGACCAGCAGCGGCGGGGTCGCCGTACGGGAGAAGTCGTCGCCCCACTCGCGGGAGAAGGTCGGTACGGTCGCACCGGCCGCCGTGAAGCGGGCGAGCACGTCGACCGGGCTCTCGTTGAAGCGGAAGTTGTTCACGGCACCGGTCACCTCGCCGTTCTCCACCAGGTAGACGCCGTCGCGGGTCAGGCCGGTGAGCAGCAGCGTCTGCTGGTCGACCGGGCGGATGTACCACAGCGACGTGACCAGCAGGCCGCGTTCGAGTCCGGCAACGAGGTCTTCGGTACTACCGGAGGCGCCGTCGACGGAGAGCACGTAGTTCTCGATCGCCGGGGTGACCGCGGGTGCACCCGTGAGGTCCGCGGTGAAGCGGCTCTGCATCAGGTTCTCGAGCTTGCCGCCGCGGATCCAATCGGTTGGGCCGAGAGCCAGTCCGTTGTCGAAGACGCTCGATGAGCCGCCTGACGCCCGGGCGACTGCGAACGGCAACGTCTCGAGCCCGGCCAGCTGAGGGTCCGAGTGCAGGGCGACGGGCTGCGGGAACAGCGTCTCGCCGAGCCGGGTGCCGCCGGAGGGCTTGGAGAAGACGCTGCGGCCTTCGTAGGCGTCGCGGCCGTCGAGCTCCCAGAAGAGAAAGGTCGTCAGGTCGGCGACCGCTGCGGGCGGAAGGACGGTCGGGTGCCGGCCGGCCTCGACGGAGACGGTACGGGTCGCCCAGCCGAGCCGGCGGGTGAGTTCGACGTCGATCGCGAGCGCGTCGATGTCGCGGAAGTCGCGGGTGGCTGCGCCGGCCCAGGCGGACTGGCTCAGGTCGCCTGACTTGCCTGTGGCCGAGACGAATCCCCGGGGGAGGCTCTGTCGCAACCGGAGTCCGGTGGACGAACCGACGTACAGGGTGACTACCTCGTGGTCGGCGAAGCCGTAGAGCCAGCGGCTCTCCTTGGTGGCCCGGGCGAGGGTCTCGCCGAGTGCTGGTGCGAAGTCGGCGTACACGTTGACGGAGGTCTCGTCGGGCTCCTCGCCCCAGCCCTCGCCGACAGTGCCCTCTACTAGCGGTCTGGCGTCTTCGGCCGGGCTGGACTCGCGTGCAGCGGCGACAGCGGCTGAGACGAGGTCCTGCAGGCTCACGTCGGTAACAGACGAGCGCCCGACTACCCCGGCCGCAGTGCCCTCGCCTGCGCCGACAGTGGCGATCACGGTGACCCGGGAGCCGCGCATGACGCCGTTGGTGGTCAGCGTGTTGTTGGCCCAGCGCAGGTTGGCACTGGAGGTTTCAGAGACCAGTACTACGCAACCCGATGCCCCTGCGGCTGCGGCGAGGTGCAGGCCGCGCTCGATGGTGTCCTGCGGGCTGAGCTGAATCGGGGACGTCACCGGCCGGCCTCCTGCGTGGTGTTGAGAATGCGGACGTCGCGGAACAAGGCGGACGGGCAGCCGTGGGTGACCGCGCCGGACTGCGAGGGCTGGGCCTTGCCGCAGTTGAGGGCGCCGCCGAGCACATACGTCTCGGGGCCGCCCACTGCCTCCATGGAGCCCCAGAACTCGGTCGTGGTGGCCTGGTAGGCGACATCGCGCAGCTGGCCGTCCAGCTTGCCGTCGGTGATCTTGAAGAACCGCTGACCGGTGAACTGGAAGTTGTACCGCTGCATGTCGATCGACCAGGACTTGTCGCCGACGATGTAGATGCCGTTCTTGACCCTGCTGATCAGCTCCTCGGTCGAGGGGCCGTCCACAGCGGGCTGCAGGGACACGTTGGCCATCCGCTGGATGGGGATGTGCCCGGAGGAGTCGGCGTACGCGCAGCCGTTGGAGCGGTCGGTGCCCAGTACGTCCTCGTTGACCTTCGCCATCCGGCGGTCGACCTGGTACCCGACCAGGACCCCGTCCTTGACCAGGTCCCACTGCTGGCCGGCCACGCCCTCGTCGTCGTACCCGACGGTGGACAGGCCGTTCACCTGGGTACGGTCGCCGGTGACCTGCATGACGGGGGAGCCGTACTTCAGGCTGCCCAGCTTGTCGAGGGTGGCGAAGCTCGTACCGGCGTAGTTGGCCTCGTAGCCGAGTGCGCGGTCCAGCTCGGTCGCATGGCCGATCGACTCGTGGATGGTGAGCCACAGGTTGGTCGGGTCGATCACTAGGTCGTAGGTGCCGGCCTCGACGCTCGGGGCGCTCATCTTGTCGGCCAGCCAGCCGGGGAGCTGGGCGAGCTCCTCATCCCAGTTCCAGCCGGTACCGGTCATGTACTCCCAGCCGCGGCCGGCAGGTGGTGCGCAGCTGGCCATGGTGTCGAACCGGCCGGTCTCAGCGTCCACTGCCGTCGCCCGTACCTTCGGGCCGATCCGGACGCGCTGCTGCGTGGTGGAGGTGCCTTCGGAGTTCGCGTAGAACTTGCACTCGTTGACGGAGGAGACGTGCGCGGTCACGTGGGTGACGGCGTCGTGCTGGAGCAGTCGGTTGCTCCAGTCAACGAGCAGGGCGACCTTCTCGGCCCGCGGAAGGCTCAACGGGTCGATCTCGTACGCCGAGGTCCAGGTGACGTCGTCGTAGATCGGCTCGTCGGCCAGCTCGATCGGCTCGGAGTTGATCGGGCGGGAGATCTGCGCCAGGTGAACGGCCTGCTCGGCGACCCGGACGGCCTCGTCGATCGTCAGCGCGACGCCGGCGGCGAAACCCCAGGTCCCGTCGTGGATCACCCGCACGGCGAGGCCGAGATCCTCGTCGTCGCGAGCGCTCTCGAGGACTCCGTCCCGCACGTTGATCGACTCGGACCGGATCCGCTCCAACCGGAACTCGGCAAAGGTGGCCCCCAGATCCTTGGCCCGCTGCAACGCGGCATCGGCCAGTTCGTGTCGGGGGAGGGTCAGGAAGGAAGCATCGACTTCAGGCACGAGTTCGACCTTAACGCCCCGCCGGTGCGCTCGGCCGTCGGTGGGCGCAGGCGGTCGGCTAGCGTCGGCGGTGTGCTGCTGCCTGATCCGTCGGTGCCTGGGGCCGACCTGCCTGTCCGTACGGTGCTGCCTGCGACTGTCGAGGCGGTACGCCGGCATGGTACTGCGGTGTTGGTGGCGCCGCCCGGATCGGGGAAGACGTCGTTGCTGCCGCTGGCGCTCGCCGATGCGCTGGACGGTGTGGTGGTTGTCGCCGAGCCTCGGAGGATGGCGACGCGGGCTGCCGCCAGCCGGTTGGCGATGCTGGTGGGTGAGCCGCTTGGGCGCCGAGTCGGGTATGCGATGCGTGGTGAGCGTAGTGGTGGTCGCGACCTGAGGGTGGAGGTGGTGACGACCGGGCTGCTGGTACGGCGGTTGCAGCAGAATCCGGACCTGCCTGGGGTTGCCGCGATCGTCATCGACGAGTGCCATGAGCGGCATCTTGATGCGGATCTGCTGCTGGCGTTGTGCGTCGATGTCCGGACGAATCTGCGCGAGGAGCTGGCGATCGTCGCGACGTCGGCGACGGCGGAGACGGTGCGGCTGAGCGGCGTACTGGGTGATGGCCTGGGTGGCGCGGCGTCGGTGGTTACTGCTTCGGCGGTGATGTTCGGGGTGGAGGTGGAGTGGGTGCCGCCTCCGGTGGCGGTGCCGGTTCTGCCTGGCGGGCGGGTGGATCCGCGGTTGCTGGATCACGTTGCGGCGGTGGTACGGCGGGCGTTGGGTGAGAACGAGGGGGACATCCTCGTGTTCGTGCCGGGGGAGGCCGAGATCAACGGGGTGGTGCGCCGGTTGGGTGATCAGAACGTGTTGCCGTTGTTCGGGCGGCAGTCTCGGGCTGAGCAGGAGAGGGCGTTGACGCCGGGGGCTGGGCGGCGGGTGGTGGTTACCACGTCGGTGGCGGAGAGTTCGCTGACGGTGCCGGGGATTCGGGTTGTTGTCGATTCGGGGCTGGCTCGGGAGCCGCGGACGGATCAGTCGCGTGGGTTGGGGGCGTTGGTGACTTGCCGGGTCTCGAAGTCGTCGGCGGATCAGCGGGCGGGGCGGGCCGGGCGGGAGGCGCCTGGGCGGGTCTATCGGTGTTGGTCGGCGACCGATCACTCGCATCTCGATGATCATCCCGCGCCGGAGATCGCCACTGCTGATCTGGCCGGGTTTGCTTTGGATCTTGCGGCTTGGGGTGCGCCGGGTGGCGCTGGTCTGAGGTTGCTGGAGGCGCCGCCGGTGGTGGCGATGAATGCGGCGACCGAGCTGTTGCGGCGGCTGGATGCGATCGATGAGAACGGACGGATCACTTCGCGCGGGCGGCAGATGGCGGCGATCGGCGCGCATCCGCGGTTGGCTCGCGCGTTGCTGGACGGTACGTCGCGGGTCGGCGCCGAACGGGCTCGCGAGATCGTCGCGATGCTCTCCGACGATTCCGCCCGCGACTTCACCGACGACCTCCCCGCCCGCTGGCGCTCCCTCCGCCAAGGCACCGACCGAGCTGCCACCTCGCGCTGGCGAGAAGAGGTGAAACGACTGAGCCGCGGCACAGAATCCGCGGGGAGTGCTGCCGAAGTCGGGTCCCGACCGGCTGGTGGCATTGCGGCCGGACCAGCCGGGCGGTCGGCGGCAGGCCGGGCGATCGGCGGGCCTTCGGCGGTACGTGATGACCTGGCGGCCGGGATCGTGGTGGGGCTGGCTTATCCGGATCGGATTGCTCGGGCTCGGGAGGCGGATTCGGCGTCCTACCAGATGTCGGGTGGTACCGGGGCGGCGCTGGATCCTCAATCGCCGTTGCGGAGTACTCGGTGGTTGGCGATCGCCGTGGCGGATCGGGCGCCGGGCAAGGCGGATGCGCGGATTCGGCTGGCGGCGCCTCTTGATGAGGGGACGGCTCGGGAGGTCGCGGGGGAGCTGGTTTCTTCCAGTGAGGTGATTCGGTGGGAGGACGGGCGGGTGGTGACGCGGCGGGTGGAGACGCTGGGGGCGATTGTGCTCAGCGACGTGCCGTTGGCGAAGCCGGATCCGTTGCTGGTGCAGGCGGCTGTTCGCGATGGGCTGAGGAAGAGCGGGCTCGGCGTACTGCGGTGGTCCGAGGCGGCGGTTTCGTTGCGGGAGCGGCTGGCGTTCTGTCATGCGCATCTTGGCGAACCGTGGCCGGCGGTTGATGATGCGGCGTTGCTGGCGAACCTTGACGACTGGCTTGAGCTGTCGTCGGTGCGGGGCGCAAAGGATCTTGCCCAGCTCGATGTGGCGTCGGGGCTCAAGAGGCTGCTGCCCTGGCCGGCTGCGACCCGCTTCGGAGAGCTTGCGCCGGAGCGGATCCAGGTGCCGTCGGGGTCCCAGGTGCGGCTCGCGTACGACGGCGTCGAGCCGCCGGTGCTCGCCGTCAAACTGCAAGAGGTCTTCGGCTGGACGACAACCCCGGTTGTCGCGGACGGCCGCGTCCCCGTAGTTCTGCATCTGCTCTCACCCGCCAGACGCCCGGTCGCGATCACCAGCGACCTCGCGTCCTTCTGGGTCCAGGGCTACCCCCAGGTCCGCGCCGACCTCCGAGCCCGCTACCCCCGCCACCCCTGGCCAGAAGACCCCCTGACGGCACCCCCAACCAAACGAGTCAAACCCCGCCAGTAGGAACTGGAACCAATGGCCCGGCGGAGGTGTAGTGAGGGCGTAGGTAGTTGATGGGAGGCGGGATCAGCGGGTCGGGTGAGGCGGAGATTCTGGCTCGGGTGCGTGGTGGGGAGACTGCCGCGTACGGCGAGTTGGTGGTGATGCATGCGTCGGTGGCGAAGCGGACGGCGGTGTTTCTGGGGGCTGGGTCGGAGGCGGACGATGTCGTGCAGGAGTCGTTCGTCAAGGCGTTCCGGGCGCTGGGGAGCTTTCGGGAGGACGCCGCGTTCCGGCCCTGGTTGCTGAGGATCGTTGCCAACGAGACGCGCAATCTGCAGCGGTCGCGCGGGCGTAGGGCTAGGCGCGAGGAGTTGGCGGTGCTGCCGGACGCGGTGCTCGATCCGGCGGACCAGGCGGCCTCGGCTGAGCGCAGTGCTGAATTGTTGGCGGCAGTACGGGGTCTGCCTGAGCAGTACCGGCTAGTGGTGACGTGCCGGTACCTGCTGGAGCTGGATGAGCAGGAGACGGCCACCGTGCTGGGTTGGCCGCGCGGGACCGTGAAGTCTCGGCTGCATCGGGCTCTGGGGCGACTACGGACGCAACTACCTGACAGGGAGGTGCAGCGATGACGTCATTGGAAGAGGAGCTCCGTGCGCTCGGCCGTAGCGCCGCAGTGCCTCCCGTTGCGGACGGGCTGGCCGCCAAGGTGCTTGAGCGAATCGCAGAGCCACCTGTACGCCGTACCTTCGGCGAGGCCGTCCGGAGTCGCTGGCGTTCCCTGCTGGCTCTACTGGCCGTGTTGCTGGCCGGTGCGCTGGTGACGCCGCCAGTGCGCGCCGCAGTGGCCGAGTGGCTCAACATCGGGGGAGTGGAGGCGGTACAGGTCCCCAGCGGTCCGACGAGTGCCCCTCAACCTCCTGCGGCCACCGGGCAGTTGACGGTGGCTGAGGCTGCCAGGGCTGCTGGATTCGCACCGGTGGTTCCCAAAGCATTGGGGACGCCGGCGTATGTCCAGGCGTCTGCTGGGTTTGTGGCGATGAGCTGGACGACCAGGAGCGGAGTAGTGCGGCTGGAGCAGTTCCTCGCCGAGCCGTCGCCCATGTACCTCAAGAAGTTCTACATGGGGCCGGATTACGTGCAGGAGATCGACGGCTTCTGGTTCAGTACGCCGCACGAACTCGTCCTGCAGAAGAAGACCGGTGTCGAGCAGACAGTGCGGGTGGCTGGGCCGACACTGGTCTGGGTGCGGGACGGCGTGACGTTCCGCCTCGAGGGTGTGCCGGAGAAGGACCGCGCGGTCGAGCTGGCCCGGTGATGTGGGAACCAGCCGACAGGTAGCGGTGTATCAAGGGCAGTCGACTGAGGAGACCGCCATGAAGCACTGGGTACGCCGTACCGTCCTACTGCTCGTCCTGGGTGTCGCAGGTGCGGGCACCCTCCCGGCGCACGCGGGTGGCCCGACCAGCGTGCTGCTGAGCTCACCCGACAACGGCAAAGTCGTTGCCACCGGCTACGAGGACAAGACCTACTCCGAATTGCAGATGCTGCTCGACGCCGAGCCCAAAGGCGCCGACGACGGGGTGGAGCACTCCAGCGGCACCTTCGTCCGCGCGACCTGGCTGATCCACGACATGACGCCCTGGCGGCTCGACATCATCTACCCCGACGCGCCGGGCGGCCCCTGGATCGCCACCACCCAATCGGACCTCAGCACCGGCAAACTCCCCGACAAGCAGGTCTGGCACCGCGCCACCGACGACGTGAAACTCGTCAAGCTCCTGGTCGGCCTGGGCCTCCTCCACGGCAAAGGTCACAACGAGGCAGTCGGCGGCCCGACCCTCCTTCCCGCTGCGCCGCAAACCCCGGCCGAGGTCGCCGCAGTAGACGACACCCCCACCACCACGGTCCTCAAAACAGAACAGAAACCGCTCCTCGGCTGGCGCTGGACCATCCCCGGCTTCCTGGCCGGCGCGGCCGCCATGTACCTCCTCATCCGCCTCCTCCCACGCCGCAACTGGCAACTGATCGACGAGGAGTAGCACCCCCGTAACGCAGCGATCGGCGAGGCTTAACGAAACCCTTGTGCGTGGACTGACATTCTCATCATTCAAGATGTGGTGTGGATGGTGGGAGACTCTGGCCTACCGTCATTCGGCTTGGGGTTAAGTCCATCGTTGTCAGGAGTGCTAGTGAGTTCCTCGGTCGCTGCGGCCGTCTCACCGACCCGTCAGGCATTGCGTCGCGTGCGACGGGATCGGAGTGCACGGTTGGGGGCGTGGCTGGTGCTCGTCCTGGTGCTGGTCGCCGCCGTCGCGCCCTTGCTGGTGAAGCTGGCCGGCCAGGACGCCTACACGTACAACATCGGGCTGCTCGATCCCGCCCGAGGCAACGCCCCACGCGGCGCCGCCGGTGGACTGAGTGCCGACCACTGGTTCGGCGTCGAACCACTGACCGGCCGAGACCTGTTCTCGATCGTCGTCCTCGGTTTGCGGACTTCGCTGTTCATCGCCGTCGTGGTCACCATCGTCACCACGGTGCTCGGCACCCTGGTCGGCATCAGCGCCGCGTACTTCGGTGGCTGGTACGACGCCATCGTGTCGCGGCTGCTCGACTTCCTGTTCGGATTCCCGAGCCTGGTCTTCATGATCGCGCTGGGCATCATCGTGCCCAGCTCCTTTCCCAGGTGGCTGCTGCTGATCCTGGTACTGAGCGTCTTCGGCTGGGCCGGTCTCGCCCGGCTGATCCGCGGCCAGGCCAAGTCACTGGTCACCCGGGAGTTCGTCGAGGCGGCCCGCTCGGTCGGGAGTACCGGCTGGCATGTGATCACCCGCGAACTCCTGCCGAACCTGCTTGGCCCGGTCCTCGTCGTCGCGACGATGGCGGTGCCGGGGGTGATCGGCGGTGAGGCCGCCTTGTCGTTCCTCGGCGTGGGAGTAGCACCACCGACACCGAGCCTCGGCAGATCGATCTCGGACTCGATCGTCTGGGTCTACACCGGTGCCGATCCGTGGTTCCTGGCATTCCCCGGCGCGATGCTCTTCATCGCCGTGCTCGGCTTCACGCTGCTCGGTGACGGTGTCCGCGATGCCTTCGACGTACGGCTGCGGAGGGCGATCTGATGCCCGACATCGTCTGGTTCCTCATCCGCCGGCTGTTCGCGACCCTCCTGGTACTGCTCGCCCTCAGCCTGGCCGTCTACCTCATCTTCTACGCGCTGCCGGCCGACCCGGCCCGGCTCGCTTGTGGCAAGCCTTGTACCCCGGACCTGCTGGCCCGGGCACGGCACTTCATGCAACTGGACCAGAGCGTCGTCCAGCAGTACCTCCACTTCCTGCAAGGCATCGTGACCGGCCGGACCTTTGGTGAAGGCAGCGCTGCCGTGCACTGCGACGCACCCTGCTTCGGCTACTCGTTCCCGCTGGCCCGTCCGGTCACGACCCTGATCCTCGACCGGCTGCCGATCACCGCCTCGATCGCCATCGGCGCAGCGGTCCTCTGGCTCCCGTTCGGGGTGTCGCTGGGGATCGGTGCGGCGCTCAGGCGAGGCAAGCTGTTCGACCGGCTCGCCGTCGGCTTCGCGCTGATCGGCATCGCGTCGCCGTCGTTCCTGGTCGGCCTGCTGGCGATCCTGGTCTTCGGGTTCTGGCTGAACATGGTGCCGGTCAACGGCTACGTGCCCTTCACCGAGAACCCGGTCGACTGGGCCTGGCACCTGGTGACTCCGTGGCTGGTGCTGGCCGGACTCCAGGCCGCGTCGTACATCAGGCTGTCCCGCTCGCAGATGCTCGAAGAGATGAATCTCGACCACGTGACCACCGCCCGGGCCAAGGGCGCGGGCGAACGAAGGGTGGTGTTCGTGCACGGGATCCGTGGGGTGCTGGTGCCGATCGTGACGATCTTCGGGCTGGATCTCGGTGGTCTGCTCGGCGGCGCGATCCTGACCGAGAAGGTGTTCAGCATGCAAGGGCTGGGGGAGTTGCTGATCAGTGGCGTCGGCCAGCTCGATGTCGCGGTGGTGGTCGGCGTGACACTGTTCTCGGCCTTCCTGGTGATCCTGGCCAATCTGGTGGTCGACATCCTGCACGGCGTACTGGACCCGAGGGTGACCCGTGGCTGAGAACCCTGTACTCGAGGTCCACGATCTGCACGTGACATTCCAGACCGAAGGCGGTCCGGTGCCGGCGGTAGCCGGCATCGACTTCGCGGTCGCACCCGGCAAGACGTTGGCAATCGTCGGCGAGTCCGGCTCGGGCAAGAGCGTCTCGTCGGCGGCCGTGATGGGTCTGCTGCCCGGCAATGCCGACCTCAAGGGCGAGGTGCTGCTCGACGGCCGGGAGCTGATCGGGTTGCCCGCCGAGGACCTCCGCCGGATTCGCGGCAACGACATCGCGCTCGTGTTCCAGGACGCGCTCTCCGCGCTCAACCCGTACTACTCCGTCGGCTGGCAGGTCGCCGAGGCGTACCGGCTGCATCACGACACCTCCAAGAAGGAAGCGTTCCAGCGGGCCGTGCGGATGCTGGACCTGGTCGGCATCCCAGCGGCGGCGCAGCGGGCCAAGGACTACCCGCACGAGTTCTCCGGTGGGATGCGGCAGCGCGTCGTGATCGCGATGGCCCTGGTGAACGACCCGAAGGTGCTGATCGCCGACGAGCCGACGACCGCCCTCGACGTCACCGTGCAGGCCCAGATCATGCGGCTGCTCGAGGACGTCCAAGCAGAGTTCGGTACTGCGCTGGTGCTCATCTCGCACGACCTGGGAGTAGTCGCCGAGGTCGCGGACGACGTACTCGTCATGTACGCCGGACGCGCGGCCGAGCGTGGTTCGGTCAAGGACCTCTTCTACCGGGCGGCCCACCCCTACAGTCTTGGCCTGCTGGGTGCGATGCCGCGCGTCGACGTACCGCCGCGCCATCGGCTGACCACCATCCCCGGCAGCCCGCCGTCGCCGGGGTCGATCAAGACCGGCTGCCCGTTCCAGCCGCGCTGCGCGTATGCGGCGCAGGTGGGGGAGCGGTGCATCACCGAGCGTCCCGAGCTCACCCCGAGGCCGGGCGAGGGCTATCACGAGGCCGCCTGCCATCTCGGCCGCCGACCGGAGGTCGCACCATGACCGAGCCCACCCCGCAGGACGAACTTCTGCGCCTCGACAAGGTGAAGAAGTACTTCGCGCTCGGTACCGCGCCCTGGCAGAGGTCGCAGTCGGTGAAGGCCGTCGACGGCGTCGACCTGGTCGTGCGCCGCGGTGAAACCGTCGGCCTGGTGGGCGAATCGGGCTCGGGCAAGTCCACGCTGGCACGGCTGTCGACCCGGCTCCTCGACCCGACGGCGGGCCGGGTGTCGGTCGCCGGTCAGGACGTCACCAGGTTGCGTGGTCGCAGGCTCCGTCCGGTCCGGCGGAAGATCCAGATGGTCTTCCAGGACCCGCAGGCCTCGCTCAATCCGCGACAATCCGTCGGCACTATCCTCACCACTCCGTTCAAGGCCCAGGGCATCCGCCCGACCCGCGCCCAGCTGGTCGAGCTGCTCAGCCAGGTCGGCCTGTCCGAGGAGCATCTCGAGCGCTACCCGCACGAGTTCTCGGGTGGTCAGCGGCAGCGGATCGGGATCGCGAGAGCCCTTGCGGTGAAGCCCGATCTGCTGATCTGCGACGAGCCGGTCTCCGCCCTCGACGTCTCGGTCCAGGCGCAGGTGCTCAACCTGCTGGCCGATCTGCGCGACGAGCTCGGCTTGTCGTACGTCTTGGTCGCACACGACCTGGCAGTCGTCCGCCAGGTGGCCGACCGGCTCGCGGTGATGTATCTGGGAACCATCGTCGAGGAGGGGCCGGCGTCCGAGGTGTACTCGTCGCCGGCTCACCCCTATACGCGGGCGTTGCTGTCCGCAGTACCGGTACCTGACCCCGGCGCCGTCCGGGATCGGATCGTGTTGACCGGTGATGTCCCGACGCCCATCGACCCGCCGTCCGGGTGCCCGTTCCGGACCCGGTGTTACAAGGCCGAGGACGTCTGTGCGACGACCCGGCCGGTGCTGCAACCAGTTGCCGGCGGCGATCACCGGGTCGCCTGCTACTTCCCGGAACCGCCGGCCCCTCTTGAACTCTCGAACCCCCCATTGTCTGAGAGGACACCATGAAACGCACTACCCGAGCGATCGCAGTCGCTGCCGTCCTGGCGTTGGCTGCTACCGCCTGCAACGCAAATGACAAGACTGCCGCTCCGAGTGGTGGCAGCGCCGCTGCCGAGCCAGGTGGCACCATCCACCTGCTCAGCACCAGCAAGGACATCCACCTGGATCCGGCCAAGAGCCAGAACCTCGGGATCAGCACCGTGCACCTGATCGTGCGCGGCCTCACCTCCTGGAAGACCTCTCCGGACAAGGCCACCGAGGTGGTGCCGGACCTGGCCACCGACATCGGCAAGTCCAGCGACGGCGGCAAGACGTGGACGTACAAGCTCAAGTCCGGCCTGAAGTACGAGGACGGATCGCCGATCGTCGCCGCCGACATCAAGTACGGCGTCGAGCGCTCCTTCGCGCCGGAACTGTCCGGCGGTCTCGGGTACCACAAGTCGCTGCTGGTGGGCGGTGACAAGTACACCGGTCCGTACAAGAACCAGGAACTCGCCTCGATCGAGACGCCGGACGACACCACCATCGTCTTCAAGCTGAACAAGCCGTTCGGCGACTGGCCGTGGATCGTCAGCATGCCGGCCTTCGGGCCGGTGCCGAAGAAGGCCGACACGGATCCGTCGCACTACGACGACAAGCCGGTTGCCAGCGGCCCCTACCGGGTCAAGACGAACGACACCGGCTCGAAGCTGGTCCTCGATCGCAACCCGAACTGGGACAAGGCGACCGACGAGGCGCGGACCGGGCTGCCGGACTCGATCGTCTTCGACATGGGCCTGCAGCCCGACGTGGTGAACCAGCGGCTGATCGCGGACGCCGGCGACGACAAGTTCGCGGCCGCCACCGGCACCGTGATCCCGCCCGCGCTGATCCCCAGTGTCACCGGCAACCCGGCGGTCAAGGCCCGGGTGGCGAAGTCTCCGTCCGGAGCGCTGCAGTACCTGGCGATGAACAACAAGCGCCCGGGGCTGTCCAACCCCGAGGTCCGCAAGGCGATCCAGTACGCCGTCGACAAGCAGGCGGTCCAGGTCGCCCAGGGCGGCCCGGACTTCGGTGGCGAGATCGCGACCACGCTGATCACGCCCGGCATCGACGGCTACAGCAAGTACGACCTGTACCCGGCCTCGCCGCAGGGTGACCCGGACAAGGCGAAGTCGATGCTCGCCGCCGCCGGGGTGAGCAACCTCAACCTCGTGCTCGCCGCCACCAACACTCCGGTCGGACTCAGCGTGGCACAGGCGATCCAGCAGGGCCTGAAGAGGGCCGGGATCACCGTCACCATCAAGCCCTACGAGTCGGACCCGCTGTTCGATCTCACCACCGGTCCCAAGGGTGACTACGACCTGACGGTGTCGAGCTGGCTGCCGGACTTCCCGAGTGCGCTCGGCAACATCCAGCCGCTGTTCGGGTCGTCCGAGATCGGCAACGGCGGCTACAACCAGTCGCGCTACTCCAACCCGGCGGTGGACGCCGCGATCCAGGCGGCCACTGCCGAGCAGGACCGGACCAAGGCCGCCGCGGCCTGGGGCGCCCTGGACAAGCAGATCATGGCCGACGCGCCGCTGGTGCCGCTGATCTATGCACGGACCGCCTTCTTGCACGGCTCCAAGGTGCAGAACTTCTACCTGCCCTCGTACCCGCCGTACCCGAACGTCCTGACCCTCGGTCTGAGCAAGTAGTACCTCAGGTGCGTCCTTCGGTTTCCTGAGCTTCGAAGAGGGTCGGCTGGGTCTCGGCATCGAGTCCCCAGTCGGCCCTCATCACCGGGTAGCCGGCCTTCTCGGCGGCGGCGCAGACCTTGACGTCGTCATCGACCAGTACTGCGACCCGCCGTTCCTGCGCGAGCGTCCGGAGCCGGGCCAGCTTCATCATGGAAGACGGGCGGCGGTCGTTGTTGCCGCGCATCAGCAGCTTGCCCTCGGGGAAGCCGTTGTCCTCGAACCACTTGACCGTGTCGCGCCTGAGCCGCTCGGGGCGGCCGGTCAGGTAGACGATCTCGTGGTCCGCGGCCAGCGTGGTCGCGACCGCGAGCCCTTCGTCCAGCACGGCGTCGTCCTTGGCGTGGGCGAAGAACGAGTCCCAGTCCTTCGGCTTCTTCGCCAGGTACTTGATCCGCTGACTGGTGTCGGACAGCGTCGCGTCGATGTCCAGTACGGCGTACGGGCGTTGGTCGTCAGGCACGTCCCCCAGCTTCCCAGGTACTGCGATCGAGCGCGTACTCGACCTCGCCGTACTCCGTCCCCGGCAGCGGCTCGTCGAAGTCGACGTGGAAGACCCGGACGAACCGGAGCCCCGACTTCGCCATCACCCGCCGGGACCTGGTGTTGACCGCCATCGTGTCCGCGACCACCCGGGTCATCCCCAACGCGGTGAACGCCTGGTCGATCAGCGCGCGGGTGCCCTCGGTCGCATACCCCTGACCCCAGGCCGCCCGGTTCAGCCGGTACCCGACGTCCACCGTCCCCGCCTCGCCGGTCGGCTGCAACCCGAACCACCCGACGAACCGCCCACTCGACTTCTCGTGCGCGGCGAAGGTGCCCAGCCCCGGGTGCGTCTCGTATCGCGCGAGGATCTCGGGCAGCACCTTCCGCTCGATCTCGTCCCGCGGCGTCGGCTCGCCGGTCAGGTACCGCATCACCTCGGGGTCGGCGTCCAGTTCGACCAGCAACTCGACGTCCCCGGCCGTGAAACGGCGCAGTACCAGCCGCCCGGTCTCGAGATAGGTGTCCATGGAGTGATCCTCGCGACCCCGATCCGGCGCTTCAACTCGATTTGGTGTTCGAATGGCGGGCACTCGGCCGGTTGTGGGTGTGTTGATTGGGTGCAGGTGAGCACGCCGGGTTAGCGTTCTCGCGCGATGAACGACTCGATCACCTTTCTGCACAGCTCGGACTGGCAGCTGGGCATGATGCGCCGGTTCCTGGGGCCGGACGGTCAGGCTCGGTGGGCCCAGGCGCGGCTGGACGCCGTCATGCGGATCGGGGACGTCGCCAACGACACCGGCGCGGCCTTCGTGGTCGTCACCGGGGACGTGTTCGAGCACAACCAGGTCGAGCGGCAGACGATCTTGCGCGCTTGTGAAGCGCTGAAGCGGATCGAAGTACCGGTGGTGTTGCTGCCGGGCAACCACGATGCGCTGGAGCCGGGGTCGCTCTGGTCGTCGGCGCAGTGGTTGGGGCATGCGCCGGATCATGTGGTCGTCGTGACGGACAGTCGGCCGCTTGAGATCGTGCCTGGGGTCGAGATCGTCGGGGCGCCCTGGCGTTCGCGGCGGCCGGTCTCCGATCCGGCGGCTCCTGGGTACGCCGAGCTGAAGCCTGCGCCGGCCGGTACGACGCGGATTCTGCTCGCGCATGGGCAACTGACCAGCCTGAGCGGCGGCATGTCCGACGTACCGACGATCGATCAGGCTGCCCTCGAGGCCGCTGTCGCCGATGGGCGGCTGCACTATGTCGGGCTGGGTGACCGGCACTCGACGACCGAGGTGACCGAGCGGATCTGGTTCTCCGGGACGCAGGAGGTCACCGCGCCGGAGGAGACCCATCCGGGCAATGTCTTGAAGGTGACGGTCAGCACCGCGGAGATCGAGGTCGAGCCGATTCGCGTCGGGGCCTGGCACATGGTCGAGCACCACGCGGAGCTGTACGACGAGGAGTCGCTGATCGCGCTGGAGGACTTCTTCGCCGAGCTGCCCGAGAAGGAGCGGACCTATGTCCGGCTCGCCGCCGACGGGTCGTTGCCGTTGCCGCTGCTGAGCCGGCTGGACGCGATGGTCGACGCGCAGGGCGAGGTCTTCGCCAGCGTCGAGCGGTGGGCGAAGTTCTGGACCGTTCGTCCGGCACCCGACGCCGCGGATCTGGATGCGTTGCAGCTGAGCGGTCCGGCGCGGGCGGCGATGGAGGAGTTGCGGCAGGCGCTGGCCGGTGGCGACGAGAGTGCCGGCGCGGCGCTCACCTTGATGCACAGACTGGCGCGGGACGCGGGATGAGGCTGCATCGACTGACGCTGCGGAACTTCCGTGGCGTCAGGGACCGTACCGTCGACCTGCCTGGCATCGGTACCACCGTGATCGTCGGCGACAACGAGGTCGGCAAGTCGAGCCTGGTCGAGGCGTTCGCGCTGGTCTTCGACTTCCCCGACGACTCCAAGTCGACCCGGATCCGCGACATCCAGCCGGTCGGCCAGGACGTGGCGCCGGAGGTGACGGTCGAGCTGACGCTGGGCGGGCGCGAACTCACGTACACGAAACGCTGGCTGAAGAACCGCTCCACCGAGCTGTCCGTCGTCGAGCCCGACGGCCGCCGGCAGACCTTCACCGGACGCGAGGCGCACAACGAGGCCGAGCGGCTGTTCGCCGAGAACGTCGATCCGGTGCTGTGGCAGACGTTGATGGTCGGCCAAGGCCAGTCGCTGGTACTTCCGACGCCCGCCGATGCCGAGCCACTGATCACCGCGGTCACCGCAGAATCCGGTACGCCGGTCGACGGCGCCTCGATGCCGTTGGTGACAGCGGTCGAGCACGAGTACCTGCGCTACTGGACCCGCGGCGGTCGCCCGACCGGCGACTTCGCCAAGTCGGCGCAGCACGTCGCGGCGGCCGAGCTCGCCGCCGAGCAGGCGTTGAAGGCGATGGACGAGGTGCTCGCCGACATCCGTCGCGCCGAGCGGCTCGCACTCGACCTGGCCGACCTTTCGGGCCGGCTCGACACGCATCTGGTGTCGGTCGAGGAGCTGCGCGAGAAGAAGAAGGCGACCGACGAGATCCTGCTCCGGCGGGACTCGATCAGGAGTCGCGCCGAGACCGCTCGCGCGCGGCTGGAGAACCACACCCGCACGCGGCTCGAGCGCGAGCGGCTGCTGGCCGATGTCGAGCGATTCACCAAGGCCGACGAGGAGCTGGCCGAGCGGTGGAAGCACGCTGACCAGACTGCTCGCAAGGCAGCCGAGACCGTGCATGCCGCCGAGGCCGCGCTCGCCGAGGTGGTCGAGCTCAAGGACGAGCGGCGGGGCGAGGTCCAGGATGTGGAGCGGCTCGTCTCGTCCTTGATGGACCGGGCCGAGCTTGATCGGTTGCTGGGGCAGCAGGCTGAGCTGGTCGACGTACGGGCCCGGATCGCTGCTGCTGGGGCTGTGCTCGATGCGATCTCGGTCGACGATGCGTTGGTCAACGCGCTGGAGGATGCGCGGGCGAAGGTTGTCGAGGCGCGGGCGGCGCTGGCGGCCGGAGTGCCGGAGGTGTCGGTACGACGGCTTGGTGGCGAGGCCGTTGAGTTGTCGGGGACCGGGCTGGATGCCGGGACGGCGAAGGTGCCTTCGTCTTTGGACGAAGACGGCGTTGTCGAGTTGCTGGTGTCGGGCGAGTTGGTGGTCGGCGTACCGGGTGCTGTCGAGGTCCGGGTTCGCGCGGGTGGTGAGGCGGCGACGCTGCGAGCCGCGGTGGATGAGGCTGTCCGGCGTGAGAAGGATCTGCTGAAGAAGGCACGGGTCAAGGACCTGGCCGCCGCGCGGGAGTTGCTGCGCAAGGGGGATCTGGCGTCGGCGGAGTTGCAGGAGGCACGGCGTACCGAGCGGTCGTTGACGTCGGGCGGGGACCCGGCCGAGCGAATCGCGTTGCTGACCTCGCGGCTCGGATTCGTCGAGGGCGAGCCGGTGGAGGAGCCGGCGCCGAAGCAGGTCGCCGATGTGAGCGTGCCCGGGCAGATGTCGCTGTTCGAGCAGTTCGAGCCGGACGAGAACGCCTTTGATTTCGAGGATCTGGAGATCCCGGAGCCGATGGACGTCGGCGAGCTGGCGGTCGCGCAACGGCGGTTGGAGAACGCGCGGAGCGGGCTGGCCGAGGCGGAGTCGCTGCTGGCGGACGCGGAGTACGCGGCGGCGCAGGCACGGAAGGCGGCCGACGAGGATCGGTCGGAGGCGCAGCAGGCGCGGGCGAGGGCCGAGTTGGCGGGGGAGCGGTTGGCTGCTGCGCTCGAGTCGCTTGAGGCTGCTCGGGGGTTGCTGGCCGACGGTGACGTCGAGGGCGCTGAGGTTGAGGCGACGAGTGAAGTCGAGGCGGTGCTCGAGGAGCTGACCGCAGTACAGGAGCAGGTCGACGCGGCCGGGGCCGATCGGGTCGCTGGTGAGTTGGCCGATGCGCTCGCGGTCGCGACGCGGCTGCAGGGTGAGCGGGACGTACTGCGTGATTCGCTGCGGACCACCGAGGGCCGGCTGGAGCAATCCGGGCGGGACGGCTTGGCGTCCCGGCGCGACATGGCGGAGCTCGATCTGGCCGCTCTGCGGACCGAGCACGAGAGCCTGAAGCGTCGCGCGGATGCGGCCCGCCGGGTCTACGAGACGCTTGGCCGGCATCGCGCGGAGGCGCAGACGAAGTACTCGGAGCCTCTGCAGACCCGGATCGAGGCGCTCGGACGGAGTGTCTACGGACCGTCGTTCCGCGTCTGGCTGGACGATGACCTGGCTGTCGCCGAGCGCGAGCTGGACGGCGCCCGACTGCGAGTCGAGGCGTTGTCGACGGGCGCCCAGGAGCAGCTCGCGATCATCACCCGGCTGGCGATCAGCCACCTGGTCAGCACCGGCGAAGGCAGCGTCCCGATCATCTTCGACGACGCCCTCGGCTGGTCCGACAAGGCACGGTTGCGCGACATGGGCGCGCTGCTCGGGCGGGCCGGCGACCACGGGCAGGTCATCATCCTCACCTGCATGCCGGATCGGTACGAGTACGTCCCGCGCGCGACGTACATCAAACTCGAGTCCTGACGGCCCGCTGACGTTGTAACGTGCCGCGCATGAGTTTGCCGGTCGTGCGTGCTTACACCGCTCGGTTCTCCGGTGCGTTGACCGCTGTGTCGCTTGATCGGTTGCGCGAGGTCGCCGGGCTGCAGGCTCGTGGGCGGCTCGATGACGACCGGTCGGAAGAGTTCGGCGTACGCCGGCTGCGCGACACCCCCGGTACGCCGGTAGTGCTGCGGCTGTACCGAGAGGACGAGCGATGGTCGTTCGTCCTCACGTACCAAGGGGATCCACCGGCAGCCGGTGAGGTGGCGGCGGTGCGCGATCGCGTGCGGGCGGCGGTTGCCGCGGCGGGCGTAGTACTGGATCACGAGATCTGAGCCGGTGTATCCCGTCGATCCGGCCAACGGCTATCAGGTGCGGGCGCGGGACCTCGAGTTCCTCGGCTACTCACGTGAGCAACTCGAGTGGTGGCACGGCCGGACGGCTCCGAACGGGCTGACGCCTTTGCAGTTCCGCGAGTTCAGGTCGAGTCTGCTCGATGCGCTGCGGACGGACGGCGTACCGGTCGAGTCGGTCGAGGTGTATCTCAAGGGGTCGAGCGTCAGCTTCTTCGCCAACAAGCGGAAGGCGTTGCCGACGCCGGCGGAGCTGGCGGATCAGCCGGTGGCCAGGGCGCGGCTGGAGCAGTGGTTGGGTGATGATGCCGATCGGCCGCGGTCGAGGTTGTTCGACGCGATGCACCGGCTCGGGCTGGAGCCGCCGAGCGATGTCGATCTGGTGATCAGTTCCGACGAGATGGTCCGGCGGGCGCGGGAGCGGTACGAGGCCGATCCGGCGCATGGACCTGACGACTACCTGCATCCGAAGTACAGGTTCGTCCACAAGTCGTTGATGAACGAGGCGTTCCCGAGCATCGCCGACTGGACGGATCGGTGGCAGGCGATGCTCGGGCGGGAGGTGACACCGGCCGTCTTCGGGTTGCGCGATGAGCAGCTCGAACCGCCGGACATCGACCAGGCGGTGCGCTGGAAGATCGTAGGTCCGGAGGCTTTGAACACGGTAGGGAGTGGGCCGATGCGTGAGGCCGGCTACGAGGACAGGCTGCGGATCACGCCGCCGGAGCTGCCCGTGCCGGGCGAGAATCCCCGGCTGCGTGGCAATCAGCAGCGGGGGATCGATCGGGCGCTGCTGCGGTTTCTCGACTCCGAGGTCAGTCTGTCGGCGGATGCCTATCGGGTGCTGGGGGAGCGGGTGGCCGACGTACACCGGGCATTTGTTGAGGACTCGCGCTTCGGTGAGAACGAGAACCGGCTGCTCGGGCAGGGGAGTTGTTTCTACGGTACGGCGATCCAGCCGGTCGCCGGGCGCGGACTCGACGTCGACGTACTGCTCGAGCTTCCGTATCGCGCCGACTGGAATCCGCAGCGGTATCTGGTCGAGGCCGAGCGGGCGCTGAACGAGAGCCGGACCTGCGCGGGGTCGGCGCAGCGGCAGAGCCGGAACGTGCGGATCGACTTCCCGGGCGAGGTGCACGTGGACATCGTACCGATGGTGCAGCTGCCGTCGGGGGAGCGGGCGATCGTGAACTTCGACGAGGACGCCTTCCAGCCGGTCGATCCGGTCGGGATCGCGGAGTGGATCGACCAGCAGGACTCACGCGCGGGTGGAAGTCTGCGGCCGGCGGTGCGGCTGCTGAAGTATGCGAACGCTGTCGATGGGGAGTTGCCGCTGGCGCCGATCGCGTTGACCATCCAGTTGGGCGAGCAGATCAAGCGGTCCGGGTTGGCGCAGGCTGGACTGACTGAGGACCTGCGTCAGCTGACCGAGGGGTTGTGCGAGGCGACGGCGGATCCATCGCGCAAGCCGCGGATCGATGACCCGAGCCGGCCGGATGTGAACTTCGATCATCGGTGGAAGCCGGCGGACTATCAGCGGTTCCGGGTCGGGATCCGGGAGTACAACGAGCGACTGGCGAACGCGCTGCGGACGGATCCGGAGGGTACGCGGGCGGACGTGTGGGTGCCTGTGTTCGGGAAGGACTTCGCGAAGTACCTGAACAAGCCTGCTGTGGACAGCGAACTGCAGTTGTCCGCGGCGAGGGCTTTCGGTGGGAGCGCGCCGGCGGCACGGGCCGTGGATCCTGGTGCACAGGCTGCGAGGTGGCGGCCGGCCGGCGCGCCTGGTGCGGGTGAGCGTGGACGGGAATGAACGCCGGGGGTTGACCTGGAGTGCACTCCAGGTAGTTGGGTGGCTGCATGACCTCGATCCAGGTGCCGGAGAGCGGAGTGACCATCGGCGAGGCGGCCCGGCTGACCGGGTTGTCCATCGACACGTTGCGGTACTACGACCGCGAGGGTCTGCTCGGGGAGTTGCCGCGTGACGGTGGTGGGCGGCGACGATTCGATCAGCTCAGCATCGGGTTGCTGGATGTGCTGATCCGGTTGCGACGGACGGGGATGCCGATCGAGCAGGTGCGGCGGTTCACGCGGCACGTGCGCGAGGGCGACCGCGATCGGGCCGGCCGGCTGGCGTTGCTGCGTGAGCACCGGATCAAGGTGTTCGCCGATCTGCGGCAACTGGAGGCCGACCTCGAGGTCATCGACTGGAAGATCGCGGCCTACCAGGCCGCCGAGGACGGCATCGACCCGCCGCCTCGCGACTGAACTCGAGGAAGCTGATGACTGAGTCAATGAGTAGGCAGCTCGGCGGGCGTGGTACGAGCGCGCTGGGAGTTGGATGCTGGGCGATCGGTGGGCCGTGGGTGGCGTCCGGCCGGCCCGCGGGATGGGGGGAAGTGGATGACGAGGTCAGCATCCGGATGATCCACACGGCGATCGAGGCCGGGATCCGGTTGCTGGACACGGCTGATGTGTACGGCGCCGGGCACAGCGAGATGGTGGTCGGCGAGGCGCTGCGACGGTTGCCCGCGAGCGTGCGCGACGAGGTGATCGTGGCAACCAAGTTCGGCAACACCTTCGACGAGACGACTCGGGTGGCCGAGGGCCAGGACGTCACGCCGGCCGCGATCCGCGCCGCCACCGAGGGAAGCCTGCGCCGCCTCGGCGTCGAGGCACTCGACCTGACCCAGATGCACGGTGGTGCCGGCACCGCCGCCGAGGCCGAGGCCGTCGTGGCCAGCCTCGAAGAACTCGTTGCCGAGGGCAAACTAAAAGCCTTCGGCACCAGCGTCGACGAACCCGAGGTGATCGCGACGTTCGGCAAGTCGTCCGCGATCAGCGCCCAGTCCCAACTGAACGTCTTCGGCCACAACCCTGAGGTGCTGGCAACGGCCCACGAGTACGACCTGGCGGTACTGGCCCGAACCCCACTGGCCATGGGCCTGCTGACCGGCAAGTACAACCTCGCCAACCGCCCCGCCGAGACGGATGTCCGCCGAGACACCCCCTGGTGGACCTATTTCGACGACGACGCCATGTCCGACTGGCTCCGCCGCCTGGATTCCGTCCGAGAAATCCTCACCACCGACGGCCGCACCCTCACCCAGGGCGCCCTCGCCTACCTCTGGGCCTTGGACCCGATCATCATCCCCTTGCCCGGCGCCCGAACCCCAGAACAAGTCACCGAACACGCAGCCGCCATCAACTTCGGCCCGCTGCCCGAGTCAGCACGCCAGGAGATCGACGAGCTACTCGCCGATTCCCCGGAGCGCCGCTGAGCTCCGGTCAGGTCATCGGGATGACGCTGGCTGTGGTGAGGGTTGGTTCGGTGGCGCCGGGTTTGTTCTCGATGGTCAGGCCGAAGGCGATTTTGTCGGCTACGCCGCCGCGGATGACCTGGGGGCCGTCGGAGGTGGTTACGCCGACCGAGTGCATCACCTGGGACTTGTCGCTCAGCCAGAGTTGGTAGGTCTTGTTGCTGGGGAGTTTGGGCAGGTTGTTGAGGAGGACGATGGCGGTGTCCTTGCTGGGGGACATCACGACGGCCGCCTGGCCGCCGTCCTTCAGGTTGCCGCGGACGGTCTTGGCGTCGGGCTCGGCCAGCAGGGCGGCCAGTTGCTGGTTCTGCTGGTGTTCGCGGGAGCTGTCGCGGTACTGGTCGACGGCGATGCCGCCGGCGCCGGCGACGAGGAGGCCGGCCGCGGCCAGGCTGAAGAGGGAGCGGCGGTTGAAGGACTTCCGGCGTACCGGCGCGGGGAGCTCGACCTGTACTTCGGGGCGCACCAGCGGCGGTAGTTGCCGGGTGCCCGCGATCTCGGCGAGGACCCGGGCCTTCAGTGCGGGCGGTGGCTGGGTGGCGACCGCCGTACCGAGCTTGTTGGCCGCTTCACGGAGCTCCGCGACCTCCGCGCTGCAGGACTGGCAATCGGCGAGGTGCTCCTCGAAGTTGATCCGCTCGTCCTCGGGCAGTGCGTTCAATACGTAGGGACCGGTCAGCGCGTGCACTTCCGGTGTCGTCATGGCCCTCACCTCCCCGTCACACCCAGGCAGTCGCGCAGCCGGATCAGGCCGTCGCGCATGCGTGCTTTGATCGTCGCTAGCTTGGCGTCGAGCAACTCCGCCACTTCCCGGTACGAGTATCCGCCGTAGTAGGCCAGCGTCACCGATTCCCGCTGCAGCTCGGTCAGTGAGGACAGACAGTGCCGGACCTGCTCGACCTCGAGGTTCGTGGTCACGGCTTCCGCGACCTCGTCGTACTCCGTGGTCGAACTCGCCGCCGCGACCGCCTGCTCCCGGTCGGTCGACGACTGCTCCGAGCGGACCCGGTCGATCGCCCGGCGGTGCGCCATCGTCAGGACCCATGAGGTGAGCGATCCGCGATCGGCGTCGTACCGGGTCGCCGTGCGCCAGATCTCCACCATCACCTCCTGGGTCACCTCCTCGGACTGGGCCGGGTTGCGCAGGACGCGCCGGACCAGGCCGTAGACGCGGGGCGCCATCTGGTCGTACAGCTCGGCGAACGCGTCGGTGTCGCCGCGCGCCACCCGGGCCATCAGGTCGGCCGGGCTACCGGTCGCCGGGTTCACCACCCGCGGCCACGGTAAAGCGGTCTCCTCGCTCACAAGGCGTTTCCTCCGACTCGATCCAGCTGGTCGGGAGTACTTCGGAGCAGAGTGGTCATCGGATGGGTCAGCGCAGGACCCGGTCGGGTGAGCTGTAGATCACACAGCGCTCGCCCCGGGCGAAGCCGACGAGGGTGACGCCGAACCGTCGCGCGAGATCGACGGCGAGGCTGGACGGCGCTCCGACGGCGACCATCATGCCGATGCCCGCGGCGACCGTCTTCTGGACCAACTCGTAGCCCATCCGGCCGCTGACTACGAGGACTAGGTCCTTGCGGCTGCGCTGGTTGAGCACGGTCCAGCCGACCACCTTGTCGACGGCATTGTGGCGGCCGACGTCCTCCCGGACCACTACCTTCTGGCCGTCGGGGGTGAAGAGGCCAGCTGCGTGCAGGCCTCCGGTACGGCCGAAGGTGGGCTGCGCGTCGCGGAGGAGGTCGGGCAGGCGGAGTACTACGTCCAGCGGGACCTCTACCGGGTCGACTGGGTCGTACTGACGCTCGGCGAGCTCGTCGAGGCTCTGCTGGCCACAGACGCCACAGGCGGCCGAGGTGACGCCGTACCGCTGGGGTGGTTCGCGGTCAGGCGGGCCGTCGAAGGCGACGGTGACGGTGTTGAACTGCTGCTCGCGGGTGAGCTTCACGTCGGTGCAGTAGGCGACCGTGCTGATCGCGTCCGGTCGTACGGCGAAGCCCTCGCCGAGGCAGAAGCCGGCGGCGAGCTCGAAGTCGGAGCCGGGGGTGCGCATGGTGATGACGAGCGGCTCGGGCGGGCGACCGGGCCACTCGAGGCGGAGCTCGAGCGGTTCCTCGGTGACCACCACGTCCTCGCGGCGGGACGTCTTGGTGCCGTCCTGCACCTCGACCTTGTACCGGGTCGTGGGTCCTTTGCTCATGTATACAATCTAGGCGCTCTACCCCCAGTTGCGCCTGATGGCGAGCCAATCGAAGTAGGCCCAGGCGTAGAGACGCTGGTGGCGGCGGATCTCCGGGGTGCAGCCGAGTGGGGGCGGAGCGTCGAGCCGGTTGATGAAGTAGACGGCGAGGACGGCGGCGAAACAGTCGAGGTGCTCGGGTGGTACGTCTGCTGTCAGCGGGCTGGTTTTGACGGCGGCGAGGGTGTCGATGCCGTGGCGGTGGGCGAGCGGAAGCAGCCCGACCCAGTCGAACCAGGCGGGGCCGAGCGACAGCCAGTTCCAGTCGACGGTCCAGCAGATGTTGCTTGCGTCGATCAGAAGGTTGTCCGGCCGGATGTCGGTGTGGATCGCTGACGTGGGTGCCAGCGCCGTCGGATAAAGCTCAACCAGCTCCTGAAGCTCTCGGAGCCGATCAGGCAGCCACGGCTGGAACCCTTCAGGCATCGGCTCCTTCCCAGCCAGAATCTCGGCCGGCCGGTACCGCGGAAAGCTGGGCCCCTCGATCTCAGCACTGAAAGGCTCGAGATCGTCGAACGGACTGGGTGTTAGAGCATCCGCCATCTGCTCAAGCGTAGAAGTCACCGTCGCGAAGTCCTCCGGAGTCCAGGGCATGCCTGGCATCCGAGCGTCGACCCGCTCCGACGCAACCGCGAACCATCGGGCTTCGCCTTCGGTCGCGGGGGTGGGGGAGGAAGCGGTCGCGCCGCTGATGGTGGTGCTGGGCTTGCCGCCGGTGGCGGCGCCTGGCGGGCTGCCTGCGGCAGCGGCCGTACGGGGTGCGGTTGCGTGGGCTGTTGCGAGGATGCGGGGGACTCGGATGGATGCCGGTAGGCGGGGGACCAGTTCTGCTTCGCGTTGGTAGGCCTTGTACGGGTGTTGGCTGTCGTCTGCGGCTTTGATGAAGAGTTGGCGGCCGTCTGCGAGGGTGACGGGGGCTGCGAAGCCGCCGGTGAAGCCGGAGCCTACCGAGGGGGCGGCCTCGAGGATTTCGGTGCCTAGGGCAACTTCCAGGGCATCGCGGAGGGACGCCGGGAGAGCGCTCCATGAAGGGCGGGCCGAGGTGGCTGTGTAGTCGACTTCGGGGGGTCCGCTCATGCATGCAGGGTAGGGGGTCGGCGTGGCGGGTGCCGCTGGTTTTCGGGGCGCGGCTACGGTGCGGGGGTGAGTGGATGGGCTTTGCATGTGCTCGATCTGGTGGGGATCTTCGTGTTCGGGATCACCGGAGCGCTGGTCGGAGTACGCAAGAAGCTGGACGTGTTCGGGATCCAGGTGCTGGCGCTGGTGACCGGGCTCGGAGGTGGGTTCATCCGCGATGTGCTGATCGGCGCGACTCCGCCGGCCGCGCTGGTCGACTGGCGGTATCTGGTGGTGCCGGTGGCGGCTGGGCTGATCACCTTCTTCCTGCATCCGGGGATCGGGCGGGTCGAGCGGCTGGTCAACATCTTCGATGCGGCCGGGCTTGCGTTGTTCTGCGTCACGGGCGCTCGCAAGGCGCTGGAGTACGGACTGCCGCCGCTGTCGGCCGCGCTCGTCGGCACGATCTCCGGTATCGGCGGCGGCGTCATCCGCGATCTGCTCTCCGGCCGCGTCCCCGTCGTACTGCGCAGCGAGATCTACGCCACCCCCGCCTTCCTCGGCGCCGGCATCGTGGTCGTCGTCAACGCCCTCCACTACGACGCGCCCTGGACCACCCTCGCAGCGGCCGTCGTCTGCTTCCTGATCCGCTTCATCGCCATCCGCCGAGGCTGGAACGCCCCGCTACCCCGTATGACGTAGAGCAGCCCATCCGTTGACCACGGCAAGCAGTTCCAGGTACCGGTCCCAGCGCGGATCCACAGGTCGCTGCAACTGCGCGAACCGCTCACGCAGCGTCCCCGGCCGCACGACGACGACCGCATAGTCGGCCGCCATCAGCCGGACGCTGGAACGGAAGGACTCCTGCTGGGCGAGCTCGGCAAGCTCGACCCAGGCTTCCAGCTGCTCCGCAGACGGATGGTCCGGTAGCTCAGCGGTGAGCGTCTGCCGGATGCCCGCGAACACCGGGTCCGATCCGAAGACGCTCATCAGGAAGTCGTCGACCAGTTGCGATCGTTCGGTTTCGGAGAGTCGGGCCAGTCGGTGCATGAGATTCAGCTCCTCAGGAGTCGAGCCACGCTCGGCCACCGCCGTGAGGATCGCGCGCCGCAACCGCAGCGTCCGGATCTGGACCGCGAGCGCCTCCGCATGGGCTGCGGCCACGTCGGAGAGCGCGAGCTCCTGATCCAGCACCTGGCGGATCGTGCCGAGATCGAGCCCGAGCTCCCGCAAGGACCGGACCAGTTCGAGTCGGGCGACGGCGGCGAGGTCGTAGCGGCGGTAACCGGCCGGGCTGCGGTCGGTCGGTGGAACGAGCCCGCGGTCGGAGTAGTACCGGACCGCCTTGACCGTGAGTCCGGTCCGCCGGGCCAGTTCACCGATCGGGAAGAGTTCGTCCATACCGGCCACCCTCCTGTCTCCCCTCGGGGGAGAGTCAACCTCAGTTGTGGGCGAAGCGGGTCTTCGGGCGGGCGAAGGTGACCGAGACGCTCGCGATCAGGGCACACGTGATGCCGACGCTGACCGGGACCCAGTACGCCGTCGAGGCGCCCCACACGTCGACCGCGTGTCCGGCGGCCGCGTTGCCCGGGGCGACACCGAGCAGCAGCCCGGTGACGGTCCAGGTGATCGCCTCGGTGAGCCGCTGGGGCGGTACCCACTCCTCGACACACGCGGTGACCGCGACCATCGTCGGCGCGATCGTCAGACCGGCCCCGAACAGCACCACGCCCAGCACGAGGATGTTGCCGACGAAGGGCAGCGGCGCGAGCGTGATGGCCAAAGCGATGGTGCCGAGCAGCAGCCGTCGCTCCACCGGCGCCTTCCAGTGCACCGATCCGTACCAGAGGCCCGCCAGCAGCGACCCGAGCGCCCACACGGCCAGTACGACGCCGGACATGCCCGGCTTGCCCTCGGAGGCGGTGAACGCGACAGTGACGACCTCAGCGCTTCCCAGCGTGGCGCCCAGGCCGAGCCCGATGATGCTGAGCAGGAGGAGGGAGAGCCAGGGGAGCGGTGCCTTCTCGGTACCGTTCGCGCTGCCGCGTCCTGGCGGGTCGGAGGCGCGCAGTGAGGCCAGCCAGATGCCACCACCCAGGCCGAGGAGTCCGGCTGCCGCCAGTCCGGCGTACGGGCTGATCTGGGTGGCGAGGGCCGTGACGAGGACCGGACCGACGATGAAGACGACCTCGTCGCCGACGGCCTCGAGCGCGAACGCGGTCTGCAGGGCGCGCCCCCGGCCGAGCAGATGGGTCCAGCGGGCCCGGACGAACGAGCCGACCTGCGGACGGGTGCCCCCGGCAACGAACGAGATGACGTACAGCACCCAGGACGGCGCGTCGGCACGGACCGCGACGAGCAGACCGCCGAGCGCGATCGTGCACAGCGTCGTACCGACCAGGAGCAGCGACCGCTGGCCCCAGCGGTCGACCAGCCGGCCCTGGATCGGTCCGGTGAGCGCTCCCGCGATCACCCCGGCGGCCGAGACCGCGCCGGCCAGCCCGTAGGAGCCGCTCTCCCGGGCGATCAGGATGACGATGCCGAGGCCGAGCATCGAGATCGGCATCCGGCCGATGATCGCGGCAACGAAGAAGGCACGGGCGCCAGGGCGGCGCATGAGGTGTACGTAGGGCTTCAGCATAGGAAATCGAGTTCACCCTAACTCGCGCCGAGGGGACCACACGCATCCATTTCCGGTGCGCCTGGGATCATCGGGGTATGCCCGTCGAGCCGACGCCAGATCCAGTCTTTGACCCCACCCCGTACGACGCCGTCCTGCTGCTGTCCTTCGGTGGTCCCGAGAAGCCCGCGGACGTGCTGCCCTTCCTGCAGAACGTCACCCGCGGCCGCGGCATCCCGGACGAGCGGCTGGTGGAGGTGGGTGAGCACTACTACTCGTTCGGCGGCCGCAGCCCGATCAACGACCAGAACCGTGAGCTGCTGAGCGCGCTGCGTGAGTCCTTCGACGAGGTGGGCCTTGACCTGCCGCTGTACTGGGGCAACCGCAACTGGGAGCCGTACCTGACCGACACGTTGCGCCAGATGACGGCCGACGGCGTACGCCGGGCTGTGGTGATCGTCACCAGCGCCTACCCCTCGTACTCCGGCTGCCGGCAGTACCGGGAGAACCTGGCCGATGCGACCGCTGCGGTCGAGGGTGCGCCGCGGATCGACAAGCTGCGGCACTATGCCAACCACCCCGGCTTCGTCGGCTCCTTCGTCGAGTCGACCGCCGAGGCGCTGAGCAAGCTGCCCGAGGGCTCCGCGATCGCGTATGTGACGCACTCCATCCCGAACAAGATGAACGAGACCAGTGGCCCCGACGGCAACGGATACGTGAGCTGGCACCAGGACGTGGCCGCCGAGATCACGGCGGAGCTGCAGCGGCGTACAGGGGTCGAGCGCCGGACCGACCTGGTCTACTGCTCGCGCTCTGGGCCGCCGCAGGTGCCGTGGCTGGAGCCGGACGTCAACGACCACCTGGAGGCCCTTGCGGCCGACGGGGTGCCCGGTGTCGCCGTAGTACCGATCGGGTTCGTCAGTGACCACATGGAGGTCATCTACGACCTCGACACCGAGGCACTGGCGACTGCGGAGAAGCTGCGGCTGCCGATGGCTCGCGCCGCGACCCCTGGTACCGACCCGCGGTTCGTGACGATGCTGCGCGACCTGGTCCTCGAGCGGGCCGCCGCCGAGCGTGGCGAGCAGCCTGCCCGCCCCTGCCTCGGCAAGCTCGGCCCCGGCTGGGATGACTGCCGCCCCGACTGCTGTCCCGCCCTCCGCCGCCCCGGAGCGCCCACCTCAAATGAACCCGCCGCACCGGCAGCTAAGGAATCCATATGAGCTCCGAGAACCCCCAGGACCTGTTGAAGCTGGCGGTCGAGGTCGCCGCCGAGGCAGCCCAGCTGATCGTCGAGCGCCGCCGGGGCACGATCACCGTGGCCGACACGAAGAGCACCGCGACGGACATCGTCACGGCTGTCGACCGGGAGTCGGAGGAGCTGATCCGGGCCCGGGTGCTGGCGGCCCGGCCGGACGACTCGTTCCTCGGCGAGGAGGGTGACGACGTCAACGGCTCCAGTGGCGTCCGGTGGGTCGTCGACCCGATCGACGGCACGGTCAACTACCTGTACGACATTCCGACGTACGCGGTGTCGATCGCGGTCGAGGTGGACGGGCAGACGGTGGCCGGCGTGGTCGTGGACGCGCCCAAGGGGGAGATGTTCACCGCGACGCTCGGCGGTGGAGCGTTCCTCGACGGGCAGCCGATCCAGGTCTCGGACTGCCCGGATCTGAGTAAGGCGCTGGTCGGCACCGGCTTCGGGTACGACCCGGACCGCCGCCTGGTGCAGGCCGAAGTTGTGCAATCTCTCATCGCCAAGGTCCGCGACATCCGCCGGATCGGGGTCGGCGCGATCGACCTGTGTTACGTAGCGTGCGGCCGGCTCGACGCTGTGTACGAGCGGGGGCTCAACCCGTGGGACTACGGTGCGGGCGCACTGATCGCGTCGGAGGCCGGGGCGACCGTCGGCGGGATCGGCGGAGCCCCGGTTTCGCCCGAGATGTCGATCGCCGCGACCCCCGCCGTGTTCAGCGCGCTGCACGATGCGCTCGCTGCCGCCAACCCGCTCAGATCGTAAAACTGCTCATTAGTGCGCGCTAGTACGCAATAATGAGCATTCGACTGTTCGGTCCTGTCTCAATCTGCGACACGCGGGCCAGAAGGTGGACCCCGACGCGCGCGAAGGCCCGTTGATAGGGCACAATCCCTGCCTCGGGGGCGGTACTGACACCGCTGCCAGCCTGTCTGTCAAGGGTTTCGGGGGACGAGAGCTTCCATCGCGGAATTTCTCGGCCGCTTTACCCGTTCCAGGGCTCAGCAGGCAACACCACGGGTACGAAGAGGGCAGGGAACACCATGGCGACTGATTACGACGCCCCGCGCAAGACGGACGAGGACTCCAGCGAAGAGTCGATCGAGGAACTGAAGACTCGCCGTCACGACAAGAACTCCGGCAAGGTCGACGAGGACGAGGCGGAAGCTGCGGAAAGCTTCGAGCTGCCCGGCGCGGACCTGAGCCACGAAGAGCTGGCGGTGCGGGTGCTCCCGCGCCAGGCCGACGAGTTCACCTGTTCGAGCTGCTTCCTGGTTCACCACCGCAGCCAGCTCGCGAACAGCAAGAACGGACAGCTGATCTGCCGCGACTGCGCTGCCTGAACCACAGCATCGTCGCCCTGCTCGGCTGAGTCCGTACCGACTCACGGGACCGTCCCCTTCCGGGGGGACGGTCCCGTTGTCATGTCCTGCAATAGGTAGCTCTCACCGATGTGCAGGCGGCCGAGCGGCTCCTAGCCTGGCCGTATGAGCAAGCAGATGCGGGACCTTTGGGCGGAGGGGCTGGGGCAGCTACGCCACGAACCGACCGAGATGCGGGTGCGGATCCGGCACGACGGTCACGAGCTGGTGGACACGGCCAGGGCGCTCCTGGTCTGGGAACCGCGCCGGGTGGTCCCCTCGTACGCCGTACCGGCCACCGAGCTGCACGCCACGCTGAAGCCGTCGGACGCGCCGGTGATGCCGGTACCGGACGGCATCCTCCATCCCGGCATCCCCTTCGCGGCGCACTCGTGCCCGGGGGAGATGATGGACGTCGACGGACTGGCGGGCGCGGGGTTCCGGCCGGCGGACACCGACCTGGCCGAATACGTCGTACTGGACTTCAGGGCCTTCGACGAGTGGTACGAGGAGGACGAGCGGCTGGTGGGGCATCCGCGGGAGCCGTATCACCGGGTGGCGGCCCGGCAGAGCTCGCGGACAGTCCGGGTCGAGCGGGACGGGCAGGTGCTCGCCGAGAGCAGTAGGCCGACACTGGTGTTCGAAACGAGTCTGCCGACGCGGTTCTACCTACCGCGGGAAGACTTCGTCATCGACCTGGTGGAGAGCGACCGGGTGACTACCTGCGCCTACAAGGGCAGGGCTACCTACTACGGCAGTGACAGCCTCCTGTGGAGCTACCTGGAGCCGCTGAAGGAGGCTAGGGAGCTCGCCGGGCTGGTGTCGTTCTACGACGACGTACTGGACGTCTACGTCGACGGGAAGCTTCGCGACCGCCCGCGCGGTCCCGTCGCGGAGTCGCTGCGTCAGGAGTTCGGCTTGTCCTCGTAGCCGGGAGGCAGGCTGCCGGTGGACTTCAGCCAGTACTTGGCCGCGCGGTCTTCGGCGAACCGCTTGGCGGCCGCGGCGGACGCGCCACTGGCCACGGCCCAGGTGATGATCTCGATGTAGCCGGCCTGGTTGCCCTTGGGCGGCTTGCCGCCGGACCCGATCTTCCAGGCCGTCGTCACCGCCTTGTTGGCGACCAGCGACACCACGATGGTGAACGCCATCAGCACAAGCTTCCAGCCGATCTTCGCTCCGACCACGACTACCTCCTAGGTCCCGTTGTTCAGGATCTTGCCACGCTGTCGGCTGTGAGCGCCGCTGCCAGCCGATCAGGGTGTCGCGTGCCGATCAGCCAGTACGGCGCCGGGTCCTGCGGGTCAGTGATCTCGACCCGTACCGCGCCAGGCAGGTAGCTGCGCAGGACGAGGAAGGCAGCGGGGTCGCAGTCGCGGCCGAACGCGTTGCGGGCATCCTCACCGGACAGGGGCTCGACCTTGCCGAGGTACTCCCGCTCGATGGCGGCACGGCCGGCCCGGAGCTTCTCGGAGTCGACGGCGACCACAGCACCGCCGTACCGGGTGAACAGGGTGAGCAGGAGGACAGCGGCGATCCCGCCGACCGCTGCGCCCGCTATGACGCCGGCAGGGACAGCAGTGATGACGTACAGGGTGATCACTGCGGCAGTGGCGATGACCCACCAGCTCACTGGCACGCTCAGCCGTTCCCGGTATTGCTCCACGACACCAGCCTGGCACGCCCGGTGTCCGGTGCCGTCGGTAGGGTCCTCTCCCATGACTGAGGTACTGATCCAGCGGCTAGACGAGGACCTGCCGGTACCGGCGTACGCGCACCCTGGAGACGCGGGTGCCGACCTCGTGGCAGCCAGTGACATCACGTTGAAGCCAGGGGAGCGGGGACTGGTCGGTACCGGGATCGCGATCGCGCTCCAGGACGGGTACGCCGCGTTCGTGCACCCGCGCTCCGGACTGGCCGCGAAACACGGGGTGTCGATCGTCAACGCGCCGGGCACCGTGGACGCGGGTTACCGTGGCGAGATCAAGGTGTGCCTGATCAATCTGGACCCGGCCGCCGAGATCACCCTGAAGCGCGGCGACCGGATCGCGCAGCTGATCATCCAGCGGGTCGAGCGGGCCCGGTTCGTCGAGGTGACGAAGCTGCCCGGGTCGGATCGCGGCGAGGGTGGCCACGGCTCGACGGGTGGCTTCGGTGGTGTGACACGCTGATCAGGTGCACGCGATTGACCTGCGGCATGCGCGAGACTACGGCGGGCCTTGGCTGAGTCATGGCCGCCAGCGGATTTAGATGATGACTATGGAAGTAGGGCTAGAGCAGTGATCTTCCGTCGCAAGGGCAAGAACGACGACGAGCCGGCCACCTCTGGCGGTTTCTTTGGCGACGACGATGAAACAGTCGAGGCCGACGACGCCGAAGAGGCCGCGCCGGTCGGTCGCAGCGCCGGCCCGTTCGACTCGACCGAGGTGGATGCCGAGTCGCTCGAGGCCGAGGACCGGATCGACCTGGGGGCGCTGGTCGTCACCGGGCTGCCGGGCATGGAGCTGCGGCTGCAGGTCGACGAGGCCAGCGGTGATGTCCAGGCGGTGCTGCTGGTGCTGGAGGACTCGGCGCTGGAGCTGCGCGCGTTCGCGGCGCCCAAGACGAGTGGCATCTGGTCCGAAGTGCGGCGTGAGATCGCTTCCGAGGCGACCCGGATGGGTGGCACGGCGTCCGAGACCGAGGGACCGTTCGGGACCGAGCTCGTGCTCGTCGTACCGGTCGAGGACCCCGAAGGGCAGATCTTCAGCCAGACCTCGCGCGTCATCGGTGTGGACGGTCCGCGCTGGCTGCTGCGGGCCACCGTGCTGGGCCGCGCCGCCGTCGAGCCGGACGCCGCGCCGCCGATGGAGCAGTCGCTGCGCAACGTGGTCGTCGTCCGTGGTCCGGAGCCGATGGCGCCGCGTGAGTCGCTGGCTCTGCGGCTGCCCGCGGGTGCCCAGGCAGCGACCGAGGAAGAGGCCTGACCGACATGTCCGGATACCGGCCGAGCACGCTCACGAACGGCTTACACTGGGCTCATGGGTAGTGAGAAACCCGGGGGGCTGTGGAAGCGCGCCTTCAAGGGACTGGCCGGCGACCGGGACGAGCAGGACGCCGAAGTACTGAAGGACTACGCGTCGGGTTGTGGCGCGCGGTCGATCACCGGATGCCATGACCGGGAGATGGTGACGCTGTACGGCACGCTGCGCACGATCACGTTCAGCCCGCGCGGCGGCGTACCGGCGCTCGAGGGTGAGCTGTACGACGGCACCGGCACGGTCAAGCTGGTCTGGCTGGGCCGGCGCAAGATCGCCGGCATCCACCCGGGATCGGAGCTGACCGCGTCCGGGCGGATCGGTGTCGTGGACGGGGACCGGGTGATGTTCAACCCGAAGTACGAGCTCCGTCCCGCGGCCGCGCATGGCTGAGCCGCACGGAACGCAGCGTGACCAGCTCGACGAGGACCTGAACGAGAAGCTCGTCGAGATTCTGAAGCCCGAGTTCGAGGCGGCCGGGGCAGTACCGCCGGCCGAGGAAGTACCGGCCGTGGAAGGGTCACCGGCCAAGCCCGAGGCGACCACCGACAAGGACTTCTTCCAGGCGCTCGGCGGCTGGGGAGCCCTGCTCGACGTCGGTCTGCCGTGGATCGCGTTCATGATCGTGTACGCCGCGTCCGACCACGACCTCAAGCTGGCCCTGATCGTGGCGGTCGCCTGCGGTGGCGCGGTCGCGCTGCTCCGGCTGCTGCGCAAGCAGCCGCTGCGCAACGTCATCGGCGGCTTCATCGGCGTCGCGTTCTCCGCGTGGGTCGCGAACCGCAGTGGCAAGGCCGAGAACGTCTACCTCCCCGGCATGATCCTCAGCGGCGGCTACCTCCTCATCTACGGCCTCTCGATCGTCGTCCGCTGGCCGCTGTTCGGCGCCCTCTACGGCGTGATCACCCAGACCGGCGGCGAGTGGCGCAAAGACCCCGACATGTACCGGGGCTTCAACCGCGCGACGCTGGTCTTCGCGGGTCTGTTCGCCGGCCGTCTGGCCATCCAGATTCCGCTGTATCTGACCCACCAGCTGAACGCCCTGGGGATCGCCAAGATCGGCCTCGGCCTCCCGTGTTACGCACTCGCGCTGTGGCTTGCGTACTCCGTCCTGCGAGGCTCCCTCCCGGCCGACAAGTGGGACGAAACCCGGGACCACGTCACGGGCCTGCTCCGCGGCGGCGGCGCCAAGAAGTAGGACCGTACTGGCCGGGCTGCTCAGACCCGGCCAGTGCGCGGTCTATTGCGGCGTACCGGCGGCGAACAGCGCATTCGCAGTAGCAGCCAGAGTTCTCAGCTCCGAAGCCGACAGCTGACCTTCGATCAGGGGGAGGCGGACTGTCGCGTGCGGGATCACGCCTAGCTCGGCTAGGGCTGCCTTGGTGTTGGGGGCGCCTTGGGAGGTGGCTGTGAGGGCCGTGGTGGTGGGGATTTGGGAGCGGTGGAGGGCTTGGGCGGTGGGGAGGTCGCTGGTGCGGATGGCGTCGAGGAGGGCGGCGTTTGGGCCGGCGGTGAGGTTGGCGGTGACGCTGACCAGGCCGGTGGCGCCGGCGGCCAGGTAGGGGAGGTTGAGGTCGTCGATGCCGCAGTAGTAGGCCAGGGAGGTGGTGGCCATCAGGGTCATTGCTTCGGGGAGGTCGCCCTTGGCGTCCTTGATGGCGTGGATGTGGGGGTGGGTGGCCAGCTCGGCGATGGTGGTGGGGGAGAGCGCCAGGCCGGTGCGGTGGGGGACGTCGTAGAGCATGACCGGGAGGGTGGTGGCGTCGGCTACTGCCCGGCAATGGGCTAGTAGGCCGGCTTGGGTTGGCTTCGAGTAGTACGGGGTGACCAGTAGGAGGCCATCGGCGCCGGCTGCTTCAGCTGCGTGGGCGCGGTGGGTGGTGGTGGCGGTGTCGTAGGTGCCGATGCCGGCGATGACCTTGGCGCGGCCGTTCGCCTGGGTTGCGACGGCTTGGATGAGTTGGGTGGTTTCGGCGTCGGTGAGGGTGGGGGCTTCGCCGGTGGTGCCGGCGACTACGAGGCCGTCGGCGCCGGTGGTGAGGAGGTGGTCGACGAGGCTGGTGAGGCCGGGGAGGCTGATCGAGCCGTCGGGGTTCATCGGGGTCACCATGGCGACGAGGTTGGTGCCGAAGAGGTCTGCTGCGGTCATGGGTTTGATCGTTGTCGACGATGATTGATGCGGTCTAGCGATGCTTTTTCACCGGTATTGCTTACTGTGGCTTCATGATCGAGGTTGGTGCGTTGAGAGCGCTGCGCGCGGTTGCCGGGCTGGGGACGTTGGCTCGGGCGGCGGAGGAGCTGGGGTTCACGGCTTCGGCGGTGTCGCAGCAGCTCAAGCGGTTGGAGCGGCAGGTCGGCGTACCGGTGATCGCTCCGGCCGGGCGTGGAGTGGTGCTCACGCCCGCTGGGCAGGCGATCGTCGACTCGGCGCCCGAGGTGTTCCAGGCGTTGGAGCGGTGCGCGGAGGCGGCTCAGTCGGTGTCGGAGGGGACACCGCGCGGCGTACTGCGGGTGGTCGCGTTCTCGACCGCTATCCGCGGGCTGCTCGCACCAACCTTGCGGGCCCTCGCCACGACCGCTCCGGAGCTCCAGGTCCACCTCACCGAGCAGGACCCAGACCAAGCACTCCGGAGCGTCGAGGCTGGTGCGGCTGACCTAGCCCTCGTCCACGACGCCGACGGCCTCCCGCCGCCACTCCCACCCTCCCTCACCCACCGCCACATCCACACCGACGTCGGCGACCTCGTCATGAGCAGAACCCACCCCCTGGCCCAGTACTCCGGCCACGCGCTGGCGATGCGAGCCGAGTCGTCCTCCGCCATCCCCGCCAGCCAGCTGCGACCGCTGACGGCCGGCGACCTCGCTGGGCAGGCCTGGGTGACCAGTCCGCCCGGGACTGTCTGCCACCAGTGGTTTCGGCGATTGTTCGCTGATGTGCCGGAGGAGCCGGACGTGCGGCATCTGGTCGACGACTTCGCCACCCAGCTCGCATTGGTCGAGGCGGGTGACGTGATCGCACTCATCCCGCGGCTGGCCCGTCCACCCCTGGCCGACGGACTAGTGGCGCGACCACTTCAGCGCCGGCCGACTCGCGAAGTACGGGCTGCTTGGCGGCGGAGTGCCGATGCGAGCCCGGCGATTCAAGCGATGCTGACGGAACTGAGCCGGGGGCGACCCGCGTCATAGGGAACAATTCGAGCCCCGCGGACAAGCCGCGAACCAAGGGGGAGTGCGTGAGCCCGACTATCTGGATCGTCCTGGCAGTAGCCGGTATCGGCGTCGCCATCGGTCTCTACGCGATCATCCGCCGCCAGCGCTACGTGCGATCGCTCCGCGAGCGCGGCTGGACCTTCAACGGCAGCCCGACCTGGGACGCCGTGGCCCAGCTCGCGAATCCGCCGTTCGGACTGGGGTTCGTGCGCAAGCCCGACGACCAGATCACCGGCTCGACGGGCGCCGGCCGGCCGTTCCAGGTGATCGAGTACGGCTCCGAGCACTGGAAGGGCTGGGTCGGGATGGTCACCCTGTCCCGGCGCCTGCCCGAGCTGTGGATCATCGGCGGCCAAACGCAACTCCGGTACGGCGTCACCGCGACGAGCGTCCCGGCACCGCAGCAACTCGGTCCGGGGTGGAAGGTCGGCGCTCTCGACCAGGCGTTCGGCGCAGCCGTGATGACTCCACAGCTCTGCGAGCGGCTGACCGTGATGGCCGCGAAGCAGCCCGGGCTGAACCTCAGCATCGACGGGGACCAACTCGTCGTACTGGATCCGCCGCGCAAGGACCCTGCTGTCCTCGCCGAGTGGCTTGACCAGCTCGCCGCGATCGCCGACGCGGTCGACGCAACGCCGTTGGACCAATGGATCCAGCCGGCCAGGCCGTCGCGGTTGACCTTCTACCAGCACCCCGAGTGGTACTGGGTCGGCGTCGACGACAGCCTGCTCGAGACCACTCGCGTGACCAGGTCCGGCCACAGCCACAGCACGTCCGACGTGATCCGCGGCCGCGACGGCAACGGCCCGCCGTTCGTCGCGTTCACGCACGAGTGGAAGACGACCCGCACCGAGTCCTACACCGACAGCGAAGGCCGCAGCCAGACCCGGCAGGTGACCGAGAACCACAGCGAGGCGGTCCTCGGCTTCCAGCTCCCGGTCCGGATGCCCGCGCTGTCGGTCGGCCGGAAGGGGTTCGGTCGCGGGATCAGCTTCGAGAGCGGCGCCTTCAACGAGAAGTTCAAGGTCACCGCGGACGACACCAAGTTCGCCTACGACGTGATCCACCCGCGCCAGATGGAGTACCTGATAGCCGGCCCGCCGGCGCCGTTCGAGGTCGACGGCGACTGGGTCTGGTTCAGCCCCGGCGAGCACAGCCACGAGGTGATCGAGCACTCGTCGGCGTTCCTGATCGGCTTCCTGACCCGCGTCCCACGCTTCGTCTGGCGCAACCTCGGCCTGCCCGACACCCCGTACCCGGCATTACTTTCCGGGGTGTCGCAAACGTGACACGGCTGATTGTGGCCAGCTGAATCGGTTAACCAGGGCGGAACTCCAGGCCTACGATCTGGCGACTCATTCGTAGACCCCCTGTGAGGCATTCGTGACTCCACGTCCTGGCCGCGGTCGAAGACTCTCGGTCCTGGCGGTGGCGCTGCTGGCAGCCGCCGCATCAGTGACCGGCGGGTACGCCGCTGCTGCACCACCCATCGCTCCATCCGGCTCGTACGCCGCCGAGGCCGGCCACGCTGAACAGTCCGTCACCTTGATCACTGGGGATCTGGTCAAGGTCAGCGTCGGCGCCGACGGCAAGAAGAGCTATCTCGTCACCGGCCCGGACGGCCGGCTCGTCGACAACGACGTCCGGGTCGACGGGAAGGACACCTACGTCTACCCGCGCTCCGCCGCGCGCTTCCTCGCGGCGAAGCTGCTCGACGAGGACCTGTTCAACGTCACCAAACTGCTGGCCGACGGGTACGACGACGGCCTGCCGTTGATCGTCACGTACACCGACGCCGCCGCGAAGGCCCGCACGCAGGCTGTCCCGGCAGGCGCGCGCAAGCAGAGCACGCTCAGCAGCATCCAGGGCGCCGCGCTCACGGTCGACCGCACCGGCGACTTCTGGCGGTCGCTGACTGGCGGCTCTGGCTCGAAGGGCCGGGCGGCGTTCGGGGCCGGCATCAAGAAGGTGTGGCTGGACGGCAAGTTGAAGGCCGACCTGGCCGACAGTACGGCGCAGATCGGCGCGCCCGAGGTCTGGCGCGGCGGCAACATCGGCGAGGGCGTCGATGTCGCAGTACTGGACACCGGCGTCGACCTGCAGCACCCCGACCTCGATGACCGGGTGACCGCGTCGACCAGCTTCGTGCCCGGCCTCGATGTCACCGACCGGCACGGCCACGGCACCCATGTCGCCTCCACGATCGCCGGCACTGGCGATGCGTCGGGCGGGGTCGAGCGCGGCGTCGCGCCGGGGGCCCGGCTGCACATCGGGAAGGTGCTCGACAACGAGGGCAGCGGCCAGGAGTCCTGGATCATCGCCGGGATGGAGTGGGCCGCGCGCGATCAGCACGCCAAGGTCGTCAGCATGAGCCTCGGCGGCGGGCCGACCGACGGTACCGATCCGATCAGCCAGTCGCTCAACGAGTTGTCTGCCGAGACCGGCGCGCTCTTCACTGTTGCCGCAGGCAACGCTGGTCCGGGGTACTACACCGCCAGCGCGCCGGGCATCGCGGAGGCTGCGCTGACCGTCGGCGCCGTCGACGGCGCCGACCAGCTCGCCGACTTCTCGAGCTGGGGTCCGCGCGTCGGTGACGGCGGGCTCAAGCCTGACATCACCGCGCCGGGCGTCGACATCCTCGCCGCGCGGTCGCAGTACTCGCCGGAAGGCAGCGGCTCGTACCAGCTGATGAGCGGTACTTCGATGGCGACGCCGCACGTCGCGGGCGCGGTCGCGCTGCTAGCCGCGCAGCATCCGGACTGGACCGGCCAGCAACTCAAGGCCGCGATCGTCAGTACTGCGAAGCCGACCCCTGCCTACAACCCCTACCAGGGTGGCAACGGGCGGCTGGACATCGCTGCCACGAGCAAGGCGACCGTCTTCGCGACCTCGAGCGCGTACTCCGGCCACTTCGCCTGGCCGGTCGAGCCGGGCAAGGTTGTCGACAACGTGGTGACCTACACCAACACCGGTGACGCACCGGTCACCCTCGACCTCAGCACCAAGGTCGCGGACGCACCGGCCGGCCTGTTCGCGCTGTCGAGCCCGACGGTGACTGTGCCCGCGCATGGGACGGCCACTGTCACGCTGACCGCCAAGGTCGACGTCGCGCCGGTTGACCGGCAACTGTCCGGCCAGCTGATCGCCAAGAAGTCCGACGGCACGCAGCTGGGCACGATGATCGGTATCGGCCGTGAAGGCGAGCGGTACGACCTGACTCTCGACGCCAAGGACCGCAGCGGTCGTCCGCTGGCCGGCGACGCCATCCTGATCGGTGGCACGAGCTATGGGCAGTTCGTCGTCGAGGAGGGCGGTACGACGATCAGCCTGCCGCCTGGCGACTACACCACCTGGCTCACCACCGATGTCGAGGGTACGCACGGGCCGTCGTCGCGCGGACTCGCAGTACTGACTCTGCTCGACATCCACCTCGACAAGGACCGCACGGTGACCTACGACGCCCGCAAGGCGAAGCAGCTCACGGTGGCGGCTCCGCAGGCGACGACGCTCGGCGAAGTACGGGTGAACAACTACCGCGACTTCGGGCGCGACGTCTTCTCGGTGGGATCGTCGCGGTGGCCGGACGGGAGCTACGACAGCGTCTGGGAACTGCCGACGGGCAAGGCGAAGAGCGGGACCTTCACGACCGGCGCGCGGTGGCGGTTGGAGCAGCCTGCGCTGACGATGAGCTCGTCGAAGCAGACGTTCGACGACCTGCGGGTACGCCGGGGTGATACGCCGCTGGCGAAGGGGAAGCACCAGCTCGACGCGGTGCTCGCCGATGCGAAGGACCAGCGTGGCAAGGCAGTCGTCGTACGAAACGACGGATCGCTGGAGGAACAGGCCGCAGCTGCCGCAGCGGCCGGCGCGAAGCTACTCGTCGTGGTCAGCGACGGGGTGGGCAGGCCGGCGCCTTGGACCGACTCGATCTACTGGGTGCAGCCGGTGCCGCTGACAGTCGTGACGCTGACCCATGACGAGGGCGAGGCACTGATCGGCGACGTCGAGAAGGGTCGGGGAAGTCTCACGGTGAACTCCAACCCGATGCAGGAGTACACGTACGACTTGTCGAAGTACTGGGATCACTTGCCCGCCGATCCGTCGTTCCGGGCGCGGACGGGCGATCTGGCCCGGCTCAACGTCTCGTACCGGAACTTCCGCCAGGGCACTGGGATCGAGAACCGGTTCGACATCTGGAACGTCGACTGGGAGTCGGCGATGAACACGACCGGGATGCCGCTCGTCGCCGAGCGCGCGGACTACGTGATGGCCGGCGAGCCCTACCAGGCGCAGGCGCAGATCATCCGCGAGGTGCAGCAGGCCGAGCCGGAGTGGACGTCGTACGCCGCCGGTAGCCGGACCGATGTGCAGTGGTTCGGACCGATCCAGCGGCCGCGGTTGAGCAAGGGGCTGTCGCCGGTCCGGCTGCAGGACGGTCTCGCGATGGTCGCGCCGGGCTGGAGCGACGGCGGCGGAAACCACACCGGTACCGCGTTCGGCAACTTCGACCTCACCCAGAAGCTGAGCCTGTACCAGGGGTCGACCCTGGTTGGTGAGGTCGACCGCGATCAGCTGACGGTGAGTGGCCTCAAGCCGGAGTCGCAGCCGTATCGGATGGTCGTCGACAACACGCGGGGGACCTACCCGAGCCCGTACTCGACGGCGACTCGGACGGAGTGGACGTTCGACTCCGCTTCGACCGCGGATGCTGCGCCGGTGTCGTTGATCCAGCTCGACTATGCGATCGACACGGATGTCGACGGCAAGGCCGGGCGCCATGACGACCTGACCATCTCGCCGAAGTGGTCGGTCAGCTCGACGGCCGCGGGGCTGCGTCAGCCTTCGCTCGACATCTCTTATGACGATGGCAAGACGTGGCAGCCGGCGGCGCTCCGTAGTACTGCTCAGGGCTGGACGACGCGGCTCGATGCGCCGCGGAGTGGCTTTGTCAGCCTGCGGGCGCATGCGGAGGACGGCAAGGGTGCCGCGGTCGATCAGACCATCACCCGGGCCTTCGGCCTGAAGTAGATGAAGCCGCTGCCGGGCGGAGTAGCAGCTCCGCCCGGCAGCATCACTTCTTGGTGCTGAAGGTCCAGTGGCCGGCGCCGACGGTGTTGGTGATGCCGCCGAGAACGACGGTCGCCGTGACGCCGGCCGGGATCGTGACGGCCAACCGGATCCCGTCGGCGGTCTGCGTCCAGCGCGAGGCGATCCTTCCGCTGACCGTCTCGAGCGAGGCCGAGACGGTCCCGAGTTGCGGCGGGATCTGCGGGGCGATGGTGACGGTCCGGTACCCGGGGGAGGAGGGCTTGATGCCGGCGAACTCGGTGTAGAGCGACGCATTGATCCCCGCGAACATCGCGTGGTCGTGCGTCTCCATCCCCGAGCTGTACAGCCATTGCTCCCACGAGGTCGTCGCCCCGTGCGCGATCTCGAAACCGAAGCTCGGATAGGTCCGCTGATTCAGGATCGTCATCGCCACGTCGATGCGCCCGATCTTCGCCAGCGCGTCGACCAGATACCGGGTGCCGAAGATGCCCGTGTCGAGATGACCTTTGTCCTTGCTGAGGATCGTCGCGACCAGTTGCTCCCCGACGGCCTTCACATTCGCAGCCGGTACCATCCCGAACGCCAGCGGCAGCACGCTCGTCGTCTGCCGACCGCTCCCGTACGTCGTACCGTCCGCGCTGAGGAAGTGGTCGTTGAACGCCTGCCGGATGCTGTCGGCCAGCTCGGTGTAGTGGCTGACCTCCGTCGCCGTGCCGACCACCTGTGCGGCCTTCGCCACATCGACGGCCTGCTGGTACGACAAGGCCGTGTTGACCAGCGAGACCTCGCTGAAGCAGTCGCCGGCTGACGGACTGCCCATGCCGTCGTTGGCCTCCGGCCCGTGGTCGGGCGGACACCAGTCGCCGAAGCCCTGATCCGCCGGCCAGATATGGCTGGGAACGTCGGTGGCGTTCCTGTCCACGAACGCCTTCATCTTCGGGTAGGTCTCCGCGAGGGTCGCACGATCGCCGTACTGCTCGTAGAGCGTCCAGGCCAGGCTGATCTGGCCGCCGGCCATGTCCGGGTACTGCGCTTTGGCCGCGTCACTCGGCAATGCCGTGCCTGGCGGCAGATCACGCAGGTACTTGGCGTAGAAGCTGTTCATCCCGAACTCGCGCACCGCCGCGTCGCGATACGCCTGCACGTCCATCGTCGGTGGGGTCCGCTCGTCGCGTACCGGGGTGTCGGTGGGCAGGCTCATCGAGTTGTTGAGGATGCTCCAGCGGTTGTTACGCCAGATCTGGTTGAGCAACTCGTTGTCGGAGTCGAACGAACCCGTCGACTCGACATCGGCGTGGACGACCCGGCCCTGGAGGGTGTCCAGCGTCGGCCGGCCCGGGTAGCCGGTCAGCTCGACGTACCGGAAGCCGTGGTAGGTGAAGCGAGGCTCGTACGTCTCAGGGCCTTGCCCGCTGAGGATGTAGGTGTCGGTCGCGGCCGCATTCCGGTTGGTGAAGGTGTCGAGCAGGCCGTCCTTGCCGAGCTCCTCGGCGGTCCGCAGCTTGATCGTGGTGCCCCTCGGACCTTGCATGGATGACAGCCGCGGCCAGCCGGCGATGTTCTGGCCGAGGTCGTAGATGTAGACGCCGGGCTTCGGCTGGGTGAGCCTGGCCGGCCGCAGTGTCTGCACCACGCGGATGGCCGGCATGGTGTTGGGGGAGAGGTTCGGGCTGGGAGCGGCGACGGCCTTGGTCGGCAGCCAGCGCGAGTCGTCGAAGCCCGGCTTGTCCCAGCCTGGTTGGTTCAGGCGGGCGTCGTACTTCTCGCCGCCGTAGATGTCGTTGCCGACGATCGCGCCGGTCGACCATTTCCAGCTGGGGTCGGAGGTGATCGCCTGATGGGTGCCGTCGGTATAGGTGACGTCGATCAGCACGATCGCCTGCTTCGGCCCGAGCCAACGGAAACCGTACGGGTTGTAGTTCGCGCCATAGCCGTTCCCGAGCCAGACTCCGACCGCGTTGGCGCCACGTCGCAGCGCGGCCGTCACGTCGTACGAGTCGTAGAGGTTTCTCTCGCCGTACTGCGAACTGGCGGGCGTCAGAACGTGGTCGCCGACCTTGTTGCCGTTGAGATGGAGCTCGTAGAAACCGAGCCCGTAGACATCGGCGCGAGCGCTGGCGATCGGCTTGCCGAGCGCGAACTCGCGGCGCAGCATCGGCGCATCCGGCTCGCGCTGGATCAGCGTGGGATCACCGGTCGGCTCCAGTTGCCCGCCGGGCTCCGTGTCGTAGCTGTCCCGGTAGAGCTCGTCGCCGGCCAGGCTGTGGATCGCGAGGTTGTCGTACGCCGCGCGCTCCTGGACCCCGTCACTCGTCGAGGACCGGAAGCCCACCGTGCCTTTGCTGAGCGCGGTGTCGGTGAGTTGGCTGACCTGGGTGCCGTCGATCCAGGTCGTGATGGTGGCCCCCTCGGCCCGGACCCTCAGGTGGTGTCGAGCACTGAGGTCGAACGGACCGAGATCGATCTCGGCGAGCGTGCTGAACCGGCCGTCGACCTTGGCATGCGGCCGCAACAGCACCTTGCCCGGAGTAAGGGCCGCGTTGATCTGCCATAGGTAGAAATTGCCGGTGTCCTTCGCCCGGAAGACAACGCTCGCGGCCGCCGCCTCGATGGTGAAATCGACGTCGAGAACAAAGTCGTCCCAGGTTTTGCTGTCGGCTGTGTCAGGGCTGATCCATTGAGCGCCTTGCCAATCCGCTGCTGCTGCCTCAGCCATCGGCACCGGGCTCGCCGCGACCAGTGCTGCCGCCAGCGCCACTGCGATCCATCGCCGAACCCTCATGGTTCTCCCGCCCCAGCCGAATGAAACGATTCATGGTGGGAAGACCGTAGACCGTCGCGGCCCTGATGTGAAATCGCTCGCGCGTCGATGGCCGGATCAGGCCAGTGGGAGTCGCCGGGGGCGAATCGGCGATCAGGAATCGGATTGTTAAACCCGTCGCAAGACTGCAAGCGGCCGATCTTGCAGCGTCGCCGCCGGGCGTAAGTTCCCTGTCACCGCCCCCACGGAAGCGATGGGAATCAGGAATGATCCATCGAAGAACTGTCACCACGCACGTCCACGGACCGGCCGCGCGAGCCGGCTGGTTCCTGCTCTATCTCGAGGCACTTCTGGTGCCGCTCGTCCTCACCTGGCTGTCGCTCGGCCCGAAGGATCTGCCGGCCGGCGAGGCGGTCGCGCTGAGCCTCGGACTGGTCGCCTTCTCGGCCCTGGTGGTCGCGGTGATCCTGCCGGCCAGGGTCTCACCGCTGATCGCCGCGTTCGGGATCGAGACGATCCTCAGGATCCATCGCTCGATCGCCCGGGCCGCAACGATCCTGGTGCTGCTGCATCTGGTCGCGGTGCTGATCGAGGACCCACGGGGGTTCTCGATCTTCGACCTGGCGCACACGACCTGGGCCGCGCGCGCCGCGACCTGCTCGACGGCGGCCCTGCTGCTGATGGTCGTGCTCGCCCTCACCAGGGCGCGCCGCCAGCCACGGTACGAAGGCTGGCGGCTCGTCCACAACGCGCTGGCGTGGATCGTGCTGGTGACCGCGTGGCTGCATGTCTGGTGGCTGCGGCACCTGATGTCGATGCCGTTGCTGGCCGCCTGGTTCTTCGGGACCGGGCTGCTGGTGCTGGGCCTGACGGTACGCCGCTGGCTGTGGTTGCCCTTGCGTGCAAGGCGGCGCTCATACCTGCTGGAGGAGGTACGGCGGGAGCCCGGCGACGGCGTCACGCTGACGATCCGGGCGGATCGGCATCACGGCGTACCGTTCAACGCGGGCCAGTTCGCCTGGCTGAAGTTCGGCTCGACCGCCTTCGTCTTCGAGGAGCATCCGTTCAGCATCTCCTCGACGGCGGTCCGCCCGTACCGCAAGCAGTTCACGATCAAGGCGCTCGGCGACTTCACCGAGCTGCTCAGCGCGCTGCGCCCCGGCCGGCGGGTGTTCCTGGACGGCCCGTACGGCGGGTTCACGATCGAGGGGTACGACGGTTCGGCCGGCTTCATGATGATCGCGGCCGGTGTCGGCATCACCCCGATGCTGAGCATGTTGCGCACACTGGCCGACCGGCGCGACCGCCGGCGCCATTGGCTGATCGTCGCGGCCCGGACGGCGGAGGAGATGATGCTCCGGCCGGAGATCGAGGACGTCCGGCGGCGGCTCAACCTCAAGGTGGTCGAGGTGCTCAGCAAGCCGGGCCCGGACTGGACCGGCGAGGTCGGCCGGATCGGCGGCGAACTACTGACCCGCCATCTGCCCCGCAACCCAGCCCACCTCAACTACTTCCTCTGCGGCCCGTCCCCGATGGTCCACTCGGTCAGCCACGAGCTGGCCGCCCGTGGCATACCCCTCCGCCGCATCCACACCGAACGCTTCGGTGCGGCCTGACAACTACTTGCGGTGGTGGGGGGAGAGCATGTCCTCGAGCTGTTCCTCGGTCTCGTCGGCCGCGACGAAGAGGAGCTCGTCGTTGAGTTCGAGGGTGCCTTCCGGGTCCGGGCGCAGTACGCGGCCTTCGCGGATGATCGTCACCAGGGCGGTGTCGACCGGCCAGTCGATGTCGCCGACCCGCAGACCGATCATCGGGGAGTCCTCGGGCAGCGTCAGCTCGACCAGGTTCGCGTCGCCCTGACGGAAGGTGAACAGGCGTACCAGGTCACCGACCGAGACCGCTTCCTCGACCAGCGCCGACATGATCCGCGGCGTCGACACCGAGACGTCGACGCCCCAGGCCTCGTTGAACATCCACTCGTTGCGCGGGTGGTTGACCCGGGCAACGGTCCGCGGTACGCCGAACTCGGTCTTGGCCAGCAGCGACACGACCAGATTGGTCTTGTCGTCGCCGGTGCTCGCGATCGCCACCTGGCACCGCTGCAGCGCGGCCTCCTCCAGCGAGGACAGCTCGCAGGCGTCCGCGAGCAGCCACTCGGCCCGCGGCACGGACTCGGCCTTGATCGCCCGCGGGTCCTTGTCGATCAGCAGGACCTCGTGGCCGTTCTCCAGCAGCTCTGCCGCGATCGATCGTCCGACGTTGCCCGCGCCGGCGATGGCTACCCGCATCACAGCTCCTCAGGCTTGGTACCTAGTTGGGACTCGATGGCGGCGGCGTCCTTCTCCAGCATGACCACGTGCACCAGGTCGCCTTCCTGGATCACCGTGTCGGCCTTGGGCATGAAGCCCTCGCCGAGCCGGGTCAGGAACGCGACCTTCGCGCCGGTGGCCTTCTCGATGTCGGACGCGAGCCGGCCGACCCAGCCCGGGCTCACGTAGACCTCGGCCAGCCGGACGGTGCCGGACGGGTCGCGCCACTCGGGCTCCGAACCGCTCGGCAGCAACCGCCGGATCATCTGATCGACGGTCCACTTCACCGTGCCGACGGTGGGGATGCCCAGGCGCTGGTAGACCTCGGCCCGGCCGGGGTCGTAGATCCGGGCGACGACGTTGCCGACGCCGAAGTTCTCCCGGGCGACGCGCGCGGCCAGGATGTTGGAGTTGTCGCCGTTGGAGACCGCCGCGAACGCCTCGGCGTCCTCGATCCCGGCCTCGGTCAGCACCTCCCGGTCGAAGCCCATCCCGGTGACGGTCCGGCCGGAGAAGTTGGGGCTCAGCCGGCGGAAGGCGTCGGCGGACTGGTCGATGATGGCGACCGTATGACCGCGCTTCTCCAGCGTCCGGGCGAGCGTCGACCCGACGCGGCCGCAGCCCATGATGACGACGTGCACTCCGTGATCACTCCTTGCCCCACCTGGGGCCGCTGGCATCGGTCTCGGCAGGGATAGACGCTACACCGGACCGGTGCTGCCTCTAACATCACCGGTGTGACTCCCGCTCTAGGCGACATCGGCAAACGCATCCTCATCGGACGCAAGCTGCGCAGCGCGCAGCTCGGCGAGACGCTGCTCCCGAAGAAGATCGCGCTCCCCGTGTTCGCCAGTGACGCTCTGTCATCGGTCGCGTACGCGCCGGACGAGATCTTCCTGACCCTGTCCGTGGCCGGTCTGGCGGCCTACTCGTTCTCCTGGAAGATCGGCCTGCTGGTCGTCTTCGTGATGCTCGTCGTGGTCGCGTCGTACCGGCAGAACGTGCACGCCTACCCGTCCGGCGGTGGCGACTACGAGGTCGCGACGGTCAACGTCGGGCCGACCGCGGGGCTGACGGTGGCCAGCGCGCTGATGGTCGACTACGTGCTGACGGTGGCGGTGTCGATCTCGTCGGGTGTGCAGAACGCGAAGTCCGCGCTGCCGTTCCTGGCCGGCCACGAAACTCCGCTGGCCGTGACGCTGGTGCTGATCCTGACGGCGCTGAACCTGCGGGGAGTGCGCGAATCGGGCGCGCTGTTCGCGATCCCGACGTACATCTTCATGGCCTCGATCATCGGGATGGCGATCTGGGGCTTCATCCGGCTCAGCGCGGGTGACCTGCCGCTGGCCGACAGCGCCAAGTTCGACATCGCGCCCGAGGCGGGGCACGAGATCTTCGGTGGGCTGGCCGGCGCGTTCCTGCTGGCCCGGGCGTTCTCCTCAGGCTGTGCGGCGCTGACCGGGGTGGAGGCGATCAGCAACGGCGTACCGGCGTTCCGCAAGCCGAAGAGCAAGAACGCGGCGACCACGCTGCTGCTGCTCGGCACGATCGCCGTGACGATGCTGATGAGCATCTTGTTCCTGGCCAGCAAGATCAAGCTCCGCTACGCCGAGGACCCGGCGACCCAGCTGCTCCAGAACGGCCAGCCGGTCGGCGACAGCTACACCCAGAAGACGGTGATCGGCCAGATCGGCGACTCGGTCTTCTCCAACTTCTCGCCCGGTTTCTACCTGGTGATCGGCGCGACCATGCTGATCCTGGTGCTGGCCGCGAACACCGCGTTCAACGGCTTCCCGGTGCTGGCCTCGATCCTGGCCAAGGACGGGTACCTGCCCAAGCAGCTGCACACCCGCGGCGACCGGCTTGCCTACAGCAACGGCATCATCTTGCTGGCGCTGTGCGCGGTCGGCCTGATCATCGCCTTCAACGCCGAGGTGACCAAGCTGATCCAGCTCTACATCGTCGGGGTGTTCGTCTCCTTCACGCTCAGCCAGTTCGGCATGATCCGGCACTGGACCAGGCATCTGAAGACCGAGACGAACGGCGCCAAGCGGGCGCAGATGATGCGCTCGCGGGTGATCAACGCGATCGGCCTGACGATGACCGGGCTGGTCCTGGTGATCGTGCTGCTGACCAAGTTCACCCACGGCGCCTACATCGCGATCATCGCGATGGCCGTGCTGTTCCTGCTGATGAAGGGCATCCGCCGGCACTACGACACGGTCGGCCGCGAGATGGCCGTCGACGCCGACGACTCGCTGATGCTGCCGGCCCGGGTGCACTCGATCGTGCTCGTCTCCAAGCTGCACAAGCCGACCCTGCGGGCACTGGCCTTCGCCAAGGCGGCCCGGCCGTACATGCTCGAGGCAGTGACGGTCGATGTCGACCGGGACGAGTCGGAGCAGTTGCAGGCCGAGTGGGACGCGCGGGACATCCCGGTACCGCTCAAGCGGCTCGCGTCGCCGTACCGGGAGATCACTCGCCCCATCGTGCAGTACGTTCGGGATATCCGGCGGCAGTCGCCGCGGGACGTGGTCATGGTCTACATCCCCGAGTACGTGGTCGGGCACTGGTGGGAGCACATCCTGCACAACCAGAGCGCACTGCGGCTCAAGGGACGGCTCTTGTTCACACCTGGTGTGATGGTTACGTCCGTTCCGTACCAGCTGATCTCGTCCCAGGCGGCTGAGGAGCGGCAGGACCGTGAGGAACGCGTAGCCGGCCAAGTACGGCGCGGCGCGCGCAAGAGTTCAGGAGACCGGTGACGGAAGACCAGATCGTCGGGACGCTGCTGGAGCTGGAAGTGGGGCCAGTAGCTCACGGCGGGCACTGTGTCGCGCGCTACGAGGGCCAGGTGGTCTTCGTGCGGCACGCGCTACCAGGTGAGCTGGTGCACGCCCGTGTGACCGAGCAGACGACCAAATACCTCCGTGCGGACGCAGTACAGGTGCTGACGCCCTCACCGCAGCGGATCGAACCGCCCTGCCCGTACGCCGGGCCCGGCCGGTGCGGCGGCTGCGACTTCCAGCACGCCAACATCGTCGAGCAGCGGCGGCTGAAGGCGACCGTGGTGTCGGACACGCTGCGGCGGATCGGCGGGATCGAGCGCGCGATCGTGATGGAGTCGCCCGGTGACGACGGGCTCGGGTGGCGGACCCGGATGCGGTACGCCGTGGTCGACGGCCGGCCTGGGATGCGTGCGCACCGGTCGCATGACCTGGTGATGATCGACAAGTGTCTGATCGCGCACCCCGGTACGCCCGACGTACTGCATGAGCAGTGGCCGGATGCCTCGTCGGTGAAGGCAGTGGTGTCGTCTGAGGGCAAGACGGCGGTACTGACCGACGACAACTCCGGTGGACGGGTAGTGGAGGTCGTGCGGAACCGCCGCTTCCGGGTGGAGGCCAATGGGTTCTGGCAGGCGCACCCGGCTGCTCCCGAGACATTGGTGGACGCAGTACTGGCTGGGCTGGAGCCGCGGTCGGGTGAGACGGCACTGGATCTGTACTCCGGGGTTGGGCTGTTTGCTGCATTCCTGGCTGAGGCGGGGTGCGCAGTACTGGCTGTGGAGGGCAGCAAGGACGCGGTGAAGAACGCGCGACGGAACCTGCATGACCTGCCGGCGGTGACGCTCGAGGCCGGGGATGTGGCCAAGGTGCTGAACAACGCGGCCGGGCAAGGGCTGGAGGCTGTTGACCTGGTCGTGCTCGACCCACCGCGGACTGGCGCCGGCAAGGACGTCGTACGGCGAATCGCGGCACTGTCGCCACGGCGGATCGCCTACGTAGCGTGTGACCCGGCGGCGCTGGCGCGGGACCTCAAGACGTTCGGGGGACTGGGGTACGGGGTGAGCTCGCTGCGGGCGTTCGACTTGTTCGGGATGACGCATCACATAGAGTGCGTGGCTGTGCTCGAACCGCGACCTGCTTAGGGTGGCTTTCTCGGGTACCGTTCTGGCTTGAATCGCTGGATCTGGCACTTGAGCAGGAGAACCGATGCCGCTCGTCGACCTGGACGACCCGGAGGAGTTGCGCGCCCGCTGGAGCGCCCTCGCCGCGGTCGCCCATGCCACCGGCTACGACCGGCGCTGGTACGCGGACGAGCACGGCTGGTACCACCAGGACGAGACCGGCAGCGACCTGCGGATGGTGCGGCTCGACGGTGGGCGGGCGGTGCTGTTCGGGTTCCACACGCAGCACACGCAGACGGCTGAGGCCGACCTGCTCGCCGGTGCGCCGCCCTGGATCGGGCAGCCCGAGGTCAAGCGCCGGATGGCCGCGGGGGAGCTCGGGTTCGTCTACGGCAGCTTCAACGGGACATGGGCGCGGGCGTCGTACCCGGGCGACCCGTGGCAGCCGCTGGACGACGGCTTCCTGCCGATCGGGGAGTGGATCACCTCGGACGAGGAGGCCGCCCGCGAGATGATCGAGTGGGCGGCTGAGTGGGCCGACTACCTGGGCGGGCTCGACGAGCTGCTGCCGGTCGGCGTCCAGCTGATCCGCACTGCGGCGACCACTGGCATCACCCCCGAGTCCCTCCTCAACCTCTTCGACCGCCTCGGCATCGGCCCGCAATCGCCCCAGCACCCCGACCTGCGTGCTGCCTTGGCCGCTGCAGGGGCGTTCAGCGGTACCGCCGTCAGCTCCCCAGCACCTGCCGACGCCTCGCCGCGCGCCACGCCGGCACCAGGCCAGCCAGCCGGCGTATCCCCGCAGGGCGGGGCCACCCCCCAGGCGACCTATCAGCCCGCCCCTTCCGACCAGTACTCGACGCAGGCCGGGCAGCGCGACGCGTATCCGGCTGTGGAGGCACTGGTTGACGAAGCGGACGACGAGGAGTCGGTCGCGGTTCCGCCGGGCATCAGCCCGTTCACCGGCCAGCCGATCGGCGACGACGCCAACCTGATCATCGGCGGCAACGACCCCTACATCTCCGAGCCACCGGTTGCCTCCGAGCCGCCCTTCACCCCGGAACCGCCGCTCAACCCCGAGCCCCCGTTCCGCCCGGACTCGCCCTTCGCGCCGGACCCACCGCCGTACACCCCCGAGCCCCCGTTCACCCCGGAGCCCGACCCGGACCCGCCGTACCAGCCGGAAGACGCCGCCCACCACGACGACTACGGCGTCGTCGCCAAGAAGCCCCGCCTCTTCCGCCGCCGCAAACACGAAGACCCCGCAACCCCACCGGCCACCACACCCCAGCGCAGCACGCCGCACGCGCCGGCGGCCGGTGAGCCATACCGGTCACCCGTGCCGTACACCTCACCAACCGACGGCCCGCGCACGCCGGCAGCAGGCGACCAGTACGGGCGCTCCACCGGCGACCAGCCCGCGCAGGCCGACGCGGGCACTCCAGCGATGGCCCAACTCCCGTCATCCGAGCCCCGAGTCGGCGGCCCGCTCAATGAGGGCGAGGACTTCTACGCAAGCCTCTTCGCCGACGCGCCGGCCGCCGCTACCTACGTACCGGACGTAATCCGCGACACCCCTGCCGGTGACGAGCCCTGGTCTGCCGACGACGCCACCAACGAGATCGCAGCCATCTCCGACGAAACCGGCGAAGTCCCGCCGGTCCCCGGCATCTCCGCCGCCGACGACACCGGCGTGATCCCCCCGGTCCCCGCCCCCGAAGACGAGCTCCCCACTGCGCAGAGCCCCTTCGCTCCGCCCGCGTCGGTCGGCCACCCGGGCTCACCTGCTGCGCCCTCACCCACCCCCGAAGCCACACCTCCGCCTGCGCAGAGCCCCTTCGCTCCGCCCGCGTCGGTCGGCCACCCGGGCCCATCCACGGCGCCCTCATCCACCGAAGCTGCCCCTCTGGCTGCGCAGAGCCCCTTCGCTCCGCCCGCGTCGGTCGGCCACCCGGGCTCACCTGCTGCGCCCTCACCCACCCCCGAAGCCGCATCTCCGGCCGCCCGGAGCCCGTTCGCCACCTACCCAGACTTCGTCGGCGGGGCCGGGGACACCGACGCTTGGCCTGGCGCGGCAGCTGAGCCGACGGCGGACAATAGGTCGGCGCAGGACGCCCAGCCGACTGCTGGTCCCGGCGCGCTGGAAGCGCGGTCGACCACCGACACCGGACGGCTCACGGACGCCGGGTCGGCTCCGAGCGCGGGCACCGGTCGCGCCGAGAGTGCATCGGACGCCGATCAGGACGGGCTGATTGCCGTCGACGCGGATACCTCAGACGGGCGCTTCGGTGCAGGGCCTGGTGGAGATGCGCAGCTGGGCTCCGGTGGGGGCTCGTCGCTGCATTCGGTCGAGGGCTTTGGCGACGGCGATGCCGCCCGGACGGCAGCCGTCGGCGGGATGACGAATGGCACGCGGTCGGCGGATGGGGTCGGCGTCGGGCTGCCGGGCGAGGGGCCGGAGCGGCTCGATGCGGGTGGCCCGGGGAGCGGGCTGGGTGAGGCTACGGAAGCCCTCGAGGATCGTACGGAACTGCTGGAGGCCAGCCCCGAGCCTGTACCGGAGGCCGCGGCCGGCGACGAGCGCATGGCGTCGGTGGGCGGGTCCGAGGCCGGATCCGTGCCGGAGCACGAACTGGCCCTGGGGCGGGGGCTGGCCGGATCCGCGCCGGAGGACGAGCTAGCGCCAGAGCGGGAGTTGGCGCCGGAGCGCGAGGTAGCCCCGGGGCGGGAGCTGGCCGGATCCGCGCTGGAGCGTGAGCTAGCGCCGGAGCGCGAGCTAGCGCCGGAGCGGCAGCGGGAGCTAGCCCCAGAGCGGGAGCTAGCGCCGGAGCGGGAACTAGCGTCGGAGCGGAAGTTCCCGCCGGAGCGCGAACTAGCGTCGGAGCGACGGCGGGAGTTGGCGTCGGAGCGGGAGTTGGCGCCGGGGCAAGAGGTAGGGCGGGAGCCCGGACCAGCGGTGGAGTCGGAGCTGGTGCCGTCGGCGGAGCTGGAGTCGGAGCCGGAGTCAGGTGGGTCGGCGGAGGCCGAGCCGGAGGCGGAGTATGTGCCGGAGGGCCGGGCTGAGCCGGCGAAACCGGAGTGGATCGGTGGCGCCTGGATCAATGGCGTGTGGGTGGAGGACGTCGCCGCGTACCTCGCGGCTCAGCACGCCGCTGGTCCGGCCAAACCTTCGGTAGAAGAGCTGCCCACGGAGGACTTCAGCCAACTCCCGCCGCTTGACGACTCTCCGACCGAGGAACACGTCCTCGGACCCACACCCCACGAGCAAGCCTCGGACGACCCCCCGACCGAGGAGCAGGCGCTCGGGCTGGATCGTCTCGACCAGGGTCCGGCAGCTTTTGTGCCGGAGGGTCGGCCGGCCGAGGAGCGGGTGGTCGGGGTCGCCGGCCTCGACCGGGGGCCGGCAGGTTCGGCGCTGGACGAGCCGCCGACCGAGGAGCAGGTGCTCGGGCTGGATCGTCTCGACCAGGGTCCGGCAGCTTTCGTGCCGGAGGGTCCGACGGCTGAGGAGCGGGTGGTCGGGGTCTCCGGTCTCGACCAGGGGCCGGCAGATTCCGCGCTTGACGAGCCGCCGACCGAGGAGCGGTTGCTGGATCTCGCGCAGTTCGAGGCCGCCGGGGAGCCGGCGGGGGAGCAGGTCCAAGGGGTCGATCCGTTCGCGCGGGCGGGTGACGAGGCGCCGGGTGACCAGTCGGCGGCTGAGGAGTCGGCGGCTGACGGGGCGGCTGAAGAGGCGTCGGACTACGACGAGCGGTTCGAGCTGGCGGCTGGCGGCGGGTCGGGGGTCGGGCTCTCGGAGCGTGCCGATGAGGTTCGGGGCGTCGAGGAGCCGGTGACCGAGGAACACCTTCAAGCGGTCAACCCGTTCGAGCAGGCCGCCGAGCGAGTCTTCGGAGTCGCGGCCAGGGGGTCTGGCGATGCGGCGGCTGAGGAGGGGCTGGCGGGAGTACAGGCTGAGCCGGAGGAGCCCGGGGACGGACTGACGGGCGGGGATCAGCTGGTCGGGGAACCTCAGGGTGAGGTTGAGGGTGATGCTCCTACGGCCGAGATTCCGGTGGTGGTCGAGCGAGATCCTGAGGATGAGTACTACGCGGACCAGCGGTCACCGTTCGCGCCGGAAGCGCGGGACATCCCGCCGGGCGGGTTCAGCAGTCTCGAGCCGCTCGGCGACTTCGAATACCGGCTGGGCGAGAACTTCCACGACGAGATCCTCGGCGAGGCCGACTGGACCGCCGACCAACTGGGCGAACCGCAGCAGGCAGGCGACAGGGCTCAAGAGCCGCTGCAGCAGGCTGCGCACGAGACAGACGACCCACGCCAGCAGCCGCAAACCCTGGGCGAGCCGCATGAGCTGAGCGAGCCGCATGAACTGAGCGGGGCGCAAACGCCGGGCGAGCAGGATGAGCTGGGCGAGGCGCACCAGCTAGGCGAGGCGCACGAGCTGGGGGAGCTGCAAGGGCTGGGTGAGGCGCATGAACTCAGCGAGGCGCAAAGGCTGGGCGGCGACGCGCCAGGGCAGGACGAGGCAGCGCAGGGCGAGGCAGCGCAGGGCGAGGCGCCGGAGCAGGAGGGCGTGCTCGAGGTTGGTGCGGAGGCCGCGGCGCGGCAGTCGGAAGAGCAGGAGCCGGCGGATGACGATGATGTTACCGCTCAGTTCGAGGCGATCAGGGACGAGTACGAGCCGCAGCCCGAAGACATGGCTGCAGCTGCGGTCGAGGGCGACGCGCAGCCAGAGCGCCCGGAGAAGCTGGTGGTACCGGACGAAGGCCGTCCTGTCGCGATCCCAGGGGTTGGGGTCGTTGGCGGGGAAGGGCCGCGGGTCGAGACACCGGCTGGTTCGATCGAGGAAGCCATGCGGGCCGAGGTCGAGCGTCCTCGGCCGCGACCCAAGGAGTCGGACGCGTTCCGGGCGTTGCGAGAGTGGTGCCGGGCGCGGACGAAGGTTGTACCGTCCGGCTTCACCATCCAGGTGCAGGTGCTCGACCCGGCGGCGCCCAGTTACCGGTTCGATCTGGAGCCGCCGGAGGTGGACGACCCGGAATACGGGGCTCAGAGGCTCACCGAGCTGCTGGGCGACCTGTGGCTCGCGGAGTCGCAAAGTGAGCAGGGTGGCTGGCTGTTCGCGCGGATGGACGCGGCCGGCCGGACGCTACGGATCGACCGTTGGTACGACAGCGTGCCCGACTGGTGGGACAACCCGGTCGAGCCGCGGCTCGACGTGGACGGTCTGGTGCGGCGGCTCAACGGGCGTGGCGCCGACTGGCAACCGTCGTACTTGGAGAAGCTGTACACCAGCGCGAGATAGCGTTGCGGCATGTTGCTCAGGATCTTCACCGAACCCCAGCAAGGTGCCTCGTACGACGACCTGCTGGCGGTCGCCCGCAAGACGGAGGAGTGCGGTTTCGACGCCTTCTTCCGCTCGGACCACTACGTCGCGTTCGGCGACCGCGACGGCCTCCCCGGCTCGACGGATGCCTGGATCACGCTCGCCGGACTCGCCCGCGAGACCAGCCGGATCAAGCTCGGTACGTTGGTCAGCCCGGTCACCTTCCGCCACCCCGGCCCGCTGGCGATCTCCGTCGCCCAGGTCGACCAGATGAGCGGCGGCCGCGTCGAGCTCGGTCTCGGCGCCGGCTGGTTCGAGGAGGAGCACCAGGCCTACGGACTCGACTTCTCTGACACCCTCGGTCGCTTCGACCTGCTGACCGAGCAGCTCGAGATCATCACCGGCCTGTGGGACACACCGGTAGGGGAGAAGTACAACTTCGATGGCGAGCACTACCAGCTCGTCAACTCGCCCGCGCTCCCAAAGCCGGTCCAGCAGCCGCACCCGCCCGTCATCATCGGCGGCGCCGGCAAGAAGCGCACGCCGGCGCTGGCCGCGAAGTACGCCGACGAGTTCAATGCCGGCTTCCGCTCCGTCGACGAGATCAAGACGATCTTCGGCCGGGTCCGGGCAGCCTGCGACGAGGCCGGCCGCGATCCCAAGACCCTCACCCTGTCGACCGCGCACTGCGTCGTCGTCGGCAAGGATGACGCGGACGTGAAGCGCCGCGCCGCCGCCGTGGGCCGCAACCCCGACAACCCGCAGCCGGACTCGATCATGGGCACCCCCGCGCAGGTCATCGACCAGCTCGGCCACCTGGCGGCCGCCGGATCCCAGCGCCAGTACGTCCAGTTCCTGGACCTGACCGACCTCGACCAGCTGGAGCTGATCGCTGCCGAGGTCCTCCCCAAGGTGTCCTGATCCGGAGGCCAGAAGCAGCGGAAGTGGCTCGATGTCGTGTATCTTGATGTCGAGAGAGTTTGTACGGCGAGGTTAGGGGAGCCTGACCTCGCGGCCGGGCCGGTGGCTCGGCAGGATGGGTTCAGCGGATACAGGACCGGATAGAGGAGCAGGTTGATGGCCAGCGTCGACAGCTTCGGTGCCAAGGGTGCACTCGAGGTCAACGGAACGTCGTACGAGATCTTCAGGTTGGCGGGTATCGAGGGCGCTGAGACGCTGCCGTACTCGCTCAAGGTGCTGCTCGAGAACCTGCTGCGCACCGAGGACGGCGCGAACATCACCGCCGAGCACATCACCAAGCTCGGCAACTGGGACGCGAGCGCGGCGCCCGACACCGAGATCCAGTTCACCCCGGCCCGGGTGATCATGCAGGACTTCACCGGCGTGCCGTGTGTCGTCGACCTGGCCACCATGCGCGAGGCGGTCGCCGAGCTCGGTGGCGACCCGACCAAGATCAACCCGCTGGCGCCGGCCGAGCTCGTCATCGACCACTCCGTCATCATCGACGTCTTCGGCCGGCAGGACGCCTTCGAGCGCAACGTCGAGCTGGAGTACGGCCGCAACAAGGAGCGGTACCAGTTCCTGCGCTGGGGCCAGACCGCGTTCGACGAGTTCAAGGTGGTCCCCCCGGGCACCGGCATCGTGCACCAGGTGAACATCGAGCACCTGGCCCGGACCGTGATGGTCCGCAACGGCCAGGCGTACCCGGACAGCTGTGTCGGCACCGACAGCCACACCACGATGGTCAACGGCCTGGGCGTGCTCGGCTGGGGCGTCGGCGGTATCGAGGCCGAGGCCGCGATGCTCGGCCAGCCGGTCAGCATGCTGATCCCGAAGGTGGTCGGCTTCAAGCTCACCGGTTCGGTGCCGGCCGGCGCGACCGCGACCGACGTGGTGCTGACGATCACCCAGATGCTGCGCAAGCACGGTGTGGTCAGCAAGTTCGTCGAGTTCTACGGCGACGGCGTCGCGGCGGTGCCGCTGGCCAACCGCGCCACGATCGGCAACATGAGCCCGGAGTTCGGCTCGACCTGCGCGATCTTCCCGATCGACGACGTCACCCTGGAGTACCTGCGGCTGACCGGCCGCGGCGACGACGAGGTCGCCCTCGTCGAGGCCTACGCCAAGGAGCAGGGCCTGTGGCACAACCCGGCGATCGAGCCCCGCTTCTCGGAGTACCTGGAACTGGATCTGTCGACCGTCGTGCCGTCGATCGCCGGCCCGAAGCGGCCGCAGGACCGGGTCTCGCTGAGCGAGGCCAAGGAAGGCTTCCGCGGCGCGCTGGCCGACTACGCCAGCCACGAGGACGGCGCCGAGGTCGACCCGTCCGAGCTGGGCAGCTTCCCGGCCAGTGACGCGCCGAACGGCCACGGCCACACCGACGACGACCCGCACGTGCCGCACGGTGCGGGCGACGCGGGCCGCCCGGTGAAGAAGACCAAGATCAGCCTGAACGGCCAGGAGGTCGAGCTCGACCACGGCCACGTCGTGATCGCCAGCATCACCTCTTGTACGAACACGTCGAACCCGTCCGTCATGCTGGCCGCCGCGCTGCTGGCCAAGAACGCGGTCGACAAGGGCCTGACCAGCAAGCCGTGGGTCAAGACGTCGCTCGCCCCGGGGTCGAAGGTCGTCACCGACTACTACGACAAGGCCGGCGTCACGCCGTACCTGGAGAAGCTCGGCTTCCACCTGGTCGGCTACGGCTGCACCACCTGCATCGGCAACTCGGGCCCGCTGCCCGAGGAGGTCTCGGCCGGTGTGCAGGAAGCCGACCTCGCGGTCGTGTCGGTACTGTCCGGCAACCGCAACTTCGAGGGCCGGATCAACCCGGACGTGAAGATGAACTACCTGGCCTCGCCGCCGCTGGTGATCGCCTACGCGCTGGCCGGCACGATGGACTTCGACTTCGAGACCGACGCGCTCGGCCAGGACACCGACGGCAACGACGTGTTCCTGAAGGACATCTGGCCGGCGGCCGACGAGGTCGAGAAGGTGATCGCCTCCTCGATCAACAAGGAGATGTTCACCAAGGACTACGCAGACGTGTTCGCCGGTGACGAGCGCTGGCAGTCGCTGCCGACGCCCGAGGGCAAGACCTTCGCCTGGGACGCCGAGTCGACCTACGTGCGCAAGCCTCCGTACTTCGACGGGATGGCCAAGGAGCCGTCGCCGGTCACCGACATCACCGGCGCGCGGGTGCTCGCCAAGCTCGGCGACTCGGTCACCACCGACCACATCTCCCCGGCCGGCTCGATCAAAGCCGACGGCCCGGCCGGCAAGTACCTGGCCGAGCACGGCGTCGACCGCAAGGACTACAACTCGTACGGTTCCCGCCGCGGCAACCACGAGGTGATGATCCGGGGCACGTTCGCCAACATCCGGCTGCGCAACCAGATCGCGCCCGGCACCGAGGGCGGCTTCACCCGCGACTTCACCAAGCCGGACGCGCCCGTCACCTCGATCTACGAGGCGTCGGAGTCGTACCTGGCCGCCGGTACGCCGCTGGTCATCCTGGCCGGCAAGGAGTACGGCTCGGGTTCGTCGCGCGACTGGGCCGCGAAGGGCACGGCACTGCTCGGCGCGAAGGCCGTCATCACCGAGTCCTTCGAGCGCATCCACCGGTCGAACCTGATCGGCATGGGCGTCCTGCCGCTGCAGTACCCCGAGGGTGAGAACGCGGAGACCCTCGGCCTGACCGGCGAGGAGACCTTCGACATCACCGGGGTCACCGCGCTCAACGACGGCGGCATCCCGCGCACGGTGCACGTCAAGGTCACCGGCACGGACGGTTCGGTCAAGGAGTTCGACGCCGTGGTCCGGATCGACACCCCCGGCGAGGCCGACTACTACCGCAACGGCGGCATCCTGCAGTACGTGCTGCGCTCGCTGATCGCGAACTGAGTCAGAAGCCGGTACGGCGTACCGCGGGCTGTCGTCCGTGGTGCGCCGTACCGGTCTGTTCACGGCACAGGTTGCTCTTGGTAACAAAGTCCTGGTTAGCTAACGGTGCCTCGGCCGGGCGGGTCGGGGTTCCAGATCCGGGGGGATACGTTGCGTTACCCAGCGATTCTGCTCGCCGTGGTGCTGCTGGTCGCGGGCTGCGCGGCCGAGGAGCCGACCACCTACGGCCCGACCACCGCCGGACCGACCATCCGGCCGAAGACTTCCGCGCCGGTGGACGAGTCGACGCTGCCTCCGATCGTGGAGGAGTCGACCGCGCCGCCGAAGCCGCTGTGCGAGATCTTCAGTACGGCCGAGATCACCAAGACACTCGGCCTCGCCGTCCGCAAGGCCGTCACCAGCAAGAACGGGCCGTACATCACCTGCACCTGGAACACGGTGAAGCCGGTGGAGGGTCCCGGCGTCGTCACGATCACCCGCGGTGATGGCTCGCTGTACGGCGCCTTCACGCAGAAGATGATCGCCGACGCGAAGGCGAAGAAGGCCCGCGGCAAGAAGCTGCTCGAAGGCGTCGGCGACCAGGGCTTCGCGATCGGCGCGTCGGTCAGCGGCATCCCGATCTGGTACGCCGCGGTCGAACACGCCGGCGTCCTGACCGGGGTGCAGATCTCCGGGGCGGGCAGCAACTCGAGCGTCGGCACGATCAAGGCATTCATGATCGAGGTGCTGGCGCGCGGCTGAGCTGTGGTGCTCAAAACTGTCGGCGGGGTCCGATTTACTGAATGGCATGGAACGGGAGCATCCGCGTGAGGTGATCGCCGCCGCCTGCGCGCAGTACGGCCAGGACGTGGTGATCGACTGGTGCGTCGCGTTCCTCACCGGCGAGATCTCGGGCGAGGACGCCTACGGCCCGGACCTGCCGAAGCTGGTGGCGATCACCGGCTCGGCGAACCCGGGCGGCTGGTCCCAACCGGTCGATCCGGTGAACTACTACTGGATCCGGGTCTGGGCAGCGCGAGCCCTGCTCTACGTCTGGCGCGACGACGCCGTCGAGGCGCTGGCCGCGGTCGCCGACGACCCAGCCTGGCGAGTCCGCGAACACGTCGCCCGGATCACGGCCCAACGCGAGCTCGGCCAGCTCGTCGACGCACTGCTGCCGATGCTCGATCACGAGCTACCGCGCGTCCGGGCGGCCGCAGTACGGGCCGTTGGCGCGGCGGGGGAGTACGAACACGCCAGTGCCGTCGAGGGTTTGCGCGATGATCCGGACAACGCGGTCCGGGTCGCGGTCGAGCGAGCGCTGGAGAGACTGGAGCGCCGGCTCGACCGCGAACTGGGCTGAACTCGGACGGATCCTAGAGTGCGCCGCGCAACTTCTCGGCGTACTGCGCTGCTTCGGCGTCGTCGGTGTACTTGGTGCGGGGCCAGAAGAAGCCGCGGAGGCCGTCGCCCTTGGTGCGGGGGACTACGTGGACGTGGAGGTGGGGGACCGACTGGGACACGACGTTGTTGGCGGCAACGAAGGAGCCCTGGGCGTCGTACGCCGTACGGACCGCAGCCGCGACTGAACGGGCAGCGCTGAAGAGCGGGACCATCAGGTCGTCGGGCAACTCGACCAGGGTGGCGATGTGCTCGCGGGGGACCAGCAGGGTGTGGCCTTTGAAGACCGGCCTGATGTCAAGGAAGCCGAGCACCTCTGGGGTGTCGTAGACGATGTGGGCCGGGGTCGAGCCGGCGATGATCGAGCAGAAGAGACAGTCCGCCATCAGCCCAGCTTCTCGTCTACGAAGCACCAGCGCCAAGTCTCGCCCGGTTCGAAGCTGCGCATCACCGGGTGCGTGGTCTCGTCGAAGTGCTTGCTCGCGTGGCGGGCGGGCGACGAGTCGCAGCAGCCGACGTGACCGCAGCCCAGGCACAGCCGCAGGTGGACCCAGGTGCCGCCGTCGCGCAGGCACTCCTCGCAGCCGTCGGGCGTGTTCGGGGTGAGTACGCAGGGCGCGCTGGCCAGGTGCTCGCACTCGGCGACGGGCGACGGGGGAGCGCTGAGGTTCTCCGACGTACCGCCGACGTCGTCGGCCTCGGCGCGGTCCAGGATCGACTCCTCGATGTCGAGCGCGATCTGCGCGCGCTGCAGCACCTCGTCGGCGACCAGGCCGTCGTCGCGGACCTTGAGGATGTGCGCCCGCTCGGTCTCCAGCATCGCCATCCGCAGCCGTCGATACGCCTCGCTCGGCGTCTCGAGATCGGTCTCCGGCCGGCCGAGCCGTTCCCACGCGGCGAGCGCGCGGGATTCGCCCCGTTGCCTCAGCAGGCTGACGACCTCCGGCGGGTCGCTCGCAGTGACGAGCTGGTCGAGGGTCTCCTCCGCAGCACGGTGAGCGCCCTGCAGTACTGCGGCCTCCTGCAGCGCGTCCTCGGCCGGGTCGGGGCCGGGCAGGCGCAACCGGCGTACGAGCCAGGGGAGCGTCGACCCTTGGAGCAGCAGCGTCCCGGCGGTGACGACGAGGGCCATGAAGACCAGTACTTCGCGATGCGGGGTGTCCTCGGGAAGCACGAAGACGGCCGCCAGCGTCACCACACCGCGCATGCCGGCCCAGGAGACGACCACGAGCGCCTGGACGGAGACCGGCCCGGGCCGGGAGCGGCCGAGGATGCGCCGGGACAGATAGGTGACCGGGAAGAGCCAGATCGGGCGGAGCAGGACGGTCGCCGCGAAGACGCCGAAGGTGGCCGTCGCGATGGTCCAGGCCGAGAGCGGGCTGCGGGAGAGGTCGTCGAGGATCCACCGGGTCTGCAGGCCGATCAGCAGGAACACCGTGTTCTCGAGCAGGAACTGGAAGGTGCGCCAGTTGGTCCGCTCGGAGATCCGCGACGCCGCCGACTGGATGATCGGCGCCTTGTGGCCGAGCAGCAGGCCGGTCACGACGACAGCCAGCACGCCGGACGCATGCACGTAGTGGTTCTCGGCGGCGACATACGCGATGAACGGCGCGGTCAGGCTGAGCGTGGTGTCGAGTACCGGATCGGTGAAGCGCTTGCGGACCTTGGCGAGCACGAAGGCGCACACCAGGCCGATCGCGACGCCGCCACCGGCCGCGCGGAGGAAGTCGAGTCCGACGTGCAGGAAGGTCGGCGTGATCAGGGCAGCGGCGATCGCGGTCCGCAGGCAGACCAGGGCGGTCGCGTCGTTCAGCAGGCTCTCGCCCTCGAGGATCGTGACGACCCGGCGGGGGAGGCCGACCTTCTTCGCGATCGCGGTGGCCGCGACGGCGTCGGGCGGCGCGACGACGGCGCCGATCGCGAAGGCGGCCCACAGCGGCAGCGGGTCGTCGCTGACCATCGACGGGCCGAGCAGCCAGTACGCGACCAGGCCGACACCGAGGGTCGTGAACGCGACGAGTCCGACGGACAGCAGTCCGATCGAGCGACGGTGCTGGGAGAAGTCGACCAGGCTGGTCTTGATCGCCGCGGAGTACAGCAGCGGCGGCAGGAAGCCGACCAGGACGACCTCATGGGACAGCTCGACCCGCGGCACGAACGGCAGGTACGAGGCCGCGATCCCGATGACTACGAGCAAGAGGGGAGCCGAGATCCCGATCCGCCGGGCGAGAGCGGCACCGGCCGCGACCACGGCGACGAGAGCAACGATCTCGATCGCGATATCCACGCGCACAGTGTCGCAGGCCACGCGGACTGCTGTTGCATGGTTCGCCCACAGCGGAGATCACGAACTGTCCGAGCGGCCTGCCATCATCTAGCGTGTGCGCATCGGCACACTCTGATCACTGGGGGTCACATGTCCCGCCGCCTGCTCCGCAGCGTCAGTTTCCGTACGGCCGTCAGCCTCGCGCTTATCGGGTCGGTGGTCATCGCCGCACCGGCCCACGCGGCCGGACCGGTGACGACCAACGGATGCGTCGCGAGCGTGCCTGAGCCTGGTACGACGACGCCGGTGCGGATCTGCTACTCGCTCTTCCAACCTGTCGGGGCGTCGGCGGCGCACACCGTGCCGCTCATCTTCCACAGTCATGGGTGGGGCGGGAGCCGGACCAAGGACGCGGCTGCTTTCAAGTCGTGGCTGGACGCTGGGTACGGCGTACTGAGCTTCGACCAGCGCAGTTTCGGGGAGTCGACCGGGGTCGCGCACGTGATGAACCCGGAGCTCGAGGGGCGTGACGTGGTGAAGCTGGTCGATCTCGTCGCCGGGCTGGACTGGGTGACGAAGCAACGGCCCGGTGATCCGCTGATCGGGGCGATCGGTGGGTCGTACGGGGGCGGCTATCAGTTTGCGGGGGTCTTTGCCGAGGTGCGTGACAAGGGCCGGACTCGCTTCGACGCGCTGGCGCCTGAGATCACTTGGTGGGATCTCAAGGAGAGCCTGGCGCCGTCGGAGGCGGCCCGGACGATGTGGCTGTCCTTGCTCTATGCGGGTGGCGGCACGCATCTGCCGCCGGCGGTGCAGGCCGGGTTCGTCGCGCTGATCACGACGGGGCAATGGCCGGTCGGCCAGGCGGGCCGGGACCTGGATGCGTTCTTCCGGAAGAACGGGCCGTCCTGGCAGGTCGCGCACGGGCGCAAGCTCGACATCCCGGTGATCATCGGGCAAGGGCTGTCGGACAACCTGTTCAACCTCAACCAGGGGCTGAAGAACTTCGACCAGGCGCTGACCCCGCGGGCTCGGTCGAAGTCGATCTTCGTGGGCTACAACGCGGGTCACACGCTGCCGAGCATCGTGCCGCCGGGGTTCGTGACGCCCGGGGATCCTTGCTCGATCGCTTTGGGGAGCCCGACGTTCGCGGCGCTGGAGCAACGGTTCATGGCGTTGCAGTTGAAGCACGAGTCCACTGGGTTGAGCGGCTTCGGTAGCTATCACCTGGCGACCGCGGATGGCCGTTGCCTTACGCAACGACAACTCGGCGTCAATTCGCAGTACCGGTTGGGGGCTGTCAAGGCGTTGACGACTGCTGTGGCTCAAGGGCCGATCACGGTGGCGGGCGTGCCACAGCTGAGGGCCCGGGTGAGCAGTCTGCTGCCGAACGCGGCCGCCTTCTTCGCGCTCAGCGTCGGCACGACTCCGCTGGACGCGAAGATCGTGCAGAACAACACGATGCCGCTGCGCGAGAAGCGTCCCGTCCACGGCGCCCGGCGCACGGTCGACCTACCGGGGATCGCGGTCGACGTACCGGCCGGCAAGACGCTCTTCCTGACCGTCTCGCCGGTGGCTGACATGTTCGCCGGACAGAACGGTCAGGTGCCGAGTTCGCTGAGGCTCGACGACGTGTCGCTGCGCCTGCATCGAGTCCGCTGACCGGCTACTTCAGCTGGTAGGCGCGGATCAGCGTCTGGTCGACGGCGGCTCCCGTGGTCCCGGTGAGCTGTGCCCGCAGGGAGACGTAGGCGCCTTTCGGAGTGCCGAACACGGCGACGAAGGTGCCGTTCTTCCGCCGGATCACGGCCGCCTGACGCCAGGTCTTGCCGTCGTCACCGGAGTACTGCAGCTTGGCTGCCTTGGGCGCCGGTACCCCGTCCCGCGAGTCGGCCTGGAAGGGCAGCACGGTCAGCGGCGTACGTCGTACCAGGTTGGCGGCATCGATCGACGGGCGGAAGCGGACGGTCTGCAGGGGCAGGTCCGTCACTGCGACGACAGACTGTGAGGGGAAGGTCCAAACCGCCGAGCCGCGCACGGACAGCTGCGACCAGCTCGGCCGGGAGTACTCGGCTTCGAGGCGGTAGCTGGTGGATTTGCTGGGCAGACCAGTAGCAGTGAGCCTCAGGTCGGCCGATGACTTCACCAGGCGGCCATCGGCGTACAGCCGCATCGCGTCGGTATCGAGGGGAGAGTAGCCGGGGTGGCCGTCCTGATCGCTGTGGGACATCAGATCGAACATCATCTGGTTGTGCTGCCGCTCAGCCCGGCCGAGGAAGCGCCACGTGGGATAGAAGGGGGCCGCGTTCCAGCGGCGGCCGGCGGCAGGGAGTTCGTCATAGCCGAAGACATCGGTACTGCGTGAGCCGCCGAGTTCGGCGAGCTCCACGTCCCACCGAACCGGATCCAGGTAGTGCGTCACGGTGCCCGAGTGGCGAAAAGGAAACTCCGCGACCGCTCCGGGAATCTCGCCTGCCGAGGCGGACATCAGCTTCACCAACGGCCGGTCGGAGGTTCTCGTGTGCTGTGAGACGACCTTCGTCAGGCCGGACTCGCGGACGACCCGTTGATAGCCAGCCGGAAAGCCCGAGATCCGCTGCGAGAGGTCGTAGCTGAAGGGGGTGTCGGCGAAGTCGCCCTTCGGCCCGGGGACGGCCCAGTGTGAGCTGATATGGGATACGAGGCTCATCCCGGTGGGGATCGGGCCGACCTGTGCGGTGAACAACCGATGCCCGGGCTCGGCGTGCGCCGTGTCTGCCACCCCGGCGTCGCCGAGCCGCGCTATGTAGTCGACGTGGATGGCGTCCATCACCCGCGCCGACTTCCGCGGGACCGTGGTGCTCACCGGCTTCGCCTGCCGGGCATCCACGACGATGACCTTCTGACCGTTCACCTGCAGTCCAGGCTGGAGGATGCGGTAGCTGTCGCCGTTGGCCGCCGGCACACTGCTGTCGAGGAGATAGCCGCCCTGGGGCACCCGGACCCGGGCATGGCCGTTCGTGACCGTGATGGTGCCCGGGTCCTCGCCCGATTCGGTGAGCGGAGACAACAGCAGCTCGGCATTGCGCGCGAGCCGGCCGTCCGGGCCGATCACCGTGAAGGACAGTTGGTACTTCGCCGGCTCCTGCGCCGTCGCCGGCACACCTCCGGTGCTCACCAGTACTACGGCCAGACCGGCCGCAATTCGTCGCATCGCCACTTTGACCCCCAGATCGTTTCCCTGGTTGACGCCGGGGGAGGGCGCATTGTTCGCCGCGCTGCTAGCGCACTTTGTCCAGGTAGGTCTTGAAGACGGTGAGGAAGGGTTCTTCGGAGGCGACCGCCGTGACCAGCCGGTCGGCGGTGGCCTGGGCCTGGGCGATCACGTCCGGCGGGTAGTTGTACTTCACCTGGTGCTCGGCGAACTCGTCCTCGTCGTCGATGTAGATCGAGCCGTCGCGCTTGCGGATGACGTCCAGGTCGAGGTCGATCATCGTGAAGACGTCGTCGCCGAACTCGACCGGTGTCGTCACGTCGCAGTAGATCTCGGTCGAGCGCGGCTCGTCGTTGAAGATGGCGGTGAACCAGAGGTCCCGCGGGAACAGCTGGACGTGCGCTTGGTCGTGGTGCACCTCCGGCTCGTCGCCGCGCTGGGACACCGAGCTCGGCGGGGCGCCGAGCCAGACGCCGTACCGGTCCTCGCCCAGGTACTGCATCCACTGATGCCAGTGAAGTTTCTCGTCGAACTTGCGATAGACCACCCGGACGTTCCGCATGGCGTCACCGTACCGGTGCACGCGGTCACCCCGCCGCCGGATTTCCGCGCTGGCTATCCTGAGCCGCATGCAGCGGATGCTCGTCACGGGTGGGGCAGGATTCATCGGCTCGAACTTCGTCCTCGACACGCTGCGGCGCTTCCCCGACCTCGCGATCACCGTGCTCGATCTGCTGACGTACGCCGGCAGCCAGCGCAACCTCGACCAGGTCTCCGACCGGATCACCTTCGTCCACGGCGACATCTGCGACGCCGACCTGGTCGACGGGCTGGTCCGCGACACCGACGTACTGGTGCATTTCGCCGCCGAGTCCCACGTCGACAACTCGCTGAACGACCCGTCGCCGTTCATCCGGACCAACATCCTCGGCACCTTCACCCTGCTCGAGGCGGTCCGCCGCCACGACAAGCGGCTGCATCACATCTCCACCGACGAGGTGTTCGGCGACCTCCCGCTGGACTCCGTGGAGCAGTTCACCGAGCAGACGGCGTACGACCCCTCGAGCCCGTACTCCGCGAGCAAGGCGAGCTCCGACATGCTCGTCCGCGCCTGGGTCCGCTCGTACGGCGTCGCCGCCACCCTCTCCAACTGCGCGAACAACTACGGCCCGTACCAGCACGTCGAGAAGCTGATCCCGCGCCAGATCACCAACGTCCTGCTCGGCGACCGGCCGAAGCTCTACGGCGCCGGCGACAACGTCCGCGAATGGACCCACGTCGACGACCACAACGAGGCCGTCCACCGCATCATCGCGAACGGCACCATCGGCGAGACCTACCTGATCGGCTCCGGCGACGAGCGCAGCAACAAACAGATCATCGAACAGATCCTCACCCTGATGGACCACCCCGCCGACGCCTACGACCACGTCCCCGACCGCCCCGGCCACGACCTCCGCTACTCCAACGACACCACCAAACTCCGCACCGAACTCGGCTGGCACCCCACCTACGACTTCACCACCGGCCTCACCGCCACCATCACCTGGTACCGCGAAAACCCCACCTGGTGGAAACCCGCCAAATCCCAGACCGAAGCCAAGTACAAACTCCTCGGCCGCTGACCCCGCCGTTGCAGGTTGCTGCAACTTTCCACGGTTCGGTAGACGCTCGCCTCTGTAGCCCTCAGGCTGTTGCGGCCGCCCGGCTGCTGGAGCCCGGTGTGTCATGGGGAGGGCTCAATGGGCTGGTGGGGTGTACGAGGCGTGCGCGGACTGGGTGTGGTCGCGGCGCTGGGTCTCGCGATCGCAGGGTTGACCGGGCTGTCGGCCGCGGCTGAGGATCCGCCTGTCCCGCCGGCCGCACCGCAGATCACCTTGAGCTACAACGGCGTCGAGATCGCCAATTGCTTCAACCAGACGGTCTGCCCGAAGACGGCCGTCGCCGGTGAGCCGGTGACCGTCACGATCACCGCCACCTCGCCGAACGTGGTCAGGCACCGGGTCCGGTTCAACTCCACGGTCGAGGACCTCGACGGCGCGAACCTGACGCTGTCCCTGATCCCGCCCAGTGCGGGCTGGAACACCCTCGACGTGCAGAGCATCAACGAGATCGGCCAGTTCGGTACCTCGGCGAACTTCCTGTTCAACGCCGGACCGCGGCCGGGACCGATCGGCTCGTGGTCCTTCGACGACGGCTCCGGGACGACGGCCGCCGACTCCGCCACTCCGGCGCATCCGCTCACGGTCGTCAACGGCGGAGCCTTCGACGGCAAGGGCCGGATCGCCGGATCGCTCGCGCTGGACGGGACCGACGACTATGCCGAGGCGACCGAGCCGGTGGTCGACACCTCGAAGAGCTTGACGATCTCGGCCTGGGCCAGGCCGACCAAGGCCGGCCAGACCGGCGTGATCGCGGCCGTTGCCGGCACCAACAGCAGCGCCTTCGGCCTGTACTACGACGCGTCCGCCAAGCGATGGGCCTTCGCCCGCAGCTCCGCAGACGTCAAGAACCCGACCTTGTACCGTGCCTTGTCGACGGAAGCACCGGTCAACGGCGCGTGGACCCACCTGATCGGCAGCTACGACGCCGCGACGGGATCGCTCGAGCTGTTGGTCAACGGTCGGCTGCAGCAGACGGCATCCTCACCGACGGCCGTGGCCTGGCACGCCGCCGGCCCGTTGACCGTCGGGCGGGCCAAGTACGCCGGCGCTTTCACCGGCCAGTTCGCGGGCTCCATCGACCAGCTCCAGATCTGGCAGCGCCTGCTCGTCGCCGACGAACTCCCGAATCTGGTGGAGCCCCGGACGGGCCCGAGCGGGAACGACCGGATTGCTGCCGGTACGGCGGCGTACTGGCCGCTCGACAACGCTCTTCAGGGTTCGGGCAACGCCTGGCGGACCCCGGAGCTGGTGCGTGGCGCAGACCTCACCGTCGCGGGCTTCGGTGCCGGCAGCAACCAGTCCGGCGCCTTCGTCAACGATGCCGAACGCGGACGGGTGCTGCAGCTGACCGGCCGGTCCCGCGAAGCCGTCAGCCTGGACCGCCCGGTCGTCGACGCGAGCGGCAGTTTCACCCTCGCGGTCTGGGTCAAGGTCGGCGATCCGGCCAAGCCGATGGTGGTCGCGCGACAGGGAACCACCGGCAAGGACAGCTGGCGGCTGGAGTACCGCCCGGTCGACCAGTTCAGCAGCCAGTGGGTGTTCGCCCGGGGCGACACGGCATCGACCACCGAGACGCTCGCGATCGGGACCGTCGACCGCGAGGAAGTCGGCGGCTGGCATCTGATCAGCGCCACCTATGACGCCCGGGCGGGTGGCTCCTCCGCCAGCATCGGGTTGGCCCTGGACATCCGCACGATCGGGCAGACCTCGTACCAGGCGAGCCCGCCGAGAGCCGGCAGCACGGTGGTCGGCGCGGGCCGTACCAGCGGCAAGTCCTTCGCCGGCAGCGTGGACGATCTCCGGCTGTACGCCGGTGTCGCATCGCAAACGAGGCTCTGCGAAGACTACCCAGGTCTCGACAACTGCGGCTCCTGACCTTTCTATGGTCCGATGAGAGTTCGATTGATGGTGGGGCGCGATGGCAACGTGTGAGCGCGTGCTGTCGCTGGTGGATGCGGCGCAGGGGTGGCAGCGGGAGATCGCCGACCTGCAAACACGCGCGGAGAAGCTGGAGACTGGACTCGTTGCCAGTCTCCGGCTGAGAGTGCACTTTCGTAGCCCGGACCACTGCATCGGCGTACGAGTCAAAGGTCTGGAGGGCTCCACGCTGTCGGTTGAGGTTTCGTTGCCAGCCGGCATCGTGCACGAGCGCGAGAAGTTCCTGCTGAGCCACTTGCAGGACGCCGTGGACGCCGCCGACACCTACGCCCAGGCCCGTGGCCGCGCCGACGATCTGTGGGCCGTCTGGCAGATCTTCATCCGGCTCTGCTCGAACGACACCCCGTACCAACGCTGGATGGACGCCTACAGCCTGGCTCACCACCGGCCGACGTCCCTGCCCACCCTCGGCTGCCCCAACTGCGGCGCCCACAATCTGCGCCTCGAATTCGAGGTCAAGGATCCCTGTGCCGCGTACGGCACCGCCTACTTCTGGTGCAACACCTGCCTGACCGGCCCGATGCCGACCCCGGCCCCCCTCCCACCCCAAGCCTCCACAACCCCCTGGGGAACCCTCAACCCACCGAACTACTCGATCATCCCGGACAGTTGAGCGCGATCGCGCGGAGCTTTTCCAGATAGGTCTGGTAGACCGTCGTGAAGGGCTCGGTGGTGGCGATGTTGGCTACTACCCAGGCGCAGGTTGCCTGGGCGGTGGCGATGATTTGGGGTGGGTAGTTGTAGAGCTTCTGGTGGTGGAGGAACTCGTCTTCGTCCATGACTTTGATGGTGCCGTCGCGGAGGAGGCGGATGTCGAGGTCCAGGTCGACCGTGGTGACCGAGTCGACGCCGAAGACGGGTGGGGTGGTGATGTCGCAGTAGATCCGGGTGGGGTGCGGGGTGTCGTTGAAGAGGGCGCTCCACCATTGGCCTCTTGGGTAGAGGCGGACCCGGTGGTGGTCGATGGTTACCCACGTGCCGTCGGCGCGCTGGCCGCGGGAGCCGGGGAGGGAGCCTACCCAGAGGCCGTGTTCGTCCTCGCCGAGGTTGATGGACTCCAGGAGGCGGTGGGGCGTGCCGTCGTACTTGCAGAAGAGCGTCCTCACCATCTCCATAGGTGTGACTTTAGGTGAGGGTGGCATCACAAGCGAGCAAGCGGGGTCGGTGAGCCTGGGGGAGTGTGAGAAACGCAGCTGACGGCCTGCTGAGTTCGGAATCGTCGCTGTCCGTGCATAGACTCAAGCGTTCGAGGACAACCTGCGGAGGAGCTCGATGCGCGTTCTGGAGACCGTCGATGGCCCGGCGGACCTCAAACGGATGACCGACTCGCAACTGCGTGAGCTGGCCGCGGAGATCCGTGACGTTCTGGTCGAGACGGTGTCCCGGACGGGTGGGCATCTCGGGCCCAACCTGGGCATGGTCGAGATCACCCTGGCGATGCACCGGGTGTTCGAGTCGCCCCGGGACCGGCTGATCTACGACACCGGGCACCAGACGTACGTCCACAAGCTGCTCACCGGCCGGGCGGCCAAGTTCGACACGCTCCGTCAGGAGGGTGGCCTGTCCGGCTACCCGAGCCAGGCCGAGTCCGAGCACGACGTGGTGGAGAACAGCCACGCCTCGACCAGCCTCTCGTACGCCGACGGGCTGGCGAAGGCCTATCGGCTCAGAAAAGAAGACCGCCACGTCGTCGCGCTGATCGGTGACGGCGGGCTGACCGGCGGGATGGCCTGGGAGGCGCTCAACAACATCGCCGCGGCCAAGGACCTCAAACTCGTCATCATCGTCAACGACAACGGCCGTTCCTACAGCCCGACCGTCGGCGGCCTCGCGACGCACCTGACCAGCCTGCGCACCAACCCGCGGTACGAGAAGATCCTCGACCTGGTCAAGAAGAACCTCGGCCGCACGCCGTACGTCGGCCCGCCGATGTACGAGGTGCTGCACGGCGTCAAGAAGGGCCTGAAGGACATGCTCGCCCCGCAGGGCATGTTCGAGGACCTCGGCCTGAAGTACGTCGGCCCGGTCGACGGCCACGACCGGCAGGCGATGGAGGACGCGCTCACCAAGGCCAAGGCGTTCGGCGGCCCGGTGATCGTGCACGCGGTCACCCAGAAGGGCTTCGGGTACGCCGCTGCCGAGCAGGACGAGGAAGACAACTTCCACCAGGTCCGGCCGAAGAGCAAGCCGCGCGGCTGGACCGACGTGTTCGCCGACGAGATCATCGAGATCGGCCACCGCCGCCCGGATGTCGTCGCGATCACCGCCGCGATGCTGCACCCGACCGGCCTGGCGCCGTTCGCCGAGCAGTTCCCCGACCGCATCTTCGACGTCGGTATCGCCGAGCAGCACGCGGTGACGAGTGCGGCCGGCCTCGCGATGGGCGGACTGCACCCGGTCGTCGGCCTCTACGCGACGTTCCTCAACCGCGCCTTCGACCAGCTGCTGCTCGACGTCGCCCTGCACAAGTGCGGTGTCACCTTCGTGCTCGACCGGGCCGGCGTGACCGGTGACGACGGCGCGAGCCACAACGGCATGTGGGACATGTCGATCCTCCAGGTCGTCCCCGGCCTGCGGCTGGCCGCGCCCCGCGACGGTACCCGGCTGCGTGAGCTGCTCAACGAGGCGATCGAGGTCGACGACGCCCCGACGGTACTTCGCTACGCCAAGGGCGAGGTGTTCCCCGACATCGAGGCCATCGACCGCGTCGGCGGCAGCGACGTCCTGGTCCGTACCGGCACCGACGTCCTCATCATCGGCATCGGCTCGATGGCCGCGACGGCCGTGGACGTGTCGACCAGGCTGCAACAGCAGGGCTTCGGCGTCACCGTGGTCGACCCGCGCTGGGTGAAGCCCGTCGACCCCGCGCTGGTCGAGCTGGCCGGCAAGCACAAGTTCGTCGTCGTGATCGAGGACAACGGCCGGGCCGGCGGCTGTGGCGCCGCGATCTCGCAGGCCCTGCGCGACGCGGGTGTGACCACCCCGGTGCGCGACTTCGGCATCCCGCAGGAGTTCCTCGAGCACGCCAAGCGAGACAAGATCCTGCAGGAGATCGGTTTGACCGGCCAGGGGCTGGCCCGGGACGTGATAGAGCTGATCGCCAGGCAAGGGGACGCGATCACCAGTGAGTCAGACACCGCGAGCGGCAGGCCGGGCGGGGCCTGACGGGGGACCGGCGAGGGGGCGCCACTCCGCGGCTCCCCGGCAGCGCCGGCTCTGGCCGTTGCTGCTCTCGCTGGTTCTCGTCGCCGGAGCCGTCGCCGGTGGGCTCGCCCTGCACAAGTCCAGCGCCGACTCCGACCAGGCCATCGCCTCGCCGAAGACGTCCGGACCGCCGGAGATCGACGAGACGGCCCGCGCGGCCGGAGTGAACAAGGTGCTGCTCCGCCGCGCCCAGGCGGTCCAGCGCAACAACGAGCAGGAGTTCCTGCAAGACGTCGACCCGGCCAACAAGACGCTGCGCCAACGGCAGACGCTGCTCTTCGAGAACCTGCGGCAGTTCGGGTTCGCGACCCTGCAGTACGAGCAGCTCCAGGAGCAGTTCGACCAGCGGCTCGTGGACAAGTACGGCCCGTCGACCTACCTGGTCGGTGTCGTGATGAGGTACCAGATCAAGGGCATCGACCCGCAGCCGGTGCGGACGATGCTCGGCTACACCTTCACCCAGAAGTCCGACGGCAGCTGGCTACTGGTGTCCGACAGCGACATGGACCACCTGCTTCCGCGCGGATCGCACCAGGAGGCCTGGGACCTCGGCCAGATCCTGGTGAAGCGCGCGCCGCGGGTGCTGATCGTGGTCGAGCACAACCAGACCAAGCTCGCGAACAACCTCGCGGCGAAAGCGGTCAGCGCGGTACAGGCCGTCAGCAAGGCCTGGCCGGGTGGCTGGACAGGCTCGGGCGTGGTGATCGCGCTGGACGACAAGATCGTCCGCGGCGCCGACTACACCGTGCCGAAGAACGCCGAGGACGCGCTCGCGATGGCGACCTGGGTGTACCGGACGCTGCCCGGCGAGGTGACGGCGATGGGGGAGCGGGCCGACTCGTACGTGGTGATCAACCCGCGCAACCGCGACAAGGTCGACGCCCGGACGCTGGCCCACGAGTTCACGCACGTGGCGACGGCGCCGTACGGGGCGTACGCGCCGCGCTGGCTGGTGGAGGGCGCGGCGACGTACGTCGAGTTCCTGCCGATGGCCGGCGAGGAGAACCTGGCGCTGGACAAGTACCGCAAGGAGGTCCAGACGAAGTACCTGGCCAAGGCGAAGGGGCTGCCCGCGGACAACGTGTTCTTCAAGGACTCGGACAGCTCGTACCCGATGTCGTGGCTCGCGGTCGACTACCTGTTCCGTCATTTCGGCGGCGTCGAGGTGGGCACGCTCTACCAGGAGATGGCCTCGCTCGGCAGCACCCAGGCCGAGCGCAACCGGATCATGCTGGAGCACCTCAACCTCACCGAGGGCCGCCTCTTTCTCGCTCTGAAAAAAGAGGCGGGCATTTAGGGGCAGTCTGTATACCCGGCGTGTCGGTGGTGGAAACTGTAGGAGCGAGTAGGGTAGCCGGGCTGTAGCAGGACGGGCGGACCGGAGGAATCGACCCGACGTGAGTTCGACAACACCTAGCGCCGCACCGTCCGGCGCTCAGGTTCCGCCCCACGGGCCCCGCCGCTGGCTGGGCCTGCTCATTGCCGTGGCCGTGGTCTCCGCCGGCGTCGTCTACGCGGTCGAGGACCGCGAGCAGGATGCCCGGGCCAGGCCCGGCGCGGCCCTCACCAAGCCGCCGACGACCCAGCCGAACAACGGCACCAAGCCGCCGTCCAAGACCGCCGCGGCCGTCGCTGCCCGCCGGCTGGCCGTCGACACGATCCTGCTCCGCCGCGCCAAGGCCGTCCGGACCGTCAACGAGAAGATGTTCCTCCAGGACGTCGACCCGGCGAACAAGAAGCTGCGGCAAGAGCAGAAGGTGCTGTTCGCGAACCTGGTCGAGCTCGGCCTCGACGAGATCGGCTACAGCCAGGCCGAGGAGCGGTTCGACCAGAAGGCGGTCCGCGCGCACGGCGCTTCGACGTACCTGGTCCGGGTGCTGATGAGGTACCAGATCCACGAGGTCGATCTGGTGCCGGTGACGACCGAGCTCGGCTACACGTTCGTGCATCGCGGCGGCCGCTGGATCATGGCCGACGACAACGACCTCGACGACGAGCTCGGCCCGGGCGCGCACCAGGAGGCCTGGGACCTCGGCCGCTTCGAGGTCCATCGCGGCCCGCGTGTGCTCGTGCTGGTCGACAAGGGCGACACCCAGCGCGGCCGCTCGATCGTCACCGAGGCCACCGAGGCGCTCGGCGAGGTCACCGCGTACTGGCCGCGCAAGTGGCATGGCTCCGTGCTGATCGCGGCGCTGGACGACTCCGATGTCCGCGACGCGCGCTTCAACGACGAGGACGTGGAGTCGGCCGCGAGCGCCGGCTCGACCTTCTCGTCGCTGCCCGGCCAGGACACCGCCGACGGTACGGTCGCCGGCGCGTACATCGTGGTCAATCCCAAGGAACGCGACCGCGTCGACGAGATCCTGCTGTCCCACGAGATCACTCACGTCGCGACCGCCGATCTCGGTAGCTACGAACCGTTGTGGCTGGCCGAAGGCGCGGCGGAGTACGTGTCCTGGCGGGGGATCGAGGCGATCAGCGGACCCGGCGAGGTCGGCAAATGGGAGCAGGAGGTCATCGACGACGCCCTGCCGCTGCTCAGCGCGCTGCCGACCGACCAGGGCTTCTACAACAACAACGCCGACGTGTACGGCGTGAGCTGGCTGGCCGTCCGCTTCCTGGTGAAACGCCTCGGACTGGCGGCTGTCGAGGACCTGTACGAGGATCTGGCCAGGCACGGCACCGATCAGGCGGCACGGGACCGGATCCTGCTGACTCGCACCGGATTCACCGAGGCGACACTGTGGATCTACCTTAAGGACTACGAGCCTCAACGCTGAGTGGCGGTTTGACCTCAACCCGTCAGGTTGGCAGGGTTCGGAGGGTTCCGTCCGAGTTTGAGGAGGCGTACAGATGAGTCTGTTGCGAACCAAGACGATCGAGCAGTCGATCGCGGACACCGACGAGCCGGAGTACCAGCTCAAGAAACGCCTCACCGCCCTCGACCTGACCGTCTTCGGCATCGGCGTCATCATCGGCGCCGGCATCTTCACCCTGACCGGCCGCGCCGCCAAGGCCTACGCGGGTCCGGGCATCGCGCTGTCGTTCGTGTTCGCGGCGATCTGCTGCGCGCTGGCGGCGCTGTGTTACGCGGAGTTCTCCTCGACCGTGCCGGTCTCCGGTTCGGCGTACACGTTCTCGTACTTCTCGCTGGGCGAGATCTTTGCCTGGATCATCGGCTGGGACCTGCTGCTCGAGCTGATGCTCGGGGCAAGCGTCGTCTCCCAGGGCTGGTCCACCTACGCGAAGCTCTTCCTCGACGAGATAGGACTGGGCTGGCCCGACTCGATCGGGCCCGATGCCAACGTCAACGTCCTGGCGATGCTGCTGGTGATCGTGCTGACCATCCTGGCCACGGTCGGCATCAAGGAGTCGCTGCGGGTCAACCTCGCGCTGGTCGCGGTCAAGCTGTTCGTCGTGCTGTTCGTGATCATCGCCGGGCTGTTCTACATCAAGAGCTCGAACCTGACCCCGTTCATCCCGCCGAGCGTGCCGGCCGCCAACGACGACGCCTCCATCACCACTCCGCTGATCCAGTGGATCTTCGGGGCGCCGTCGACGTTCGGCGTGATGGGCCTGGTGTCCGGCGCCTCGCTGGTGTTCTTCGCGTTCATCGGCTTCGACGTGGTCGCGACGACCGCGGAAGAGGCGAAGAACCCGCAGCGCGACCTGCCCCGCGGCATCCTCGGGTCGCTCGCGATCTGCACGGTGCTCTACGTGCTGGTCTGCATCGTCATCACCGGCATGGTCAAGTACACCGACATCAGTGGTGAAGCGGCATTGGCTGAGGCCTTCCGGTCGGTCGGCAAGCCCGGCTTCGCGACGCTGATCTCGGCCGGCGCGGTCGCCGGTCTGACCACCGTCGTGCTCACCTTGATGATCGGCGCCGCGCGTGTCGTCTTCGCGATGAGCCGCGACCACCTGGTGCCGGCCACGCTGGGCAAGACGCACCCGAAGTTCGGTACGCCGTACCGCCTCACCATCGGTATCGGCGTGGTGGTCGCGATCGTGGCCGGTGTGACTCCGATCGGCAAGCTCGAGGAAATGGTGAACATCGGCACCTTGGCCGCGTTCACCCTGGTCTCCATCGCGGTGCCGCTGCTGCGCCGGAGCCGGCCCGACATCCCGCGCTCGTTCCGGGTGCCGGGCAACCCGGTGGTGCCGATCCTGGCGGCGCTGATCTGCATCTACCTGATGCTCAACCTGTCGCTGGAGACCTGGATCCGGTTCCTGGTCTGGATGGTGCTGGGCTTCGCCGTCTACGCGGTCTACGGCTATCGCAAGAGCCGTGTCGGCGAGACGGAGCGCACTGGCGAGAGCACCAGGGCGTAGTCGTCCACCTCACGAAGAGGCCGTGTCCGCCAGGGCGCGGCCTCTTCGCAACCCCGGAGTAGGGATTTGGGGAGTAATATCCGTCCGGCCGGATCGGGGCGGGCGAGGAGCGCGAGATGACGATGAAGCGGGGACGCCTCTTCGCGGGCGCCACCGCGCTGGTCCTGGCGAGTGCCGTCGGCGTCGTCGTGGTGACCAAGCCGGACGTCGGCAGGTCTCCTGGCGGTACTGCGGCCGCCGCGGAGGCCACCGCCAAAACCGGCTCGTCGAAGTCCCGGAAGGCCGCTGTGGATGCGGTCCTGGCCAAGCGTGCGACCGCAGTCCTCAAGGACGACGAGAAGGCTTTCATCGCGTCCGTCGATCCCAAGCAGCCGAAGCTCGTCGCCGAGCAGCGGGTGCTGTTCGGCAATCTGCGGCAGTTCGACTTCACCAATCTGCGGTACTTCGTCGCCGACGAGAAACCGGCGCCGAAGATGGTCGCGAAGTACGGCAAGACGGCCTTCACCACCCGCGTGATGATGCGCTACGAGCTGACCGGGCTCGACCCGAAGCCGGTCCAGACCGACCTCGGCTACACCTTCGTACTCCGCTCCGGCCACTGGATCCTGGTCGCGGACGACGCGATCGAGGAGTCGCTGAGCGAGGACGGCCATCGCCAGCCGTGGGACTTCCAGCCGGTCAAGGTGGTCCACCGCGGCACGGTCACCGTCGTGGTGGACAAGAAGGAAATCCCGATGGGCAAGAAGATCGCCGGCATCGCGCAGGACGCCGTCGCCGCCGTCCGCAAGCACTGGCCGCGGCCCTGGAACGGCAAGGTGATGGTGATCGCGATGCCCGAGCCCCGGGTGATGTCGATGCACTGGACGACCGGCAACGGAGCGGGCTGGACGATCGCGGCGAAGGCCGTCACCCTGTACGACGGTGAGCCGCTGAGCGTGAAGGCCGTCGCGCCGGTGGGCAGCAGGATCGTGATCAACCCGGCCGTCCGCAAGGACCTCGAAGAGGACCTGCTCGTGCACGAGATGACGCATGTCGCCACGGTGCCGATCGGCCTCGGTACGCCGACATGGCTGGTCGAGGGCGTCGCGGAGTACGTTCGTTGCCGGTCGATCGAGGACGACCCGCGCTGGACCGTCGATCCGTATCGCTCGATCGTGAAGACGAAGTACCTGCCGTCGATGAAGGTGCTGCCGGGGGAGAAGGAGTTCGACGCCAGCGGCGACCGGTCGTACGGGCAGTCCTGGTGGGCGACGGAGTACCTGGTCTCCACCGAGGGCGTGAAGGGCATGGCGGCGCTCTACACGGACCTCGCCCAGCACGGTGTCAGCCCGGCCGCCGACGCCGCGATCATCAAGAAGCACACGGGCAAGACAACGGCCGAGCTGGTCACCGCAGTGAAGAAGTTCCGGGGTTAGTCCTCGAGAGGTGGCAGAGCCTGACGGATGACGACCAGCCCGAACAGGACGATGGTCAGGCCGTGGACGACCGTGCACCACAGGCAGATGGCGTCGATCTGGAACAGCTCGGCCCAGATCAGGTAGCAGACGAAGACCACTCCGACGACGACCGCCGCCAGCCGGAGCCGGCTCGGCCACGGGGACGCCGTGCGCCACAGTGGTGGCAACGACAGCGCCGTCATCCCGACGAAGAACAGCAGGCCGAGCAGGGCGACCGGGATGCCGAACAGCTTGGAGTACTGGCTGCTGGTCACCTTCAGGCAGTTCACGACGCCGGTGTCAGGGCAGGCGAGCGTCGTACCGGCGGTGTAGTGCTCGTAGGTCAGGTACGCCGCGACCGCGACCCCTGCGACGGACAGCACCAAGGTCGTCCAGGGGAGCCAGCCGATCGACTTTTGCTGCGTCGCGACACCGGAGCTCACCGGATCAGCTCTTCCCGAGCTTGCCGGCCGCTGCCTTGACCGCGTCGGTCGAGCAGACCGCGGCGGGCTGGTTGTCGGTGAGGGCGCAGATGGCCGCGGTGTAGACGTTGGCCGAGCCGTCGATCGCCTTGGCGATCGGGCTGTTCGCGTCCTTCAGCGCGTCGGCGATCTCGGTCTGGGTCTTGCCGGCCAGGATCTCCGGCGAGTACGTCGCGCCGGAGCCGACGAACTTGCCGCCGAGGTCGACGAACGGGATCGAGCCGCCGCTCTTCACGTACGGCGGCTGGTTGAACGTCGCGAACGTCTTCTGGTCCTCGGCGGTCGGCGTGTCCAGCGGCGCGTACTGGCCGTTGACCTGCTCGTTGGTCGTCGTCTCGACGCCGGTGAAGGACAGGTACTGGCTGGTGTAGGTCGAGCCGTGGAAGGACAGCGTCGCCGTGTTCGGGAAGACGTCGGCCGAGGCCGAGTGGGTCGTCCCGAGGTTGCTGAAGGTGCCGAAGCGGGACAGCGCGACCGTGACGGGCCAGCGCTCGGCGGCGCAGTACGGGCAGAACTCGGCGCCGATGTAGAGCACCTTCGGCTTGCCGTTGGCGGTCAGCGGCGGGGCGGTGATGGCCGCGGGGGAGGCGTTCACGGCATCGCTGCCGACCGCGGCGAAGGTCGCGGGCGGGATGTTGGCGAGCGTGGAGATGAGGCTCGAATCCGCCGTACCGGAGGGGCCGGCCGCCTCGTCCTTCTTGCCGCCGCCGGCGAGGCGGACGGCGACGAGTCCGCCGATCACCACGATCACCACCACGACGGCGCTGATCGCGATCAGCAGCTTCCGGCGGCGCTCGGCCCGCGCCTGCTCGGCGGCCAGTGAGGCCGCCCGCTCGCGAGCCTGAGACTTCTGTTCCACGCGCTTGCTCATTTTCTCCCCAGCTCTGGTTCAGTCCATGAAGGACAACTGATGACACTGGGTGGAAGTTCCGCGACGCATGTTGCAAAAAGAAGAAAAAGCAGAAGTCGTGGGGAAAAGATGCTGGGGGCCGGACCGGGCTTCCGGCACCGGACCGACCCCCAGCAGACCGAAGGCGTTACGCGAGGCTCGCGAGCCCCTTGGGCAGGAATCGCTTGCCGTTGGTCTTCTCGGCGATGCCGCTACGGTCCAGGTACGGCGTGATCCCACCGAGGTGGAACGGCCAGCCCGCACCGAGCAGCAGGCACAGGTCGATGTCCTGCGCCTGCGCCACCACGCCCTCGTCGAGCATGATCTGGATCTCCTCGGCCAGCGCGGACAGCACCCGGCTGCGCAGTTCCTCGGCGGTCGACGGCTTGTCGCCGACGGTCACCAGGGCCTCGACCTCGGGGTCGACCGACGGCTTGCCCTCGGCGCTCCAGACGTAGAACGAACTCTTGCCTGCAGCAACTACCTTGGCGAGGTTCGCCGACACCGCGAAGCGATCCGGGTACGCCCGGTTCATCGTCTCGGCGACGTGCAGCGCGACCGGAAGCCCGACCAGCTGCAGCAGCACGAACGGCGGCATCGGCAGACCGAGCGCCGACAGCGCCTTGTCCGCCTCGGGAATCGGCGTACCTTCGTCGACCGCCGCGCTGACCTCGCCGAGGAAGCGGGTCAGCAGCCGGTTGACCACGAAGGCCGGCGCGTCCTTGACCAGCACGCAGGACTTCTTCAGCGTCTTGCCGACGGCGAAGGCAGTCGCCAGCGAGGCGTCGTCGGTCTGGTCCGCGCGGATGATCTCCAGCAGCGGCAGCACCGCGACCGGGTTGAAGAAGTGGAACCCGACGACCCGCTCCGGGTGCTCCAGGTCGGCCGCCATCTCGGTGATGGACAGCGAGCTGGTGTTGGTCGCGAGGATCGCGTCCGGCCGGACGATCTTCTCCAGGTCGGCGAAGATCGTCTTCTTCAGCTGCAGTTCCTCGAAGACGGCCTCGATCACGAAGTCGGCGTCGGCGAAGACCGAGCGGTCGACCGAGCCGGTGACGAGTGCCTTGAGCTGGTTGGCCTTGTCCGGCCGGATCCGGCCCTTGCCGAGCAGCTTGTCGATCTCACCGTGCACATAGCCGACACCGCGGTCGACGCGCTCCTGGTCGAGGTCCGTGAGCACCACCGGCACCTCGAGCCGGCGGACGAACAGCAGTGCCAGCTGGCCGGCCATCAGACCGGCGCCGACGACGCCGACCTTGGTGACCTTGCGGGCCAGCGACTTGTCCGGCGCGCCCGCGGGCCGCTTGGCGCGCTTGTTGACCAGGTCGAAGGCGTAGAGGCCGCTGCGCAGCTCCTCGCTCATGATCAGGTCGGCGAGCGCCTCGTCCTCGGCCGCGAAGCCACGGTCGCGGTCGTTGTCCTTGGCCGCCGCGATCAGGTCCAGCGCCCGGTACGGCGCCGGCGCCGCGCCGCTCACCTTGAGGTCGGCGAACGCCTTACCGCGGGCAACCGCCGCGTCCCAGGCCTCGCCCCGGTCGATCTCGGGCCGCTCGACGACGATCTCGCCGGTCAGCACCTTGCTCGCCCAGATCAGCGACTGCTCGAGGAAGTCGGCCGAGTCCAGCAGCACGTCGCCGATCCCGAACTTGACCGCCTCGGGACCGCTGAGCATCTTGTTCTGGTTCAGGGCGTTCTCGACGACGACCTTGACGGCCTTGTCCGCGCCGATCAGGTTCGGCAGCAAGAAGTTGCCGCCCCAGCCCGGCAGCAGCCCGAGGAAGACCTCGGGCGTCGAGATCATCCCGGCCGCGACCGAGATGGTCCGGTACTGCGCGTGCAGCGCCACCTCGAGGCCGCCACCAAGAGCGACCCCGTTGACGAACGCGAAGGACGGCTTGCCACCGTCGAGCAGCTTGCGCATCACCCCGTGGCCGATCTTGCCCAGGTTGAGCGCCTGCTCGCGCCCGGCCAGCTTCGGTACGCCGCTGAGGTCCGCGCCCGCCGCCAGGATGAACGGCTTGCCGGTGACGGCGATCGCGACGATGTCCTCGCGGGCCAGCGCGGCGTCGATCGCCTTGTTCAGCTCGGCCAGACCCTTGGGGCCGAAGGTGTTCGGCTTGGTGTGGTCCTGGCCGTTGTCGAGGGTGATCAGGGCCAGCGTGCCGGCCTTGTTCGGCAGTTCGACGTCGCGGCTCGGCGCGAGCGTGACCAGCTCGTCGTTCTCGATCGCGACGGCCTCGTCGATGAGGTCCTGCAAGCTCATGCCTTGTTCCCCTCGAAGTTCGGGTTCTCCCAGATGACGGTTCCGCCCATGCCGAGGCCGACGCACATCGTGGTCAGGCCGTACCGGACCTCGGGCCGCAGCTCGAACTGCTTGGCCAGCTGGGTCATCAGCCGGATGCCGGACGAGGCCAGCGGGTGGCCGTAGGCGATCGCGCCGCCGTACGGGTTGACCCGCGGGTCGTCGTCGGCGATGCCGTAGTGCTCGAGGAACGCCAGCGCCTGGACGGCGAACGCCTCGTTCACCTCGAAGGCCTGGATGTCGTCGATGGTCAGGCCGGCCAGCTTGAGCGCCTTGTCGGTGGCCGGGATCGGGCCGAAGCCCATCACCTCGGGCTCGACGCCGACGAAGCCGTACGAGACCAGCTTCATCTTGGGCTTCAGGCCGAGCTCCTCGGCGGCCTCGGCCGAGGTGAGCAGGGCGGCGGTGGCGCCGTCGTTGATACCGGCCGCGTTGCCCGCGGTGACCCGGCCGTGCGGGCGGAACGGGGTCTTGAGCTTGGCCAGGTCCTCCAGCGTGGTGCCCGGGCGCATCGGCTCGTCGGCGGTCGCCAGACCCCAGCCGTGCTCGGCCGAGCGGATCGCGATCGGGACCAGGTCCGGCTGGATCAGGTCGTTCGCGTACGCCTTGGCGGCGCGCTCCTGGGACTGGACGGCGAAGGCGTCGGCCCGGGCCTTGGTGATGCTCGGGTACCGGTCGTGCAGGTTCTCCGCGGTGGAGCCCATCACCAGCGCGCTGGTGTCGACGAGCTTCTCGGAGATGATCCGCGGGTTCGGGTCGACGCCCTCGCCCATCGGGTGCCGGCCCATGTGCTCGACACCGCCGGCGATCACCACGTCCTGGGCACCGAAGGCGATCCCGGACGCGAGCGTGGTCACGGCCGTCATGGCGCCCGCGCACATCCGGTCGATGGCGTAGCCCGGCGTGGTGTTCGGCAGACCCGCCAGCAGGGCCGCGGTCCGGCCGATGGTCAGGCCCTGGTCACCGAGCTGGGTGGTGGCCGCGATGGCGACCTCCTCCACCCGCTCCGGCGGCAGCGACGGGTTGCGCCGGAGAATTTCCCGGATGCACTTGATCACCAGATCGTCGGCGCGCGTCTCGGCGTACAGGCCGGTGGCCTTGCCGTTTCCGAACGGGGTGCGAACGCCGTCGACGAAGACGACATCGCGGATCTCACGGGGCACGAGGCCCTCCTCTGGGTTCCAGGAGTGGGAGCAGGACCAAGGCTACCCGTCGGTAACACTCCACCCCAACCCGCCACGCCTGTGCCGCTGCTCACAAGCCGATGTCGGTAACCCGTGGCATCCACGGGATTTCGGGCGCATTCTGGGACGAGGAGCGTCTCAGGAGCCGCAATGAACAATTCCGAGCTTGCTGTCCCGGTTCTGTCGCGGGGCAAACACCGAAACCCTCGCAAGGGTGCCTGCTTCATGGAGTTCGCCTCGTATCTCGCGGGCGAGCCCTGGTCGGATCATCCGGCCTGTACCCATCCACTGCTGGCCGGAGTGGCCCGCGACGTCAATGACTGCACGACGGACGCAGGACGGGCCCGGTTGGCGCCGATGATCCCCTCGGTGATCGGGCTGGTCCCGGAGGACCCGCACGTCGTACCGATGGTGACGGCGGTCTGCATCGAGCATGCGTTGCCGGTGGTGTCGCAGGAGCGGCAGTACATCCTGGCAGTCGCCCTGCTCGTGGGGGAGCGCCACCTGGCTGGGCTGGACGGCCGTCCGCTGGACAGCTTGCGACCTGAGGCTCAGGAGGCGCTGGACGGCGTACCGGCGGCTACCAAGTGGGCCAAGACCTTCACTGCGCGACCACACCGCGGTACTCCGGACTTCGCGCGCCGGACGGCTCCACGGGCTGTGTCGTGTGCTGTGGAGGGCATCTCGCAGGCCTGTGTCTCCAACCCGGATGAGCGGCTCTACGAGCTCCTGCGGGCGGCTATAGCGGAGTCCCAGCGCTGGATGCCTGCACCAGCCGAGCAGGTGTCGCGACGGGAGTCTGTCGACGCGAAGTAGGCTCCAAGGTGTGACCTTGGAGATTGATACCGGCACGGGGTTGATGCCGGCACACGTGTGGGAACCTGCCAACGGATCCGGGCCCGGCATCCTGCTGCTGCAAGAGATCTTCGGGGTCTCCGACTACATCAGGCAGCGGGCCTTCGATCTGTCCGCCCTCGGGTACTACGTGATCGCACCGGAGATCTACTGGCGCCTGGACGGCGCCGAGCTGGACGAGTCGGCGCCGGACGTCCTGGACCAGGCGGTCGGCCTGATGCAGCGCGTCGACTGGCCGACCGCGGTGTCGGACTCGGTCGCCGCGCTCGACTACCTGCGTAGCCGCGAGCAGGGTGTTGGCATCGTGGGCTTCTGCTTCGGCGGGGGACTGGCCTTCAATGTGGCCGCTGTGTCGTCTCCCGACGTACTGGTGAGCTACTACGGCTCCGCGCTGCCCAACTTGCTGGAGCTGGCTCCCTCCGTCGACGCGGTCAGCCTTCATCACTTCGGGGACGCCGACGACTACCTGAAGAGCGACGTCGTCGACAAGATCATCGCGGCCGTCGACGGTCCCCGCACCGAGATCCATCGCTATCCCGGGGCCGGGCACGCCTTCGACAACCCGATGCCCGCCTTCCACCACGCCGGGGCCTCAGCCCTCGCGTGGAGCCGGACCGAAGAATTCCTTTCCCGCAATCTGCCGACCTCCTAAGGATTTTGATGAGCCTGTACGACATTCCGCTGCAGACCCTTTCCGGCGCCGAGACCTCGCTGGCCGAGTACAAGGGCAAGGCGGTGCTCCTCGTGAACGTCGCCTCCAAGTGCGGTCTCACCCCGCAGTACGAAGGCCTGGAGAACCTGCAGAAGCGCTACGCGAGCCGCGGCTTCACCGTGCTCGGCGTGCCCTGCAACCAGTTCGGCGGCCAGGAGCCCGGCACGGCCGAGGAGATCGAGACGTTCTGCTCGACCACGTACGGCGTGACGTTCCCGATGCTCGACAAGCTCGAGGTCAACGGCGACGGCCGGCACACCCTGTACTCCGAACTGACCCTGACCCCCGACGCGGACGGTGCTGCAGGCGACGTCCAGTGGAACTTCGAGAAGTTCCTCGTCACCCCCGAAGGCACCGTCGCGGCCCGCTTCCGCCCGCAGACCCTGCCGGAGTCGGACGAGGTCGTCACCGCGATCGAGGCCCAGCTCCCGGCGTAGCGCATTCAGTATGTTCTCGCCGGGAAAGCTCGGCGAGAACATACTGAATGTCATGGAGCAATCGGGGGACATCGCGGCGGTTGTCGCCGCTCTGCAGGAGCGGCTCGACAGCCTCACGCCCGCCGAGGAGTCGCGCCGTGAGTTCCTCGCGACCTACCAGCGGACGACGAGCGCGGTGGCCCGCGCTGTCGATCGTGGAGCCTTCGAGGATCCCGCTTGGGTCGAGGTCTGGGACGTCGACTTCGCCGGCCTCTACCTGAAGGCGTTCGACGCCGACCGGGCCGGTGAGAGTGTCCCGCGCCCGTGGCGGTTGGCATTCGACGCACCCGCGACCCTGCCGCCGCTGGCGCACGTACTGCTCGGCGTCAACGCCCACATCAACTACGACCTGCCGCAGTCGCTGCTCGCCGTGATCTCCGCCGAGGAATTCGACGACGCCGCCTTACTCGACCGCCGACGCCGCGACCACGAACGAATCGACGGTGTGCTGGCCGACCGGGTAGCCGCCGAGGACGCCGAACTCGCAACCCGCTCAGCGCGCACCCTCCTCGACCGCGCCCTCCGCCCCCTCAACCAACGAGCCTCCAAACGCTTCCTCCGCGAATCCCGCCGCAAGGTCTGGCACAACACCGTCGAGCTCCACCAAGCTCGGGTGATCTCCGCGGAGGCGTATGCCATCCGGCTCGCAGAACTCGAATTACTGAGCGCGGCCAAGATCGCCGACCTGCTCACACCCGGCCAGGTCCTGCTGCGACTAGCGGTCGCCGGCTTCGGCGTCCTCCTACCACCGCCGAGGTGATGAAAAGGAGGGAGAAGCCGGTCAGCAGGGGCCAGGCGAGTGGCTTGCCGGCATCGAGTTGATCGTGGGCGACGACGGCGGCGAGCAGCATCGGGGTGACCATGACCAGTTCGACTTCGAGCATTCGGTGGAGGGTCGACCAGCGGGGGTCGTGCCAGATACCCAGTCCTGCGCCGCCCAGGCAGAGGACGGCAGCGAGGGTTCGGGCTGAGAGTGGGGTGAGAGGCCAGGGCCAGAGGTCGATGAAGGTCGTTGGTGTGATGAACATGGCGGCGCCTTGGACGAGGGCCAGAGTGCCGATGGCGGCCACGGCCGCGCGCAACGACGGTGGTAGCAGGTCGTCGGGGGTGCGGGCGGGGGCGGCGTACCGGCGGTTGAGGAGCCAGGCGGTCAGGACGAGGACGGGGGCGGCGAAGTACAGGGCGGTCCAGATCCAGAAGGCTGGGTTGTCGTGGGTGAACTTGTTCCAGTGCAGGACGGTCGCCAGCCCGAGGAGGGTGGCGAAGGCGGTGACCGAGAGCATGCCGGGGGCAAGGACATGCCAGTGGCGTTCGAGGGCTGCCCGGACGAAGAAGTAGGCGCCGCCGAGGTACGCCGATGCCAGGACCATCGCGGTCATCGTCGGGCGGAGCGGCCAGGCCCAGAGGTGGGCGGTGTGGTGCGGGAACAGGTACAGGATCACGAATCCCGCGATCAGAAACGGCACGATGGCGAGCGACAGGATGCGGGTGTAGGGCAATACCCGGTCGTCGGGCGCAGGTTTTGTGGTCATCGGAAATCCCCCTCCTTCTGACGATTGACCTGGCGGGCGTGGCAGTCAAGGGAGCGGGCGGTTACGGGGATCTAACCTGAGTACGAGAGGGAGGTGGGCCGTGGCGAGGTCGCGTGAGGGGCGCGTGATTGTTGTCGGAGGCAGCATTGCCGGGCTGCTCGCCGCCCGAGCCCTTGCTGAGCACGCTGCTTCGGTGGTCGTGCTGGAGCGCGAGCGGCTCCCGGGTGCCGTCGCACCTCGTGGCCACGTCCCGCAGGGCCGGCACCTGCATCTGCTGCTCGCGGCCGGCCTGGACCGGCTCTGCGACTGGTTCCCGGACATCGAGGATGAGCTGGTCACCCAAGGCGCGGTACGAGTCGACGGCCGCAATGCTTGGGTGTACCAGGGTGGGGCCTACCGAGCCCGCGGCGACTGGGGTCGGCCAGTCCTCTGCATGACCCGACCCCTGCTGGAGCAGGTGATCCGGGCACGAGTCGCCGCCCTGCCCGGGGTGGCGATCGAAGACGGCGCCCTGGTCGAGCGGCTGACCGTTGTGGACCGCAGGGCGGCTCCGGCTGGAGCGGGCGAGGCAATCCGCGGTGGTGCCGGGGAGTGGCGGGTGAGTGGGGTTGTGGTCGGAGGTGCGGAGCGGGCGGCTGAGCTGGTGGTCGATTGCTCGGGCCGGAATTCGCGGATCGTCCATGACCTGGCGAGCTCCGGGCGGCTTGAGGTGCCGGTTACGCGGGTGGGCATCGATATCGGGTACGCGTCCTTCCTCATGCGTCGTTCGACGGGGGACTTCGAGGGGGACTTCATTGCGTGTGTGGACAATCCGGGGTCGTTTCGGGGTGGATCCGTACTGCCGGTTGAGGGGGAGCGGTGGCAGGTGACGTTGGCGGGGGTGCATGGGGATGTGCCGCCTGGGGACGAGGACGGGGTGCGTGCGTTCGCGGAGTCGTTGCCCAGTCCGGTGGTTGGGCAGCTGATCGGGCGGTGCGAGTGGGTGTCGGAGGTTGCGACGTACCGGTTTCCGTCGAGTCAGCGGCGGCACTTCGAGAAGGCGCAGTTGCTGCACGGGCTGGTCACGCTGGGGGATGCGGCGAGTAGCTTCGATCCGATCTACGGGCAGGGGATGTCGTCGGCGGCGCTCCAGGCTGCTGCGCTGGAGGAGGTGGCGCGGGGTGTTGGGGTGCTCTCGCCGGAGTTGCCGCGACGGTTCCATCGCAAGGCGGCCCGGGTGATCGAAGCACCCTGGCGCATCGCCGTCGGTGGGGACTTCGGCCATCCGGAGACAGTGGGGGACAGGCCGGCCGGTACTGCCCAGCTGAACGGCTACATCGCGCAGGTGGTCCGTGCGGCCCACGTATCGGTGCCGGTGGCACGCGCCTTCAATCGCGTACTCCAGTTGGCCGACCCACCCACCGCACTGCTGCACCCGGCTGTGGTGGCGCGGGTCCTGAGCACCTCGCGTCGCTCCCCAGCGGCCACCGGTGCGGCCGTCCAGCACCCACGCGTAGGTGCCGGGCCCGGCGCCGACTAGCTGACGGCGGCAGATTCGAGTGGCCGGATGGCGCGCGGCCGGGCGATTGCGAGGGTGAGGGCGGCGACTATGAGGGCTGCTGCGACTGCGAAGGTTAAGTGCAGGTTGGTGGCGGCGAAGAGGGCGCCCATCACGGCGGTACCGGTGATCAGGCCGAGGTTGCGGGACAAGTTGAGCAGACCGGACACGACGCCGCGCTGGTCGGGCGGGAGATCGGTCAGTACGGCGGTGTTGTTGGCCGTCTGGAAGGTCGCGTAGCCGCTGGTCATCACGACGATCGGCACCAGATAGCCGACGATCCCCAGCCTCGCCGGCATCGCGGCCAGCGCACCGGCGCCTACTGCGATCGCAACCAATCCCGCGACGGTCATCCGCCGTACGCCGAACCGGTCAGCAACCCGCCCAGCCGGTACGCCGGTGAGCGCCGCAACAAGCGGTCCCACGGACAGCACAAGCCCGACCACGGCCGCCCTGAGCCCCAACGTCCTGGCGAGGTAGAACGGCCCGACGACCAGCGTGGCCATCATCACCGTGGAGACGAGAGCGCTCATGGCCAGACTGGTGCTGAGCGTGCGGTCGTGGAAGGCGGCAGGCCGGACAAGTGGTGAGGCGGCTCGGGTCTCGATCCGGACGAAGGTGGCCAAGCCGGCAACCGCCACGACTAGCAACCCCACGACGCCGGCGCTCCGTCCGAACCCCAGAGCGCCGCCGATGTCGCCTCCGACCGTCATCGCCAACGCATACGCGGCAAGCGTTCCGGCAAGCGCCGCAGTGCCCGCGTTGTCGAACCGCCGCGCCGGCATCGCAGGCCTGCTGTGGTCGGCCGGCAGGTGCTTGATGGTCAGGGTGAAGGTGAGGAGTCCGAGTGGGAGGTTGATCAGGAAGATCGTGCGCCAGCCGAAGGCGCCGATCAGTACGCCGCCGAGGGACGGGCCGAGCGCCGTACCGATCGCGGAGGTTGTGCCCAGCAGGCCCATCGCACTGGCGGTTCGTGCCTTGGGGACGATGTCGCCTACGAAGGCCATCGTGAGCGCCATCATGACGGCGGCGCCGAGGCCCTGGGCAGCTCTGGCGGTGATCAGGAGCCAGAGTGCGGGGGCGAGGCCGGCCACGAGCGAGGCGGCGGTGAAGACGGAGATGCCGAGTAGCAGGAGGCGGCGGCGCCCGGTGAGGTCGCCTAGGCGGCCTACGGTGACGATCAGGGTGGTGCTGGCGAGGAGGAAGGCCAGGACGATCCACTGAACCTGCTGGAACGTGGCCTCGAAGGAGTCGGCCAGGGTCGGCAGGGCGACGTTGGCGATGCTGACGCCGAGGGACGACAGCAACATGGTCAAGGACAGGCCGGTCAGGGCCCATGGGGTCGAGGCGCGGGTTGCCGGCTCGGCGGTGGTCGGGGTCATGTCCGCACAGTGCGGCGCAGGTGGCAGGAGCGGCAATTCTTGTTGCTGTTTCTGGGACACTGCAGCACATGGAAGGACAACCGGCGTACCAGGCGGTGCTCGACGAGGTGGGGGATCGGCTGCGGCGGTTGCGGGCGCAGCGCGGGATCACGCTGGCGGTACTAGCGGAAACGACCGGTATCTCGAAGAGCACGTTGTCGCGGCTGGAGTCCGGGCAACGCCGGCCGAGCCTGGAGTTGCTGTTGCCGCTCGCGACGGCGTACCGGGTGCCGTTGGACGAACTGGTCGGGGCTCCGGAGGTCGGTGATCCGCGAGTGCAGCTGAGGCCGCACAAGTCGGCGAGTGGGGAGACGTTCGTGCCGTTGTCCCGGGCGCCGGGGCCGCTGCAGGCGTACAAGCTGATCGTGCCGGACCGCGGCAATGAGCCGAACCTCCGCAGCCATGAGGGCTATGAGTGGCTCTACGTCCTGCAGGGACGGCTGCGGTTGGTGCTGGGCGAGCATGACGTGGTGCTCGGCGCCGGCGAGGTGGCGGAGTTCGACACGAAGGTCCCGCACTGGTTCGGCAGCGCGGACGGAAGACCGGTCGAGGTGCTCAGCCTGTTCGGTCGGCAGGGTGAGCGCATGCATGTCCGCGCGAAGACTAAGAACTAGGTTCTTCGAGCGTTTCGTTCGGAGTCGCCTCGGTGGCGAGGGCATCGGTGAGGACCTCGGCGGTGAGGCCGATCTGCCAGTCGCGGGCGTTGTGCTCGCGCAGGAACGTCGACACCGCGGTCAGGTCCGCGTCGGCCGGGGGAGTCCAGGCCAGTCGCCGGATCGTGTCCGGGGAGAGCAGGTTCTCGGTCGGGAGCCGGTGGGCTTCGGCGATCTCGCTGACGGCCGAGCGCGCCGCCGACAGCCGAGCAGCCGCATCCGGGTCGCGATCAGCCCAGGCGCGAGCCGGTGGCGGTCCGTCGTACCGGGGGCCCTGCTTGGGAAGTTCACTGTCCGGCAGGCGGCGGGCGTGGTCGATCGCCTCCCACCAGGTGCGCATGTGGCGATGTGCGCCGCGCCCCTTGAAGGCAGTCAGTTTCTGCAACGTGTCGCGGTCGACCGGCATCGCGGCCGCGGCCTCGACGATCGCCGCGTCCGGAAGGATGCGCCCGGGTGAGATGTCAGCAGACTCCGCGATCTGATCGCGTGCCTCCCACAACGCCCGTACCACCGCCAGACTCCGGCGATTGCGCACCCGATGCATCCCCGACGTCCGTCGCCACGGATCCGGCTTCGGCTCACGCGGCGGCGCACTCAGGATCGCGGTGAACTCCTGCTGTGCCCACTCCCACTTGCCCTCGCGGCGCAGCTCGGCCTCAATGGCATCGCGCAACTCGATCAGCATCTCGACGTCGAGCTGGGCGTAGATCAGCCACGGCCCGGGCAGCGGACGCGTCGACCAGTCGGCCGCCGAGTGCTCCTTGCGCATCTTGTAGCCGAGTACTTCGCTGACGAGCGACGCCAGCCCGACCTTGGGATAACCGAGAAGCCGCCCGGCCAGTTCGGTGTCGAAGACCGTCTGCGGAACCATGCCGACCTCGGCCAGGCAGGCCAGGTCCTGGTTCGCGGCGTGGATGATCCACTCGGCGTCGACGATCGCGTCGCCGAGCGAGGACAGGTCGCCGAACGGGATCGGGTCGACCAGCGCCGAGCCGGAACCCTCCCGGCGGAGCTGGACCAGGTATGCGCGGTGCGAGTACCGGTAGCCCGAGGCGCGCTCGGCGTCGACGGCCACCGGGCCGGTGCCGGAGCGGAAGGCTTCGACGACCTCGGCCAGGGCCGGGTCGGTGTCGATGACGTCGGACAGTCCGTCGCGCAGCTCGAGCAGTGGCTGGTCTTCGGCCGGGTCATCCGGGACAGGCGGCTGCTGCTGGGTCTCGGCCGGGCTCATCGGCCCCGCTGACCGCGCCGGGTCGGCATCGCGACCACCCCCGGCGGTACCGGCGGGAGTCCCGCCGCTGTACAGAGCACCTCGCCCCAGGCCTCGGCATGATGACTCACGTCGACCATCCCGTCCGGCCCTGGGACAGGACTCCAGGACGCACGGATCTCGATCTCAGCCGTCGCGTCGTCATCGGCCATCCCGCCGAAACTCTCGGATACCACCCTGGTGACGGTACCGCTCGGGGCCAGGTACTCCGCGCCCCGGTCGGCCAGTGCCTCCATCAGCCAGGTCCAGCCCACGCCACCGAGCAGTGCGTCCGTCACCATCTCCGGTTCGACGGCGGCACGCACATACGCGACACAGCGGAAGGTCGACTGCCAGGCGTCGTTCCCCGCGGGGTCGTAGAGGACGACCAGCCGGCCGGTGGCGACATCGTCACCGTCGACCGTCACGTCGGCACTGACCGCCGCCGCGTGCGGAGCGATCCGCTGCGGGGCGGGCATTTCCTCGACGAACACCTCGGGCCGGAACCGTGCCTCACGCAACTGAGTGAGGGCCTCGGCGAACTCCGCGGGTGGCGCGTCGACCTGCTTGCGGGCACCCATGCTTCGCAGCCTACGACTGATTACTCACCGACGCCGGTGACGACGCGCCGGTGACAGGTTCCGGGCATGGGATCATCGGTCCTGTGCCCGTGACGCAACCTGCTCAATCACCCACCGCTACCGATGCCTTACCGGAGTCCGCCTTCCTGCGAGCGGCCCGGGGCGAACCGGTCCCGCACACGCCTGTCTGGTTCATGCGCCAGGCGGGTCGCTCGCTGCCGGAGTACAAGGCGATCCGCGAAGGCACGACGATGCTCGAGTCGTGTATGCGGCCCGACCTCGTCGTGGAGATAACGCTGCAGCCGGTACGCCGTTACGGCGTCGACGCGGCGATCTTCTACTCCGACATCGTGCTGCCGCTGAAATCGACCGGCTTCGGCGTCGAGATCAAGCCCGGGGTGGGCCCGGTGGTCGCGGACCCGATCCGTGATCTCGCCGGTCTGGACGCGGTACGCCCGGTCACCGAGGCCGACGTTCCGTACATCATCGAGTCGGTGCAGGGGCTGGTGTCGCAGCTCGGCGGGACCCCGTTGATCGGGTTCGCCGGGGCGCCGTTCACGGTCGCGTCGTACCTGGTCGAGGGCGGGCCGAGCAAGGACCACGCGAAGACGAAGGCGCTGATGCACGGCGACCCGTCGCTGTGGCACGCCTTGGCGGACCGGCTGGCGGATGTGGCGATCGCGTATCTGTCGGTGCAGATCGAGGCCGGTGCGTCGGCGATCCAGCTGTTCGACTCGTGGGCCGGTGGGTTGTCGGCGCGTGACTATGCGGAGTTCGTGCAGCCGCATTCGGCGAAGGTGTTCGCGGCGCTGGAGCAGTACGGCGTACCGCGGCTGCACTTCGGGGTGAACACGGGCGAGCTGCTCGGCCTGATGAGCGAGGCCGGCGCGGACGTGGTCGGCGTCGACTGGCGAGTGCCGCTCGACGAGGCCGTACGCCGGATCGTCGCGGCCGGCGGATCGCCGAAGCCGGTCCAGGGCAACCTCGACCCCGCCCTGCTGATCGCCGGCTGGAACGCCATCGAGCCCGAGATCGACCGGATCCTGGCCGAAGGCAAGTCCGCCCCCGGCCACATCTTCAACCTCGGCCACGGCGTCCCCCCGACCACCGACCCCGACGTCCTCCACCGAGTGGTCAAGGCGGTCCACGAAAAGTCGGCTCGTGCCTGACGGCGCGGACCCCGCGACTTCTAGCCGCGGAGCGGCTGCGCCGTGGCAACCGGCGGGCTCCAGGGGGTTGCCGCAGGGCGTCCGCCTTGTTCGGCTGGCCGCGGGGCACGCGGATGCTTTGCGTGCGTTCGAGGTGGAGAACCGCGGGTACTTCTCGGCTCATATCTCTGACCGTGGGGACGCGTTCTTCGCTGAGTTCGACGAGCGGCTGGCTGAGTTGCTGGTCGATCAGGACGCGGGGGAGCTGCATTTCCACGTGCTGGTGGAGGACGACGGGCAGATAGTCGGTCGGGTGAATCTGGTTGATGTCGCCGACGGGTCTGCCGAGCTCGGTTATCGGATCGCCGAGCGGTGGACCGGGCGTGGGCTGGCGACCGCCGCCGTGCGCGAGCTGTGTGAGCTGGCGGCAGGCGAGTACGGCCTGAAGGAACTTCGCGCGGGGACCAATCTGACCAACGTGGGATCGCAGAAGGTGCTGGAACGTACCGGCTTCGTGCGGGTCGGGGAGCGGGAGTACGGAGGCCGGCCGGGGATCGAGTACGTGCTGGCTTTGGGCGTCTGATCTGATGGGGTCGTGGAGCGCTCGGTAGTTGTCGTCGGTGGCGGGATCAGCGGGCTGGCTGCGGCTCATGCTTTGGCCAGCGGGGCCAACCCGCCTCGAATTACCGTCCTCGAGTCCTCACCGCGGCTGGGTGGGAAGTTGGCGGGGGCTTCGCTGGAAGGCATCCCGGTGGATCTAGGTGCCGAGTCCGTACTCGCGCGCCGTCCCGAAGCCGTCGACCTGATCCAGGCCGTCGGGCTCGGTGACGACCTGGTGCATCCGGCAACGACCTCGGCCGGGCTCTGGATCGGCGACCGCATCCGCGCGATCCCGCCGACCGTGATGGGCGTGCCGACGGACCCGAAGTCGACCGTCGACGTCCTGGGCGAGGACGCAGCTGCGGCCGTCGCACACGAGCCCGAGCTCGCAGCGCCCGCGTTGACAGAGGACGTGGCGATCGGCCGGTTTGTCGCCGAGCGCATGGGCTCAGCCGTGACGGACCGCCTCGTCGACCCGCTGCTGGGTGGCGTGTACGCCGGTCGTGCCGAGGAGATCTCGCTGGCGGCCGCGGTACCTGAGCTCTACGCCAAGCTGAAGACGGCCCCGAGCTTGCTGGCGGCAACCTCCGAGCTGCGCGAGATCGGCCAGCGCCGCAACACGGCCGGAGCACCTGTCTTCGCAGGCATCAAGGGCGGCATCAACCGGCTGATCACCGCCCTGGAGACGGACCTGCTAGCCCGTGGCGTCCAGATCCAGCGCAGTACGACCGTACGCCGGATCCGCCAGACCGCCGACGGCTACGAACTCGAGACCGGCCCAGTACCCGCCCCGACCTTCCTCCAGGCCGATGCGATCGTCATCGCCGTCCCTGCAGCCCCAGCGGCCCGAATGCTCGCCGACGCGGTCCCGCAAGCAGCTACTGAGCTCGCGGCCATCCAGTACGCGAGCATGGCGATCGTGACGCTCGCGGTGCGCAAGGCGGACTGGCCGTCGACCGCAACCGGCTCCGGCTTCCTGGTGCCGTCCGTGGAGGGCCGCACGATCAAGGCGTCGACCTACTCGCACGCCAAGTGGCAGTGGTCCGCCGACGCCGGGGGAGACCTCGCAGTACTCCGCTGCTCGGTCGGGCGGCTCGGTGAGGAGTACGTGCTCCAGCGCTCGGATGAGGAGCTCACTGCTCTGGCAGCGGCGGATCTACGAGCCGCTGTGGGCCTGCAGACGCCGGTGGTCGGGTCGCTGGTGACCAGGTGGGGCGGCGGCCTTCCGCAGTACGCCGTCGGCCACCTGGACCGCGTTGACCGGGTTGAGGCGGCCGTTGCCGGTCAACCTGGGTTGGCTGTGTGCGGAGCGGCGTACCGGGGTGTTGGGATCGCTGCCTGCGTCGCTAGTGCTGGTAAGGCGGCAAGCCAGGTGCAAGCTCATCTGCAGGCGTCGACGCCTGCAGGTCGGTGACCAGCCGGATCACCCGGACGGCGTAGACCGCGCAGACGACGTTCAGCACTGCGGTCACAGTCGGGTGCACTGCACCCCAGAGGAAGTCACTGGCAGTCGCATCTTCGTCCGGGCCGACCGGAAACAGATCAACGAGGGTGTAGGCGATCCAGGTGCCCCACCAGACGTTGACGACGTTGCTGCCGGCCGGCAGCTTCTCAGGTACGCCTGGTTCGACCTGCCGCGTGCTGCCGGCGATGACGTCGCTGACGACCTGCAGCGGATACCAGAGGAAGACGATGGGGACGATCCAGCTCGCGATCACCCAGCCTCGATCATGACGATGCGGGAACCACGGGTTGATCGCCTCCGCAGCCGTCCGGGCACGCCACAGCCAGACGACGAAGACGACGGCCGCCGACAGGGCCGGGACCAGGAACAGCACGTCCACCCAGTCGACCGCCGCGGGGTCCCAACTGGCCAGATCGTCCTTGTACACCGCGTAGTCGCGCCACGCCATGGCAGCGACGAACACGTAGGCGAGGGCCGTGATCCAGATCAGGATCGAGGCCGCTCTGGGTAGACCGCGCATGGTGATTCCCCCTGATGGTGACTGTTGTCACGAAGAGTAGGGCCAACCCGGGGCACGGTCGGGCAGATCCATTGGCGACAATGGCTGGGTGACCGAGACGAAGCCGAAGGCGCGCGAGCTGAACAATGTCATCCGCTACACCATGTGGTCGGTGTTCAAGGTGGAGACGCCGCTCGGCGAGGCGGACCGCGAGGAGCTCGTGGTGGAGCTCAACGAACTGCTCGGCAAGCTCGGCGCCGACCAGGACGTGGTGATCCGCGGCTGGTACGACGTGGAGGGCTTCCGTGCCGATGCCGACTTCATGGTCTGGTGGCACGCCCCGACCTCCGACGCGCTGCAGGACGCCTACCACGCGCTGCGTCGCTCGCGGCTCGGCCGGCACCTGGCACCGGTCTGGTCGCAGTTCGCGCTGCACCGGCCGGCGGAGTTCAACAAGAGCCACATCCCGGCGTTCCTGGCCGACGAGGAGGCGCGGGCCTACATCTGCGTCTACCCGTTCGTGCGGTCCTACGAGTGGTACCTGCTGCCCGACGAGGAGCGCCGGTTCATGCTCGCGGAGCACGGCAAGATGGCCCGCGGCTACCCCGACGTACGGGCGAACACGGTCGCGTCCTTCGCACTCGGCGACTACGAGTGGATGCTCGCCTTCGAGGCCGACGAGCTGCACCGGATGGTCGACCTGATGCGCGACCTGCGCGCGTCGACGGCCCGGCGGCACGTGCGCGAGGAGGTCCCCTTCTACACCGGCAAGCGGACCGGGCTGAGTGAACTGATCGCGAACCTGGCGTGACGATGGAACGCAAGGCCTTCCCGGTCCTGTACGTCACCGACGTCCGCCGGTCGCTGGAGTTCTATGCCCTGCTCGGCTACGAGTCCCGCTACCAGTTCCCCCTCGAAGGCGACCCCCACTACGTCGGCCTCGAACGCGGCGACTCCTCGCTGGGAATCGCCGACTCCAACTGGCCCGAAGCCCAACTGGGCATCACCGTCGGCACGGCCCCCCGCTTCGAACTCTTCGTCTACGTGGACGACGTCGCAGCCACCGTCGAATCCTTCCGAGCGGCCGGCTACCCGATCCTCCAGGAGCCGGCCACCATGCCCTGGGGCGAACGCCAGGCCTACGTCTCAGACCCCGACAACAACCCAGTAGCCCTCGCCACCCCGATCTGATGGACGAGGTCCTCCCCGGCGGCCGCTTCTCCAAGCCGGTACGCCGCGCCGACACGATCCACCGCCGCCGCAGCACCGCGAACACCCACGCCCTGCTCCAACACCTCGAGCAGGCCGGTTTCGAGCTGTCGCCACGTTTCCTCGAAGCCGACGAAGACACCGAGACGCTCTCGTACCTGCCCGGCACAGCGGGCCACCCGCCGCTCAGCGACGACCTCCGCTCGGACGAAGCGCTGGTCAACGTAGCCCGCGCAATCCGCCGGCTGCACGACGCGACTGCGGGCTTCGAGCCGGTCGACCCGACGGCCTGGAACGACCTGGAGGTGGCCGCACCACTGGCGATCGACTGCATCGGTCATCACGACCTGGCGCCCTGGAACCTGCTCTTCGAGGGCGGCCAGGTGGTCGGCATCATCGACTGGGACACGATCCGCCCGTCGAACCGGGTCTGGGATCTCTCGTACGCCGCATACCAGTTCGTACCGTTCCATCCGCCGGCCTGGCTGGAGCCGTTCGGGTGGCGCGCCGAACCCGATCGGGCCCGGCGGTTGCGGCTGTTCTGCGACTCCTACGCGCTGGGCGTGGAACCGTCGGCGGTGCTGGATCTGATCGTCATCCGACTGCTGTCGCACGCGGCGAACATCGAGCAGCAGGTCAGAGCCGGGAACCCGGCGTTCGACGTCCACCGGGACGAAGATCACGCCGGGGGCTACCGCGCGGCCGTCTCGTACATCCTGACGAACCGCGCGGCTCTGCTGGGCTGACTACTCCGCGGGGGTCAGGGACAGGCTGACGGAGTTGATGCAGTAGCGGAGGTCGGTGGGGGTGCCGTAGCCCTCGCCTTCGAAGACGTGGCCGAGGTGGGAGCCGCAGTTGGCGCAGCGTACCTCTACCCGCTTCATGCCGAGGTCGTGGTCCTCGATGTACTCGACCCGGTCCTCGGCGAGCGGGGCGAAGAAGGACGGCCAGCCGCAGTGCGAGTCGAACTTGGTCTCGCTGCGGAAGAGCTCGGCGTCGCAGGCACGGCACTTGTAGACGCCGATGGTCTTGGTGTCGGTGTACTCGCCGGTGAACGGGCGCTCGGTACCGGCCTTGCGGAGGACCTGGAACTCCGCCGGGGACAGCTTCGCGCGCCACTCCTCGTCGGACTTCTGTACTGCGTACTGCCTGGTGCTCTCTGTCATGTCCCCATTATCGGCGGCCGGTCAACCAAAACCCCGCGGCGTCCGCCTACGTAAGCGTCCCGCAATCGCCGGGCCCTGTCCGCCCCAGTGGGACAGGGCCCGGCGATCACAAGACTCAGTTGACGCTGACCGCCGACCAGGCGGTCGCCACGGCGGCCCGCTCGGCGCTGGCGGCGCCGTACAGGTCGGTGGCCGCGTTGAGCGTCGCGACCCGCGCCTGGGCGTACGTCGTACCGGTGGTGAAGTACGTCGTCAGCGCCCGGTACCAGATCTTGGCGGCCTTGGCCTGCGTGATCCCGCCGAAGGTCGTCCCGTTGCAGCTGGTCGAGTTGTGCGGCAGACCGCCGATGGTCTTCGCGCCGGTGCCCTCGGACAGCAGGTAGAAGAAGTGGTTGGCGACGCCGGACGAGTAGTGCACGTCGAGGTTGCCGACCCCGGACGACCAGCAGTCGGCCGAGTTGCCGTCCTTGCTCGGCTTGTCCATGAACCGCAGGGCCGGCCGGTCCTTCATGATCTCTTCGCCGATGTAGTAGTCGCCCGGGTCGTTCGCGTTGTTGGAGTAGAACTCCACCGAGGTCCCGAAGATGTCGCTGGTCGCCTCGTTCAGGCCGCCGGACTCACCGGAGTAGGTCAGGTTGGAGGTCGCCGAGGTGACGCCGTGGGACATCTCGTGGCCGGCCACGTCGATCGAGACGAGCGGGCCCGCGACGACGTTGTCGCCGTCGCCGTACGTCATCTTCTTGCCGTCCCAGAAGGCGTTCACGTAGTTCGTGCCGTAGTGGACGCGGCTCGGGACGCCCTTGCCGTCGTTGAAGATGCCGTTCCGATTGTGGATGTTCTTGTAGTAGTCGAACGTGGTCGCCGCGCCGTAGTGCGCGTCCACCGCGGCCGAGGCCCGGTCGGTGTTCAGGCCGGTACCCCAGTGGTTGTCCGCGTCGAGGAACTTGACCGCCGTCGGGCAGCCGAGACCGAACAGCTGGCACAGGATCGAGTCGGTCTTGTTCTGCGCGTCGAGGGTCGTCCCGCCGCCGCGCACCGGGTCGGTCAGGTTGAACCCGCCGCTGACGGCCGTGGTGTCGATCGGCACGGTTCCGGAGTACAGGCTCTTGCCGTCGCCGGTGACCGTCTCGATGTGCTGCTCGCTGACGAGCTTGGCGCCGGTCAGGGCGTCGATCGTCGTGGTCACGTTGCTCGGGGTGCCGTCGGCCTGGGTGCCGCCGCTGGTGACCAGGTAGGCGAGCCGTGGCGCACCCTTGCGGGCTTCGATGACCAGGGACGGCTTGCCCTCGGCCTTGAGACCGCCGGTGACGCCCTTGGCGAGGGCGGTGGCGATGCTGACCTTGGGCGTGCGGCTGACGTCGGCCGACTGGGTGAGGGTCTGGCTGACGCTCTTGAGAGCGCCGTCCTTGGCCTGGTGCATGACCACGTCGCCACCGAGCACCGGCAGACCACCGATCGTCCGGTCCATCCGGACGTGGCTGGTGCCGTCGGCGTCCAGGATGACGTCCTTCACGAGGAAGGCGTCGGCGCCGGTGGCTCTGAGCGTGCCGAGATTCTCTGAGATCGCAGCCTTGGCCCGGGCGACCGCTGCGGCGGGGGTGGTGCCCGGGTCTGCCTTCGGTGCGCCGGTGGCCGTGGTGGCGCCGAGCCCTAGGGCGGTTGCGGTCGCCACTGCGGTAGCAGCGGCGAGCAGGGCGGATTTCTTCATCCTCGTGCTCCTTCAAGAGTGTCCCGGGGGCCTCACGCCCCAGGAACGAGGTGCGGGTACGTTACCGCCCGGTCACCTAGGGTGGCCAGGGGTTGAGAAAACTTCCCTTTTCCGTGGGGGTGACGGCATTTGGTCCCCGGCGGCCGGTAGCGTCACCGGCATGGCGGCGACCAAGGCAATCGAGCTCGAGATCGAGGGACGGACCGTCCGGGTTAGCAATCCGGACAAGCCGTACTTCGCGGACCGCGGGCTCACCAAGCTGGACATCGTGAACTACTTCGTCGCGGTCGGCGACGGCATCCTGGGCGCGCTCCGGGACCGGCCGACCACCCTGGAGCGCTGGCCGGGCGGCTGGTTCGAGGGCGCGAAGCTGTCCACCCGGATGGACAACAAGGGCGACGCGTTCTACCAGAAGCGGGTCGCCAAGGGCGCGCCCGACTGGGTCGAGACGGCGACGATCAAGTTCCCCAGCGGCCGGCCCGCCGACGAGGTCTGCCCGACCGAGCTGGCCGTGGTCGCCTGGGCGGTCAACCTCGGCACCCTGACCTTCCACCCCTGGCCGGTCCGCCGCCCCGAGCTCGACTCGCCGGACCAGCTCCGGATCGACCTCGACCCTCAGCCGGGCACGGACTTCAAGAGCGCGGCAGTGGTAGCTCCGGTACTCCGTGAGCTGCTGGCCGAGCACGGCCTGGAGGGCTACCCGAAGACGTCGGGTGGTCGCGGCCTGCACGTGTACGTCCCGATCGAACCGCGCTGGGACTTCGTCCAGGCCCGCCGTGCCGTCATCGCGGTCGGCCGCGAGCTGTCCCGCCGGATGCCGGACCAGGTCACGGTGAACTGGTGGAAGGAGGAGCGTGGCGAACGCGTCTTCATCGACTACAACCAGATGGCCCGCGACCGCACGATCGCCTCGGCGTACTCCGTCCGTCCCAACGCCCGGGCCCGCGTCTCGGCTCCGCTGCGCTGGGAGGAAGTCTCTGAGGTGGTGCCGGACGACTTCGACGTACTGACGATGCCGGCCCGCTTCGCGGAGGTCGGTGATCTGCATGCGGCGGTCGGCGAGAAGGCGTTCTCGCTGGAGTCGCTGCTGGAGCTGTCCGCCAAGCACGAACGCGACTTCGGCGAGGGCGACATGCCGTACCCGCCCGAGTATCCGAAGATGCCGGGCGAGCCCAAGCGGGTGCAGCCGTCCAAGGACCGCGACCGGCCCAAGGACGTCGAGGAGTAGAGCTCCGAACGAGCGGAAGTGGTCGTAGAGCTCAGATGGCGCGGAGGGCGCCGCCGTCGATCGGGATGATGGCGCCGGTCAGGTAGGACGCGGCGGGGGAGAGCACGAACGCCGCCACCCGGCCGAACTCGTCCGGCTCGCCGTAGCGGCGCAGCGGGATCGCCTTCTCCGCGGCGCGCCGGGCGGCGAGGGGATCGGCGGCCTTGCCGTCCAGCTCCTTCAGCCGGTCGGTCGCGATCCGGCCGGGCATCAGCCCGTTGACCCGGACGCCGTTCGGCCCGAGCTCGTCGGCGAGCGTCTTGGCGATCATCGCGAGGCCCGGGCGCAGTCCGTTGGAGATCGCCAGTCCCGAGATCGGCGACTTCACCGATGAGGAGAGCACGAAGGCGATCGACGTACCGTCCGTGCCGGCCCGGGCAACCGAGCGAGCGATCCGGAGACCGCCCAGGAAGACGCTGTCGAAGGCTGCGCGCCAGTCGTCCTCCTCGGTGTCCATCGCCGTACCAGGCCGAGGCCCGCCGACGCTGATCAGGGCGCCGTGCAGGGCACCCCACTTGGCGACAGCGGTCGCGGCCAGCCGCTCGGCGCTCTCCGGGTCGGCGTTGTCGACCGGGATGCCGACCACGTTCTCGCCGAGCTCGGCCGCCGCGCGGGAGATCGACTCCTCGTTGCGGCTGGAGATGACCAGCCGGGCGCCTTCCGCGGCGAGGGCCTTCGCGGTGGCGAAGCCCAGTCCACCGCTGGCGCCGGTGACGATGTAGATGCGATCTTCGAGTCCTAGGTCCACGGCTCCATCCTGCCTGACGCCGCCTGATCTCGCCGCCGCGCGCGCCGCGCGAGATGGCAACGATCTCAGTCCATGGACTGCCGTCTCACCGCAAGGTCGTTGCCGCCAGCGTCGGAGCCGCGATCACCGTGTGCACAGGGCCCGACACGCCGGTGGTAGCCGCAGGCAACAGGAAGTGGGTACTACGAACCGCCCGCACCTCGCTGCGTCCCGGCGCCCGTCGTTGCAGAAGGCAACGATTCCGCCGGCGCCCCGGACTCACCGTCAGTACTGGCATTGTCACCCGTCACGTCGCGCCGGGAGAAGTAGACCAGCCCGCCGATCGCCAGCAGGGCGAAGAAGAACCACTGCAACGCGTAGAAGAAGTGCGGTCCGTCGTCGATCTCCGGCCCCGGGAATCCGCCGAAAGCCGGGTCCGCGGCCGGCACCTGCTGCTCCACGGTCAGGTACCCGTCGTAAAGGGTCAGTCCGAGGACTGGTGCGAAGTCGGGTCCGTTGATCAGCCGGGCCGTCCCGTTGTCCGGCGTACCGCCGCTGGTGTGCCCGCCGCGCTCACTGCGCCGGAGCCGGCCAGTAACGGTCACCTCGCCCGAGGGCGCCGCCGGGATGCTGCTGGGTGCCAGCTCGCCGCCCTGCTTGGGCAAGAAACCCCGGTCGACCAGTACGGCGCTCCCGTCGCTCAGGAGCAGCGGCGTCACGATCTCGAACCCCGGCCGGTCGTTGATGTTCCGGTACCGCATCACGACCTGCTTGCTGGCGTCGTACCGGCCGGTGACGACCGCTGTACGCCAGTCGTGCTGCTCACCGACCACGCGCTGCGGCCCGACGATCTCGGCCAGCGGCGCCGCCGGTGCGGCCAGATTCGTCCGGGTGACCTCGTTGCGCGCCTTGCGGGCGTCCAACCGGTGCAGCTGCCATCGGCCGAGCTCCACACACACCCCGGACAGGAGGAGGATCACCAGCGCAGTGGCGATCCACCGGACATTCATCAGACGACGCACAGCTCGAACTTAAGCCATCCACCGAAACGCCCGGCCGTCGGCTGCTGGCTGCGACGTAAGCTGGCCCGGATGACAGCGCCCAGCACGACCCAGACAGGCCTCGCCGACAACTTTGGCCGGGTCGCCACAGACTTGCGCGTGTCCCTCACGGACCGCTGCAATCTGCGCTGTACCTACTGCATGCCCGAAGAGGGCCTGGACTGGCTCGCCAAGCCGGAGCTGCTGACCGATGACGAGATCGTCCGGCTGATCGAGATCGCCGTCACCCGCCTCGGCGTCGACGAGATCCGTTTCACCGGCGGCGAACCGCTGCTGCGTCGCGGCGTGGTCGACATCGTCACCCGTACGGCGAAACTGCAGCCCCGCCCACAGCTGTCGATCACCACGAACGGCATCGGCCTGGCCCGCCAGGCGACGGCGTTACGCGAGGCCGGACTGGATCGCGTGAATGTGAGCCTCGACACGGTCCGGCCGGACACCTTCCAGCAGATGACCCGGCGCGACCGGCTGAAGGACGTACTGGCAGGCCTTGCGGCGGCCCACGAGGCCGGCCTGACGCCGGTGAAGGTCAACGCCGTCCTCATGCGCGGCGTGAACGACGACCAGGCGCCGGAGTTGCTGCAGTTCTGCCTCGACCACGGCTACGAGCTGCGGTTCATCGAGCAGATGCCGCTGGACGCCCAGCACGGCTGGAGCCGGGACCAGATGGTGACCGCGGACGAGATCCTCGCACTCCTCGGCGAGCGGTTCGCGTTGTCGCCGACCGACGCGGCGGCGCGGGGGAGTGCTCCGGCCGAGTCCTTCACCGTCGGCGGGTACGAGACCACCGTCGGCATCATCGCGAGCGTCACGCGTCCGTTCTGCGGTGACTGCGACCGGGTCCGGCTGACCGCCGACGGCCAGGTCCGCGACTGCCTCTTCGCCCGGACCGAATCGGATCTCCGGACGGCGCTGCGCGACGGCGCCGACGACGACGAACTGGCCGATCGCTGGCGCCGGGCGATGCGCGGCAAACTGCCCGGTCATGGCATCAACGACCCGAGCTTTCTGCAGCCGGTCCGGCCGATGTCCGCGATCGGCGGCTGACCTTTCTGAACCGGAAATTTACTTTTTCCGGTGTAACGCACTCCGGCGTCAAGCTTTCGGCGCCGGGAAAGCCTCCACCTCGCGCAGGAAAGAACGCGCGCCGAGGAAGTCGGACAGGCTCTGCTTGTGCTCGTCACAGGCCAGCCAGGTCTTGCGCCGGTCGGGGGTGTGGATCTTCGGGTTGTTCCACAACAACGCCCAGGTCGCGGGGTTGCCGCATCCCCTTGCAGAGCAGGTGGACGGTAGAGCTTCGTCGGTCACAGCGGGGTCTCCCAGGGGTCTTTCAGGTCGGTACAGGCAATTGTTCCTGACCACTCAATAATCAATAGCCTGGGCAAAATGAAGCGACGTCGGACAGCCACGGGGGGAGCCGTCCGACGCCGCATCAAGACCCTGAATTCCAACCGTGAACTTCAGAGCACGCAGATTCTGACACGGATCCGTCATGAGAATCCAGTCCCGACGCAGATCACTTTTCGGTGTCGTGATCCTGACCCAGTTGTGGCCGGGCCGGCGGCACGTAGACCTCGGCTCCGGAGACCTCTTTCGTCCGCCGCGCATTGGCCAGTACAACGGCCACCGACGGCAGGAAAACCGCCCCGACGAGCAGGATCCACCGCCACGGCGAGGGGGTGATCACGGCGGCGACGAAACACACCACCCGCAACGACATCATCCAGGCGTACCGGAAGATGCGGCTCTCCAGGTCCTCGGACCGGCCGGGCTGGGCACTCGTCACCGAGATGACGGTCGCGTCGTCGCGACCCCGCTTACTGCGCAATGACATCTATTCTCCTCACCAACACCCAACGGTACGCCGGTGCAGAAGTTCCGGCGTACCCAGGCGAAGGGGAACAGTCATGACCGACCGCACCTACCGCGTGACCGAGCTCGTCGGCACCTCCAAGGAGGGCGTCGACGCGGCGATCACCAACGCGATCACCCGGGCCGGCGAGACGCTGCGGCACCTGGACTGGTTCGAGGTGACCCAGATCCGCGGCCACATCGTCGACAACGCGATCGACCACTACCAGGTCGGGCTGAAGGTCGGCTTCCGGCTCGAGGACAGCTGAGTACTGCGCGGGCGAGAGCGGTACTGCGAACCGCCGGGGCCGCCCGGTTCGCAGTACCGGTGGGGGCGGGAGATACCGTTCGTCCGGCAGCGCCGTACAGCGGCTGAATCACTTCTGTGAGGAGATGGAACGTGGCGAGATCGGTACTGGTCACCGGGGGCAACCGGGGCATCGGCCTGGCCATCGCGACCGCCTTCAAGGAGGCGGGCGACCAGGTCGCCGTCACCTACCGCAGCGGTGAGCCGCCGGAGGGCTTCCTCGGGGTCAAGTGCGACATCACCGACGCCGAGCAGGTCGAGGCGGCGTTCGACACGATCGCGGCCGAGCACGGCCCGGTCGAGGTGCTGATCGCGAACGCCGGCATCACCCGCGACACGCTGCTGCTGCGGATGTCCGAGGACGACTGGGACTCGGTCATCGCGACCAACCTGACCGGCTCGTTCCGGGTCGCCAAGCGCGCGGCCAAGGGCATGCTGCGGCTGCGCCGGGGCCGGATCGTCTTCATCTCCTCGGTGGTCGGCATGCTCGGCTCGGCCGGCCAGGTCAACTACGCCGCCAGCAAGTCCGGCCTGATCGGGATGGCGCGCTCGATGGCGCGCGAGCTCGGCAGCCGCGGCATCACCACGAACGTGGTCGCGCCCGGTTTCGTCGAGACCGACATGACGGCGGTCCTGCCGGAGGAGACCCAGAAGCTGTACCTGAGCCAGATCCCGCTCGGCCGCTTCGGCGACGTGTCGGAGATCGCCAAGGCCGTCCGCTGGATCGCGTCCGAGGAAGCCGGCTACATCACCGGCGCGGTGATCCCGGTCGACGGCGGCATCGGCATGGGCAACTAACTACTTCTTCTTCTTTTGAGAAAGGGCATGCCGGTGGGCATCCTCGACGGCAAGCGGATCCTGGTCGCGGGCGTCACGCTCGACTCCTCGATCGGCTTCGCGACCGCCAAGGTGGCGCAGGAACAAGGCGCCACGGTGCTGATCTCGAACTTCGGCCGGGCGCTGAACATCACCAAACGGATCGCCGGCCGGCTGCCGGTCACGCCGCCGGTGATCGAGCTGGACGTCACCGACGAAGAGCACCTCGCCGCGCTGCCGGACGCGGTCCGCGAGCATGTCGACGGCCTGGACGGCGTCGTGCACTCGATTGCCTACGGCAACCCGGAGACGATCCTCGGCGGCAAGTTCCTCGAGGGGCCGTGGGACGACGTGTCGCGCGCGGTGCACGTCTCGGCGTACAGCCTGAAGTCGCTTGCGGTGACGTGTGCGCCGCTGATGAGCCGGGGGAGCAGCATCGTCGGGCTGACCTTCGACGCGTCCGTTGCTTGGCCGGGCTATGACTGGATGGGTGTCGCCAAGGCGGCGCTGGAGTCGACCTCGCGTTACCTCGCGCGGGACCTCGGCGCGCAGGGGATCCGCTGCAACCTGGTCTCCGCCGGCCCGCTGAAGACGCTGGCCGCGAAGGCGATCCCGGGCTTCGAGAAGTTCGAAGGCCCGTGGCTGGACCAGGCCCCGCTGGGCTGGGACCCGTCCGACCTCGAACCGACCGGCAAGACGATCGTCGCGCTGCTCAGTGACTTCTTCCCCTCCACCACCGGCGAGATCATCCACGTCGACGGCGGCTTTCACGCGATGGGTGCCTAGCTGTGTCCACCTCTTTGGTAGAGCTCCGTGTTCTGGACGGCGCGAACCTGTACTTCAGCCGGGCGGCGATCAAGCTCACGCTCGACCTGACGACCCTGATCGACGCGCCGGCTCCGGCGGCGAAGGCGTATGCGCAGGCCCTCGGGCTCGGCGCGACCCGGCCCGGGCGGATCGGGTCGGGGTTCCGGCAGCGGTTCGCTGTGCGCGTGGTCGGGCACATCGTCCGGCGGATCGCGCGCGAGGCGGGGATCGGGCGGATCGGCGTACGGGTCAGGTCCGAGACCGATGTGCATCGGCTCGTGGTCGCTTTTCCGTGGGCGCACGAGGGTCGTGCCCGGGCGCTCGGGCAGGCGATCGTCGAGGTGGTCGATGCCTTCGGTACGGAGGAGCTGCCCGAGCTGGTCGCGTCCGTCGGCGATCGGGTCCGCAACGAACCGGCCGGCGACGCGCCGCCGACGCTGCGGCCGAAGATCCCCGTCGTCGCTGTCACCGGCACGAACGGCAAGACGACCACGTCGCGGATGATCGCGCACATCGGTCGCGCGGCCGGGCTGCACGTCGGCTGGTCGAGCACTGACGGCGTGTACTTCGACGGCGAGCTGGTCAAGTACGGCGACTTCTCCGGTCCGAGCGGGGCCGGTCAGGTGCTGTCGCAGCCGGGCGTCCAGCTGGCCGTCACCGAGACCGCGCGCGGCGGCATCCTGCGACGCGGTGTCGGCGTGGCGTACAACGACGTCTCCGTCGTCACCAACGTCACCGCCGACCATCTTGGCCTGGGCGGGATCGACACCGTCGACCAGCTCGCCGAGGTGAAGGCCGTGATCACCAAGATCACCCGGCCGCGTGGCTGGTGTGTGGTGAACGGCGACGACCCGCGGACGTTCGCGATGCGGCTCGACTCGCCGGCCAAATGCTGGGTGTTCTCGCGCGATCCCGACTCGCCGTCGATCCGCAGCGTGCTCGACGAGGGCGGCCGGGCGACGACGGTGCTCGACGGGTTCATCACCGTGCTGGACCAGTCCAGCGACGCCGAGCCGCTGCTGAAGGTCGTCGACGTACCGATGACGCTGTCCGGGCTGTCGCACTACAACGTCGAGAACGCATTGGCTGCGGCCTCGGCAGCACTTGGTCTCGGACTGCCCCGCGCCGCGGTGATCGAGGGCCTGAGCACCTTCTCGCCGGCCGAGAACAACCCGGGCCGGATGAACATGTACTCCGTCCGCGACTTCACCGTCGTGATCGACCTCGCCCACAACGAGGCCGGTCTCGAAGCGCTGCTGGAGATCATGAACGGCGTCCGTCAGCCGGGTGGGCGACTGCTGCTCGCCCTCGGCTCACCGGGCGACCGGGCCGACGACATGGTCAGCGCGATGGGCGCGATCGGCGCTCGTGGCGCTGATCGGGTGGTGATCGGGCACAAGGGCGACTACCTGCGTGGCCGACCGCCCGAGGAACTCGATGCGGTCTTCCGGGAAGGGGCCGGTTCGGTCGGTGTCGACGACGTACCGTCCTTCCCGACCGAGCTCGAGGCGGCGCAGGCACTCGTCCGGGAAGCAAAGGCCGGTGACGTGGTCGCGGTGATGTCTCTGCAGGATCGGGCGAGTCTTGACGCCTGGTTGCGGTCCGAGGGAGCTACCGTCGATAACCCGGAGACCTTGAAGGCGAAGGTCGAACGAGCACAGCACTGATCCCCGGGACTCCACCGCCCGGGGCGGATCGGGGTTTCTCCATGCGCTACTTGTGGTCGATACCGGCGGCGGTGGTCGCCTGGTTCGTGGCCGGCTTCGCACCGACGTACCTGAAGGGGCTGCCGGCCGGCTCGACCACGTTCGTCGATCCCCGGGTGGATCTGCTCGTGCTGGGTGGATTCACCGGGGGAGTGCTGGCCGGGCTGATCGTCGCGCGGGTGCGGATCGCGACGCCGCTGGTCCTGGTCGTTGCCGGGGGCGCCTGGTGGCTGAGCGGGTATGACCTGTCCGGCAAGGGATTGCTGGCGCTGTTGCTGGTGGCAAGTGTCGCGGGTGCGTTCTTCGGTGCCCTGGGCATCCGGAGTACGGTGCTGGCGGCCTTTGCGTTGTCGGTGCCGGTCGCCTGGTACGCGTTGCGGCCGGCCGGTGAGCTGCAGGACTGGCGCTGGCTCTGGCAGCTCAACGGACTGCTCGTCGCGATGGGCCTGACGATCGTCTTGTACGTCGCGTGCTGGCGGCGCGGTTGGCGGTCGGCGGTGTACTGGGTGCCGCTGATCGCGTTCTACCTGGCGTCGTTCGCGATCGTCGCGGGGCTCCAGGCGGTCTCGGCGGCAAAGGGCAAGTCGACGGACGAGATCGCCAACGCCGGTACCGACGCGTTCTTCGACGCCTTCGAGCCGGTACTTCGGGAGTACTGGCCGTGGCTGACGCTGGCCGTGCTGCTCGCGATCCCGATGGTCGCCCTCAAGGTCCGGGCCCTGCCACCCCCGCCGCCTCCGCCGGTGGTGGACGACGGCCGCACCAACGACGCGGTCCTGTCCGACGACCTCGACTGGATCGACCGCGAGGAACCGAAGCGCCGCCTGCTCCCGGCACGCCGGTAGAAACCGCTTTGGTGAATCCTCAACTATAGGCTTTCCAGGGTCAGGGAAACCGCCTTCCCAACCCTGGAGGACTCCTCGTGAAACTTCGTCTCGCCCTCGGAGCCACCGCAACCGCGGCCGTCGTCGCGGTCGGTGTGGTGCCGGCTTCGGCGTACCAGGACCAGTCGACGTCGACCGCCTGCACGCCAGGCGTCGCCTGCTTCTACGAAACCACCAGCTTCACCGGCAACAGCGTCCTCTATCCGACCCCGAGCAACTCCTGCACGGTGCTGCCCTTCGTCCCCGGCGCCCTGTTCAACTGGAGCACCAAGGACATCTACCTCTACCGCACCACCAACTGCACGGGCCCGGCTTCCGTCGAGCCCGCGAACAACTTCCACAGCTACCCGAGCACCAAGTTCCTGAGCTTCCGCGCCAGCTGACCCCCAGTCGCCGACCACCTTCGGTTGCTCCCCGCACCGGCCGAACCCCCCGGCTGCCCCCACCCACTGCGCCCGCCCCCCGGCCCCATCTGGGGGGGTAACCCCTCCAATGGTGGGGTGCCCCCCCAGGACCAGGGGTGGCAACCCACCATCTGAGGGGTTAACCCCTCAGATGGGGCCGGGAGGGGCTAGGGGTGCTGGGGTGGCTGGGGGTGCTGGGGTGGTTGGGGCGTGGGTGGAGCTTGGCGGTCGCTGTGGTTAGTTCAGGATGTCTTGGCCGAGCCAGCCGCCTTCGTGGAATCCCGGTGGGATTGCGAAGGCGGCTGAGCCGATGGTGGTGGTCCATTCGTTCAGGGCGTCTGCGGCGTCCAAGCGGGTCAGCAGGGGGATGAACTGGCTGACCAGGTTGGCTTGGTAGCTGAGGAAGATGAGGCCGGTCTCGCGGGTGGCGCCGGTGTCCTGGACGTAGTTGAGGCCTTTGCGGAAGATGCGGCGGCCGTCGTTCTCCGAGTGGTGGGAGAGCCGGGCGTGTGCGTTCTTGGCGATCACCAGGCGGTTGTCGCCGTCGCGGGCTTCGAGGTCGAGCTCGTCGTGTTCGGCGGTGCCGGTCAGGGGTGCGCCGTTCGAGAGTTTGCGGCCGACGGCTCGTTCCTGTTCGGAGCGGGTGAGTTCGTCCCAGGTTTCGAGGTTGAGTTTGATCCGGCGGACGACCAGGGTCGTGCTGCCGTCGTCGTTCCAGACGGTGCTGTTGAAGTCCGGCGTACCGGGTGCTGGGTTGCCGGTGCCGTCGACCTGGTTGAAGAGGTTGCGGCCGGTGATCGGCTTGCCGTCGGGGCCGGTGCTGTTCCAGAAGCCGGTCTGGCGCCAGAGCGGTTTGGCGAAGGGCGCTGCGTCCGCCACCAAACGGCCGATGGCGTGCACGACTGAGACCGCGTCGTCCGCGCCGACCAGCACAAGTAGGTCGCCGCCCGTCCAGGTGGGTTGCAGGCGATCGTGGGACATCGGCGGTACGTCGATGAACCCGCGCGGGGCGCGATCGGTCAGACCGGTCAGGGTGAAGACCCTGGGACCGAAGCCGACCGTCGCGGTGAGGGCCACGCCGGGGATGGCCAGCTCGGGTGCTGTGTCACCAGGAGCAGGTCGCCCGGCGGTGAGAGCGACGATGTCGCTGGTCCAGAGGCGCATCAACCGGCCGAGTGCGGCCTTGTCGGTGCCGCCGAGCAGCTTGAATGCGACCAGCTCCGCATGGCGAGGCGAGGTCGCCGCAATGGCCGGCTGATGATCGCCGTACGGGCCGACGTTGCCGCGGGTGCCGCCGTCAGCGGCGGAGTCCCCGGCGGTCGATGAGCGGGTGGCGGAGTCGTTGCCTAGGGCAATGGCGCCACCTGTGACTGCTGCTCCTGCGGCGGCAGCGCCGGCGTACCCGAAGAGCTGCCGCCGGGACGGGCGTCCGGTCAAGGTGTCGTGCTGGGCGTCGTCGACGGGTGGTAGTGCTCTTCCTCCTCGGTGAACGCCTTCACCGGCACAGTCAGGTCGTGCGTCGTGCCATCGGAGAACTTCAAGGTGATCGGTACTTCGTCACCGGGCTTCAATGCCTGCTTGAGCCCCATCAACATCACGTGGTCCCCGCTCGGCGCGAGGTGCGCATGCGACCCGGCGGGCACCTTGATGCCACCGGCCTTCTCCTGCATCACCATCTTGCCGTCCTGCATCGCCATCTCGTGGATCTGCACCATCCCGGCGACCGGAGACGTTGCCGAGGTCAACGAGACGTCGGTCGTGCCTGGATTCGTCAGCGACATGAACGCCGCCGTCATCGAGGTGTCCTTCGACCCGACCGTCGCCCGCACCCACGCGTCCTCGACCAGTACGCCGGGAGTGGTCACCGCCGCCTTGGTCACCGGAGCATCCTTCGACGAGGACCCGCAGGAGGACAGCAGAAAGGGGAGGGCGACAGCCAGACCGGCCATCAGCAGCTTCGTCTTCACGGACAGGCCAACGATGCTTCCGGCAACCAAGTTCCCAGCAGAGCGGGGACACACCGTGTGTCCCCGCTCACGCTCTGGTCACTCCTCTGACTCGTCAGCTTCCGACTCGTCCGGCTTCACGAAGTCGGGGTCGCCGCCCTCGTCGCCGGAGCGAGCGCCGGCCTGCGCGAGGTGCGACACCGACTCGAGGTGCGACAGCACCTGCTGGTGCTGGTCGACGCAGAGCACGACCAGGTCGCCACGGTTCGACCGGGACAGAGCGTGCTGTACGGCGGTCAGCTCCTCGAGCACCGTCTCGACCTGGCGGCAGCGGGCGCCGTTCTCCATCGCCGTCCGCACGCCCTCGGTGACCAGCTCGGCCGTGCTGCCGGCCTGGCGACCGCGCAGCCGGACGTCCTCGCGGACGATCACCACATCGAAGTGCTGCGCGGCGACCTCACCCAGCTCACGCATGTCGTCGTCGCGCCGGTCGCCGGCGGTCGCGATCACGCCGATCCGCGACGGCCGGCCCAGCTCGGACGAGGCGTTCAGGCTCTCGCCGAGCTTGTCGACGAAGTCGCCGAGCATCCGCATCGCGGGCGCGTTGTGGCAGTAGTCGACGATGACGGTCCGGCCGTCGACGTCGATCTCGTTCAGCCGCCCGGGCGACAGGTAGTACGAGGTGTTGAACGTGCGCAGGCCCTGCCGGATGTCGTGCAGGGGAGCGCCCGCGGCGAAGGCAGCGGCCGCAGCGGCCATCGCGTTCTGCACGTTCATCATCGCCCGGCCGCCGAACGTTGCCGGCAGCAAGTGGGTCCAGGCCAGCTGCATCGAACGCCGGCCGTGCTTCATGATGATCATGTCGCCGAGGTCCGAGCGCTCGAGCACGACCGCGCGGCCACCGCGCCGGCAGTGGCCCTCGATGTACTCGCGCACCTCGCTGCCCGACTCGGCGATGCTGAACCAGACGACCTCGCCCGAGCACTTCCGCCGCATCTTGCGGACCAGCGGATCATCGGCGTTCAGTACTGCGAACCCGTTGCGCGGCACCGCCTCGACCAGCACGGCCTTCACATCGGCCAGCTGCTCCAGCGTGTCCACCCCACGCATGCCGAGATGGTCCGGCTGGATGTTCAGCACCACGGCGACGTCGTTGCGCTGGTAGCCCAGCCCCTCGCGCAGGATCCCGCCGCGTGCGACCTCGAAGACGGCGAAGTCGACGCGCGGGTTCTGCAGCACCATCCGGGCGGACTTCGGCCCGGACGCGTCGGACCGGATCACCAGCCGCTCGTCGATCACGATGCCGTCGGTCGAGGTCATCCCGACCTTGCGGCCCATCCCCTTGAAGACATGGCTGATCATCCGCGAGGTGGTGGTCTTGCCGTTCGTACCGGTCACCGCGACGATCGGGATCCGGCTGGTCGCGCCCGGCGGGAACAGCATGTCGACGACCGGCTTCGCGATGTACTGCGGATCGCCGATCGTCGGGTTGGTGTGCATCCGGAACCCGGGCGCCGCGTTCACCTCGCAGATCGCGCCGCCGGTCTCGCGGACCGGCTGGGTGATGTCCGGGCAGATGAAGTCGATACCGGCGATGTCGAGCCCGATCATCCGGGCCGCTTCTTCGGCGATCTCGACGTTCTCCGGGTGCGCCTCGAAGGTCCGGTCGATGGAGATCCCGCCGGTCGACATGTTGCCGGTGAGCGTCAGCTTCACCATCGTCTCTTCGGGCGGTACGTCGTCCATCTCGAAGCCCTGCGACTTCACCAGCTCACGTGCGGCGGTGTTCACCGTGATCCGGGTCAGGATCTTCTCGTGCCCGACACCGCGACGCGGGTCGGCGTTGGTGATGTCGACCAGCTCGGCGACCGTGTGGACGCCATCGCCGACGACATGCGCGGGTACCCGCTCGGCGATGGCCTCCATCCGCCCGTTGATGATCAGGCAGCGGTAGTCCTTGCCGGTGACGAAGCTCTCGACGATCACCGAGCCGCGTCGCGACTGCTCGGCCGCGATCGGGAAGGCCTCCCGGACCGCGTCCGCGTCCTGCAGGTTCAGGCAGACGCCACGGCCGTGATTGCCGTCGAGCGGCTTGCAGACGACGGGGTAGCCGATCTTGTTCGCGGCCGAGACGGCGTCGTCCACGTCACGGACGGAGACGGAGCGCGGTACCGGCAGGCCGGCCGAGGCGAGCAGCTTGGTGGTGAGGTCCTTGTCGCTGGCCACGTCGACCGCGATCGAGCCGGTCTCGGACGTCATGGTCGCCCGGATGCGCTTCGCGTGCACGCCTTGACCGAGCTGCACGAGGCTGAACTTGTTGAGCCGGATCCACGGGATGTCGCGGGACACAGCCTCGTCCACGATCGCCTGCGTCGAGGGGCCGAACGCGCTGCGCTCGGCGATCCTGATGAACTTCTCCAGCTCGGTGGTGAAGTCGAAGTCCTCGGTCGGCTGCACGAGGTAGTTGACGAAGCGGACCGCGAGTTCGCCCGCGGCCAGTCCGACGCCCTCATCGGCGTACGAGTAGATGATGTTGTACCGGCCGGGCACGCCCTTGACCTGGCGGGTCTTGCCGCGCCGCATGTCGTGGCCGGCCTCCTGCTGCAGCTGCAGCGAGACGTGTTCGGCGATGTGGCCGAGCCAGGTGCCCTCGTGCAGCCGCTCGATGAAACCGCCGCGGCGGCCGCGCGAGCAGTGGTGCTGGTCCAGCCGGGGGAGGTACTCGAGCAGGCGCTCGGTGAAGCCGTCGATCGTGTTCGACGGGAAGTTCTCCAGCGAGCCCAGGTCGACGACGAGATGGATGGCCGGGTCGTAGCTCCAGATGTTCGGGCCGCGGTAGACCCGCGTCTCGATGATCTTCAGGTCCGGGCTCGGCGTCCCTTGGGTCTGGTCAGGGGCGGTGTCGGTCATGCTGTCCCACTGTCTGCTCGCGGGTCGGTGTCTGGTCGGCTGAGTTCGGCGCCCGCGCTCAGAGGCTCGGTCGCCTCCGGTCTGGACTGGGCCGCCGCCGACGACCGGGACTTCTTCGACGCCGCCGCCTTCTGGGAGACCGCTGTCTTCTTGGCGGCGTCTGCCTTCTCGCCGGGGGTGGCCTTCGCGGTACGCCGGCCCGCCCGGCGCTTGCGCTCGGCGTAGTACGCGGGGGAGACGCCCTCGGCGGCGATCTCCTTGGCGAGCTTGCGCAGATCGGCCTCGGCGGCCTCGATCGACGCGATCTCCTCGGCCGGCGGCTGCGGACCGAACGACAGCAGCACGCGCGCCTTGAGGTCGAAGGTCGAGGTCGCGGGCAGCACGTGCAGGACGACGCCCGACGCGAGGATCGCCTCGGACCGGCTCGCGTAGTGCGCGTTGGAGGTGATCCGGCTGCCGTCGAAGATCGTCACGGCACCTCGCCCGACTACCTCCAGGTGAGAGCCCCGTACTACGGCCGCCGTGTCCTCATCGACCCCGATGCCGAGCAACCCGGGGGATTGCGCGACGAGCGAGAGCAGGCGGCCGTACCGGTTCCGTTGGGCGAAGTGCTGGTCGACGATGGCGCCCTGGACGAGGCCCAGCCCGCCGGCCAGCTGGCTCATCCGCTGCCTCGGGGTGGCGCCTGAGCGGCCGAAAGCGATCATGTGCTCGGCGAGGATGCTGGCGCCGGCCGACGTGCCGCCGACTGCTGCTCCGCGCGCGTGGGCCTCGGTGACGGCGTGGCCGAACGCGGTACCAGTGACGACACCGCTCAGCTTGAGCTGGTTGCCCCCGGTCATGAAGATGCCGGTCGCCTGGTTGAGCGGCTCGATGAAGGCGGGGTCGTCGGCGTCCTCGCGGTTCTCCGGCCGGACGCCGACCACGCTGGCAGCACCGAGCGCGGCGAACAGGGCGGAGTACACGTCGATCACGTCCGGACCGAGGGCGGAGGCGGTCGGAACGACCACGATCCGCGCCTTCGGCCCACCGGCCGCCTCGACGAACTCCTGCAGGACCAGCCGCTTCTTCAGCTTGTCCTCGGCCCCACCGATGGCGAACAAGGCCCCAGGCCCGCTCGTCGTCACCCCACCCTGCTGTTCAGACATAGCCGAAGAATAAGCGCTGCACCCCGATCAGCCCGCTTCGGTCGCGGCGCGCGCCGTCTGGGGTGGGAGACGGTGGTTGCAACTAGCTGCAGGTTGGGCACGGAGGGTAGTTGGTTGTGGCATCCTTCGTCGGTGAAGAGAATCCTGCTGCCGCTGGTTGTTGCCGCGGCAATGATGTCGACGGCCGCGTGCGGCGGTTCCGACGACCCGAAGCCGGCCGGCAAGGCCGACAAGCCTGCTGCGGCCCTGAGCCAGGCGGACTTCGCCACCAAGGTCCCCGCGGCCCTGCAGGAGAAGAGCACCTTCCACGCGGTCGCGACGACGACCGACGAGGACGGCCCGGTCGTCACGACGTCAGATCTGAAGGTGACTGCTGCCGGTACGGACCTCGCAGCCACCACCGACCAGGGCCTGACCGTCCTCAGGATCGGCGGCAAGTTCTACGGCAAGGGCGAAGGCTTGTCCGAGAACAACGCCAAGCCGTGGAAGGTCTGGGACCCGGCCGCCGGCGCGAAAGACCCGATGGCCGTGCTCACCGGCGTACAACTCCAGATCCAGTCCGCCGCAGCCCTGACCCACCAGCTCCTGGCCGGCGCCGCCTACGCGACAAAATTCACCTCCACCGAGGCGCCGGCAGCCGACGGCGCCTCGATGACGGAGTACACAATCACCATCGACGCCCCCAAAGCAGCCGCAGCCAAAGCCCTGGGCGACTACTTGACCCCCGCCGTAGTAACCGCCCAAAAGATCAACGAAGTAACAGCCCTCGTCCTGGTCGACCAAAACAACCTCCCCCACAAACTCGACTTCACCTTCGGCACAGCCAAGGAGTCGGTCCAGTTCACCAAGTTCGGCGACCCACTCACCATCACCGCCCCGCCGGCGGCTCAGATCGACGGGTAGTGAGGAGATGGTGCCGGGGTGGGACGGGCCCGGCACCATCTGGTTCTACTGCTGGACGGGGTTGCCGTCGGTGCCGCAGATGTAGCCGGCCTTGATGCAGTTGGTGATGCGGCGTTGGAGTTCGGCCGGGTCCCAGGCGTTCATGAAGTCGCCGTGGAAGGTGTAGCCGGGGGCGGTTGTGACGAGTTGGCCGTTGCGGGTTCCGGCTAGCGTGAGGCCTCCGCCGTTGACGGGGTAGGTGATCAGGAACTCGAGGCGGGGGACCACGACCGGGTGGGTTGCCGGGCAGGTGGGGCCGGTGGGGAAGGCCATGTGGTCCTTGTGGTTGGGGGAGTCGAGGCGGACGCCGTCCCAGCAGGTGGGGAAGTCGAGGTAGTTCTCGAGCTTCGAGCCGGGTGGGCAGATCAGGAAGTCGCGGCTGGACTGGCTCTGGCCGACGCAGGACCAGCGGGCGGCCGGGTTCTGGTCGGGGCTGGTTGCGGCGGCGTTGCCGATCACGTACCGAAGGCCTTGTGGATAAGCGGTTGCGTGCGTCCGGTCGGTGATTCCCTGGTAGTAGATGGTCACCCGTTCGGGTGCGACCGGCACTCCGTTCTGATAGAGGGTGGGCGTCCAGTACGCCGACTTGTCGGCGACCGGATTGCAGTTGGTGCCGCCGAGCCGCAGCGACTGCAGTGTCGAGTCGGCGTTCGTCGACGTGTTGCCGAAGAACTCGTGGATGTGCGATGCGCCGGTCTGGCCGGGGAACACGATCGGGTCGTTGCCGGCCCGATGACTGCTCCGGCATTCGGCCCGGAACTCCGACCCCGGCACCGGTGCCAGCTGCAACTTCTCCATCGCAGCTGCCTCGGCAGCGGTCGGAGCTTCGCCATGATGCATCTTCGAGTGATCGACCGGCTGCGGAGTCGCCTGCGCCTGCTGATGAACCAGTACCGCGGCCGCTGCCGCGATCAGCACGACCCCACCGGCGAGAACCTTCGTCGCCCGCATCTCAGTGCCCGAAGGTGAACCAGTTGACGTTGACGAAGTCGGCCGGCTGGCCGCTCGTGAAGGTCAGATAGACGTTGTGTACGCCGGTGACCGCGCTGATGTTGGCCGGGACACTGCGCCAACTCTGCCAGCCACCCGTGTTGGCCACCGCGAAGCTCCCGATCGGCGCATTGCTCCGGCTGTCGAGTCGAACCTCGACGAGACCGCTCACTCCACCGGCGGCCCCCGACGCCACCCGCCCGACGAACTGACGAGCCGCGGAGCTCCCGAAGTCGACGCTGGGGTAGAGCGCCCAGTCGCCGTTCCCGATCTGCATCAGGTTCTGCCCGCCACCGGAGTCCGTGGTCGTCTCGACGCCCACACCGCCTTGCTGGCTGAACGATTCGGCCTGGATGGTGCTGTACGCGCTACCGCCCCCACCAGGTGGGGTGGTCGGGGGAGTCGTCGGATCGCCACCGCCACCACGGGTGGACACGGCGACGTAGTCGATCACCATCGGCCGATCGGGGACGGTCTCGGCGCGAGGCGTCGGCGCGGCGAGCGCATCCGGGAAGGCGCCGCCGATGGCGACATTGAGCAGGATGAAGTACCCGGCATGTGAGGTCATGTTGGCCCAGGTGTCGGCCGGCAACTGCCCTTGGCTGACGGAGTGGAACTGCTGCCCGTCCACGTACCAGCGGAACTGGTTCGGCGAGATGCTGGTGTCCCACTCGAACCGGTACGTGTGGAAGCCGGCCTGGCAGGTGCTGCCGGGGCAGGCGCGGTTGCTGGCGATGCCGGTCGTCTCGTTGCAGGGGCCGCCGGGGTTCACGCCGCAGTGCAGCACGCCCCAGACAGAGTTGAGCCCGTTGACGTTCTCCATGATGTCGAACTCGCCGATGCCCGGCCAGTTCCAGTAGTTGCCCCGGTACGGCGAACCGAGCGCCCAGAACGCGGGCCAGTACCCGAGCGCCGCGTTGCCCGTGACGTTGGGCATCTGGATCCGCGCCTCCATCGCGACCACGCCACCCGACGGCGGCTTGAAGTTGCTGCGCTGGGTCTCGATCCGGGCCGACGTCCAGTTGCCGGCGCCGTCGCGGCGAGGCGTGATCCGGAGGTTGCCGGCGCCGTCGAGGGAGAGGTTGTTCGTACTGTTCGTGTAGTTCTGGATCTCCCCGGTACCCCAGTTGCCCGGGCCGCCCGGATAGGCGTGACCGGTGTCGATGATCCAGTTGGCACTCGACGGCAAGGTGCCGCTGTTGCCGTTGAAATCGTCACTCCACACCGTCGTCCACCCCGCGGGCGGCGGCGGAACACTGGCCTGCGCCGCGACCGTCAACGCGGTCACGACCAGGACGGGAGCGAGCAGAGCACTGAGGACGGCTCGGAGGCGGGTGGATGGTTTGCTGGGGCGGGAACGCATGGTTGACCTCCACGGTCAGGCGCCGTCACCAGGTGGCGCCAGGGCGGGTGCGTACGCATATGAGAGCGCTCTCATAGCGCCGTGTCAACGCCTCGTCACCGCTATCGCGCGAGGGACCGTTCCCCGCGCTCAGAGCTTGCGGCTGAATACCGTCGTACTGTGCTGGACGGTCATCCCGAGCCGCTCGTACATGGCCAGCGCGCCGGTGCCCGAGTGGGTCCACAGCACCAGGTCGGGCCGGCCATGGCGATAGAAGTCGAGGGAGGCCCGCGCGATCAGGGCTCGGGCGATGCCCTTGCCGCGCTGGTCGGCGCGGACGGCCAGGTGTTCGACGTATCCGGCCCCGGAATCGGGGAGCGCCAGGCAGATCGCGGCACCGACGAGTTCGTTGCCGGCGAAGGCGACGGGGGAGAGCCCGGGCGCGAAGGTCGTCCGCTCGATGGTCATCCGGGCCCACTCGTCGAAGCCCCAGCGACGCGATTGCCAGTCGTCGAAGGCGTCCTGGATCACCTGGTACGCCGCCTGCGCGTCCTCGCCGGAGAAGGGCCGGATGGTGATCCCGGCGGGCAGCTCCGGCTGCGGCGGCTCCTCGTCGACGGGCTTGGTGAGCTTCCAGTTGGTCGCGATCACGTCGTACCCGCGCGCTCGCAAGAGCGTAGTACCGGCGTGGTCCTCGTCGTCGACCGTCTGAGCGACCCGGTCGGTACCCGACTCGACAGCCCGGCGCTCGACCCATTCGACCAGACCGTTCCCCAGACCCAGCCCGCGATACTTCGCTCCGACGTCGACCTGAGACCGGCGACCCCGGACCCATGCCCAGGCTGCGACGTCGCCGGCCGGATCAAGAACCATCAGGCTGTCGACGGAGGCGTCGAGGCCGGGTCGCTCGAGCGACGCCTCCACCTCGTCGACCGCCACGCCGGACATCTCGGCGATCGGCGCGGCATCGGCTGTCGTGGCGGGGCGGCAGGTGAATCCGACTGGCATGACTGGGGGAGTAGGCACGAGAGACGATCCTCGACCCAGCTGCGCCGGGGCGGCAACTGGGTTTCAGGCGTCGGTATCGGCGTCCGCGTCGGCGGCTTCTACTTCTTCGCGGCTGATGCCGAGGAGGTAGAGGATCGTGTCGAGGTAAGGGACGCTCACGTGGGTGTCGGCGGCGGCCCGGACGACCGGCTTGGCGTTGAAGGCGATGCCCAGGCCGGCGGCGGCGAGCATGTCGAGATCGTTGGCGCCGTCGCCGATGGCGACTGTCTGGGACAGCGGGGTGCCGGAGGTTTCGGCGAAGCGGCGCAGCGCGGTGGCCTTGCCGGCCCGGTCGACGATGTCGCCGATCACCTTGCCGGTGAGTTTGCCGTCGACGATCTCCAGCTCGTTCGCGCTGGCGAAGTCGATGCCGAGGTCGGCGGCGAGCTTGTCGGTGATCTGGCTGAAGCCGCCGCTGACGATCGCGAACTGGTACCCGAGCCGCTTCAGCGTCCGGACCAGCGTGCGCGCGCCCGGCGCCAGCACGATCGCCTCGTACACCTCGTCGAGCGCCGACGACGGCAGCCCTTCGAGCGTCGCGACCCGGCTGCGCAGCGAGTCGGCGAAGTCCAGCTCACCGCGCATCGCCTGCTCGGTGACCGCCGCGACCTCTTCGAGCCGGCCGGCGTGCGAGGCGAGCATCTCGATCACCTCGCCCTGGATCAGGGTGGAGTCGACGTCCATCACGATCAGCCGCTTGGCCCGCCGGTACAGCCCACCAGGTTGTACTGCGACGTCCAGTCCCTGCCGTACACCTTCGAGGGCGAGCACCGTCCGCAGCGAGTCCGGATCGGCACCCGAGACGGCGATCTCCATCGCGGTCACCGGATAGCGCGCCATCCGGCTGATCCGGTCGATGTTGGCGCCGGTGTCGGCGATCCGGCCGGCGATCGCGGCGAAGCCCTGCGCGGTCAGCGGGCTGCCGATCACCGTCACCTGGGTCCGGCCCTTGCGCCGCGGCTCGTTGTCGCCGAAGCCCTTCTTCAGGCTGATGTCGACCTCGAGGTTCTCGGCGAGCGCCTTGAGCTCCTTCTTGAGTTCCTTGTGGTCGCGCGGCGCCGACAACAGCACACCGAGCACCAACCGGCCCCGGAGTACCACCTGCTCGGCGTCGATCACGTCGAGCCCGCGCAACGCGAGCATCGACAGTACTGCGGAAGTCAGGCCCGGCCGGTCGGTACCGGTCAAAGTGACCAGCAGCGTGGGGCGGTCTGCTATCGACGTCTCGTGCTCAGCCTGTCCTGTCATCTCAAGGCCCCAGGCTACCGATGAATTGTTAACGGGAGGTTGGCGGTCCACATGCCGCAACAAGCGCCCGCCTGGCAGCGGCGGCCAGATCGGTGAGTGCACGGCGACGAGCATCCGCCTCCGCGCCGGTGATGGCCGCGCCGTCGTCTTCAAGAGCGGCGTCCGCGATGGCGAGACAGCGGCGAGCGGTGGCTGCTGTCTTGACCGCGCGAGCTTCGTAGCCGGGGGCAAGGTCGTCGCCCTTGCCCGACCCGATCCGCCGGATGTCGATCAGCGCGTCGGCGACTTCGGGCTTCCACTTGGCGACGTCGAGCTTGGCGAGCGACTCGGCCGCCTCGATCAGCGCGGCCCGCAACCCACGGTCGGCCTCACCGAAGTCGGCCGGCAGCGGACTGGTCGCCGGCAAGACGGTCCACTGCACCGCTGGGCCGACGTACGAAGGTACGAGCCCGATCTCTGCTCCAGTCAGTACTACGGCCTCGCCCGTCTCCAACGCAGCCTCGTTGAAGGTCGGCGGCCCGGCCAGTCCGATCGGGTCACCCGGGATAGGCAGCGCGAGATGCGCCTGGGTCGCGCCGGCCGCGCGCAACAGGTTGAGGGCCACCGGCAACGTGGCCGGCTCGGGGTGCGCGGCGAGGCCGGACACGTGGTGCCCGACGTCCTCACCGAGGATCTGGTGCGCGGCGGTGTCCGGATCGCAGGCGCCGGTCAGCATGGCGTTGGTCCAGACGGTGAAACGCACCGAGGCGGCAGTGGTCAGCACACCTCCCATTGTCCCATCCGGGCGACCACGGTCTGACTCGGGCAGGCCCGTCGCGAGTCGCGCGGGCCCACCCCGTAAGTTTTGGTCCTATGACTGCAGTAGCGGAGCTGGCCGGTGTCTCGATCGTGCGCGGTGGCGCGGTTCTGTTGGACGCCGTCGACTGGTCCATCGAGGAGACCGATCGGTGGGTCGTGATCGGCCCGAACGGGGCCGGCAAGACGACGATGCTGCAGATCCTCGCGGCTCAGATGCACCCGACGACCGGTGTGGTCGGGCTGCTCGGCGAGGTGCTCGGCGCGGTCGACGTGTTCGAGCTGCGGCCGCGGATCGGGCTGACCAGCGCCGCGCTCGCCGATCGGCTGCCGAAGTCGGAGCGGGTGTCCGACGTGGTGGTCTCGGCGTCGTACGCCGTACTCGGCCGCTGGCGTGAGGAGTACGACGAGCTGGACCACCAGCGGGCCAAGGAGTTGCTGACCGAGCTCGGCATCGGCCACCTGAGCGACCGCACCTTCGGGACGCTGTCCGAGGGGGAGCGCAAGCGGGTCCAGATCGCCCGCGCGCTGATGACCGATCCCGAGCTGATGCTGCTGGACGAGCCGGCGGCCGGGCTGGACCTTACGGGTCGCGAACAGTTGGTACGGTCCCTCAGCTCGATCGCGACCGCCGAAGGCGCTCCGGCGATGGTCCTCGTCACGCACCACGTCGAGGAGATCCCGCCGGGCTTCACGCATGCGTTGTTGCTGAAGCAAGGCCGGGTGATCTCGGCCGGACCGATCGACCAGGCCCTGACGGCCGAGACTTTGAGTGACACCTTCGACCTCGCCCTCAGCCTGGACCACCGCGACGGCCGGTACTTCGCCCGCGCACTCTGAATCCAGAAGCTGTTTCTCCGCGTCACACTGCAGATGGACCTGCCTGAGGTCCCGAACGCGGATAGAGTTGGCAGATGATGGATTGGCTGCGGGACAACGTCTGGGCGGCGTGGCTCGGGATCGCCGTCGTGCTCGGTCTGGCGGAGCTGGCTTCGCTCGACTTCACCTTGCTGATGCTCGCCGCGGGGGCGATCACCGCGGCCGGCGTAGGCGCCTTGTTCCCGCACCTGCTCTGGTTGCAGATCGTCGTCGGCCTGGTGACGGCCGCCGCGATGCTGGGCGCCATCCGCCCGCTCCTGGTCCGCAAGATGCACCACACCGGCGAGCTGAAGACCGGCTCCGCCCACGTGATCGGCCGCAGCGGCGTCGTCGTCAAGGAGATCCACCCCGACGGCGGCGGCTCGATCAAACTCAACGGCGAACTGTGGACCGCCCGCCCCTACGACGACGTCTCCACCATCCAGCCCGGCACCCGCGTCGAGGTGATGTCCATCGACGGCGCCACCGCCGTCGTCTACCCGATCGGCCAGCCCATCGACCACACCCTCCCCGAGCTCCGCGGCCCGGAGAAGACCGAACCCAAGGACTCCGAACCACCCCGCTGAGCGGCGGCCACGCAGGGACGGCTGTGGTTGCGGGGTTCTGTCGGTGAGGGGCTGTGGCCTCGGGGTGCTGTGGCTGAGGGACCGTGGTGCGCGGTCGCCGCTGCGGGAGTGTGCTGGTGAAGGACGCAGCTACACGGATCCCGCGGAGGGGTATGAGCCAGAGGGTCACCTTGACAAAGCCGATCGGGTCGCGGGGTGACGACTGCAAGGCGGGGCGGGTCGCGGGGTGACGACTGCAAGGCGGGGCGGGGCGCGGGTGATGGCAAAGTCGGCCGGTTCGCGTGGTGATGACGGGAAGTTGCCGGGTAGGCGGTTGGGGAGGGAAATCCCTTTGGGACAAGGGGTTTAGGGAGGGTATTGCCCCCGAATCGGCGCAATTTCCTCCCCGGTCTCCAGAAAATCCTCCCCAACCCCCGGCCGGCCTGGCGAGACAGGCGCCTCGGCGGGGACGGTGCTGTTGCGCCGCGACGAACCGCCCAAGTTCAGCCGAAATGGGCCCATCCCGGCGTCGGCCGGCGGGTTGTTCGGCGGCTGGCGCGCTGTGGAGAGTCAGTCGCCGAAGAAACAGTGTTCGCTGGCGGGTTTTCGTGCGGCTGGCCTGATGCTTCACGTCAGCGGCCCGATAAGCTGCTAGGGCCAGGCGAATCGGGGCCCTGGCAGGGTAGCCGCCACATGCCGACCAATGCCGTGGTGTGGCGCGGTTGCGCGGCGCCGGGCTCGAAGTACTGTCGGTTTCATGGGCAGGTCCGATCGTGAGGGAACCGTTGCACACGGTGGCCCGTCGATAGGAAAGACTGTTCGTCCTGAGGGTTCTTCGAGTGGGAGGGTCACGTGACCGCGTTCCTCATAGTGCTGGCATTGGTCGCCTTACTGGTGGTCGTCACACTGATCAAATCTGTCCGGGTCGTGCAGCAGCAGACCGTGGGCATCGTGGAACGGTTCGGGAAGTTCAAGGTCGGCTTGCAGCCGGGCCTGAACCTGCTGACCCCGTTCGTCGACAAGGTCCGCTACACGATCGACATGCGTGAGCAGGTGGTCGCGTTCCCGCCGCAGGGCGTCATCACCGAGGACAACCTGATGGTGTCGATCGACTCCGTCATCTACTTCCAGGTCAACGACCCGGTCCGGGCGACCTACGAGATCTCCAACTACATCCAGGCCATCGAGCAGCTGACGATGACCACGCTGCGAAACATCATCGGTGGAATGGACCTCGAGCAGACGCTGACGTCGCGCGAGGAGATCAACGAGAAGCTCCGGTACGTCCTGGACGAGGCGACCGGCAAGTGGGGCATCCGGGTCAACCGGGTCGAGCTCCGCTCGATCGACCCGCCGCCGTCGATCCAGGACTCGATGGAGAAGCAGATGCGCGCGGACCGCGACAAGCGCGCCGCGATCCTGACCGCCGAAGGTATGCGCCAGTCGGCCGTCCTGTCGGCCGAGGGCCAGAAGCAGTCCGCGATCCTGACCGCGCAGGGCGACCGGGAGTCCCGGATCCTGCGCGCCCAGGCCGAGCGGGAGGCCCGGATCCTGAAGGCGCAGGGTGAGGCGCAGGCCATCACCACCGTCTTCAACGCGATCCACGCCGGCAAGCCCGACCAGGGCCTGCTCGCCTACCAGTACCTGCAGATGCTGCCGTCGATCGCGCAGGGCGACTCGAACAAGCTCTGGATCATCCCGAGCGAGATCGGCAAGGCGATGGAAGGCCTCGGCAGCGCCGTCGGCCAGATCGCCGGCATCACCCAGAAGGCCGAGGGTCCGTTCCCGGAGCCCGACCTGGGCGACTCGCAGGCGGTGTCGGTCGACAGCGGTCTCGGGTCGGCGGCCACGCCGGACGCGGCCGTCGTCGAGGCCGACAACGCGGTCCAGGAAGCCATCGCGGCCGCGCAGAACGCAGCCGTCGGCAACCGCGCGGCCCAGCAGGCACCCCCGGCAGTCACCTCGGCACCCGAGCAGACCTCCCCGGTCCAGGACGGTCCGCCGCTCGAGCGGTAGGACTCAGTACTACGCAACGTCACACGGCCCCGGCTCGCAGGATGAGCCGGGGCCGTGTGACGTTGGCGGCAAAAACCTGTTCAGCGAGCGGACTGATGATCGGAAATCGCTATCAGGTGCGTAGAGTCTTGCGACGATGACATGGTTCGAGGCGCTGTTCGTCCTGGTGGCGGGTATGGGCGCGGGCACGATCAACGCGGTGGTGGGGTCCGGCACGTTGCTGACCTTCCCCACGTTGCTTGCTGTCGGCATCCCCCCGGTCCTGGCGAACGTCAGCAACAACATCGGCCTGTCACCCGGTACGGCGGCCGGCGCGATCGGCTACCGGCGTGAACTCGAAGGCCAGCGCGGCCGGCTCCTCCGCCTGATCCCCGCCTCGCTCCTCGGCGGCATCGTCGGCGCCGTCCTGCTGCTGAAACTCCCCGGCTCGGCCTTCAAAGCCGTCGTTCCCGGCCTGATCCTGCTCGGCTGCGTCCTGGTCGCCCTGCAACCGTGGCTGTCCAAGCGGATCAGCCTCCCCACCCACACCCACCGTGGCGCCTGGTGGGTGATCCCCGCTGTCTTCCTCACCGGCATCTACGGCGGGTACTTCGGCGCGGCCCAGGGCGTCCTCCTGATGGCGATCCTCGGCATCGGCATGGACGCGAACCTGCAACGGATGAACGGCCTGAAGAACGTGCTCGCCACGGTCGTCAACGGCATCGCCGCGATCCTGTTCATCATCGTCGCGGACGTCGACTGGCTCGCGGCCGCGCTGATCGCGGTCGGCTCCACCATCGGTGGTTTCGTCGGCGCCCGCTACGGCCGCAAGCTGCCGCCGACCGGCCTGCGCGTGCTCATCGTCGTGATCGGCATCGTCGCCATCGTCACGATGGTCTTCTGACCTGAGCGTCCTGAGCCGGAAGTTCGCGCACATCTCCGGCGCCCAGGCACGCACCTCGCGGCACTGGCGAAGCATCCACGATGCTCCGCATCGAGGACGCTCCTCCAGCACCGCGATGCACGCACCTGACCACCGGAGCTGTATGCGCGAACTTCCGGCTCAGGACGCTAGCCCGGCCAGCAACAGATCCAGCCCGTAGTCGAACTGCTCGTCGCCACCCGACGTCCGGGCGAGCTCCGGCGCGAGCTCGACGACGGTGGGGAACTCGTGGGCCGACAGCGACTCCATCGACGTCCGCAACCGGCGCCACGCATCCGGGTCGAGGCGCTCGGAGGCCATCTGGATCTCCCAGGTCGTTGCGCCGAGCACATAGGTGAACAGGGTCGTGTGCGTCCGGGCGGCGGCTTCGGGTTCGAGGCCGGCGGCCCGGAGTACGCCGAGCAGGCCTTCGGCCACCCGGGCGGTCTCCTTGCCGCTCAACGGGCGGCTCGCGAGTAGTTGCGCAAGGCAAGGGTGCTGCAGCATCAGGGCGCGCAGGCCGCGGCAGACGAAGCGGACCTGGTCGAGCCAGGGGAGGTCCTGCGGCACATCGGGCACCAGGGCCATCAGGTGGTCGCGGATCGCGTCGTACAGATCGTCCTTGTTACGGAAGTAGGTGTAGAGCGCCATCGGGCCGACACCCAACTCACCGGCCACGCCGCGCAGGCTGAAGGCGTGAAGACCCTTGGCCTCCATCAGGTCGAGCGCGGTCCGCACGATCAGCTCGGGGCTGAGCGTGTTCCGCGGCGTCCTGGCTCTGCTGCTGGCTGGCATCTGGCTGTCTCCCGGATCACAGTGCGGTTCTATAACGTACGGTGTATAGTACAGCGTAGAGGAAGCAACCGGAAGGAGCGCTACAGTGCGAGCGGTACAGATCAGCGAGTTCGGTGGACCAGAGGTTCTCGAGGTCGTGGACATCGCGGAGCCGGTGCCGGGTGACGGTCAGATCCTGATCACCGTGGACCGCGCGGGCGTGAACTACGCCGACACCCACCAGGTGGAGAACAGCTACCTGTCCAAGGCGAAGCTGCCGCTGACGCCGGGTGGCGAGGTCGTCGGTCACACCGAGGACGGCCGCCGGGTCGTCGCGCTGGTCGGCTCCGGCGGTTATGCGGAGAAGGCGGTCGGCTACGCGCAGGCCGCGTTCGACGTACCGGAAGGCGTCAGTGACGCCGATGCACTGGCGCTGATCGTGCAGGGCACGAGCGCTTGGCACCTGTTGAAGACTTCGACCCACATGCAGCCAGGGGAGTCCGTACTGATCCACGCCGGCGCTGGTGGAGTCGGCTCGCTGGCCATCCAGCTCGCCAAGCTGTGGGGCGCCGGACGCGTCATCGCTACCGCCTCCACCGAGGAGAAGCGCAAGCAGATCCTCGAGCTCGGTGCGGACGCCGCGATCGACGGTGAGCCCGAGGGCCTGAAGGACCGGATCATCGAGGCCAACGACGGCAAGCCCGTCGACATCGTGCTGGAGATGGTCGGCGGACCGACTCTCAACGAGTCCTTCGACGCGCTGGCGACCTTCGGCCGGCTCGTCACCTTTGGTGCGGCGTCGCGTCAGATGGCCGAGCCGATCGCGCCGGCCCGCTTGATGAAGGGCTCGAAGACCATCGCCGGCTTCTGGCTGGCCGACTGCTTCAAGACCCCGGCGCTGCTGGGCGACCCGCTCACCGAGCTGTTCGGGCTGGTCCAGGACGGCAAGCTGCGCTCGATCCTCGGCGGCGACTACGCCCTGTCCGAGATCGTCACCGCCCACGAAGACATGCGGGCCCGCCGGACCGTCGGCAAGCTCGTGCTCGACCCCACTCGCTGAAAACCAGGAGCTAGAAACCATGACCATTGCAGTAGAGAAGGTTCTGTACACCGCCCGCGCGACCGCAGAGGGTGGCCGGCAGGGTCACACCGCGAGCGACGACGGCAAGCTGGACGTCACCCTCGCGCCGCCGAAGGAGATGGGCGGCAGCGGTGACGGCACCAACCCGGAGCAGCTCTTCGCGGCCGGTTACGCGTCCTGCTTCCACAGCGCGATGAAGACGGTCGCCCGTAAGACCAAGCAGAACGTCGACGACTCGACCGTCACCGCGGCCGTCGGTATCGGCCCGATCAACGGCGGCGCCGGCTACGGCTTCGAGGTCGAGCTCGTCGTCTCCCTGCCGAACCTGGAGCGCGCCGAGGCCGAGGCGCTCGTCGCCCAGGCCCACCAGGTCTGCCCGTACTCCAACGCGACCCGCGGCAACATCAAGGTCGACCTCAGCGTCGCCTGAACCACCAACCAGTCACCGGCCGGTGCCGCCCAGGTTCAGCTCATCCGCTCGAGGGCTTCCGCGAGCAGGGCAGGGGTGGCACTGACCGGCGCCGCCGCGATCGTGAGTGCCTCCATGATCGCGGCGTACTCGTCCAGGTCCTCGAGCTTGTCGAGGTAGAGCGCGCTGGCCGCGTGCTCGATGTAGACGACGTCCGGCAGATCGCCCTCGGGGAACCGCAGGATGCTGAACGCGCCACCGGCGTCGGGATAGCCGACGCTGCTGAACGGCATGATCTGCAGGGTGATGTTCGGCTTCTGCGAGGCCTCGATCAGGTACTGGATCTGCTCGCGCATCGTGTCCCGCCCACCGACCGGCCGGTGCAGCGCCGCCTCGTCGAGCACGACCCACAAGCGGACCGGATCGGGCCGGGTGAGGATCTGCTGCCGGGTCACCCGCAGCGCCACCCGCTGGTTGATCTCCTCGGACGGCAGGTACGCCTTGCCGAGCTGGACGACGGCCCGGGCGTAGTCCTCGGTCTGCAGCAGCCCAGGTACGAAGAGCAGCTCGTACGTCCGGATCAGCTTGGCCGCGACCTCGAGCCCGACGTAGTTGCCGAACCAGCTCGGCATCACGTCGCCGTACCGCGACCACCAGCCGGGGTTGTTCGCGGCGCGGGCCAGCTCCATCAGCCGCTCGCGTTCCTGCGCGTCCTTCATCTCGTACAGGTCGAGCAGGTCGTTCACGTCGCGTTCTTTGAACCCGACCCGGCCGAGTTCCATCCGGCTGACCTTGGACTCCGAGGCGCGGATCTGCCAGCCCGCGTCGGCGCGGCTGATCCCCGCGGCCTCGCGCATCCGGCGCAGATGACCGCCGAGCATGATGCGGAGCGCGGTCGGCCCACCTTCACCACCCGCCACCGTCACCCCAGCATGCTAGCCGGAGTTCAGGCGGGAGTCGCGAGTTCGAGCACCGTGGCGCTCGGGAGCTTGGCCAGGTCCGCGCCGTCGACGAGCAGCTTCGAGCCACGGATCCCGCTGCCGATCACGACCAGCCCGGCCTGAGCCACTGCCTCGTCAACGAGCACCGGCCAAGCAGCCGGTACGCCGATCGGCGTGATGCCGCCGTACTCCATCCCGGTCGAGCCGACCGCGTCGTCCTGCGCCGCGAACGAGATCTTCCGGACGCCGAGGTGTTTGCGCACGATGCCGTTGACATCGGCCCGGCGGGTGGCCAGCACCATGACCGCGGCATAGGTCGACTCGCCGGCCCGCTTGCCGTGCACGATCACGCAGTTCGCCGACGCGGCCATCGGTACGTCGTACTCCGCGCAGAACGCGGCCGTGTCGGCCAGTGTCGGGTCGATCGCCACCGCCCACGCGGGCAGGTCACCGAGAGCAGCCCGCACGGGCTCGGCCAGCAACTCCGGTACTTCGGAGGCCGCCCGCCACTCCAGCTTGCCGAGAACGGGCGCGCTCACTCGGCGTCCACCAGGTCGGCGTACTCGGTGTGCTTCTTCAGGAAGTCCTGGTAGTACGGGCATGCCGGGCGGACCCGCAGCCCCGCGGCGCGGGCGTCGTCGAGCGACTTGGTCGCGATCTTGCCGGCTACTCCACGGCCCTGGTACTCGGGCAGCGTCTCCGCATGCCGGAAGGCGATCACCGAGCCGAACCGCTTGTAGTCGACGAACCCCATCAGGTTGCCGTCGGCATCGCGCGCCTCGTACCGGCTCGCGTCGGTGGCGTCCGTGATCGCGATCTCGTTCTCCATGCCAGCCACTGTATCCAGCCTCCCGAAGCTTGTGCCGTGCTGGTGGGTTTGGAGGGTGTGACTGCGGGGGTACGGGCTCTGACGGACTGTTCTGTGACGCCGGCCGGGAGGAGTGCGAATGAGCAGCGAGCATGCCTTGGACGAGGGCAAGGCGATACCGAGTCTGGTACCCGCCCGGATGGACCGATTGCCGTGGACCCGGTTCCACTGGATGATCGTCGTCGGTCTCGGCGTCTCCTGGATTCTGGACGGCCTGGAGATCCAGCTGGTCTCCCTGGTCGGCAACACCCTGAAAGAAGGTGCGACCCTCGGGCTCAGCACCAAAGAGGTCGGTCTGCTGGCCTCCATCTACCTCGCTGGTGAAGTGGTAGGTGCGCTCTTCTTCGGGCGGATGACCGACAAGTTCGGCCGCAAGAGCCTGTTCATCATCACCCTGGTGGTCTATCTGGTCGCCTCCGGCGCCGCGGGTCTGACCTGGGACTTCTGGTCGCTCGCGCTGTGCCGGTTCGTGGCCGGGATGGGCATCGGCGGTGAGTACGCCGCGATCAACTCGGCGATCGACGAGCTGATCCCGTCGAAGTACCGGGGCCGCGTCGACATCGGCGTCAACGGAACGTACTGGGCGGGTGCGCTGATCGGCTCCGCGGTCGGCCTGGTCTTCCTGGACAAGGACATCATCCCGGTCGAGTGGGGCTGGCGGCTGTGCTTCCTGGTCGGTCCGGTGATGGGCCTGATGATCATCTACCTGCGACGGCACATTCCGGAGAGCCCGCGCTGGCTGATGACGCACGGCCGGGTCGAGGAGGCCGAGCGGACCGTCGACTCGATCGAGGAGACGGTACGGCGGCAAGGCGGCGAGCTGCGCGCGGTGACCGACGACGAGGCGATCAACGTCGTCGACTACCCGCCGGTGACGTATCGCGAGATCGCCCGGATCATGTTGCGGGACTACCGGAGCAGATCGTTCCTCGGCTTCTCGATGATGGTCACCCAGGCCTTCCTCTACAACGCGATCTTCTTCACCTACGCACTGGTGCTGAAGTCGTACTTCGGGTTGTCCGACTCCGGCGTCGCCCTGTACTTCTTCCCGTTCGCGATCGGGAACCTGGCGGGTCCGTTGCTGCTCGGCCACTGGTTCGACACCATCGGCCGCCGCAAGATGATCCTGGCGACGTACTCGATCTCGGCCATCGTGCTGTTCGTCACCGCGCTGCTGTTCAACGCGGGTTCGCTGAACGCGGCCGGGCTGACCGCGCTGTGGTGCGTGGTGTTCTTCTTCGCCTCGGCGGGCGCGTCGTCGGCGTACCTGACGGTGAGCGAGATCTTCCCGATCGAGCTGCGTGGGCAGGCGATCTCGTTCTTCTTCGCGATCTCGCAGCTGACCGGTGGCGTGATCGCACCGTTCCTGTTCGCGTCGCTGATCGGTGAGGGCGACAACCCGCCGCGCGGGCCGCTGACGGTGGGCTACATCATCGGCGCGGCCGTCATGCTGATCGGTGGCCTGATCGCCTGGTTCTTCGGGGTCAACGCGGAAGGGCAGTCGCTGGAGAACATCGCCAAGCCACTGTCGGCCCGTGAGGCCGCGGGCGCGACGCGGTTCCAGGGGACGGCGCCGCGGTTGCCCAGTACGGATGCGCAGGGGCGGCGGATCACTCCGGTGGTACCGGAGTCCCAGCAACCGCCACCGCCTGACGACGTACAGGATCGTTAGTCGCGTAGTGCCGGCTACTAGGATCGACCCTCGTGGGTTCCCTTCTAGTAGCCGGTACTACGTCCGACGCGGGCAAGACGACCGTGGTGACCGGGCTCTGCCGTTGGTTGGCGCGCCAGGGGGTCCGTGTTGCGCCGTACAAGGCTCAGAACATGTCGAACAACTCCATGGTCTGCGCAGACGGTGCCGAGATCGGCCGTGCCCAGTGGATCCAGGCAGTGGCTGCCGGTGCCGAGCCCGAAGCGGCCATGAACCCAGTGCTGCTCAAGCCCGGCAGTGATCGGCGCAGCCACGTAGTACTGATGGGGGAGCCGTGGGGCGAGTTGACCGCTCGTGGGTTCCTCACGGAGCGGGCTGAGCTGGCAAAGGCAGCATTCGCGGCATATGACGACCTGGCCTCGCGCTACGACGTAGTGATCAGTGAGGGTGCCGGCAGCCCCACCGAGATCAACCTGCGCCAATCCGACTACGTCAACATGGGCCTCGCGCAACACACGAAGGCACCGGTAGTGGTTGTCGGCGACATCGACCGGGGCGGGGTGTTCGCATCGATGTTCGGCACCGTCGCGTTGCTCGACGCGGCCGACCAGCGACTGATCAGCGGCTTCGTGGTCAACAAGTTCCGCGGCGATGTGAGTCTGCTGCAGCCCGGGATCGACATGCTGAGCTCGGTGACCGGTCGGCCGACGTACGGCGTACTGCCCTGGCTCCCCGGTCTTTGGCTCGACTCCGAGGACGCGCTCGACGTTCCGGCCAGGCGGCTCTCCCAGGACTCGTCCGTGCTGACCATCGCCGTGGTGCGATTCCCGCGGATCAGCAACTTCACCGACCTCGACGCACTCGCTGTCGAACCGACCACGAGCGTCTTCTTCACCGCAAGCCCTGCGGAGGTCCGCGACGCCGACCTGGTCGTACTGCCCGGCTCGCGCGCAACCACCTCGGACCTGGCCTGGCTCCGCGAGACCGGCCTGGCCGACGCCGTCGCCTCGCGAGTGGCCGACGGCCGCCCGGTGCTGGGGATCTGCGGCGGCTACCAACTCCTCGGCGGCGAGATCTCGGACCCTCAGGGCGTCGAAGGTGGCGGCAACCACACCGGCCTCGGATTGTTGCCAGTAGCAACCACCTTCGCCGTCGAGAAGGTGCTCGCCCGTCCCGCGCCCACGGCCTACGAGATCCACCACGGCGTTGTCACCGTGACGGGCTCGGCGTCGGAGTTCCCCGGGGGCTGCCGATCGGGAGTCGTCTGGGGGACCATCTGGCACGGCCTGCTCGACGACGACACCGCCCGCCACGCCTTCCTGACCGAGATCGCCGCACTGACCGGCAAGCCCGCTCCCGACGGCTCCGTCTCGTTCGCCGCCCAGCGCGAAGCCCGCCTCGATCTGCTGGCCGACGCCATCGACGAGCACCTCGACACCGCAGCCCTGCTGGCCCTGATCGAATCCGGCACTCCCGCGGACCTCGAGTTCGTACCGCCGGGTGCTCCAAAACTGTCGGCGCCCTGATCTAGCGTCCTTCTCGTGGACCTCAAGAACGAGCTGCATCAGAAACTCCAGACCACCCGCGCCGTCCTGCTGGCCAAGCTGGAAGGCATCGGTGAGTACGACCGGCGCCGCCCGCTCGTCCCGTCCGGCACGAACCTGCTCGGCCTGGTGAAACACCTGGCCGGCCTGGAGTACACGTACCTGGGCGAAGCCCTCGGCCGCACCCCACCGGAGAAGCTGGCCTGGGTGGAGGACGGCACGATCTGGGACGGCGCCGACATGTGGGCGCTCCCGTCGGAGTCCAGCGACGATCTGATCGGCCTGTACCAACGCGCCTGCGCCTTCGCCGACGAGACGATCACCTCGCTCGGCCTCGACGCACCCGCCTCCGTCGCCCACTGGCCGGAGGGTGGCCGCGAGACCACCCTCGGCGTGCTGCTGATCCGGATGGTCGACGAGACCGCCCACCACGCGGGCCACGCCGACATCATCCGCGAACTCATCGACGGCACCGGCGGCCCCGACGCCGACATGCTCGACGAGGCCGGCTGGTCCGCCTACTTCGCCGAACTTCAACAGGCAGCCGAGACCTTCAAGTAGCGGGCATCTACCAGGGGACGGTCTCGCCTTGGTAGTCGAGGAACTGCAGGCCGGGCTTGCCGGACTGCGCGTTGATAGTGGCCGCGACGCCGGGGATGCTCTCCTCGATGGTGAGGAGGGCGCCGGGTCCGCCGAGGTCGGTCTTGACCCAGCCGGGGTTCATGAGCAGCAGGGTGTGGGCGGCATCGGCGTACCGGGCGGCGTAGCAGCGCATCAGCTGGTTGAGCGCCGATTTGCTGGCCCGGTAGGCGTCCTGGCCGCCGATCGTGTTCGAGGTGATGCTGCCTTGGCGCGATGACATGACGCCGATGGTTCCGGTTGGGGCGACGAGTGAGCGCAGGGACTCGATCACGCGCAACGGGCTGAGGGCGTTGGTCACCAGGACCTCGGTGAACATCTCCGTCGGTACGTCGGCGATCGGGAGGTTGCCTCGGGTGACGCCGGCGTTGACGAAGAGCAGGTCGAGTTCACGATCCGCGAGCCGGTCGCGTAGGGCAGCGGTCTGCTCGGGTGAGGTGATGTCGAGCGACTCGACGACGAGCCGGCCGTCGGAGGAGTCGGCCAACTCGTGCAGCTTGGTTCGTTCGGCGCCGCGGACGGTACCGATCACGTCCCAGCCCAGGCGCAGGTATTCGGCCGCCAGGGCGAGCCCGAGGGTGCGGGACGCGCCGACGATGAGGGCGGTTCTACTCACAGGTTCTCCAGAAGATCAGGCGTTGACGGCAGGCTTGAGCACGAGCTCGCACCACTGCCGGAAGGTGGTCGGCGTCGAGTTCTCCACGGTGCGGGCGACGCCGTCGTCCAGGCCGTTCTCCTTGGCGCGCATCATGTCGACCATGCCGCCGACGAAGGCGTCGCCGAGGCCGAAGCCGGTCAGCCGGGCGCCCAGGGTCTCGAGGGTCTCGCGCTCGTACCGGATCGGCCGGCCGAGTACGTCGGACATGATCCGGGCCATGTCGGCCGCGGAGATGTCCTCGGGCCCGAGCACCGGCACGCTGTCCACGCCGGTCCACGACCGGTCGAGCAGGAGGCGGGCCGCGACGGCAGCGATGTCCCCGGTGGAGGCGGACGGAGCCAGCCGGTCCGGAGCCACGGTGTCGGTGAAGACGCCGTGGTCCCGGATCGAGCTGACCTGACGCAACAGGTTGTCCATGAAGGACGGGTTGGCGAGTGCGCGGTACGCGACGCCGGTACCGCCGATGAGGTCGTCCATGGCCAGCGATGCCGTGACGAGTCCCGCGCTGCCGGCGACCGGCGTACCGCGACCGAGGGCGGAGACGCCGACGACGTGAGTGACGCCGGAGCTGGTGAACGCGTCCGCCGCGGCCCGGGTGAATCCGGAGAACGCCGCCTCCAGGCTGACCGCCTGACTGTTCGGCGGGACGATCCAGAAGACCGCGTCGGCGTCGGCGAAGGCCTTGCCGACGACCTCGGGATCGCCGTGCGATCCGGTCACGATGTCGACGCGGCCGCGGACTGCGTCGGGGAGTTTGGCGGGGTCGCGCACGATGACGCGCAGTTCCTCGTCGTGGCTGAGCAGGGTGGTCAGCAGCTGGCTGCCGATATCGCCGGTAGGCGTTGTGATGACGATCATGGGAACAACTCTGCGTGACCGTGAGCGAGGGGTCCAATACCTCTCCGTAACTATTGATACGGTTGAGGTATGGATCTGGACCTCCGCAAACTCCGGTACTTCGCGGCTGTCGCCGAGCATCAGCACTTCGGCCGGGCGGCCGAGGAGCTGTACATCGCCCAGCCCGTGCTCAGCCGGCAGATCCGCTCGCTGGAACGCGAACTCGGCTGCGACCTGTTCGTCCGGACGACCCGCAGCGTGCAGCTGACGCCGGCGGGGGAGGCGTTGCGGCAAGAGGCGCGCGGGGTGTTCGCGACCGTCGACTCCGCGGTGCGGCGGGTGCACGAGATCGATCGCGGGGTGCAGCGGATCGTGGTCGGCTTCGCGTCCGGACTGCATGTGTCCGAGGTGGTGCTCGCGTTCACGGCGAAGTACCCGGAGATCGAGGTCGACGTGCTCGGCCTGAACTGGTGGGAGCAGGACGCGCCGCTTCGGGACGGCCGGGCCGATGTCGGCTACCTGCGCGGCTCGTTCGACCGGACCGGGATGCACGTCGTCCCGATCGGCTTCGAGCACAGGGTCGCCTGCCTGCCGATCACCCATCGGCTGGCGGAGCGCGAGTCGCTGGTGCTGGCCGATCTCGACGGTGAGTCGGTGATGAACGCGCTGCCGCGCCGGATGGCCTCGCTGGAGGAGAAGTTCGAGGCGATCGCGTCCGGTCAGGGCATCGCGCTGGTGCCGGACACCGTGGCCAGGCTGTATCCGCGCTCCGACCTGGTCTACCTGCCGATCCTGGACAACGAGCCGGACGAGACCTGCCTGGTCGTCGCGACGAGTCGCCGTACCGACCGGGTGCTCGACTTCCTCGACCTGGCGACCACGGCTCTGCGGGCCTGAGGCCGCCTGCGAAGATGATCGGGTGGAGCAGCTGGAGGTCTTTCAGGAGCATCGCGGGCGGATGTTCGGGATCGCCTACCGGATGCTCGGCTCGGCGACCGAGGCCGACGAGGTCCTGCAGGACGCCTGGCTGCGCTGGCAGTCGGTCGACCACGAGACCGTCAAGGAGCCGGCCGCCTTTCTCGCGAAGACCGTCACGAACCTCTGCCTCAACCAGCTCACCTCGGCGCGGGCGCGGCGCGAGACGTACGTCGGCGAGTGGCTGCCCGAGCCCGTCCTGACCGGTGCCAGGCTCGATGACCTCGGCCCGCTCGACGAGGTCGCTCAGCGCGAGTCCGTTTCCTTTGCGCTGCTGACCGTGCTGGAGAAGCTCACTCCCGCGGAGCGGGCGGCATACGTGCTCCGCGAAGCCTTCGCCTACTCCCATCGCGAGGTCGCCGACCTGATCGGTACGACGGAAGCCAACGCCCGCCAACTGCATTCACGAGCGCGCAAGCGGGTCGCCGCCGACCAGGAACCGCAGGAGGTCGACACGGGCAAGTGGCGGGTGTTCGTCGAACGCTTCCTCGCGGCCGCCCAGCTCGGCGACATCGCCGGGCTCGAATCGCTGCTCGCCGCGGACGTGGTGTCGCGGGCCGACAGCGGCGGCAAGGCCAGGGCGGCTCGCCAGCCGGTCGTCGGTCGCTCGAACGTCGCGCGGTACCTGACCGGCGTACTGGAGAAGTTCGGGGCCGGGTTCACCACGCACTTCGCGCAGGCGAACGGAGAACCGGTGTTGCTCGTCGCCGACTCCGGAGCCGTCGCCGCGATCGTCTTCCTGACGATCGAGAACGGCGAACTGGCGAACCTCGACTTCGTGATGAATCCGGACAAGCTCGGCCATGTCGGGGAGCAGTTGTCACGAATCGGCGGGGTGCCCGGTCTGGGCTGATGACCGAAAGGACATCACCCATGCGAACCATCCTCGTCACCGGTGGCACCGGCACCCTGGGCCGCCCGGCGACCGCGAAGCTGCGCGCGGCCGGCCACGACGTCCGCGTCCTGAGCCGCCGGCGCGGTCCGGGCCTGACCACCGGCGATCTCACCACAGGCACCGGACTCCAAGAGGCGTTCAACGGCGTCGGCACCGTGCTCCACCTCGCCACCAGCCAAGGACGCGCTGACGTCGCGCAGGCGCAGAACCTGGTCGAGGCGCTGCGCCCGTCCGGCGTCGAGCACCTGATCGTCATCTCGATCGTCGGCGTCGACCGGATCCCGCTGCCGTACTACCGGTACAAGCTGGAGATGGAGCGCCTGGTCGAGCAGTCGGCGATCCCGTACTCGCTGCTGCGAGCCACCCAGTTCCACGACCTCGTCGACAGGGTGTTCAGCGCTCAGCGGTTCCTCCCGTTCCTGCTCGCACCGTCGATGCGACTCCAGCCGATCGCGGTCGAGGACGTCGCCACCCGCCTCGCCGAGCTGGCCGCCGCCCAACCGGCCGGTAGAGTCGCTGACATTGGGGGCCCGGAGCAACATTCCGTCCGCGACCTGGCGGCCTTCTGGAAGCAAGCAGCCGGGTCCCGTCGGCCGATAGTCCCGATCCGCCTGCCGGGCAAGGCGTTCCGGGCCTTCGCTGACGGCTTGGCGATGACCGGCGATACGAGGTACGGGCAGAAGACGTTCGCCGACTATCTCACCGACCGGTTCAAGGCCGGGGCGAAGGGATGAGCCGCGTGCTGCGGGCCGGGCTGGTCGTCCTTGCGCTGATTCAACTGGTGGTCGGGGGCTGGACCTTGTTCTTCCCGGCAAGCTTCTACAACGACGTGCCGACGGTCGACTGGACGCCGCCGTACAGCGAGCACCTCTTCCGCGACTTCGGCAGCACGACCATCGGGATCGGCATCGTGGTCGCGGCCGCCGCGATCTGGCTCGAGCGCCGGCTGGTACTCGTCGCGCTGATCGCCTATCTCTCGTACTCCGTCACGCACCTGGCCTTCCACGCCGACCACCTGAACGCGGACTCGCCGGGGTGGTCGGCGGTACTGCTCGCCTTCACGATCTTGTCGGTCCTGCTCCCGCTCGCGTTGGTCCCGGCCGCGCTGAGGAGGCCGCGCGTCGCAGGATGACTTGACCACTGTGACAGTACTACTGTCACAATGACTCGCATGGGTCCACTGAGCGGGGTGAAGGTCGTCGAGCTGGCCGGGATCGGGCCGGCGCCGTTCGCCTGCATGATGTTGGCCGAGCTCGGGGCGGAGGTGCTGCGGATCGAGCGACCGGGCGGCGGGCTCGCGATGGGGCCGCCCGAGTTCGAGTTGCTCAACCGTGGTCGGCGGAGTGTCGCGCTCGACCTGAAGAACCCGGCGGCGATCGAGACGGTGCTGCAGTTGGTTGCGCGTGCCGACGTACTGGTCGAAGGCTTCCGGCCTGGTGTGGCGGAGCGTCTTGGGCTAGGCCCGGACGCGTGCCACGAGGTCAACCCCAAGTTGGTCTACGGCCGGATGACCGGCTGGGGTCAGGACGGTCCGCTGGCTCAGTCGGCCGGGCACGACATCGACTATCTCGCTCTGTCCGGCGCGCTGTCCCTCATCGGCCGGGCGGGCGGCCCGCCGCAGGTCCCGGTGAACCTGCTCGGCGACTTCGCCGGCGGCTCGCTGTACCTCGTCATCGGCATCCTCGCTGCGGTGGTCGAGGCGCGGGGAAGCGGTCGCGGTCAGGTCGTCGACGCGGCGATCCTCGACGGCGCTGCACACCTCACCACGATCGTGCACGGCGCCTTGGCTGCCGGCAACTGGCAGTTGCAGCGCGGGACGAACCTGCTCGACACTGGAGCGCCGTTCTACGACGTGTACGAGACATCGGACGGCGAGTTCATGGCGGTCGGCGCGATCGAGCCGCAGTTCTACGACGAGCTGGTCCGCCTGCTCGGGGTACAAGCCCCAGATCGATACGACCAGGCGAACTGGCCGGAGCTCCACAAACTCCTCACCGAGACCTTCGCCCAGCGCACCCAGGCCGAGTGGACCGAGCTGTTCGACGGTACCGACGCCTGCGTCTCGCCGGTACTACGGCCGGCCGGCGACCACCCACACCTACTTGCCCGAGGCACCTTCGTCGACAACGAGGGCGTCCGGCAGCCCGCCCCCGCGCCACGCTTCTCCCGCACCCCGACCCAACTCGGCCGGCCTCCGGCGCGCCCTGGCCAGCACACCCGCGAGGCGTTGGCCGACTGGGGAGTGACCGACGTCGACTCCCTGCTCGACTCCGGCGCTGCCGTCCAAGCCGACTGACAACAGCAGCCGGCGCCCGTAGTACCGGATCACTTACAGGAGACCGCCCGTGGAACGTCACCTCTTCGATGCCGATCACGATGCCTTCCGCGAGACCGCGCGGGCGTTCTGCGAGAAGGAGATCACCCCGCACCACGACGGCTGGGAAGAGGCCGGCATCGTCCCGCGCGAGCTCTGGGCGGCGGCCGGCGACGCGGGCCTGCTCGGCTTCATGATGCCGGAGGAGTACGGCGGCGGTGGAGCACGCGACTTCCGCTTCAACACCGTGGTGATCGAAGAGGTGACCAAGGCGCGGGCGAGCGGCCCCGGCTTCACCATCCACGCCGACCTCGTCTCGTCGTACCTGCTGGACTACGCGACCGAGGAGCAGAAGGCGCGCTGGCTGCCCAAATTCTGCTCCGGCGAGCTGATCACGGCGATCGCGATGACCGAGCCGGGCGCCGGTAGCGACCTGCAAGGCATCACCACGACCGCCAAGCGTGATGGCGACGACTACATCCTCGACGGCCAGAAGACCTTCATCTCCAACGGCATCCTCGCCGACCTCGTCCTGGTCGTGGCCAAGACCGATCCGGCGGCCGGCTACCAGGGGATCTCGCTGCTCGTCGTCGAGCGGGGCATGCCCGGCTTCGAGCGCGGCCGCAACCTGGAGAAGATCGGCCTGAAGGCCCAGGACACCGCCGAACTCTTCTTCGACAACGTCCGCGTCCCGGCCACCAACCTGCTCGGCGAGGAGGGCAAGGGCTTCATCTACCTGATGGAGAAGCTGCCCCAGGAGCGCCTCACCATCGCCGTGGTCGCGGCCGCCGCCTGCGAGAGCATCCTCGAAACGACCCTCGCCTACGTGAAGGACCGCAAAGCCTTCGGGCGCCCGATCGGCTCCTTCCAGAACTCCCGTTTCGTGCTGGCCGAGCTGGCCACCGAAACCCAGATCGCCAGGGTCTTCGTCGACCGCTGCATCGAAGAGCTCAACGCCGGCACCCTGACGGTCTCCGACGCCGCGATGGCCAAGTGGTGGACGACCGAACTCCAGAAGAAGGTCGTCGACAAGTGCCTGCAACTCCACGGCGGCTACGGCTTCATGACCGAGTACCCCATCGCCAAGGCCTACCTCGACACCCGCATCCAGACCATCTACGGCGGCACCACCGAAATCATGAAGGAAATCATCGGCCGCACCATGGGCATCTGACGTTCGCGTGGGGTCGGGGCGGGTTTTATCCCTCAGCAGGGGTATTTGGCTCCCCGACCTCCAGAAAGATCCTCCCCAACTCCAGTCGAGGCGACGGCCGGCCCCGGATTTGGTTGCTGGGGGCAACGGATGGACCGCCATGCCTACCCAACCCACCAGGGCAACCGCTTACCCCGGCGCGTCGGGGCGGTCTGCGGGAGTTGTGCGTGCCCGGCGATCCGCGCGGTGACGGACCGGCGAAACTGGGCTCGTCCGGGCTGATCGGGGTCGGCTGGCGGGTGCTTGTGCCGCTGGCGTGATGCTTGACGTCGGCGGTCTGAAAACCTGCCAGCAGCCAGGCCGACGGGCTGCCCGGCCAGGCGAGCGAGGGGCCGGTCCGGTGGTGACCCACCCAACGGGGCTGGCCCCGGGCCTCAACATGGGTCGGTCGGGCGTTGGCGCTGACCCTGACGATTGTTGCCGTACTCCGGGACTCCGGGGGTGATTCGTGATTGACTGCCCGGAGTGGTTTCAGCTTGAAGGAGGTCACCGATGAGCACTGTGTCGCCGGGCTTCACCGGCCGACGGCGGGGTGGCAACGATCTGCCGCCGGGGCAGTACCTGACGCATGAGTTTCCGGTGCTGTCGGCGGGGCCGACGCCGCACATCCAGCCGGAGCACTGGGAGTTCACCGTCGCCAACGAGGCGGGTGAGCTGACCAAGTGGGACTGGAAGTCGTTCACCTCGCTGCCGAGCGAGACGATCACCAAGGATCTGCACTGCGTGACCAGGTGGTCCAAGCTGGGCACCGAGTGGCGGGGCGTCTCGCTCGACCTGCTCCTGGCCGACGTGGAGACCGCCGCTGACTTCGTGATGGTGCACAGCTACGGCGGGTACACGACCAACCTGCCGCTCGAGGACCTGCTCGACGGCCAGGCCTGGGTCGCCTACGAGTACGACGGTGAGCCGCTGCACCCCGAGCACGGCGGCCCGGCCCGGCTGCTGGTGCCGCACCTGTACCTGTGGAAGAGCGCCAAATGGGTGCGCGGCCTGATCCTGTCCGACACCGAGGATCTGGGCTTCTGGGAGACCGCCGGTTATCACGAGTACGGAGACCCATGGAAAGAACAGCGATACGCCGGCGACTGACCTGGCAGGTCGGCACCGTCACCGAGGTCCGGGAAGAGACGGCGACGGCCCGCACCATCGTGGTGGACGTACCGGACTGGCCGGGGCATCTGGCCGGGCAGCACCTGGACGTCCGGCTCACCGCGGAGGACGGCTACCGCGCCTCCCGGTCGTACTCGATCGCCTCGGCGTGGACCGGTACGACGATCGAGCTGACCGTCGAGCAGGTGCCCGACGGTGAGGTCTCGCCGTACCTGGTCGACGTGCTCAAGGTCGGCGACCCGCTCGAGGTCCGCGGCCCGGTCGGTGGGTGGTTCGTCTGGAAGCCCGAGCAAGAGGGCCCGATCCAGCTCATCGGCGGCGGCTCGGGCGTAGTACCGCTGATGGCGATGCTGCGCGCCCACGCGGCCGAAGAGAGCACCCGACCAGCGAGACTCCTGTACTCCGTACGCCGACCCGCGTCGGTCATCTACGTGCACGATCTGAAGGAGGTGGCGATGTCCGAGGACGTCGACATCACCTTCGCCTACACCCGCGAAGCGCCGCCGGGGGAGACCCGCCCGCCGGCCCGCGTCGACGCGGAACTGCTCAAGTCGGTCGCCTTCCCACCCGAAGAGCAACCGACCGTCTATGTCTGCGGTCCCACCCCGTTCGTCGAGGCGGTGGCCGACCTGCTCGTCGAGGCCGGCCACGACCCGGCCCGGGTGAGAACCGAACGCTTCGGACCGACAGGAGGACCGCGATGACCGCGGACGTTCCGACCTACCTCGATGGCAACGCCGCAGCAGGAACGCTGCGCGAACTCTTCGCCGTCGACATCACCGCCGCCATCGGCCAGTGCGCCGGCTGCGGCCGTACCGGCGTCTTCGCCGAGACCCACGTCTTCATGGACGCCCCAGGCCTGGTCGCCCGCTGCTCCGGGTGCGACGACGTCCTACTCCGGGTAGTCGCCACCCCCACCGACACGTACCTCGACCTCCGAGGCCTCACCTACCTCCGCTTCTCGAACCAGACCTGACCCCGGACCGGCCGCAGGGCCGGATTGCAGCAAGTGACATTGCACGCAGACCGAATCGGCGCGGTTGTGGGCTTTTTTGCTTCTAGCATCCGGCGCATGGAGATTCCTGGGCTTGGGCCGGTCGTGGAAGATGAGGCCTTCGAGGGGTACCGGAGCAAAGCCGTTCCGGTCGCGGTGCTCGGTGGGGTGGGGTGCGAGTTCCTCGTGCAGGGGTACGAGGAGCCGGACGACCATGAGGATTTCCAGCTCGCGATCGGCAGATTCCTCGCCCTCGGGCCGGAGGCGCTCACCGACGCGCGGCAGGCGATCTACGGGTACTACCTCAAGGTGCGCGGCGAGCTCGGCGACGAGTTGGAGGTCCGGATCGACGGGCCGGAGGACGTGCTCGAGTACGTCGAGCTGGGGAACGAGCCCGAGGTGTTCCGCAACGACGACGGGGACGGGCGGGTCTACGTGTCGCTGGAGTGCGAGTGCGACTGGGAGCCCGAGCACGGCCTGCAACTCGTCTTCCGCGACGGCGCCGTCCTCACCAAAGCGGGCCGGTACGACGGTGAGGTCGACTGAAACAGCACCGACCGGTCCGGTCCACCCGGGCATGGGCGGACCGGACCGGCGGCGTATCACGGGAGGTCTACGTGGACGTCGATCGTCGAGAAGGCCCCCAAGGGTTTGATGCTTCCGTTGAGGATTGAGTTGCTGCGGGTGTCACCCAAGAGATAGCGACGGAAGAAGGCGGACAGGTACGTCGTCGACACCAGCCGCTGCTGCGTCTCGGTCAACTGCTTGTCGGAGCGCTGGTGGTCGTCATCGGCCAGGCAGTGACCCGGCGACGGCCGGGGCGGATCCAGTTCGGCGTCGTCGTACGCGCCGACCTGACCACTCGAAGGCGACCACTGGGTGTTGTAGAAGTCGTGGTTCGCGCCGTGCACGTAGTACTCGTAGTACGGCGCCTTGTTGTGCGCGCCGAGATAGGCGAGATGCCCGTCGACGGCACGGTCGCAGCTCCCGACGAACGACGCGACGGGGATGTCGGTGATCCGGTAGTTGTCGTACTCCGCGTTGTCCGGGTTGTCGTCCGGCGCATACGGCTCGGCGGCAGCGAGCGGTACGACCGCCTTGATCCGCACGCCGGCCGGCCAGTTCTTCTGGTTCACGTCAGCCGCCTCGAGCAAGGTCCCGCGCCCACCCCGGGAGTGACCCATCAGCCCGACGTCGGCCAGGTCGGCATGCCCGCGGAAGTCGATCGCCTTGCCGTGATCCTTGAGCTTGCCGGCCAGCGGACCTGTCCCACGAGCGGACAGCTGCTGCCACATCGCCAGGTGCTGGTTGATCAGCGACGCGCGGGCCGCGTCCTGCTCCTCGCCCATCAGATCGATCGTGCTGTTCGCGTCGATCGAGATCACGATCATGCCCTGCGTCGCGAGCGCCTGGCCGAGGTAGTCGTAGCCGCTGTAGCTGGGGATCTCCGGAGTACCGGCCGGGCAAGGCCAGGCGGACAGCTTCTCGTAGTCCTGGTCCTCCCACGCCTGCTTGTCCGCGCAGGTGATCCAGAGACCGTGCGACATCAGCACGACCGGATACTTGTGACCGTCGAGGTCCTTCGGATAGTGCACGACGGCGGTCAGATCACGGCCGGCGCTGTACGTGGCCGAGCCGACCGGATGGAGTGTGGAAGCTTGGGCGGTGGTTGCCGTCGGCACCAATGTCGCGCCCGACAGGGCGAGCGTGGCGACGACGGTCAGCAGTCTCCTCATACAGCTCGCACGCGCATCCCTGACAACCGGTTGTCAGCCGGAATGTCAGGGTCTTGTCAGCGTCGCGGAGGCTTGGCCCGGGAGCGGCGGATCGTGTCGCGCTGCGTCTCGCCGACGGCCCGCTCGTACGCGATCACCAGGCCCTGGATGGTGACCGGCTTGAACCGCTCGACCAGCTGCTGGATGTGCTCCGGCGGGCCGCCCGAGTCGCGGTAGTGCGGCCAGACCTTGGTCCGGAACACCTCGGTCAGCTCCTCGGCCAGCGCCCGCCCGTGCTCGCTGAAGATCCGCCCGACATCGAGCACCGCGTCGACCGGCAGATCCAGTTCGAGCAGCTCCACGCCGAGGCTGAGGTGCGCCGTCGCGACCTGGAAGACGTCCTCGTCCGGGGTCGGTTCGACCACGCCGAGCGCGATCAGCATCTCGATCTCGTCGTCGGTCAGTTCACGACCGGTACGCCGTACCAGCGCCGCCCGGTCGAGCGTCTCGGGCAGGTCCCGCATCCACGGGGTGAGCAGCGTCCGGTGCAGCGCGATGTCCTGCGGGGTCGCGTCGGCCGGGATCCGATCCAGGTAGCCCTCGATCGCCGACAGGTTGAACCCGTGCGCCTGCAGCTCGCGGACCAGGTCGAGCCGGGCGATGTGCTCGGGACCGTAGTACCCGACGCGTCCCCGGCGTACCGGCGGTGGAATCAGGCCGCGGCCCGCGTAGAAGCGCAACGTGCGCACGGTCATCCCGACCCGGGCGGACAGCTCGTCGACCGTGAGGGTCGCATCGTCCGCGGTTGCTTGTGGCCTCGCATCTGGCATGGCCGAGATCATAACGACCCCCTCTTGACGACCATGACACCAGAACTGTCACAATCAGCGGGACGACTCGACCGACGGGATCCCCATGAGCACTGAAGCGTTTCTCTACGATGCGATCCGGACACCGCGCGGCAAGGGCAAGGCGGCCGGCGCGCTGCACGAGGTGAAGCCGATCCAGCTGATCACCGGCCTGCTCGAGGAGCTGCGGGTCCGGCACCCCGGCTTCGACGAGGAGGCGATCGACGACGTCGTGCTCGGTGTCGTCACCCCGATCGGCGACCAGGGCATGGACATCGCCCGTACTGCGGTCCTCGCGGCGGGCTACCCGGAGACGACCGGCGGCGTACAGCTCAACCGCTTCTGCGCCTCCGGCCTCGAAGCCGTCAACCAGGCCGCGCAGCGGATCCGCTCCGGCTGGGAGGACTTCATCCTGGCCGGTGGCGTCGAGTCGATGTCGCGGGTGCCGATGGCCTCCGACGGCGGCGCCTGGGCGATGGACCCGGAGACCGCGATGCAGACGAACTTCATCCCGCAGGGCATCAGCGCCGACCTGATCGCCACCATGGACGGCTTCTCCCGCACCGACGTCGACGCGTACGCAGCGGAGTCGCACGCCCGGGCCGCCAAGGCCTGGGCCAACGGCTACTTCGCCCGCTCGATCGTTGCGGTGACGGATCGCAACGGCCTGCAGATCCTCGACCACGACCAGTTGGTACGACCTGGTACGACGGTCGAGACGCTGGCCGGTCTGCCTGTGTCCTTCGCGGCCATCGGCGAGCACGGTGGCTTCGACTCGGTCGCGCTGGAGAAGTACGTGACCGTCGAGCGGATCGAGCACGTGCACCACGCCGGCAACTCGTCCGGCATCGTCGACGGCGCCGCCCTGGTTGCCATCGGCAACGAGAAGGCCGGTGAGGCGCTCGGTCAGGCGCCCCGCGGCCGGGTGGTCGCGGCGGCGGTGAGCGGCACCGACCCGACGATCATGCTGACCGGCCCCGCGCCCGCCGCCCGCAAGGCGCTGGCGAAGGCCGGGCTCGAGGTCTCCGACATCGACCTGTTCGAGATGAACGAGGCCTTCGCGGCGGCCGTCCTGCACTTCATGAACGACCTCGGCGTCCCGCACGAGAAGGTGAACGTCAACGGCGGCGCGATCGCGCTCGGCCACCCGCTCGGCGCCACCGGCGCGATGCAGATCGGCACCCTGCTGGACGAGCTGGAGCGGCGCGAGCTCCGCTACGGTCTGGCCACCCTGTGCGTCGGCGGCGGCATGGGCGTCGCCACCATCATCGAGAGGCTGGCGGCATGATCGACTGGAAGAACACCGACGGCGTCGTCACCTTGACGATGGACGACCCGGCCGCCTCGGCGAACACGATGAACGAGACCTACCTCGCCGCGATGGCCTCGACGGTCGAGCGCCTGCAGGCCGAGAAGGACACGCTGAAGGGCGTGGTGATCACCAGCGCCAAGTCCACCTTCTTCGCCGGTGGCAACCTGCAGATGCTGTCCCAGATCCAGCCCGAGAACGCGGCCGAGGTTTTCGCGACGCTCGAGGAGGTCAAGCGTCAGCTGCGGGTGCTGGAGACGCTCGGCGTACCGGTCGTCGCCGCGATCAACGGCGCGGCGCTCGGCGGCGGGCTGGAGATCGCGCTCGCCTGCCACCACCGGATCGTTGCCGACGACAACCGGATCGAGATCGGCGTCCCCGAGGTGACGCTCGGCCTGCTGCCCGGCGGTGGTGGCGTCACCCGCACGGTCCGGATGCTCGGCCTGCAGGACGCGCTGATGAAGGTACTTCTCCAAGGCCAGCGGATGAAGCCCGCGCACGCCAAGTCGGTCGGCATCGTCGACGAGGTCGTCCCCGCCGACGAGTTGCTGGCCTCGGCGTACCGGTTCATCGATTCCTATGACGGCGACGCGAAACAGCCGTGGGATCGCGACGGCTACAAGATCCCGGGCGGTACGCCGTCCTCGCCCAAGCTGGCCGCGTTCCTCCCGGCCTTCCCGGCGAATCTGCGCAAGCAGCTCAAAGGCGCGCCGTACCCGGCTCCGCGGGCCATCATGAGCGCGGCGGTCGAGGGCAGCCAGGTCGACTTCGCGACGGCCAGCAGGATCGAGTCCCGGTACTTCGTCTCGCTGGCGACGGGTCAGATCGCGAAGAACATGATCAACGCGTTCTTCTTCGAGCTCCAGGCGATCAACGCCGGGGCGTCGCGGCCGGATGGCGTACCGGCGTACAAGGCCCGCAAGGTCGGGGTGCTCGGCGCGGGCATGATGGGCGCGGGCATCGCGTACGTGTGCGCCAAGGTGGGCATCGAGGTCGTGCTCAAGGACGTCTCGCTCGAGGCGGCGGAGAAGGGCAAGCAGTACTCCGAGAAGCTGCTCGCCAAGCAGGTGCAGAAGGGGCGGAGTACGCCGCAGAAGGCGGAGGCGTTCCTGAGCCTGATCACGCCGACCGCGGACCCGAACGACCTGGCCGGGTGCGACCTGGTGATCGAGGCGGTGTTCGAGAGCGAGGAGCTGAAGCAGAAGGTCTTCGCCGAGATCGCCGGCGTGGTCGAGCCGGACGCGCTGCTGTGCTCGAACACCTCGACGCTGCCGATCACCTCGCTGGCCGAGGGCATCGACCGGCCGGACGACTTCGTCGGCATGCACTTCTTCTCGCCGGTCGACCGGATGCCGCTGGTCGAGCTGATCGTGGGGGAGAAGACCTCGGATCGCACGCTCGCCAAGGCGTACGACGTGGTCCGGCAGATCAAGAAGACGCCGATCGTGGTCAACGACAGCCGCGGCTTCTTCACCTCGCGGGTCTTCGGCACACTGGTGATGGAGGGTGCCGCGATGGTTGCCGAGGGCGTGAATCCGGTGACGATCGAGCGGGCGGCGACCCAGATGGGCTTCCCGGCACCGCCGCTGGCGATGATCGACGAGGTGACGCTGACGCTGCCGATGAAGATCCGCGACGCGGCCCGGGCGGCCGGTGGCAGCGCGGGTGCCTTCGACGATCACCCGGGCATGGCGGTCGCCGAGCGGCTGGTGACGGAGTTCGATCGCAAGGGCAAGGCGGCGGGGGCCGGCTTCTACGACTACCCGGCGGACGGGCCGAAGCACCTGTGGCCCGGGCTGTGGGAGCACTTCGTCCGCGAGGACGTCGCCGTACCGCTGATCGATCTGCAGGAGCGGATGGCCTTCGCGATGTCGCTCGAGACGGTGAAGTGCGTCGAGGAAGGCGTCCTCCGGTCGACGGCCGACGCCAACATCGGCTCGATCTTCGGCATCGGCTTCCCGCCGCTGCACGGTGGGGCGCTGCAGTACATCAACGCGTACGCCGGCGGTCTGGCCGGCTTCGTCGCCCGCTCGCAGGAGCTCGCGCAGAGTTACGGCGCGCGGTTCGAGCCGCCCGCGTTACTGGTGAAGAAGGCCGAATTGGGAGAGAAATTCGACTGAATTCAACTAATTCGATCACGGAGCGCGGTACCGGCATTGTCCGGTACCGCGCTCTTTTGTGTGATGGTGTGTGATCGGCTGGGCGCAGACTGTTGACAATCGTGTCCGGATTGCAGGATCTTTTACAACGATTAACCTCAGCGTTACATCGAAGACACTCGGAGTCGTGCCCGAACTGTCACCGGCCAGGGCTGTTGCGATGTTTGACTTAGTTGTAACGTGTGCGAAACCAGAGATGCTTTACGTAGTTAAGTAACTCTGATCCGCTAGCCCCTGGAGGTGGACACGTATGCCTGCTCGTATCCCGAACGCCGGTCTGTCCCGGCGCGACCTGCTCAAGCGGACCGGCGGCCTCGCGGCCCTCGCCGCCTTCACCGCCGCTTGTGGAGGCAACACCGGTAGACCGTCCAGCAGTGGGGGAGGCGGCGGCAGCAAGGTCACGCTGTCGCAGTGGTACCACCAGTACGGCGAGGCCGGTACGAAGGAAGCCGCACTGAAGTACGCGAAGGCCTACACCGACTCCAACGTCGCGGTGACCTGGGTGCCCGGTGACTACGGCGCCAAGCTCGCGTCGGGCCTGCTGTCCAGCAACGGCCCGGACGTCTTCGAGAGCCAGCTGAACGTCGCGATGGTGAAGAGCGGCCAGGTGGTGCCACTGGACGACATCCTCGGCGACGCCAAGGCCGACTTCAACCCGAACGACCTGAAGACGAACACGGTCGACGGCAAGCTCTACGGCATCAAGATGATCGACGACCCGCAGGTCTTCTACTACCGCAAGTCGATGTTCTCCAAGGCCGGGATCAAGCCGCCGGAGACGATCGACGACCTGATCGCGGCGGCCAAGACGCTCACCACCGACAAGGTGAAGGGCATCTTCATCGGCAACGACGGCGGCAACATCTGCGGCGGCCCGGCGTTGTGGTCGTCCGGCGGCCAGTACCTGACCGACGACAACAAGCCGGACTTCAACAATGCCCGGGCGGCGCAGGCGTTCAGCAAGCTGCACCAGTTCTTCGCCGACAAGTCCGTGCTGCTCGGCGCCCCGGCCGACTGGTGGGACCCGGGCGCGTTCGTGCAGGGCCTGGCCGCGATCCAGTGGACCGGCCTGTGGGCGATGCCGGCCATCCAGAAGGCGCTCGGCGACGACTTCGGCGTCTTCGCCTATCCCAAGCTCGATGCCCAGGGCAAGCAGGCGCTGCCGTCCGGCGGCTGGACCCAGTTCGTCTCCGCGAAGAGCGCCAACATCGACGCAGCGAAGAAGTTCGTGAAGTGGCTGTGGGTGGACAACGCCGAGGACCAGGAGGACTGGAACCTCAACTACGGCTTCCACATCCCACCGCGGAAGAGCCTGGCCGCCAAGGCGACCAAGCTGCAGACCGGCGCCGCCGCCGAGGTGGTCAAGCTCAACCAGGACTTCGGCGTCGTCGACCGCCCGGCCTGGACGCCGAAGATGGCCACCGGCTTCACCGACCTGCTGAACAACGTGATCCGCAAGGGCGCCGACCCGACGGGTGAGCTGGCCAAGCTGGACAAGACCGTGAACACCGAGCTGGCGAGGCTCTTCGGGTGAGCAGAGGGGCGGCCACCCGCAACAACACGCTGTGGTTCTGGCTCTTCACCGGTCCGTTCGTGCTCGGCCTGCTGATCTTCAGCTACCTGCCGATCCTGTGGAGCCTGGTGCTGAGCTTCTTCTCGGCGCAGAACACGGTCACCCCGACCGACTTCGTCGGGCTGCAGAACTACGTCGACATGCTGACCGACCGCAACTTCATCAGCGCACTCGGCACGTTCACGATCTTCGCGGTCTTCATCGTGCCGCTGACCTTCGTGCTGTCGCTCGCGCTGGCCCTGCTGGTCAACCAGGTCAAGGTGGCCAAGGCGTTCTTCCGTTCGGTCTTCTTCCTGCCGACGGCCTGTTCGTACGTGGTGGCCTCGCTGATCTGGAAGCTGTCGATCTTCAACGGCGTCCGGTTCGGCCTGGCCAACACGGTGCTGGGCTGGTTCGGCCTCGACCAGATCGCCTGGCTGTCGACGGTCGACCCGCCCTGGTACTGGCTGCCGATCGTGACCGTGCGGCTGTGGCTGCAGCTCGGCTTCTACATGATCCTGTTCATCGCCGGCCTGCAGCGGATCAACCCGGCGCTGTACGAAGCGGCGTACGTCGACGGCGCGAAGCCCGGCTGGCAGGTGTTCCGCTTCATCACCTGGCCGCAGCTGCGGGCGACCTCGGTCGCGGTGCTGCTGCTGAACCTGATCGCGGCCTACCAGGCCTTCGACGAGTTCTACAACCTGATCGGCGCCGACGCGAACTTCGCCCGGCCGCCGCTGGTCTACCTCTACAAGGTCTCGCTCGGCAACATCCAGGACCTCGGCCACGGCAGCGCCGGCGCCCTCATCCTGGCGGTGGTGATCATGTTGCTCACCCTGCTGCAGAGCAAGATCTTCGGCTTCGGAAAGGCGAACGACTGATGGCGGCGATCGAGCGGACCACCGGTACGCCGCAACCGATCGGCTACATCCGCAGCCCGCTGGGCGTGGTCGGGTCGGTCCTGCGCTGGGTCGCGCTCATCCTCGCGACCCTGCTCTTCCTGATCCCGTTCTACCTGGTACTACGGAACGCCCTGTCCACCGAGGCCGACATCACCGGCGTCGACTGGAAGTTCTTCCCCACCGATCTCCAGTGGGGCAACATCAAGGAACTGTTCGACGACGAGAACGTCCCGATGGCCCGGGCGCTCTACAACTCCGCGGTGATCGGCATCCTGGGCACCGGCGGACAGTTGCTGCTGGCATCGATGGCGGGGTACGGGCTGGCCCGGATCCCGTACAAGCACGCCGACAAGGTGTTCTACGCGGTGATGGCGACGCTGATGATCCCGGCCGCGGTGAGCTTCATCCCGAGCTTCATCGTGGTGTCCTCATTGGGCTGGGTCAGCACGCTGCGCGGCATGATCATCCCGACGCTGTTCAGCGGGTTCGCCGCCTTCCTGTTCCGGCAGTACTTCCTCGGCTTCCCCAAGGAACTCGAGGAGGCGGCACGGGTCGACGGAGCGGGGTACTTCACCACGTTCTGGCGGATCGTGGTGCCCAACTCGCTGCCGTTCTTCGCGGCGATCGCGGCGATCACGTTCATCGGCAACTGGAACTCGTTCATCTGGCCGCTGGTGATCGGCCAGGACGAGAAATCCTGGACCGTCCAGGTGGCGATGTCGACCTTCATCACCGCGCAGACGGTCAACATCCACCAGCTCTTCATGGCGGCCGCGGTGTCGATCGTGCCGCTGGTGCTGATCTTCGCGTTCCTGCAGCGCTACCTGATCCAGGGCGTCACCCAGTCCGGCATCAAGGACTGACCAAACAGCCTCCGCTCCGGCGGCGGTGGTGACGTCCACCCGGTAGACGTCGGTGGTCGTGGTGGCGGGAGTCCCTGACCGGCTCCCGCCACAGCACCCTCCGACTCCCCGGCCCGAACCGTCCTATTCCACCCGACTGGGGAGGGGAATGCCCCCGGATCGGGCGGTTACCCTCCCCAGCAACCGGGAGAATCCTCCCCAAGTCCCGATTGTCGCGGCGGTTCGACGCCGGCTGCAACGCTCGGTGGTGGTGCCCGGCGGCGACTGGATGATGGCCGACTTGCCCTCAAGCCTGCCGGACGAACCCGAGGGCGAGGTGGGCGGTGCTGAGCCGCTGGCGCCGGGGCGGTCCGCCACGCACGCACAACTCCCGCCAGGCGGCCGACACGCCGGCGGGAAGCGTTTGCTCACCGTCTTGGGTATGCACGCGGACCCGCTCGTTGCCTCCAGCAACCACACCGCCAGACACCCCGGGCCGGCCAGTACGCCGGTTCCGCCTGCGGATGGGGCCCGGAGGCAAAGGCGCCCGCCGGAGTATTGCGCCTCGAGCCAACGCACCCACCGACGGATCGTCCCATGAGGCAACGCGGCTTGGTGGCGCTAACTTGTGGAGATAGGAGGCCAGGGGTCGCCCCACTCGGTGTCTCTTGCCGAGCGGTAGAGCGGGCCCTGGCGTTTCGAGACGATGGTGTCCTCCAAGCTGCCTTCGTTGGTGCAGAGCCGGAGCGACACCAATCCCTTGCGCTGCTGTGGATGCCGGAGCACGCGGTTCTCGGCCGGCTCGGGGATCGCCGGGGTGCTGATGACGTACGCGAACTTCTCGTCCTCGAAGCTCAGCTCGGCACCCTTGGTCTGCCGGTGCGCCGCGCTGCGGTTGACCCGGCTGGCGAAGTGGCACCAGTCGCGGCCGCGGGGGATCGGACAGTCGAGGCTGTGCGGGCACGGCGCGACGATGCTGTGCCCAGCCGCGATCAGCTGGTCCCGGGCCGTCACGATCCGCTCGTAGCCGGTGGGTGTGCCCGGCTCGATGATGGCGACGAGACCGCGCTGTGCGGCCAACTGGCCGACCAGCTTCTCCTGCTGCGTGGCCGACAGTTCGCTGAGGACGTACGAGACCGTGACCACGTCGGCCGCGGCGAGCGTGCCGAGATCGTCGATCCGGCCCGCCTGCCAGGCCGCGTCACGGATCGCCGCGGACTCGGCGCCCTTGGCGAGCTGCTTGCCGAGCGCGATCGCCTCGGTGACCTGCTCGACCACGGTCACGGTCTTCAGCGACGGCCAGACCGCGGACGCGGCCCAGATCGCAGCGCCGGTACCCCCGCCCAGATCCAGCTGGCTCGACGGCTCGAACCCGGGCCGGGACGCCGCTGCCTGCTCGAGTGCCGCGCGGACCGCCCCGAACGTCGCGGGCATCCGGTACGCCGAATAGGTGACGACGTCCGTGGACGACTTCAGGATTGGCGCGGTGGCGGCCACCTCTTCGCGGTACCGGGTGCTGAGCCGCTTGAACGAAGTACTCAGTGCCGCACCGGACGCGCCGCTAGCCGCCGCGTCCAGTGCGTCGCGAAGGTCGCGGGGAAGGTCAGCCACCTGAAATCTGGTACGTCGGCGTGATGATGGCGCGGGCCAGGGTGTGGAAGACCAGGTTGAAAGCGACGAAGGCCGGGCTCGCGTCACCGTCGATGTCGAGTCCTTCGACGTCGAGCGCGTGCACCACGAAGTAGTACCGGTGGGCGGGGTCACCAGGCGGCGGGGCCGCGCCACCGAAGTCCTTCGAGCCGAAGTCGTTGCGGACGTGGAACGCGCCGTTCTCCAGCCGCTCCGTGGTGCCGGCGCCGGCCGGGAGCTCCGTCACGTCGGCGGGCAGGCCGGCCAGGACCCAGTGCCAGAAGCCGGACGGGGTCGGCGCGTCGGGGTCGAAGCAGCTGACCACGAAGCCCCTGGTCTCGGCGGGGAAGCCCTCCCAGCTGAGCTGAGGCGACTTGTTGCCCCCGGCGTAGGCCTGGTCGTCGCCCAGCGGCTCGCCGTCGCTGACGTCGGTGCTGGTGACCGTGAACGATCCGACCTCGGGAAGCAGCTTGTACGGGTCCGGTGCGACGGGTCGATCGAGCGACATCTGGTGATCCTCCTGGGATCTCGCGAAATGTGGTGAATCCGACATTACTGGCTCAACTTATGCTCACTCCCACCCCACCACCCCGCTCGGGTCAGCCGCCCTGGCAGGGGCCGGGGTTCAGAGATGCGAAGATCGGAACTGGTCGCGTCCGGGCGGCCGTCGCGAGTGGAGGGATCAGCGGTGGAGGAGTACCTGGCCAGGATCGGTCCGGCCGACGAGGCCGCGATGCGGGCGGCGACGGAGCGTCAGCTGAGGCTGACGAAACCGGCCGGTTCCCTTGGCGTGCTGGAGGAGCTGTCGGTCCGGGTCGCCGGGATGACCGGTGTGTGCCCGCCCGCGGTGCCGACGGCCGCCGTCGTGACGGTTTTCGCCGCTGACCACGGCGTTCATGCGCAGGGAGTCTCGCCTTGGCCGCAGGAGGTCACCGCGGCGATGCTGGCGAACTTCGCGGGTGGTGGTGCCGCGGTGAACGCGTTCGCGGCCAACAACCGGGTCGACGTGCGGGTGGTGGACGTCGGGGTTGCCTCTGATGTCGACGAGCTGGACATCGTGCACGCGAAGGTGCGGGCCGGGACGCGGGACCTCTCGGTCGGGAAGGCGCTCACGGCGGACGAGGTGCAGGCCGCGGTGGCGGTCGGCTTCGAGTTGGCTTGTCAGCTGGTGCTGGACGGGTATCAATGCCTGCTGACCGGCGACATGGGGATCGCGAACACGACGGCGTCGGCCGCGTTGATCGCGACCTTCAGCGGTGGGACGGCGGATGAGGTGACGGGCCGCGGGACGGGGATCGACGACGCGACGCTGGCGCACAAGACCGAGATTGTCAGGGCTGCGCTGGCGCTTCACGAAGTACCGGCTTCGGAGCCGCTCGGTGCGCTGGCGGCGTACGGCGGGCTGGAGCACGCTGCGCTGGCTGGGTACATCCTCGGGGCGGCCGCGAACAAGGTGCCGGTGATTCTGGATGGGGTGATCGCGGGGGCTGCGGCGCTGGTTGCTCAGGCGCTTGAGCCGGCGGTGATCGATTACTGCATCGCTGGGCATCGGTCGGCCGAGCCGGGGCACGCGGTGGCGTTGAAGACGCTGGGGCTGCAGCCGCTGGTGGATCTGGATCTGCGGCTGGGGGAGGGGACGGGCGCGGTGCTGGCCTATCCGATCGTCACGTGTGCAGTGCGGGCGCTCGCGGAGATGGCGACCTTCGAGGATGCGGGGATCGAGGCGTGACGGCGCCGTACCTGTCCGGGCTGGTGCTCACCGGCCGCCGGGTGGTGGTCGTGGGCGGCGGTGGTGTCGCGCAGAGGCGGCTGCCGCGGTTGCTCGAGACGGGTGCGCAGATCGACGTCATCTCGCCGGTGATCACGCCGACGATCGAGGGGTTGCTGACGAATCCGGATCTCCGGTGGGTCGAGCGTGGCTACGCTTCCGGGGATCTCGAAGGTGCTTGGTACGTCGTGGTGGCGACCGATGATGCCTCGGTCAACGATCAGGTGTCGGCCGAGGCGGAGGCGCGGCGGATCTTCTGCGTGCGGTCGGACGACCGGTCGCGTGCGACTGCGTGGACGCCGGCTTCCGGGCAGCACGATCAGGTGACCATCGGCGTACTGGGTGGTGGCGATCACCGGCGGTCGGCGGCGGTACGGGACGCGATTCTGGAGTCCTTGCGGGTCGGCGCGTTGGGCGCGCGGGACTCGCTGGCCAAGAAGCCCGGCGTGTATCTCGTCGGTGGGGGTCCTGGGGATCCTGACCTGATCACTGTGCGCGGACGGCGGTTGCTGGCCGAGGCGGATGTGGTCGTCGCGGACCGGCTGGCGCCGCAGCCGTTGCTGGAGGAGCTGCATCCTGACGTCGAGCTGATCGACGCGGCCAAGCTGCCGCGCGGACGGTCGGCGGCGCAGGAGGAGATCAATCGCCTGCTGGTCGATCGCGGCTTGCAGGGCAAGGTCGTCGTACGGCTCAAGGGCGGCGATCCTTATGTCTTCGGCCGCGGCTTCGAGGAAGCACTGGCCTGCGCCGAGGCAGGCGTGCCATGGACAGTCGTACCAGGCATCACCAGCTCAATCGCGGTCCCGGCCGCGGCGGGGATCCCGGTCACGCACCGCGGGGTGACCCACGAGTTCACAGTCGTCTCCGGGCACATCCCACCCGGCCACCCAGACTCCCTGATCAACTGGGAAGCCCTCGCGTCGTTGAACGGCACGCTCGTGCTGTTGATGGCCGTGGAGAACCTCCCGGTGATCGCGTCAACGCTCATCGCCAATGGCAAAGACCCGGCAACGCCGGCCGCGGCGATCGCCGACGGAACGCTGCCCGGTCAACTGCAGGTCAAGTCAGACCTAGCTGGTATTGCCGAAGCAATGTCTGCTGGTGGCGTAGGTGCGCCCGCCATCGTCATCATCGGTCAGGTCGTGGAGATCGCGGGTTCATGAGTCCGCTGGTTTCGGTCGAGGAGGCTGGGGACGCGCGGCTGGGGGATTATGTCCAGCTGCGGGAGGTGAATCTGCGGCGGATGCTCGAGGAAGAGCATGGGCTGTTCATTGCCGAGGGCGACAAAGTGATTCGCCGGGCGGCCGACGCCGGTTATGAGCCACGCTCTTTCCTGCTCGCCCCGCGGTGGTTGGACTCGCTGGCAGACGTACTGGAGAAGTGGCCTGAGGCACCCGTCTACGTGGTGACCGAGGAGCTGGCTGAGCAGGTCACCGGCTTTCATGTCCACCGCGGTGCGCTGGCGTCGTACCGGCGTCAGCCTGCGCCCGAGTTGGACACCCTGCTCACCGGCCGCCGGATCGCGATCTTCGACGACATCGTCGATCACACCAACGTCGGCGCCGGCTTCCGCGCGGCCGCCGCTATGGGCGTCGACGCGGTCCTGATCACCCCCACCTGCGCGGACCCGCTGTACCGCCGTTCGATCAAGGTCTCGATGGGGACCGTCTTCCAGATCCCATGGACCCGCCTGACCAGCTGGCCCGACCCGCTCGACCTTCTGAAGGACCACGGATTCGTCAGCGCCGCGCTGGCCCTGACCGACGACTCGATCACCCTCGACGAGCTGACCGCCCGCCAGGACGAAAAGCTCGCCCTGATCTTCGGCACCGAAGGCCACGGCCTCAAGCCGCACGTGCTCGAACGGGCAGACCTGACGGTGAAGATCCCGATGGCCGGCGGCGTCGACTCCCTCAACGTGGCATCCTCGGCAGCAGTGGCCTTCTACGCCACCAGACCCTGACCAGCGGGAGGCCGGAGTGCTCACTACGGAACGCCTGCTCCTGCGGCCCTTTCGCGACGAGGATCTGCCGGCCTGGGCTGAGTTGAACACTGACCCCGAGGTGATGCGGTACCTCGGCGGTAAGCCGTTGAGCCGGGCCGAGACCGACGAGATCGCTCGTGCGGTCAACGCACGGTACGAGGCTGAAGGTACCGGCTTTCTCGCCATCGAGCGGCGGTCGGACGGGGCGTTCCTCGGGGCGGGTGGGTTGACGCGCGAGGCGTGGCATCCGGACGATCTGGAGCTCGGGTGGCGGCTGGCGCGGGAGTACTGGGGACATGGGTATGCCACTGAGGCGGCTGCGGCATGGCTTGCCTACGCCTTCACCGAGCTTGATCTGCCGCGGGTGCTGGCCTCCACCGAGACCGCCAACACCAAGAGCATTTCCGTGATGGAACGCATCGGCATGCGCTTCGATCACGAAGCCCGGCTGGAGGAGGACGGCGAGACGTTCGACGCCGTGATCTACTCCATCACTCGGCAGGCTTGGCGGGCAGCTCGACCGTGACGCGGAGGCCGCCGTCGGGGCGGGGCGTGAGGGTGAGGGTTCCGTCGTGGGCTTCGGTGATGCTTTTGACGATCGCCAGGCCCAGGCCGACGCCGGAGTGGTCGGTGCGGACGCGTTCGCTGCCGCGCTGAAACGGCTCGGTCAGCGTGGCGGCCTGCTGCGGAGTGAGCTTCTCGCCGGTGTTCTCGACGACGAGTTGCACGCTCTGGGGGCGGACTCTGGTGGTGATCCACACAGTGCCCCGGGCAGGCAGGTTGTGGACGATCGCGTTGTGCAGGAGGTTCGTGACCAGCTGGACGAGCAGGGTGCGTGAGCCCAGCGTCGGTGCGATGTCGCCGGCGGTCTCGATCGTCAGGCCGCGTTCTTCGGCGAGGGGGAGCAGGGTCTCCGCGGCCTCCTCGGCCGCCAGCGAGAGATCGACGGGCTCACGGGTGAACGACCGCTGGTTGGCACGGCTCAGCACGAGCAGTGCCTCGGTGAGCTCGATCGCCCGGGTGTTGATGGAGTGCAGGTGTTCGACGAGTTTGCCGTTGTCGCGGTCCGGGTCGTTGCGGGCCACGTCGAGCAGTGTCTGGGTGATCGCCAGCGGGGTGCGCAGTTCGTGCGAGGCGTTGGCCGCGAATCTCTGCTGCTCGGCGTCGTGGGCCTCCAGCCGGGCGAGCATGGTGTCGAAGGAATCGGCGAGTTCGCGGAACTCGTCGCCGCGGCCTTCCAGCCGGATCCGGTGCGAGAGCGACCCCGTCGTGGCCAGCCGGGTGGCCTGAGTGATCCGGGTCAGCGGCGCCAGCATGCTGCCGGCCAGGATCCAACCTCCTAGCAGGCCGAAGGCCAGCAGGAACACCAACATGAGCGCTACCTTCGGCGCGAAGGCCGCCAGCAGGTCGGAGCGGTCCGGGATGACCATCGGGCCGGGCGGCGAGGGTGTCCCGCGTACGTGAGGTGTGCCGGTTGTCGTCGGCAACGGGTTGGCGATCACATCGGGCACATAGCGGAGCAGGAACACCCAGACGACCGCGAGCAGCAGCGCACCGGCGATCATCAGGAATCCCGCGTAGCTGAGGGTGAGCTTGAGCCGGACACTCCACCCGGGCTCCCTAGCCACGGCTCTGTCCCGTACCGGACGGTTCTTCGATGCGGTAGCCGGCGCCGGGGACGGTCGCGATGATCCACGGTTCGCCGAGCCGCTTACGAAGTACGGAGACTGTGATGCGAGCGGCGTTGGTGAAGGGGTCCGCGTTCTCGTCCCAGGCCTTGGCCAGCAGCTCCTCGGCGCTGACGATGCCACCCTCGGCGGCGACCAGTACTTCAAGCACGGCGAACTGCTTGCGGGTGAGCGCGACGTACTTGCCGTCGCGGTAGACCTCGCGCCGGAACGGATCGAGCCGCAGACCGGCGATCTCGCGCACCGGCGGCCGGTTGTGGGCGCGTCGGCGGTCGAGGGCCCTGAGGCGGAGGACGAGCTCGCGCAGGTCGAACGGCTTGGTGAGGTAGTCGTCGGCGCCCAGCTCGAACCCGGAGGCCTTGTCGTCGAGCCGGTCGGCGGCGGTGAGCATCAGGATCGGCATACCGCTGCCGGAGGCAACGATCTGCCTGGCGATCTCGTCGCCGGACGGGCCGGGAATGTCGCGGTCCAGCACGGCGATGTCGTACTCGTTGATGCTCAGCAGTTCCAGCGCGGTGTCGCCGTCACCGGCGATGTCGGCCGCGATCGCCTCCAGGCGCAGGCCGTCGCGGATGGCTTCGGCCATCACGGGTTCGTCCTCGACGATCAGCACACGCACACCCTCGATGCTACGACCCGGCGGTTATCGCCGGCATATCGAAATCCCCAAACCGGTCGGCAACACGCGATTGCCTTGGCTGGTGCTATGTCTGCCATCAAACCGGCGCCCACAGCGGGCCGTCGTACCAAACTGACCGTCCGGGTGGCGTTCGTGCTCGCCAACGCGGCGCTTGCCGTCGTGTTCATCCAGCAGGCGGTGGCGCCGTCTTTGTTGTCGAGCGCATCGTCCAGTGACGCCCGCCATCGCGCGCTCGGCGAGGAGAACGGGTACGTCCCCGAGGGGGTGACGATCTTCGACGCGGGGGTTCCTGCCGTCGCGAACCTCGACCCGGCTCTGCTCAATGCCTTGCGGAGGGCTGGGACGGCGGCTCGGGAGGACGGGGTCGAGTTCGTGGTCAACAGTGGGTGGCGCTCGGCGGCGTACCAGGAAGAACTGCTCAGCGAGGCCGTCGCCGAGTACGGATCGAAGGAGGAGGCTGCTCGCTGGGTCGCTACGCCTGACAAGTCGCCGCATGTGTCGGGGCATGCGATCGACCTCGGGCGCGACGCGGCTGGGTGGTTGTCCAAGCACGGGGGCGCCTATGGGTTGTGCCAGATCTATGCCAATGAGGCCTGGCATTACGAACTCCGCCCGGACGCTGTCGATCACGGTTGCCCGGTGCCGTACGCCGACCCGACCCACGATCCGCGGGGTCAGCTATGACCATCGGAATCACTGTTTACGGCTGTGAGCCGGACGAGGAGTTGCTGTACCGGGAACTGGCGCCGCATTTCGGCGTACTGCCGACCATCACCGCGGCAGCGGTCTCCGAAGCGAATTCCGATCTCGCCGTCGGTAATCGCTGCGTCAGCGTCGGCCACAAGACCCGCATCACGAATGCCACGCTGCTCGACCTCAGTAGGGCCGGCGTCGAGTACATCTCGACGAGGAGTATCGGCTACAACCATCTGGACCTGGAATTCGCGGCGCGGCTCGGAATCTCCGTCGAGAACGTCAGCTATTCGCCGGACAGCGTGGCCGACTACACGCTGCTGCTGATGCTGATGTCTCTGCGCAATGCGCGGGCCATGATCCGGCGTACGGAAGCGCAGGACTACCGGTTGGACGAGGTCCGCGGGCGGGAACTGCACGATCTGGTGATCGGGGTCGTCGGCACCGGTCGCATCGGCGCAGCTGTCGTGAACAGGCTGCGCGGCTTCGGGTGCCGGATCCTGGCGTACGACAGCGAGCCCAGGACGTCCGCCGATTACGTCTCGCTGGACGAATTGCTGCGGCTGAGCGACATCGTCACTCTTCATACCCCGCTCACCGCGGAGACGCATCATCTGCTGAATCGGCAACGGTTGAAGAAGCTGCGACCGAGTGCCCTCGTCGTCAACACCGGCCGTGGTGCGCTCATCGACACCGAGGCTTTGATCGCGGCGCTGGAAGGCGGCCGGCTCGGTGGAGCGGCGCTGGATGTCGTCGAAGGGGAAGAGGGAATCTTCTACGCCGACCACCGCGGCAAAGAAATCTCGGGCGGGCCTTTGCGGCGGTTGCAGAAGTTGCCGAACGTGCTGATCAGCCCGCATACCGCCTATTACACGGATCGCGCCCTGCGCGACACGGTCGAAAACTCGCTCGCCAATTGTCTCAAGTTCGAAAGCAGGAGTCAGTATGCCTAGGTTGAAGGTCGGCGTCGTCTTCGGTGGGGTCTCCGAGGAACGCCACATCTCGGTCAAGTCCGCGCAGGAGATCGCGAAACACCTCGATCCCTCGAAGTACGAACCCTCTTTCGTCGGCATCACCCAGAGCGGCGCGTGGATGCTGTGCGACGGGCCTGGTCCGGACTGGGAGGCGGGCCGGTGTCAGCCGGCCGTCCTGGCTCCGGACAGCACCGTGCGTGGGTTGCTGGTGCTGGACGAAGGGAAGTACGACACGGTCGAACTGGATCTGGTGCTGCCCGTTCTGCACGGCAGGTTCGGCGAGGACGGCGCGATCCAGGGGTTGCTGGAGCTGTCCGGGATTCCCTATGTGGGGTGCGACATCCAGAGCTCGGCGCTGTGCCTGGACAAGTCTCTGGCCTACACCGTCGCCGGGGACGCGGGTATCGCCACCCCGAACTTCTGGACGGTGACGGGGGAGCAGGTCATCGATGCCGGCCGGCTCAGCTATCCGGTCTTCGTGAAGCCGGCCCGGTCGGGGTCGTCGTTCGGGGTCAGCAAGGTCTCTGACGCCTCGGAGCTGGCCGACGCTGTGGCGGTCGCCCGGGAGTACGACTCGAAGGTGCTGATCGAGGAGGCTGTCGCCGGGCACGAGGTCGGCTGCGCGATCCTGGGGACCGATCCGGATCTGGTGGTGGGGGAGGTGGACCGGATCGCGTTGTCCCACGGCTTCTTCCGGATCCATCAGGAGAGCACGCCGGAGCTGGGTTCGGACAACTCGACGCCGATCGTTCCTGCTGACATCTCGGCGGAGTCGCGTTCGCTGGTACGCGAGACCGCGAAGGCCGTCTATCGGGCGCTCGGCTGCAGCGGGCTGGCACGGGTCGACCTGTTCTTGAAGGCCGACGGGCAGGTGGTGCTGAACGAGGTCAACACGTTCCCGGGCATGACGTCGTACAGCCGCTATCCGCGGATGATGGCGGCCGCGGGGCTGCCGATGGCCGAGGTGATCGACCGGCTGGTGACCTCGGCGTTGGAGGAGGCGCGGTGAAGGCCGATTTCGTCTTCGTGGACGAGTTCGCGTCCGGGATCCGCTGGGACGCCAAGTACGCCACCTGGGACAACTTCACCGGCAGACCGGTCGACGGCTATCTGGCCAACAGGATCGTCGGTACCAGGGCTTTGTGCGCGGCGTTGACCGAGGCCCGAGAGAAGGCCGAGCCCCGCGGCTTCGGCCTCCTGCTCTGGGACGGCTACCGCCCACAACGCGCCGTCGACCGCTTCCTGCAGTGGTCGAAACAGCCCGAGGACGGTCGTACGAAGCCACGCCACTACCCGAACATCAGCAGAGCCGACATGTTCGCCAAGGGCTATGTCTCCACCAAGTCGGGCCACAGCCGAGGCAGCACCGTTGATCTGACCCTCTACCACCTGGCCACCGGCGAACTGGCTGCGATGGGCGGCGGCCACGACCTGATGGACTCGATCTCCCATCACGACGCCGACGGCGTCACCCCCACCGAAGCAAGCAATCGCCAGGCGCTGCGCTCGATCATGACCGCCTGTGGCTTCACGCCGTATGCCTCCGAGTGGTGGCACTACACGCTCGAAGATGAGCCGTTTCCGGACACGTACTTCGACTTTCCGATCGCCTGACCAAGACCTCAGGGCTCGAGATCGGTCACGCCCCGGCCGCTCCGGATGTCGAACGGGACCGATGCCTGGTCGTGCACGACCAGCCATCGGCCGTCGACCTTGCGGAAGCAGAAGGTGGCTCGGACCCACATGCCGTCCGTCGCCGTACCGTCGGGCAGCGTCCCGCTCACCCGGCCGAAGCAGTGCCCGAAGGCGATCTCGGTGTCGACGGCGAGCCGCAGGTCGCGCACCTCGTAGGCCGGATCGGCGAGGAAGGTGAACACCTTCGCCCAGTTCGCGAGTTTCGCCTCCACCCCGACGTGCTGCAGCGGCGGCTCCACGTCGAACGACACCACGTCCGTCGCGTACACCTGCCGCAGTACGTCGAGGTCCCTGGTCCGGATCCCGTCGACGATCTGGTCGACCTGCCGCCGGATGGCACTCTCGTCCAGTTCCCGCTGCGCTGACTTCTCTTCGATGCTGTTCATACCGCTCCGACGAAGCAGCTCGGTGGATCGTGAGGTCGCTAACCTCGTCCCCGTGAACCTGATCGCGACCGCCGGCGCCGAACTCCTCCGGATCGTCTCCGCCGCGCCGCCCGGCGCGTGGAGCAACATCACTCCGGCTGACCTCACGGTCCGCGAAGTCGCCGACCATGTGGCCGCAGGCAACATCTTCGCCATCCGCCTGCTCGCCGGCGCCTCAGCAGCCGACTCCGTCGCCGGTCTGGACTCGGACCAGCTGGGCGACGACCCGATCGCAGCCCTCACCACCTCCTGCGAGGCCCAGCAGCACGCCTTCGCCACCGCGGACCAGACGATCCCGCTCCACCACCCCAGCGGCGACATCACCTACGACACCTTCGTCCGCTTCCGGGCCGGCGACCTGGTCGTCCATGCCTGGGACATCGCGATCGGCGCCGGTCTCGACCCGACGCTGGACTCGGCCGTCGTCACGGCCCTCTGGACGATCGTCGAACCCCACGTCGACTCCATGCGCGCCATGGGCGCCTACGGCCCCGGCGCCAGCGGGACCCTCCCGCCCGACGCCTCCGCGCAGTCCCTCCTCCTCGACGCCTTCGGCCGCCGCCCCTGAGTAGCTGCCCGCGCCGGCCCGACGGTTGCGGGCGGTAGTCGTACAGACTCTTGACCCGGAGCTGGGAATGCGCAATCCTGCGGGAAAGCGCATTCCTGAGTGGGTTGAGTGGAGGTACGCCGATGAGGTCGGTTCCTGCGAGTGGGTTGCGGGATTACGAGGCGCAGGTGTGGATCGACGGGTGGTGTGAGCCGCCGGCGTCGGACTGGGTGCCGGTGCTCGACAAAGCGGCGGGCAAGCCGTTCGCGCGGTACGGGAGTGCGTCGGCCGAGCAGGTGGACCGGGCGGTCCGGAGCGCCCGGCGGGCACAGGCCGAGTGGGCCGAGGTGGACGCGAACACCAAGAGCGAGATTCTGCGGGCGTTCGCGCGGGAGCTGGAGAACCGGCATGACGAGCTGATCACACTGATCATCCGGGAGACCGGCGGTACGACGGAGAAGGCGGAGGAGGAGCTCGGGCAGTCGATCAACCAGCTGCTCAATTCGGCCACCCAGCTGACCGAGAACGCCGGTGCCATCCTGCCGCCGTACAAGAGCGGCAAGATCTCGCTCTCCCGGGCGGTGCCGCTGGGCGTGATCGGGCTGATCGTGCCCTGGAACTACCCGATGAGCCTGGCGATGCGCGCGCTCGCGCCGGGGCTCGCCTACGGCAACGCAGTCGTGCTCAAACCCGCCGAGCTCACCCCGATCGCAGGCGGCCAGATCCTTGCGGAGGCGGCCAAAGCGGCCGGCGTACCGGCAGGTGTCTTCAATGTCGTACCAGGCGACGGTCCAACCACTGGGAAGACGTTGTCTGAGCACCCCGACCTCGATCTGATCCACTTCACTGGCTCGTTCGAGGTCGGCCAGCAAATCTCGAGCTTCGCGGGCAAGAACTTCCGCGCCGCCGCGACCGAGCTGGGCGGCGACAACGCGTTCGTCGTACTGGACGACGCCGACCTCGACCAAGCCGTCAGCTGCGCGCTCTGGTCCTCGCTCTGGTACCAGGGGCAGACCTGTATCACCGCCGGCCGGCACATCGTGATGCGCTCGGTCGCCGACGAGTTCACCGAGGCCGTCGTCGAACGGGTCGGCAAGCTCCGGGTCGGCGACCCGCTGCGCGATGACGTCGACCTCGGCCCGATCATCACCGGGACGCAGCTCAAGCGCTTCCACGAAGGACTCGTCCAGCCGTCGCTCACAGCAGGCGCCAAGCTGGCGACCGGTGGCACGTACGACGGGTTGTTCTACCAGCCCGCCGTACTGACCGGGGTGACCCCGCAGATGCCGGTGTTCACCGAGGAGATCTTCGGCCCGGTGATGCCGATCACCGTCGTCGACAGCGAGGCCGAGGCGCTCGACCTCGTCAACCGTCATCGCACGCTGATGAACTCGGTCTTCACCAAGGACCCGATGCGCGGGCTGGCGTTCGCGGAGAAGGTCAAGAGCAACGAAGTACACGTGAACGACGGGTATGCCCGGCACGGCGGCGAAGGCCAGCTGGCCGGCTACACCCACCGCCAGTGGATCGGCATCCAGACCACCCCCACCGAATACCCCGGCTGGGCGTCGAAATGAGGAAACCCCTGATGAACCTCCGTAGAAGCGCCGCCCTCGGTGCGGTCCTCGTGCTGGCGCTGGCCGCCTGCTCGGGCAACGACGACAAGGCAAGTCCAAGTGGTGCGGGCAGCAGTGCCGCCAAGGGCGAGAAGGTGACGCTCACCTACGTCAACTGGGACGGCGGCATGGACAAGGTCGTCGACGAGTGGAACAAGCTCAACCCGGACATCCAGGTCAAGCTGAGCAAGCCCTCGGGCACCGGTTACACCTTGTACAACAAGCTCATCACCAACAACAAGGCCGGTACCAACCCCGACATCACCGAGGTCGAGTACCAGGCGTTGCCGGCCCTGATCGCGAACCAGGTGGTCGTCCCGATCGACGACTACGTGAAGGGGCTGGACGCGAAGTACGACAAGGCGTCGCTGTCCCAGGTGCAGTTCGAGGGCAAGACGTACGGCGTACCGCAGAACGTCTGCCCGATGGTGTTCTTCTACCGCAAGGACGTGTTCGACAAGCTCGGCCTGAAGGCGCCGGCCACCTGGGCGGAGTACGCGACCGTCGCCGCGGCGATCCACAAGGCGGATCCGAAGAAGTTCATCGGCAACTTCACCGCCGCCGACCCGGGCTGGTTCGCCGGGCTCGCACAGCAGGCCGGGGCCAACTGGTGGAAGGCCGACGGCGACACGTGGAGCGTGGCGATCAACGATGCCGCGAGCAAGAAGGTCGCGGACTACTGGGACGACCTGATCAAGAAGGGCCTGGTGAGCCCGCAGCCGAACTGGTCGGCGCAGTGGAACACCGACATGAACAACGGCACCATCGTCGGCTGGGTCGGCGCGCAGTGGGGACCGAACCAGCTGCCGTCGATCGCGAAGGACACCGCCGGCAAGTGGGCCGCGGCGCCGCTGCCGGCCTGGACCGCCGGTGACACCGCGGTCGGCATCTGGGGCGGCGAGACCGAAGCCGTGACGGCGAACTCCAAGCACCCGGCCGAGGCCGCGAAGTTCGTCGAGTGGATGAACTCGTCCGACGCCGGTATGGACTCGCTGATCAAGAACGTGCAGGCCTTCCCGGCCTCGCCGCAGGGCCAGCAGCTGCCCGCGCTGAAGACGCCGCCGCCGTTCATGTCGACGCAGCCGGACTACAACACGCTGATGGCGACCGCGGCCAAGGGCGTGCGCACGTTCGACATCTGGGGCCCGAACGCGAACGTCACGTTCGACTCGTACTCCAACGCGTTCGGCGCCGCGCTGCAGAAGAAGACCTCGCTGTCCGCGGCACTCGACACGATGCAAGAGGCAACGGTCAGCGACATGAAGAAGCTCGGCTTCCAGGTAGCCGGCTGAGATGAGCGGTCCTCGTACCGCCACGGCCGCGAGCAAGCCTCGCGGCCGTGGCGGGCTGCTGCCCGTCGCGCTGGTCACCCCGGCCGTCGTGCTGTTGCTGCTGTTCACGGTCGCTCCGGCGATCTACGCGATCTTCCTCAGCTTCCGCCGGATGAAGGTGGGCAAGGGCCTGCTCGGCGGTGGCAAACCGACGGAAGTATGGACGGGGCTGTCCAACTACACGGCAACGCTGAGCGACAGCGAGTTCTGGGCGAGTCTCGGCCGGATGCTGCTGATCGCGGCGTTCGGCGTACCGCTGACGGTGATCCTGTCGACGCTGTTCGCGTTGTGCCTCGACGCGAAGCGGGCCAGGCTGGTCGGGTTCGCGCGGTTGGCGATCTTCCTTCCGTACGCCGTACCGGGTGTGGTCGCGTCGCTGTTGTGGGGCTTCATGTACCTGCCCGCGACCTCGCCGATCGGTGGTGACGTGGTCGACTACTTCGGCACCAAGGGGATCTTCTTCAGCGTGGCCAATGTGGCCGTCTGGGGTGTGGTCGGCTTCAACATGGTGATCCTCTACACCGCCGTACGGAGTCTGCCGAAGGAGCTGTTCGAGGCGGCCGAGCTGGACGGCGCGACGGAGTTCCAGATCGCCGTCCGGGTGAAGCTGCCGATGATCGCGCCGGCCGTGGCGATGGTCGCGCTGTTCTCGGTGATCGGCTCGCTGCAGCTGTTCAACGAGCCGACGACGCTCAAGCCGCTGGCCAACGCGATCTCGTCGACCTGGGTCCCCCTGATGCGCGTCTACACCGATGCCTTCGTCAACAACAGCATCTACGAAGGCGCCGCCACGTCGTTCGTGCTGATCGCCATGACGGTCGCCGCGACCGTCCTCGTCTCGGCGGTCGGCCGCCGGATCGCCCGGAGGTCCACCAGATGACCCGGCAACGCACCCGCTGGATCCCGACCCTGATCCTGCTGATCGGCGCCCTGTACTGCGTCTTGCCGGTGCTGTGGATCGTCATCGCGTCGACCAAGACCAACGACGAGCTGTTCTCGACGGCACCGTTCCTGCCCGCCTTCAACGGTGGGTTCTGGAGCAACCTGGACGCGCTGTTCAGCTACAACCACGGCATCTTCGGGCGCTGGGTGCTGAACTCGGTGATCTACGCGATCGGCGGCGGACTGTTGTCGACGGCAATCGCCGGGGCGGCGGGCTACGCGTTGGGCAAGTATCGCTTCGCTGGTAGCACCGTGTTGTTCAGGGCGATCGTTGCGGCGGTTCTACTGCCGCAGATCCTGCTGGCGGTTCCGCAGTTCTTGCTGCTGGCCAAGGTCGGGATGACCAACAACTACGCGTCGGTGCTGCTGCCGCAGCTGGTGAGTCCGTTCGCGATCTATCTGTGCAAGATCTACTCGGAGGCCTCGGTGCCGGACGAGATCATGGAGGCGGCGCGGATCGACGGCGGTAGTGAGTGGCGCATCTTCCGGTCGGTGGGGGCGCCGTTGATGATGCCGGCCCTGGTGACCGTCTTCCTGCTGCAGTTCATCGGCATCTGGAACAACTTCCTGCTGCCGTTCGTGATGATCAACAACGATCACCTGTACCCGCTGACGCTCGGGCTCTACGGGCTGATGATCATCACAGGTGGCCAGGCGGCGCAGTACTCGATCGTCATCGCCGGTGTGCTGGTGTCGATCATCCCGCTGGGCGTCCTGTTCCTCAGCCTCCAGCGGTACTGGAAGATCGACCTGATCAGCGGGGGAGTGAAGCTGTGAAGTAGGCGGCGGTCTCGTCGTCGGCCGGGTAGTAGGACTCGACGGCGAGTTCGTCGAGGGTGAGGTCGAGTGGGGTGCCGAAGGTCGTGATCGTGGAGAACATCCGCAGCTCGACGCCGTCGACGCGGATGATCATCGGGATCAGGACCTCGGCCTCCACCGGCTCGCCGGTCTCGCCTGGCGCCAGGAGTTCTTGGTAGAGGGCGGTTAGTTCGGGGTCGGGGGCGGCGGCGAGTTGGCGTCGTACTCGGGAGCGGAAGACGGTTCGTACGTCGTCGCGGTTGACGACCAGGGCGGCCAGGCCGCGGGGGTCGAGTCCGAGGCGGAGCAGGTTCATCGGAGGCTCGCGCAGTTCTGGTGCTACGCCGGTGAGGAACGGATCGACAGCCCGGTTGGTCATCACGATGTCCCAGTGCCGGTCGAAGGCGAGAGCTGGGTAGGGCTCATGGGCATGCAGGACGCGCTCTACGGCTGCGCGCGCCGCTGACAGCGCAGTTGAGTCGAGGGGGCTTTCGGCGTACCGGGGTGCGAACCCGGCCGCGAGCAGCAGCACGTTCCGCTCCCGCAGCGGTACGTCGAGCTGCTCGGCGAGCCGCAGCACCATCTCGGCGCTGGGTTGCGACTTCCCCGTCTCCACCAGGCTCACATGCCGCGCCGACACATCAGCCGCGATCGCCAGATCCAGCTGACTCAACAACCTCCGACGCCGCCACCCCCGCAGAAGCTCCCCAACCGTTGCCATGGTCATCGACCCTACCCATGAAATGGGAGTTCATCGACAACCGGTACCGGCCCCGGAACACTGCTGAACATGACTACACAGAACAAGCAACTGGTCCAGCGGGCCTTGGCCGAACTCATCGGCGAAGGTGGTGTCGCCGCCGTAGAACCCTTGCTCAGCGACGATTTCCGTCACCACCGTCCCGACGGTCTGATCCGCGACAAGACAGAGTGGCTCAACGACGTAGGCAACGCCCTGGACCCTTTGAAGGACATGAAAGTCGACATCCTCCACATCCTCTCCGACGCCGACCACGTAGTCCTCCACACCCACCGTCACCTCCCCGACGACGGCCCGTCCATCGCAGTGGTCGACATCATCCGCTTGGCTGACAACCGAATCACCGAAGCCTGGGAACTACTCGAGCCTCTGGCCGAAGCCGACGCCCACCTCACCTGGTGGGACCGCTGACGATGTCCGGCTGTGCACAACCTCCGCCGGCGCGGGCATTTGTACACTTCGCCGCGCGACAGCACCGTCGCTAGGGTGCCTGTCTCACCGCGACGGAGCGCGCCACCCGGACCGCCGCGCACGCACAACCCTCGTGGAACGCCCCGACGCGCCGGGGGGAAGCGGTTGCCGGGGGAGTTGTGCGTGCATGGCGGACCGGCCGTTGCTGCCAGCAACCAATTCCGGCGTCGCCGGCCAGGTCGATGGGGGTTGGGGAGGATTTTCCTGGAGAACGGGGAGGCAAACGAGCCGGTTCGGGGGTACAAGCCTCCCCAGTTCCCCTCGGTTGTGCGCCGACGGGACCGGGCGGAGGTCCAGCAGGGAAGGTCAGATGGGCGGGGTGCTGGCGCGGATGACGGGGTAGGCGGGGACTGTGCGGCGGGTCAGGTCGGGGTCGGTGGTGGTGGCTCGGTAGACGGCCTCCTGCGCGACCGCGTTCAGGGCTACGTGGACGGTGGTCAGTTTGGGGACTACGTCGCGGAGGGTGGTGATGTCGTCGAAGCCGGCTACGCCGATGTCTTCGGGGATGCGGAGGCCGCGTTCGCGGAGGCCGGCCAGGGCGCCCAGGGCCATGTCGTCGGTGACGGCGAAGACGAGTTGGAGGTCGCTGACTTCGGCGTCGGTGAGGCTGAGGACGAAGTCTCGGGCGCCGGCCCAGCTGAAGCCGGGGTGGTGCACGCGGGTGGCCGCGTCGGCGACGCCTGACTCGACCAGGCCGGTGACGAAACCCTCGACGCGGCGGCGCATGGACAGCAGGGGAGTCCCGCTGCCGAGGACCAGGCAGCGTTGGTAGCCGAGGCCGGCCAGTTCGCGGGCCAGCTGCCGGGAGCCTTCGTGGTTGTCGAAGTCGACGGTCTCGAAGGGGAGGTCCGAGCGGCTGATGAGTACGACGCGGCCGCCGGTCTCCTCGTAGCGGTGCAACTCGTCGACGAGTTGCTGCTCCGACGGCGGGTCGACGTACCCGGTGCCGGCCAGGATGATGGCGCGCGGTTGCTGGCCGCGGAGCTCGCGGACGAGGTCGAGCTCGCGGTCGGCCTGCCGCTCGGTGACGGCGATCGACACGTGCAGCCCGATCGCCTCGGCCTGCTTCATGATCTCGGCCGCCATCGCGGAGAAGTACGGGTCGGAGATCAGGCTGATCACCAGCGCGATCGTCCGCGACGTACCGCGTGCCATCGCCTGCGCCGGCAGATTGGGCGTGTAGCCGAGCTCGCGCGCCGCCTCCAGCACCCGCTCGCGATAGCTCTCGGCGACCTTGCGCGAACTCCCGTTCAGCACCCGGGAAGCAGTCGGCTGGGAGACCCCGGCGGCCCGCGCGACATCGTCGAGCGTGACGGGGCGCCTGACCCCCGAGTCACCCAGCATCCCGTTCATCCCGGCAGTTTATCGGCGAAGCCTCAGCCCGGTGGCGAAATCGGCGTCATCAGCCGCGCCGCGACGGACAACGCCAGGTCGTCCCGCCCCGGTGGAGCAACGACCTGAGCTCCGACGGGCAGCCCGTCGACAAGCCCGACCGGCACGCTCACCGCCGGATGACCGGTGACGTTGAACCCCCAGCAGAGGTCGCCGACGACGATGTTCTGCTCGTGCTGGTCATACCCATGGGCGACGGTCGGAGTCGTGGGGGTGATGAGGACGTCGACCTCGGTGAAGAGGTCCGCGAGGGCTGTGGTGTTGTGAGTTCGCACCCGTACGGCGTCCCGCACGGCAGCCGGTTCGACGGCTAGGCCTGCGTCGAGATCCCGGAGGGTGAGCCAAGCCGAGTCGACGGGAACCCAGTCGAGGCGAGCGTCTCGGACGGCGATCCCCGGTACGTCGAGGCTCCCACGGACCAGCGCATCGACCGAGGGATCGCAAACGAGCGGACTCAGCGCCGATCGATAGGCGACTCGGAAAGGGCCGGCCGCGAGCGCGGGCGTCGGCCAATGCGGCAGTGCCCACGGATCCAGCCGATCGGGCCCGCTCACCAAGCTGGTGGCCAGTGCAACGTCCTCCACCGAAGTCGCCATGAACCCGCCGATGGTCAGTCCACCCAGCGCCCGCCCATCCGCCCGGGGCACTCGACCGGCCGACCCCTTCAACCCCACCACTCCACAAAACGAGGCTGGGATTCGTAGCGAGCCCGCGCTGTCTCCGCCGGTCGCCAGGGGGACGACGCCAGCGGCCACCGCTGCCGCGGCACCTGCGGACGATCCGCCCGGCGAGCGTGAAAGATCCCAAGGGTTCCGCGTGTACTCCGACCCGTTCCACCCGAACGTCTGTGACACCGCATCCGCCCGGGCCCGCGTCGACGTACCAAGCGGGATCGCCCCGGCCGCGATCAGCCGCGTGACGATCGGCGACGCAGCCGGCGTACGGGCCTTGATCAGAACCGGTACGCCGGCCAACGGCAACCCAAGGTCCACCCGCTCGGCCAGCGACAAAGCACCGTCAGCATCGAGCGAGTCGATGAAGTGCAGCACCGGATCCCACCGCGCAACCCCGTCCAGCGCCTCCGCGACCACCTCGACGGCGGTACGCCGCCCAGAACGCAGCGAGGCGACGAGCTCCGCGATCAGGCGTTGAGCCCCTCGTCGCTGTGGTCGTGCTCGTCCTGGTTGAGCATCGGCGATACCGGCCAGTCGTCCGGGTAATCCGCCGCGAACTCCTCGGCCTCGGCGAACAACCGCTTCTTGTACTTCCGCGACAGCCGATCCCCGAACACCATGCCCTGCGTGTGGTCGGTCTCGTGCTGCAGGCACCGCGCCAGCAGACCGTCACCCTCGTAGCTGACGGGCTCACCGTTCTCGTCCACACCGGTCACCCGGGCGAAGTCCGGCCGGGCGCACTTGGTGAAAGCACCGGGCAGCGACAGACATCCTTCGTCGCCCTCGTCGAGCTGCCGGTCCTTGCCCTCGGGCAGCTCGAGCACCGGGTTGCAGACGACGCCCGACTGGTAGACGCCGTTCTTGTCCGGGCAGTTGAAGACGAACACCTGCAGGTCCACGCCCACCTGGTTCGCGGCCAGCCCGACACCCTCGGCGGCGTTCATCGTCGCGACCATGTCTGCGACGAGCGTGTGCAGTTCCTCGCCGAACTCGGTGACCGGCTGGTTCACGTGGTGCATGACGTCCGTGCCCCAGCGGGTCATGGGGCGCACGGAGCCGTCAGTAGGCAGCGTAGACATGCCTGAAATCCTAGCGAATCCGCGCGCCACGCCGACGCGCGCGTCCGTAGTACCAGGCTCCGGTACTACGGACGCGCACCGACGACTCAGGCCTGGTTGACCTCGTCGCGCCACGCGACCCAGTCGCGGAGCAGACCCAGGTCGTACTTGGGCCCGGACGTGCTGACCGTGAACAACCGGGTGCCCACGTCGAGCATCGCCTTGCCGAGCTCCTCGGGCGACTTGTCGCCGACCGCCGTCGAGCGCTCGATCTCGCCCGGGTCGCGGCCGATGGCGGCGCAGTGCGCGTCGAGCACCTCGTGCTTGTGCGCGATCGTCTCGGCGTCGCCGAAGCCGTGCCAGATGGTCGCGTGCTTGGCGACCAGCTTGAGCGTCTTCTTCTCGCCACCGCCGCCGATCAGGACCGGGATGTCCCGGGTCGGCGCCGGGTTGAGCTTGGCCCAGCGCTGCTCGATCCGCGGCAGCGACTCGGCCAGCGCGTCCAGCCGGCCGCCCGCCGTACCGAACTCGTAGCCGTACTCGTCGTAGTCGCGCTCGAACCAGCCCGAGCCGATACCGAGGATCAGCCGGCCGTTGCTGATGTGGTCGACGGTGCGGGCCATGTCGGCGAGCAGGTCGGCGTTGCGGTAGGTGTTGCAGGTGACCAGGCAGCCGATCTCGATCCGCTCGGTCGCCTCGGCCCAGGCGCCGAGCATCGTCCACGCCTCGAAGTGCAGGCCGTCCGGCTCACCGGACAGCGGGTAGAAGTGGTCCCAGTTGAAGGCGATGTCGACGCCGATCTCCTCGGCGGCCGCGACGGTCCGCCGGATGTCGGCGTACTCCGCGTGCTGAGGCTGAACCTGGACGCCGATCCGGACCGGATACTTGCTGTAAGGATGGGGGGCTTCAGTACTCATGCCGGCCAGCCTACGCCGTATCGGAGGATCCTCCGGATGAAGCCCGCCATCTGAGCCGGTGCTACTGCGGCCAGCCGCCGACGGTGTTGCTGGGCTTGGGGGTCGCCACGATCTTGCGGCAGGCCGCCTCGGACTGCTCCTGGAGCCAGGTCGGCGGCAGCTCGCCCTTGGCCATGATCACCCGGGCGTTCTTCTGGATCTTCCGGAGCGCGTCGTACTTGTCCGCGGTCAGCCCCATGTGCTGGTAGTCGCCCTCCTGCCCGGGCGCGCCGCGCAGGTTCTCGGTACCCCAGTAGACGAGCTGGTCGACGCAACTGCTCAGCGGGTCCTTGGTCGGCTTCACCGTGGGAGCCGCTTTGGGCTTCTCGTCCCCACAGGCAGCAGATCCGGCGAGCACGGCGACAGCCAGTACTACGGTCACACCCAGTCGGCGCCTCATCCCGCCAGTCTGGAACATCGTCGAGTCATCCGGCATCAGTCGTCAGGTGGATTGTCCCCGGGAGGCGATAGGTTGCCGGACATGGACCTCAACGGCAGACCTGACCCGCCGACGGAGGCCGGCGAGAAGGAGACCCTCGTCGGCTTCCTCGATTTCCAGCGGGCCACCCTGCGCTGGAAATGCGAGGGCCTCACGCCCGAGCAACTCGGTACGCCGTCCATCGACCCGTCCTCGATGACCCTGCACGGCCTGATCCGCCACCTCACCGAGAACGAGCTCGGCTGGTTCGTCGGCACCTTCACCGACGAGCCCGTCGTCTACCCGTACGCGACCCCCGAACGCCCCGAGGGCGACTGGATCGGCCTTGACCCGAGGCACTACGCCGCCGACCTCTACCGCTACGACCAAGCCGTCGAGCGAGCCAGAGCCGTCATCGCGGACCTCGACCCGGACGCCGTCGGCGAGGACGAAGGCCGCCGCTTCTCCCTGCGCTGGGTCCTGGTCCACATGATCGAGGAATACGCCCGCCACAACGGCCACGCCGACCTCCTCCGAGAACGCCTCGACGGCTCCACCGGCGAATGACCAGTCGGTGTCGGCGTCGGCCGGCACCGCTCATCCTGAATCAGCAGAAGTTGACGCCCGGGAAAGGGTCCTGCGGGGTCCAGACGTCCACTGCCGGGACGTATCCCCAGGCGCCGGCGTCGTCGCCGTAGGTCCGGTACCAGATGCTGTTGCCGCCCCCATGCGCCTGGCCGATCGTGTAGCACTGGAAGTAGCTGAAGCCCGACCGCAACGTGTCGACGATCTCGACCGGGTTGCCGCTCGGGGTGTCGTAGCGCGGGCTCTTGTAGATCGCCGCGTTGACCCGGTTCCCGCAGTACAGGTTGCCGCTGCTCGCGTGGCACGTCGCCGCAACAGCGGTGGAGGTCGTCGGAACGGCTGAGGCCGACATAGCGGCGCCTGCTGACATGACCGCCACAGCGCCGAAGGCTGCCAGCACGCTCGTCTTTCGGAATGCCACAGTTCTCTCCCCTCATCCAGCGCCGGGGTCTCCAGCGCCGCGGCCAGTATGGGCAGCCGGGAGGGGCGCAACGGGGACAGTTAGAGGAGCCTCGAAGGGGTTGACGGGCTAAGGTCTTCGCCATGAGTCCCAAGTCGAGCATCGCCCCGGTTCGGTGGACGCCGCCTGCTGTGCCGCCGGCGAGGGAGCCGCGGCGGATCGAAGTACGGGCAGTGGCGGTGCCGGGGGAAGGTCCTGAAGACGCGTTGATCGATGCCGAGGGCAACGTGTTGACGGGGCTGCTCGACGGGCGGATCCTGCGGGTGAGTCCGGACGGCGCGACGATCGAGGTGCTGGCGGACACCGGCGGGCGGCCGCTCGGGCTGGAGTGGCTGCCGAACGGCAAGGTGCTCGTCTGCGACGCGAATCGTGGGCTGCTGACGCTCGACCAGGACGGCCGGATCGAGACGCTGCTCGCAGAGATCGACGGCCGGCCGATGAAGTTCTGCAACAACGCGGACGTACTGCCCGACGGCACCATCTACTTCACCGACTCGTCGACGCGGTTCGGTGTCGACGAGTGGATGGCCGACCTGCTCGAGCACTCCAGTACGGGCAGCCTCTACCGGCTCACCCCCGACGGTGAGCTGACCCGGCTGGCCACGGACCGCCCGTTCCCCAACGGCGTCGCGCTCAGCGGTGACCGCCAGACGCTGTTCTTCGTCGAGACCGCCAGCTACGGACTCTTCAAGGTCGACCTCACCACCGAGGGCGCCGAGCCCGAGCTGGTCGCGATGATCCCCGGCCTGCCCGACAACATCTCGCGCGGCTCGGACGGCCTGATCTGGGTCGCGATCGGCTCACCCCGCAACGCATTGCTGGACCTGCTGCTCCCCAAACAACCGGTACTCCGCAAAGTGGTCTGGGCCCTGCCCGACGCGCTCAAACCGAAGGCCGCCGACATCATCGAGATCCAGGCCTACGACGATGACGGCAACCTGGTGCACGACCTGCGCGGCAAGCACCCCGACTTCCGGATGCCCACCGGCGTCCGCGAGCGCGACGGGCAGGTGTGGCTAAGCAGCATCGGCACCACCCACCTCGCCACCTTCCCGACTCCTACACGACCGGGCCAATAGCTGCGGTCAGCCGATCTGCCAGGACCGCTTGGACAGCCCGTACCAGAACCCGTCCACCACGGTCTCCGCAGTACCGAGTGAATCCTCGGACGCGCCGAGCGAAACGAACAGCGGCGCGAAATGCTCCGTCCGAGGATGCGCGATCCCAGCAGCCGGCGCCTTGTGCAGAAAGTCGATCAACGAGTCGACGTCCTGCTTCGCCAACGCCCGCTTGGCCCAGTCGTCGAACTCGATCGACCAGCTCGGCGCGACGCCGTCGGGTGCTCCGCTGAGGTTGATCGCGCTCAGGTTGTGGGTGGTGAACCCGCTGCCGACGATCAGCACGCCCTGATCGCGCAACGGCGCCAGCTTGCGGCCGATGTCGAACAGCTGCTTCGGATCGAGCGTCGGCATCGACACCTGCAGGACGGGGATGTCGGCGTCCGGATACATCTCCTTCAACGGCACATAAGCGCCATGGTCGAGCCCGCGATTCGGGTCGTCGTACACGGGAGTGGCGGGGGAGTGCAGGAGCTTCCGCACCTGATTGGCCAGCTCGGGCGCGCCAGGAGCGGCGTACTGCACCTGGTAGTACCGCTCCGGAAAGCCCCAGAAGTCGTAGAGCAGCGGCACGGTCTCGGTCGCCGCCAGCGTGAGCGGCGCGGCCTCCCAGTGCGCCGACACGATCAGGATCGCGGTCGGCTTGGCGAGGCCGGCAGAGACGGCGGCGAGTTCCGCCGTCCACTGCCGGTCGTCCGCCAGCGGGGGAGCGCCGTGGCTGAGGTAGAGCACCGGCTGCTGAGTGTCACTCATCGGAGAGTCCTTCCTGAGGGTCGTACCTCCTCCAATGTAGTTGAACACTCAATCTATTCCCAGGGGGTGGCTACTCCTTCTTGTCCGAGTCGCCGGTGACGACCAGGGAGAAGTCGTCTCCGTGGGTGGAGACGCCCTCGATCACCGCGGCCTCGACCGCCTCGGTGCCGATCGCCTTGCGCAGCATCAGCGGGTCGGTGCGGAGATCCTTCGCGAGGGCGATCGCGAGCCCGACCATCACCAGGGCGAAGGGGAGGGCTGCGACGATCGTGAGGTTCTGCAGGCCCTGGAGTGCCTTCGCGCCGCCGCCTCCGACGAGCAGCATCACCGCCGCGACCGCGCCGGTGAGGACGCCCCAGAAGACGACCACCGACTTGCGTGGTTCGATCGCGCCACGCTGGGACAGCGTGCCCATCACGATCGACGCCGCGTCCGCGCCGGAGACGAAGAAGATCGCCACCAGCACGACGACCAGGATCGTCGTCACCGACGCCAGCGGATAGTGGTCGAGCAGTCCGAAGAGCTGCCCCTCGGTCGTCGACTGGCCGGCGATGTCCACGCCGTGCCGCTGGGTGTCGATCGCTGCGCCACCGAAGATGCAGAACCAGACCAGGCTGACCAGCGACGGAACCAGCAGTACGCCGGTGACGAACTGCCGGATCGTCCGGCCGCGGCTGATCCGCGCGATGAACATCCCGACGAATGGGGTCCACGAGATCCACCAGGCCCAGTAGAAGACCGTCCAGCTGGACAACCAGGTCGCCATCGAGTCGCCGCCGCTGGCCTCGGTACGGGCCGCCATGTCGGCCAGATCGCGCAGGTAGTTGCCGATCGCGGTCGGCACCAGGTTGAGGATCAGCACGGTCGGCCCGACGACGAAGACGAACGCGGCCAGTACGACGGCCAGCACCATGTTGATGTTCGACAGCCATTGGATGCCCTTGGCAACACCCGACACCGCCGACGCCACGAAGGCCGCGGTCAGCACGGCGATCACGCCGACCAGTACCGCGTTCCCGGTCTTGTCGAGCCAGCCGAGGATCCGTACGCCCGATCCGATCTGGAGCGCGCCGAGCCCGAGCGACGCCGCCGAGCCGAACAGCGTCGCGAAGATCGCCAGGCCGTCGATCACCTTGCCGATCGGCCCCTCGGTCCGCTTGCCGAGCAGCGGCGCGAACGCCGAGCTGATCAGCTGCGAACGGCCGCGCCGAAAGGTGCCATAGGCAATCGCCAGCCCGACGACCGCGTAGATCGCCCACGGATGCAGGGTCCAGTGGAACAGTGTCGTCGCCATCGCCGTCTGCAGGGCCGCGTCACTGCCGCCTTCGACCGTGCCCGGCGGCGGCGCCATGAAGTGCGACAACGGCTCGCTCACGCCGTAGAACATCAGCCCGATGCCCATCCCGGCGCTGAACATCATCGCGACCCAGGACACCGTCTTGAACTCGGGCTGCTCGTCGTCGGTGCCGAGCGGGATGTTCCCGTACCGGCCGGCCGCTATCCACAAGACGAAGACGACGAAACCGGAGGCCAGCAACACGAACAGCCAGCCGGTGTTGGTCTCCACCCAGGTCAGCGCTGAGGTGGAGGCCGTACCGAGGCTGGACGCGCTGACGAAACCCCAGGCCACGAAGGCCAAGGCGATCACGGCGGTGACGCCGAACACGATCCGGTCGAGCCCGGAACCGGTACTTCGGCTGCCGGGCGGGGGTGGCGCCGCAAGAGCAGGGTGCTCGCTCGCGTGGTTCTGGTCTGCTTTCCGGCTGTCGATATCGATCGCCACAGCTGAATCACGCCTCGCTTCGGCGCGCCTCCGTTTCCGGTTCGCTAGGGGGACTGCCTTTCGACCATTCCGAAGATTGTGGCGAAACGCAACTATCGTGGCCTCGGCCACACCGGCGGTCCTGCTCAGCAGGCGCCGCGGGAGGCAGGAGTTAGGGTGCGGATCATGCGATTCGGAATCACCATCCTGCCGGAGTACCGCTGGTCCGTGGCCGGGCCGAAATGGCGCCGGGCCGAGGAGCTGGGCTTCGATCACGCCTGGACCTACGACCACCTGACCTGGGGCGGTCTGCAGGACTCGCCCTGGTACGGCACGACCCCGACGCTGACCGCCGCGGCGCTGGCGACCTCGACGATCAAGCTCGGTACCTTCGTCACCTCGCCGAACTTCCGCCACCCGCTGGCGCTGACCCGCGAGCTGCTCGCCCTGGACGACATCTCGAACGGTCGCTTCCTCTGCGGCATCGGCTCGGGCGGCGGGATCGACTCGACCATCCTCGGGGGCGACGAGCTGACCCCGCGGCAGAAGGTGGACCGGCTGGCCGAGTTCGTCGAACTGCTCGACAAGCTGCTGACCACCGACAAGGTCGACTTCGTGGGCGAGTACTTCGAGACGCGCAACGGCCGCACGTTGCCCGGCTGTATCCAGCAACCCCGGATCCCGTTCGTGATGGCCGCGAACGGCCCGCGCTCACTGCGCCTCGCCGCCCAGTACGGCGCCGGCTGGGTGACCACCGGCGGCAAGGCCGACGATTACGAGAGCTGGTTCGGCACGGTCCGCGATCTCAGCCACCGGCTGGACGATGTACTGGAGGGCCGGCCCTTCGACCGTTACCTCTCCCTCGACTCCAAGCGCTACGCCCTGTCCAGCCCGGCCGCCTTCGAAGACGCCACCGCCCGCGCCGCCGCCCTCGGCTTCACCGACGTCATCACCCACTGGCCCCGAGCCGAGGGCATCTACGCCGGTAGCGAGGACGTCCTGGAGCAAATTGCGGCCGAGGTCATTCCTCGCCTGCGCTAGCGCGGCGGACCCAGGCCGGCAGGACGTACCAGAAGGCGAGGAACCAGGCGACGACGACGGCCACGATGATGATGGCTGTCGTCCGGTTGAGGACGACGTCGAGGACGAGTAGCAGGCCGCCGCTGATCGCGACGATCAGGATGACCAGGCCCGTGGTGGTCATCCGGCCGGCGATCGGGATCATCTTGTCGCGGATCCCGCGCCGGAAGACGATCCGGGCGAACGAGACGGGCGCGAGGAAGAGCCCGGTCGCGAGCGCCGAGGCGATCAGGGTGACCGCGTAGACGTCGTGGGTGAACGCGTCGGCGTCCTGGAAGACCGGCGTGAACGCGATGCCGAGCAGGAACGCGAAGAGGATCTGCGTGCCCGTCTGGGCCAGCCGGAGCTCCTGGAGCAGCTCTATCCACTGCCGGTCCAGGCGTTCGCCCGCGTCCTCCTCCAGCCGCTGGTAGCGGGCGGTGCGAGGCTGCGGTTCGTCGGTCATGCGGTAGATGGTGCCGCAGACTGAAGAGAGCCGCACACCGGATGGTGTACGGCTCTCTCGTTACTCAGTTCTTAGAAGGACTGATCCGGGGATCAGATCGGGCGGATGTTCTCCGCCTGCAGGCCCTTCTGGCCCTGGGTGATCTCGAACTCGACGCGCTGGTTCTCGTCCAGCGAGCGGAAGCCCGAGGTCTGGATGGCCGAGTAGTGCGCGAACACGTCCGCGCCACCGTCATCCGGGGTGATGAAGCCGAAGCCCTTGTCAGCGTTGAACCACTTGACAGTACCGACAGCCATTGTTGTCTATCTCCTTGATGGCTTGTAACAAGACGCGATCCACACCTCATGAACCGCGTGTCGCCGAAAGGCCCCAGACGACGAAACCGGCCGTACAGCACAGCAAAAGTCAGTGGGAGTCCAAAACTGCAACGCGATAACTGTAGCCGATCCAGAGGCTCGTGTGGGGGGTGATCGGGAACACGTGTCGCGGAAAGTTGCCGCCCGCCACGGAGCGTGAAACACCTCACCCGGTGCTCCGGCCCCGCCGGAGCCCGGTGTGAAGACAACGAAACCCCCGCCGACCTGCTGATTCACGCCTGACCGGCCACCCCAGAGCGGGTCTTGCGCCAGACAAGGTTGGACAAAGCAGCCTGTACGCCCGGTGATCGGTGCCCATGCGTGTTGGTTACGCCCGGCGTGTCGTACGGCTATGGACATCCGACACCAAGCGAGAAATGGTGGGCGGGTGATCCTCAAAGTGGTACGCAGCGGTGGATTCGCCGGCCTCACGGCGAGCGGTGAGCTGGATACCTCGGCCCAACCGGACAGCGAGCGTCTGGAGCAGGTCGCACGCGGCCTGGACGGGGCACAGCTCGGCTCTGGCCGCCCGCAGCCCGACAGGTACGTCTACCGCCTGCAGGTCCACACGACTGCCGACGCAGAGCCCACAGAGCTCCTGGTGGCCGAGCAGGACCTGGACGCAGACACCGCCTGGCTCCTGGACCGTGTGCTGCAGTCCTAGGGCCAGGCGGTGCGTAGTTGATGACTAGCGCCAGTTGATCTCAGGCGCGCGGTAGAAGTTGACGCTCAGCGCGTCCCACCGTGATGCCTGGCCGCCCAGACGGTCCTTGTACGCCGTCCAGTCGAGCGCCGAAGCCTGCGACCAGCCCAGCTCGGCGATGCCCGGCAGACGCGGGAAGGCCATGTACTCGAGCTTGTCGACGTCATCCAGCGTCTCGGTCCACAGCGGGGCCTCGACACCGGCTACGGCGTTCTCGGGCAGGTTCGGGACCAGCGTGGACGGGTTCCAGTCGTAGGCCGTCTTCACGTCGACCAGACCGGCCCAGTCCTGCCCGTACGGCGTGCTGTCGTCGTACTTCATGTCCAGGTAAGCCCGGTTGGCCGGGGACATGACGACCTTGGCGCCCTGAGCCGCAGCCTTGCGAGCCAGCTCCTGCGAGCCGGCGTCGTCGGTACCCCAGTACTGCGCGATGCTGCCGGCAGGCAGGACCGTGTCGCCGATCTCCTGCCAGCCCATCACCCGCTTGTGCTGCTTGGTGACGGCGGCCGCCGCCTTCGGTACGAACGTCTGGTAGTCCGAGTGCGGCGTCGAGTGGGCCTCGTCGCCACCCAGGTGGATGATGTCGCCCGGCGTCTGCTGTGCCACCTCACGGAACACATCGCCGAGGAAGTCGTAGGTGAGCTGCTTGGCGACGCACAGGGAGCTGAAGCCGACATCGGTGCCCGTGTAGAGCGGCGGAGCGATGCCGTCGCAGTTCAACTGCGCGTAGGACGCCAGTGCCGCGTTGGTGTGACCAGGGGTGTCGATCTCGGGGATGACCTGCAGGTAGTGGTCGGAGGCATACCGGACGATCTCTGCGAAGTCGGCCTTGCTGTACGAACCACCCGGCGTCCCGTTGACCTCCAGGCTGCCGCCGTACGTCGTGAGCCGCGGCCAGGAGTCGACCTGGATCCGCCAGCCCTGGTCGTCCGCGAGGTGCAGGTGGAGCTTGTTGAGCTTGTAGAGCGAGGCGAGGTCGATGTAGCGCTTGACCTCGGCCACTGAGAAGAAGTGCCGCGAAACGTCGAGCATGGCGCCGCGGTACCCGTAGCGGGGGGAGTCGGCGATCGCAGTACCGGCCAGGTTCCAGGGACCTGCTTGGCGGGTCCTGGCGTCGGCCTTGGCGGGCAGTAGCTGCCGGAGGGTGGTGACACCTCGGTACAGGCCCTCAGGGGTCGCAGCGGTGATGCTGACGCCCTTGCGGTCGACGCGGAGCTGGTACCCCTCGGGTCCGAGGCTGGACGGGCCGTTGGTGGAGAGCTTGATGTCGGTGACGCCGGCGACGACCGGTACGACGGGCAGCGGGTAGCCCGTAGTACGCCGGAGCTGGGAGGTGAGCTGCTCAGCGACCTTCTGGGCCGCACGGCGCTCCTTGGAGCTGGTGGCGACACCGACGACGCTCCACGGCTTCAGGGAGTAGTCCTGGCCGGCCAGCGCCTGCTGCGAAGTCGGCTTGGGGATCAGCGCGGGCGCGGGGGCTGCCGCCGGCTGAGCGGTGGCAGGCGTGGTGATGGCGATCAGGGGAGTCGCTAGCAGAGCGGCCGAGACGAGGCCGACCAGCGAGACCCGACGACGAGGGCGGGCGAGTCGTGTCATGACCGGAAGTGTTCGTCTGCTCACAGCCGGAGTCAAGATCTTTCAGCAAACTCCCTCCATTACTCACCCGTACCGCGCTGCGACACCCACCGCCCGTCCGACATACGACCCGCCGAACAACACCACATGCACCAGCAGCGGGTGAAGCTGGTGAAGCCCGACCCGGCCCTCCCAGCCGTCCGCGAGTGGCAACACCTCGTCGTACGCGGCCAGCACCCGGTCCAGGTGGGGCAGGCCGAACAGGCTGAGCATGGCAAGGTCGGTCTCCCGGTGGCCGCCATGCGCCGCCGGGTCGATCAGGTGGGCGCCGTCAACGGTCCAGAGCACGTTGCCCGACCAGAGGTCGCCATGGAGCCTGCTGGGCGGCTCCGGTGCGTCATCCGCGAGCCTGCCGCACACCCGGTCGAACAGCTGCCGGGCGCTGTCGTCGAAGACGCCGGCGTCATAGGCCTCCCGCACATACGGCTCAAGCCGGTACTTCGCGTAGAACGCGGCCCAGGACTCGATCGGCTGCCGCGGGTGGGGGAGCCGGGCGTTGCCGATGTAGCCGTCGTCCGTCCACCCCGCCGGCGGCTGCCCGAAGTACTCGGCCCCCGCGGCATGCGTGATCGCCAGCCGGCGCCCGAACTGCTCCGCTGCCTCCGGTGTCGGGCGAGCGAGGGTCAGGCGTGGCAGGACGATTCGGGTCGGGGAGACGTCCAGTGGCTGGACGGCCGGCACGCCGCCTGGGACGGCGAGCCAGCGCAGGCCGGCCGCTTCGACCTCGAAGAAGCCGGCCGGGGCGTCCTGGCGTTCCTTGACGAATTGCACGAAACGCACTCTTTCAGGCGCGGGAATTCATGACTGCTCAACAAGGCGTGTCGAAAGATGCGAAATGTCGGTCCGACCTGTCATTGTTTGCGGCCGGGCCTTCTTCGAGCAGGAGCGGGCCTGGCCTTAAGAGGACTTTCCTGATCAGGAAGCTGGAGGACAGATGACTCAGGTGGCAGAGCAGCCGGGCACCAGTGCCGGGCGGCTCGGCTCGGTGGTGCTGGACTGCCCGGACCCGCTCGAGCTTGCCCGGTTCTACTCGACGCTCTTCGGTCTGGAGATCGACGAGCACGGCGACGACGACTGGCGGAGCCTGACCGGCCCCGGGTCGACGCTCGGCTTCCGGCGCTCGGAGGACTACGTACCGGCCACCTGGCCGGGCACGGATGCACAGCAACTTCACCTCGACCTGGTCGTCGAGGACCTGGCCAGCGGCCACGCCACGGTCGTCGCCCTCGGCGCCGAACCACTCGACCCGGTCGACGCACCCCCGGCGGAGAACCACCGCGGCTGGCGCATCTACGCCGACCCGGCCGGTCACCCGTTCCGGATCTGCCTGGACAGCGTCTAGCAGACAGCTCGTTGGGTATCGGGGTGAGATGTTCGAAGGATTCGACAACTTCGAGATCAACACCTCCGGTACTACGATCCGCGGCCGCACCGGTGGCACTGGGCCACCGGTGTTGCTGCTGCACGGAATCCCCGAAACACACCTGATGTGGCACCGGGTCGCCCCCGCGCTGGCCGGGCACTTCACCGTCGTGGCGACCGATCTGCGTGGATTCGGCGACAGCGGCAAACCATCGAGCGACGCCGACCACACGCCGTACAGCATGCGGTCGCTGGCGGGGGATCAAGTCGAGGTGATGGCCGCGCTCGGACACGAGTCCTTCGCCGTGGTCGGCCATGACCGTGGGGCGAGGTGTGCCTACCGGATGGCGCTCGATCATCCGCGGGTGGTGGACAAGCTCGCCGTGCTCGATGTCGTGCCCACGGGTGACGCGTTCGACCGGGCCGACAAGCGGTTCAGCCTCGGCTACTGGGTCTGGTCGTTCCTGGCTGCCCCCGCCCCGGTGCCCGAGACGCTGATCGCGGCAGCGCCCGACGTACTGGTGAACCACATGCTCGACGAGTGGTCACAGGCGTCGGCCGCGTTCCCGCCGGAGGTGCGAGCGGAGTACATCGCGAAGTTCCGTGATCCGGAAACAGTGCACGCGATCTGCGAGGAGTACCGGGCGGCGGCGACGCTCGACCACGAGCACGATGCGGCCGACCGACGGCAGGGGAGCCGGATCGGGTGTCCGGTACTGGCGTTGTGGGATCCGAACGGCACGGTCGGCACGTGGTACGAGCCGCTCGAGCTCTGGCGCGAATGGGCTGATGACGTGAGCGGCGGGCCCGTGGATGCCGGGCACTTCATGGCCGAGGAGGCGCCGGAGGAGGTCGCGGACCGGTTACTGGAGTTCCTCAACCATTGACAACATCTTGTCAAAATGACAAGATGTTGTCATGTCTACGAATGAGAAGCTCACCGTGCATCTGGCCGTCTACGACACCCTCGCCGACTGGGAGGTCGGGTTCGTCACTGCCCACATCAACAACGGCCTGTGGCATCAGGTGCCCGGTCGCTTCACGATGCAGACGGTCAGCGCCGGCCTCGAGCCGATCGCCACGATGGGTGGGATGCGAGTGCTGCCCGACTCGGCCATCGCAGACCTCAAGCCGGAGAACAGCGCGATGCTGATCCTGCCGGGCAACGACATCTGGCCGACCGAGGCGTACGCGCCGTACGTCGAGAAGGCGCGCGAGTTCCTCGACGCGGGTGTCCCGGTGGCGGCGATCTGCGGAGCGACGGGTGCTCTCGCGATGGCGGGTCTGCTGGATGATCGCGAGCACACGAGCAACGCGGCTGCCTTCCTGGACGGACTTGGCTACAAGGGCGGCGAGCTCTACAAGGAGGAGGCGGCCGTGACCGATCGCGACCTGATCACCGCGGGAGCCAACGCGCCGGTCGAGTTCGCGCGGGCGATCTTCGCGCGGCTGGAGGTCTACAAGCAGCCGGTGCTCGACTCCTTGTACAAGCTGTACGGCGACCAGGACCCGGCCGGCTTCTACGAGCTGATGTCCGCCTGATGACGAGCCAGCAGCGCCAGCAGGAACTGCTCAGCGCGGCCGCGTTGACGACGTTCAAGCTGAATGGTCAGTTTCTCGAGCTGGCCGAGCACCTCGCTCGGCCGGCCGGGCTGACCGCGACGTACTGGCAGGTGCTCGGGGCCGTGATCGGAGAGCCGCTGACGGTGTCCGCGATCGCCCGCGAGATGGGCATCACCCGCCAGGCCGTCCAGCGGACCGCGGACCTGCTGGCTGAACGCGGGCTGGTCAACTACCAGGACAACCCCGCCCATCGCCGGGCCAAGCTGGTGGCCATCACTCCGGAGGGCCGGGCGGCGAACCAGTCGATCGGCCCGCATCATGCGCACCACGCCAAAGAGTTGTCGGACGTTGCCGGCGCCGATCAGCTGGCCGACGCGGTCGCGGCGCTGAGGAAGTTGTCGGAGGCGCTGGACGCGCTCGATCTGTCCGATCGATAAGTTCCGGAACCAGTCTGGGGGAACGTTCCCTTGACAGTCGTACCCGCACGCCCCAATCTCTGAGAGAGCGCTCTCTCCGCCCCTGTCCGCCTCTCTCGATTGGTGCCTCCATGCACAGTTCCAGACCGGCCGGAGCGCGCTCTCCGGCCCTGCTCCGGCGTTGGCTGATCCTGGTTTCAGCCGCGTTCCTGATCACCACGGCCCTTGTGATCGCTCCGGGCGGCAGAGCTCAGGCTGCCGCCACGCTGCTGTCCCAAGGCAAACCGGTCACCAGCTCCAGTACAGAGAACGGCGGTACGCCGGCAGCGGCGGCCGTCGACGGCAACACCGCCACCCGCTGGTCCAGCGCGGCGTCCGACCCGCAATGGATCCAGGTGGACCTCGGGTCGACCTCGGCCATCAGCCAGGTCGTCCTCAACTGGGAGGCGGCGTACGGGAAGTCCTTCCAGGTCCAGGTGTCCGACAACGCGGGCGGACCGTGGAACTCGATCTACACGACGACCACCGGCACCGGTGGCAACCAGACCCTCAACGTGACCGGCAGCGGCCGGTACGTCCGGATGAACGGCACCCAGCGCGGTACCGGCTATGACTACTCGCTCTGGGAGTTCCAGGTGTACGGCGGTACCGACGGCGGCCCAACCGCTTGCGGCACGGCCAACGCCGCCCAGGGCAAGACCGCTACCGCCTCGAGCGTCGAGAACGGCGGTACTCCGGCCTCGGCCGCCGTCGACGGCAACCCGGGCACCCGCTGGTCCAGCGCGGCATCCGACCCCCAGTGGATCCAGGTTGACCTGGGCTCGACCCAGTCGGTCTGCCAGGTTGGTCTGAGCTGGGAGGCGGCGTACGGGAAGTCCTTCCAGGTCCAGGTGTCCGACAACGCGGGTGGTCCCTGGAACTCGATCTACACGACGACCACCGGCACCGGTGGCAACCAGACCCTCGACGTGACCGGCAGCGGCCGGTACCTGCGGGTCAACGGCACTCAGCGCGGTACCGGCTACGGCTACTCGCTCTGGGAGCTCGTCGTCCACACCACCGATGGAGGCACCGGCCCGGTGATCCCGCCGACCGACCCGACCAACCCCGACTTCGGCCCGAACGTCGACGTCTTCACCCCGTCGACCCCGCAGGCGCAGCTGCAGGCGCGGCTCGACCAGGTGGCGGCGCAGCAGCACACCAACCAGTTCGGCGATCAGCGCAACGCGCTGCTGTTCAAGCCGGGCACCTACACCGCGGACGTCAACCTCGGCTTCAACACCCAGGTGGCCGGTCTCGGCCTCTCGCCGGACGACGTCAACCTCAACGGCCACGTCCGGGTCGAGGCCGACTGGCTGCAGCAGGGCGACAACCCGAACAACAAGCAGAACGCCACCCAGAACTTCTGGCGCTCCGCGGAGAACCTGGCCGTCACCCCGCCGGCCGGTCAGATCGAGCGCTGGGCGGTCGCGCAGGCGGCGCCGTACCGGCGGATGCACCTGAAGGGCGCGCCGGAGATCCAGCTCTGGAGCGGTGGCGACGGCTGGGCCAGCGGTGGCCTGTTCGCCGACACCAAGATCGACAACCGGGTCGTCTCCGGCTCGCAGCAGCAGTGGGTGTCGCGGAACTCGGAGTTCGGCAGCTGGGCCGGCTCGGTCTGGAACATGGTGTTCGTCGGTACCACCGGCGCACCGCCGCAGAACTTCCCGAACCCGTCCCACACGGTCGTCGGCACCACGCCGGTGATCCGCGAAAAGCCCTTCCTGTACGTCGACAACGCCGGCAGCTACAGCGTCTTCGTACCGGCGCTGCGGCAGAACTCGTCCGGCACCAGCTGGTCGCACGGCCCGGCCGCGGGCTCGTCGATCTCGCTGAGCCAGTTCCTGGTCGCCAAGCCGTCGACTCCGATCGCGACCATCAACGCGGCCCTCGACCAGGGCAAGCACCTGCTGTTCACGCCCGGCATCTACCACCTGACCGACACCATCCGGGTGACCAAGCCGAACACCGTCGTCCTCGGCATCGGGATGGCGACCCTCACGCCCGACAACGGCAAGGCCGCGATCACCGTCGCGGACGTCGACGGCGTCAAGCTCGGCGGCCTGCTGATCGACGCCGGACCGGTGAACTCGCCGGTCCTGGTCGAGATCGGCCCGGCCGGCTCCAACGCCGACCACTCGGCGAACCCGACCTCCTTGCACGACGTGTTCGTCCGCATCGGCGGGGGCGCGCACCTCGGCAAGGCGACGGTCAGCCTGCAGGTCAACAGCAACAACGTGATCGGTGACCACATGTGGCTGTGGCGTGCCGACCACGGCGATCAGGTCGGCTGGAACGTCAACACGGCGGCCAACGGACTGGTTGTCAACGGCGCCAACGTGACGATGTACGGGCTGTTCGTCGAGCACTACCAGCAGTACGAGGTGCTCTGGAACGGGAACGGTGGCAAGACGTACTTCTTCCAGAACGAGTTCCCGTACGACCCGCCGGACCAGGCGTCGTGGACCAGCGGTGGCGGGACCCGGGGCTGGGCGGCGTACAAGGTCGCCAACAACGTGACCAGCCATGAGGCCTGGGGAGTCGGCAGCTACTCCTTCTTCCAGGTCAACCCGGCGCTCGTCGTCGATCGTTCCTTCGAAGTACCCGACACTCCAGGCGTGAAGTTCCACGACCTGGTCTCGGTCTCGCTCGGCGGCGTCGGCACGATCGCCAACGTCATCAACAACACCGGCGGGACCGCTAATGCGGCGACCCAGCAACGATATGTGGTGAGCTACCCGTAGCAACACGTTGCGTCCGGAGAGCGCTGGCGGGCTCTCCGGACGCGACGCACCAACTGCTCAGGCGGTGGTCAGCGCCTTGCGGATTCGCTTGTCGGAGACCGGGTACGGCGTACCGAGGGTCTGGGCGAAGAGGCTGATCCGGAGTTCTTCGAGCATCCAGCGGACCTCGAGGAGTTCCGGGCTCGGGTACTTGCCGGTCGGGATCGCCCTGAGCCGTTTCTGGTACTCGTCGGTGAGGGTCTGTACTACGGCCATCCCGGACCGGTCGCGCATCGCGTTGGCGCCGATCTTGTCGAGCCGCTGCTCGATCCCGCGCAGGTAGCGGGCCAGGTCGGGCAGTCGTCTGGCGCCGGCCTCGGTGATGAAGCCGCGATGGATCAGGCCTTCGAGCTGACCTCGTACGTCGGACAGCGCCGCCAGCAGGGCCGGTGACGACGAGCGGGAGATCTGCTTGTCGACCGTCCGGGCGTGGCCGAGCACCTGCTCGACCTGCTGCAGGATCGTCAGCACGGTGTCGGCCAGATCCGAGCGGACCGCGTCGCGGAGGAACGAGAACGCCGTCAGATTCCAGACCGGACCACCGGCCGCCGCCATCAGCTGATCGACGGCCGCCGAGATCGCGTCGTCGAGCAGCTCGCCGACGTTGCGGTGCGGACCGGCCATCAGCGTCATCTTCTGCTGGTTGGTCAGGTTCCGCTGGACCACGTCGATCACCGACGGCATCGTGAGCAGCAGCAACCGGCGGGTGCCGTTCCACATCGCGGCAGCCTGGTCGCGCTCGGTCTCCTGCAACCGGATGGCGACGCTCTTGCCTTCGTCAACCAGTGCGGGATAGCCGGCCACGGTCAGCCCGTTGCGGTGCTCGGAGAAGCTGCGCGGCAGATCGCCGAAGGTCCAGTCGGTCAGCCCCGACTTCTCCAGCCCGCTGACGGCCTTGGACGCGACCTGCGAGATCGCCGCCTTGGTCTTCGGCTTCAGCCGTTCCTTCAGCGCCGCGAGATCCTTGCCCTCGGCCACTGTCTTGCCGTTGTCGTCGACCACCCGGAACGTCATCCGCAGGTGCTCCGGCACCCGCGACCAGTCCCAGTCCTCGGTGTCGATCTGTACGTCGCGCAGCGACCGCAGTTCGCGCGCCATCGCGTCGACCAGTGGGCCTGACGCGGGGTCGAGCATGGGAAGGATCTGGCGGGCGTGATCCGGCGCCGGCACGATGTTGCGCCGGATTGCCTTGGGCAACGACTTGATCAGGGTGGTGACGAGTTCCTCGCGGAAGCCCGGCACACTCCATTCGAAGCCGTCGGCGGTGACCTGGTTGAGCACGAGGAGCGGGATGTGCACCGTGACGCCGTCGGCGTCCGTACCGGGCTCGAAGGCGTAGGTGAGGTCGAAGGTCATCCCGTTCTGCGTCCAGGTGAGCGGGAACTCCTCCTCCTTGACCTCTGCCCCTTCGCGCACCACCAGCGACCGCTCGAAGTCGAGCAGGTCGTGATCGCGCTGCCGCGCCGTCTTCCACCAGGTGTCGAAGTGCCGCCCGGTGACGACGTCCGCGCCGATTCGCTCGTCGTAGAAGGCGAACAGCGTCTCGTCGTCGACCAGCAGGTCGCGCCGCCGGGTGCGCTCCTCCAGCTCCTCGACTTCCTCGATCAGCTTGCGGTTCTCGTGGAAGAACTTGTGGTGGGTGTCCCAGTCGCCCTCGACCAGCGCATGCCGGATGAACAGCTCCCGCGACACCTCCCGGTCGACCGCGCCGTAGTTGATCTTGCGGTGGGCAACGATCGGTACGCCGTACAGGGTGACCTTCTCGTACGCCATCACCGCGCCGGCTTTGCGTTCCCAGTGCGGTTCGGAGTACGAGCGTTTGACCAGGTGCTGGGCGAGGTCCTCGGCCCACTCGGGCTCGATCTTCGCGTTCACCCGGGCCCAGAGCCGAGACGTCTCGACCAGCTCGGCGGCCATCACGAACTGCGGTGGCTTCTTGAACAGGCCAGAGCCCGGGAAGATCGCGAACTTGGCGCCGCGGGCACCGATGTACTGGTGCTGGCTGGCCGGATCCTTGAGGCCGAGGTGGGAGAGCAGGCCGGACATCAACGAGATGTGCACGGCCTGGGGGTCGGCGGCCTCGCCGGAGTTGAGGGTGACGCCGATCTGCGCGGCGACCTGACGGAGCTGGGCGAAGATGTCCTGCCACTCACGGACCCGCAGATAGTTGAGGTACTCGCTGCGGCACATCCGGCGGAACTGGTTGCCGGACAGGTCCTTCTGCTGCTTCTTGAGGTAGTTCCAGAGGTTCAGGAAGCCGAGGAAGTCGGACGTGGGGTCGCGGAAGCGGGCGTGGGACTGGGTCGCCTGTGCTTCGGCGTCGGTCGGACGCTCGCGCGGGTCCTGGATCGAGAGCGCGGAGGCGATGACCATCACCTCGCGGACGCAGCCGTGCTTGTCGGCCTCGACGATCATCCGGGCCAGCCGCGGGTCGAGCGGGATCTGCGCCAGTTGCCGGCCGACCGGGGTCAGCCTGCGGGTGCGGTCGGACGCCTTGGCCGAGTCGATCGCACCCAGCTCGGTGAGGAGCTGCAGGCCGTCGGTGATGCTGCGGCGGTCGGGCTCGTCGATGAAGGGGAAGGCGGCGATGTCGCCGAGGCCGATCGAGGTCATCTGGAGGATGACGGAGGCGAGGTTGGTGCGGAGGATCTCGGGGTCGGTGAATTCGGGACGAGCCTCGAAGTGCTCCTCGGAGTACAGGCGGATGCAGATACCGTCGCTGGTCCGGCCGCAGCGGCCCTTGCGCTGGTTGGCGCTGGCCTGCGAGACGGGCTCGATCGGGAGGTGCTGCACCTTCGTACGGTGCGAGTAGCGGCTGATCCGGGCGGTACCGGGGTCGATCACGTACTTGATGCCGGGGACGGTCAGCGACGTCTCGGCGACGTTGGTGGCGAGTACGATCCGGCGGCTCGAGCCGTGCGACGAGAAGACGCGATGCTGCTCGGCGTTGGAGAGGCGGGCGTAGAGGGGGAGGACCTCGACTCCACCGCCGGGCCGGCCGCGCTGAGCGGCGTACTTTTCGTTCAGAGCGTCGGCGGTGTCACGGATCTCGCGCTCGCCGCTGAGGAAGACGAGGATGTCGCCGGAGGCCTCGTGTTCGAGCTCGTCGACGGCGTCCAGGATCGCCTGGGTCTGGTCCCGGTCGATCGTGGTGGGGTCGTCGGGGTCGTTGATCGGGCGGTACCGGGTCTCGACCGGGTAGGTGCGGCCGGAGACCTCGACGATCGGCGCGGGCTGGCCGTTGGCGTCGGCGAAGTGCTCGGCGAAGCGTTCGGGGTCGATCGTGGCCGAGGTGATGATGACCTTGAGGTCGGGGCGGCGGGGGAGGAGCTGGCGGAGGTACCCGAGGATGAAGTCGATGTTCAGGCTGCGCTCGTGCGCCTCGTCGATGATGAGCGTGTCGTACCGGCTCAGGTCGCGGTCGCGTTGCAGCTCGGCGAGCAGGATGCCGTCGGTCATCAGCTTGACCAGGGAGCGGTCACTGACCTTGTCGGTGAACCGGACGGCGTACCCGATGGTGTCGCCGAGCTCGGTGTCGAGCTCCTCGGCGATCCGCTCGGCGACCGTGCGGGCGGCCAGCCGGCGGGGTTGGGTGTGCCCGATCATCCCGCGGATGCCACGGCCGAGCTCGAGACAGATCTTCGGGATCTGGGTCGTCTTGCCCGACCCGGTCTCACCCGCGATCACCACCACCTGGTGGTCCTTGATGGCCGTCGCGATCTCGTCCTTGAGCTGACTGACCGGCAGCTCTTCGGGATAACCGATCTCCGGTACTGCGAGCCGCCGCTGCTCGACGCGTTGCTCAGCCTGCTCGATCCGGGCCGTGATGTCGGAGAGCGCGTTCTCCCGCTTGCCCTCCTCCCGCACCCCCCGCAACCGCTCGAGCCGCCGCCCCAGCTGCTCGCGATCGGAAACGCTCAGCCCCTCGAGCCGCCCCGCCAACTCCGCAATCCCGCTGCTCGCCCCACCACCGCCGGCCGCCCCACCACCGCTGGCCGCCCCACGACCGGTCGGCCCACCGGTCGCGCCAGCACCGGTCGCGCCACCACCGGTCGCGCTATCTACGGTCGCGTCGCCGCCCGGGCGTGCGCTTCCCGTAGTACCGGCTGCGTCGGCAGCACCCGATGGCTTCTTACGCCGACGGCGGGGACGGGGACGTCGACCGGGTTCCTGGACGGGACCGGTAGCTGGGGTAGGACTCTGCGATTCGGTCCGGGCATCAGGCATGTCACCAACCAGTTTAGGCGCCCGGACCTAGCTGCTCACGTGGTTTACCCCGGAGACCGCTTTCTCAGTCGTCGCGGGAGGTGGGGACCTTGACTGCCAGGACGGGGACGGGGGATTCGAGGAGGACTCGTTGGGCGGTGCTGCCGAGGATGAGTTTGCCGACGGGGCTGCGGCGGCGGAGGCCCAGGACGATGAGGGTGACGTCGTTCTGCTCGGCGGCGCGGATGAGCTCGTGGGCGACGTCGCCGGTGCCGACCGCTTGCTGGATCGTCACCTCGACGCCGCGCTCCCGCAGGCGGGCCTCGGCCGCGTCCAGCTCGGCCTGGTTCGCGTAGCGGGAGTCGACGTAGGCGTCGCCGCGGCTCGTGTTGAGCAGCAGGACGGCGGCTCCGCGCAGCTCGGCTTCGGCGGCGGCGGCCTCGAGCGCGGCCTCGCCTTCGGGCGTCGGTACGTAGCCCACCAGAATCTTCACGAGGCCCACTCTCTCATCACCACTGGTTGCTCCCGACATCAGTCGTCCTCGCCGAAGAGCGTTCCGCAACCTGTACCGGCGCCCCACCGCGTACATTGCCTTCAGGTTCACCGAATCAGGACCATCACTGAGGGACAATGACCAGATGCCGGACGACGAGACCATCACCGAACAGCGGGTGCGCAACCGCTGGGGCGAGGGCGACCGGCTCCGGATCGAGATCCTCGAAGGCGCCGGCCGGCTGCTGTCCGAGCTGGGTGGCGAGGACGGCCTGACCATCCGCGGAGTTGCGCGGGCCGTCGGGATCGCACCGGCCAGCATCTATCAGCACTTCGCCGATCGGGCCGCGCTGATCGACGGTCTGGTGGACTACGAGTTCGACCTGTTGATCAAGGCGATGGCCGCGGCCGACGAGAGTCTCGACCCCGCGGACGTGATGGGCCGGGTCCGCGCCCAGGTGCACGCCCACCGGGACTTCGCCGACGAGAAGCCGGGGCACTACCGGCTGCTGTTCGGCAAGGCTGCGCGCAGTGCGGTCAGTGGTGAGCGCCCGGTCAGCGTCCCGCTGACCAAGGTTTTCACCAGCTTCATCACGGCCTTCGACCGCTGCGCCGAGGCCGGTCACCCGCTCCGGGTCCCGAGCAGCCGGGCGGCGTCGCTGGTCTTCGTCAGCGTCTACGGCCGGGCGGCGCTGCTGGACGGCGTACAGCTCAATCACCCGGCCGAGGACTTCCTCGACGACCTGGTCTCGCTCATCTTCGTCTGACCCGCTCAACAGCTACCGCTCACGAATTGTGATCTGACTCTCACTGTCTGGTGTCGTCGTGCTGAGTTACCTAACGTTTGTTCAGTAAGAAAACAATCGTTCGGTAACTCTGGGGAGTCGACGATGACCGAGATCGTGGAAGACGTACCGACCTATCCGATGGCGCGCGGCAAGTGCCCGTTCGATCCGCCGCCGGAGCTGGATCGGCTGCAGGCTGAGGAACCGCTGTCTCGGGTGAAGCTGTGGGACGGCAGTACGCCGTGGATGGTGACCCGGTACGACCACAGCCGGCAGGTGCTGGCCGATCCGCGGATCAGCTCCGACCCGCGCAACGACGGGTTCCCGTTCAGCACCGAGGCGCAGGCGGTGAACCGGGGTCAGTTCAACGCGTTCATCGTCCGCGACGACCCCGAGCACGCCGCCAAGCGCCGGCTGGTGACGGCGGACTTCATGATCAAGCGGGTGGAGGCGATGCGGCCGCGGATCCAGGCGATCACCGACGGCCTGATCGACGACATCCTGGCCGGGCCGAAGCCGGTCGACCTGGTCGAGACGCTGGCTTTGCCGCTGCCGTCGCTGGTGATCTGCGAGTTGCTCGGCGTCCCGTACGAGGATCGCGGGCTCTTCCACCGGCTCGGCAAGACGCTGCTCCGGCGGGAGAACACCGCTGCCGAATCGAAGGCGGCGAGCGACGAACTGCGGGCGTACCTCCGGGATCTGGTGAACCGGAAGAACGAGGGGCCTGCCGACGATCTCTTGAGCCGGCTGATCGTCGAGCAGATGCGACCGGGTGACATGAGCGTCGAGGACATCGTCGACATGGGCCTGCTGCTCCTGATTGCCGGGCACGAGACGACCGCGAACATGATCGCCCTCGGTACGGTCGCGCTGCTCGAGAACCCCGACCAGCTCACCGACCTCCGCGACACCGACGACCCGAAGCTGGTCGCCAACGCGGTCGAGGAGTTGCTGCGCTACCTGACCATCGTCCACAACGGCCGCCGGCGCGTGGCGCTGGAGGACCTCGAGGTCGGCGGCCAGTTGATCCGCAAGGGTGAAGGCGTCATCGTCGCGACCGAGATCGCGAACCGCGACGAGGAGGCCTTCCCCGATCCCGGCAAGCTCGACATCCACCGCTCGGCCCGGCATCACGTCGCCTTCGGGTACGGGATACATCAATGCCTTGGGCAACCACTTGCGCGGGTCGAGCTGCAGGTCGTCTACAGCACGCTCTACAAGCGGATTCCGACGCTGGCACTGGCCGTTCCGGTCGACGAGTTGCCGTTCAAGCACGACATGGCCATCTACGGCGTCCACGCGCTTCCGGTCACCTGGTGAGAGGGGTACTGCGATGAAGGTTGTTCTCGATCAAGACAAGTGCATCGGCTCGGGGCAGTGCGTGCTGTCGTCGCCGGACGTGTTCGACCAGCGTGATGACGACGGCATCGCCGTACTGCTGGAGGAGCAGCCGGGCGCCGACGCTGAGGAAGGTACGCGGGAGGCTGCGCGGATCTGCCCGGCGCTCGCGATCACGGTGGCGGAGTAGTCGCGCGTGCTCTCACAGATAGTCGTCGTCGGTGCATCCGCCGCGGGTCTGACCGCGGCGGAGGCGCTGCGGCGCGAGGGCTATGCGGGTGAGCTGACCATCGTGGGGGAGGAGGCGCGATCGCCGTACGACCGGCCGCCGCTGTCGAAGCAGATCCTCCGCGGCGTCTGGGACGAGGAGCGGATCGTACTGCGTTCCGACGACCTGCTCGCCGACCTCGACGCCACCTGGATCCTTGGTACCGCAGCTGTTGCGCTCGACCCGTTGGCGCGCAAACTCACCCTCGCCGACGGCCGGATCCTCGGCTACGACGGCCTGGTCATCGCCACCGGCGCGACGCCCCGGCGACTCCCGTTCGGCCACGACCTGGCCGGCGTCCACCTCCTCCGCACCCTCGACGACACCCTCGCCCTCCGCGACGGTCTTCGAGCCGCACGGTCGGTGGCGATAGTCGGCGCCGGCTTCCTCGGTGCTGAGGTGGCAGCGGTCGCCCGGGAGCTGGCGTTGTCGGTGACGATGATCGATCCGTTGCCGGCTCCGATGATCAGGCAGTTCGGTCCCGAGATGGGGGGCTTGCTGACGCAGTTGCATGAATCGCAGGGAGTGGATGTTCGCTGTGGTGCGGGCGTCACCGCACTGGCCGGTGAGGACGATCGAGTTGCAGGCGTCGAGCTGTCCGATGGCTCGACGGTTGGTGCTGATCTGGTGCTTGTGGCGGTCGGCGCGACGCCCGCGACGGAGTGGCTCGTGGGTAGCGGGCTGGTCGTCGGCGACGGGATCGAATGTGATCAGTACTGCTTTGCGGCGCCGGGTGTGGTTGCGGCTGGGGATGTTGCGTCTTGGGAGCATCCGGGGATCGGCCGGCGGCGGCTGGAGCATCGGATGAATGCGACCGAGCAGGCCACCGCGGCCGCGAAGAACCTGCTGGGGCAGGGGATCGCGTTCGAACCGGTTCCGTACTTCTGGACCGACCAGTACGACGTGAAGATTCAGGTGTACGGCCGCTCGGGTGAGGACCTCGACTTCCGGATCGTCGCCGGTGATCCGGTGGAGGGCCGGTTCGCCGCTGTGTATGGCGACGGCGACCGAGTGGTGGGAGCGCTTGCCTGGAATCTCCCGCGCCAGGCGCGCCTGCTGCGTCAGCACGTCGTCGAAGGAACGGACTGGAGTTCCGCAACATCATAGATCCGATAGGATCTAGTATTTTCATAATTTATTGTCTACGCTCCCGTTCGTCATCGCCCCGACGAACGGCAGGAGATCGCTGTGTCCACAGCAGGTCGAACCCGTAGGCGCCGGATCCTCACCGGCATCCTGATCACCGCACTGGCCTCCGCGGCACTCACCGTCCCCACCACCACGCAGGCCTCGGCGATCGTCGCCGGGGACGACCTCGCGCTGGGCCGAACGGCGACCCAGAGTTCGGAGTACGAGATCGGCGCGCCCGCCGCCCGCGCCGTCGACGGCAACACCGACGGCGGATTCTGGAACGGATCGTTGTCGCACACTGCCGAGCAGGACCAGCCCTGGTGGCAGGTCGATCTGGAGAGCAAGCAGAAGCTCGGCAGTGTCACGATCTACAACCGCACGGACTGTTGCCTCGCCCGTCTCGCCGACTTCTACGTGCTCGTCTCGAACCAGCCGTTCACCTCCGGCTCGCTGGCCGACGTGCGCAACCAGGCCGGGGTCTCGGCGTACCACGTCGATCGCGTCGCCGGGAAGGTCGAGCTGCCGATCGGTCGCGACGGCCGGTACGTCCGCATCCAGCTCAACGGCCACAACGCACTCGCCCTGGCCGAGGTCGAGGTCCGCAAGGCCGCGCCGGCCCCCGTTTCGCCGTACCGGAACGTCGCATTGGCAGCCAGTACTACGCAGTCGAGCGTCCTCGACGGTGGCGTGCCGACCCGTGCCCAGGACGGCAGCACCGATGGGAACTGGAGCAGCAAGTCGCTCAGCCATACGGCCTCGGAGCTCAATCCCTGGTGGCAGGCCGATCTCGGAGCGAGCAAGAAGCTGACGTCGGTCGTCGTATGGAACCGGACCGACTGCTGCCAGGACCGGCTGGAGGACTTCTACGTCATCACCTCCGACAAGCCGTTCAGCTCGACGGACCTGAAGAAGACGCTCAAGCAGCCGGGCGTCCACTCGTACCGGGTGAGGGACATCGGGCGCTCGGCGTCGATCGGCAACGGGAACACCGCTCGTTACGTCCGGGTGCAGTCGGCGCTGACCGGCTATCTCACGCTGGCCGAGGTGCAGATCTTCAGCAACGAGGTGCTGGTCCCTGCGGATGTTGCCAAGCACGTTCGCGAGAACCAATTCGGCATGTTCATCCACTACGGGCTCGGAACGTACACGAATGAGCAGTGGGCGACGCCGAACACCTCGCCGAGCGTCTTCGACCCGGCGACGGTCGACACCGATCAGTGGGCCGCGGCTGCCAAGAGCGCCGGGATGAAGTACGGCGTGCTCACGACGAAGCACCATGACGGGTTCGCGCTGTGGGACACCGCGTCGAACAGCTATGACGTTGCCTCAAGCCCCTATCGGGACGATGTCGTGCGCAAGTACGCCGACTCGTTCCGCAAGGCCGGGTTGAATGTGGGGCTGTACTACTCGATCTGGGATCGGAGCAATGGGGAGACCACGGAGCTGGTGATCAACCAGTTGCGCGAGCTGCTCACGCAGTACGGGTTCGTCAATCAGCTGTGGTTCGACGCGTGGACCTTCGCGCCGGGGTACGGGAAGATTCCGTACGAGCAGGTGGCCGCGTTCGTGCACAACGTCTCGCCCGGCACGGTGATCGTGAACAACGACAAGAATGACACGGTCGCGACGTCGGACCTGCTGGAGTACGAGGACGGGCGGCCGCCGGCCGGGCTGACCGATCCGGTGCAGATGTCGGACATGATCAGCACCAGCAACTGGGACTGGTTCCACACCGATCAGTCGGTCGAGCCGCGGTCGACGGCGGACATCGTGGCCGAGGAGACGTACGAGCGCGACCACGGCTACCAGTACCTGCTGAACGTCGGGCCGAGCCAGGACGGGCGGATGGACAAGGTCTACACGGACCGGCTCGCTGAGGTCGGCGCTGCTCTGGGTGTCAGCTCTCGCTGAGCTTGTCGCGGAGGATCTTCCCCGTCGCGTTGCGGGGGAGGTCCTCCACCAGCACGATCCTGCGAGGCGTCTTGTAGCGGGCGAGGTTGGCGCGGACGTGCTGGATCAGGTCGTCCTCGGTGACCTCACCGGCCGGTACTACGTACGCCACCAGGCGCTGCCCGAACTCGTCGTCCGGTACGCCGACCACCACCGCCTCGACGACACCGGGGTGACTCATCAGGCAGTCCTCGACCTCGACCGGGTACACGTTCTCGCCGCCCGACACGATCATGTCGTCCTCGCGGCCGTCGACGAACAACCGTCCGGCGCTGTCGAGGTGACCGAGATCGCCGGTACTTATCCGGCCCTCGACGACCGTCTTGCTGCTGCCGTCCTCGTACCCGCCGAACACGAGCCCGCCGCCCGCGAAGATGCGCCCGGTGACGCCGGTCTTCGTTGGCTGATCGTGGTCGTCGAGAATCCTGACGGAGCTGCCGAGGCAGGGCCGCCCGACTGTGCCGGGTGCTGCCAGGAGGTCGGCCGAGGTGGCGATGGTCGCGATCCCGATCTCGCTGGACCCGTAGGCGTCGCAGAGGATCGGCCCGAACTGCGCGATGAACCGCTCGGCCAGCGCCGGACCCAACGCGGCGGCGCCCGAGATGACGGCCCTGAGTGACCGAAGATCACGCTCGGCGATCGCGGCCGGACCGACGTCGAGCATCCGTTGCAGCATCACCGGCACTGCGACGATGCTGCCGGCCCGGTGCTTGTCGACGGACGCGAGCACCGCGGCAGCCTCGTACCGGCGAGCGAGGATGAGCGGCGATCCGAGGAACAGCGCGAGCATGGAGTTGAGCAACCCCAGCCCGTGGAACAACGGCGGACAGATCACCATCGGCTCACCCGCCCGCAACCCGATCCGATTGAGCGCGCTAGCAGTCAGGCCGGCCAGGCCCAAAGCAGTAGGCGCGCGCGGCGCCGCCTTCGGAGCCCCCGTGGTCCCCGACGTGAGGATGGTGATGTGCCCAGGGGTGCTCGGTGCCGGCGCCTCCGGCGCTTCGCTCAAGGCAAGGTCATCGAGCGTCGCAGATGACGGGCGTGGGCTCTCCGCTGCAGCCGGCCGGCCGGTGGCATCCGCCTGCCAGGCGATGACTGTGGGGAGGTCTCCGGCGGCTGCTGTGAATTCCTCGTCGTGGATGAGGAGGTCGGGGTGGTGGTATGCGAGGACGGACTTGAGTTGTGGGGGTGCGAATTCGGTGTTGACGAAGAGGACGTCGGCGCCGAGGCGGGAGGCGGCGAGGGTTGCTTCGAGGAAGCCGCGGTGGTTGCGGCAGAGCACGGCGACCTTGCTGCCGGCAACAATTCCGTACTGCGCTCGCAGCGCGGCCGCCTGTCGTGAGCAGCGTCGATCGAGCTCGCGGTAGGTGATCGTGCCCCGCTCGTCGATCACCGCCGGCTTGTCGGGGAAGCGGATGGCCGCGATCGCACCCAGTGCCGCCATCGACTGACCCCACTGCCGCAGCGCGCGCTCGATCGCCACAAGCTGCGCCGGCCGCGCCGACCGCCAGACTCCGGACCGCACCAGCGCGACGGGCACCCCGCTGAGCTCACCAGCAGCACGCACCAGCCAGTCCGGCGGCCGCATCGGCCCGATCGGCCGCGGCCTCAGCCGCCGCGGCGTCATCGGCCCGCTTCCGACATCATCGGTCTTCTTTGCGGGGGCGGTTGGAGAGGCGGTAGTACTGCTCGAACAAGCGGTCGGTCGGCACCCGGAAGAGATTGCCCAAGGCATCGGCCGGGCGGACCAGCGGCGGGGTGATGTTGTGGGGCTTGCCGGCGACTGCCGCGCAGACTTGATCGGCGGCCTGCTCCGGGCTCAACCCGGGCAGACTGTTCAGCAACGGTGTCGGCGAACTCATCCGGGTGTGCACCAACCCCATATAGACAGTCGACGTCGTCACCCCATCGTCGCGCACCTCCTGCGACACACACCGCAACCACATGTCGAACGCGCTCTTCGACGCGAGGTACGCCGACCACCGCGCCATCGGCGGAGTCCGCACCCCCGCAGTCGACACGTTGACGATGTGCCCGGAGCCGCGGTCGCGCATCGACGGCAGCAGTTCGAGGACGAGCTTGGCCGGCCCGAGGTAGTTGACCGCGTTCGTCCGCTCGATGTCGTGGAACCGCTGGTACGAATCCGCGACCGACCGCCGGATCGACTTGCCCGCGTTGCTCACCAGCACGTCGACATGCCCGTGCTCGGCCAGTACCTTCGCGACGACCTCTTCGACCGCCGCCGGGTCGGCCAGGTTCGCCGGGTAGACGAAGGCCTTACCCCCGTCAGCCCGGATCTCCTCGGCCACGACCTCGAGCTGCGCCGCCGTCCGCGCCAGCAACAGCACGGTCGCCCCAGCGCGCGCCAGCCGTTTGGCCGTCGCCTCACCGATCCCGTACGACGAACCCGTCACCAGCGCGACCTTGCCGCGCACCGCAAAGGCCAAGCGGTCGTCGGTGATCCGGGTCCGCCCGTTGGTCAACGCGACAAGCAGAGGCCACCCGAACGGACGCTTCGCAGTCTCCATACCCCGACATTACCCACTAGTAGCCTCTGTGGCGATCCTCTCCAGCCAGTCGTTGACGAATACCCCGAGCAGCGCGGGTTGCTCGATCTGCAGATTGTGACCGGCGCGATCGAGTACGGCGTACGAGGCGCGGGGGTAATGGTCGAGCAGCGGGTACTGGTCCGCATAGCCGGTGATGGAGTCCTGCCGGCCGCAGAGGATCAGCGACGGCCGCGTGTAGATCGGCCCGCTCTCCGGGGCGGTCGTCAGCGCCCAGTTGCGCCGGATCCGCGCCATCGCCCGGAGGTCGGCCGCGTCCAGCCCAGGCTCGACGTCCGCTTGGTATTGCCGCAGGACGTCGGCCGTCTGGAGTACGGAGATCTCGGTGAAGTCCTCGAGTTGCGCCGGGGTCAGTGTCGCGAGCACTGCCGGATCCGACTCCAGTACGACGTGCTCGGGCACGGTCCGCTCAGCATGCTCCAGCGCGATCCCGATCGGGCAGATCAGGCCGAGTCCGAGGATCTGGTCGGGCCGCTCGGCGACCAGCCCGCGCGCCAGATAGCCGCCGTACGACTCGCCGATCAGCACGAAGGGCTCGGCGCCGATCTCGGTGTCGATGAACTCCCGGAGCGCCGCCATGATGCCGTCCGAGCTGTCGACTCCATCGCCGGAGCTCTTGCCCATCCCCGGCAGGTCCGGATAGAGCCGGCGGTAGCCGGGCCGCTCCGCGAAGATCGGCTCGAGACAACCGGTCATCAGCCGGTGGTCAGGAGTCCAGCCGTGCAGCGCGAGCACCGGAGTGCCCTCGCCGTGGGAGACGTGGTGCAGAGCCATCGCCGTGCCTTTCGGAAGTACTGTCGGACGCATGTCTCGCAGATCTTCGCACTCGCCTCAGACAGATTCCGCAGTACTTCGTTCGCGGCTGGAGCGCGCGAGGGAGGCGGCCGCCGGTACCGGGCTGCTGATCGCGCCGGGCTCCGACCTGCGCTACCTCCTCGGCCGCGAAGGCGGCTCGCTCGAACGCCTCACCACGCTCGTCATCCCCGCCGACGGGCGGCCGGCTCTCGTAGTACCGAAGCTGGAAGCACCCGGGTACGACGATGTACCGACCGCCGAGCTCGGCATCGACATCGTCACCTGGGTCGACGGCGACGACCCGTACGCCGTTGCCGTCGACCGGCTCGGCAAGCCCGATCGGGTGGCGGTCAGCGACTTCACTCCGGCGTTGCATGTGCTCGCGATGCGGGCCGCGCTACCCGGCGTCGAGCAGGTGCTGGCCGGACCGATCGTGCGCGAGCTGCGGATGCGCAAGGACGCGGCGGAGGTCGAGGCACTGCGCAAGGCGGGAGCGGCGATCGACCGGGTGCACGCGCGCGTCGGGGAGTGGTTGCGGGCCGGTCGTACCGAGGCGGAGGTCGGCGCGGACATCGCGGCGGCCATCGTCGAGGAAGGGCACGTCGCGGCCGACTTCGTGATCGTGGCGAGCGGTCCTAATGGGGCCAGCCCGCATCACTCGCTGTCGGATCGGGTGATCGAGCCGGGCGATGTTGTGGTGGTGGATATCGGTGGGCCGATTCCGGAGGGGTATTGCTCGGACTCCACCCGGACGTATTCGGTGGGGGAGCCGCGTGAGGCTGATGTCGTTGCGACGTACGAGGTGTTGCGGCTGGCTCAGCAGGCTGCGGTCGACGCGGTGCGGCCGGGGGTGAGTGCGGAGTCGATCGACGCGGCTGCGCGGGAGGTGATCGCGGCGGCGGGGTTCGGTGAGTTCTTTATCCACAGGACGGGACATGGGATCGGGCTCGACGTGCATGAAGAGCCGTACATTGTCAGTGGGAACGAGCTGATTCTCGAACCAGGGATGGCGTTCAGCATCGAGCCGGGCATCTACCAGCCGGGTCGCTGGGGTGCGCGGATCGAGGACATCGTGGTCGTGACGGAGGACGGGGTCGAGTCCGTCAATCAACGTCCGCACCAACTGATGGTTGTCTGATTCAGCTCGCGCGGAAGGTTTTGCGGTAGGCGAGGGGTGGGATGCCGACTTCGTTGCGGAGGTGGTGACGCAGGGAGGCAGCCGTGCCCAGGCCGGCGGCTTCGGCGACGCGTTCGACCGGAAGGCCTGTCGTCTCCAGGAGATGGCAGGCGTGCCGGACGCGTTGCTGGAGTAGCCAGTTGCCGGGGGATTGGCCGGTCTCGGCCTTGAAGCGGCGGCTGAAGGTGCGGACGCTCATCCGGGCGTGATCGGCCATCGCGCCGAGGGTGATCTCGTCGGCGAGTCGCTCGAGCGCCCACGCGCGCGTGGGCGCAGTACCGTCGGTGCCTTCGTCCGGTACGACGCGGTCGATGAACTGTGATTGGCCGCCGTCTCGCCAGGGGGCGACAACGCAGTGCCTGGCCGCCCGGTTGGCGACCTCGCTGCCGAAGTCGCGACGGATCAGATGCAGGCAGAGATCGACACCGGCCGCGAGCCCGGCCGAGGTGACGATGTCGCCGTCGTCGATGAAGAGCAGGTCCTCGTCGAGCAGCACCTTCGGGTAGAGGCTGCGGAACAAGTCGGCGCGCTGCCAGTGCGTCGTCGCGGGCCTGCCGTCGAGTAGACCGGCTGCCGCGAGTACGAAGGCGCCGGTGCAGATGGAGGCGATCCTCGCGTCGGGCCGGACAGTGGCCAGTGCCGCGGCCAGGTCGTCGGGCAGGGTCCCTTCGTTGCGCGGCTGCGGGATGTACGTGCCGGCGACGATCACGGTGTCGGCCTCGGCGAGGATCTCGGCCCCGAAGTCGGGAAGGATGGTGAACCCGAGGGCTGCCCGGACCGGCTTGCCCGCTTCCAGCCCGCAGATCTTCACGTCGTACAGCCGGGTGCCGTCGGCGGTGGTCGCCTCACCGAGCACGGTCGGCGGAATGGTGAGGTCGAAGCCGACGACCGGCTCCAGGGCCAGTACCGCGACCCGGTGTGGCGTGAGCTGAGTAGCCATGGCCACATCTTGACACATGGTGGCGGTCTGGCCACTGGTTCGCGGCGAATTCCTGCCTCAGACTCGCCTGGTGACAGAGATTCTGGAGAAGAAGGCGGTCCGGCGGCGCTTGCACCGCGCCTGGCCCGTCGCTGCGGTCGGCTTCATCACCCTGATCGGCGCAGCCGGTTTCCGGTCCGTACCGAGCGTGCTGCTGGACCCGTTGCACGAGGAGTTCGGCTGGTCGCACGCGACCATCTCGGCGGCCGTGTCGATCAACCTGCTTCTGTACGGCCTGATCTCGCCGTTCGCCGCGGCGCTGATGGATCGGCTCGGACTGCGCAAGGTGGTCAGTGGTGCCTTGGTGCTGATCGCGCTCGGTAGTGGGCTGACGATCTTCATGAACTCGTCGTGGCAGCTGCTGCTCTGCTGGGGGCTGCTGGTCGGGGTCGGTACCGGGTCGATGTCCATGACCTTCGTCGCGACGATCACCGGGCGCTGGTTCGTCGAGCGCCGTGGACTGGTGACCGGCATCCTGACGGCGGCCGGCGCGACTGGGCAGCTGGTCTTTCTTCCCCTGATCGCTCACCTCGCCGGTGCCTACGGGTGGCGGGTGCCCGCGTTGGTCGCGGCCGGGGCGGCGCTTGCCGTAGTACCGCTGGTGTTGCTGTTCCTGCGGGACTACCCGAGTGATGTCGGGCTGCGGGCGTACGGGGCTCCGGAGGGGAGCGCTGCGGGGCAGCGGGTCGAGACGACCGGCAACAGCGGCGTACGGGCGTTGACTGCGCTCTGGAAGGCTATGCATCGGCCTGCGTTCTGGTTGCTGGCTGGTGGGTTCGCCATCTGTGGTGCGTCGACCAATGGTCTGGTTGGTACGCACTTCGTGACTGCTGCGCATGACCATGGGATGCCTGCGACCACTGCCGCTTCGCTGCTCGCCCTGGTCGGGATCTTCGATGTGGGCGGCACCATCGTGTCTGGTTGGCTGACTGACCGGTGGGACCCGCGGTACCTGCTGATCGCGTACTACTCGCTGCGTGGGCTATCGCTGTTGGTACTGCCGTCCCTGCTCGGGCCGACGGCGCAGCCGAGTGTCTGGGTGTTCATCATCTTCTACGGGCTGGACTGGGTGGCGACTGTGCCGCCGACGGTCGCGCTGTGCCGGGAGTGGTTCGGGGTGGACGGGCCGATCGTGTTCGGCTGGGTCTTCGCCTCGCACCAGATCGGTGCTGCGATCGCGGCTACCGGTGCGGGCGCGATCCGGGATGCGCAGGGGAGCTACAACCTGGCCTGGTACCTGGCCGGTGGACTGTGTGCGGCGGCGGCGTTGATGTCGGCGAGTATCGGACGCCGGATCGCCGTGGCCTGAGTCGCTCGGTTAGCCTCGACATTAGTTGAGGTTGACCGGGGAGGCGACGCGGTGGAGATCGAACCGGGCGAGATGACGGTCGGGCAGTTGGCGGAGCGCAGCGGGGTGGCGATCTCCGCGCTGCATTTCTACGAACGGCAGAACCTGATCATCAGCCGGCGGACGACGGGGAACCAGCGCCGGTACAAGCGCGACACCCTGCGCCGGGTGGCGATGATCCGGATCGCGCAACGGGTCGGCATTCCGCTCGCCGAGGTGGCCGCGATCCTCGCACTGCTGCCGGACAACCGGACGCCGACCCGGCAGGACTGGGAACGCATCTCCGAGTGCTGGCAGGTCGAGCTCGACCGCCGGATCGTTCACCTGGAACAACTCCGCGACGACTTCAAGGACTGCGTCGGCTGCGGCTGCCTCTCCCTCGACCGCTGCGCCCTCGCCAACCCGTACGACACCCTGGCAACCAAAGGCCCCGGCCCCCAACGCCTCATAGACCCAGCCGGAGCCCCCAGCCACCCAGCCACCTGTCACTAACCCACCCCACCGCCCCACCCGCCCCACCTGCCCCACCGCCCCACCTGCCCCACCCCGTCCCCCCGCCCGACATCGACGCCGCTCTACCCGCCCCCCGACGCTTTCATCTGAGGGGTTAACCCCTCAGATGGTGGGTTGCCCCCCGAGATTCTGGGGTGGCAACCCACCATCTGAGGGGTTAACCCCTGAGATGTGGCGTGGGGGGAGAGGGCGGCGGCTTGGGTGGGTTGTCCACAGGTTGTGAGTGCGGCCGAGCGGGCTGGGGGTGGTGGCGTCTAGGGTCGTCGGCATGGGTGACATCAAGCTGTCGGATGATCGGGCGGCGACCGCTGCGGGGCTGATCCGCGCGATCGCCGGAGACGGCGCGAGTCTTCGGGCTGACCAGGAGACCGCGGTCGCGGCGTTGTGCGAGCCGAATGCGCGGGTGCTCGTCGTCCAAGCGACAGGCTGGGGCAAGTCGGCTGTCTACTGGGCAGCGACGGCGATCCGCCGGTCGGAGGGCGCCGGGCCGACCTTGGTCGTCTCACCCTTGCTGTCGTTGATGCGCGATCAGGTGGGCGCGGCCGGCCGGGCGGGCTTACGGGCGGCGACGCTGAACTCGTCGAACGTGGACGACTGGTCGGGGATCGAGAGCGACCTGCGTTCGGGTGCGATCGATGTACTCCTGGTATCACCGGAGCGGCTGGCCAATCCGGGCTTCGGCCGGCGCGTGCTCGACGCGTTGGCTGGGCAGATCGGCCTGCTGGTGATCGACGAGGCGCATGCGGTCTCGGACTGGGGACATGACTTCCGGCCCGACTATCGGCGCGTCTCCGACGTGCTGCAGAAGCTGAACCCGACCACGCCGGTGCTGGCGACGACGGCGACGGCGAACGCCCGGGTGACCGATGACGTGGCGCACCAGCTAGGTGCATCGACACTGGTACTCCGTGGTCCGCTGGCTCGGTCGAGCCTTCAGCTGTCCGTCGTGGACGCGTTGTCGCCACTGGATCGGTTCGCCTGGGTGGTCGACCATCTGCCGAAGCTGCCCGGGTCGGGCATCGTCTACACGTTGACGGTCGCGGACGCGCAGCGGTTGGCGGCGGCCATCCAGGAGATCCATGGAGCGGCTGTTCCCGTTGCGGCGTACACGGGGCAGCTCGAAGCGGGGGAGCGGGAGCGGCTCGAGGATGCCTTGCGGGGCAACGAGTTGAAGGCGTTGGTCGCGACGTCGGCCCTCGGGATGGGCTACGACAAGCCTGACCTCGGCTTCGTGGTGCATGTGGGGTCGCCGCCGTCACCGGTTTCTTACTACCAGCAGGTCGGACGCGCTGGGCGTGGCATCGACCACGCAGTCGTCGCCTTGCTGCCGTCCGACGCAGATGCAGGCGTGTGGGACTACTTCGCGACCGCGACGATCCCGGTACCGGAGCAGGTCAACCGGTTGCTGCGCGGGCTGGAGGCGTACGGACCGGACCAACCGGCGACGGTGCCTTCGCTCGAGGCGGAGACCGGGCTGCGGCGCGGGCGCGTCGAGTTGATGCTGAAGCAGCTGGCGGTCGACGGCGCGGTCGAGCGGGTGGAGCGCGGCTGGGTGCGGACCTCCACCGACTGGACCTTCGACGCCGCCCACTACGACGGCATCGTCTCGGTACGCCGCCGCGAGGCCGACATCATGCGCGCCTACACCCGCGGCGAACGTTGCCTCATGCAACTACTGCAGGAGTCGCTGGATGACCCGTCCGCCGAGCGCTGCGGACGCTGCTCCGTCTGCCTCGGTCTGTTGCCCGACCCGTTGAGCGCGGCACCCGAGCCGGAGACCGTCGAGGCGATCACCCGGATGTTGCGGGGTGAGACCCATGTACTCGAGCCACGCAAGATGTGGCCGGGCGGTGCGTTCGGCGCGAAGGGCAAGATCCCACCCGCACTATCGGCCGAGCCCGGCCGAAGCATCGTCTACGCCGACGCGCCGGAGTGGCGTGAGGTCATCCGCTCGGTCTTCAGCTCAACACCGGACAGAGCTTCGCTGGACGCCCTCAAGGCAGGCTGCGTCGCGGCCCTCTCCCGCTGGCGCGACGCCTGGTCCCGCCGGCCAGAGGTAGTCGTCACGCTCCCCGCGGCAGGTCATCGCCAACTGGTCACCGACGTCGCCGACCACCTCGCCGAGATCGGCCGCCTCGAGCGCGCCGAACTCACCGTCGACAACTCCGCCTACACCGACGATCTCTCCTCCGCCGAAGAAGCCAAGGTCTGGCGAGACGGCCTCTCGGTAGACGCCACCACGGCCCAGTCGATCACCGACCGCTCGGTGTTGCTGGTGGTCGACGCCTCATCCTCCCAATGGCCGATCACCGTCGCCGCCGCCAAACTCCGCGAGGCCGGCGCCGCGGCGGTCCTTCCCCTCCTCATCCACCGAAGGCCGTAGAGGAGAGGACCACCGAGCGCCGCAGCCCGTAGAGCAGAGGGCGAGCCTCCCGTGGCCAGGCGAGGGCGAGCGGCCCGTGGCCACGGGAGGACGAACGGCCCGTGAGCCAGGGGAGGGCGGCCCGTGAGGGGGGCCGCCCGTGAGCCAGGGGGCGGGCGGCCCGTGGCCAGGGGAGGGCGGGCGCCGTGGCCCTAGAGGAATGCGGGGGGAGTGCCTTGGAGTCCTCGGCTGGTGGTGTCTGGGTCGGCGGTGAAGGTGGGGCCTTGGGATTCGGTCGTGTAGTAGCGGTGGAAGACGGGGGTTTGGGAGCCGGAGAGGGGTGGGACTATCCAGGTCCAGTCGGCGGGGCAGTTGCGGCCGGCTCGTTCTTCGCGTTCCAGGTGGAGGAGGAATCTGCGGGACTCGGTGTGGTGGTCGGTGATGCTGACTCCCTTCGCGCTGAAGGAGTGCAGGACGGCGCGGTTGAGCTCGATCAGGGCGCGGTCTCGCCAGAGCGTTGTCTCGGACGAGGTGTCCAGGCCCATCCGCTCGGCGACCTCGGGGACCAGGGCATAGCGATCGGTGTCGCCCAGGTTGCGGGCGCCGATCTCGGTGCCCATGTACCAGCCGTTGAAGGGGGCAGCGGGGTAGGAGACGCCGCCGATGTCGAGGCGGTTGTTGCTGATCACCGGGACCGCGTGCCAGCGCAGACCGAGGTCGGCGAACCAGGGGAGCTCGGGGTGTTCGAGGTGGACCTCGTTGATCGCCTCGTCGGGCAGCTGGAACAATCGCGGGCCCTCCTCGAAGGTCTCCACCACGAGGGGCAGCACGTCGAAGGCACCGGGGATGGCGGGTGGCTGCCACCCGCGGCGGATGAGTTCGCTGGTGAAGGCTCGGTAGCGGGGGTCGCCGAGGGACTGACCGTCCGGCTGTTCGTAGCCGGCGTACCGGATGAGTTGCTCGTTCCAGATCCTGGGGGCGGATCTGGTCGGCGTCTCGGGAGCGAACACGCTGATCATCGGCCGGATCTTGCCGCCGTTGTGTGCCTCGCGCAGATGGTCGAAGCAGTGTTCGGCGACCTCACCCGCGCCGGAGACGGTCCGCAGATCGCGCACCTGCAGGCTGTGCCAGTACAGCCGGCCGATGCAGCGCGCGTTGTTGCGCCACGCGACGCGCGCGCCGAAGGTCAGCTCCTCGGTGGTGTGCCAGTACGTCCCGGTGCGATCGATCTCGCGTCCCACCGCCGCCATCCGCGGTCCGATCGAGCCGGCCTGCGGATTCTCGGCGTAGAACAGCGTGAGGAATTCCTCGGCCGCGGCCCGGACCAGCTCGGCCTCGGCATGGCCGATACGACGTTCGTGCACGGGCCCACCGCCCACCATGCGGTCGACCCGTGCCCGAACCCGCCCGGGCCCTGGTGACGCACGCCGGCCAGTCGGGGAGGTCCTGCGCCACGCGGTCATATCAGGCCGGTCCCAGACCGCTACCGAACTCGGGCGGCCAGCCCTTGGTGCGGTCAGCCAATGTCTGACCTGGTTCCGCCGGTGGCACCGGGCGGATCTGGTCCACCTCGGTGGCGAAGGAGTCCACGATCTCCTGCATGTGCGCGTGCGCCGTCCGGGCGTACGAACGGACCTGCTCGCCGGCCGTGTCCATCGCCGCCGCGACGATCTTGCGCTCCTCGGCACGCGCCTGGCCGATCCGCTCGCGGGCGTCCCGGCTGACGTCCTGGACCATCTCCTCGACCACCAGCTGGGCCTGGCTGAACATCTGGATGACCTGTTCGTTCACCTTGTCGCCGGCCTGCTCGTGCTGCTCCAGCTCGGCCTTCATCCGCTGCAACTCTGCTTTCCCGCGCTGCAGCTCGGCCTGGAGGCGTTCGTTCTTGGCCTTGGCCTCGCGCAGCTCGAGTTCGGTGGCCTGCACCTGGTCAGCGAGCAGGTCGAGGTAGCCGTAGACCTTGCCCGCGTCGAGGCCGCGCATCCGCCGCTGGAACGTCTCTTCCCGGATGGAGCGCGGTGTCTGATGTGGAGAGCGGTGTCGGCGGTTGGTGATCGTCACTTGCTGTCTCCTGACCTGAGAGCGCCGGGCCGGCGGCTTGTTCGCCCGCGGCTGCGTAGTAGAAGTGCTCGTACTTGATGTGCTCGGGACGCATACCGGCCGCGGCCAGCTGCTCCAGGGTGTGCGCGACCATCTGCGGTCCGCCGCACACCATCGCCGTACGACCGGTCAGCGACTGCCTGGCCGCGACCGTGCCGACCTTCCCGCGCGTTCCGGGGTAGGACGGGTCGTCGGAGACGACCTCCGTGTACTCGAACCACGGCCGCTTCTCGGCCAGCTCCCTCAGCCGCGGCCGGTCGTAGAGATGCCAGGGCATCCGTACGCCGTGCAGCAGATGGACAGTTGGTCCAATATGAAATCGTTGCCACTCCAGGTCGATCTGCTCCAGGACTGCCAGCAAAGGAGCCAACCCGGTTCCTCCGGCCGCGAGCAGCAAGTCCCTCGGGTCGCCTTCTCGCCGGGTCAGCCGCTCACCGACCGGCGCGCCCAGCTTCACGACATCGCCGACCTTCAGGGACCGGACGACCGTCGGACTCACCTGGCCGCCGTCGATCTGCTGTACCTGCAGGTCGATCGAGCCGTCCTGACGCGGAGCGTTGGCCGGGCTGAAGTATCGCCACTGCCGTGGGCGCTGCGGGATCTCCATCGACAGCGATTGGCCGGGCAGGAACGGGAAAGCACGCCTGGGGCGGACCGTCAGCAGGGTCAGGTCCATCGTCCGCCGCTCGGCGGAGATCACGTCGGCGTCCCACCAGTCGGGCGTGGTCTCCGAGGAGGTCTCGGCCGCCTCGACCATGATCCGCGCGACCAGCTGGTAGGCCGCCGTCCAGTGTGCGGCGAGCTCCTCGTCCCACTCCGACCCCAGGAAATGCATCAGAGTGGCGCACAACGAGGCGCCGACGGCGTTGTAGTGCTCCGCGACGACGGCGTACTTGCGGTGGTCCCGGCCCAGATGTTGCAGGAAAGGCGCGTCCTTCTCCAACTTGTCGGCGTGGCTGACGATCCGGCCGAGGGCGCCGACGAACTTGTCCCGTTGATTCGCCATCGAGAGCGGGAACATCGACCGGACCTCGGGGTGGGCCACGAAAAGGTGCGAGTAGAAGTACAGCGGAACCTGTTCGCCGTGTTCGGTGACGAGGTCCCAGCTGCGCTGCAGGGCGTAGGCATCCATAGGGATTCGTTATCCGGCTCGGAAAGGCAGCTCCTCGACAGATCCGGACCACCCATCGCTGGGCATTCTGTACAACCGTTCGTCGTCGGTGGCGCATGCCGACTGTGCTGACAAGGGTTCCCTCCCAATCCAGTCCCCGAGTCCTGCGAATCTTCAGACCTCTCTCGACTACCCCCGCCTCAACCCACTGAAACTGGCCAAACGGACCTATTCGTCTCGAAATTTTCCAGCAATCGCTTACCTGTCTGGACCACAGCCCTTAAAGTTGCCAGAGGCAATCAATTTGGTTCGCGATTCGCCTGCCCACCTCTTGATCTCGTAGCGCAGAAGTAGTAGGCCGGGCCGGCCGCGAGGAGAACGGCCAGTACCGCGTAGCCGTAGGTGAGACTGGCCGCGGTGGCTACTCCGGCGACCAGCAACGGTCCGCCCGCGTCGCCGAGTTCGCGGCCCAGCTCGGCCGTTCCCATGGTCTGGCCCAGGCGTGCCGGAGAGGTGGATGACGCCAGCGCGGAGAAGCCGAGCGGCGTGATGAGGCCGGTGCCGACGCCTATCAGTACTGCCGCAAGCAGTACGCCGAGAAGGCCGGGCAGCGTCGCGCATCCCATCCCTGCGGCAGCGACCAGCAATCCGATCCCGAGGCCGCCCCGCGCGGTGATGCGCCCAGCATCCAGGGCCCGACCCGCACGTGGCTGAACCAGCGCAGCAGTCGCCGCCAGGACCGACACTGCCGCACCGGTGGCGACCGTACCGAGCCCAGCCGCCGCGCCGGTAACCGGTAGGAACCCGACCCCGACGGACAAGGCCGCAGTCGCGCCGGCCAGGGCAGCGGTCGGGCGGAGGAACACTGGATCAGTCAGGCGCCGAGCCAGATCGAGCACCGTCTGCCGAGTCCGGGGCAGCGGCGGCGTCATCGGGACGGCCAGCAACGCCCACAGGGCCACCGATATCGCGAGCACGGTCATCACCACGAACAGCAAGCGGAACCCACCCAGCCACACCAACGCGCCGCCGAGCAGCGGCCCGAGGGTGTAGCCGATGCTCTTGTAGAAGCCGTAGCTGCCGAACGCCCGGCCGTGCTTGGCCGCTGGGTTGAGCCGGGCCACCAACGAAGAGGCAGCCGGCGAGAACGCCGACGCGGCCGCACCTTGCCCGAGTCGCGCGACCCAGAGCCAGCCGGGGCTGTCGGCGACCGCGTACAGTCCGGACGCGATCGCGAAGCCGACCAAACCGCCCAGCAGTACCGGGCGGGCGCCGATCCGGTCGGCGATGGTGCCGAAGACCGGCTTGAGTACCACTTCCGCGCCGTCGTACAAGGCCAGCAGGACCCCGAGCGTCAGCAGCGACTTCACCGCATCCGCAGAGAACCCACCCAGGTTCGCCGCCACAGCATGCGCACCGAAAGCGGTCGTGAAGCCGGCGGCGTACAAGGGCCACATCCGCCGGTCGGTCGCCACGCCGTCAAAGCTAGCAGGACAGCGGATTCCGCCCCGTCTGGTCAGGTGACTCGCTGCGCGACGACCACCGAGTTGCTGAGGTAGACCTTGCCGTTCCAGTCTTCGCAGGTGACCAGGACCAGGCGGCCCGGAACGGTCTGGTCGAAGATGTGCGCCGCGTTCTTCGCGAGGGTTTGTTTCCGGTACGTCGTGACGGTGGTGACTCGGTAGCCGAGCTGTCCTCGGGAGGTGGCCACTGCGACGTCGTCGCCTGGCCGGAGTAGCGCCAGGTTGTCGAACGCGCCGCCGCCGGTGTGCACGGTGTGGCCGGTGATGATGGCTGACCCGACGCGGGCTCCGGGTTGAGCTCCGCCGGTCCACCAACCGAGCTTCTGTGGGTTGGAGGGCGGGATCAGTGCGCCTTGCTCGGTAGAGATGCCGACGACTGGCGCTGTGACCTGCAACCGGGGGATGGACAGCTCCAGGGGTCTGCCTGGCCTTGCCGCCGGTATGCGGGGCGGCACTGTCGTCTTGGCCCGGCCCGGCGGCGCCGCAGTGTGCGGGGTGGATCGGTGCGGAATTGCTGACGCCGGTCGGTGGGGAATGGCTGGTGTCGCTACGTCGGGCGGGACAGCGCCTGCTCGGTCGTCGACTTGCAGGTAGGCGCCGGTCAGGGCCAGGGCGATCCCGGCGAGAGCGAGCGACCCACCCCACCGAAGTGGGTCGGGTCGTCCGCGTCACCGGGCGTTGGTCACGTCAGCTACTGTGCCTGCCCCGGCGCCGGAGCACGAGTGCGGCGCCTATTGCCAGCATCAGACCACCGGCCGCGAGCAGCCCTCCGCCGAGTGCGTTGAGCGGTCTGCCGTCTGAGCTGTTGTCGCCTGTACTACCGGCGAGACCCGCGTCGACCGCTGTCGGCACACCGGTCGTCGGCGCCGTGGTGGTCGGTGCGACCGGCGCGCTGGTCGTGGACGTCGCCGGAGAGCTCGGTACGTCGGTGGGCAGCGTGACCGGCGGGGTCGTCGGAGGTGTGGTGGGCGGGGTGGTCGGCGGCGTGGTGGGAGGTGTGGTGGGCGGACTGGTCGGAGGAGTGGTCGGCGGGGTGGTGGGAGGCGTGGTGGGCGGAGTGGTCGGCGGCGTTGTGGGCGGCGTGGTCGGGGGAGTGGTCGGCGGAGTGGTCGGCGGGGTGGTGGGAGGCGTGGTGGGCGGCGTGGTGGGCGGCGTACAACCCTCGACCCAGAAGACCTTGTGCTTGGTGTCCGCACCGATCGAACCCTGGGCGTGCACGGTGATCTTCACGTGGTAGCCCTGCTGTGGATGCGGTGGGCCGCTGAACGAGAGGGTGTAGGTCTCCTTCGCGTCCAGATCGTTGCCGCCGCCGGCCGGATCGCCGCCGATGAAGGGCGTCAGGTCACCGGACTCCACCTGCAGGCCACCGTTCGCGGTCGGTGCCTGGTCCTGGAAGAGCACGGTCGCGCTCAGGTTCCCCTGGTCGTAGTTGTAGAACTCGACCACGAAGGTGCAGCCCTGGTGCGGGTTGTTGTCCGGCGGCCCGCTCTGGATGTCGGTGCCCTCGATCTTGATCGTGCCGTTGTTCCCGGGCGGATCGGCCTGCGGGGCCGCGGCAACAGCTCCCGAGTCGACGGGGGCGATCGCAGGTGCGGCCAGCGCGGTCGCACCTGACAACAGCGACAACGCTCCGGCCGTGGCGACGATCGTGCCCATGCGGGAGTGACTACCTGTCTGTGCCATCACGGCCTCGATTCAGGAAGGGATCTCCACTGCAGTATGCGCTTTTCGTTGCCTTGGTCAACTAGCAACGCATGTGGAAAGTCCTTGCCAAATGCAACAGCCGCCCCGGTACGGACCCGGGGCGGCTGTCGTGGGCCGGTGTGTCAGGCGCGGTACGCCGTCCACATGGTGCTGATCCGGGTGCTCTGCCCCGGGGTGAACTGGTTGTAGCAGGAGTCGTACGAGTAGTCCATGTAGTTGTGGATCGGGTCGAGGCCCGGCAGCGAGCAGGAGTCGCGGCCTTCCGGGCAACCGTTGGTCGAGCTGCTCTGTGCGGGCGTGTCCGAGACCTCGTCGTTCGTGCTCGTGCAACCGCCCTGGAAGGTGTGGTAGAGCCCGAACCAGTGGCCGGCCTCGTGGGTCGCGGTCTCGCCGAGGTTGTAGTTGGTGGCCGAACCGCCGGGCAGCGACGTGTACTGCACGCGGATACCGTCGATACCGGGGTTCTGCGCGTAGTCCCACGGGAAGGTCGCGATGCCGAGGTAGGAGAAGTCGACCAGCCAGATGTTGAGCGCGTTCTTGCCGCCCTTGCGGGTCTGCTTGCGGTACGTGGAGCTCTGCTTGTCCTTGTGCCAGTTGTTGTTGTTGTACCGGAAGGTACCGGCCAGCGTGAAGGTGAAGCCGGTGTTGGCCGCCGCGGACGACTCCTGACCGCCGAACGTCTTGTTGAGCACAGCGATCTGCTGGGAGATCTGCGTGTCGGTGACGTCACCGTTGCCGGCGGCATCGCGCATCACGTTGACGTAGACCGGGACGGTCGCAGCTGCCAGCGCACCCTGGGGTACGGCGACGCCACGCGCGGCCTTGGCCTTCAGCAACTGAGCCGTCCGGGCCTCGACCGCCTTCTGCTCGGCGACGGTCATGTCGCGGGTGTCAGCGCCCCGGCCGCCCTTGGCGGCCGAGCCGGCCGGCGGTACGAAGCAGTCGGCCTTCTGCTCGGCTGGTGCCTTGGCGGTCGCCTGACCGCCGACCGGGCTGAAGACGAGCGCGGCGCCGGCCAGGGTGACGGCGAGTACGCGGAGACGGGGAGTGAAAGATCGCATCGGGAGCGCCTCTCCGGATCGGGCCGCTTGGGCGGGCGGCCGGTTGCCGGAATGATGCGGGCCTTATTCCTGATTCGGAAGCGATAACGCGGAAAAATCGGGAAACTCAGGGAAATCCTTCGGTGGACGGAGCCGTGGGCGGGACGCCCAGGCTGCCGTACCGCTCCATCCGTTGCCAGCGCAGCCGGGAGCCGGCAAGCGCGGTGAAGACCGACTGGATGACGACCAGGTACATGAGCTGGCGGTACACGAACTGCTGCAGCGGAAGGCTCCACAGCGGCCCGGCCTTCTCGCCGTCGAGCCGGAAGGCGTACAGGCCCATGCCGAGCTGCAGAGCCAGGAAACCGGTCCAGACCAGACCGACTCGCAACGGGTTCAGGAAAACCAGCCCATAGATCGCGAACACGTCCACGGCTGGCGCGAGCAGCGGTAGCAGAACCTGGAAGAGCATCAGGTAGGTCAGCCCGCGCCGGCCGAGTTTGCCGGCCTGGCCGCGCTGGATCCAGGCGCCGCGATGCTTCCACATCGCCTGGAGCGTGCCGTAGCACCAGCGGTAGCGCTGCCGCCAGAGCGCGCCGAGGCTGGCCGGCGCCTCGGTCCACGCGCGGGCGCGCTCCTCGTACACGACCCGCCAGCCGTCCCGGCACAGCGCCATCGTCAGGTCGGTGTCCTCCGCGAGCGTGACGTCGCTCAGACCGCCGATCCGCTCGAGCGCGCCACGCCTGAACCCGCCGACCGCACCGGGCACGGTCGGCATGCACTCGGCCAGATCGAACAGCCTGCGGTCCAGGTTGAAGCCGACGACGTACTCGATGTGCTGCCAGCGCCCCAGCAACCCGCCACGGTTGCCGACCTTCGCGTTGCCGGACACGGCTCCGACCGCCGGGTCGGCGAACGGCTGCACCAGCATGCGGACCGCATCGGGCTCGAAGACGGTGTCCCCGTCGACCATCACGACCAACTCGTGCGACGACGCCTGCAGCCCGGTGTTGAGGGCAGCCGGCTTGCCCGCGTTCGCCTGCCGGATCACCCGTACGCCGGGAATCGCCAGCGACTCGACCAGGTCGGCGGTGCCATCGGTCGAACCGTCGTCGACGACGATCACCTCGACCGGATGGTCCGAGGCGACCAGCGACCTGACCGATGCCTCGATCCCCGCGGACTCGTTGTACGCCGGCACGATGACCGAGACGGGTTCGGTGACCGGGTCGCCCCACGACCAGTACCGCTCGCGGGCATGGCGCCGGGCCGCGACCACGGTGGCCACGGCGCGCAACACGCTCAGCGCGCCGGCGGCGTACAGGAGCCAGGTGAGTACGGTCAGGATGCCGTCGCTCAGCCGCATCGCACCGATCAGGGCCATGCCGCGGCCGTGCTCGATCGCGCTCGCGGGGTGGACCGGCTGCGCCATGCCGACGGCGTCGCTGACGGTGGCGAACCGGTAGCCGCGGGCCTTCAGGACCGGGATCAGCTTCTGCAGCGCGGCCACCGTCTGGCTCCGGTCACCACCTGCGTCGTGCATCAGCAGAATCTGGCCGCTGGTGCCCTTGGGCATCGAGTTCGCGATGACCTGGGTCGTGCCGGGGCGGCGCCAGTCCTCACTGTCCTGAGTGGTCAGGACGGTCAGATAGCCCGCGTCCCGGGCGCGCTTGATCGACGCCCAGTCGGCATCGGTCAGCGCGTCGGGTTCGGACGAGTACGGCGGTCGCAGCAGCGGCGTACTGACGCCTGTCGCGCCGGCCAGGATCAGCTGGCTCTGGCGGAGCTCGAGCCCCTGCCGCCAGGCCGGCGCCGAGCTCAGATTCGTGTGGGTGAAGGTGTGGATGCCGATTTGGTGGCCTTCGGCAACTATTCGGCGGGTGAGTTCGGGGTGGGCGGCGACCTCGGTGCCGACGACGAAGAAGGTGGCCTTGACCTTCTGGGCCCGGAGCAGGTCGAGCACCTGGGGTGTCCAGGCCGGATCGGGTCCGTCGTCGAAGGTGATCGCGATCGTCCGCGCCTTCGGCCGGACGGCCCGGGGCGCACCCGTGCCGGCGTCGATGACCGGACCGCCGTCGGCGATCGCGGCCGGCACGCCATCGTGTGGGCCGGTCGCTGTCACCGATCCGTCGGGCGCGCTGCCGAACAGGTGGTGGGTGTAGCCGTTCAGCAGCAGTGCGCCGGACAGGCCGACCAGCAGGACGGTCAGCATCACCCAATGTGTCCGGAGCGGTACCTGGCGAGCGCGACGAGCCCGGGTCACGGCTTGCCGGGTGTCTTCGTTCGCCCGGGTGGAACGCTCGGCTTACCGTGGCCGGAGTTCTTGCCGGGGGTAGTCGTCGGAGTGCTGCTCGGTACGACGGTTGGCGTGGACGTCGTCGGTGTGGATGTCGGCGCGGAGGGGGTCGACGCCGGAGGGGTTGGTGTCGGAGGAGTCGATGTCGGAGTGCCCGACCCCTGGGAGCTGGGCGCCGACGTCTCCGCGACCACCGGGCGGAGGGAGCTGTCCGGAGTACGGACCGACTCGCTGGGCTCCGGGGTTTCCGCCGCCCGCTCCGGCGCCTTCGTCACCCGCGGCGCCGGCTGGTGCTTGACGGCCTCGGGCAGGGGGATCAACGGCGTGTCCACCTGTGGCCCACCGAGCATGCTGCTCACCAGCAGCAAGACATAGCCGCCTGCCGGGACGGCAAGGATCGCCCCGAGTCGGCGGACGGTGCGATGACGCTGCCCGGACGAATCGACGAAAACCGGCTTCCGGGCGGGGAAAGACTTCACAAGCGCGGGATCCTACTCGCCCGCCGCCCCCCTTGGCACCGCCAGGAAATCCATGTCTGCCTGGGTTACCGCCTCGCTACTCTGCGTCGGCCAATGGCCGTTGGCCCGGGCCTCGTCCACCTGCGATCGGGAAATCCGCGGAAAGGTGACAGCCCGGCAGGTTGGTGGCGTTCTGCACCGGAGCGTCCTGGCCGTCGATGGCTGGCGCGTCGTAGTATCGCGGCGGTGGACGTGCCGCTGACCTGCCGGTCGCTTCCGGGATGCCTGGAGCAGGACTTTCCCGCGTATCAGGCGGCGATCTGGGCCGTACGAGTCCGGAACCATCCCGTTGTGGTGACCGCGGACATGGTGGTTGCCGAGGTGTTCGTGGACGAGATCTTCCTGACCGGTGTGAGCACGGGAGACCGGGAGATGCTCGGTCGGTGGTTCGGAGTCGTCGAGCGGGCGCTCGGCGGTCCGGACGAGATGCTGCAGAAATTCTTCGTCGACCATGTCGTGCCAGTGGTGCTGAACACCGATCGGCGGGCGCGGTGGACGCAAGAGTTGGCGGGGACGTTGTTGCGAGCTCGGCTGGATGCGGTGGTCGGTGTGCCGTGGCGGCGGCAGGTTGGTGGCTTCGGCCCGGAGTACGAAGAGACGTTGGGGGTGCCGCTCATTGTGAGCGGATATGTCTACCGCGACGAGATTCTGCTGCACTCGGCCCGGCAGCGGCGGGATCGGACCGCGGTTCCGATGACTCGGCCTTTTGCCAGGTTGCCTGCCCGCAGCGATGCGTATCGGGTCGGGGCCACGGTGGCGGAGATGCTGACGATCTTGCCGCGGACGCTGGACGAGGATCCTCGGCATGCAGTGGACGAGTTCTTGTCGTACGCCGGGATCGCCGAATGGGCGCCGTTCTACGCGGAGTCGCTGACGGTGAATCTGCAGGGCGGCGCGGATACGTACGCGCTGTCGATCTGGCCGATGCACAAAGACCGGGGTGGCACACACCAGGGTGAGTCGTCGTCCGTTCCGGACTGGCGTGACGCGGCCGACCTCGGAACAGCAGTCCTGACGGCCTTCCGGACCGCGACCGTGAACGGCCGGACGCTTTAGCCTGCGCTGACGTCAGCAGATCGCCGTCTGTTCTGATCGAGTGGTTCCCGGCAGCAGAGGAGCAGGTTCGCACGCTGAGGCGTCGCGTAGAGCGCTGGGACGGATTCCGGTCGCGGGAGCGATAGGAACGCTGGGTATGGTCGTCACCAGTGTGATTTGTCGCTGCCTGGCTCGAATCGGATGTGGTCCAACGGATCAACCTCGTCGTCTTGGCCGGGAAAACCGGCGGTGTCGAGGTGGCCGCGGAGCCAGGCGAGCAGTGTGTCGACGAGAGTGTGCTGCAACGGTGGGCCTTGTTCGGCGTGGCGTGGATAGACGATCAGTGGCCACTCGTCGGGCGATCCTTGGGTGAGCCAGCCCAGTACGTCGCCCTCGACCGAGTTGGCGAACGGCAGGAATCCGCCGGGCTCCGGCCAGACCGCAAGTGGCTGGAATTCCGGATACTCCGCCCGCAGATCGGCGTACCCGCCAAGTATCTCTTCGGCGTGGTGCGCGAACCCACGACCGTTGGTGCGCAGCGGCGTGACGAAGTTGAGCCACTCCGACCAGCAGCCGGCCCCGTAGGTGTCCATCAGTTCGATGTAGTCGGTGGGGAGCCGGGTGCCTAGCTCCTCGAAGAGCTGGTCCCAGCTGCCGTCTCCCAGGTACGGCTTGGCCGGTGGTGGGACGAGTAGCTGGAGCGTGGCCAGGCCAGTGCCTTGCTTGAGCGCGGTGAGCCGGGCCTTCTTCGGGACGGGCGTACGACGCGGCGGGGTCCAGGGGCCGGCATCGACCAGATACGAGGTGCGCTGCGCTGTGGGTGGTAGCGGGCCGAGTTGCTGGTTGCTGGGCAGGGGGACGCCGGTGCTTACTACGGCGGCGATCAGTTCTGAGAGTGGCATGTGGTAGTTGTGCCAGGGGTTGAGGCCGTTGTTGACGGCGTCGCTGTCCATGACGACCACCGGCCATTGGTCGGGGTCGGTGGATGCTGCTGTGTCCCAGAGCAGGTAGCTGGCCGAACGGGTCATTCCCCAGGCGAGTAGTCCACCTCGTTTCGGGTGGAACGGCGGCGGTGTGTGTGGCGGAGCGTCCTTCGACCGTGCCCGGCACAGCTTGTGGGTTTCCTTCAGCCAGTCTCCGTAGTCGAAGCGGCCAGGCTTGGCACAGGGCGTCTGAAGCCAAAGCCATTCACCGATGAGCAGCGGCCCGTACTCGGTAGCCAGGGCCTTGTAGTCAGCAGGCAGGCGAAGACCCAGCCAGGACTCCACCGCATCCCAGTCAATCTGTATCGGTAGGGGCGCAGGATCCGACTGCACGAACGGCGCGTCCATGAGATCGCATGATTCCACGAAAGGCTCTACTTCGCCCGGCGGCAGGTCTCAGCACAAGTAGGCGACGGAGCCGGCGCCGAAGCTCTTGGCTACACCCCACACGTCACATGACATCGTCGATCAACTTGCCTCTTGACTGTGTACGGTGACATGAATGGCTGGCTTGATGAGAGTGGGCGGCGGGGGCTGGTCGGCGTCGTCTTGGTTGTTTCGGTGGGTGCTGACCAGGCTCGCGGACGACGCTGGACTGGACCGGCGACTCGAGTCGGCGCTGAGGGAGATCGTCGACGAGAATCTCGGGTGGTTCTCGCTGGAGGAACTGGGTCCGATCGATCGCTCGATGGTCCGATCCTGGCTTGCGGATCGCTTGGTCGCGGACGCGGTTGACCGTCTCCCGGTCGAACTGGCGGAGCGCGAGGCGGTTCTCGGCCATCTCGCGGAACTGGCTGAACTGGCGGGGGATCTTCGCGGAGGCGGGAGGGACGTCGTGCAAGGTGTTCGTCTCGGCGCTGAGGTGAGGAATGGGACGAATCCTCGCTGGCGATCCGGGCTGGCTGGGTGTGATTCATGAACCTGGATGGGTTCTTTGCGTCGTACCGGCCTTGGCTGCAAGGGGTAGCGCCCAGCTTGGCTGGTGCGTTGCGGGGGCCGGCGGCTGATGCGGAGCTTGGACGGTACGAAGAAGCTGTTGGGGTGGAGTTGCCTGGTGAATTGAGGGAGCTCTGGAAGGTTCATGATGGCGAATCCGGTGCAGAGCCCAGTGGAGGGACGATCGGTGGGCTGCTGTTCCTTGGTGTGGAGAGGTCGTTGAAGCAGTGGATGATGTGGTCGTCACTCCGAGCGGAGACGGGCGACGCGGAGATGCGGGAGTTGAGTTCTTGCTCCGAATCGTTTCCGCCGGGGGCCGTTCAGTTGGAGTATTCGGTCGCTGGGTGGCTGTCGGTTCTGAAGGTGAGCATGGACGCGAACTACATCGGGCTGGACCTGGCGCCGGGACCGGGTGGTGTCCGGGGGCAGGTGATCAACTTCGGGCGGGACGAGGATCGGAAGGTGGTGATCGCGCGGTCGATGACCGACCTGCTGGGATTCATCGCGTCGGAGGCGGACAGGGGCGAGTTCGTGGTCTCGTCGGTCCAGCCTGGCGGTCAGCCGATCCTGGCCCACCGGCGCGGCCACCTCATTTCCGTCCTCTGCGAACTCGCCGAGTCCCGCGGCCCACTGGGGTGAACGCATGAGCATTTCTCGGCGCGACGGTCCGGGTGGGGCGCGGCCGACGTGACCATCGAGGCTGACGGGACAGACCTCTCCCCGGCCAGGCGATCAGGACGGTGCTGTGGCGATAGAGATCGAGGCGTTCGCTCGATGAATGATGATGAGTTGGTCGCGCTGCTGAGAGCCTCTGGCCGGGATACCTCGCCGAGTGGGCTCGCGGAGATCCTGGCGGATCACTTGGACGGGGGTCTGACACAGAGTGCCGTGGTGTTCTACTTCAAGCGTGCGTTCCCCGGTACGCCGTTGCGGGTGCTGCTGGAGGCGGGGGCGTGGCGCAGGCTGTCGGATGGGGAGCTGTCGACGGAGGAGTTCGACGGGATGCTCGCACGGTGGTTTCGGTGAGACTTTGGTCGATAGGCCATGGCGAGCTCCTCGCCGACGGCGGTAGCTAGCCGTGCGGGAGTTCCGGCAGGATGATGGGCGGCTGCCCACAGGCGGGGTGTTGAGTGACGTCGCTGTCGTGGGAGCCGTGGCTGCGCTTGTGCTCGGATTCCTCTTGCCGTTGGAGAAGTACTCCGGGATGGAGTCTCCTGAGCTCGCGCGGGTCGTCGATCCGGACGCATTGCTGGTTGCGACGTTGCTATCGGTGGCCGCCATGGTTCTGGCGGCTGTAGCGATCCGGCTGTCACCAAGGGGCCGTCTTTTTCCTGGCGTGGTGTTTATTCTGTCTTTGCTGCTGTGCGGGCGGTTGTCCTCTGTCTATCTCCTCACCCCGGAGTTGATTTGGCATCAATGAGTGCGGAGGATCTGCCGGGTTATCTGGTGGAGGTACTGCCGGAGACGGCCGAGGCTGTTGAGGGGGTTCGGCTGGAGTATCGGGATGAGCCGGCGGTTCGGGTGTACGGGTATGTGTCGTCGGGGTTTTGGTGGCCGGTGTTCGAGCCTGCGTTGGAGGAGGGGAGCGATCCGGGGCTCATCTGCCGGTGTTTCGAGGTGTCGGAGGCGATGCGCACCTGTCCTGAGCAGGGACGTGCGGGACGCTGCGGCGATCCGGGTTACGTCGTACCTGTACACGCCTCGCTGGTGGTCGTGGGTCTGCCGGTACGCCGGTCCCGTCACGCGCGCCGATCTGCGCGCAAACGGGTGCGAGCCGGTCGTGCCACGGCTCGCGGAGTACTCCGGCTACCTGGCGGACCGCTTCCCGGAGTACCGGCAAGCGATCGACGACACCGTGGGGTCCGAACCAGTCGACCGGCGTGTGGCCAACGTGCTGACGCGGGATGTTCTGAGCGCGGTGTTGAGGAGTGCTGTCGAGTCCGCGGACGACCAGCTGCTCTGGAGTTGGTACCGAACGGCCGAGGAACTGCTGGCGAGCCCGGATGAAGACCTGAGGGACGCAGTACTGCACGAACCACCGGGCGCTGCCTGGGAGCCGGCGACTCACACCGCCGTGAGCCGGCAGAGGGCTGGCTCGTTGCTGGCGAGAGCGATTGATGAGTACTACAGGGATGGGACCTGGCGATCCGACACGGACTGGAGGGCGGCGTGGTTCCCGAAAGGGCGGGGGGCGGAGGTTGTCAGGCGTGCGATCTGGGTGAACGGTTGTTGAAGTTCGGCTGAGGTATTGCGTGGTTACTGTGGGTGGCTTACTTTTCGAGGCAGTGACCGGGGGGTCGCCCATCGCGCGACCGTGGGGGGAGCGCGGGCCCTGGGTCGCGGGGGTGGACTCTGATGGGTCTGTTGCGTCTTGCGTCGTCGAAGCTGATCTCAGTTGCCGTGGCCATCAGTTTGCTGGTCGCGATGCTGGTCTACACCGCTCAACCGGCCCGAGCGGCCGACGACGGTGTCGATGACCTGCTGAAGATGCTGGGGGTCGGTGGGTCGCCGGACAGTTTGGCGGCATGGACTTCCGGTCTCGGCGCTGTCGACAAGCTGAAGGAACCGCTACCGCTGGTCGGTGCGAGCCCAGGCGGTTTGCTCGGACTCAACGACCTGTTCGGCAAGGCGATCACGGACGAGTTGCAGTCGGCAACGGACTTCGGCGATCTGTCGGTGGACAAGGACATCACCATCGACGGCGGCCGGACCGGCCACCTCAAAACCGACGTGAGCGACCTCGGCAACGGCAAGAAGCTGGACATCGTCGCCACCGTCGACAAGACCGCCACCGGTCAGGACCTGCGACTCAGCAGCGCCTCGCCGAAGGTCGAGCTCGCGGTCTCCGACGGGGTGACGGTGGCCCTGAAGTCGCGGCTCGCGCTCAGTCTGGTGTGGACCGGCACGGGCGACGACAAGGTCTATCTGGTCAGGTCCACCGCCACGCCGCGGCTCGACGTCGATGCCCACGCCGGGATCGAGAACGCCACGGCCAAGGCCGCGATCGGTATCCTCGGCGTCTCCCTGACCGGCTCCTCACTCGATGTCGACGCACACTTCGTCGGCACGGTCAGCGACCCGGACAACGACGGCAAACTGTTCTTCAGCGGCAACGGCGAGCTGGCCCAGGCCGGCTCGCTCGACGGGCTGGTCACGGTCGGTCTCGACCCCGAGGGATCGCAGCCGATCGATGCCACCGACGCCGGCTCGCGCGGATCGGTGCACGCGACCTTCCAGCTCGGCGCGGCCGCGGCCGGCATCCCGGCGGCGCTACCCAGCGACATCAGCGCGACCGTTCAGGTCGACTGGAACGACATCGGGACCGGTACGCCGGTAGTCACGGCCCCCGACTTGGCGAGCACCGTCGGCCGCTTCCAGAACATGAGCCTGCAGGACCTGGCCGAGGGGCTGGCCCAAGTCGTCGCCACCCTCACCGCGATCCAGAAGGCGAAGTTCGACCCGGACCAGGGTGGGCCACTGCCCAGCACCGGCGACCTCGACCTGCCGTTCATGAAGGGCACGCTCGCCGACGCGATCCAGATCAACGCCGTGCTGAAGGACTTCCTGGCCAAGAACACCGTGCCCGGCCCGACCGACCCGAACTACGCGGGCGAGGATCCGGCCCAGGCGGGCAAGCCGACCTTCACCTCGCTGCAGGACCTGCTGAAGAAGCTCGACGACGCATCCGACATCTCACTGAGCAATCTGGTCTGGGACGCCACCACCAGCAAGCTCGCCCTGACCGTCGGGATGACCAAGACCGCCCCGGTCAGCCCGGTCGAGCTCGACCCGGTGAGCATCGAGGCCTCCGGCAAGACCGCGGCGTACGGTGCGAAGACGCTGACCGTGGCGGGGGCCGGCTGGCAACCGAACCAGTGGCTCGGCCGTCGGGTCGTGGCCGGTACGAGCGCCGGCGAGGTGGCGAGCAACGACGCGAGCACCATCACCCTGAAGGCGGACTGGGCCGGCGGCCAGCCGCCCGTCAACTCGCCGTACGTCATCGCGGGCGCGGAGCCGCACGTCGGCGCGGTGACGTTGGCCAACCGGATCGACTCCGGTGGGCACGGCATCGTCAACGCCAACGCGGACCAGACGTTCGCCAAGGTGACGCCGTCGTTCACCGCCTCGGTCACCTTGGTGCTCGACCTGCAGGATTCCAAGACCGGTGCCGCGTGCAACGGATTCCTCGGCTCCACCCAGGCGTGCCCGTTCACGCAGCACAACGGCCCGCTCGACATCGTCGTACCGGCCCTGCCGCTCAACACCGACCGGGTGATGATCCGGACCGGCGGCTCGCTGTTCTCCGCCGACTTCCCGATCGACACCGCCGTCGACCTGACCGCAAACGCGGGCTTCTTCAAGGTCCACCTCACCGGCCAGCTGAAGGTCTGCAACTCCTCTCTGGGCGACACCTGCCCAGCCGGTACGCCGTCCGGCCACATGCTGTCCGTCGCGTTGAAGCAACAGGGCGACGCCCAGCACGACCTGCGCCTGTCCGAGTTGTTCAAGCAACTCGTGGACAGCCCGCAGAACCTGCTCGACATCGACGCGAACGTCCGCGCGTACGGCGATCTGACGGTGGCCGTCCCGGACGCCGAACAGTTCCTCCCGGCCGGTGCGACCACGAAGCTCACCGCGAAGTGGGGCGACCTCACCGACCCCACCTCGGTCGACCTCGACACCTCCGACCTGGCTGAGATCTTCCAGCTGGACTTCGACGCCGACGACCCGAAGGCGCTGTTCACCGCGCTGATCAAGACCCTGCAGACGCTGTCGAAGCAGCTCGCCGACTCCAACCCATCGGCCGGCGGTGGTGTCTTCGACAAGGACATCCCAGGCCTCGGCAAGTCGTTGCGCGACCTGCTCGTGAGCGACGAGTCGAACGCGGGCACCGGCGTCAGCTACGGCACGAACACCGTCGTCGACAACACCCGGGCCGGTGGCAACCTGTTCACCAGCACGCTGGTCGGCCGCTCGATCGTGGTCGGTACCCAGGTCGGGATCATCCAGGCCGTTTCGCCGGACGGGAAGACGCTGACCCTGACCAAGGCGTGGGAGTCGGCACCAGCCGCCGGTACGCCGTACATGATGCGCTCGGCCCTCGACGACGTCACCGATCAGTTGCTCGCGAACACCCCGGACAACATCCAGGACGCCGTCGCCTTGCTGAACAAGGGTCTCGGCACCGACAGCGTGAAGTTCCGCTACCTGGACAAGGACGGCAAGCCGAACCTGGTGCTCGACGTCGACTGGAAGCGTGGCTACCGTGCTGCCTCTCCGATCAAGCTTGCCCTGGGCAACCTCAATGGCGGTGACCAGACCTTCGCCGGTGCGCAGGCGACCGGCCTGGCCCAGGTCCAGGTCGACGGCCGGGTCAAGGTCGGCCTGGTCATCCCGCTCGCGCCCGGTGCGGGTCCGGCGGACGGTACGGCGCTCAAGGTGCTGGAGGACTCCTCGATCAGCGTCGGCGCCAAGGCCGAGCTGACGAACGGTACCGTGCAAGGCGTCGTCGGTCCGCTGTCGATCTCCCTGGGAAACCCGACCGCAGGCGCGCCGGCGAGCGAGAAGGCGCAGGCCAAGGCGGACCTGAGCATCGCGCTGGCCAAGTCCGGCGCGACCGCCGACACCCCGGTGTCGTTCAGCGACTTCATCGGCGCGGTCGGAGTGAACTTCAACGCCACCAACGGCACCGTCAGTTGTGGCGAGACGCTGGACACACCGCTGATGGTCTGCGGCAGCCTGCCGATCTTCCTCAACAACTCCGGCGCGGACAACGGCTGGGTACCGATCGGCCAGATCGCGCTGCGCGTCCCCGACTCGACGAACCCGGCCGACCTGGTCGATCTCGACGACAACCTGCCGGCTCCTGACGGGGCCAAGAAGGAACTCGAGCTGCCGGCCGATCTCGGCCAGCGGCTGGCCGACGCCCTGCTGGACTTCAAGAACTTCGGCGACGGCCTGGAGGGCTATCTCGCCGCCGTCGAGCAGGCGTTCCGGACGGCGAGTTTCCAGGGCAAGCTGCCGCTGGTCGGCGAGGACCTGCAACAGGGCGCCGACTTCATCGGGGACCTGCGGACGAAGCTGCGCAGTTCGATCTGGAACGAGCTGCCCGGTGGTGGCCGGCCGGCGAACTCCAAGGAGTTCAAGGACTTCATCAACACCAAGCTCGCGGCGGCGCTGGCCGAGGTACAGATCGCCGCGACCGAGGTGAGCGTCGACTTCGACTGCACGGCGACGCTGGCGAAGGCGGCCGCTCCGACCGTCGCGGAGAACCCGGCCGACACGGGCACGGCGACGTACGAGTACAAGGTGGTCGCGTACCAAGGCTCTGGCGACGGTACGGCGGGCGACACCGTTCCCAGTGATCCGGGCCAGACGGCCAAGGGCGCTGCCACTCTCGACGGCACCCATTACAACCACGTCACCTGGGCGTCGGTGGCGAACGCGACGGGGTACAAGATCCTTCGCAAGGCACCCGGCGACAGTGCGTTCAAGCTGGTCAAGAAGGCCGGCAACGCGCTGGCCTACGACGACAAGGGTGCGGACACGACAGCCGACTACACCGCGGCGACGACCGAGCCTGACCTCGAGGTCTGCGGCATCAACGACATCGGTGGCGTCTTCCTCGAGTTCACCGCCCAGCGCGGCAAGGTCAGCCCGGCCAAGGGTTGCGAGAGCACCGGCGCTGCGAAGCCGTGCTTCCACACCTCGCTGCCCCTCGACATCGGCATCCCGGGTCTGGCGCTGCGGCAGGGCAAGGACGGCACCGACGGCATCACCGTGGACGCCGGTTTCGCGCTGCACTTCAAGCTCGGGCTGACCAAGGCCGACGGGTTCTTCATCAATACTCACGACGGCTGGGGCCCGGACAACAAGGCGCTGCCGGAGTTGCAGGTCGGCCTCGCCTTCGATCTGCCGGACACGATGGTGGCCGAGCTGGCCTTCATCAAGATCAACGTGGACAAGGCCACCGGCACCGGCCACGACGCGACCAAGTCGCTGTTCGCCGGCGCGTTCCAGATCGACCTGAAGGCGCCGGGGGAGGCGAGCTGCTTCAAGGGCGACGAGGCCGCCTGTACGCCGGACGAGAACGCGAAGATCAAGTTCACCGACCTGGGCAAGGGCGGCGAACTGTTCGGCGTCTCGCTGGCCGGTGGCTTCACGATCGACTGGATCGTCGAGGCGCAGGTGGACTCCGCCTTCCCGGGGGTCCGGGCGAACTTCCAGCTGACCTGGGCCTTCGACAACAAGGCGCCACAGGACTCCGGTGCGCCGTACATCGCCTTCAAGGACGTCGGTATCAGCGCCGGCAGCTTCTTCGAGGGCCTGCTCGGCGACGTGGTCAAGGAGATGAAGCGGGTCACCGGACCCCTGCAGCCGGTGATGGACACGCTCTACGCGCCGATCCCGGTACTGTCCGACCTGAGCCGGATGGCCGGTGGCGGCGACGTCACGTTGATGACGCTGGCCAAGTCGTTCAGCACGATCGCCGGCGGGCCGAAGCTCGACTTCGTCGACACGATCAAGTCGGTGATCGAGTTCATCAACCGGCTGCCCAGCTGCTCGGCGGCCGATCCACACGACTGCTATGTCCCGCTCGGCGACTTCGAGATCGCCGGTGACAAGGCACTCGACACCAGCAATTCGCCGACCACGGCGGACAAGATGTACAAGACCGTCAACCCCAAGTCCGGCACCGAGGTGAAGAGCAACCTCAACGCCAAGAACGACAACCCGAACGCGGCCGGCAAACCGGTCTTCGGCGGGACCGGGCTGGCGGCCGACAAGGGTGACGCGGAGAAGTCCGGCATCACCTTCCCGATCCTCGAGCAGCCGGCCAAGGCGTTCAACCTGCTGATGGGCGGCGACGTCACCCTGGTCGAGTTCGACTCCGGCCCGCTGACCCTCGGCTTCAGCTGGCGGCAGGCCTTCGGGCCGGTGTACGCGCCGCCGCCGGTCTTCGTGACGCTCGCCGGCTCGGCCAGCGTCAGCCTGCGGATCGTGGCGGGCCTGGACACGTACGGGATCCGCAAGGCGGTCGAGGCGGCGCAGAACGGCGCACCGATCGATGCCGTCGACGTGATGGACGGGCTGTTCTTCAAGACCGTCGACGATGCCGGTACGCCGATCCCGGTGGTCCAGTTGACCGGTGAGATCGCGGCCGGCGCCGCGGTCAGCGCGGTGATCATCACGGTCGGCATCGAGGGCGGCCTGCGGCTGACCATCGGCTTCTACTGGAACGACCCGAACGACGACGGCAAGTTCCGGGTCAGCGAGTTCCTGCATGCGGCGCTGAACAACCCGCTGTGCCTGTTCACGGTGAGCGGCCGGCTGTCGCTGTTCCTGCGGGTCTACATCACCATCGGGGTGAGCATCTTCTCGGTCTCGTTCAGCTTCACGCTGGCCGATGTGACGCTGCTCGACTTCTCCGTGAAACCCGACTGTGAACCGCCACCGCCGAAACTCGGCGGCACGGTCGGCGACACCGTGGTGGTGTACGCAGGTCAGTTCGGCAAGAACGCCCAGCGCGGCGCGCCCTGGGGCAACGAGGCCGCGGCGGTGGAGAAGGACACCGTCAAGGTGATCTCGCTGCACTACGCCCAGAAGCCCACCGACGCGACCGGCGCCAACGGCGACTTCGACGGCTTCGCGGTGGAGATGCTCGGCGAACGGCGCGAGTACCTCGATCCGAACCTCAAGCGGGTCGTCGTCGACGGCGAGGGCTACGCCAAGCCGATGAACATCACCTTCATCGGCGACGGCAAGAAGACCACCGACGACAACGCCGGCAAGACCCCGGCCGTGTACGACAAGGACGCCGTGGTGATCGGCGGCAACGCTGATGACGTGATCACCACCGGCCGCGGACTCTCGTACGTCGATGGCCGCGGCGGCAACGACGTCATCGTCACCGGTGACACCGGCGGCGCGACGTCCAAGGCGACGGTCGCGGGCGGATCCGGGAACGACACCATCACGGTCGGCAACGGTGACGACGTGGTCGGCGGCGACTCCTCGCTGGGGACCGCGCGCAAGAATCGTCAGGTGACCCACAACGCCCAGGACGGCGGCGGTACGTCGGACCTGAGCTCGGTCTTCAATTGGGAGTCGATCGCCGACCCGGCGACGCAGCCCGAGGTCGCGCCGGCGGGCGACGACACGATCGGGCTCGGACTCGGTACCAACAAGGCTGTGGGCAACGGCGGGAACGACAAGATCGGGGTCGCGGCCGACCAGCCCGACGGCTCCAAGAAGGCCGGCATCAACACGATCGTGGGTGGCCAGGGCAACGACCGGATCACCGGCGGCTCGAACGGCGACCACATCTTCACGGCCACCGAGACCGAGTTCGGGGTCGACGAGGACGGCCCGGTCGACCTGACGGGCGCCGACCCGGCGACGAACACGGTCGACACCGGCACCGGTAGCGACAAGGTCTGGGGCAGCCAGGGCTTCGACAACATCACCAGCCACTCGCAGGGTGACCAGACCGCCAAGCTGATCGGCGGCGGCCGGCGCGACAGCCTGCTGGGCGGCTTCGGTACGGACGAGGTGTACGGCGGTCCCGGTGACGACTACGTCATCGCCGAGCCGGCCGAGGTCAGTGGGACGGACGGACCGAACGACGGGTACGGACTCACCAGATCGGTGACCAAGCTGCCGCTGCCCGCGGGCGCGCCGTCGAACGCCAAGACCCTGGTCGGTGGCCTCGGCAACGACCACCTGATCGGCGGCGACGGACCGGCGAAGATGTTCGGCGACAAGCGCATCGACGCCGAGCTCTGCAAGCCCGGTACGCCGGTGACCTCCGACCCCGTGGACGAAAGCACCAGCGCGGGCACCGGTGACGGCAACGACCGCATCCTCGGCGGCGCCGGCATCGACACCGTCTCCGCGGGTGGTGCCGACGACTTGGCCGAACTTGCCGGGGGCAACGACCTGGCCTGCGGTCAACAGGGCAAAGACACCCTGCGTGGTGGCGGCGACGCCGACCAGCTCTGGGGTGGTACCGAGACGGACGTCCTGTACGGCGACGCCGGGCTGGATCAGGCCTTCGGTAACGCCGGTGACGATGTCGCGTACGGCGGTACGGACGCCGACGTGATCGAGGGCAACAACGGCGAGGACTGGGCGACCGGTGGAGCCGGCGACGACCTCGTCTACGGCGGTACCCGGGCCGCGGGCCGGACAGACAACGGTGACGACGACCTGTACGGCGACACCGGCAACGACCGGCTGATCGGCGACAACGGCACCGTCGACGACCCGGCCAACCCGGCCGATCCGCCGGCCGTCCCGGTCGACCTCGACGGGGCGACTCCGGCGGCCGGAACCGGCGACCGGATCTTCGGCGGCGACGGCGACGACACGGCGTACGGCGGTCTTGGTTCTGACCAGGTGAACGGCAACGGCGACAACGACCATCTGGAAGGCAACAACGCCGCGGACGTTGTCCATGGCAACGATGGTGAGGATGCGATCGCCGGTGGCTCGTTCGAGCAGGCTACTGCTGGTGTGGGCCGGCCGGACACTGGTGACGTGCTGTTCGGCGACGCCGGTCCGGACTTGATCGCCGGTGACAACGCGGTCCTCGGACTGACGACGGATCCGGCGGCGACCACGCCGGTGACGAGGCAGCGCGGATTCGCTTCCGGTCATACGGTCTCGCTGCTCGACCTCGGGCTGACGCCGGTCGCGAACACGTCCGGCAACGACCAGATGTCCGGTGGCGACGGGCAGGACGTGCTCTACGGCCAGGGCGGTGAGGACCGGGCCAAGGGCGACGGTGACGACGACTATGTCGAGGGTGGTCAGGCGAGCGACTGGGTCGAGGGCGATGCCGCGGACGACGACCTCGTCGGTGGTAGCTCGACCCAGCTGACGGCGGGCGTGGGTCAGCTGGACACTGCCGACGCGATCTTCGGCGGGCCTGGCGACGACGTCGTCACCGGTGACAATGGTCAGGTCCAGCGGCCAGGAGCTGGGCAGACACCGACCCGGGCGACGGTTCGGCAGGGCACGAAGGTCGCCGGTACGCCGATGGCCGCCCGGATCGTCGACCTGTACGACCTGGGCGCCGACAAACTCGTCCCCGGACCGGCTGACCGGTTCGGCGTCGACCGGCTCTCCGGCGGCGAAGGGGTCGACACGATCTGGGGTCAGGACGGTGGCGACTTCATCTCCGGTGGCGCCCACGCCGACTACGTCGAGGGCAACGGCGGTGCAGACGTGGTGCGCGGCGATCTCTCGCTCGCGGGTGATTCGCCCTTCACAACCGTTGCCCCGTTGGCCGATCCCGGTTGGCCGGGGACGCCCAGCGCGGCCGCTCTGCTCGAGGGCGCGAGTGCTCCCGACGGACAGGACGACCTGATCGGTGGAAGTTCGGCGAAGGGCTTCCGCGACACCGGCGACACGATCGAGGCGGACGGCGCCGATGACGTCGTACTGGGTGACAACGGGTCGTTGATGCGGACGATCACCGGCCAGACCGAGCGGGTCTACGCCGATCGCTACCCGAACGGGACTCCGCCCGCCGGGGCCACGGTGGCCCGGACCCACGACCCGGATCTCGGTGACCCGAGCACGCGGTTCTGTACGGAGGTACAGGCAACGTGTGAGGCGGCCGGTGCCTTCGGCAACGACACCCTGTACGGCGAGGCCGGCAACGACGGGATCTGGGGCCAGGACGGGAACGACACCATCCTCGGCGGTACGGACGACGACGATCTCTACGGTGAACTCGGCGACGACACCGTGAACGGTGAGGCCGGCGAGGATGCGATCCTGGGTGACCGTGGTGGTGTGGTGAACCAGTACCTGGACACCGGCGACCTGCCGGCACAGTTCAGCATCTCCACGAACTCGCCACCGGCCGAGACCTACATCGGCTTCCGGCGCGGCCTGTACGACCGGCGGGCTGATTTGGAGCACGACGTCGATGGTGACCAGTGGATCGGTGCCGCGACAGCTGCCGAGATGCCGCACGACGGCATCACCGAGGGCGGCCGGGACCGGCTGCTGGGTGGACCGGGCGCGGACAACATCCATGCGGGCTTCGGCGACGACCTGGCCAATGGTCAGAGCGGCGGCGACCAGGTCTTCGGCGACGACGGCGAGGACGTGCTGTGGGGCGGCAAGGGCTGTGACCCGGTCCTCGACGCGGCCACGCCGGACTGTCTGGTCGGTGGGGTCTTCAAGGCGGAGTCGCGGGGGACGAACGACCGGTTCGTCGACCACACCTTCGGAGGCGTGGGCGAGTCGGATCCGGCCAAGCAGGATGTGCTCGGGTCGGACATCCTCGACTTCAACCCGCGCGGTACGTACCCGGGCAACTGCGCGCCGGGTGCCTGGCCGGTCACCACGGCCGGCGTCACCGTCGACCCGTGCGAGTGGTTCCAGCTGACCGGCAAGGCCGACGACACGGCCGCGCCCGAGACGCTGACCAACAACCAGCACCACCAGGGCACGGACTGGATCTACGGCGGCTGGGACCGTGACGTCATGCAGGCCGACCGGGCGGAGAACGGGCCCAACCCGGGCGACCGGCTGATCGACTGGAACGGTGCATACAACCTGTTCAGCCATTGCAACGCGGCGTACGGAGGGTTCAACGACGTCCGGCAGCACTCGCCGGCGATGCAGAACTTCCTCCAGTCGCTCGCCTGGGGATCGGGCGCCGGCCGGGCCGCCACGGACGCGACCACCTCCGGTACCTCGGCGTACCGGGAACTGGCCCTGACCTACAACCAGGACCACGGCCACGGCACCGGTAGCGCCTACCCAGGCACCCCCGGCCACTTCGACGACCCGGTGGCCTGCAACGACTAGCCGGGATGGGTGATGTCACAGGCCGGGCAGTGGTTCGGTCTTAGGAGGTATGAGCCAGGTACAGATTCGGCCGGGGCCCAGACGCGCCACTCGCGATGGGCTCCGGCAGTTTGTCGAGACGTTCGCGGCGGACCATCCGCCGTTGTCGCCCGGGGCGGCGGATCTTACGATCCTCGATCCTGAGCGGGTTCGCCGGAAGTACGGCGGGGTCTTCAACTACCTGACGAGGGTCGAGCTCGAGGTCGAGCGGAACGTGCTGGAGTTGCGGGCGCTGATGCCCGATGCGACGGAGACGGATCGGTTCTTCTACGAGGACGTGTGGTCGCCGCAGGAGTTGCAGCACGGCATTCTTCTCGACGCGGTCCAGCAGGGTTTCGGGATGACGCCGGCCCCGGCCGACCTCACGAACGTACGACCGGGGATCCGGGTGATCGGGGTGCTCTCGCATCTGCCCGGCATGCTCGGGGTCATCAGACTTCTGTACTACCTGACAGGCGCGGCCACCGAACGCTCGGCGGTCATCGCGTACTCCCGCCTGCTCGACGGTCTCGGCGCCATGGGGGAGCGCGCGATCGCCGAGACCGTCATCGCACCGATCAGACGCCAAGAACCCGGCCACTTCGCCTTCTACCGCATGTCGGCCGAGACTCTCCTGGGCGAGGAGGGCCTCAGCCCCTGGCAACTCCACCTCACCCGGATCCTCCGCCGGCACTCCTTCGACCTGGTCGGCGTCAACAACCGCCACCAACGCGCGGCCTTCGGCGACGTCGCCCGAGCGCTCGGGTTCGACCGCGACCTGGACGGGATCGCGCGCCAGGTGAGCCTGGTGGAACGCGAACTCCTCTGGGCCCGGCACCAGGGAATGCAAGTCCCTGCCTACATCCTCAGCGCCCTCGAAGAAGCCATCGCCCTCAGCATCGCCCGGCACTGAAAACGGAGATGCTGTGACAACATCCCACGGTCTTGACTGGAGGGCATGCTGATCCGAGAGGCGCGCACCTGCGATGCCGCCACCGTCAACGACCTGCTCCACCAGCTCGGCTACCCGCAGGAGGGCACTGAGGAAACGGCGGCCCGAATCCGGAGCTGGGCTGATGATCCCGCGAGTGCGGCCTACGTCGCTGAAGACGACGGCGAGGTGGCCGGCCTGATCGCGGTTCACGTCTGCCCGTTCTTCGAGCGCACCGGATCGTGGGCGCGCATCGTGGCCCTTGTCGTCTTCGAGCGGGTTCGTGGTTGTGGCGTCGGCGGTGAGTTGGTCGGCGCGGCGGAGGCGTTTGCCGTGGGGCATGGGTGTGTGCGGATGGAGGTCACAAGTTCGGATCGCCGGGAAGACGCCCATGCGTTCTACCGGAGTCGCGGGTACGTCGACCAGGCCGGGCGGTCGTCGCGGTTCCTGCGGGGTTTGGAGTAGGTGTCACAGGGTGGGGTGGTTCGCGGTCTTAGGAGTGAGTCGGCCGGGAGGTGGCCGCCTTCGGCTCCTGGTTGGTGGAGTCGTCCTTCGCACGGAATAGGACAGATGATGACCAGTTCCCTCGAACAGGTAACCGGGCGGGTCCGGCGGCGGATCTCGACCGCGGCGGTGCTGGTTGCCGCGCTTGCGTTGGCGAGTTTGACCCCGTCGTTGAGTGCAGATGCCCAGGGCAGTCGTGCGCCGAAGCCGACGATCGTGCTGGTGCACGGGGCGTGGGCGGATGCGTCGAGCTGGCAGCGTGTCATCGAGCAGCTGCTCGACGACGGATACCCGGTCCGCGCCATCCCGAACCCGTTGCGCTCGCTCGCGGGCGACGCCGCGTCGGTGCGGGCCTTCGTACAGACGATCCCGGGTCCCGTTGTCCTCGTCGGGCACTCCTACGGCGGCGCCGTGGTGACGAACGCGGCCACCGGACTGCCGAACGTCAAGGCGCTCGTCTACGTCAACGCGTTCGCCCTGGACGAAGGCGAGACCGCGCTGCAGATGGCCGGGCCGGACTCCGCGCTCTCGGTGCCCGATCCGACGACAGTGTTCGACTTCGTACCGGCCGGTCCGCCCACGCCGACCACTGACCTGTTCCTCAAGAGGTCGACCGTCTTCACGTCGTTCGCCACCGGCCTGGACAACGACGAGAAGGCCATGGTCTACGCGACCCAGCGACCGGGAGCGTTCGGCGGCCTGGCCGACCAGTCCGCCACCCCGGCCTGGCGCACCATCCCGTCCTGGTACCTGATCGGCACCGGCGACAAGATCATCCCGCCGACGGTCCAGCGCACGATGGCCAAGCGGGCCGGCTCCGACGTCACCGAGTTCGACGAGGGTCACCTCGGCCTGATCTCCGACGCCAAGACCACCACCCGGGTGATCGAGAAGGCGGCCCGGTCCGTCCACTAGGCAGGCGTCGAGAGGGTACTGCGAAGCTGCCGCCGCGAACTGATGCCGAGCTTCGAGAACACCTTGCGCAGATGCCAGTCGACCGTATGCGGGCTGACGAACAACCGGGCACCGATCTCGGCGTTCGTCAGCCCGTCGCCGGCCAGCCTGGCGATCTGCTCCTCCTGCGGGGTGAGCGACTCGTACGAGGCCTGTGTCCGTCGACGGACGGTCGCACCCGTCGCCAGCAGTTCCCGGCGAGCGCGTTCGGCGAAACCCGCCGCGCCGAACCCGCTCAACAGCTCGTGGGCGGCACCCAGCTCTGCCCGGGCGTCCGTCCGCCGGTTCTCCCGCCGCAGCCATTCGCCGTAACACAACCGGGCTCGCGCGAAGTCCATCCGCATCTCCGTGCGACCGAGCCGCTCGATCGCCTCGCGGTACAGATCGTCGGCCTGTTCGCTGACCAGCGCCCGCACATAAGCCGCCGTACCGAGCGCCCAGTCGGTCCCCGTCGCCTCGGCCATCTCGCCGAGCTTCCGTACGGCGTCGAGCGCATCGCCCGGCCGTCCGAGTCGTGCCGACGCCTCGACGAACTCCGGTACCGCCTTGACGGACAGGCCGAGGCCGTCCGGGTCCGCGCTCGCGCGTCTGGCCGCCGGTTGCGCTTCGTCGTACCGGCCGAGGCCGTTGTAGAGCACCGCCGCCGCCCACAGGGTGTCCTGCTCGACCTTCGGCTGCCCGCGGGTGCGGACTGTCTGGTTGAGCGTGTCCATCGCACGCTGAGTGGCTGCCTCCCGTCCCCTGAACGGTTCGACGAACAGTGAACCGTATGGCCCCAGGAACCCCGCGCCGGTCGCCTCCCCAACGGCCACCACCTGTGCGGCAAGGGACTCGGCGGCGTCGAGCTCGCCCGCGAAGGCCCGGTTGGGCACCTGGAGCAGGAGTGCGAGCGGTAGTACGGACAGCGCCCCGGTTTCGCGGGCCAGCTCGGCGAGTGAAGTGGTCAGCACGGTCCAGCCGGTCGAGTCCCAGGTGTCTCCCGCCATCCGGGCGGCCAGCGGTAGCCAGCCGAGGGCTTCCTCAGCCGGGACTTCACCGGCGCGGAAAGCCGCAAGCGCCTCCTGCAGCATCGGTACGCCGGCCGAATACCCCTGCGTCGCCGCCGTCGCCACACCATCCAGGAGAAGCTCCCCGGGCGCCGGCACGGCAGGTCTCGGCGCGGCCAGCACTGCCGCAGCGACCGCGACGGTGTCACGGCCAGTCAGCCCGTCGGCGTTGATGCCCGCGTGCAGCGCATCGCGATAGGTCGCACGGGCAAGTCCCGCGTCGAGCTGCTCAAGCCGTTTGGCTGCGTCGAGCAGCAACGGAAGACCCGCGCTGCTACTCGTGGAGATGGACCTGATCTCCCCGCGCAGGAGCGTCACCTTCGCCGCGCCGAGCTCGTCAAGCGGCCCCAGCTCCGCCGCGTCCGCCAACTCGAGCGCCGCGCTGAACGCACCTGCCTGGTACTTCGCAAGTGCCGCCGCCAGCGTCCTGGCTGCCCGGCGTACGGGTTCTGGAGTCAGCCCTGCGGCCCTCTCCAGGAATGCGGCCGCAGCCGCGACTCCGCCGCGAGCCCGTGCCCGGTCCGCCGACTGCTCCAGCTCAGCCGCCACCGACTCGTCAGGCCCCGACGCCGCCCGCGCCAGATGCCACGCCCGGCGATCCGGATCGACCCGCGCATCCGTCGCGTCGGCCAGCGCCTGGTGGACCTCGCGCCGATCTTCCGTCTCCGCGGCGCGATACGCCGCCGAACGCACCAACGGATGCCGGAAGCGCAGCCGGCCGTCGAGGGCGATCAAGCCCGAGGCCTCGGCCTGCGATACGGCGGCGTCCACGGAGATCCCGAGGCGCTCGGCCGCACGCCGTACCAGCGGGAGGTCACCGAACGGCTCGGCGGCCGCGATGAAGAGTAGGCGTTGCGTCTCCGCCGGAAGCGCTTGCACCCGGCGGAGGAAGCCGTGCTCGAGCTGGCTCGACAAGGGCCGCGCATCGGGAAGTACGAAGCCACCCGCCAGCTCCGCGTTGCTCAGCTCATGGGGCAACTCCAGTAGCGCCAGCGGGTTGCCGCGGGTCTCAGCCACGATGCGGTCCCGCACGCGCTCGTCGAGAGGGCCGGCGACGGCCGACTCCAGCAGCGCCCGGGAATCGCTCTCGGTCAGCCCCGTGAGGTGGAGCTCGGGCAGGCCACCGAAGGTCTCGTCCGGACTGGGCTCCCGGACGGCGAAGACGAGCAGGATCGATTCGGCGAGCAACCGCCGAGCGACGAAGCCGAGGGTCTGCGCCGACACCTGGTCGAGCCACTGCGCGTCGTCGACCACGCAGACCACCGGCTGATTGCCGGCGGCGTTCGCCAACAGGCTGAGAGCGGCCAGCCCGACGAGGAAGCGATCGGGTGCTTCGCCGCCACGCAGCCCGAACGCCGCGGAGAGCGCACCGCGTTGCGGTCCGGGGAGGCGATCGAGACCGCCGAGCAGGGGAGCGCAGAGTTGGTGCAGTCCGGCGTACGAGAGCTCGATCTCGGCCTGTACTCCGGTGACTCTGACGATGTGGCACCCGGTCGATCGCCCCACCAGGTATTTCAGTAGTTCGGTCTTGCCGATCCCGGCCTCTCCACGCAGCACCAGGACCGCGCTGCGCCCGCCGCGGGCGTCCGCCAGGAGATCGTCGAGAGTCTGGCGCTCGGCCAGCCGCCCGAACAGTTCCTCACGCATGACGGCTCATCCGGCGGTCACCGGACTGATGGCGTCGATCAAGGCCGGGTCGAGCTGCTTGCGTGAGGTGACGGCGAGCTTGCTGAACACCTTGCGGAGATGCCAGTCCACGGTGTGCGGGCTGAGGAACAGCCGGCCGCCGATCTCGTGATTGGTGAGACCGTCCGCGGCGAGCCGGGCGATCTGCGCTTCCTTCGCGGTGAGCAACTCGCCGGAGTGGGCAACCTGTCGCCGGGTCGTCTCGCCGATGGCAGCCAGTTCCTGGCGGGCCCGATCGGCGAAGGCCCTGGCACCCATCCGGCTCAGGCTGTCGTGCGCGAGCCGAAGCTGGATCCGTGCATCGTGTCGCCGGTTCTCGCGCCGCAGCCATTCGCCGTACAGCAGCTGCGCCCGGGCGAGGTGGACGACCATTCTGGTGCGTCCGAGACGCTCGATCGCTTCGCGGTGCAGGGCGTCGGCATCATTGCCCTCGGCAACCAGCGCGGCAGAGCGTGCCCAGATGCCCAGGCCCCAGTCCGTACCGGCCGCGCGGGCACGTTCCTCGAGCTGACTCAGGGCGTCCGCCGCGCCGGTGTCGCTCCGTGTGGCGGCCTCGACGGCTTCGGCGAGCGACCAGGCGAAGAAGCCCAGGTCCTCCTGCTCACAGGCTTTGCGGGCCGCATCGAGGGCCGCCTCGTAGCGACCGAGGCCGTTGTAGAGCACGGCGGTCGCGTGCCGGGCGAGCCCGAGAGCGCGGCCCTCACCCCGCGCCACCGCGTCCTGCACGGCGGCATCGATCAGCCTGGCGGCCGCGCGTTCCTCGCCGCGCCACGCGGCGAGCATCAGGCGGCCGTCCCGCAACGGCGTGGTGCCGGTCGCCGAAGCGAGGGCGTCCGATTCGGTGAGCAGCATGGCCGCGGCGCCGAACTCGCCCGCATGCAGATGGACGACGGCGCGATAGGTCAGCGCGCCGGGAAGCACGCCGAGCGCGCCTTGGCCGCGGGCCAGTTCGACGCCGCGGTCGGTCAGCTCGTGCCAGGCCTCGTCGTCCCAGAGTTCCGGAGCGACCGGGCAACCTCGCCACAGCCACTGCACGACCTTGTCCTCGCCGCGCTCGGCGGCCTGCCGGAACGCCTGGAGTGCCCTCCTCAGCGAAGGTACGGCGACCGTGTAGCCGTCCGTGAACCGGGACGCGACCCCGTCCAGGAGCAGATCCATGGCCCCGGCCGGCCGGGGCGTGGGGTGAGCCGCCCGAGCGGCCTCGGCAGCCTTCTGGACGTTGCGGTGGCTCCCGAGCCGGCCCGCGAAGACCGCGGCGCCGAGCGCTTCGAGGTACGCCTCACGCGCCGTCGGATCGTGGAGGGCATCGAGCCGGTTCGCCGCGTCGAGCAGCAGTGCACCGGCCTCCCTGCCGCGTCGGTGGGCGAAGCTGATCTGGGCCCGCAGCCGGGCGAGGCGTGCGCGGTGGAGGTCGTCGACCGGGCCGATCTCCGCGGCGGAGAGGAGGTCGTACGCCGCGTCCGGCTCACCGGCCTCGAACTTGGCGCCGGCGGCAGCCAGTGCCCGCTCGGCCCGGCGTCCCGGATCGGGTGTCAGCTCCGTGGCTCGCTGGAGGAAGGCCGCCGCGGTCCCGACGCCGCCACGGGCCTGGGCCCGAGCCGCCGCGCTCTCCAGTTCGGCGGCCACCTCCTCGTCGAGGCCCACGGTCGCGTAGGCCCGATGCCAGGCCCGGCGATCCGGATCGAGACTCGCGTCGGTGGCACCGGCGAGGGCGCTGTGCACGGCGCGCAGATCCGCCGCCGAGCCCGCCCGGTACACGGCCGAACGGATGAGGGGATGCCGGAACCGGACCCGGGAGCCGATGTCGATCAAGCCGGCCGTCTGGGCATCGGCGGCAGCCTCGGCGCCGATCCCGAGCCGCTCGGCGGCACGCCACAGGAGGGCAGGATCGCCGACCGGCTCGGCGGCGGCGATCAACAGCAGCAGGCAGGCGTCGGCGGGCAGCGCGTCGAAGCGCAGCAGGAAGCCCTGCTCGAGCTTGCCGGCCAGTCCGTCAGGTCCGGTCCGGCCGAAACCGGAGGTCAGCCGGCCGGCCGGCAGGCTGCGGGGGAGCTCGATCAAGGCCAGCGGGTTGCCGCGCGTCTCGGCGACGAACCGGTCCCTGACGCGTTCGTCCAGGACCCTTGTGACAGTGGTGTCCAGTAGCGCGCGGGCATCGTCATAGCCGAGTCCGGTCACGAGGAGTTCGGGCAGACCGGTCAGCTCGTTCGCGTCACCGTGCTCGCGGATCGCGAAGACGAGGGCGACCCGCTCGGCGAGCAGGCGGCGGGCGACGAAGGCGAGGGTCTGCGCGGACATCCGGTCGAGCCATTGGGCGTCGTCGATCAGGCAGATCAGCGGCGCGTCCTCGGCGACGTCGGCCAGCAGGTTCAGCATCGCCAGCCCGACCTGGAACCGATCCGGTGGTGTCCCGGTGGTCAGACCGAACGCTGTGCTCAGGGCCTCGTGCCGTGGATCGGACAGTCGGTCCGGCAGCCGCGTACAGAGTTGGTGCAGGCCTCCGAAGGCAAGCTCCATCTCGGACTCGACGCCCGCTGCTCGCGCGATCCGGCAGGATGGCGCGTTCGCCTCGAGGTAGTCCAGCAGGGCGGTCTTGCCGATGCCGGCTTCGCCGCGGAGTACCAGGGCAGCGCTGTGCCCGGCCCCCAGATCGGCTACCAGCCGATCGAGAGCCTCACACTCACGCCGCCGGCCTTCCAGCTGAAGGCTCTGGTCCCGGATCCTCATCGCCACCGTCCAACCCAAGAGCCTAATCATGGTCCGCGCCCGCGGCAACGAAATGGCTCAAGCAGCGAGATCCGCGGCCAGCAACTCTTCGAGGTCGTCGAGGTCGCCGGCCCGGGCCGCGTTGAGAAACCCCTGCAGGAAGCGCTCCTGGGCGGCGGTGCTCACGGTCGTACGCCGGCCCGCGCCGATCCGCTGACGGGACCGGCAGACCAGTTGCCTGGTGTTGGCCGCGCCGAGGTGGAGGAACTCCGAGAGCTCCGGGTAGGGGTAGTCGAAGGCCTCCCGCAGGACGAAGGCTGCGCGCTCCCGCGGGGTCAGGCACTCCAGGATGATCAGCACGGCTTGCCCGAGCGCGTCGCGATGTTCGGCGCTCGTCGCGGGGTCATTGCCGGGGTCGGCCTGCTCGGAGGCCAGGGAGGGCCTCGGGGACTCACGGCGGCGCCGGGCGGACTGGGTGACGTTGATAGCGAGCCGGGTGGTCATCGTCGCCAGCAGCGCCTGCGGGTCGAGGACCGCCGTACGGTCCGTGTGCTGCCAGCGGAGCCAGGTCTCCTGGACGATGTCCTCGGCCTCGTTCGTACCGGGGAGATAGCGGTGCGCGATCGCCAGCAGCCGGGGCCGGACCCGGACGAAGATCGCGACGGCCTCGTCGTCCCAGCTCTGTTCCGTCCTGTCGAGGTTCATGGTCCCGGCCTCCCGGTCGCTTCGGCTGCTCCTGCTTTCACAGTGCGATGCCGACCGCGTGGACCGCGTCCCGGGAAGCACGTGGTGAACGCGTGGTTGCGGTCCACCACGTACCGCCCGGACTACGTGGTCGGGACGGCTCAGTCGGTGCCGAGCGCCTTGCGGAGCACGTGGATCGCCTGCTCGACCGCACCTGTGGTGGCGGCCGTGTCACGGAGCGGGTTGACCATCATGAAGTCGTGGAGGATGCCGTTGTAGCGCAGCGAGGTGGTGCGTACGCCGGCCTCGGTGAGCCGGCGCGCGTAGGCCTCGCCCTCGTCCCGGAGTACGTCGTTCTCGTCGACGATCACGAACGCCTCGGGCAGGCCGGCGAGCTGGTCGAGGCCGGCCCGCAGCGGCGAGGCGGTGATCTCGGTGCGCTTGGTGACGTCGGGTAGGTAGCAGTCCCAGAACCACGCCATCCCCTTCGCGGTCAGGAACGGCCCGTCGGCGAACTCGCGGTAACTGTCGGTGTCCTGACCGGCATCGGTCACCGGGTAGTACATCGATTGGTGGACGAAGGTGACGTCCCCACGATCCTTGGCGAGCAGCGTCAAGGCGGCCGTCATGTTGCCGCCGACCGAATCACCGGCCACCGCCAGCCGGGTTGCGTCGAGGCCCTCGTCCGAACCGTTCTTGGTGATCCACTGCGCCGTCGCGTAGCCCTGCTCGATGGCAACCGGGTACTGCGCCTCCGGCGACCGGTCGTACTCCACGAACACGACCGCCGCCCGCGCCCCGACCGCCAGCTCCCGCACGAACCGGTCATGCGTGCCCGCGTTGCCCAGCACCCAGCCGCCGCCGTGCATGTACAGCACGGCCGGCAGCATCCCGGCCGCATCGACCGGCTTCACGATCCGGACCTTTACGTCGCCGGCCTCCGCCGGGACGGTGATCCACTTCTCGGCGACGTCGAGCTTGGCGATCGGCGCCGCCTGGACATCGTCGAGAACCTTGCGCGCGCCGTCCGGCCCGAGCTCGTACAGGAACGGCGGCTTCGCCGTCGCATCCGCGAACTCCTGCGCCGCGGCCTCGAGAAAGTGCTTCTTCATGGTGGTTTCCGTCCTTTCGGTGTCACTCGACCAACTTGCCGTCGCTGGAGACGTGGCGCATGAGCGCGCTGAACTCGTCGGGGATCGGGGGGATGTCTTCGGGCTCGACCTTGCCGGGGCCGGACCAGACGAGGTTGACCCGGAGGGACTCGTCGAGGCCGGGGTAGTCCGAGCGGTTGTGGCAGCCGCGGGTTTCGCGGCGTACCAGGGCCGCGTCGAGGGTTGCCCGGGCGGCGAGGGCGGAGGCTTTGAGGTCGAAGGCGTGGGCGAGGTCCTGGAAGCCGGCGATGTCGGGGTGGACGCCCAGGTGGGTCATCCGCTCCTCGATCTCGGTCAGCTCGGCCAGTCCGGCCTGGAGGCCGGCCTCGTCTCGTACTACGCCCGCTCGCGACGTCATGGTGTCGCGCAGCGCTCGTTGGAGGGCGCGGACGTTCTCCTGGCCGGTGTCTGCCAGCAGCGCATCGACTTCTGCCCGTGCCTCGGCGACGGCCTCCGCGGAGCGTTGCTGGGACTGCCGGCTGATCGAGTACTTCGCTGCCTCCTCGCCGACGATCCGGCCGAAGACCAGTAACTCGATCAGGGAGTTGCCGCCGAGCCGGTTCGCGCCGTGCAAGCCGCTGGCCGCTTCGCCGATCGCATAGAGGCCGTCGACGCCGGTGCCGTGGTCCTCGGGCCGGACCCACACGCCGCCCATCGAGTAGTGCGCGGTCGGGGCGATCTCGATCGGCTGCTTGGTGACGTCGAGCATCTGGAGTTCGAGCAGTGTCTGGTAGACGCGGGGGAGCCGGCGCATGATCGTCTCGCGGGGGAGATGTGACACGTCGAGCCAGACGCCGCCGTTCGGCGTACCGCGACCTTCCTTGATCTCCGTGTACGCCGCCAGCGCGACCCGGTCCCGCGTCGACAGCTCCATCCGCTCGGGGTCGTAGCGCGTCATGAACCGTTCACCGAGCGCGTTCCGCAGCTGCCCGCCCTCGCCGCGGGCGGCCTCGGAGACGAGCGTGCCGGCCGCGTTCTCGGGCTCGATCAGCCCGGACGGGTGGAACTGGACCAGCTCGGGGTCACGGATCCGGCCGCCGGCCAGCAGGGCGAGGCGGAACGAGTCGCCGGTGTTCTCGTCGCGGCGCGACGACGTACGGCGCCAGATCCGGGTATGACCGCCGGCCGCCAGAATCACCGCGTCGGCGTGGATGACATAGCGGCGACCGGTCGTCAGGTCGAATCCGTAAGCCCCGAAGACGGTGTTGTCGCGGACCAGGATGCGGGTCACGTACACGGTGTCGAGGATCGGTACGCCGAGCTGGACGGCCCGGTTGATCAGCGTCCGCTGGATCTCCAGGCCGGTGTAGTCGCCGGCGAACGCGGTCCGCCGGTACGTGTGCGCGCCGAAGAACCGCTGCGAGATCCGCCCGTCGGCCTCGCGGGCGAACGGCATGCCGTAGCTCTCCAGATCGGCGATCCCGCGGGCCGCGTTCTCGGCGACGATCCGGACCGTGACCGGGTTCGCCAGCAGGTAGCTCTCCTGCAGGGTGTCGGCAGCGTGCTGTTGCCAGGTGTCGTCCGGGTCCATCGTGGCCAGCGCCGCGTTGATCCCACCGGCCGCGAGCGAGGTGTGCGCGTCGGCGCGTGGACGCTTGCCCAGGGCAAGTACTTCGACACCTTGCTCGGCCAGCTCGATCGCCGCCCGCAGTCCGCCGCCGCCGGTGCCGATCACCAGGACGGAGGTGGCGATCTGCTGTTCGTCGGTGCTCATCGATTCTCCTGTTCGGTCACTTCGGTGTCGTAGTCGAAGTACGTGAGGTCTTGGTGCCGTACGCGGTACAGCTCGAGTCGCCGGTGGTGGTAGTCGTCGGTCTCGCCGAGCCACTCCATCCCGATCCGCTGGGCCGTCGCCGCGGCGCGGGTGTTGTCCGGTCCGATCAGCGCGAAGACCTCGTCGACACCGCCGCGGTGCATCGCCCACCGGGTCAGCGCGTTGCCGGCCTCGGTGGCGTAGCCGTGTCCCCAGCTCCGGCGGCCGAGGTGCCACGCGATCTCGAGGTCCTTCCACGGCGCCAGGTGGACGAGGGCCGCGCCGCCGACGATCTGCCCGGTGTCGCGCCTTTCGACGGCCCAGTGACTGGCCGGTACGACGTCCTCGGTCTGCCAGCGGCGCAGGACGTCCCGCATCGTCTGAACATCCGGAACCCAGGCCATCGCGGGGGTGAGCCAACGAGTCACCTCCTCGTCGCCGTAGATGCCCAGCGCATCGTCGGCGTCGGTGTCACGCCATGGCCTGAGCAGTAGTCGTTCGGTCTCGAGGGTCGGGTTCATCTCACGCTCCGCGGCTGAGGACCGGCAGATCACGGTCGGCACCGGCTATGACCGGGTACGCCGCCGCGCTGTGACACGACATCCCGCAAGGGCTGACGTCGACCGGGTGATCCCGGGACTTTGGTCCCTTCCGCCGGGCCGGAGGCCGCGTTGTGCTGGAAGTGGAGACAGGTAGGAGCTGATCGACGTGACAGACAAAATCATCGTCGGAGTCGACGCTGCCTGGCGTCGCTCCGGAGCACTGGACTGGGCGGTTCACGAGGCTGTGCGGCGTCGTGTGCCGCTTCGGGCGGTACACGTGGCGGACGAGCGGACGCGGCACGCCTATGCGGCGCCGGTCAGGATCGAGGGGCAGGTCATCATTCCGGCCGTGATCCCCGAGGCCGACAACCGGCTGGCCGACGAGGTCGAGGAGTACCTCGTGGCCGCCGACCGGTCACTGGACCTGGCCGCAGACGTCGTGGTCGGTGCGCCGGACAAGCGGCTGGCCGAGCTCAGCACGGACGCTGGACTGACCGTGGTGGGCCGTCGAGGGGTCGGCGGATTCGCCCGGCTGCTGATCGGTTCGACCTCGGAGTACGTCGCCAATCACGGTGACGGACCGATTGTCGTCGTACCGGAGGGCTGGAAGCGCGTGCAGCACGTCCATGCCCCGGTCATCGTGGGTCTGGACGGCTACGAGGACGACGGCGTGGCGCTGGAGTTCGCCTGCGAGATGGCGGTTCGCGATGCCGCGCCGCTGTGGATGGTGCTCGCGTGGGACGTTCCCACCCCGTACAGCTGGAACGCCGCGACGGCCGGAGCGGTGCGGGAGGACTGGAAGCGGCTCGCGCGCGAGCGGCTGGACACGGTCGCGGAGCAGTGGCAGCACAAGTACCCCGACCTGAAGGTGGTACGCAGACTCGTGCAGGCGCACGCCGCGGCGGCGCTGCTCGAGACCGCGGAGTCGGCCGGTGCCCAGTTGATCGTGATCGGCGGCCGCCGTCACCGGCTGCCCGGGCTGATGCTCGGCTCGGTGGCACGCGGCGTTCTGCACCACGCGACGGTCCCGGTCGCGGTCGTCCACGACAGCAGGCCGGAGAGCTGACCCACCGCCGGACGGACAGGTCCACGACATCATCGTGGACCTGTCCGTCCGGTTCAGCGCCGCGGGCGGGAGGTGATCGGTCCCCTCACCGGACCTAGCAGCCGCAGCGAACCGTCGGCCGCTAGGTGCCAGGCTGCGGAGAGCTCACAGTTCGGGGATCGCCAGCAGGGGTTCGGCGATGGCGTAGTCGACGACCGGGCCGTCGCGGCAGACGAGCAGCGGGCCGAGCTGACAGTGTCCGCACAAGGCGATGCCGCATTTCATCGAGCGTTCGAGTGAGACGTGGATCCGCTCGGCCGGAATCTGCGCGCGGAGCAGGATGCGAGCGCTGAACCGCATCATCGGCTCCGGGCCGCAGAGGTAGGCGACCGTCCGGTCCGCGGTCAGCCGCAGCCGGGACAGCGGCTCGGTGACGAACCCGACGGCGCCGTGCCAACCGCTGGACGGGCTGTCCACGGTGAGCTCGACTTCAAGGTCCTCGCGTGCTGTCCAACGATCCAGCTCGGAGCGGTACAGGAACTCTTGCGGTGTACGCGCGCCGGCCACCAGCACGACCTTTCGGTACGTCGACCGCCGGGCCAGCGCGGCCAGCAGCAGCGGACGCAGTGGGGCCAGGCCGATGCCGCCGGCCACCAGGACGAGGTCGTCCCCCTCGGCGCCGGCGAGCGTCCAGGTCGTACCGAACGGACCGCGGACTCCGAGTACGGTTCCCGGCCGGGCATCGAACAAGGCCCGGCTGACCGCACCGACGGATCGGATGGTGTGGACCAAAGTGCCGTCTTCACCGATACCGCTGACAGAGATCGGTACCTCCCCGATGCCGAAGGCGTAGAGCATGGCGAACTGGCCCGGCGCGAACCGCGGCAGGGGCTGCTCCATCGGCTCCAGCCGGACAGTGGCCGAGTCGCGGGTCTCGATGGTCCGGTCGATCACCCGGTACCGGACCGGCAGCATCGGTTCAGTCACGAGCGCCATTGCCGTAAAGATCCAGTAGCCGTGCCCGGGTGGACTGTAGCCGGTCGAGCGCGATCGCCAGCAGCTGCTTGGTGAGCGCATAGCCGAGCCGGGGATCCTGTTCGGCCAGCGCTCTCATTCGTTCCGCGTCGAACGAGGTGGCCTCGACAGTGCCGACCGCCAAGGCGCCGAAGTGCCAGCGGTACGGCGGTACAAGCCACGACCAGCCGAGGAGATCGCCAGGACCCAGAGTCTGGATGACCACCAGGCCGCGGCCGGGCACTGCCGTGTCGAGTGCGACCCGGCCATGCCGGATCAGCCAGCAGTGCCCGGCCTCCCCACCCTCATCGAAAAGTCTGTCGCCGTCCTCGTACGAGACGTCGTCGGCGATGCTGAGCAATGCCTCCAGTTCGCTAGCGTCCAGCTCGCCGAACACCTCCGGATCAGCCATGGGCGGCTTCACCAGCGAGCCTGCCCACCTCTTCGGTGAGGTCGATTCCGACCGGGCACCAAGCGATGCAGCGACCACAGCCGACGCAGCCGGAGGCGCCGAACTGGTCGTGCCAGGTGCCCAGCTTGTGAGTGAGCCAGTGCCGGTAGCGGCTCTCGCCCGAGCTGCGGACGCTGCCGCCATGGACGGACGAGAAGTCGAGCTCGAAACATGATGACCAGCGCTGCCAGCGTTCGGCATGATCACCGGTGAGATCGGTGACGTCCTCGGTGGTCGTGCAGAAACAGGTAGGACAGACCATGGTGCAGTTGCCGCACGTCAGGCAGCGATCCGCGACATCCTCCCAGTGCTGGGACTCGCGGCTGCCGGCCAGCAGGGCGCGCAGGTCCACCTCCGGCATCGCACGGCCCATCCGATCCGCCGCGGCCTCGACCGCCGCGTAAGCGCCGCCGGCCTCGTCCTCGGTGGCGTCACGATGACCGAGCCGCCCGAGCATGCTGCGACCGGCTTCGGTGCCGGCATCGGCCAGGAACCGGTGGCCGTCGGTGGGAGTCAGCTCGGTCAGTGTCAGATCCGCTCCCGGCCCGGCCGCCGGTCCGGTGCCCATCGAGGCACAGAAGCAGACCTCGCCGGGTTCGGTGCAGTTCACCGCGACGACGAACAACGATTGGTGCCGGGCCTCGAAGTTCCCGTCCGGGTGGCTGCCGCCGGTGAGGACGTCGCGAAGCTTCGTGATGGCCGCCAGGTCGCACCCGCGTACTCCGAGGAACGCATAGCGCGGACGCTCCTCGTCAGCAGCCTCGTACGAGCCGTCCGCGGTGGCCGACCACAGCTTGCGGCGCGCGGGGTGCAGGAACGTCTTCCAGGACTGGGGCCCGGCTGAATGACCGAACATGGCGTCGTCGTCGCGCCGCCGCAACCGGTAGTGGCCCGGACCGGTCTCGACGCCCCAGCCGGCCGGCAGCTGGGCGGCGCCGGTCGGCTCGGCGAGCACGATGGCGCTGCCGGACACCGTCGGTCCGATGACCTGGTATCCGTCACTGATCAGTAGGCCGACCAATTCGTCGAGGCCGTCGATGATCGCCTGGCTCATGAGCGCGATGATGCCAACGTCCGCCCGGGCGGCCCCAGGGCCGAAGGTCCTGGCGGCAGTGGACCCCGGTCCCTGGCGGCACCCCGCTCCGGGCTGGTGTCCTCGCTCATGATGGACACTCCGACGCTCGCGATCTTCAAGCTCGCCTCGTGTGACGGTTGCCAGCTCACCGTGCTGGACTGCGAGGACGAGCTGCTCACGCTGGCCGGACAGGTGCGGATCGCCCACTTCCTGGAGGCGTCGAGCACCGTGCTCCCCGGACCGTACGACGTGGCGCTGGTCGAGGGCTCGATCACCACCGCGGCCGACGCGGAGCGGATCCGCCGGATCCGTGCCGAGTCGAGGGTGCTGGTCGCGATCGGGGCCTGTGCCACCGCCGGCGGGATCCAGGCGTTGCGGAACTTCGGGGACGTCGCCGAGTTCGCCTCGGTCGTCTACGCGCGGCCGGACTACATCGAGACGCTGGCGACCTCGACGCCGGTCGCGGACCATGTGCGGGTCGACTTCGAACTCCGCGGCTGCCCGATCGATCGCCGGCAGTTGCTGGAGGTACTGACCGCCTTCCTGGCCGGGCGCAAGCCGGATCTGCCGGACACGTCGGTCTGCACCGAGTGCAAGCGGCGAGGCCTGACCTGCGTCATGGTCGCGGACGGTACGCCGTGCCTCGGGCCGGTCACCCATGCCGGCTGCGGGGCGCTGTGCCCGGCGTACCGGCGCGGCTGCTTCGGGTGTTTCGGGCCGATGACCAAGCCGAACGTGGCGGCCCTGGTCCCGCGTCTGCGGGAGACCGGGATGACCGAAGCCGATGTCGACCGGGTGTTCCTCACGTTCAACGCGGCGAGCGGCGGCTGGTCGTCATGAGTCACCGGGCCCGGCAGTTGCAGGTCAGTTCGCTGGCCCGCGTGGAGGGGGAGGGAGCGCTCCACATCAAGGTGCGGGACGGGGAGGTCGAGCGGGCGGAGCTGCGGATCTACGAGCCGCCGCGGTTCTTCGAGGCACTGCTGCGCGGGCGGCGCTACACCGAGCCACCCGACATCACGGCGCGGATCTGCGGCATCTGCCCGGTCGCGTATCAGACCAGCGCTTGCACGGCGATCGAGGACGCCTGCGGAGTACGGATCGGCGGCCCGATCGGCGACCTGCGCCGCTTGCTGTACTGCGGTGAATGGATCTCCAGCCACACGCTGCACATCTACCTGCTGCACGCGCCGGACTTCCTCGGGTATCCGGACGCGGTCGCCCTGGCGACCGCCCACCGCGACCTCGTCGAGCGCGGGCTGGCGTTGAAGAAGGCGGGCAACGCCATCCTGGAACTGGTCGGCGGCCGGGCGATCCATCCCGTCAACGTCCGCGTCGGCGGCTTCTACTCGGCCCCGGGCCGCGATCAGCTCGACCGGCTCGCCGCCCAGCTCCGACCTGCTCTCGACGCGGCGATCGCCACCGTGCGCTGGGTGGCCGGATTCGACTTCCCGCAGCTCGAGCTGGACCACGAGTTCCTGGCCGTCCACCACCCGGCCCGGTACGCGATCGAGGGTGGTACGACGCTGCGCCGCAGCGCGGGCCCCGCGTTCAGCGTCGATGCCTTCGGCAACCATGTGGTCGAGGAGCAGGTCAAGCACTCGACCGCGCTGCACGCCCGGCTCGACGGGCGTCCGTACCTCACCGGACCACTGGCCCGCTACACCTTGAACCACGAACACCTGTCGCCGTTGGCCCGCGAGCTGGCTGCCGAGGCGGGCCTCGACGACGAGTGCCGGAATCCCTTCCGGAGCATCGTCGTCCGCGCTGTCGAGACCGTCTACGCGGTCGAGGAGGCGCTGCGACTGATCGACGAGTACGAGCCGCCGGAACCGCCACACGAGGTCGTACCGGCGAGGGACGGTGTCGGGCACGGTGTCAGCGAAGCGCCGCGGGGGTTGCTTTATCACCGGTACGGCATCGGTGCCGACGGCCTGGTGCGGTCGGCGACGATCGTCCCGCCGACCTCGCAGAACCAGGCCGCGATCGAGGACGACCTCCGGCGGCTGGTCGCGGCCAACCTCGACCTCGCGGACGAGCCGCTGACCGGCTTGTGCGAGCGGGCGATCCGCAACTACGACCCCTGCATCTCCTGCTCGACACACTTCCTGGAACTGACGATGGAGCGGCAGTGACGAGGGCGGTGGTGATCGGTGTCGGAAACGAGTACCGCCGCGATGACGGTATCGGGCCGGCCCTGATCGCTGCGCTCGAGGACCGCTGGCTGCCCGGTGTGTCGCTGATCAGGTCCGACGGCGAACCGGTCAGGCTGATCGAGGATTGGGCCGGCGCATCGCTCGCGGTGGTCGTCGACGCCGTACTGTGCGAACCGTCGTCACCTGGCGAGATCCACCAGACCGAGGTCTGCCTCCAGCAACCCGATGGCGCCAAGGCACCCGGCACCCACTCCGCAGGCTCTCACAGCCTCGGTATCCCCGACGCTTTACGCCTCGCAAGAGCGCTGGACCGACTGCCCCACCGCCTGATCGTCTACGCGGTCGAAGCAGCCGACACCTCACTCGGCACCGAGTTGTCCGCCCCGGTCGCCGCCGCACTCCCCAGACTCACCGAGGCGGTGGTGCAGGTCCTGCGCAAGTAGGAGCGCTGGACCTCGCCAGGCAAGGTCTAGCCGTCAGGTGGGGAAGGCGCCGAGCTGGTGGAGCATGCCCAGATCGTCACGGACCGCCCAGTGCTCGCTGATCCGATGGTCGGTGATGCGGAACATGTGAGCCAGTTCGACCGCGACCGGGCCCTGTGGGGTTGCATGGCCGCGGAACTCGGTCCCTTGCCAGGTGGCGGTGCGGGTGCCGTACAGGACCACGAGGTCTCCCTCCGCGATCACATGCAGCTCGCTCCACCGCTGGTCGGGTTGCATGCGCAGCGAGAAGGCGATCACGTCCTTCACGCCCTGGACACCCTGACGCCGCGCCGGCGCCGCGTGGTTGACGAAGTCGGCGGAGCAGATCTCGTCGAACACGTCGGGGTTGCCGGCCAGGCCCTCTTCCATGAAACGACGGACCAGGGCCTTGTTCTCTTCGATGCTCATCGACCGGTGCTCCCCGCGTGCTGGACTCTGTTCGGCCCATCGTGCCCACTACACGTTTCACGAGCGTTGCACGGCGATCAGTCGGCGGTGGCCTCGGCGACCGACCTAGGCGACGGTACGTCGCTGAAGTGGAGGTTGCCGGCGGGCATCATCCAGGTCATCACCTCGACGGCGAGGCGGCCGGCCTGGACGGCGGGATCGGCTTCGGCGTGCCGGCGGGCGGTCTCCTGGTCGACGGACCAGATGGAGAAGCCGCGGTAGCGCTCGTCGTCCTGATCGGTCAGCGGACCGCGAGCGAGCACCAGGCCACGGTCGCGGAGGCCGGCGCCGTGGGCCAGGTGCCGGTTCTGGAGGTCGGCGGCTTCCTCGTCCGTCATCACAGGTGCGTCGGCGCGCAGCGTCAACAGGATGACGGTGTAGCGGTCGAACTGCATGGATTGACGGTACCGCCGACGGGACACCAACCGGTGGACAGGCGCTGGTCAGCAGGGCCGAAAGTCTGGTCCTTCCTGGTCCGTTGGGCGACCTCGAAGTGGCTTTGGGCCGTGCCCTGCCAGAGCGCGGGCCAGGATCCTCGGAGCATGAACCGTATTCGCCGCAGCATGGATCGGCTCCTGAGCCGTCGAGGGCGCCTGGTCGCTGCCGCCGTACTGGTGGTTGCGCTGGTCGCTGCGATCGGCGCCTCCACCTGGTGGGGTGACGACGAGTCAGGATCACCGTCCTCGTCCCCGGCACCGACACCGTCAGCACCGGCCGGGGACGGTCCGGTCGGTATGGCGGGCCGTGCGCCACTCACCGGCGTCCTGACCGCGGAGGCACTGAACCGGCCGGCGGTCACGGTGAAGATCTCGAACACGCCCGATGCGCACCCGCAGCGTGGACTGGGCGACGCCGACCTGGTCTTCGTCGAACCGATCACCGGGGGCACCACCCGGCTCGCCGCGATCTTCCATTCCAGGCTGCCGGCTCAGGCCGGACCGGTGCGGTCACTGCGGCCGATGGACGCGGCGCTGATCGGCCCGACTCACGGCATCATCGCGGACACGATGGCCGACCGCTGGGTCCTCGACTACGTCGATCGCGCCGCGGACCTGGACGACCTGGGCACCCTGCGAGTGCCGGCCGGCACCTATCGGCTCGACGACACGAGACGCGCGCCCAACCACGTGTTCGCCCGTCCCGCGAAGTTGCTGCAACTGAGCGATCGCAAGACGGCGCCCGCACCGTACTTCAGCTACGCGGCCGCCCCGGGCCGGTCGACCGCGCAGCGCAGCGGCAAGCAGGTGTCCTCGGTGACGGTCGGGTACGGCGGGTCCGCGACCGCCACCTGGACCTACAACCGGGCGTCGGGCCGGTGGGTCCGGGCGGAGAGCTGGTCGCCGCATCTGATCGAGAACGGCGGCCAGGTGGCGGCGGACAACGTCGTAGTACTGACCGCCGAGCGGGACACCGGTTTCGCCAGGGCCAAGCCAACGATGACGATTCTCGATGTCTTCGACTCCGCCGGGACGCTGACGGTCTTCACCGGCGACAAGGTGGTGGCCGGACGTTGGCGCAAGGGTGCCGTGAACGAGCCGTTCCAGTTCACCACCACCGACGGGAAGCCGCTGCTGCTGACGCCGGGCTCGACGTGGATCGAATGTGCCCTCACGACCATGCCTGTCCGGACCCGCTGAGATCGCACCTGGTCAGTAGATGTCGCGGACGTAGCGCTTGCTGGTGGCCAGGGTTTTCACGTAGGTGTCGGCCTCGTCGGGGGTGAGGTGGCCGTGGTGGGTGATGATGTCGCGGAGGCTCTGGTCGACGTCCTTGGCCATCCGGGTCGCGTCGCCGCAGACATAGACGTGGGCACCGTTCTGCAGCCACGACCAGAGCTTGGCGCCGTGTTCGCGCATCCGGTCCTGGACGTAGATCTTGTTGCGCTGGTCCCGCGAGAACGCGACATCGATCGACGTCAGTACGCCGTCGCGCTGCAACGCGGTCAACTCGTCCTGGTAGTAGAAGTCGGTCGCCTCATGCTGCTCGCCGAAGAACAGCCAGTTGGGCGCACGGTCGCCCCGAGCCCGCCGCTCGTCCAGGAACCCGAGGAACGGCGCGACGCCGGTACCGGGCCCGATCATCACCATCGGTACGCCGGGATCCGCCGGCGGCTGGAAATGCGGCGCCGGCTGGACGGTCACCGCGACGGGATGATCCAGCGGAGCGTCGGCGAGATAGGTCGAGCACACGCCCTTGCGACCGACGCCCAGCGGACCGGCGTACCGGATGACGGACACGGTCAGGCTGATCCGATCCGGGCTGGTCAACGGGCTCGAGGAGATGGAGTACTGCCGGGGCTTGAGCTTCGGCAACAGGTCGGCCAATCCCTGCGCGGTGACCGTGAGGTTGTACGAGGCAACGAGATCGGCTGCCTGCCGGCCCCACAGCCACTTGGCGAGCTCGCCCTTGTTGTCCGCCCGGAGCAGCGTCTTGAGCTCGACGTCGCCGGTCTGCTCGGCGACGAAACGCAGCAGGTCCGGCGTGATCCGGGTGATGTCGAGATGATCGCGCAGCGCCGTGGCAACCGGTACTGCGGTACCGCTGAGCTCCACCTCCGTCGCGGGGTCGATCCCGGTGGTCGTCAGCCATTCCTTGACCAGGTCGGGGCAGTTGCGCGGCATCACGCTGAGCGAATCGCCGACCTGGTACGTCAGCCCGGTCCCCGTCGTGTCGAAGGTGAACTGGCGGACCTCCTTGCCGGCGCCCGGCCGACTGAGCAGCCGGTTCCCCACGAGGCGAGCGAGTTGGGCGGGCTTGCGACGCGACGCGGTCGCCGCGACCGGGGCCGGCTTCAGCTCGTCGACGAGCTGTTCGAGCCAGGCGCTGCCGGAGTCGTCGCCCTCGCAATCGACCCTCGGCAAGAGCTGTACCGCACCCAGCTCGGCGAGACGCGTGTCGAGGCGTCGGCCGTGGCCGCAGAAGTTGTCGTAGCTGGAGTCGCCGAACGCGAGTACGGCGTACCGGATGCCGGCGAGCGCGCCCGGGGGAGCGCTCTCCAACGAGTCCCAGAACGTGGTGCCGTTGTCCGGCGCGTCGCCGTCGCCGAAGGTGCTCGTGATGAGGACGAGGTCGGCCTCGCGGGGGAGCGCGTCGAGGGAGAGGTCAGCCATGCAATGCGCTGTGGGCGCTAGCCCGGCGGCGACGAGTCTCGGGGTGGTGGTGTCGACGGCGAACTCTTCTGCGGTACCGGTCTGCGAGGCCCACAGGACGTACAACGGCCGACCGGTTGGGACGGGCGCGGGAACGGCTGGGAGACGTGAGAACATCCCAGCGAGTACGCCGTTGACCCACAGCGCGCGATCGGCGGCGAACGGTGCGCCGGCGGGCAACACCGGGATCGCCCCGTCGAGTGGCCGCGCTCCGACACCTTGCAGAAACCCTGCCAGATAACGCTTCTCGTCGTCGGTCAGCTCGGGTCGCGTGGCCGGCAGCCCGAAGACGCCGGAGGGTTCCGGCTGCTTGCTCACCACGGTCACCGTGACTGCGCAGACCTTGAACTCGGGCTGGAACGACAGCGGGTCGACCGCATCGTTGGTGACCGCGTTGATCGCCAGATACTCCCCGTACAGATCGTTCCAGTGAAACGGAGCGAAGAGATCGCCTTCCCGGACCCGGTCCGTGATCACCGCCGGCATCACCGCCCGCCCGCGCCGGGACGCGATCTCCAATTCGTCGCCCTCGGCAACCATCAACCGGGCGGCGTCCGCCGGATGGATCTCGACGAAGGGCCCCGGTGCGAGTTTGTTGAGCTTGGCAACGGTTCCGGTCTTGGTGAGCGTGTGCCACTGATGCTGGACCCGGCCGGTGTTCAGCAGGAACGGATAGTCGTCATCCGGCATCTCCGCTGCCGGCACATGCGGCCGCGGATAGAAGATCGCCCGCCCGCTGGCGGTAGCAAACCGAAGCCGGGCACCAGAGACGTAGCGGATCGGGTTGCGTGAAGGTCCGTCCGGAGCCGCCGGCCACTGCACTGGATCGGTTCGGAGCCGCGAGTAGCTGACACCGCGCAGGTCGTACCCGGTCTGCGGGTTCCAGCACTGCCGGATCTCCTCGAACACCTCCTCCGCATCGGCATAGGTGAAGGCGTCCGAATACCCCATCGCACAAGCGATCCGCGCGATCAGCTCCCAGTCCGGCAGAGCCTCGCCCGGCGGCGGCACGGCGGCCGGTACGAGCGTGAGGTTCCGCTCGGAGTTGATCATGATGCCTTCGGACTCCGCCCACATCGTCGCGGGCAGCACCACATCGGCGTACGCGTTCGTCTCGGTGTCGGTGAAGACGTCCTGGGTGATGACGAGCTCGGCCGCCTCCAGCCCGGCCAGTACCGTCTTGCGGTTGGAGACCGACGCGACCGGGTTCGTGCAGATGATCCAGCAGGCCTTGATCTTGCCCTCGGCGAGTTGTTCGAACATGTCCACCGTGCCGCGCCCGACCTCGGTCCGCAGCGTGTCCGGCGGCAGCTGCCATAGATCCTCGATGAACGCGCGGTCCTCCGGTACGAGCACCGAGCGCTGCCCGGGGAGACCTGGTCCCATGTAGCCCATCTCGCGCCCGCCCATCGCGTTAGGCTGCCCGGTGAGAGAGAACGGTCCGCTGCCAGGGCGGCAGATCGCGCCGGTGGCGAGGTGCAGGTTGATGAGCGCGTTGGTATTCCAGGTTCCGTGCGTGCTCTGGTTGAGGCCCATCGTCCAGCAGCTCATCCAGTTGCCCGAGGCGCCGATCCACTCGGCCGCCTGCCGCAGCGACTCCTCCGGCAGACCGGTGATCCCGGCGACGACCGCAGGCGGGTAGTCGGCGAGGAACGCCGGCATGTCCTCCCAGCCTTCGGTGGACTCGGAGATGAACTGCTCGTCGACGTACCCGCCCTCGACCAGCAGATGGAGCAGGCCGTTGAGCAGGGCGAGGTCCGTACCGGGTTTGATCTGCAGGAACAGGTCAGCCTTGTCGGCGGTCGTCGTGCGCCGCGGATCGACCACGATCAGCTTGGCTCCGGCCCTGACGCGGTCCATCATCCGCAGGTACAGGATCGGGTGGCAGTCGGCCATGTTCGCGCCGATCACGAAGAACACGTCGGCGTGATCGAAGTCCTCGTATGACCCGGGAGGACCGTCCGAGCCGAGCGACAGCTTGTAGCCGGTGCCCGCGCTGGCCATGCAGAGCCGCGAGTTCGACTCGATCTGGTTGGTCCGGATGAACCCCTTGGCGAGCTTGTTCGCCAGGTACTGCGCCTCGAGCGTCATCTGCCCTGAGACATACAGCGCGACCGCATCCGGCCCGTGCTCGTCGATGATCGCCCGCAACCGCTGCCCGGTCTCGGCGATCACCTCGTCAACGGGTCGCGCAACCGGCTCCGCGCCACGCTCCGACCGGACCAGTGCCTTGTCCAGCCGCCCAGGAGCCGAGAACAGCTCCCCGCTGGTCGCACCCTTCGTACACAACCGCCCCGCATTCGCCGGGTGAGCCTTGTCACCCGAAGCCTTGACCACGGGCCTGCCGCCGTCGGGGCTCGGCGCGATGTCCAGCAGCACGCCGCAGCCGACGCCGCAGTACGTGCACACGGTACGCACCTGTTCGCCCACCCGGCCGAACCTATGACGACGCGGTTACACACCCGTGACGTCAACAGACCTCCGGCGTTACGAACACCTCCCACCCCTCCGGCGGACCGGAGAGGTGGTTCGTCAGGACTCCAGGGCGTTCGTCAGGAGGGTGACCAGGGCCTCGAGCTGGAGGTCGGCCGAGGAGGTGACCTCTTCGTCGGAGCCGTCGAGGGCCCGGGCGGCGAGGCCGGCCTTGGCGTCGATCAGGTCGGCGATCCGGGTGTCGATGGTCTGGGCGGCGATGATCCGCCAGGCCGTGACGGGCTCCTCCTGACCGATCCGGTGGACCCGGTCGATCGCTTGGGTCTGCTCCGCGTTGGTCCAGGACAGCTCGGCGAGGACGACGTTGGACGAGACCTGGAGGTTCAGGCCGACGCCCGCGGTCAGCAGCGAGCAGACCGCGATCTCGACCTCGGGGTCGTTCACGAAGGCGTCGATGTTGGCCTGGCGCTTCTTCGGGGTCTGGTCGCCGCGGATCGAGGCGTACCGGATGCCGCGCTCGGCGAACAGCGCCTCGGCGGTGTCCATCACCTCGATGTGCCGGGCGAAGAAGACGACCTTGCCGACGTTGTGCGCGAGCTGCGCCGCGTAGTCGGCGGCCAGTCCGGCCTTGGCCTCGCCGATCCGGCGGACCAGGCTGAAGATGTTGTCACCGTTCTTCGCCTTCGCCTGCTCGGTCCGCTCCCAGCCGGCCACCGCGCGGACCAGGTCGTGGTCGATGCCCTCGACCGTGACACCGGACGTCCGGGTCTGGAGAGCGGTCTCGTACCGCGCGACCAGGCGCTCGGCGAGCTCACGCTCCGCCGCCCGGATCGATCGGCCGGCGGCACCGTCGAGCTCGACCGGCAGATCAGCGATCCGGCGGGCCGGGATGTCGGCCGCGACGTCGACCTTGCGGCGACGGACGATGCCCATGTCGATCACGCACGACCGGGCGGCCGCGTAGAAGCCGGGGTCGGCCGGGGTCAGGTCGGTGTCGTCGAGCTTGGCCATCAGCTCGGCCTTCGGCGCCTTGTCGTCGATCCAGCCCAGGTACTGCCAGATGGCGCGGAAGTCGTCGATGTCGTTGATCAGCGGCGTACCGGTCAGTGCCATCAGCAGCGGGCGGACGGTCCGGGACTGGATCCGCTCGGCCAGCTGCAGCACGTTGCGGGAGCGCTGGGACTTCTTGTTCTTGATGAAGTGCGCCTCGTCGACCACCATGCCGCGCATGCCGAGATCGCCGAGCCAGCCGACGTGCCGGTCCAGCACCTCGTAGTTGACGATCACGATGTCGGCGAACCCGTCGATCGTGTCGCCGTCGCCCTGGATCACGGTCGCGACCCGCTTCGGCGTCCAGATCCCCGCCTCGCGGGCCCAGTTCGTCTTCACGACGCTCGGTACTACGACCAGCAACGGGTAAGCATTCGCCGCCTGAGCAGCGAGCAGCGCCTGGGCCGTCTTGCCCAGACCGGGCTCATCGGCGAGCAGGAAGGTGCGATGACCCCCTGCCGCGGCGGCCACGAGTTGTGCCTGGTGAGGCATCAATTCCTGGCCACCCGGGAGATGTAATGAAGTCGGCTCGGGCAACGCCTTGCTCGCGGACGCGGCGGCGTACTCGAACGACTTGAGCAGTGGGTTGATCAGCTCCCAGCCGGACAGCCGTCGCGTCTGAGGCTTCGGGATGGCGGCGGCCGCGCTGAAGTCGGGCGCGAGGAAGGGGTTGGCGAGCTGGCGGGAGACGACCGACTGCGGCACCACCTGACGTGGCGGGGGAGCGGCGGCTGTCTGCGGCTCGATGACCGTCGGCTCGACCGGCTCCGGCGGCTCTTCGCCGGCCGCGAGCATCATCTCGCGCTTGAGCGTGGCGGCGGCCTCGGAGATGACCGCGTCCTCGGCCAGCAGCGCGAGCAGCGACGGCTCGAGCGCGGCGCTCTTGGCGAGGATGGTCGCGAGACCGTCGAGGCGGCGCAACTGGGTCGCGCGGTAGGCCTCGGTCGCCTTCGCGTCGCCGTTCACCCGGGCCCGCTCCTCGCGCACCAGCAGCGCCACGACCTGGAACTTCGTCCGGACGGACGGCTGGACATTCGATCGCTCGACGGCCGCCTCGATCTCACGGACGGCGCGGGCGAGCACCGGGATCAGGCCCTCGGCATCGCGGGCAGGACGCCGTCGGCGGGGGGCAGCAGCAGTACGCCGAGCGCCGGGCTGGCGCTGGCCTCGTCGGGCCAAACGATTCCTCCTCTGAACTGCCTCGGCGTGTTCGCCGTGGCGGTACGTCGCACCGCACGCCCTCGCAGGACGGATCCGACGTCGCGGTCAGCGGTCCGGGCCGGCTGATCGCCGAGGCGGCCCGGGTGCACCGCTGCTTTGACCTTCCCCACCCGATCGCCCTGTGTCTGAGCGGTCGAGCTGTCGGATTCCGGCGGAGCTGGCCACCGAGTGGTACCGGCCGTCGATGGTCGGTCCCAGTCAGCGAACGCAGCTGTCACGAGGTGATCGGCGGAGCTAGAAGCGTCGCCGACGTTCGGTGCTGACCACCAGCTTAGCGGCAGACAGGTCGCCTGGATATTTCAGGAGGCAGAAGTCTCGATCAATTCGAGCAGATTGCCCTCGGGATCGCGCACGTAGGCGTACCGCATCCCGGCCGTGACGCCGGCCGCGGGCGAGGAGACGACCTCGGCGCCGTGCTCTGCGATCAGCCGCTCGAAGGCCGCGTCGAGGTCGGCCACCTGGAGAGCGAGATGGGTGAAGGTCTGGCTCGCCGTCGCGGCGAACGGGTCGGCGTGGACGACGGGCTCGGACCCCGACCGCTCGGTGAACTCGACCCGCAGCCCGGCCCCATCACTCAGTACTGCCGTCCGCACCCCCGCCTCCGGCAGCTCCAGCCGTTCCTCCACTGTCGTCAGCCCGAGGGCATCCCGGTACCACGCCTCCTGCTTGCTCAGGTCGGCAACCGAGATGCTGAGGTGGTGGAACCGGAAGGCGGTCATCGTGATGCTCCTGAGGTTAGTGGTATTAACCTCAGGTTAGTGGCACTAACCATGGCGAGCAACTCGCTTGTGTCCGGGGTCAGGGAGTCCCGGACACAAGCGAGTTGGGCTACTAGGCGGTGCGTCGGCGGCGGGTGATCAGGGTGACCGCGCCGAGGGCGAGCGCAACCGCGGTGCCGGCGGCGAGGATCAGCCAGGCGCCGGGGGTGTCCTCCTGGGTTGTCGACGCTGCCACGTCGTACCCGCCGGCGGTGCCGTTCTTGGCGTAGGTGCTGCCGGCCTGCTTGTCCTCGTACCGGTCGCTGACCTGCTGCCGGTACGCCGACAGCGCGATCGGCGCGCTACCGATCGCCTTGGTGGCCTCCGGGTTGAGCGCTCGCAGGGTGCTGCCGGTGACGGCGTACCAGGCGCCGAGCTGCGGCTCGGTGAGCAGCTTGGCGCCTCGGGCGGCAGCGGCCATCGTCGCCTCGGTGTTGCCGGTGGCAACGTTCACCGGGTGCCAGGCGCCGGCCTGGTCGGGGGCGGTGAAGACGGTGAGCTTGTCGGTGCCCTTGGTGGCCGGCGTCGCGACGTACCAGAGCGTGCCGACGTCACCGGCACCGGTGCGGACGAAGTCGGCGCTCAACGCGTAGACCGGGATGACGTCCTGCTGGATGGCCAGCTTCGCGGTGGACTTGGCGGCGGCCGAGCCGGGACGTTGGGCGGCTTTGCCCAGGAGCTTGGTCGCTTCGGCCGAGTGGGCGGCGGTGGCGGCCGCCGCGAGGTCGGGGCCGGTGGTGGGCGAGGCCGTGGCGGCGGTCGCGGTGGCGGCGAAGGCGAGGAGGGTGCCGACGAGGCCGGCCGCTGTCCGTAGTACGAGCTTCTTGACAGGCATCATGGCTCAGGCTCCGATCCGGTAGAGCGAGTGCGTCCACTGGAACTGGGAGTTGTTCAGGTACCAGTTGTAGGTGGAGTAGTTGTAGCGGGGATCGCTGCCCCACGGGTTGTAGTACTCGATCGAGGAGTCGGACGAGTCGTAGCCGATGATGTCCATCATGTGGCCGCCGCCGGACTTCCAGCCGATCCGGGTCATCACCGGGCGGTTGGCGTTGATCTCGGTCTGGATCGTGGCGAAGCTCAGGGTGCCGCTGATGTAGCTGCCCTGGCTGATCCCGATCGTGCGGAACGCGCGCTGGTCGTTGGCCAGCGTGGCCTGGTCGTTCGGGCAGGTGCCGTTCTGGTTGTAGCCGAAGGCCATGTTGCAGAACTGGTTCTGCGAGTAGTTGCTGCCGTAGTACGCCGCGATGCTGTTGCCGGTGGCGGCCCAGCACCAGTTCGACTTCTGCTGGGCCTGGCCGGTGACGTTCAGGTACCGGCTGGCGAGCACCTTCGAGGCGGCCGGGGCTGTGGTGACCGCGGGGACGGCCGGAGCGGCGGCGGACGCGGCGGGGGCGAGCGGCAAGAGTGCCGCCAGACCGACGATCGTTGCCGCGAGCCACGACCTCGGACGGGGTGTGCTGACCCTCCTCATAGGGGGCCTCCTTCACTGGGGCGGTGAGGGCACTCATCGTGATCACCCGATCACGTCCGGACAAGCTCCAACTCGCGCGTCCGGCGACGGTGTGAACGGCAGACACGAGGTGAACAGCAGTGGAGCGGGAACTGCTCGGCGCCGTTGTGAACGTTTACACTGACGCCGACCCGGCCTCGGCGAGGGAGCGGACGATGACGGAAGCGCGGACCCACGTCCCCGACGTCGGCCCGGAGGCGCCGTTCGCCGATGCGCTCCGGGCGGCGATCGCGAACCGCGGGCTGGCCCTCAACCGGATCCAGGCCAGGCTCGCCGATCGCGGATTGCACGTCGGAGTCGCGACCCTCAGCACCTGGCAGAGCGGCAGCCGCCATCCGCGGCCCGGTTCGCTTGCCGTCGTCACCGCACTCGAGGAGCTGCTCGACCTCCCGGCAGGCTGGCTCGCTGTCCGAGTGCCCGCCGCCGAGGCGCCCACCCGCCCGTACGCCGTGGTCGCGAACGGGTCGACCCTGATCCGGCTGCTGGACGAAGTACGCCGGGATGCCCACGGCCGGCTGCGCAGTCTCACCGTCGTCGAGGAGATCGAGATGGGCGCGGACCGGAGCATGATCACCAAGCGGGTGATCCAGGCGCTGGTCGCGGTCAAGGACGTGGATCGGCTGATCGTCGTACACCAGGGCGAACCAGGCTGCGACGCTCGCGACATCGTGCCGAGCGGGCTGGCCGGGTGCCGTACCGGCCGGGTGGCACGCGATCCGGAGGACGGCGCCGTGCTCGGCGAGTTGCTGCTGGATCGGACGCTGCTTGTCGGGGACACGGCGGTCGTGCACTACGAGATCGCGGATCAGAACGGGATCCCGTCGACGCAGTACTTCCGGTTCCATGAGTGGGCCGGCACGCATCACGTGCTGGAGATCCAGTTCCATCGGTCGGCGATGCCGGTGCGGGTCAGCGAGTTCCGCCGCCATCACTCGGGCGGTCCCGACGTGCTGCGCCGGGAGTTGATGATGGCGCCTGACGGCCGGGTGCACGTCGTCGTACCGGCCGCCGACCGGGGTGTGGTCGGGATCGACTGGGAGTGGGACTAGCGGCGTGCCCTTCCTCGGGGGAAGCACACGCTGCTGACTGGCAGTGCCTGATGCTTTCTTGACCTCGGAATGGGAGGCTTGGCCGGTGTCCGATTCGGCGATGGAAGGCGAGTTCGACGACGTCGCGAGCTGGACCGCGGACGCGGTGAAGCAGCTTGGCCCGGAGCACGCGATCCCGGCCGGCTGTCGCGGCAGCGCCAGCCCAGCGGCACTCGCCTGGCTGGCCGAGGCCTGCGAACTGAGAGCAGGCACCCGGCTGCTCGACCTCGGCGCGGGCGTCGGCGGTCCGGCCGCCTGGGCCCACCGCCGGTACGCCGTCCAGCCGATCCTCATCGATCCGATGCCTGGCGCAACGTCCGCGTCGGCCCGCCTCTTCGGCCTGCCGGTGGTGACGGCCGACGGACTCGCGATCCCCTTGCAGAGCGGCAGTGTCGACGCTGCCTGGGCGCTCGGGGTGCTCTGCACGGTGACCGACAAGGTTGCCCTGCTCAAGGAGTTGCGCCGGGTGATCGCGCCTGGCGGGTCGCTCGGGTTGCTCGTGTTGGTGGCGCTGGCTGAGTCGCTGGACCCCATGCCTGAGGGGAACTCCTTCCCGCGTCAGGTGGAGTTGGATGCCGTGCTCGACGAGGCAGGTTTCGACGTACGGGAGCAGACCGCCGAGCCTGACGAGACTCCACTGTCATGGACCGAACGGGCTGACCGGGTGGAGGAGTTGGTTCGTTCGGCCCATGGTCAGGACCGCGTCTATCGGGAGGCTCAGGAGCAGAGTCGGCGGATCGGCGTACTGCTGGAGAGTGGGCAGGTGGCTACCCGGTTGGTGCATGCTGTCGGCCGCAGACCTTGAGGAGGAGGTCTTGGGCCGGGGCTTCGAGTGGCGTGCCGGTGCCATAGGTCCAGTCGAGATCGGTGGCCTTCAGCTGAATGCCGGTGAGGTCGACGCCGAAGTACTTGAGGTGTTTGGGGGAGAGGCCGGACACGACGATACGCATGCGGTCGAGGGGGACCCGGCGGTTGATGCCCAGGGCGACGGTGATGTCGAGGCCGTGGATGACGTCGTGGGAGAGTGCTCCTTCGAAGCCGCCGCCTGGTGGCTTCCAGGGGTGGTCGACGTTGGCTGCCAGGCAGTCGGCGAGTTCGGTGGGGCTGAGTTCGGCGGCGTCGCGGCGCGCCAGGCGGTCGGACATCGGGTTGAACTTGCCGCCTGACTTGGCCAGCTCGAGCAGGAAGCGGGACGTCGAGTAGCGGTAGGGCATCGTCAGGTGGGCGACGACCTCGCGGGTCCGCCAGCCTTCGCAAAGACTGGGGGCGTCCCATTGCTCGGTGGTCAGCTCCTTCAGGAGGGTGGCCAGCTCGTGCCGTTCCGCGGCGATCAGTTGCCTGATGTCGGTCATTCTCGCGTCCTCTCGTTCGTCGGTCACCTCACCGACGAACAGGACAGGCCCGGACGGACGCGTCAGAGAGCGGTTTCTTCGATTCTTCTGCGCAGGAAGGACCGCTCGGCGCTGGTGGTCGCCTTGGCGAGGGCGTCGCGGTAGGCGGTGGCGGCCTCGTCCAGGCGGCCGGCGCGGCGGAGTAGATCGGCGCGGGTGGCCTGGAGCAGGTGGTAGTCCGACAGGGTGCCTGAGGCAACCAACTCGTCAACGAGGAGCAGCCCGGCTTCCGGGCCTTCGGCCATGCCGATCGCGACCGCCTGGTTGAGTCGGACCACCGGCGTGGGGGCGAATCTGGTCAGCTGCGCGTACAGGCCGGCGATCTGCGGCCAGTCGGTGTCGTGGGCGGCCGGCGCGGTCGCGTGGCAGGCGGCGATGGCGGCTTGGATCTGGTACGGACCGGGCTCGCGTCGCCGGAGCGCGCGCTCCAGGATCTCGGTGCCCAGGGCAATCAGGTCGGCGTCCCAGCGGCTGCGGTCCTGTTCCTCCAAGGGGATCAGTTGGCCGGTGTCGTCTTGGCGGCTGGTCTTCCGGGCATCGTGGAGCAGCATGAGGGCGAGCATCCCGCTGACTTCGGGCTCGTCGGGCATCAGGTGGGCAAGCACTTGGGTCAGGCGGATTGCTTCGGCGGTGAGATTCCGGCGTACCAGATCTGCGCCGGCGGTGGCGGCGTAGCCCTCGTTGAAGAGCAGGTAGAGGACGGCGAGCACCGCGGGCGTGCGTTCTGGCAGCAAGTGCCCAGGTGGCACGCGGTACGGGATCGCGGCGTTCCTGATCTTCTGTTTGGCCCGGCCGATCCGCTTCTGCATGGTCTGTTCGGGCACGAGGAACGCTCTGGCGATCTCCGCGGTGCTGAGGCCCGCGAGCGTTCGCAGGGTGAGTGCGACGCGCGCTTCCAGCGCAAGCGCCGGGTGGCAGCAGGTGAACATCAGCCGCAGCCGGTCGTCCGGCACGGCGTCATCCTCGGAAGGCTCCGGTACTACGTCCTGCGCCATCGCAGCCACCTCTCGCAACTTGGCAGCACCCACCGCCTCACGCCGCAGCCTGTCGATGGCGCGATTGCGGGCTGTCGTGGTGAGCCAGGCGCCCGGCTTGGTCGGTACGCCGTCGCGCGGCCACCGCTCCAAGGCGGCGGCGAACGCGTCCTGCGCACACTCCTCGGCAAGATCCCAGTCCCCGGTGACCCGGATCAGCGTCGCAACAACCTGCCCCCACTCGTCGCGAAACGCCCGCCCGACAACCCCCTCCACCCCGTCGCCCGGCTCACCGTTTCCGGGCGTGCCACCGCCGGGTTTCGGGTGCGGGTGGGTCACTGAGCGGTGGGGGTCGGTCCGTCGATGACCGGGCGGATCTCGATCGTGCCGTAGCCGGCCGCCGGGTGCTTGGCGGCGATCTCGATGGCTTCGTCGAGGTCGGCGCACTCGATCAGGACGAAGCCGCCGACGACTTCCTTGGTCTCGGCGAACGGGCCGTCGGTCAGCAGCACCTCGGCGTTGCGGACCCGCACGGTGGTTGCGTCGGTGGCGGGGGCGAGTCCGGCGCCGCCGCGCACGACGCCGCGTTGCTCCATCTCCTCGGACCAGCCACCACAGCCGTCGTTGGCGTGCTCGGCGGCGGTTTCGTCGCCGGCGATCATCAGTAGGTACTTCACACGATCCTCCTCATACCCGACCGACGAACGGCAACGGCCCAGACGGACAACCCGATGCCAGAAATCTAACCGAGTTCGGCGAGGATCGCCGTGATCTGCTGCTCTGCCTCCTGCGGCGGGGGAGCGGAGATGGTGAGGCTGTCGAGGACCTGGGTGTAGGCGTCCAGGTCGTCGCGCTTGTCGAGATAGAGCGCGCTGGTCAGGTGCTCCAGATAGACGACGTCGGGCAGATCCGCCTGGGGGAACCGCAGCACACTGAACGCACCGGCGGTCGCCGCGTGCCCGGGGCTGCCGAGTGGGATGACCTGTACCGTGACGTTCGGCCGGTGGACGGCCTCGATCAGCGCGGCCAGCTGCTCGCGGAGTACGCGGGTCCCGCCGATCGGCCGGCGGAGTACTGATTCCTCGATCACCGCCCACAGGCGCAGCGGCGGGTCCCGGTCGAGCACTGCTTGGCGGGTCTTACGCAGGGCGACGACGCGGTCGAGCTCCTCCGCCGATCGCTCGGTCCCTGAGGTGAGTGCCGCGACCGCTCGCGTGTACTCCGGGGTCTGCAGCAGGCCCGGCACGAACTGCACCTCGTACGTCCGGATGAGGTCCGCGGCTGCCTCGAGCCCTAGATAGGCGTCGAACCAGTCCGGGGTGACGTCGTGGTACCGGTGCCACCAGCCGCGGCTGTTCGCATCGCGGGCGAGCTGGACCAACCGCTCCCGCTCGTCGGGCTCGCTCACGGAGTACAGGGTGAGCAGGTCTTCGATGTCGCGGACCTTGAACCCGACCCGACCGAGCTCCATCCGGCTGATCTTCGACTCCGACGACCGGATCGCCCAGCCGGCCTCCGGCCGGGTCACTCCGGCACGCTCGCGCAACCGCCGCAGATGCGCTCCCAGCATGATTCGCAACGCGGTGGGCCCCGCCTCACTCCGCCCAGCCATACCTCCACTCTACCTCATTATCGAACATATGTTCGGACCGGTTCAGTGGAGGGCCTTCCAGTGACCTTCGGAGATGACCTCGACGGTGCCGCCGGTCACTTTGATGGCAGTCTGATCGTCGATGGCGTACGCCGGACCCTCGATGCGGGCTGCCCAGCTCTCCGCCTCGGCCAGGGTGTTTCCCGGCATCTGCTCATGATCCAGGTGGGGGAAGATCGAGAAGTCGACGAGCCCGAGCGTGCGGTCGTCCGGCGCGGCAGGCCACTTGACGAAGTCGTCACCGATGCGCGGTGTCATCACCATGCTGCCGGCGCTCAGTCCCACCCAGACCGTGTCGGGTAGCGACGGGATGACGTCCGCCAGCCCTGACTGCCGGATCCAGTGGTACAGATACGTCGCTTCACCGCCGTCCGCCAGCAGTACGTCGGCTTCCCGTACCCACGGCACCCACCGCTCCTCGCCGATGCTGGGCAGCGCGGTGAGTTCCAGGACGCCCAGAGACGCCCAGCCCAGGCTGGTCATCGTGTGCCAGGGAGGCACTCCGGAGACGAAGTTCCGCACTGAGACAGGTCCCAACATCGGGCTGGGGTGGCCCCACTGCGCGGTCGGGATGCAGAGCGCCCGGGACTCGGAGATCGGTTTGCCCAGCAGTTCGACCAGCGCAGCGCGGATGCTGTCGTTGGTGACGCCTCCGGATGTGAGTAGAAGCTTCACGACACCTCCAGAGTCGAGTGGGACTGAATCGTAGGCGCTAGTGCTTCATCCGGGCTCTGAGTACGTCGAACTCGCAGCCCGGCGTGTTCGGGTCGAAGCCGTGCTCGATCAGCCAGTGCGAAGCCAGCAGGCTTCGAAGCGACCACCACGCGCGGATCGCATCGAGGTCGACATCGGTGCCGTAGCCGGCCAGAACCTGGTCGAGGCGCTCCTCGTGACCGAGCGTCAAGGTGGCCAGGTCGAACATGGCATCACCCTGGCTCGCCTCCGACCAGTCGATGATGCCGGTGACCTGGTCTTCGGCGGTGAAGATGTGGGTGATCTGGAGGTCCCCGTGCGTGAACCTGGGCGTCCACGGCCGGAACGCGGCCTGGGCGATCTCGCGGTTGCGGGTGACCAGATCGGCGGGCAGGAAGCCGTTCGTGATGAGCCACTCGCATTCGGTGTCGAGGTCCGCTGCGATCTCGTCGGGGTTCTTCTTGCTGGGCCAGGGCGGCAGCGGCGCTTCGTGCAACGTGCGGATGGCGGCGCCCGCCGCCGCCCAGGCGGCCGGCGACGCGGTCGACGGCTTGCCGAGAACACCGAGTGCCTTGCCGGGGACGGCGGCGATCGCGAGCACGGGTGGCTTCCGCCACAGGATCTCCGGCGTCGGTACCGGTGCCAGCGCTATCGCCTCTACCTCGACCTCGATGTTCGCCTGATTGCCGTCGACCTTCAAGAAGACGTCTCCGACCCGCAGAGTCGCCCGCTCGCTGTGCGCGACAACAACCTCGACCTCATCCACGCCGGCCATTCTCGCGGACACCCCCGGCAACCGCACCGGAGTTTCTACAGGGCGTCCGCCCACCCGGCCGGGTCGTCTCCGCCTGGGATGGCGGTGATGGCGCGCCACAGCGTCAGGGATTCGAGCCATCGGAGTTCGAGCTCGCTGAGCGGCCGGACCGATTCGTATCCCTGGAGGAAGATCTCACGGACACTCACGGGCGTCGGCTGCCATTTGGTGAAGTGGGTGCCGAGTACCACGAACGAGTTGGCCAGGTCGCGGACGCAGTAGTCCCAGGCAACCTCGTCGAAGTCGATGACCGCGACAACCTCCGACTCGGCCATCAAGATGTTGGAGGCCCGATAGTCGTTGTGGATCAGCTGACGCTCGGCGTCGATGGGCGGCAGCGACGCTACTTGTTCGCGCAGTCTCGCCGATCCGGCCGGTGCCAGCCCGCGGTCCTCGTGTTCCAGCCAGCTCTCGATCCGCGTGCGCAGATCCACGTCCTGATCTGACCCGCGCAGCGAACTGTCCTCGTACTTGGCCAAGGCGCCGTGCAGGTCGGCCAGACAAGCACCTGCCCGGTGGACCGCAGATCCGTCGCTGGTCTCCAGCAGCTCGCCGATGACCTGCGGTTGCACGGTCATCGACAGTGGCAATGCTCCCGAATGAACAATCACTCGGCATTGCCCATCGACAGCCGGAATCGGCGCCGCCACGGGCACGCCATGCTCGTGCAGCGCCCGCAGCAGCTCCGCAATCGCGGTGAACTTCGCGAACTTCTCCTGCGCCCGGGACCACTTCACCACCAACGCACCTTGGTCCGTACCGACCCAAGCGATCGCGTTCTGGTCACTGATCAGGATCCGCTCGCACGCCTCGACCTCGAGCGCCCAGCGCTCAGCCAGCACCTTGGTCAGCCAGGTGACCGCATCGCCGAAGCTCTCCAGCCCGAACCTCTCCCGCAAGGCCTCCCGCGGCTCGGCCGATTCCCACAGCATCGAAAGCCCCATCGGAAACATCTGCCGAAGCTTAGTACTCGCCCGTGACACCGAGCCTGGTGTAGTACGCGAGCTGCGGATCATCAGGATCCCCGCCGGCCAGTACGACGAACTCCCGCGCCGCCGCCGTCCCGCCGTACTGCGGATTGAGCGGCCCGGCCAAACTCCTGTGCATCAACGCATAGTCGACGTACGGCTCACCCAGCCCAAGCCGGCTCAGATCGAGCAACCCGCTGAAGCGCAACGTCACCGGATCGACGAACACATTCGGCGCGGTGAAGTCGCCATGCGTCACGGCGCCTCGCGATCCCGGATACGGCGACTCGAACGGGCACTCGGCCAGCGCATGCAGCCGGCTGATCCCATCCGCAATCGCAGCCAGTACGGCGGGACGCTCGGCGGCCGGCCAACGCTGCGAGGCATCTCGGCCGGCAAGCTCCGTGCTGAGCATCCATTCGCCTTCGACGCCCTCGCCCCGGTCGACGATTCGCGGACACGGGATGTCAGTCGTGCTGAGCCAGCCGAGTCGGTCGGCCTCGGCCGCGACTCCCGGACCCGCCTTGTAGTACAGGGTTTCGCTGCCGCGCTCCATCCGCACCACCGTCGCGTCGGAGTGGCCGAGCTCGATCGGGTCGGCGCTGGTTGCGCCGAAGCGAGTCATCAAGGTCTGGAGGTCCACTCGCCGAAGGGTACGGGCGGGGCGGGAAAATAGATGAGATGTTTATCTAAGTTTCTTATATAGTCAGCTGCGTGGCCCAGGAACTGAGCATCAGTGAGCTGGTCGAGGTGATGGGGGAGTTCACCCGGATGAACATCCGGTTGCCTGCCATCCAGCGGCTGAGCTTTACGACCTTGTCCGTGTTGCACACGCTGGCGACCGTTGGGCCTCAGCGGCTCAGTGAGTTGACCGCCAGCGAGCAGGTGACGCAGCCGGCGATCACGCAGATCGTGACCAAGCTGGAGCGGGAAGGGCTGGTCGAGCGGCGGGCTGATCCGTCGGACGGGCGGGCTGTGCTCGTCCACATCACCGGGGCGGGGGCGGCCGTCGTACGCGGACGACAAGAGGAGCGGATGGTGCGATTGACCGAGCTTGCCGAGCGGCTCACGCCGGCCGAACGATCCAGGATCCAGGCGGCGCTCCCCGCGCTGACCCGCCTGGTCGAACTCCATCGAGCGTCGGGTGACGAATGAACGACTTTCCCTTGGAAACAACGCAGATCCACGTCTCGGACGAAGTACTCGACGACCTCCGCCAGCGACTGGCGCTGACCCGTTGGCCGCAGGAGGCCGGCAACGAGGACTGGTACTACGGGGTGCGCCGCGACTACCTGCAGGAGCTGGTCGAGTACTGGCGGACCGAGTATGACTGGCGGAAGGCTGAGGCGGCGATCAACGCCTATGAGCATTACCGCGTCGAGGTCGACGGCGTACCGGTGCATTTCCTGCGCAAGCCCGGCGTCGGACCGAACCCGATCCCGTTGATCCTCACGCACGGCTGGCCGTGGACCTTCTGGCACTGGGTCAAGGTGGTCGATCCGCTGGCCGACCCGGCGTCGTTCGGCGGCGATCCGGCCGACGCGTTCGACGTGATCGTGCCGTCGTTCCCCGGCTTCGGGTTCTCGACGCCGCTGCCGGACAACCCGGACATGAACTACTGGAAGGTCGCCGATCTCTGGCACGAGCTGATGACGAAGACGCTCGGCTACTCGAAGTACGCCGCGGCCGGCTGCGATGTCGGCGCGATGGTGACCGGGCAGCTAGGTCACAAGTACGCCGACGAGCTCTACGCGATCCATATCGGCTCCGGCCAGAAGCTCACCCTCTTCAATGGAGACCGTGGCTGGGACCTCAGCGGCGGTCACCCGATCCCCGAAGGTCTGCCGCCCGCGGTCCATGCGCGCATCGTCGAGTTGGAGAAGCGCTTCGCCACTCATCTCGCCGTGCACGTCCTCGACCCGAGCACCCTCTCGTACGGTCTGTCCGACTCGCCCGCGGGCATGCTCGCGTGGATCCTGCAGCGCTGGCGGAGCTGGAGCGACAACGGTGGCGACCTGGAGACGGTCTTCTCCAAGGACGACCTGCTCACCCACGCGATGATCTTCTGGGTCAACAACGCGATCGGTACGTCGATCCGCACCTACTCCAACAACAACCGCTACCCGTGGACGCCCTCGCACGACCGTCACCCCACGATCGAGGCCCCCACCGGTATCACCTTCGTCGCCCACGAAAACCCGCCCGGCGTCACCACCGACCGCCGAGTCCAGCACTTCCTCGACAGCGACCGGGCCCCTTGGTACAACCACGTCAACCTGAACGCCCACCCCACCGGCGGCCACTTCATCCCCTGGGAAATCCCCACCGAATGGACCACCGACCTCCGCAACACCTTCCGCCCGTACCGCCCCTGAGAAACCTCCGGCCAACGGATCCTGGTGTGATTCTCAGCCAACTTTGTGCTCGACGTCAGTAGATCCTGCGGCCGCGGATACTCAGACGGAGCATTAGGTGCCTCAGGCAACCGGGTGCGGGGGTCGGAGAGCCTTGAGCGGTAACAAGCGCACCCGGCGACGAATAGCTGCCCGGTAGCCCGGTAGCCCGGTAGCCGGGCTTCGGGCGGGATCGCGGACGGCGGCGCATACCTAACTCGGCGGGCAATCGCTTACCCTCGGCGCGCCGGGGCGGCCGGCGAGAGTTGTGTATGCGTGGCGATCCGGCCGGTGCCCTCGGCCGCGGCGCGACAGCAGTTTCGGCACCAAAACCTGCCACTGGCCGGGCGGGTGACGCGATCTACAGTCCCTTGCACCGGGTGGGTGCCCCGGCAACCACAGGGCCCTCGGCATCATGCAGTCGCCGTGCTCCGTCAGTCGCGGAGGTATTCGGCTCGCCAGCGGTGGAGGGTTGGGTCGTTGGGGCTGGGGGTGCGTTCCAGCTGGATCAGTTTGAGGTCGGGGGTGGTGAAGGCGTGGATGGCGGCGCGGGTCAGTGGCCAGGGTGGGCCGTCGACCGAGGAGTCGGGGGTGTTGTCGTCGCGGGCGGCGGCGATGACGACGAGAGTGCCGCCGGGGCGGACGAAGTCGGCTACGTGGGCTGTCGCCTCGGGTTGGAGAGGGATTGGTAGCGCTTGGACGGTGTAGATCTCCACGACCAGGTCGAAGGCGCGGTGCCACTCGGCGGGTGGGTTGAGGAGGTCGGCTACCTGGTACGTCGCCTTCGAGTCCGGGTGGTTGCGCTCGGCCGTCTCGACAGCGCTGGGGGAGATGTCGAAGGCGGTGGTGTCATAGCCCTGGTCGGCGACCAGCTCTGCGTCCCAGCCAGTACCTGCGCCAACGACCAGTGCCCGTTGGCCGGCGCCGTGCGGCTCGGCCGTCGCGACCCAGTCCAGCAGCAACGGGTGCGCGGCGCCGCGATCCCAGGGCAAGACGGCCGCGCCTTCCGACGCAGCGGAGTACAAGCGCTCGAACCAACCGGTCGGGTCGTCCTGCTCCAGTGCTTCGTGGGCCAGCCGGCGGGATGCGAGGTCGGGGTCGACGGGTTCACTCGTCATCGGTGGGTCCTTCGCTGGGTTGGTGGATCGCGCGGACAGCCTGCACAGTGTCCACCTGGTCCGGGGTCTTGTCCTCGCGATACCGCAGCACCCGCGCGAACCGCAAGGCCATCCCACCCGGATACCGCGTCGAGGTCTGGACGCCGTCGAACGCGATCTCCACCACGACCTCCGGCCGCAGATAGACCGTGTAGTCGTCGCGCCGCTCCTCGATCTGCTGGAACTTCTCCGTCTGCCAGCGCAGCAGCTCGTCGGTCAGCCCCTTGAACGTCTTGCCCAGCATGACGAACTCGCCGGTCTCCTCGTCCCGCGCGCCCAGATGCAGGTTCGACAACCACCCGGTACGCCGGCCGTGCCCCCACTCCGCCGCGAGCACGATCAGGTCGAGCGTGTGCGTCTGCTTCACCTTGACCCAGCCGGACCCACGCCGGCCGGCCTCGTACGGCACCGACAGCGACTTCACCATCACGCCTTCGTGCCCACGCTTCACCGCGTCGGTGAAGAACGCCTCACCGGCCTCGGCATCGGCTGTCACGAACCGCGGGATCCGCCGCTCCTCGGGCACCACCTTGCTCAGCCACTCGTGCCGCTCGGTCGAGTCGAGCCCGAGCAGGTCGTGCCCGTCGAGGTGCAGGATGTCGAAGAAGTACGGCGTGAGCGGAACCGTCTCGGGCCCGGTGGCCGCGCGCGTCGCCGTCCGGGAACCGGTCACCTGGAAGGCTTCCGGCCGACCGTCCGCCCGCAGCGCGATCAGCTCGCCGTCGAGCACGATCTTGTCGGCCTTGAGGTCGAGCACCGCGCCGACCACCTCGGGCACCCGGTCGGTGATGTCGTCGAGCGTGCGGGTGTAGACCACGACGTCCGATCCGTCCCGGTGCACCTGGATCCGGATCCCGTCCAGCTTCCACTCGATCGCGGCCGGCGAGCCCGTCTTCGCGAGCGCCTCCGCGATGCTCGTCGCCGACTGCGCGAGCATCGGTTGCACCCCGCGCCCGACCTCCAGCCCGAACTGATCGAGCCCGGCCTCGCCCTCGGTCAGCACAGCGACCGCAACCGGCGCCGCCGCACCACGCAACATCGTGGCCGCCCGGATCTTCTCTAGCGGGATCCCGGTCGCCTTGCCGACGGCATCCGCCATCACGCCGTCCAGTGCGCCCTGGCGCAGCTCACCGCTGACCAGCAGCCGCAGGAACCGTTGCTCCTCCGCGGTCGCTCGCCCGAACAACGCGGCGACCGCTTCCCGCCGCCGCGCCTGCGACCCCGCCCCGGCGAACTCGGACAGCTCGGCGAACGCCTGGTCGACCTCCTCGATCGTGAGCGTCGGCCCCGCGGCCGGCTCCGGCGCGTCGGCGAGCGTCCGCCAGCCCACGCCCGTGCGCCGCTGCCGCAGCTCGCCGGACAGATACGTCACGACGATCTCCGTCTCCACCGCCTCGGTCGCGGTGGTCAGCAACGTCGCGATCAGGTCGGCCTTCGCCCGGCGCGACCTGGTCTGACTCAGCGAGGTCGAGGTGGCGACCACATCTGCGAGCAACATGGCTCCAGTCTCACCCACGGCACCGACAATTTCCGGCCGCAACTTTCGCCGTGCCGTCCGCATCTAGCTCCTCGTACAGGGTTGACTACGTAGCCCAGGTCTAGACCGGTTCAGGTAAGGGGAGCGACCATGATCCGTAGCGAGCAGAGGCGACTTCGGGGCGTCTCAGCTGTTGTCGGGCTGACGCTGCTGACGGCGGGCCTGGGTACGACGAGCGCGGCGGGAGCGGCCACGGAGGGGTCGGCCACTCCCGCGGCCGCTTGCAGCCTGAGCCTGGGCTCGGGCGGTGCGCTCGGCGAGCACAATCGCCAGGAGATCCGGGCAACGGTCCCGCCGTCGGTCACGCCGACGTGGACCACCGAGCACGTCTACACGGCGGGCGGGCCGTGGATGAGCAGCCGGTTCCAGTACGAGCCGGGCCCGGCGTCCGGCGGCCATGCCGACGGCTGGGTGGCCGTGGGCGACGGGATGTACCGGAGTCAGTACGACACCGACCAGAACCAGCAGCTCGTCGGGCGGCCGGTCTACCGCAGGATCGGCGGCGGGTGGGGCATGTTCCGTGCGTTCGAGGAATCGCAGTACGTCGACGACTCCTTCGACCGCACCAACGAGTACGCACTGCGCAACGACGGCACGCTGTTCCGCTGGACCGTCGACGCGAAGGGCGCTTGGCACAAAACCGGGACGGCGGCCGGCTTCTCGGCCGTCAAGGCGATGGCGCTGATCAGCAAGACCCGTACGTACGACACCTTCCTCGCGAACACCCACGGCGGGGCGCTGTACACGATCCACCTCCCGACGAAGCTGCCGATGAAGCCGGTCGTGAAGGTGGTCCGTAGGTCGACCTGGCAGGGTTTCGACACGCTCCTCGCCCAGGGCTGCGGCAAGGGCGTCCTGCTGGTCGGCATCAACCGGGACAGCCAAGTGGCCTACCTCTACGCCGTCGGCCACGCCAATGGCACGGCCACCCCGATCCAGAACCGCGGCAAGCTGCCGGGCACCTTCAATCCGTCCACGTATTTCCGCTGGGGCTACGTCTCCGACCTCGATCAGTTCAATGGGGAGTGATCAGCAATGAAGACAGGTTTCCTGCTGGCAGCCGTGCTTCTCACGGTTCCGGGCGTCGGCGTCGCGCACGCCGCGACGACCTCGCCGAGCGCCACCGGGCCCAAGGTGACCACGCAGGCCTGCAGTGTTCTGTCTGGTGCGTTGACGGCTGATGGCTCGGTCAAAGTGCGGGATCTCACCGCGACGACGCCGCCCACGACCACGCTCGACCGGACCGAGACGCCTGAGCTGTTCGGCCCGGGGCAGGTACGGCTCACCAGCTCGGTGGCCTATGACGCCGACTACGAGAACGGCTCGTCGCGGTACGGGTGGATGGTGCTGGGCGACGCTATGTACTCGGTGCGCTGGTTCGTCCTCGACGGGACCTACGACGTCGAGCCGGGTAGCTTCAAGACCACCAAGGTCGGTGGCGGTTGGGGTGCCTTCACCGCCGTCGAGACCTCCCGGTTCGACGACAACCGCGGGCACGCCAGGACTACGGAGTACGGGTTGCGGGGTGACGGCAACCTCTACCGGTGGACGATCGATGTCTACGGCAAGTGGCACAGCGCGGGCTTCGCGCCTGGCTTCGCGTCGGTCAAGGCGATCACGCTGATCAGCCAGACGCCGACGTACGACACCTTCCTGGCCAACACCCGAAGCGGCGGGCTGTACACGATCCACATCCCGACCACGCTGCCGATGAAGCCGGTGGTGAAGAACCTCCGAGCCTCGACCTGGCAGGGCTTCGAGTCCTTCCAGGCACAGCGATGCGGCCAGTACGGCGTACTGCTGCTCGCCATCGACAAGGACAGCGGCGCCGGATATCTGTACGCCGTTGGGCATGCGACCGGCGCATCGACGGTGATCCAGAACCGCGGCAAGGTGCCGACGACCTTCAAGGACCCGATCCTGTTCAGTTGGGCGGCTCCGGCCGGCTACGACATCCCGCCCTTCGGCGAATAGCTGTCAGGGCGCCGGCGGGAGATCGTCGAGGAAGCCGGCGGTCGGGGTGAAGAAGAGGGTGCCGGTGACGGCGGTGGAGAAGTCGAGGATGCGGTCGTAGTTGCCCTCGGGCTCGCCGAGGAACATCCGGCGCAGCATCAGCTCGGTGACGCCGGGGTCCTTGGCGTAGCCGATGAAGTAGGTGCCGAACTCCTGGGTGCCGATCGTGCCGAACGGCATGTTGTCGCGCAGGATCTGCTGCTCGTTGCCGTCCTCGTCCTCGATCACGTTCAGCGCGATGTGCGAGTTCGTCGGCTTCTTGTCGTCGTGCAGCTCGATGTCCTCGAGCTTGGTCCGGCCGATCACCAGCTCCTGCTGCTCGACGGTCAGCGCGTTCCACGCCTTCATGTCGTGCAGGTACTTCTGGACGATCACGTAGCTGCCGCCGGCGAAGTCCGGGTCCTCGTCGCCGATCAGGACCGCCTCGTCGGCCTCGGTGCCGGTCGGGTTCTCGGTGCCGTCGACGAAGCCGAGCAGGTCGCGCATCTCGAAGTACTTGAAGCCGTGTACCTCGTCGACGACCGTCGCCGCGCCGTCGAGCTCCTTCATGATCTGCTGGGCCAGCTCGAAACACATGTCCAGCTGGGCGGCGCGGATGTGGAAGAGCAGGTCGCCGGGCGTCGACACGGCCTTGTGCCTGGCACCCTCGAGCGCGATGAACGGATGCAGCTCGGCGGGGCGCGGACCGCTGAAAAGACGGTCGAAGGCGTCCGAGCCGATGCTGGTGACGCAGGACAGGCTGCCGGCCGGCACGCGGAAGCCGACCGCGCGGGTGAGTCCGGTGACGCGCTCCAGCAGATCACGCGCCTGCTCCTCGCCGCCCGGATCGATCCGGACCACGAGGAAGATCGCCGACCCGGTGAGCGGCGTCAGCACGGACTGCGGCAGAGCACGGGTCGACGCGGTCGGACCAGGCGTCGGATCGGTCACCATCGAGCACATCCTCCAAACAAAGTCATCGGACGGCAGCCAGCATGCAACAAGCACTCCGGTCGGCGCTCAGGTGGGTCACATCCGTCGGCCGGGCAGGCGGGTCAGGCACCCGCCGAGCGTGGTCAGCCAGGGCGCGTCAGGCGGGCAGGTCAGGCACTCGCCGAGCGTGGTCAGCTGGGGCGCATCAGGCGGTCGAGAAAGGCGATCAGGAGCGCCTCGCGCAGGCGTGGGGGAGCGACGTCGAGGAGCGCGTTCACCGGCGCCATCCGGTCAGGGAGCGTCTCGCCCGATCCCAGCCCGGCGATCTCGAGCAACCCGTCGAAGGCCGCGTCATCCAGCAGCGCGGGGTCGATCGCTTTGGCTGCCTCGGCCAGCTCGGGCGCGACCTGCACGGGACCGGCTGCCTGCGCCTGCGCGACGGCCGCTTGCAGCGCGGCGATCAGCTCATCGAGCCTCGGCGCGGTCGCGGCACTCATCGAGAGATGCAGCGACGCCGGTTGCCCGCGGAAGCTGAGCTGCGGCTGCACGAACCACCCGCGCGCGACCATCTCGTCAGCGATCGTGAACACATCAGCCCGTTCATCGCTCCTCAGCGCGACCAGCGTCGTCTCCGGGCGAGCGAGCACACTCAGCCCGTCGATCGCCTCGGCCGCGTCGGCCAGTCGGAGCGTCGCGTCATACGAAGTACGGGCCAGTCGTTGGTACCCCTCGTCGCCGATGTGCTGGACGACGGCCCACGCGGCGGCCAGGGGAGCGCCGGACTTGGTCGACTGCATCGTCGAGTTGAGCATCGTGTAGCCCGGCCAGTCCGCGTGCGCGAAATACTGCGGCCGCCGCAGCCCGGCCGTCCGGTGCAGCAGGATCGACGCACCCTTCGGCGTGTACGCGTACTTGTGCAGATCAACCGAAATGCTCGTCACCCCCGGTACTACGAAGTCGAACGGCGCGACCTCGACCCCACCGGCCCGCAGATACGGCAACACCCAACCACCGATACACGCATCCACATGGAACCGAATTCCCCGCGCACTGGCCACCGCGGCCAGCTCAGGAATCGGATCGACGACCCCATGCGCATAAGACGGCGCACTCGCCACCACGAGCACCGTCGTGTCGTCGCAAGCCGCGGCCATCGCGTCCGGGTCCGCCTTGTACGTCGCCTCATCGACCTCGACCACCACCGCGCGGACCCCGAAGTAGTGAGCCGCCTTGTGGAACGCGGCATGCGCGGTCGACGGCAACACCATGCTCGGTTGCGCGATCCCAGGTGCCGCATCGCGTGCGGTCTGGACGGCGAGCAGGATCGACTCGGTGCCACCTGATGTGACGGTCCCGACTGCTTCACCGCCTTGCAGCAGTCGAGCGGCCCAGGCGACGAGGTCGTTCTCCAGTGTGCGGAGGCTGGGGAAGACGGTCGGGTCGAGGCCGTTCGTCGCGCCGTACAGGGCGAGCGCTTGGCGGCCGAGCTCGTCGGCCTCGGCCAGACCGGAGTCATAGACGTATGCGAGCGTGCTGCCGCCGTGCGTCGGCAGGTCGCCTTGCTGCAAGGCGCGCAGGCGGGCGAGTACGTCGGTCATCGGGCCTCCAGGACTTCTTCTGCGGTCAGCCGATAGCGCTTCAGGGCAAAGAAGCTGACGGCGATGAGCAAAGCAGGGACCACCGACATTCCGATCACGATCGCCGTCAGGGCCGACCCGGGCTGGATCGCGTCGCGGTTGGTCGAGGAGACGTAGCCGCCGGCGGCCAGCACCAAGGCGTACAGACCTGGACCGAGGGCGAGGCCGAGTGTCTCGCCCGCTGTCCAGATGCCGGTGAAGACGCCGGCTCGACGGACGCCGCTTCGCGCCGCGTCGACTGCGGCCACGTCGGGGAGCATGGCGAGCGGGAACACCTGTACGCCGGTGAAGCCGACTCCGACGATCGCGGTGGCGAGGTAGACGCACCAGGTGGGGACGTGCTGGGCGGGGATGACTGCGATGGCGCCCAGGCCGAGGACGGCCGACGCGAGGAGGAAGCCGGTCTTCTTGCCGAATTTGTTGCCGATGGCAAGCCAGAGCGGGCTGACGAGCAGCGCCGGGCCGACGACGCAGACGAAGGCGATGGTGGCGGCGCCGGGGTTTCGCAGGACGTACCGGGCCAGGTAGTCGATGCCGGCGAGCATCGAGCCGATCGCGAGCGCCTGCAGGACGAGAGTGATGAGCAGCCAGCGGAAGTTGGCTGCTTGCGCGACGACGCGGAGTTGCTCGCGCAGGGTGCCGGTGGTCTCGCGGACGGCGCCTGTTGGGGCGCTGCGCGTTCCGTAGTACGCGCCGAAGGTGCCGATGGCGAGGAGGAGCGCGACGGTGAGGCCCATCGCGCGGTAGCCGTCGCGGCCGCCGATCGCGTCGCGGATGGCGGGGGCGCTGCCACCGCTGATCAGGATGGCGATGGTCAGCACGGCGACGCGCCAGCTCATCATCCGGGTGCGCTCGGTGTAGTCGTCGGTGATCTCGGCGGGCATCGCGATGTACGGCACCTGGAAGAACGCGTACGCCGTCGCGCAGCCGACGAACGCGAGCAGCACCCAGGCGGCGTCGAACACCTTCGAACCCAGATCCGGTACCGCGAACAGCAACGCGAAACAGGCCGCCAGCGACAGGCCGCCCCTGAGCAGAAACGGCCGACGGGGCCCGCGCGGCGACTGATGCCGATCGGAGATCCGCCCCGCCACCGGATTGAGCACCACATCAAGCGCCTTGGGCAACAACACGATCGCCCCCGCGACCACCGCCGCGATCCCCAACGTGTCCGTCAGATAAGGCAACAGCAGCAACCCCGGTACCCTCCCGAAGGACCCGGTGGCCACCGACCCCAACGCATACCCCACCCGAACCCGCACCCCCACAACACCCATGCCCCGAAGCATGCCAGCCCCCACCCGCCATTGCCCCAATCTCATAGAGTCTCCCCATGGATCCCCACCAGGACCCGCCCCCCGCGGACACGCCCTCGCCCACCACTCCCGAGCCCGCAGCCGCGGCAGACCCGCGGGAGCTCCCAGATCCCGAGGCGACAGCTGACCAGGCTGGTCCGCAAGAGCCGCCGGCTGGTGGCTGGCAGCCGCCGAGGCAGCGGTCGGCAGAGAATGGTGGCCAGCAGCAGCCGACTGGTGGTTGGCAGATGCCGGGGGAGCGGCCGCAGGACTCCGCGGGGTGGCAGGCGCCGGGGCAGCCGCCGGTGCAGCCGGGTGGGTGGCAGCCGCCGGTTGGGTGGTCGCCGCAGCAGCCGCCGCCGTATGGCGCGCCGCCGCAGGCCCAGCAGGCCCAATACCCGGGCGCACAGCAGTACCCGGGGGCGGCGCAGTATCCGGGGGCGGCGGGTGGGTATCCGGGGCCGGCGCAGTATGGGCCGGCCCCGGGGAGTCAGCCTTATCCGGGGGCTCCGCCTTACGGCGCACCGGGGGTGGGGCCATACGGGCCGGGACCTGGCTATCCGCCGCCTGGGCAGCCGCAGCCGTACGGGCAGCCGGGGTACCCGCCGTACGGGCAGCAGGGGTATCAGCCGTATCCGCCGCAGCCGTACGGGCACCCGCAGTTCGGGGTCAAGGAGCCTCGGGTGGTGCCGGCTCCGGTGGGGACGCCGTTTCACCGGATGGCGCGGACTCCGGCGCACCGATGGTGGCGGCCGGTTGTCGGGTCGATCGTGCTCGGGCTGCTGGCGATGTTCACGACCATCTTCATCATCGTCGTCTGGGACATCATCTCGCCCAACGACGTGACCGACGACGACTCAGGCGTCTTCTTCAACAACCCCACCGAGGACATCGCCTCCAACCTGGTCCTGCTCGGCGTCCTCACCCCACTGGTCCTGCTCACCGTCCGCTGGATCCAGCGCCGCCCAGCCTTCAGCGTCGCGTCCGTCCTGCAGAAGATCCGCTGGCGCTGGCTCGCGTTGTGCTGCCTGCCCGGCCTTGCCTACCTGGTCCTCAACATCGCCCTCGGCAACGCCTTCGACGCCCTCTTCCCGAACGCCGACGCCGGCACGGACACCGGCGACGACGGCTCCTGGGTCGGCTGGGCCCACTTCGTAGTACCGGCGCTGGTGATCCTGGTCCTCGTACCGTTCCAGTCGGCCGCCGAGGAGTTCGTGTTCCGCGGCTGGCTGGTCCAGGCGGTCGGCGCCTACGGCCCGGACAACACCGACGGCAGGCCGTTCGTCCGGCAGCTCAAGCGACTCTTCCGTTCCCCGTGGCCGGCGCTCGTCGTGAGCAGCGTCGCGTTCGTCTTCGGGCATGGGTACACCGGCTGGGCGATGGCCGACATCTTCCTGTTCGCGATGACCGTCGGCTGGCTGACGATCAGAACCGGCGGACTCGAGACCGGCATCGCGCTGCACTCGATCAACAACATCATCGCGTTCATGATCCCCGCGGCACTCGGCCAGCTGTCCGACTGGTCCGACCAGGGCGGCGCGCACTGGTCGGTCTTCGTCCTCGATCTCCCCTGCATCGCCCTGTACGCCGCCGGCGTCCTCTGGCTCGCCAAGCGCAACAACATCGCCCAGGTCAGCCGATAAACCGGGCGCGTTCTGTCGGCCCCCTCTGGCAAGGTGTCCGCCGTGACGAACCCACACCCTGAACCGCTCGAAGCCGTCCTGTTCGACTGGGGCGGCACCCTCGCCACCTGGCACGACATCGACCTGTACGACCTATGGCGCTCAGTCGCCACCCTGATCGACGAGCCCCGCGCCGACGAGCTGGCCACCCGCCTGCTCGACGCGGAGAACTCGATCTGGCGCCGATCCCGCGACGAGCACCTCAGCAGCACGCTCGAGGAGGTCTGCCTGCTGGCCGACGTGGCGATGACGCCGTCGGCCCTGGCGGAGTACGAACGGCGCTGGCAACCGCACACCGAGCTGGCGCCGGACGCCCTCGACACCCTGCGCGCGCTCCGCGACCGCGGCCTCCGGATCGGCGTGCTGTCCAACACGATCTGGTCGCGGCAACGCCACGAGGACATCTTCGCCCGCGACGGCGTGCTCGAACTGCTCGACGGCGCCGTCTACACCAGCGAGATCCCGTACTCGAAGCCGCACCCGGAGGCCTTCCACGCCGCCCTGCGCGCCGTGAAGGTGGACGCGCCGGCCAGCGCCCTGTACGTCGGTGACCGGCTGTTCGACGACGTCTGGGGCGCGCAGAACGTCGGCATGCGCGCCGCCCACATCCCGCACAGCGCGATCCCCACAGAGCAGATCGGCCACACCGAAGGCGTCCCCGACGCCACCATCCAGAACCTCGCCGACCTCATCCCACTCGTCGACACCTGGAACGCCCGCTAGCCGGAAGGCCATAGGCGCCGGCCGAGCCGACCATGCCGGCGGACGCCCCACAGCCGCAACTGCGGGCGCCGTCAGCCGGTGCAGCCGCCGGGGACTCGGGGGAGACGTGAAGAACCCCCGGGCCGCGGTGGTGGGCTCGGGGGTTCTGGGGGGAGTTGGTGGCGCGGGTCAGGCGGCCAGTGTCGGGTCTGCCAGCAGGCGCAGGCGCCCGAGGGCCTCGCGCTCGATCTGGCGGACGCGCTCGGCGGAGATGCCGTGCACCGCGCCGATGTCGGCGAGCTTGGCCTGGCGGCCGTCGTGCAGTCCGTAGCGGCGACGGATCACGTCCGCCGACCGTGGGTCGAGCTGGTCGACCAGGCTGAACAGTCCGGACCGGTCCGAGGCGTCCGCGACCAGCTGGTCCGGCCCCGGCGCGGTCTCGGCCGCGATCAGGTCGCCCAGCGAGGTCTCGCCCTCGTCGTCGATCGGGTTGTCCAGGCTGATGTGGTCCCGGCCGATCCGGATCAGGTCGGTCACCCGCTCCGGGTCCAGGTCCAGCTCTTCGGCGATCTCGGCGATCTCCGGCTCACGCCCGAGCTTGCGCTCCAGCGTCCGCCGGGCCGACCCGATCTGGTTCAGCTGCTCCACCACGTGCACCGGCAGCCGGACCACTCGGGCCTGCTGCGCGATACCGCGGGTGATGGCCTGCCGCACCCACCAGGTCGCGTACGTCGAGAACTTGAATCCCTTGCGGTAGTCGAACTTCTCCACCGCGCGGATCAGGCCCGTGTTGCCTTCCTGGACCAGGTCCAGGAGCGGCATCTGGGACCGTCCGTAGCGGCGGGCGATCGAGACCACCAAGCGGAGGTTCGCGGTCACGAACCGCTGCTGTGCGCGCTGGCCCTCTTCGGCCAGCCACTCGAGCTCTTCCTCCGTCGCATATTTGGGCGCTCCGCCCTTCTTGCGTCCAACCCGCCCCTCGGCCAGCAGTTGCTCCGCGAGGAGACCTGCCTCAACCGTTTCAGCGAGCTCGACTTCTTCTTCCGCGGTCAGCAAAGGAGTGCGAGCGATCTCTTCCAGGTAGAGACCGACGCTGTCCTTACCGTCGATACCGTCGTCCGTGGACCGGACACGAGCCATGCGAGCCACCGAAACTCCCTTCGTCGTTACATGGAGAGCAACGCTCGAGTGAGGTTCAAGATTCCACGATGAGTGTGTAAACAGCCTGAACGTTCCCTGAGATTTCCCGGCACCCTCACCGCACCGAAACCGCCCCCTGCTGCACGCTCAGTGCCCAGGTTCTGCGCACCGCACACGCGGTGTGCGCACAATCGGCTTGATTCGTGGGGTTTCCGGCCCGAAAAGGCACCTGAAACAATTCTCAGGTTTCTCCTCGAACGGCCCCGAATGCCTGCTGAATCAATCATTCGGGGCCGATGAATGTGTCACAGGACACACGCATCAGTCGCTCTCACGGATTAGAACGCTGGAGAGGCCGGCGGCCTTCCCGGAGCTCAGGCCAGGCCGAGGGTGTCCAGCTCCCAGGCGAGGGTGAAGGCGACCTCGCGCCAGGCGTCGTACCGGCCGCTGCGGCCGCCGTGGCCGGCGTCCATCTCCGTCTTCAGCAGCACGTCGACGTTGCCGCTCGCGGTCGCGCGCAGCTTGGCCACCCACTTGGCCGGCTCGACGAAGAAGACGCGGGTGTCGTTCAGGCTGGTGATCGCGAGGATCCGCGGGTACTGCTGGGCCGTCACGTTCTCGTACGGCGCGTACGACTTCATGTACTTGTAGACCTCGGGGTCCTCGAGCGGGTTGCCCCACTCCTCCCACTCGATCACGGTCAGCGGCAGCGACGGGTCGAGGATCGTGGTCAGCGCGTCCACGAACGGCACCTCGGCCACGATGCCGCCGAAGGCCTGCGGCGCCAGGTTGGCGATCGCGCCCATCAGCAGCCCGCCGGCCGACCCGCCCTGCGCGACGATCCGCTCAGGCTTGGTCCAGCCGTCCTTGACGAGGTGCTCGGCCGCCGCGATGAAGTCGGTGAACGTGTTGCGCTTGGTGAGCATCTTGCCGTCGTCGTACCAGTGCCGCCCGAGCTCGCCACCACCGCGCACGTGCGCGATCGCGAACACCACGCCCCGGTCCAGCAGCGACAGCCGCGGGATCGAGAACCACGGGTCCATCGAGCTCTCGTACGACCCGTAGCCGTAGAGCACGATCGGCGCGTTCCCGTCCTTGCCCACGTCCTTGCGCGCCACCAGCGAGATCGGCACCCGAGTGCCATCCGGGGCGGTCGCCCATTCCCGGTACTGCGTATAGGCGCTGAGGTCGACCCCGCCGAGCACCGGCTGCTGCTTGAGCAGTCGCCGCTCACCCGTCGCCACGTCCACGTCGAACGTCGACCCAGGCGTCACCAGCGACGTGTAGCCGAACCGGTACCGCGTGTCCTGCCACTCGTCATTGCGGCCCGGCGACACCGTGTAGATCGGCTCGTCGAAGGTCAGTGCCTCCGGAGCGCCGAACGAGCCGCCCTCGCGCCGCATGATCGCCAGCTCGGTGAGCGCGTCGCGACGGCGGTACAGGATGACGTGATCGGCGAACGCGTCGACACCGAGCAGCCGGCTCGACTCGTCGCCCTCGATCAGCGTCGTCCAGTCGCCGGGGGAGTCGAGCGGAGCCGTGGCCAGCGAGAAGTTGGAGGCGTCGGCGTTGTGCACGATCAGCAGCTGGTCGCCGGCGTGCTCGACGTCGTACTCGACGCCTTCCCGCCGCGGTGCCACGACAACCGGCGTACCGGTCGGGTCGGACGCGTCGAGCAGCCAGGCCTCGCTGGTCAGCTTGCTGCCGAGGGAGATCATGATGGCCTGCTCGTTGCGGGTGAGGTCGACGCCGACCCAGAACCGCTCGTCCGGCTCCTCCATCACCAGCACGTCGTCGGACGCGCCGAGGGTGTGCCGCCAGACCTGGTGCGGGCGCCACGCGTCGTCGACCTTCGTGTAGAAGATCGTCGAGCCGTCGGTCGACCACGCGGAGCCGTAGTGCACGCCGGGCAGCTCGTCGGGCAGCAGTTGGCCGCTGTCGAGGTCCTTGATCCGCATCGTGAAGCGCTCGTCGCCGGTCAGGTCGACCGAGTACGCGAGCAGCCGGCCGTCGGGGGAGACGTCGACCGTGCCGAGCGAGAAGAACTCCGAGTCGCCGGCCAGCTCGTTGCCGTCCAGCAGCACCTCTTCGCCGGCGATCTCGCCGTCGGTCGCGGGCGGCTCGTCGCCGGTCGCCTTGACCCGGCAGCTCAGCGCGTACTGCTTGCCCTCGATCGTGCGGGCGTAGTACCAGAAGCCGCCGTTGCGGGCCGGGACGCTCAGGTCGGTCTGCAGGGTGCGGTCCGAGATCTCCGAGAAGATTGCCTCACGCAACGATTCCAGGTGCTCGGTGCGGGCCTCGGTGTAGCTGTTCTCGGCCCGCAGGTAGTCCAGCACCTCGTCGTTCGTCTTGTCCCGCAACCACTCGTAGTCGTCGACGAAAACGTCTCCGTGGTGGGTGCGTTCGATCGGCTTACGGGCGGCTACTGGCGGCTTCAACTCGGACATGTCCGGAGACTAACTCAGATCTGGTAGCAGGCGACGACCGGTGCGTGGTCGCTCCAGCGTTCGGCGTACGTCGGTGCCCGATGGGTCACACAAGAGGTGGCACTGCCGGCCAGCTCGGGGGAGGCGATCTGGTAGTCGATCCGCCAGCCGGCGTCGTTGTCGAAGGCTTTTCCACGCCACGACCACCAGGAGTACGGCCCGGGTCCCTCGCCGCCGAACCGCCGGCCGAGGTCGACCCAGCCGGCCTCGAACAAACGATCCAGCCAGGCGCGCTCCTCGGGCAGGAAGCCGCTCTTCTTGCGGTTCGCCTTCCACGCCTTCAGGTCGACCTCACGGTGCGCGATGTTGAGGTCGCCGCAGACGAGCACGTGCCGCCCGTCGGCGCGGAGTACCGACAACCGCTCGGTGAAGGCATCGAGGAAGGCGTACTTCTCCGCTTGCCGCGGCGGTGTCTCGAACTCGCCCGTGAACACATAGGTGCTGATCGCCGTCAGCGTCGACCCGTCGTCGAGCACGACGTCCGCCTCGACCCAGCGCCCGCTCCCGCTGAACCGCTCCGGCCCGATCTCGGCGTTCTCCTGCTTGATCGGCCGCCGGCTCGCGACGGCCACTCCGGCCCGGCCCTTGTGCCCTTCCAGCGCCGGCTCCGCATGCGCGATCTGCCAGTCGGCGCCGAGGTGATCCCGCAGTACCTCATCCGTCGCCCGGACTTCCTGCAGCAGCAACAGATCCGGATCGGTCTCCTCGAGCCACCCCGCCATCCCTCGCCGGTACGCCGCCCTGATCCCGTTCACGTTCACCGTCGCAACCTTCAGCACCCCGGCACCTTAGCTGCTCGTCACACCCCGGTCGTCGAGCCGGGCCGGACGATCATCAGCACGGTGACGGTCGCCCACAGCAGTCCGAACATCCCCGTCGTCATCGACAGCCTGCGAGCCCGCGGCAGTACAGCGGTCCGGGTAGCGCCATCCTGATCCGCCGCGGCGATCACCTCGGCCTGAACCGGCAGCACCGCGACCACGAGAACCCCGGCCGCGACGGCGGTCAACGCCATCGAGATGACCAGCCAGACCTCACCGAGTACGCCGAGCCCGGCGCCGACGGCGATCCCGAAGACCGGCACGGCGATCCCTCCGATCGCATAGACGGTGCTGATCCGGTGCAGAGTCCGCAGTACCGCTGTCTGCGGCTGGTCGGCTGCCAGCTCACGGCGGGCGATCGGCGGGAACATGCTGGCGGCGACCGTCACCGGGCCGATGAAGAGGATGGCGGCGAGCACGTGCACGCTGAGCAGGAACTTGTTCATCGCTCTCCCTGAGGACGTGAGTTTCAGTCAGACTGTAACTCAACCGTCAGTCCGGCTGAAACCGGTCCTGCGATGATGGCCGGGTGACAGACGCGTCAGAGGGGCCACCGGCCGGTGCCGCCACGAGTCCGGCGTGGCTGCTGATGATGCTCGGGCGTCAGCTCCGCGAGCAGGCAGAGGCCGAACTCCGCGAGCAGGGACTCTCGATGCGGTACTTCTCGGCCCTCGGCCATCTCGCCCACCAGCCCGGCCTCTCCTACAGCGAGCTGGCCCGTCGCGACGGCATCACCACCCAGAGCATGCAGGCCACACTGCGCCGGTTGCAGGACCTCGGCGCCGTCGAGCTCCTCACCGAGCCCGGTCGCGGCCGAACTGCCGACCTCCAGGTCACCGAGGCTGGTCAAGTGCTCCTCGAGAAGGGCCGCGCCGTACTGCGAGCCGCCGACCGCCGCCTGCTCGATGCCATCGGCAACGAAGGCGCCGGGCAGCTGGCCGGCCTGCTCCTGCAGGCACTGACCGGCCTGAAGCCCGGCGTGTCGCAGTAGCCGCAGCCGCCGCCAACGACGGGATCCCGTGGTTGTGGGCTGGTCGCGGTGGGTTGGGGCGGATTTTGCCCCTGAGCGGGGGTATTTTCCTCCCCGGCTGCTGGAGAATCCTCCCCAAGCCCCGAGTTGGTGGTGGCCCACTCGTCGTGGCGCGCCGACCTCGAATCGACGGCCCTTACTCGCTGGTCGTACCCAGGATCGCGTCGAGGGAGCGATCGCAAAGACTCTCCAGTTCGCCGGGTGAGACCGTCGGGTTGTCGATCCACCTCAACAGGGTCGACTCGACGTAGCCCTGCCAGCCGTGGCAGGCGAGTTCGACCGACGGGGTGATCTCGATCCCGCGCTCGGCGACCGCGTTGATCACCCATTGGCTGAAGACCTGGCGGAGCTCGGAGTGCAGGGCCCGTACGGCGGGGTCGCCGGCCGCTGACATGAGAAGGGTCGCGCGGTAGAGCTGGGGCGCCTCGAGGACGGCCCGGACGAAGGCCCGGATGCCGCTGCGGAGTTGCTCGGCGGGCGGCAGGGAGAGGTCGGGAGCCGTCCGGAGCATCACCTCGGCGGCGGCCGCCTCGATCACGGCGTACTGGAACTTCTTCTTCGAGCCGAAGTAGTGGAACAGCAGCGCGGGGGAGACGCCCGCCTCGGCCGCGACGAGCTCGACGCTCAGTTCGCGGTGCGGGTCGGCCTCGAGGACCCGGCGCGCTGCGTCGAGGATCTGGGTGCGGCGCTCGGCGGGCTGCAGCCGGGCGGACGAGGTGTGGCTCACAGGCGCCAGTGTATTGAGTAATAGGTCAATAAGCACTTACTGTTGAGTATCCACTCAACAGTCGGAGGTCACGATGGCTGGCAAGGTCGTACTCATCACCGGCGCGTCCCGCGGGATCGGAGCGGCCGTCGCGCGCCGGCTGGCGGGCGAGGGCGACACGCTCGCGCTGGTCGGCCTGGAGCCTGACGAGCTGAAGAAGGTCGCCGAGGACTGCGGCCCCGACGCCGGCTGGTGGGAGGCCGACGTCACCGACACCGACTCTCTGCGGACCGCGGTGGAGGCGATCGCCGAGCGCTACGGCCGGATCGACGTGGTCGTGGCCAACGCTGGCATCGCGGCGCCGGGCTTCACCAGGAGCATGGACCCGGCCGTCTGGGAGCGCGTTCTCGACGTCGACCTGTACGGAGTCTGGCGGACCGTACAGCTGACGCTGCCGCACCTCCTGGAGAGCAAGGGCTACCTGCTGCTCGTCTCGTCCCTCGCCGCCGTCGTCCGCATCCCCGGTCTCGCGTCGTACAACGTCGCCAAGGCGGGGGTCGAGGCGATGGGCGACAGCCTCCGCCCCGAACTGAAGCACCTGGGCGTCGCCGTGGGCGTGGCGCACATGACCTTCGTCGACACGGACATGGTTCGCGGTGTCGATGAGCACCCCGTGTTCGGCAAGGTGCGCACCGGCATCCCACTGGTCGGCAAGACGTACCCGCTGGAGTTCGCGGTCGACAAGTTCACCCAGGGCATCAGGAAGCGCTCCCGCACTGTCCATGTCCCCGGTTGGATCGGCGCGCTCAAGGTGTTCCGCTGGCTGACGCCGCATGTGATCGAGGCCGGCGCCCGCTTCAGTGTCCCGAAGGCCGATCGCGCGGCACTGGCCGACATCGAGGCCCGTGGCGCCGCAGCCTCCTCCCGCGCTTCGGGCGCCGGCGGCAAGGCCGACTCCGAGAAGGCCGCCAACCGATGACCCGCCCGTACGACGTAGTCGTCTTCGGCGCGACCGGCTTCACTGGCGAGCTCACCGCCCAGTACCTGGCCAAGAACGCCCCGGCCGAGTTGAAATGGGCGCTGGCCGGCCGCAATCGCGCGAAGCTGGAGGCTGTCCGGTCCAAGCTCGGCGCCGACGTCGACCTGCTCATCGCCGACGTCGAGGACGCTGCCTCATTGAAGGCTGTCGCGGAGGCCGCCCGGATCGTCGTCACCACGGTCGGCCCCTACGTCCGGTACGGCGAACCGCTGGTGGCCGCCTGTGCCGAGGCGGGCACCGACTACCTGGACCTCACCGGCGAATCCGAGTTCGTCGACCGGATGTATGTCGCCTACAACGCGAAGGCGGTCGAGACCGGCGCACGGATCGTCCACTGCTGCGGCTTCGACTCGATCCCGTACGACCTGGGCGTCCAGTACACCGTCGAGCAGTTGCCGAAGAACGTCCCGATCAAGGTCGACGGCCTGATCCGGGCCGGCGGCAAGCCGTCGGGTGGCACCCTGCACACCGCGATCACCGCCTTCTCCCGCGGCAAGCAGAACCTCGACGCGCACCGCGCCCGGCGTCGGACCCAGCCGCGTCCCACGGGCCGGTCGGTCAAGGTCGTGACCGGCAGGATCCACCGCAGCCAAGGGTTCTGGGCCGTCCCGCTGCCGACCGTCGACCCGCAGATCGTGGCGAACTCGGCCGTGCTGCTCGACGAGTACGGACCCGACTTCCGCTACTCCCACTTCGCGGCCGTGAAGCAGTTGCCGATGGTCGCCGGTGGCATCGCCGGTATCGGCCTGCTCGCCGTCGCCGCGCAGATCCCGCCCGCTCGCAAGGCGATCCTGAGCCGGATCAAGACCGGCGAGGGGCCGAGCGAGGAACGCCGCGCGAAGTCCTGGTTCAAGGCTCGCTTCATCGGCGAAGGCGGCGGCAAGCGCGTCGTCACCGAGGTCTCCGGTGGCGACCCCGGCTACGGCGAGACGGCCAAGATGCTGGGTGAATGCGCGCTCTCGCTGGCCCTCGACTCACTCCCCGAGACGTCCGGTCAGGTGACGACGGCTTCGGCGATGGGCCCGGCGCTCCGTCGGCGATTGGTTGCTGCAGGCATCAAGTTCGAGGTCCTCGGCGTCGAGGACTACTGAGCCCATGCGGTACGTGACGAGCGCCGACGGCACCCGGATCGCCGTCTACGAGTACGGCGAACCGACGGCTCCGGTGCTGATCGCGGTCCACGGCTACCCGGACAACGCGACGCTCTGGGAGCCGGTCGCGCTCAGGCTGGCCGAGCACTTCCGGGTGATCACCTACGACGTGCGCGGGGCGGGGGAGTCGGACCAACCGCGGCAGCGGGCGGCGTACCGGTTGGAGCGGCTCGAAGAGGATTTCACGGCGGTGCTGGATACGGTCTCGCCGGAGCAGCCGGTGCAGTTGCTCGCACATGACTGGGGATCGATCCAGTCGTGGCACTTCGTCACAAGTGAGCGGTTGCTGGGACGGATCGACTCGTTCGTGTCGATCTCCGGGCCGTCGCTGGATCACGTGGGCTACTTCCTGCGGAGCCGCTGGCGGTCGTGGGAGGGGCTGAAGCAGCTCATGCACTCCTGGTACGTCTTCTACTTCCAGCTTCCGTGGCTGCCGGAGCGTGGCTGGCGGAAGGGGTGGGCGCATCGCGTGTTCGGCCGGCTCGAGCGCAGCGCCGGCGGGACGGCTTCTGCCGAGGGAGAGCGCTCACTGGGGGACTACGTCAACGGGCTGAACCTGTATCGGGCGAACGTGCTCCAGCGGCTGGCGCGGCCGCGGGAGCGGCGTACCGGCGTACCGGTGCTGGCTGTGTCGCCGGACGGGGATGCCTTCGTGACGACGCCGCTGCAGACCGACGTGGCGCGCTGGGCCCCGAACCTCAGCGTGCAGGTGGTCAGGGGTGGCCACTGGATGCCCCGGAATGATCCCGGACTGGTGGCCCGATTGACCCTCGAGCACACCCGGCGGGTGGCAGGCTGGAGGGCATGAGAACGATTCTGAACCTGATCTGGCTGGTGCTGGCCGGTTTCTGGCTGGCCGTCGGCTATGTCGTCGCCGGGCTGATCTGCTGCATCCTGATCGTCACGATCCCGTTCGGCATCGCGTCGTTCCGGATCGCCGGGTACGCGCTCTGGCCGTTCGGCCGGACCGTCGTCGACAAGCGCAGCGCGGGCGCCGGCTCGGTCCTCGGCAACATCATCTGGGTCATCGTCGCCGGCTGGTGGCTGGCGCTGGGCCACCTGGCCAGCGGCATCGCGCTCTGCCTGACGATCATCGGTATCCCGCTCGGCCTGGCCAACTTCAAGCTGATCCCGATCTCGCTGCTCCCGCTCGGCAAGGAGATCGTCCCCTCGGACCAGCCCTTCGCCAGTCGATGAGGCTCAGTCCGGAAGGCGGGCGTGACGGAAGCGGCTGAGGTTCAGCCAGAGGGCTTGGACGACCATGATGGCGACTCCTGTCCAGAGAGCCAGGTGGATGCCGTAGTGGTCGGCGAGGATGCCGCCCAGTGGGGCTCCGATGACGATCATCGCGCGGTTGAGGGAGCGGGTGGTGGCGTTCATCCGGCCGAGCAGGCCGGACGGGGTGATGGACTGGCGGTAGGCCATCTCGATCGGGCCATCGAGGCCGAGTGAGATGCCGAACAGCAGTTGGCCGGCGCAGAGCAGGGCGATGCCGCCGAGGGAGTCGCCGGCCAGCGGGACGGTGAGGTAGGCGAGCGGGCTGAGCCAGCGGCACACGATGATGCCGGGTCCGACACCGAAGCGGCGTCCGTACCAACTGGAGGCGCCGGCCCCGAGCACCGAGCCGATCCCGGTGAAGCCCAGAGTGATACCGAGTACTACAGCACCGTGGTCGAAGCCGAGGACGTAGGCCAGGTAGACCGTGGTGAGCAGGCCCTGGCCGATGAACCACAGGTGCGAGGTCAAGGTGACCGGGCCGAAGGCGGGGTTGCGGTAGACCCAGTTCAGTCCTTCGCGGATCTCCCGGCGTAGGTGCCGGGGCTGGTCCTTGCCTAGGGCAACCTCTGGCTCGAGGGGCCGGACGGTGCTGAGCAGGACGGCCGAGACGAGGTACGAGATCGCGTCCAGCAGGATCGCGAGCGGCGCGCCGATGATGCCGATGATCACGCCGGCCAGCGGCGTACCGGCGCTCTGGGCGACGGCCGCGCTCTGCTCCAGCCGGGCGTAGGCCGCGGTCAGCAGTGGCTTCGGCACGAGTACGGGCGGGAACGACTGATGCGCCGCGTCGTACACGATCGAGAGCGACCCGAAGGCCAGCGTGACGCAAACCAGCAGGGGATAGGTCAGCGCGTCGAGGGCGGCCGCGAGCGGAAGGATGCCGAGTACGGCAGCCCGGGCGAAGTCGGAGCCGATGAGCAGCGGCCGGCGGCGATGCCGGTCGACATACACGCCGACAAGCAGCCCGAGCAGTGGGTAGGGCAGCCAGGCAGCGGCGCGCAGGATGCCCAGCTCGGTCGTACTGACGTGCAGGGTGAGCTTCGCGATGATCGGCACGGCCAGCGCAGTGAAGGCCGACCCTGCCATCGACACCGCGTCGGCGGTCCAGAAGCGCACATACCCGGGATGCTCGAGCAACGGATACCGGCGACGCCCCATCCCGCAGACCCTATGGGACGATCCCGCCGCCTTGGGCACGGGCCAGTCGCACTGACGCCGATTCTGGCGACTGGCCCGTGCTCAAGGCCGGCAGGCTCCACCGCGGCACCCCGCCGAGCCGGCGGTGGGCGCCGGGCTAGCTCTTGGCCTTCTCGACCAGCTTGCGGACGTTCTCGATCGAGCCGCAACCGCTGTCGATCAACCGGGCGCGTTCGGCGGCGAACGCCTCGCCGAGCTTGGCCCGGTCGTCCGCATCGACATCCGTCCTGGCCGGGTTGAGAACGTCCCGCTCCTCCTCGTCGAGGTGGTGCGACAGCGCCTCGGAGAGCTCGTGCGTCTTGTCGCCGAACTCCTCGCTCGCCGTGTCCTCGACCTCCATCAGCGCGAGCAGCGCTTCGTTGCCCTCGTCATGTTCGTGCTCGGAGTGCTCGACCTCTTCGGCGTCGATCGCGTCCTTCTTGCGCAGCGACGGATAGACCTTCGACTCCTCGGCCTCGGCATGCGCGATCAGCACGGTCGCCAGATCCGCCAGCACCGCTGCCCGATCAGCCTCTACGTCGCGCAGCTCGCGCAAGGCCTCCTCGAACCAGCGATGGTCGGCGAGGATGATCTCGACCACATCGCCGCCGGTCTGCTGCAGGATCTTCGGCATGCTCACATCCTCCAAGTCCAAGCTGGTGTGGGACCCCGGTACCCGCATCTGCCGCGTTCATGCGCGGCCGGGTTAGCCTGCTCGGATGGTCACCGTTCGTGCACTCGTCCGCCGCCCGAGCCCACGCCTCGCCGAGGGCCTGCTCACCCACCTCGAGCGCGTCCCCGTCGACTTCGAGCTCGCCCGACGCCAGTGGCAGCAGTACGTCGACGCGCTGACGGCCGCCGGCTGGAGCACCGTCGAGGTGCCGCCGGCCGACGACTGCCCGGACGGTGTGTTCGTCGAGGACACGATGGTTGTCTACGGCAACCTCGCCGTGATCGCCCGGGCCGGCGCCGACGAGCGCCGTCCGGAAGCAGCCGAGGCCGAGCGTGCCGTGGCCGCGCAGGGTTACGAGATCGCACACGTCGCCGACCCCGGCACCTTCGATGGCGGCGACATCCTCAAGGTGGGATCCACCGTGTACGTCGGGCTGGGCGGCCGCACCAACCAGGCCGGCATCGACCAGCTGCGTCAGCACCTGGAGCCGCTCGGTGCGGAGGTGGTCGCAGTACCGGTCCAGAAGGTCCTCCACCTGAAGTCGGCGGTGACTGCGCTGCCCGACGGCACGGTGATCGGCTACGAACCGCTGACCGACAATCCAGCCGCCTTTCCGGAGTTCCTCGCCGTACCCGAGGAAGGCGGCGCCCATGTCGTCCTGCTGGGGGAGGACCGGCTCCTGATGGCAGCCTCCGCCCCCAAGACCGCCGAACTGTTCCGCGAGCGCGGCTACACCCCGGTCGTCGTCGACATCAGCGAGTTCGAGAAGCTCGAAGGCTGCGTGACCTGCCTGTCAGTCCGCCTTCGGAGCTAGCGTCCTGCGATGCCGCGCGGCGGCTGACAGCTCGCGATCCTTCCGCTTGCCGCGGAGGTCGGCCGCCTCACACGCCTCCAGCAGGAAGGACCGGTAGGTCTCGGTGTCGGGGTGACTGTTGCCGAGGCCTTCGATGCTGTCGGCAAGCGTCATCTCCAGCACCTGGACCGCGGCGCCGAGCTGGTCGGCGAACATCGTCGCCCGGCCGAGCGCCGCGCGGGTCCGCAGTACCTTCGGGTTCTGCCGGCCGAGCGTCTGCTCGTCCTGCTCGACCAGTTCGCTGAGCAGCTTCATCTCGGCTCTCGGCCCGCCGACCATCAGCTGGGCGCCGGTCTCGCCCTCGACGGCGATCCGGGTCAGCTTGTGGTCGGCGCCGAAGACGCGGTTCAGCTGCGGCGTGATCAGCTCGAACCAGCCGATCGCCGAGGCGTAGTCGCCGGTCGCGAGCAGTGCCTGCGCAACCCGGAGCCGGACCTGGAGCGTCGCCGGATCATCGGCCCGCAGCACCTTCTCGCAGGCCGCCAGCGAGGTCTCGTACAACGGCAAGGCCCCGGCCGAGTCACGAGCGGCCCAGTGCGCCTCGGCCTGCTCGTAGGTCGCGTCGACCAGCTCGGGGTGATCCTTGAACTCCGACGGCGGCGGCTCCTCGGAGTACGCCGGGACGGCCGCCGGCCGGTCGAGCAACCGCCGGCCGACGAAGCTGCGGCCGCCGGTCCTGATGATCCGGAACCGGCCACGGAACGCGACCGGGATCAGCAGGAAGGTCGAGTAGAGCGTCCGCACCGACGAACCACAGTCCGGGCAGACGTCCCGATGGCCGTAGAAGCGACTGCCCATGCCACTGAGCCGGGTCGCCGCATCCGGCGCTCGCCAGGCTGTCGACGACGCGGTGCAGGCTCGGCAGAACGGGTACACCCCGCCGCGGACGTCAGTCATTCGGCCCATCTTGGCCGGTTTCGCCCGGTTTGTCGTCCTCGCCGCCTGAAAGGGCACGTTTGGTGAGCTCCGGATCGGTCACCGCGAAGGTCCGGACCGGCCCGGCCGGCGTCAGCGCGGTCTCGAACCGGACCGTCACGAGCCCCCGCCCGGAACCCCAGACCCAGCCCTCCCCGTGCTCCGTGTGCACGACGTCCTGCCCCGGGTAGTACCCGGCCGACCTCCGGTCCCGCGGCCGGTCGGGCAACTCGATCACCTCGACCGGTATCTCCGCCGCGTGCTCGCTCTCCGTGAACAGGTCGTCCTGGATCCAGTCCGCGAGCGAGGACACCCCGACACCGAGCAACCGGATCCCGCCGGAGATGTCGCTGTCCTCGAGCAACCGCCGGGCCATCCGGCCGATCACCCGCGGATCGTCGGTCGGCCCGGCCAGCGTCGACGAGCGGGTGTGCGTGGTGAAGTCGTGCATCCGCGTCTTCACCGTCACGGTCCGGCCGGACAGCTGCGCCTTCTGCAGCCGCTGGGAGACCTGTTGCGCCATCCGGTCGCCGATCGCCGCCAGCAACGCCCGGTCGATGATGTCGGTCTCGAAGGTGTCCTCGACGCTGACCGACTTGGTCTCCCGATCGCTCACCACCGGCCGGTCGTCGGACGCCGTCGCCAACCGGTGCAGGCTCGATCCGTGCGCCGAGCCGACCTGCCGGATCAGCTCGTCCTGGTCGAGCTGCTGCAGATCGCCGACCGTCCGGACCCCGGCCATGCTGAGCCGCTGCGCGGTCGCCGGTCCCACACCCGGGATCACCGTCACCTGCATCGGTGCGAGGAACTCCGCCTCGGTGCCGGCCGGCACGACGACGACTCCGTCGGGCTTGTCGAGATCACTCGCGATCTTCGCGATCAGCTTGGACGTGCCGGCCCCGACCGACGCCGTCAGGCCGCCGCTGGCCTCCTTGATCGCCGCCTTGAGATCGTTCGCGATCGCCTCGACGTCGTCGACCGTCAGGTTGCTCAGTCCGGCCGCCGCCAGATCGACGAACGCCTCGTCCAGCGACAGCGGCTCGACCAGCGGTGACAACGCGCGCATCTGGGCCATCACCGCCTTGCTCACTTCCCGGTAGACCTCGAAGCGCGGTCCCAGGTACGCCGCGTGCGGGCAGCGCGAGCGCGCCTCCGCGGTCGACATCGCCGACCGTACGCCGTACTTGCGGGCCTCGTACGACGCCGTCGAGACGACTCCGCGCAGGCCGATGCCACCCACGACGACGGCTTTGCCGCGCAGGGAGGGCTTGTCCCGCTGCTCGACCGCTGCGAAGAACGCATCCAGGTCGACGTGCAGGACGGACGGATCGGTACGCACGGAGCCCAGTCTCCCCGGCGGCACCGACAATTCGGCCCACCGCCCTGGCACGATCGGTCCATGACCACCTTCCCCGCCTGGGACGACGGCACCACGACGACCACGCCCGATCACCAGATCCACTGGTACGACGACCGGACGGCGATCATCCGGCAAGCCCTGCACACCAACTTCGAGGGCCCGTTCATCTACCTGCTGCTCGGCTCCGAGCGGGCCCTGCTGCTCGACACCGGCACCGGCCACATCGACCTGCGCGGGATCGTCGACGGGCTGCTGGCCGGACGGGACCTGGAGCTGGTCGTCGCCCACACGCACGGACACGGCGATCACGTCGGCGGCGACGACCAGTTCGACACCGTCGTCGGCAAGTCGGCCGAAGCGGTCGCGGAGTACTTCGGGATCACCGCCTGGCCGGAGCAGATCGTGGAGTTCGACCTCGGCGATCGGGTGCTGGACATCATCGCGATCCCCGGCCACCACCCCTCGCACGTCGCGTACTACGACCGCTCGACCCGGCTGCTGCTCACCGGTGACTCCTTGTACGCGGGCCGGCTGTACGTCTTCGACTGGCCCGCGTTCCGGGCCAGCGTCGCCCGGCTGCACGGGTTCGTTGCCGCGGGCAATCCGGTCGACCTGGTGCTCGGCACCCACATCGAGATGACGCGGGAGCCCGGCGTCGACTTCGGTCTCGGGTCGGACGTCCACCCCGGCGAGCACGTGCTCGAGCTGGATCCCGCGGTGCTGACCGAGCTGGCCGAGGTGATGGCGGCGGCGGGGGAGACGCCGCACCGGATCGTCCGCGACCACTTCATCGTGTTTCCGCTCTCGCCGGCCGGGGAACCGCTCTGAGCAGCCGCACCGGCGTTCCAGCCGGTGAACAGCGACGCCGTAAGCGGCCCCGATCAAGCGCGCTTCGGGCAGACTGAGGCAAGGGAACCTGACAGGGGAGGCGCTGATGGGCGAGGAAGTCGACCGGGTCGAGTTCACCCGGGCGGATCGGACCGCGTTCCGCAACCAGGTCCATCGCAACCTGGACGCGTTCGCGCGGATGCTGCGCGAGTCGAGGTTCGAGGCCGAGCGGCCGATGACCGGGATCGAGATCGAGCTGAACCTGGTCGACGAGAACTGCGACCCGGCGTTCAAGAACACCGAGGTGCTGAGCGCGATCGAGGACGACGCGTTCCAGACCGAGCTGGGCCAGTTCAACATCGAGATCAACGTGCCGCCGGGCAAGATCGACGGCTCCGGCCTGATCCGGATGGAGGAGTCCATCCGCGACAGCCTGAACGCGGCCGAGGAGAAGGCGCAGCGGACCGGCTCGTCGATGGTCGTGGTCGGGATCCTGCCGACCCTGCTGACCGAGCACATCCACCGTGAGGCGCTCAGCACCAACCCGCGGTACGCGCTGCTGAACGACCAGATCTTCCAGGCCCGCGGCGAGGACGTGCAGATCGCCATCGACGGGATCGAGCGGCTGCAGGTCACCGCCGACAGCATCGTGCCCGAGGCGGCCTGTACGTCGACGCAGTTCCATCTGCAGGTCACGCCCGAGGCGTTCCCGCGGTACTGGAACGCGGCCCAGGCGATCTCCGGCGTGCAACTCGCGATCGGTGCCAACTCACCCTTCCTGTTCGGCAAGGAGCTGAACCGGGAGACCCGGATCGCCTTGTTCGAACAGGCCGCCGACACCCGCACGCACGAGCTGAAGACCCAGGGCGTCCGGCCGCGGGTCTGGTTCGGCGAACGCTGGATCACCTCGATCTTCGACCTGTTCGAGGAGAACTCGCGCTACTACCCGGCCCTGCTGCCGGTCACCTCCGACGAGGATCCGATCGCCGTGCTGGATCGCGGCGACACGCCAGCTCTTTCGGAGCTTCGGCTGCACAACGGGACGATCTACCGCTGGAACCGCCCGGTGTACGACGTCGTCCGGGAGAAGCCGCACCTGCGGGTGGAGAACCGGGTGCTGCCGGCCGGCCCGACGGTCGTGGACACGATGGCCAACGGGGCCTTCTACTTCGGCCTGGTCCGGGCCCTGGCCGACGACGAGCGGCCGATCTGGTCGCAGATGTCGTTCAGCGCCGCGGAGGAGAACTTCCACGAGGCGGCCCGGCAGGGCATCGACGCCGAGGTGTTCTGGCCAGGAGTCGGTACGGCGCGGGCGACCGAGCTGGTCCTGCGGCGGCTGTTGCCGTTGGCATCGCGCGGGCTGGACTCGTGGGGTGTCGACTCCGCCGTCCGGGACCGGCTGCTGGGCATCATCGAGCAGCGGTGCCTGACCAATCGCAACGGAGCCTCCTGGCAGGCGGACGAGTTCCACCGTCTGTATACAAAGGGCTCTCATGGTCGCAAGGACGCTTTGCGGGGCATGTTGCGGCGGTACCGCGACCACATGCACGAGAACCTGCCGGTTCACGAATGGCCGATCGACTGAGCGGGTTAACCGCGTAAGTCAGCGCAAGACAACGAAGGACACAGGCGGAACCGGGGTCAGCCCGGCGGAACCAAGGACGCCCTTGCCCAAGGCAACGGCGTACCGGCCGCTGCCCGGCGGAGAAAAAGGGGGCTGGCGCGCCGGGTCGCAACCCTGCAAAGGTGTGCGCCACGAAGGTTAGACCGGGACAGGGCGGGTATGGAGACGTGAACCGTTGGGGGACGGTGTCCGGCAGCTGAGCATCGATCCGGCCACGGCCGTATTGCGGGCGCAACTGCGAATGCGTCACGGTCGCGACACAGATCGTGCATTTCCACAGATGCCGGAGCGGGTTCAGGGCAGTATCGTTCGGAACGGGTCGACCGTTTCAGGTGATGGACACCCGGAGGTGAGGCAAGTCGATGACGACCATCGTCGTGGGTTATGTGCCGAAGGCCGAAGGGCGCGCGGCGCTCCGGCGGGCGGCAGAGGAGGCGAAGCTGCGCGACGCCAAGCTGGTGGTGGTGAACTCGCACCGGGGTGGCCGCAGCTTCGACAGCGACGAGGCCGCGGCGAGTGACGCCGCGTTGACGGAGGTACGAGAGCAACTCGACCCGACCGGCGTGCCCTACGAGGTGCGGCAGCTGGTGCGTGGACTGGATCCGGCGGAGGACCTGGTGGCCGTCGCCGAGCAGGTGCACGCGGAGTTCATCGTGATCGGCCTGCGGCGCCGGTCACCGGTCGGCAAGCTCATCCTCGGCAGCAATGCCCAGCGCGTGCTGCTCGATGCTCCGTGTCCGGTGCTGGCCGTCAAGGCCGAGGAAGGGGAGGACTGAGGTGACTTCGACACGCAGCAAGAAGCTGTGCCTCGCACAGCAGCCCGACGCCGACGAGATGCTGAGCAGAGACGCGTTCGCGCTGCTGGTCGGCATGTTGCTCGACCAGCAGATCCCGATGGAGCGGGCCTTCGCCGGTCCGGTTGCGATCGCGCAACGAATGGACGGCCCGTTCGATCCGTCCACGGTGGCCGCCTACGACCCGGACGGTTTCGTCGAGGTGGTGGCGGGTCCGCCGGCCGTGCACCGGTTCCCGACCGCGATGGCGGCCCGGATCCAGACGCTGGCCAAGCATCTGGACGAGGAGTACGGCGGTAACGCCTCGGCGGTCTGGGCCGATGTGAAGAGTGGCGACGACCTGCTGGCCAGGCTGTCGGCTCTTCCGGGCTTCGGCGCGCAGAAGGCGAAGATCTTCGTCGCTTTGCTCGGCAAGCAGTTGAAGGTCCGGCCGCGCGGCTGGCGCGAGGCGTCCGAACCGTACGGCGAGGACGGTGCGTACAAGTCGGTCGCGGACGTGATCGACGTGGCCTCGCTGGTCAAGGTGCGGCAGTTCAAGCAGGAGCAGCAGGTGGAGAAGCGGGTCGTCGCGAGGCCGCTGCGGCAGACCAGGAACAGTTGAACACTGGACTTTGTGTACTACCGGTACCAGTACGGAGAGTGGACTGGTACCGGTTGGGCGCGCCGTTGAGGGGGTCGTGGGAGGTCCGGACTTGGTGGCCGGATTACAATGAAGTGTTGCTGCCGCCCGATGAGCGCGGGGCCACCGACTCGCAGTGCCCGCACCACCGTTTTTGCTGTATCAGAACCCTGCAGACTGAATCGTCAGACGAGAGGTAATTCGTGTCGTCCAGCTCGTCCGAGAATCTCCCCGACGAGTCCACTCGGGCGGTGGCCGCCACCGCCCGCAGTACGACTCAACGGACCACGGCCAGTGTGAAGAAGACTGCCGCTCCCGCCAAGAAGGCTGCTGTGTCCCCCAAGGAGGACGGTATTCCCGCGAAGAAGGCCGCCGCGAAGAAGGCGCCGGCGAAGAAGGCCGTGTCCGAGGCGGGTCTCGCGATCGACCCGAAGACCGGTAAGCCGCGCGCGCTGGACGAGGTCGACGAGTCCGACTTCTCCGCCGACGCCGTCAAGCCGCTGGAGAAGGAGCTCACCGAGGACCAGGGCTTCATCGTCTCCGAGGCCGACGAGACCGACGAGCCCGAGCAGCAGGTGATGGTCGCCGGCGCCACGGCCGACCCGGTCAAGGACTACCTGAAGCAGATCGGCAAGGTCCCGCTGCTGAACGCCGAGCAGGAGGTCGAGCTCGCCAAGCGGATCGAGGCCGGCCTGTTCGCCGAGGAGCAGATCGGCGACGCCGAGACCAAGCTCAAGGAGAAGGTCAAGGACGAGTACGAGTGGATCTCGGAGGACGGCCGGCGGGCCAAGAACCACCTCCTCGAGGCCAACCTGCGACTCGTCGTCTCGCTGGCCAAGCGCTACACCGGCCGCGGCATGCTGTTCCTGGACCTGATCCAGGAGGGCAACCTCGGTCTGATCCGCGCGGTCGAGAAGTTCGACTACACCAAGGGCTACAAGTTCTCCACCTACGCGACCTGGTGGATCCGGCAGGCGATCACCCGCGCGATGGCCGACCAGGCCCGGACGATCCGTATTCCGGTGCACATGGTCGAGGTCATCAACAAGCTGGCCCGCGTCCAGCGCCAGATGCTGCAGGACCTGGGCCGCGAGCCCACTCCGGAAGAGCTCGCCAAGGAGCTCGACATGACCCCGGAGAAGGTCATCGAGGTGCAGAAGTACGGTCGTGAGCCGATCTCGCTGCACACCCCGCTGGGTGAGGACGGCGACTCGGAGTTCGGCGACCTGATCGAGGACTCCGAGGCGATCGTGCCGGCCGAGGCCGTCTCGTTCACCCTGCTCCAGGAGCAGCTGCACGCGGTCCTGGACACGCTGTCCGAGCGTGAGGCCGGCGTCGTCTCGATGCGCTTCGGCCTGACCGATGGCCAGCCGAAGACGCTGGACGAGATCGGCAAGGTCTACGGCGTCACCCGCGAGCGGATCCGGCAGATCGAGTCGAAGACGATGTCGAAGCTGCGGCACCCGTCGCGCTCCCAGGTGCTCCGCGACTACCTGGACTGATCGCCTGGCATCATGGACAAATGATCGAGAGGGCACTGGCCGGCATCTGGATGCTGGTCATGCCCGTCCTCGGTCAGGACTCCGGCTTACTGGCCGTCGCCGTGTTCACGGCGGCGGCCGTTTTGCTTGCTGTCGTCCAGCTGTCCGGTACTGCGTCGCAACGCCCGCTCTCGTCGCCGTTGCCCGCGCGTGCCAGCGCCACCCGCGCCAACTCACGCCGTACCGCGTACCTCCTGCTCCGCGACCCTGACGCCGCCGGGAGGGCACGCCCACGAGCACCGGGAAGGTAGCCGAGTTCTTCTCGCTACCCATCCCTTTCTCACTCGTGGAGTCCTGCTGTGCCTTCCTTCCTGGAGGCACCGGTCGCCGGTGCCTATCACTTGCTCACGTCCCTCGTCGACGCCATCCAGCCCCTCGTGGGCGGCTACGCGGCCGTGCTCGCGATCGTCGTCTGCACGCTCGCCGTACGGTCGTTGCTGATCCCACTCAGCCTGCGCGCGCATCGAGGCATGCGCGCCCGCGCCGTCCTGATGCCTGAACTCAAGAAGCTGACCGACAAACACCGCGGCAACCCCGAACGCCTTCAGCGCGAAATCGCAAAACTCCAGGCGGATTCCGGTACCACCGTCTTCGCGGGCTTCCTCCCGACGCTGGCGCAGTTGCCGTTCTTCTGGCTGATGTACACGCTGTTCTCCCGCGCTGTCGTCGGCGGCGAGTCCAACCAACTCATCAGCGGCAACCTCTTCGGCGCCCAGCTCGGCCTGCACTGGCCGGTCGTCACCGGTACGCCGGCCTTCCTCGTGCTGGCCGTCTTGCTGGCGATCGTCGCCTGGTTCTCCGCCCGCCTGGCACTGCGCCAGCTCGACGAGACAGCAACGCCACTGTCTCGTCGGCTGGCGCAGCTCCTGCCGTACGGCACGATCCTCACTGTCGCGTTCGTGCCGCTCGCGGCCGGCATCTACCTGCTGACGACAACCACCTGGACCGTCCTCGAACGCACGATCCTGCAACGTTAGTGTCCTGAGTCAGCCGGTCGGTCCGGTCCAGGTGGTCGGGACCTTGCCGATCCGGACCCGCTGGGGATGATCGCCGACCACGATCGAGGCGATCTTCTGGCCGGTGGCGAAGCTGATCGAGGTGACTCGGTCCGAGCCACTCTCGGATACGACACAGGCGGTTCCATCACCGGTCACCGTCGCCCAGTACGGCTTGGACACCGTGACCAATGGGCCCTCCTGCAGCGTCGAGCGGTCGACGACGGTGGCGTAGTCGTCCATCGTCCCTGCCACGCAGAGCTTCTGGCCGTCCGGGCTCATCGACAGTCCGTGGTGGCGGGAGTCGTTCACCCACTTGGTCCGGTCCTCGGTGGTGGCGGGGTTCTTCGGCAGCGTCTTGATCCGGGTGATCTTGTCGGTGGCCACGTCGTACTCGACCAGCCCGTTGAAGAAGGAGACCTGGAAGTAGAGCTTCGACTCGTCCGGGGTGAACGCGACCGGCCGGACGGAGTCGGACAGGTCCTTGCGGCCGAACGCGTCCAGCCGGGGCCGCATGTCGATCTCCTTCACCTTCTGGAAGGTGGTGGTGTCGACGATGGTGATCTTGCGGTCGCCCTTGGTCCAGTCCAGCCAGGGCTCGTCGAGGGCGGTGTTGACCTCACCGATGGAGCTGGTCCACAGGTACCGGCCGCCGTTGGTGAAGGTGTTCTCGTGCGGCTTGTCGCCGGTCTGGTACGAACCGAGTTGCTGTCCGGTGCGGATGTCGAGCACGTGCACGGTGTTGGAGGTCGACGCGGAGACGGCGACGCGTTCGCCGTCGGGGGAGACGGCCATGTGGTCGGCGCGATAGCCGGACACGGGGAACCGCCAGCCGACCTGGCCGGTGGTGAGGTTGACCGACACCACGTCGGCGAAGCTGGGGCGCGACACCACCACCCAGTTGCCGTCCGGAGTCGTGTACAGGTCGTCGACGTACTGGTCGTGGCCCTCGCCGACCGAGGCGCGAATGCCGAGGAAGTAGCCGAGCCGGATCGGGTCCGCGTAGATCTCGGCCAAGCGTTGATCCTTGTCCGGGATGAGATTGATCCGGCCGAGCTTGGTCAGGTCGGCGGTCGGCGCGACCACATCGGCGGTGCCTTCCCAGTTGTTGCCGACGAACAAGACGGGCTTGGTCGCTGCGGCTGTGGAGGCGGCGGCGGACGGAAGCATGGTGGTGGCGAGGGCGGCGACGGTGAGCCACAGGGCGGTACGGCGAGGCTTCGGCATGGCACCAGGTAACCAACGAGTAGCGTTGGGTTGCTAGGCCGCAGCCGCCAACGAGGACGGGCGTGATTGTGGCTCGTCGACAAACAGGGCCGATCGACAGTGAGGGGTCGCGATGGCCATCGATCAGCAGGGGCGCGCCCTGTTCACGGAGATCGTCCGCGCGATGGCGAGCGACGCCGAGGTGATCGAGGCGGTTGTCGAGGCGGCCAGAAGTGATTCGCCGGCGGTGGCTGGGCTGCCGATCGCCGAGAACCGCCGGCACATCGCGCTGATGGTCACCGCGGGGCTGACCGCGTTCGCCGACCGGGCGAGCCTACGGTCGGAGGATTTCGCCGCTGCTGTCCAACTGGGTGCCGACCGCGCGGCCCAGGGAATCGGCCTGACCGAGCTGCTCCGCGGCGTGCACGCGGGACGGAGCCGGGCCATCGCACTCACCATGGAGCGGAGCCGGGCGTCAGGAGTTCCGGCCGGCCTGCTGGTCGACGTGATGCTCGACTTCGAGCGGTACGCCGGTGAGCTCGAACGCCACGTGGTGAGCGGCTACCACGCCGCCGAGCTGCGCCTGGCCCGCACACCACGCGACACCCGCATCCGCCTGTTGCGCCGGCTCTTCCTCGAAGACCTACCGCTGGAGGAACTCGGCCGTGCCGGCTTGTCACTCGATCGGACCTACTGCTGCGTCGTGACCAACGTCGCCGATCCGGGCCACGCGCAAGCAGTTGAGCGGCGCCTCGCCTGCCCGGACGGACTCTTCGGGCTCGTCGAGGGAAAGCTGGCCGGACTCGTGACGCGCAGTCCATCGCCCGACCAGGTCACTGCCCGAGAACTGGTCGTCGTCGCGCCCCCGACACCGTTGAGAGAGATCCCGAAGGTCTACTCGACCGCTCGGGCGGCTCTTGCCGCAGCAGGCGATCGCCGGGGCCTGCACAACCTGACCGACCTAGCCGTGGAGACTGCGCTGGCCACCCAACCTGTCCTGGCCACCATCCTCGCGCAGGAGCTGATGGGCGTGCTCGACCGAGCCGACCGCTATCACCGCCAACTGGTCAGCACGGCCCTCACCTACCTCGATACGGGCAGACGCCTCGACCAGACCGCCGCCGCCCTGCACCTGCATCCCAACACGGTTCGCTACCGCCTCAGCCGTCTCACCGCTCTCACCGGCTGGTCCCCGGACGGATCAGACCCTGGCCCGTTGCAGGTAGCTCGCGACTGGTGGGCACTCAGGACCTGGCTCGCCACCTCCTAGCCCTTCGTCACATCTCGCCGGCCTGCGTCGTCAGTGGGGTGTGAATGGGTCTCTAGGTGTGAGGAAGGACGTCATGAGTTCAGCGCTGGAAGCACTCCGTCAGGACTTTGGTGGGGACATCGTCGAGCCGGGCGGGGCGGAGTACGAGGCGGTCAGTGGGTCGGTGCTGGTGCCGGGGAGTCCGGCGTACGTGCTTCGGCCGGTGAGTGTTCAGGATGTGCAGGCCGGGGTCCGGTTCGCTGTCGACACCGGGCTGAAGTTGTCGGTGCGTGGTGGCGGACATGCGTTCGCGGGATTCGGCACCAACGACGGTGGGGTGGTGATCGAGCTGAGCCGGCTCGCGAGCGTCGAGGTCGTCGACAAGGAACGGCACCTGGTACGAATCGGCGGTGGCGCCGTCTGGGGTCAGGTCGCGGCCGCGCTCGCCCCGCACGACCTGGCCATCTCGTCGGGCGACACGAAGAGCGTGGGCGTCGGCGGGCTGACCTTGAGTGGCGGCATCGGCTGGAAGGTTCGGAAGTACGGACTGGCCTTGGACAGCCTGGTCGCCGTGGAGCTGGTGACTGCCGACGGCGAGGTTGTGCGGGCGAGTGATGAGGAGAATCAGGAACTGTTCTGGGCGGTCCGTGGTGGCGGCGGCAACTTCGGGATCGTCACCTCCTTCGAGTTCACGGCGCATCCGACCACGGACGTGTTCTTCGGCAAGATCTCCTTCCCTGCAACGGAGTTGACGACCGTGCTGCAGGGCTGGGCGGACTACCTGCGGACGGCGCCCGAGGAGCTGACCAGCATCGTGGACTTCGCCAACCCGTTCCTCGGCGGGCCGAACGCGCCGGTCGAGATCAGCGTCGCGTACGACGGTAACGATCCGGAGCTGGCCGCGCAGGCGATCGACCCGATCCGCCGGCTCGGCACGGTGCTCAGCGACGAGGTGACGCTGAAGCCGTACCCGGACGTCCTGGTGGATGGCATGACTCCGCCGCCGGGCATCCAGATCGTGACTCGCAGCGGCTTCGTGAACACAGAGTCGGTGCCCGAGGTGCTGTCGATCCTCGCCGAGGCCGCAGCGATGGGACGATCGCCGATCATGTCCGTTCGCAGCGTCGGCGGCGCGGTGGCACGGGTTGCCGACGACGCCACCGCCTTCGCGCATCGCGAAGCGGAGTTGATGTTCGCGACCACCGTGATCGGCCCGAAGCCGGCCATCGAGGCGGCCAGTGCAGGGCTGGTCGCGATCTGGGTGAGGCTCGCACCGCACGTCAGCGGCGCCTACGCCAACTTCCTCAGCTCGGCGACCGACGAGGCCGTCGGGACGGTCTATCCCGCCACCACCCGTGAGCGGCTCGCGGCGGTCAAGGCGCAGTACGACGCCGGCAACCTGTTCGCCGGCAACCACAACATCCAGCCTGGGTGAGTTGGCCTGTACGTTGCTGGGGTGGATGAGGAGTTCATCGAGTTGCTGCTCGGCCTGGCCAAGGACGAGCTGGGGGCGGACCTCGACAACTGGCAGCCCGGCCAGCTGACGACCGTCCTGTACGACCTGCTTCCGTACTCCGGCAGCGTCCGGCCCGGCTGGATCGACGAACTGCGGGCCGCGTTCCCGCAGTTCGTCACCATCCTCCGCCAGACCGGGCGGCTTCAGCTGGCAGATCTGCTCGAGGGCGAGGCCGAGGCCGCACTCAACGATCCGGGCCTCGGCCGGACCGATCCGGTGGACTGGTGCCGGTACCGCCGCCGGCAGAACGCGTTGGGCGGGACGGTCGAGGGCCGGGCCGAGCTGCCGGTGGAGCGCCGGGCTGAACTGCCAGCGGAGCCGCTGCCTGGTTCGCCGACGCCGGTTGCTTTGATGCCCAGCCGCCTGGCGGCCGCCGCTGCGGGATCGGAACTGCTCGGCGATCTGCATGAGTTCGCGCTTGAGGTCTACCGGACCAAGAAGGAGCAGCCCGAGCACAGGTTGTGGCGGATCGCGGTGCTGGCCGGGTGGATCTGCCCGAGCCCGGTCAGCCCGCAGTACGGGCCATCGATGCACGCGTGGTCTCCGGACGACCCGGAGCTCACTCCGGCGCGGCCGCTGGTCGCTTGGCTGGAGACGTATCGGGTGGTGCTCACTGAGTCGCCCTCGTTGATCGAGGTGCTGTTGACCGCCTTTCGCGATGGCACGGCGGCTGCTGCGGAGGGGACTGAGCAGCTCGAGCGGCTGGGGGCGGTCACGGTCGTCGAAGGGCGACTGGGGCTGACGGCGATCGGCGTACGGGGGTTGTTCACGCGGGGGAGGTGGGCGGATCCGGAGTACTGGCTGCTCGACCCGGGGCAGTGGTGGGCGAATCTGCGGTCGGAGGATCTGATCGCGTTCATGACCGCGGCGTCGAAGCTGTGCCTGGTCGAGCAGGCGTGGAGTGTGCAGCGCTGGTTCGAGCAGGCTGATCCGCTGGAGTTCGCGTATCAGTTGGTGCGGCTGGGCAGTCAGGTGCATGGCGCGGTGCTCAACACGGTCTTCGGCTATCTGCTGCGGATCGGGCTCGAAGCGGCGCCTGCCGTCGAAGAGTGGCTGGTGACCGAGGAGTTGTCGGGGCTGGGCTGGGTCTGGTTCGACGCGATCGGCGCGCCGATGGCCGGGATCCCCACCGAGCACGCGCAGTACCTGGCGACGACCGAGATGGTGCGATCGCTCGACGACCTGCGAGCACTGCTCGACTGGTACGCCGAGTATCCGCCGGAGCCGCCGTTGCCCGGGACGACGATCGACGAGCTGATGTTCGCCGTCCCGCTGCGGATCGGGACGGCGCGGGTCAACACCTTGGTGCAGCGAGTGCTCAATGCCGAACTGGCCGAGGAGCCCGGCGATCGCGACGAGCTGTTCGGGATCATCGCGGCCGCCCGCGAGCAGTTGCTGGAATAGCAATTTTCTTTGTCGGACCGGAGCCGACCGCAGATGCTGGAGTCATGACTGTGGACGACAGAACCGCCGGAGAGTACTGGAACGACCGCTACCGCGAGAGCACCCGCATCTGGAGCGGCAACCCCAATGTGGAGCTGGTGAAGGAGGTCTCCGGGCTGACGCCGGGCACCGCTCTCGACCTCGGCTCCGGCGAAGGCGGCGACGCCATCTGGCTGGCCAAGCAGGGCTGGCGGGTGACCGCTGTCGATGTGTCGGCGGTGGCGCTGGAGCGCGCGGAGCGGCACGCGGTGGAAGCGGGCGTGGCCGGGCAGATCGACTGGCAACAGCACGAGCTGGGCAAGTCGTTCCCGGAGGGCACCTTCGATCTGGTGTCGGCGCAGTTCCTGCACTCGACCGTCGAGCTGCCCCGCGAGGAGATCTTGCGGACGGCGGCCGGGGCGGTGGCGCCTGGTGGGATCCTGCTGATCGAAGGGCACCTCGACTGGCCGGACTCGCTGCGGCACACCGACCACCCGGACGTGCACTTCCCGACCCCGGACGAGGTGATCTCCGATCTGTCGCTGGACGACGGCCGCTGGGAGATCCTGGTCAGCCGTGCCCACGACCGCGAGCAGATCGTCGACGGCGAGACACTGACCCGTCGTGACTCCACGGTGAAGGCGCGCCGTCTGCCGGGCTGAGGCACCGCCGGGGAGTGGGTGTTCATCCCGCGGCCAGTCCAAGTTCACCGACGACGCGCCTGGTCCGGCGAATGTTGGGGCCATGAGCGCCCCTGATCTGGTCCAGGAATTCGGGTTCCGAGTATTGGACGAGGAAGACGACGACCCGGTGCTGCTGCGCGGCGACGGTACGCCGGTCGACACCTGGCGGGAGGGCTATCCGTACGGCGAACGCCTGGCCCGCGAGGTCTACGACCGGGACAAGCGGCTGCTGCAGATCGAGCTGCTCAAACTCCAGTACTGGGTGAAGCGCTCCAAGCAGAAGCTCGTGATCATCTTCGAAGGCCGGGACGCGGCCGGCAAGGGCGGCACGATCAAACGGTTCATGGAGCACCTGAACCCGCGCGGCGCCCGGATCGTCGCGCTGGAGAAGCCGACCGACCGCGAGCAGACGCAGTGGTACTTCCAGCGGTACGTCGAGCACCTGCCGGCGGCCGGCGAGATGGTGCTGTTCGACCGCTCCTGGTACAACCGGGCGTGCGTCGAGCGGGTGATGGGGTTCTGCAGCGATGCGCAGTACGAGGAGTTCATGCGGCAGGCGCCGGAGTTCGAGCGGATGCTCGTGCGGTCGGACACGCACCTGGTGAAGCTGTGGTTCTCGGTGTCGCAGGCCGAGCAGCAGACCCGCTTCATGATCCGGCAGATCGACCCGGTCCGGCAGTGGAAGCTGTCGCCGACGGACCTGGCGTCACTCGACAAATGGAAGGACTACACCGAGGCGAAGGAGGCGATGTTCCACTACACCGACACGCCGCACGCGCCCTGGACCGTGGTCAAGAGCAACGACAAGAAGCGCGCCCGGCTAGAGGCGATGCGCCACGTGCTGAGCCTCTACGAGTACGACAACAAGGACCACGAGCTGGTCGCCCAAGCTGACCCCAAGATCCTCGGCCCAGCTGCCCAGATCTTCGAACACGGCGAGTCAACCAACCGCCAGTTCCCCCAGCTGTAGTCACCGGCTCCCTGTCGCCAGACGATGACTGGGGAACGTCGGCCTCTCCACCGCTAGGCGATGGTGGGGAGCGCCGGCCTCCCTGTCGTCAGGTGATGATGGGGAGGTGAACGGTGAAGGTGGCGCCGTGGGGGAGAGTGTCGGTGACGGTGACCTTGCCGCCGTGCGCTGCCACCAGGGCGGCGACGATGGAGAGGCCCAGACCTGAGCCGCCGGTGGAGCGGGTCCGGGCGGAGTCGGCGCGGTAGAAGCGTTCGAAGACCTTCACCTTCTGCTCTTCACTGAGACCGGGACCGGTGTCGGCGACCTCGACGATCGCTTCGCCGGCGCGGGTGCCGACCGAGATGGTGATGGGTGCGTCGACCGGCGTGTGATGCAGCGCGTTGCTGACGAGATTGCCGAGTACTTGCCTGAGACGAGCCTCGTCGCCGCTGACGACCGGCGCGCCGGAGTCCGGCAGGATCTGCAGCCTCATCTCGCGACCCGGCTGAACAGCCTGTACGTCGTGCACCGAGTCACCCGCCAGCGTCAGCAGATCCACCGGCTGGTGCTGCAACGGCCGCTGCTGGTCAAGCCGCGCGAGCAGCAACAGGTCGTCGACCAGCAACCCCATCCGCTTCGCCTCGTCCTCGATCCGCTTCATCGTCGCCGGATCGGCCGCCGCGCCCTTCTGCCGGGTCAGCTCCGCAAATCCCCGGATCGACGTCAACGGCGTCCGCAGCTCATGGCTGGCGTCGGCGATGAACCGCCGCATCCGCTCCTCCGACTGCCTCGCGTTCTCCTCCGAACGCCGAGCGGCATCCTCCGACCGCCGAGCCGCGAACTCCGAAGCAGTCCGCTGCGCGAACGCCCCCTCGATCTGCCCCAACATCTGATTCAGCGCCAGCGACAACCGCCCCACCTCAGTCCGGGGATCCCGCTGAGGCACCCGCCTGCTGAGATCCCCACCCGCAATAGCCACCGCCGTATGCTCCACATCCTCAAGCCCCCGAAGACTCCGCCGTACTACGTACGTCCCGACCCCGGCCAGCAAGATCAGCAAGATCACCCCGGCGGCAATCTGCACCCCGACCAGCTTCTGGAGGGTCTGATTCATGTCGCCGAGACTCTGGGCGACCATCAGGTAGCCGCCATCTTGAGTCGGCGTTGCGACGACCCGGAAGGTTTCGTCGCCGGAGGTCGCCGCGGCATTGAACGCCTTGGTGCCGATGCCCTCGACCTGGGTCAGTGTCAGCGTCGGAAACTGCGGTAGCGCGGCGGTCTGGTTGAGCGGTTCACGGATCGGATCGTCGATCCGGGCACCGGTCGAGTCGAAGCGCTGCACCAGGAAGACGCTGGGAAGTCTCGGGCCGCGCGGGCCGGGCTGTTGTGCCTCGTTCTGCCACGGTCGCGGAGGTTTGCTGAGTATCTTCGCGGCGTCCTGCAACTGCCCGTCGACCCGGTCGATCAGGTAGCCCCGCATGATCGTCGTCGCAACCAGACCGGAGGCGAGCAGCGCGGCCGTCACCAACGCGGCCAGCACCAGCACGATCGTGACGCGCAGCGGGTACCGGTCGGTGATGCGGCGGTGGGGGTGCATTAGTTGGGGCCTCGGGGGGTGCGGAGGACGTAGCCGACGCCGCGGACTGTGTGGAGGAGTTTCTGGTCGCCGGTGTCGACCTTGCGGCGGAGGTAGGACATGTAGGACTCGACCACTCCGGCGTCGCCGGCGAAGTCGTAGTTCCAGACGGCCGACAGGATCTGGCCCTTGGACATGACGCGCTCGGCGTTCTCGAGGAGGCAGCGGAGGAGTTTGAACTCGGTCAAGGACAGTTGGACCGCTTCGCCTGCTTTGAAGACTTCGTAGGAGTCTTCGTTGAGCTCTAGGTCGGCGTACCGGAGTACGGCGGGCTCTGTCGTCGTCTGCTCGCGATGGCCCGAGCGGCGCAAGAGGGCGCGGACGCGGGCGACCAGCTCGTCGAGGCTGAACGGTTTGGTGACGTAGTCGTCGCCGCCGGTGTGCAGGCCGAGGACCTTGTCCTCGACCGCGTCGCGCGCGGTGAGGAACAGCACCGGTACGTGCCGGTCCTCACCGCGCAGCCGGCGGACCACCTCGAAGCCGTCCAGGCCGGGCATCATCACGTCCAGCACGACGAGGTCGGGTTCGACCTCGCGGGCCTTGCGCAACGCCTCGGCGCCGTGCGTCGCCGTGGTCACGTCGTACCCGGCGAAGCGCAGACTCGCGGACAGCAGCTCGACGATGTTCGGTTCGTCGTCGACGACCAGCAGGTGCGGGCTCATGGTCCCAGTCTTAACCCCGCACCCTGCCTAACCCTGGGAGATTCCTGGCAATCGACTGTGAGTGTCAGCGTGGATCAGCGCGGCCCGCGCTCGCCGAAGCCGAACTTCTTGTGCGACGCGTCGCGCTGGGTGCCGTCGGAGACGCTGGTCGCCGTCGACTTGCCGTCGGCCACGATCGCCGAGATGTTGACCGTGTTGCCGGTCTTGATGCTGGTGATCCCGTCGCGGGTCGCGTTGACGAGCGTGTCGGCGGTGACCGCGTACTCCTTGCTGTAGCCGTCAGCGCTCTTCACCGTGATCGAGTCCTTGCTGACCGCCGACACGGTGCCGGTCTGGGTCGCGACGGTCTGGTAGCCGCCGCCGTCCTTCTCCACGGTGAACTCGCCGTGGAGCGCCTTCCCGAACCCGAACTCACCGTGCCGCCCGAATCCGCCAGGGCCACCAGGTCCCTCGGGCTTCGGTGGCTTGGCCGGGTTCGCCGGGTCGGCGGGCGCCGACGGCGAGGTGAACGGGCTGGGGGTGGGATCGGCGTTGGTGGCCGCCCAGGCGACTCCACCGGCTCCGGTGGTGACCACGATCGCCGCCACGGTCCCGACCAGCCGCCAGCGGTGGTCGGTGAGCTTCTGCTTCGACGCCATGTGTGTACTGCCTCCCGAGACTGCGTACCAGGCTGATCACCTGGCACTGGTCATCCCACGATCCGCGCCGGACCTGAGACGAGCCTTGGCCGTACCTGGCAAAACCCTGGCAACCCGGGACCTGGGCTCAGACCAGGAAGAGCACGGCGACGAGCCAGACGGCGGCCGCGAGCGAAGTACCGACGAATTCGATCAGGATCGAGAGACCGGTCGCTCGCAGAGCGTGTTTGGTCGACGTCCACGCCTGGTCGTGGGTGCCGAGACGCTGCCGCTCGGACAGGTACACACCGACCGGGAAGCCGACGAACATGCCGACCACCGGGATCACGAAGAACCCGACGATCCCGAGCACCACGCCGACCAGCATCGATCGTCGCGGTACGCCGGACTCGCGCAGCCGCCGCTCCGGGACGATGTACTTGACCACCTGGCTGGCCCCGATCAGCACCACCGCGGCGGCCAGCACGATCCAGCCGGTCGCGCTCTGCACCTCCAGCGCCCAGACCAGGATCGCGGCGAGACTGAGGATGGCGCCGGGCAGCACCGGGATCACGATGCCGAGAATGCCGGCGAAGATCACCACGCCGACCAGGAACGTCGCAACGCTGTTCACGGCCCCCACTCTGCCGTAGTCGGGCGGTCTTAGGGTGGACCTATGCCTGACCTTCACGATCTCGTCACCACGCTCGCCGCTCCCTGGGTGGTGTTGTCACCGCGATCGGGGCAGTTGACCGGTGCCGGAGCCGAAGGCGTGTACGCCCGCGATCGCCGGATCCTGTCGCGGCTGGAGGTGACTGTCGACGGCCGCCCGCCGAAGCCGGTGCACGTGGACGAGCCGGCCACCGGCACCACCCGGTACGGCGCTGTGCTCGACGGCCTGGGCGACGCCGGCCACGACCCGACGGTGACGCTGCGACGTACTCGGCAGGTGGACGGCACCGGTCTCACCGAGGAGATCACGCTCGTGAACCGCTCTCACGAGACCGTCGACTGCGAACTGGTCGTTGCCCTAGGCACCGACCTGGCCGGTACGGCGGCCGTCCGCTCCGGAGCCGCCGCCGACCTCCCGCGCCTCGAGCCGCTGGCTGACGGTGACGGTCTGCGGTGGGAGGACGGTTCAGGGACGCGCGTGAGCGTCACCTTCGACCCGGCCCCAGGCCTCAACCAGAGCTGGAGGTTGAAGGTCGAGCCCGGCCAGTCGGCAACCGTGACGCTCAGGTTGACCGCGAGCTTCCCGGCCACTGAAGGCTTCACCATCGAACCGCCCGCGAGCAGGCCGACGTACGACGAGGTCGAGCTCGACTGCGACGACCAGCGGATCAGCCGCTGGATCCGCCGCTCACTGGACGACGTCGCCGGGCTGCAACTGTCAGCCGACGGGGGAGAGCGCTATCTCGGCGCCGGCCCACCGTGGTACCTGACCCTCTTCGGCCGCGACTCGCTTATCTCCGCCGGCATGCTGATCCCGGTCGACCCGCAACTCGCAGCCGGCACCTTGCGAGCGCTCGCCGCACACCAAGGCACCCGGGTCGACCCAGCAGCGGCCGAGCAGCCTGGCAAGATCCCGCACGAGCTGCGGTCCGAAGTCGCCGACCACGGCGGCGGCCTGGTCCTGCCCGCGGCGTACTACGGGACACACGACGCCACCCAACTCTGGATCACCACGCTGCACAAAGCCTGGCGCTGGGGGATGCCCGCGGACGAAGTACAGGCGTTGCTCCCCAACCTGCAGAGAGCGCTCGCCTGGATCCGCGACTATGCGGACCCCGACGGCGACGGCTTCCTCGAGTACATCGACGAGACCGGCCACGGCCTGGCCAACCAGGGCTGGAAGGACTCCAGCGACTCGGTCCAATGGCCCGACGGCACCATCGCGACCGCGCCGATCGCGCTCTGCGAAGTACAGGGCTATGCCTATGCCGCCGCGATCGCCGGCGCCGACCTGCTGGACGCCTTCGACCTCGAAGGCGGAGCTGACTGGCGGGACTGGGCCGCGACCCTCAAAGAGCGCTTCCGTGCATCCTTCTGGGTGGACGGCTACCCCGCGATCGCCCTGGACTCCGAGAAGCGCCCAGTCGCCGGCCCCGCCTCCAACATGGGTCATCTGCTCGGCACCGGTCTGCTCGACCCGGCCGAGGAGACCGCAGTGGCCGAGCACCTCGCAGACTTCGACCTCAACAGTGGCTTCGGGCTGAGGACGTTGTCCAAGGCAATGACCCACTTCAACCCACTCGGCTACCACACCGGCAGCGTCTGGCCCCACGACACCGCCATGGCCGTCCAGGGCCTGTACGCCGCAGGCCACGCCGCGACCGCAACGTCGTACGTGCAGGGCCTGCTCACCGCCGCCGAAGCCTTCGACTACAGATTGCCGGAGCTGTACGGCGGCGAAGGCACCGACCACGAGCTGACCCCGACGCCCTACCCGCTCTCCTGCCGTCCGCAAGCCTGGGCCGCCGCCTCAGCGATCGCCGTCGTGGTCGCAGCGCTGGGCATCGAACCCAACGTCCCCGCGGGCACCCTCGACCTGACGCCCGCCACCGTCCTGCCATGGAGGCGCATCAAGCTCAAGGGAGTACGCGCCGGCGACCACACCCTGTCGATCGAGCTCAACGACGGCGTACTGACGGTCGCCTAGCGCAGCACGCCCAGTGCGGCGATCGCGGCGATGGTCAGATAGATGCCGGCCACAACGTACTTGCGCAGGCCGGCGAACCGTCCGCCGGTCCGCATCCGGCGACCGATGGCGTCGGCTCCGAGGGCGTAACAGAGATCGAGGGCCAGGCCGATGACCAGGACGGCGAGGCCGAGCAGCAGCATCTCGTCGCGCACTTGCCCGGTACCGGCGCCACGGCTGGTGAACTGGGGGAGGAAGGCAAGGAAGAACAGCGCGGCCTTCGGATTCAGCAGATTGACGAGCACGCCGTCGCGGAAGACCCGGCCGAGCGTGGTGACCTTGATCCCGCCCACACCCTGCGACTCGGAGGCTCGAAGGGTCCGCACTCCCAGGAACGCCAGATAGCCGGCGCCCGCGAGCGAGATCATCGTGAAGACCAGCGGCGATGCCTGCACCACGGCGGCCAGGCCGAGCGCGGCGAGCAGGATGTAGACGATCGAGCCGGTCTCGATCGCGAACGCCGAGACCACTCCCGCGCGCCGGCCCTGGGTGAGGCTGCGGAGGGAGATGTAGATGTTGTTCGGTCCCGGCATCCCGACCAGTACCACCGTCGCTCCGACGAACCCGAGCGCCTGCCCGATCCCCATCCACTGACCTCCACTCTCGAATTGGACTGCCTGCGACTAGCCTGACCAGATCGACAGCAGTCCACCCGAGCCAATGAGGAGAGAAGTGGACCGTTCTGGCGACCCGGCCGCTCTCGCGTCGTTGATCGGGCATCAGCTGACCGAGCACTCGGGCGGGCTCTACCGTCGCCTCGCCGACGCGATCGGTGCGCTGATCGGATCGGCCGAGTTGCCGGTGGGTGCACGGTTGCCGGCCGAGCGGCCGCTGGCCGAAGCGTTGGCGATCAGCCGGTCGACGGTCGTCGCGGCGTACGACGAACTGCGCGCCCGTGGACTCGTCGAGAGCCGCCGAGGCAGTGGTACGACGGTCGCGCCGGCCGCGTCCAAGGGCCGATCGCGCGCCGACAAACGGATGCCCACCGGGTACGGCGAATCGCTCTTCCATCGGATCGCCCACGGCCCGAGCGAAGTGATCGCGATGACGTACGCCGTCGACCCCGGCATCCCCGAGCTGGCCGCCGAAGTGGAAGACCTCGCCCGCACCGAGCTCCCATTGCTCCTCCAAGGAGTCGGCTACCACCCCCGCGGCCTGCAGGTACTCCGTGAGCGCATCGCCGACCACTTCGCGGAATCAGGTCTGCCGACCACCCCCGACGAGATCGTGGTGACGAGTGGAGCGCATCAGGCGATTGCCTTGGTCACCCAGATGTATCTGCGAACGGGTGCCGCCGTCGTGATCGAGCAACCGAGTTGGCCGGGCTGCTTCGACCTGTTCGGGGCCGCGGGCGGTCGCGTGGTCGGCGTACCGCTGGACGATGCCGGCGTGCGGCCTGATCTGCTGGCGGTCGCGTTCCGGGAACATCAGCCGGCGATGCTGTTCGTGATGCCGACCTTCCACAACCCGACCGGTCGATTGATGTCGTCGGCCCGGCGTCGCCAGGTCGCCGAGCTGGCGGCCAGGCATGGCGTGGTGGTTGTCGAGGACAACGCGTACTCGGCGTGGGACCCGGCCGGTCCCGACGTACCGGCGCCGCTCGCCGCGTATGCCCCGAAGGACGCCGAGGTCCTCACGATCGGGTCGGTGTCGAAGGCCGTCTGGGGCGGCCTGCGGATCGGCTGGATCCGCGCGCCGCGCCCGTTGGCCGAACGTCTGGCCCGGCACAAGGCACTCGCCGATCTCGGGAGTCCGGTGATCGAGCAAGCACTCACCGCGCGATTGTTGCCGAGGCTCACCGAACTCACCGCGGCCCGCGCGACAATGGCCACGGTGAGAAAGCAGTTGATGGGTCAGTTGCTGACAAAGCGCCTACCGGAATGGGTTTGGGAAGAACCTGTCGGCGGGTCCGCATTGTGGATCCGGTTGCCGGATACCGATGCGCGAATCTTCGCCCAGGTCGCATTGCGGCATGGCGTCGAGGTGGTGGCCGGCCGGGCGATGGATCCGACGGGGGAGCACGACGACCATCTGCGGGTGCCGTTCAGCTACTCCGCCGAGGTGATGTCGGAGGCGGTCGATCGGCTGGCGTCCGCCTGGCGTGAGCTGCGCCGGCACGGCCCGGCGGACGTAGTACCGGAGATCGTCTGAGAAATGACGGATGGCGGCCACCCTGTCCGGGTGACCGCCATCGAAGACTAGTCGTTGGGAGCGCCCTCGTTGGCGCCGCGAGGCCGGGTTACCGGTCGCCCTCCGCAGGGACCGACTCGGCGGGCTTGTCTTCGAGCTTGCCCGTCTCGTCGTGAATGGTGATCGCGATGTTGCGCAGCTTGTCCGCGTGCTCACGTCCGTGGTGGGCGCAGAAAAGTAGCTCCCCACCGGAGGTCAGGGTCACACGAACGTAGGCCTGCGCGCCGCAGCGGTCACAACGGTCCGCAGCCGACAGGGTCGAACTCGGGGCGAGTGCTGTAGTCACTTGAGGCCTCATCTCATCTAGTTCCGTACTCACCAGATAGCAACATCCTGACATGCGGTTCGCTTCCCGGTAGGGCCAGCGTGTCCGTATGTGAGACGAACCACCTGTTCCCTTATGACGCATATTGACGGGGAATCGTTTCGGATTCGGGTGATCTGCTGTTTCCAACGGGTGTCGGGCGTGTCTTCTTTCACTGTGCGCTACATCTTCGTCACTGCGTGCGCATGAGCGGAGTGTCGTAAAACACGTCGATCGAGTCCGGATCGATATCTGCTGTAACACCTTTCTCTGCCCACCGTATCTGGTGCTGGGTCAGTACCCAGGAGACTGGCCCGATACACCGGCCGCCACAAGGTGACCCTCCCGGATTTTGGGGGCGCGGCTGCGTAGGCTGTTCACGTGCGACGGCTCCCGGGCCGCGCACGCTGTTCTGCTTGTGAACCAGAGAAGGAGCCCTGTGGCCGCCCCGACGCCTCGCAGTACCGAGCTCGACCCGACGTACAACGCCCGCAACCTCTTGGTGCTCGAAGGCCTGGAGGCGGTCCGCAAACGGCCGGGGATGTACATCGGCTCGACCGACAGTCGCGGCCTGATGCACTGCCTGTGGGAGATCATCGACAACGCCGTCGACGAGGCGCTGGCCGGTCACGGCGAGCGGATCGACGTGGTGCTGCACAACGACGGCTCGGTCGAGGTCCGCGACAAGGCCCGCGGCATCCCGGTCGACATCGAGCCGAAGACGCAGCTCAGCGGTGTCGAGGTGGTCTTCACCAAACTGCACGCCGGCGGCAAGTTCGGCGGCGGGTCGTACAACGCCTCCGGTGGTCTGCACGGTGTCGGCGCCTCCGTCGTGAACGCGCTGTCCGCGCGGCTCGACGTCGAGGTCGACCGTGGCGGCGTCACCTGGACCACCTCGTTCCGGCGTGGTGTGGCCGGCGAGTTCGACGGCGAGGGCGCGAACGCGGGCTTCACTCCGTCGGTCGGCCTGCGCAAGGCGGGTCGCGCCAAGCGGGGCTCGGTCGGCACCCGGATCCGGTACTGGGCGGACCGGCAGATCTTCACCAAGGACGCCACCTTCAACTACGACGAGCTGGTCACCCGGGCGCGGCAGACGTCGTTCCTGGTGCCCGGCCTCGAGCTGGTCGTGCGGGACGAGCGCGGCGACGAGCCGACCGAGGAGTCGTTCAAGCACGAGGGCGGGATCAGCGAGTTCTGCGAGTTCCTGGCCACCGACCAGCCGGTCACCGAGGTGGTCCGGCTGACCGGAACCGGTCACTTCACCGAGACCGTGCCGATGCTCGACGACGCCGGCCACATGACGCCGACCGACGTCGAGCGCGACCTCGAGGTCGACATCGCGGTCCGCTGGGGCGACGGCTACGAGACCGAGCTGCGGTCGTTCGTGAACATCGTGGCGACGCCCAAGGGCGGCACCCACGTGGCCGGCTTCGAGCGGGCGCTGCCGAAGGTGTTCACCAGCGCGCTGACCGGCACCCGGCTGCTGAAGAGCGGCGAGGAGCTGATCAAGGACGACGTGCTCGAGGGCATGACGTCGGTGGTGACGGTCCGGCTGTCCGAGCCGCAGTTCGACGGCCAGACCAAGGAAGTACTCGGTACTCCGGCCGCTTCGCGGATCGTCGCGAAGGTCGTGCAGACCGAGCTGGAGGCGTTCCTCAGCTCGACCAAGGGCGCGGCGAAGGCGCAGGCGCGCGCGGTGATGGAGAAGGTCGTCGCGGCCTCCCGGACGCGGGTCGCGGCCCGCCAGCACCGCGAGCTGCAGCGGCGCAAGACGGCGCTGGAGTCGTCGGCGCTGCCGGCCAAGCTCGCCGACTGCCGCAGCAACGACGTCGACCGGTCCGAGCTGTTCATCGTCGAGGGTGATTCGGCCCTCGGTACGGCGAAGCTGGCCCGGAGCTCGGAGTTCCAGGCACTGCTGCCGATCCGGGGCAAGATCCTGAACGTCCAGAAGGCCTCGGTCGGCGACATGCTGAAGAACACCGAGTGCGCCTCCATCATCCAGGTGGTCGGCGCCGGCTCGGGCCGCAGCTTCGACCTGGAGCAGGCGCGCTATGGCAAGATCATCTTCATGGCCGACGCCGACTCCGACGGCGCGCACATCCGCTGCCTGCTGGCGACGCTGTTCTTCCGCTACATGCGCCCGCTGGTCGACGCGGGCCGGGTCTACACCGCCGTACCGCCGCTGCACCGCTTCGAGCTGACCAACCCGAAGAAGGGGCAGGAGAAGTACATCTACACGTACTCCGACGCGGAGTACCAGCGGAAGTCGGCCGAGCTGATGAAGAAGGGCGTCAAGTGGAAAGAGCCCCCGCAGCGCTACAAGGGTCTCGGTGAGATGGACGCCGACCAGCTCGCGGAAACCACCATGGACCCCCGCCACCGCACGCTGCGCCGGATCACCGTCGACGACGGCGAAGCAGCAGCCGGCGTCTTCGACCTGCTGATGGGCAACGACGTGGCCCCCCGCAAGGAGTTCATCGTCCAGGGCGCCTACGAACTGGACGAGAACCGGATCGACGCCTAGGCGTTGTCTTCGGAGCGGTGTGCGGCGTCGAGCCAACTGGTCACGACGCCGTATGCCGCTTGTCTGGCTTCCAGCTGGCTGAGGAAGACGTCGTGGCGGGTGCCGGGGACGACCTCGACGGTCGTCCGCGGGCCGAGGCTGGGTGCCCAGCGGGCGATCTGCTTGACGTCGAGGACGAGGTCGGCCCGGTCCGCGGCCTCGGTGTACGACTTGGTGAAGTGGGTCTTGTCGGAGTGCAGGACGAGGGTCGGCACGCCGGTGTCGATGCCTTGGTGGACCGTGCGGTGGCCTCGGCGGACGGCGTTGAGCCAGCCGACGGTGACCGGGAAGCCGATCAGCGGTTTGAGGGCCGTGTCGAAGTCCCATTCGCCGGTGCCGGAGACGTGGATCGAGTTTCCGTAGACGCCGCCGACGGGGGCGGGCAGGACGCGCTTCGGGATGACGCGGGCCAGGGGGATCAGTGCCCAGGTGATCGGGCCACGGAGCATCGCGCTGCCTTGCTGGTCGAGCCAGGGGCTGTTGAGGACCGCTGAGTCGACGGGAGCCGGGCGGCCGTTGCGGCGTCGGCGGTTCAGCCAGAGCGGGACGATGAGGCCGCCGGTCGAGTGGGCGACGACCGTGATCGGCAGTTCGGGGTGCGCGCTGGTGATGAGCTCGATGCTTTGGTCGAGCTCATCGTCGTACAGGGCCAGGTCTGAGACGTAGTGGGCGATCTGGCCCGGGCGGCGGGCCCGGCCGCACTTGCGGAGGTCGAGCGCGTAGAAGGCCGCGCCGCGGTCGGTGAAGAAATCGGCGAGGCCGGTCTGGAAGAAGTAGTCGGCGAAGCCGTGCACGTAGAGCACCACGCGGCTGGGCTCGGCCGGTGGCGTGCGTCGTACCAGGGTTGCTTCGACCTCGCCTTCGCCGTCCGGGTCGGCGCCGAGGGCGATGGTGTGCTGCTGGTAGTCGTCGCCGAGGACGTCAGGCTTCCAGGTGGGAGTCATCGGGAACTTTCTCGCTCGATGGACCGGACAAGGGGGAGGAAGATCTCGTCCACGATCTCTGTGATCACGTCGTCCGGGACCGGTTTGAGGGTCATCAGGGCTTCGTGGCGGTACAGGTCGAAGGGTAGGGAGCGGATCCGCGGGGTGAGGCAGGCGGGGTCCAGCTCGCCGCGGGCGGCCGCACGGTCAAGGATCACGTCCGTGCCGGTCGCCCTGTCCTGGAAGGCGTTCTCGCGCAGGTCGGCCGGGCTGGTGCCGGTCTCCTGGAAGTACGGGCCGAGGTAGTACGTGAGCAACACCGTGAAGCCTGCCCGGTGCTGGTTGGCGAAATGCATCAGCTCGATCAGGTCTCCGCGCAGCGAGCCGGTGTCGGGTGGCAGTGGGAGGTCGCGCAGCATCCTGTGGTCGACGGCGGCGCGGACCAGGTCGGCCTTGGTCGGCCAGCGACGGTAGATGACCGGGCGGCTGGTGCCGGCCCGGTGGGCCACGGCGTCGATGGTCAGCGCGGCGTACCCGGTCTCGATGAGCTCGTCCCAGGCGGCCGCCAGCAGCGCCTGTTCGAGTTCGGCACCACGGCGGCGGCGTACCGGCTCTGTCTCAAGATCCACTTGCGTATCTTATCGCATCGACCTATCGTAGGGATAAGAAACAGTCGCGTATCTAATAGGGGCCGCCACGTGTCCGAGCAAACCGCCACCACCGGCATCGATCCACAGCTCAAGAAGCTGGCGATCGCCCTCGTGACGGGGGTGATGGCGGTCATCCTCGACACGACGATCGTCAGCGTCGGGCTGCACGACCTGGGTGCAGCGCTCGGCGCGTCGGTGTCGACCTTGCAGTGGGTCAGTACGGCGTACCTGATCGCCATGTTCGTCACGATGCCGATCACCGGCTGGGCGCAGAGCCGGCTGGGCAGCAAGCGGCTGTGGTTGATCGCGCTGAGCGTCTTCACCATCGGCTCGCTGCTGTGCGCGCTGGCCTGGGATGTGACGAGCCTGATCGTGTTCCGCGCTCTGCAAGGCGTCGGTGGCGGCGTGATGCTGCCGCTGATGTCGACGATCCTGATGCAGGCGGCGAAGGGCCGGAACCTCGGTCGCTTGATGGCAGCCGTCAGCCTGCCCGCCGCTATCGGCCCGATCCTCGGTCCGGTGGTCGGCGGCATCATCCTGCACTACGTCAGCTGGCACTGGATGTTCCTCGTCAACCTCCCGCTCGGGGTCGCCGGTCTGCTGCTCGCGCTCCGGTTGTTCCCGGCGGGGGAGCCGGGCCGGCGGGTGCGGCTGGACGTCGTCGGGCTCTTGCTGGTCTCGCCGGGTGTGGTCGGGGTGATCTACGGGCTCAGCAAGGTCGGCGAGAGCGGCGGGTTCGGCCATTCCGAAGTACTGGTGCCGATGATCGCCGGGCTCGCTCTGCTGGTGGCGTTCTGGTGGTGGGCGGCTCGGCGTGGCGAGCAGGCTCTCATCGATCTGCAGTTGTTTCGCCATCGCGCGCTCGCCGTCTCGACCGCCTTGCTGTTCCTCACCGGCATCGCCCTGTACGGCGCGATGCTGTTGCTCCCGCTGTACTGGCAACAGATCCGGGGCGAGGACGCGTTGGGCGCCGGCCTCCTCTTGGTGCCGCAGGGGATCGGCGCGCTGGCCTCTCGCTCGCTGGCCGGCCGGCTGACCGACAAGATCGGCGGACGCTGGGTGGCCGTCACCGGCTTCGCGGTGATGACGATCGCGACCGTGCCGTTCGCCTTCGCGTCGGAAGAGACGAACACCTGGTTCCTGATGGTGGTCCTGCTCGTCCGCGGCCTGGGCCTGGGAGCAGTCGTCATCCCGCTGATGACCGGAGCGTACGTCGGCCTCGACCATGACGAGATGCCGGACGCCAGCATCATCACCCGGATCGCCCAGCAGGTCGGCGGCTCGTTCGGCACCGCAGTCCTGGCCGTCATCCTCACCACCGCGGCGACCACATCCGCCAAACTCTCCGATGCCTACGGCACAGCCTTCTGGTGGGCCACCGGCTTCACAGCCGTCGCAGCGTTACTCTCCCTGCTCCTCCCGAAACAGAGTGTGAAACCCTGAGCAGGTGCCCCGCCTCGCCTGCTTCGACCTGGACAACACGCTGATCGATCGGGATCGGGCCTTCCGCGACTGGGTCGAGTGGTGGGTGCGGCGCGAAGGGCTCGGGCCGGAGGCGGTGGACTGGCTGCACGAGCACGACGGCGGTGGATACCGGCCGCGCGAAGAACTGTTCGCGAGCGTGAAAGAACGCTTCGGGCTCGAAGCCGACATCGCCACGCTGGTCGATGCCTACGACCGCGAGTACCCGGTGTTCGCCTCGATCGACCCTGCCGTGGTGCCCGGACTGGCCTCGCTCCGTACTGCGGGGTGGCGCGTCGCCGTGATCACCAACGGCGGCGTTGCTCAGCAATCGATCAAACTGGAGCGGACCGGGATCGCGGCGGTCGTCGACTACTGCTGCATCTCCGAGGCGGTCGGGGTGCGGAAGCCCGATCCGCGGATCTTCAAGATCGCCGCCGCTCGGACGGGCGCGACGGTGGCCGATGGCTGGATGGTGGGGGACCACCCCGCGTATGACATCGCCGGCGGGATCGCGGCTGGGCTGTCCACGATCCTGATCGGCAACCATCATCCGGCAGCGGCTACGCCGGATCGGGTGCCCACGCATCACTTCGCGTCGGTGCTGCAGGCGTTCCCGGTGATTCTCGCGTCCTGAGCCGTGGTCGAGGGCGGCCCGGCTGGTACAGGATGTCCGCCATGAGCTACCTGCCGCCGCATGGGCGTGTGCTGACGCCGTACTTGTGTTGCCGCGATGCTGCCAAGGCGATCGACTGGTACGGCGAGGTGTTCGGCGCGCGGCCGACCGAGACGCCGTTCGTCGGTGCGGACGGCCGGATCGGTCATGCCGAACTGGAGATCGACGGGACCGCCTTCATGCTGTCCGACAGCTACCCCGAAGCCGGTGTCGAGGCACCTGCCACGGACAGCCTGCCGACCTATGCGTTGAACCTGTACGTCCCGGATGTCGACGCTACGGTCGCCGCTGCCGAGAAGGCCGGCGCGGTGATCGAGAAGCCGCCGGCCGACACCTTCTTCGGAGCCCGGTCCGCCACCTTGCGCGATCCCTTCGGCATCCGCTGGTCGGTGGCCACTCACCTTCGCGACGTCGGGCAGGAGGCCCTGGATGCCGCGAAGGCGAGTTTCGCCGGGGGTTAGCCGAGGGCGGCACGCAGTACCGCGTGGGCGCCTTCGACGATCTGGTCGCGGTTGGCTTCGTACGTCGGGTCGGTGATCGCCGTCGTGTTGGCGGCGTCGAACTTGAGCACCGGCACGTGCAGATGACCGGCCGGCATCGACGGATCGCGAAGGTCGCGCTGCAGGGTGTTGCGGTACGCGACCTCGTTGCTGAGGTAGCCACCACCGGCGCCCTCGGAGGCGATCGAGCCCGGGGTCGGACCGTCGGGGCGGCGTACCGGGAGAGTCTCGCCGGCCGGGATCTCCAGGACCGAGGTGTTCACGCGGGTCCGGAACTGGGCCGGCACCGTCGCGCCCGCCATCCGGGCGAGCGGCAGGCTCGAGGTGAGCCACTCCGGTCCGGCCGGCATGCTCGGTGAGACGACCGGCGCGTTGATCGTGCCGCCACCCCACAGGTTGTTGTTGTCGCCGATCGAGCTGACCGAGCGGCGACGCCCGTTGAACGCCTCCAGGTCGAAGATCCCGACCCGGCCCTGGCTCATCGTCACCACGAGATCCGCGTGCTGGGGACCGCCGCGGTAGTGCGGGGCGAGCGCGTTCTCGACCATGTTCTCGTCGAAGTCGGTGTAGCGGACCGGGAAGACGACGGTCTGGATCTCGTAGGTCTTGCCGTTCACCTTCCAGCGCTGACCGTCGAGCGTGAGCGCGTTCGCGCCGGACGGGTTGCCGATCCGGATGTCCGCGTCGAGCGTGAACGGATCGAACCCGGTGACCAGGATCTTCTGGACGCCGGGGGAGAACCGCGTGCTGGTGATGCCACGCGACGAGTACTCGAGGGTGCGGATCAGCTCCGCGCGTTCCGCCGTACCGAGGGTGAAGTGGTCCGGCTGCCACTGGCGGAGTGCGAGCGCCATCGAGATGCGGGCCCAGTACAGGCCGCGGTCGTCGGTGGACGGCAGGGCTGGCGCAGCCTGCGGGTGCTGGGCTCGGTGGGTGGCAGTGCGCCACAGCACCTCACCCTGGACGCGCACGAGAGCGCTCGCGGCGGCGCGGTTCGGCGCTGCGCACAGCAGCTTGCTGAACAAGGCCACCTGGTGGTCGAATCCGGACCGGGCCAGGATCTCGGCCGGTACCGAGGGGCCACCGGCGACACCGCGGCCGAGGCGCTGCTCCTCGACCGTCCCGGCGGTGCCGGAGTCGAAGCAGGTGGGCTTGAGGGTCTGGTCGGCCACCGGGGTCGCGGTGGCGACGGGAGCGGTGGTCAGCGCGGTCGTGAGGGCCAGCGCGCCGAGCAGGACGAGGCGGGGAAGAGAGCTTGGGCGGAGTCTCATACGTGATGTCTATCAGATTCCGGGAGCGATACCGAGAGATCCGAACAGACTTGTCTATGGCAGACAGTATGCAACGCATTACCGTCTGAGGTGGCGTCGCCCAACGCCGTGTGTCCTGTGAGGAGCTTTCCGTGACCGAACCTGCCCCGACCCGCCGCCACTTCCTGACGGCAACCGCCCTGGCCGCCGCCGGTACGACGCTCGGCGCCGCCGCCCTGACCGCGTGCGCCGCCAACGACCAAGGCGCCAAGAGCAACACGACCCAGACCCCGGCGGCTGCAGCGCCCGCCGGAGGTGGTGGACCGGCCGTCGAGCCACCGGTCACGACCGGCGAGCAAGCCCTGGAACGGCTCCAGGAGGGCAACGCCCGATTCGTCTCCGACCAGGCCGGACATGACGACGAGGGCACCGAGCGCCGGGTCGCCGTGAGTCAGGCCCAGCACCCGTTCGCGACGGTGCTCGGCTGCGTCGACTCCCGGGTGCCGATCGAGCTGGTCTTCGACCGTGGCCTCGGCGATCTCGTCGTGGTGCGCAGCGCCGGCGAAGTACTCGACCACTCGGTCACCGGCAGTCTGGAGTTCGGTGTCGCCGAGCTCGGTACACCGCTCCTGTTGGTGCTCGGCCATCAACGCTGCGGTGCAGTCGACGCCACCATCAAGGCCCTCGACGCCGAAGGCGACATCAGCTACCTCGTGAAAGCACTCCAGCCGGCCGTCCAGCAAGCCGCCGGCCGCCCGGGCGACCGGCTCACCAACGCGATCCACGCCAACGTAGAACTCGTGCTTGCCCAACTCCGCAAGTCCGCCGTCATCGGCCCACTGGAGAAGTCGGGCAAGCTCAAACTCGCCGGCGCGTACTACGAACTCGACACCGGCAAGGTGATCATCAGCTGACCGGCCCGAACCGCGCCCTGGTCGCCGCCGAGTACACGTCATCCATCCGGGTCAGCGACTCCTGGGTGGTGAGTCGCTGGGCGTCCCTGCCCGCCTTCGGTGGCAGGAAGTCGACCAGCGGCGGCTCCACCCAATCGAGGGCACCGGTCAGCTTGCGGGCGACCGTGGTGCAGGTCAACGTGATCCGTGCGCCGGCCGGGATCGCAGCAGGCGCCGTCCAGGTGGCGACCGGACGGCCGACCACCTCGGTGCGCCGGGGAAGCCCGTTGACCTTGTGCCCGAGTGAATCGCTCGCGGCGCTGACTGAAACCGACTCGAAGACGGCGCCGTCGAGGGTGACGCGAATCCGGGAACCGGCGGGGATCGCACCCGGGCCGACCGAGTGGACCGTGATTGTTGCCGGGTGCCACGCGTAGTACTGGTCACTCCAAGCCGCTTGCAGCCAGCCGGCGCCCAGCTGAACTCCCCAGGGCAGCCCGGCCTTGGCTGCTGGCTTGCTGAGGGTCTGGGCGGTGACGGCGCCACCAGGCTCAGAGAGCTTGACAGCGGTTGGCCGTGGGTCCGTGATCAGGTCGGTGGGGTACCGGTCGCGAACGAGCCCGCCGGCCCGGACCGTGTAGATACCCGCCGACAACTCAGGGAGACGCAGCTCAAGCTGCCCGCTGGCCGTGCTGGAAGCAACAGGGTGAGCCCGCACCGGGATGACCCGCTCACCACTGACGAGGACGGCACTCGGCGCGGCGGAGTAGAGGCGGCTGTCGTACGTGATCGTGAGGGCCGTGCCCGCGGCTACACCACTCGCGCCAACCGTGAGCAATGCCCCCAGCTCAGCCGGCATCCGGACAGCAGAGCCGTCCTTGCTGTGAACCAGCGCTGCAGCCTGCGAGCCAAGGCCATTCACGCCAGGCCCCGCAACAGCCGTCGCCGCGGCGAGCGCCGGCTCGAGCACAGGCACGGCAACCACCGCAGTACCAGCCAGCGCGCCGGCCAGAACCGTACGGCGCTGGACTCCATCGGTAGAAATAGTCATCAGCAGCCTTCCGTGTGGATCGTCGTCGTCATCCCTGCGCCGCCAGCATCCGCGCGAACACCTGTCCACAGATCCGCGCTTCCTCGGGAGTAGGCAGGGAGTCCGCGCCGGCGGCCTGCAGCAGCAGGAAATCCGTGACCGGGAAGTTGTGCCCGATGAGGTCGATGCCGTCGGCCACCTTGCTGAAGGCGGCGATCACGTTCGCCTCCGACCGGTCGAAGCGATCGGCGTAGAACTTGGCGACCCGGGCGCCGGCACCGAGCTTCAGCACCTCGCGCGACGCCGCGGACAACCCCTGGCTGTGTTCGACGATCGGGCGGCCGATCAGGTACGCGTCGCAATCGGCGACGACGTCCGCCCACTCGAACCCGCCGGCGCCCTTCGGAACACCGATCCGTGCCGTCAGATACTGCGCCAGGTCGAGGCCCGGGTCTGTCTTCCGGTCCCGGTCGTACGATCCCCAGACCTGCAGCAGATCCAGCGGCCAGCCGCCCAGGTCGCCATAGCTGTAGTCGTCCTTGGCAGTGGAGACTCCCCAGTTGGTGTACCCACGCAGGGTCGCCGCGAAATGCTCGAAATCGCGGGCCGTGGCCGGCTTGTTCGGGCTGAGCCGGCCGAGCTCCGCTTCGCACGCGGACCGGGCGAGCACCTCGAGGCCGTCGTCCTGGGTCGCCGTGTAGACCGGCCAGAGCGCGCCGCCCCAGTACCGCGGCTTCTGCATCCAGTGCGCGATGTAGTCGTGGATCCGGTGGGCGAACTGTTTGATGTCCTGCCCGGGTGTACTGCCCTCGATCAGGGCGCGCTCGCAGGCGATCTCTGCGCGGCAGACCCACTCGAAGAAGGCGTCGAAACCGGTGGGGCTGGCTGAGCCGTCGCGCTCGATCGGGGGTGAGACGACCGAGGACAGGTTGATCGGGGTGGCCCGGTTCGACACCACGTCCTTGTCGATCCCGAACGGCCGGCTGCCCGGGAAGTTGTTGTCGATCTCGACGATCTGGTTGTAGTGCCACTTGGCCGGCATCGGGAAGCCCATGTTGCCGGAGAAGCCGGTGGACATCCCGGCGACGAAAGCACCCTCGGCCAGTTGCTTGTCATCGATGATGATCGAGCAGACGTTCCGGGTGCCGTAGACGCCGACCCGCAGGTGCATGCTGAGCGAGGTCTCGAAGGCGTCGTTGACGCCCTGGAAGTAGTCGGCCACCGGTCCGTGGATCGTCTCGCCCAGGGCATCGAAGTCGACCGAGAAGAACACCAGGCTGTCGGCCGGCAGCCCGAGCGTGCGGCAGCGCTCGAGCGCTTCGATGCCGTGCGTATGGCCGTTGATCCAGTTCATCTCGGCGGGTGAGTCGTTGAAGCGCTGGTGGATGGGCAGCAGGGTGAGGCCCGCGTCGCGCAGCCCGTCGAGCTCGGCCGCGGTGATGAACTTGCCCGCTCCCACCGTGTAGCGCCCGACCGTGGTGTACCCGGCCTGCACGGCGCCGACCGCCTCGGACGGCGTGAGCTGCTGGTTGGTGTCGAACCCCTTGGTGGCGATGTTGGTGTCGCCGGAGGAGACGACCAGCGCACACCAGGTGCTGTAGTCGCCGGCCAGGGTGACGGGCAACTCCATGAACGACTGGAAGCTGCGGGTGTGTTCGAGGGTGGCGTTGTCGAAGGTCCCGTTGAAGGGGCTGTCGTACCCGTTGAACCGCAGGCTCGCCTGGTACAGCCGGACGAACCGCTTGGGGCCGTCGGTGGCGCCCGGGGTGACGGTCGCCTTGGTCCGGATGCCTTCCCGGGTCCCCGGCCCGAAGTTGCCGTTGGCAACACCGTCGGCCATCCCGATCTCGTACTGCAGCGCGTACAGCATCGCGGTCTGCACCGCGCGGCCGTAGATCCCGTCGCAGGGCACGACCGCGAAGTCGGCACGGTCGAGGTACGTCCCGTTCAGCCAGCGCTGGACGTCGCGCACCGACGCGCTGCCCGGGCCGAGCTTGATGTAGGCGTCCATCGTCAGCAGCGAGGCCATCAGCTTCACGTCGACGTACGGGTTCGAGTCGCCGAGACCGATGTCGTCACGGACCCAGCCGACCGACTGGGCCAGCGGCCCCCAGCTGACCGTGGTGCCGGGCAGACCCGGATAGCCCTTGCACCACAGCGCCGCGCTGAGCAGCCGCAGGACGTTCTCGCTGGTCGTCCCGCCGTCGATCCGGCCGATCTGGGACTTGAACCGCGCGGTCGTCGTCGGCCCGAACCCGGACGTGACCGGCGAGATGCCGAGCTCGTGCTGCAGCCCGCGGGTCAGTCCGTACATCGTCGGCCAGCCGGTCTGTCCGTCCTGGTCCAGGGTCACCCACCCGTCGACGCCGCCGTAGGTCTGGTTGAGCCATTGCTGCGCCGCTAGTACCTGGGAATCCACCTATGCACCTTTCCAGCTGGGAAGTCGACAGACTGTAACCAGCTGGTCCGGATGCGTGGGAGGCGTTTCGAGCCAGATCTAAGCGTTCGATTCAGGTGATCTGGTCGAGCAGGCCGGTGTCGACGTCGTACATGAAACCGCCGACCAGGATGTCGTCGCCGATCAGCGGGTGCTCGCGGACGGCGGCCACGTCGTGGCGCAGCGCCTCGAGCTGATCCGGGATGACGTTGAGCGGCAGGTAGCCGGCCGGTTTGCCGGCCGCCAGCTCGACCTTGGCGCGCATCTCGTCCTCGGTCATCGAGGCCATCGCGCAGCGGGTGTGCGGCACGACCATGATCCGCTTCACGCCGAGCAGCTGGACGCCGAGCACCAGGCCGGTCAGGGTCAGCTCGGTGACCCGGGCGCCGGCGCTGCGCAGTACCTTCATGTCGCCCGGCTTCAGGCCGAGCAACTCCAGCGGCGGGATCCGGGAGTCCATACAGGTGACGAAACCGATGCCCGCGTGGGCGATCCCGTCGAAGCCGCTGTACTGGAAGTTCCTGCTGTACTCCGCGTTGGCGGCCAGCAGATCGTCGAAGTTGCGGGGCGTCGGGCTCATCGGACTGGTCCGGGGGTGACTGATGCGGCACGCAGGATCGACATGGCGAAGGGTTCCTTTCCGCAGGACTCCGGGCGGGGTGGATCGGCGGACTCGCTGATCACCTCGACGGTCCACAGCCGCCCGTCGCGGTGCCTGACCGTCACGGTCTCCAGGTCTTCCGCCACGACGCGGAGGGCGTCGAGTCCGGCCTCGCCGATGAGGTCGCGGACAGTGATCTCGGCGAGCTGGCCGCGCTTGGTCCAGGTGGACCGGCCGCGCAGCTTCTCGAGGACGGTCTCACCGCGGTCGGCCGCGGTGAGAATGGCTCCGGCCGTCTCCACGTCGAGCTGGCCGTACATGATCCCTGCGGGCAGCAGAGTAGCGGTCGGCGCGAACCGGTGCCCGCCGAGGTGGTTCGCCTCCCACACCCGGCCGGGCGCCTGGGCGGCCAGCGCCGTGACGATCGGCCGGCCGAGCAGAGCGCAGCATTCGTCGCGCTTGCCGTTGGTACAGACCAGCAGGATCGGTTCGTTGACCGGGGCAAGCTCTGGCAGCGACCGGATCGCCGCGTCGCGGTCGCCGCGGCTGACGGCTTGGAGGTCGAGCGCCAGGAGCTGCTTCGGGTCGGCGACGCAGCCGCCGAGCAGCCAGGTCTGGCCCGGCACCGTGCTCGCGACGTACACCTGGTGTGAGCGCGGTACGGCGTCCGCGTGCCTGCCGGGGGAGCGGATCAGCCCGAAGCGCAGGTCCGCCTTCTTGGCGTCGGCGTCGATCTTGGCGCCGAACCCCGGATCGAGGTGGCTCTGGGTGGGTGCCTTGTTACCCCACGGGCCCGGTTGCTCGACGACCAGCCAGCCGGTGGCGACCACCGCCGTACCGGGCATCGGCTCCCGCAGGTCACGGCAGAACGTCGAGCACAGGCCCGGTCTGCCGCTGACTGTTGCACTCACAAGCATCACGGTACGCGAGCGGACACCTTGTCCCCATGACCACCGTCACCTGTGGACAGCGCCACGCCGTCCGAGCAGGAGGACGGCAAGTACCGCGGCCGCGAACGCGCAGACCGCCGCTCCGGCGAAGATCGTGTGAACTTGTGAAATGGCCGCGTCCTGCAGTGCGTCGATGAACGGACGGCAGCTGGTCGGGGCCTTGCCCGGGCACAGGTCGTTCGGCGCCGGCAGGTCGTCGACGATCGTGTAGTAGCGGCGCAGCCCGAGGGCGGTCAGCGCCGAGACTCCGATCAGCATGCCGACCATCCGGGCGACGACGACCAGGGCGCTGACGAGTCCGTGGCTGTCTGGTCTCGTGGCGCCGAGGATGGCGGTGTTGACCGGTGACAGGGCGAGACCGAAGCCGAAGCCGCAGACGAGCAGCGCGATGGTGGCCGGTGCGTGCTTGAGCGCGTCCTTGTCCCACAACGCCATCAGGACGAACATGGCCCCGGCCAGGCTGAGTCCTGCGCCGGTGATGAGGCCTAGTCCGTACCGACGGGTCAGCCAGCCGCCGACTACTGCGCCGATGGGCAATGCGATCAGGAAGCGCAGCAGGACGAGCGCGGCCGCGAGTTGGCCGCCGCGCTGCGTAGTACGGGCGAAGACGGGGACGTCGACCAATGCAGCGATCAGGGCCGAGCCGATGAGGAAGCTGACCACCAGGGAACCCCAGGCCGGCCTGGCGCTGAGCAGACCGGGCGGGACGATCGCCAGTGGGCTGCGGCGCTGCCAGAGCGCGAAGAGGCCGGCGAAGACTGCAGCGCCGGCCAGTAGCCACGGTCCGGCGGGTGCCATGACCTCACGCTCAGGATCAGCGGTAGCGAAGGCCAGCACGACGCCCGCCAACGCGCAGGCGAGGAGGAGCGCGCCTAGCAGATCCACGCGCTTCACCAGGTCCTTCAGGCTCCCGCGCGCTTTGAAGAGGATCAGAGCGAGCCACAGGACCAGCAGTACGAGTGAGACGACACCGATGGGCGTAAGCAGCCGGGAGTCGCCAGTGAACGGTACGAAGGGCAGGCCTAATGTGATGCCGGTGGCTAGTCGCTCTGGTGCCGTCAGTGTGAGCCCGAGAGCTATGCAGGCCAGCAACCCGACTGCTGCCGACAGCGGCGGTCGCTGGAGCCCGCGGAGCAGCAGGGCGAGGACGACGGCGACTGTGAGGTTGAGCCAGAAGATGTAGCGCCAGTCGGCGATAGCGAGCACGGCTGCACCCAGCAACGGACCCAGGACCGAGCCGAGCTCCTGGACCGCTCCCACGATGCCCAGTGGGAGTCCTCGCTTCTCCGCAGGCCAGAGGTCGGCCACGAGGGCAAGCGTCGCCGGTACGAGACCACCGCCGCCGACACCTTGCAGGAAGCGGCCGGTGACCACCAACGACAGGTCGTAGGCGCTTGCGGTGATGAGGGAGCCCACTGCGAAGAGGACCAGCGCGCCGACCAGTACCGGCGTACGGCCGACCACGTCCGCGATCCGGCCGATCAGGGGGAGTACTGCTATGTAGCCGAGCAGGAAGCCCGACAGGATCGGGGCGGCCCGCTGCAGTTCGTCCGCAGACAAGCCGACCCCGGACATCATGTCGGGCAATGCCAGGACGACGACGTAGGTGTCCGCCGCCGCGAAGGCGACCGCGACCGACGCGAGAGTCAGCCGCGCCCTGGGGCTCGCCGTCACGGCTTGGTGATCTCTACCTGCTCGCCGTACTTGTCGAAGGTCACGTCATAGCTGCTGGTGGCGCCGTCGTAGTACGGGCCGGTGATCGTCGCCGACACCAGCTGCTTGGTGTCCTTGTCGATCTTGAAGGTGCTCGGGAAGTCCTGGTCGCCCGGCGCCTTCGGGAAGATGCCTTGCAGCGTCTTGCCTTCGACTGAGCCGGTGACCTCGGTCAGCACCTTCGCGCCGTCGCGGGTCTCGCCCTTGATCTTGGCGTCCTTCAGCGTCGGCAGCACCGACGTGAGGCCCTTGGCCGGGTCGAGCAGGACGGCCGGGTCAGGCGCGCCCAGACCCGCCAGCTGCGACGGCGGTAGTTCGGTGTACTTCGGCAGGAACGGCAGCTTGGCGTAGACCTTGCTGCCGACCGCGACGACCTCCGCGTCGATCGGCGAGCCTGCGGTACGTACCGTCAGCTTGCCCTTGAACGCCGGAGCGTGGGTGGCGACGCCGTCGCCGCTGGCGAGCACCTGACCGGTGCTCGGCAGATCCCGTCCGGTGATCACGATGTGCACGCTCGCGGCGTCGTCGATCGTCTTCTTGACGTCGGTCAGCAGGGAGACCGCGTCGTCACCGGTCTTGGCCCCGGCATCGTCCTTCTTGTCGCTGCAGCCGGCCAGTGACACCGTCAGCACGAGGGCCGCGCCGAGCGCGACGAGCTTCTTCATGGGGTCAGCCTGCCAGGTCTGCGGCGACCGCCGCGATCGGCTGAGCCACCGGTACGCCGGAACCGTCGCGGCGGGGGTCCAGCGGGGGAAGGTCGACCGGGGCGCCGCTGTTGGCGCTGGCCTTGACCGGGGCCGCGCCGGCGAAGGCGAGCAGCAGCCCGTCCTCGCCCTTGAGCAGCCGGTGGCACCGGACACCGCCGGTCGCCCGGCCCTTGCCCGGGTACTCGCTGAAGGGCGTCACCTTGACCTGGCCGACCTCGGTGCCCGGCAGCGCCGACGACGAGCCCGAGATGGTGACCAGGACCGACTCCTTGGCCGGGTCGACGGCGCCGAAGTACACGACCTTCTGGCCGGCCGCCAACCGGATGCCGGCCATACCGCCCGCGGTCCGGCCCTGCGGACGTACCGCGGAAGCGCTGTAGTGCAGCAGTTGCGCGTCGCTGGAGACGAAGACGAGCTCTTCCTCACCCGTGGTCAGCTCGACCGCGCCGACGACCTCGTCGCCGTCGTTGAGCCGGATGATCTCCCACGAGTCGCGGTTGCTCAGGTGATCCGGAGTGACCCGCTTGACGACACCTGTCGCCGTACCGAGCGCGACGCCGACCGATTCCGGGTCCATCGTGGTGAGCGCCAGCGCCTTCTCGCCCGCGTCCAGCGAGATGAACTCGGCAACCGGCGCACCGCCTTGCAGGTTCGGCGCGGAGGCGGTCGTGGGGATCCCGGGCAGGTCGAGCGACTCCAACCGGATCAACCGCCCGGCACTGGTGATCAGCCCGTACTGACCGCGCGCGGTGCTCTTGATCGCGGAGACGATCGCATCGTGCTTGGCGCGGCCTTCGCCGGTACCGAACGGCTCGACGCCGTTGGTCCGCGCGAGCAACCCGGTGGAGCTCAGCAGCACCCAGCACGGGTCGTCGGTGACCTCGAGCGGCACGGCGGCGGTCTTGGTCGCGCCGGACGACTCCAGCAGGACCGTCCGCCGGGGAGTGCCGTAGGTCTTGGCGACGTCGGCGAGCTCCTCGGAGACGGTCTTCTTCAGCAGCGTCTCGTCGTCCAGGATCGCCGACAGCTTCTCGATCTCGCGCTCGAGCTCGCCCTTCTCGGTCTCCAGTTCGAGCTTGGAGAACTTGGTCAGCCGGCGCAGCGGCATGTCCAGGATGTAGTTGGTCTGCACCTCGGACAGGTCGTAGATGTCCATCAACCGGGTCCGCGCGGCGGCCGCGTCGTCGCTGGTCCGGATGATCTGGATGACCTCGTCGATGTCGAGGATCGCGACCAGCAGACCGTCGACGATGTGCAGCCGGTCCTGCGCCTTCTTGCGGCGGAACTCGGTGCGCCGGCGCGTCACGTCGTAGCGGTGGCCCAGGTAGACCTCGAGCAGTTCCTTCAGGCCGAGGGTGCGCGGCTGGCCGTCGACCAGGCAGACCGCGTTGATGGAGAACGAGTCCTCCAGCGGCGTCATCTTGTAGAGCTGCTCGAGCAGCGCCTCGGGCACGAAGCCGTTCTTGACCTCGATCACCAGCTGGGTGCCGTGCGCCCGGTCGGTCAGGTCCTTGACGTCCGCGATGCCCTGCAGCTTCTTGGCCTGGACCAGCGTCTTGATCTTCTCGATCACCTTCTCCGGGCCGACCGTGTAGGGCAGCTCGGTGACCACGATGCCCTTGCGCCGCGGGGTGACGTTCTCGATCCGGGCGGTGGCGCGCATCTTGAAGCTGCCGCGGCCGGTCAGGTAGGCGTCCTTGATGCCTTCCAGGCCGACGATCTTGCCGCCGGTCGGCAGATCCGGGCCGGGGATGAAACGCATCAGGTCGTCGACATCGGCGCCCGGCGTCTTGATCAGGTGCCGCAGCGCCTGGATCACCTCGACCAGGTTGTGCGGGGCCATGTTGGTCGCCATGCCCACCGCGATGCCGGCGGCGCCGTTGACCAGCAGGTTCGGGAAGGCGGCCGGGAGTACGGACGGCTCTTCCTCGCGGCCGTCGTAGTTCGGCTTGTAGTCGACGACGTTCTCGTCCAGGCCGTTCGTCATCGCGATCGCGGACGGGGCCATCCGGCACTCCGTGTACCGCATCGCGGCGGGGCCGTCGTCGAGCGAGCCGAAGTTCCCGTGGCCGTCGATCAGCGGCAGCCGCATCGACCACGGCTGCGCGGTCCGGACCAGCGCGTCGTAGATCGCGCCGTCACCGTGCGGGTGGTACTTACCCATCACCTCGCCGACGACGCGGGCGCTCTTGACGTGACCGCGGTCGGGCCGGATGTTGTTCTCGGCCATCGAGAACAGGATCCGGCGCTGGACCGGCTTCAGTCCGTCGCGGGCGTCCGGCAGGGCCCGGGAGTAGATCACCGAGTAGGCGTACTCCAGGAAACTGCTGCGCATCTCGTCGGAGACGTCGACATCGAGGATGTGCTCCTCGAAGTCCTCGGGTTCGGCGGTGCTGCTGGTACGGCGTGCCATGCGGGTCTACGTACTCCTCAATGACAGCAACTCGGCGCGAGCTGCTTGGCGGCTGGGGGCCATTGTCACCGGCCGGGGTGCCCGATCCCAGCACCGACCCGGCCATCCGGCGGATTCGGTCGCCCAGCGTACGCCGTACCGGCTGATCCGGCCGCTTAAACCAGACAGCTGTTGCTTTGTCAATCACTTAGATGGAGATGGTAGCGATACGGCGCTGGACCATTTCGATTGGTCTACTTCCTCCCGAATTCATCAGGGGAGGATGCGAATGCGTACGAGATCTGTCCGGAGCAGGTGGGCCAAGGCCGTCACCGGCTCGATCGTGCTGGCGCTGGCAGCGGTCACGCTGCCGGTGGGAAACGCCGGCGCCGTCCAGCCACCGAAGCCACCTACCGTCGCGCCGAAGGCCGAGCCCATACCGAAGGTGAAGGCGGCGCCGAACGAGGCGCAGGCCCGCGCGGCCGCCGACCGGCAGGGCACGCCGGTGGAGGTGTCGGCGCTGCGCACCGAGACGCGCACGGTGGTCGCCGAGCCGAACGGTGAACTGAGCCTGGAGATCAGCGCCGTCCCGGTCCGCGCCAGGAAAGGCGACGCCTGGGCGGCGGTCGAGACCGGCCTGGTACGCCGTACCGACGGCGCCTGGGCTCCGAGGTCGACGACCGTCGACCTCGCCTTCAGCGGGGGCGGGTCGAAGCTCCCGATGGTGAGCTACGCCAAGGACGGCAAGCGACTCGCGCTGACCTGGCCGGGCAGCCTGCCCAAACCCACGGTCAGTGACGACACCGCGACGTACGCCGAAGTCCTCCCCGGCACTGACCTGGTCCTCAAGGCCACCGCGACCGGCTACACCCAGCACCTGGTGGTCAAGACCGCGGTGGCGGCGAAGAACCCGGCGCTGGAACGCATCCGGCTCGGACTGACCACCACCAGCCTGGCGATCAGCAGCACCACCAACGGCGGGCTGGAAGCGCGCGATCCCAAGGGAGCGGTCGTCTTCACGGCACCGCCGTCGGCGATGTGGGACGCCGGCACTGGTCGAGCGGTGGCGGGCGTCAAGGTCGACGCTCGGTCGCTGACGCTGCTCCCGGACCTGGCGCTGCTGCGTGGCTCGAAGACCGTCTACCCGGTGACGATCGACCCGGACTGGCGGACGTTCGACAAGACGTACTGGACCTCGGTGGTCTCGGGTAACGGTGGTACGGCGTACCCCAACACCAGCCCGGGCGGCAGTGATGTCGCACAGGTCGGCCTGTGTAACTTCAGTGGCTGCAACGGCATCGGAGTCGCCCGGTCGTACTTCCAGTTCGACACCGGTGCCTGGGGCTTCCTGCAGGGCAAGCGGATCATGGGCGGCACGCTCGACAGCGCGGTGGTCCACAGCGGTGCCTGCGTGGACAGCCGGCACAACCTGTACGGCAGCTCCGCGGTCGGTGGTGGCACGACCTGGAACAACAAGCCCAGCGGACCGCACCTGGCCGGTGTGGACGTACCGCGGTCGAACGCGGCCGGCAACTGTGGCGGCTGGAAGGAGGTGCATTTCCCCGTACCGGCCAGCGCGATCAGCACGGTCGGCCTGTCGACGTACTACATCCAGGCGGGCAGCGAGTCCGACAGCAGCTACTGGCGCAAGTACGACCCAGGCGCGACCAAGCTGCGCGTCCGCTACAACACTGCTCCGACCACCCCGCAGGACACCGCCACCGAGCCGACGCTGCCCGCGCCGTGCAAGTGGTGTGAGGGCAAGGTCTACTTCAGCGGCAACACGATCAGCCTCAAGACGACTTTGTCGGATCCCGACAACAACGCGGTGCAGCCGCAGTGGGACATCTACACCAACGGCGTCGTGGAGAACCGGTACGGCAGCTTCCAGGGGTCAGGTTTCCGGCACGACACCAGCGTCGCGCTGACCGACGGCGCCGAGATGGACTGGTACGTCCGCGGCTGGGACGCCGACGAGGACAACGGGAACCGGCTGGACTACGGCCCGTGGGTGCGCGGTCCGGGGCCGTTCACGGTCGACAAGACCGCACCGAGCTCGATGCCCAAGGTCACCGGCTCGCTGTATCGCGAGGACAACCAGTGGCACGGCGGCGTCGGCGTACCGGGCATCTTCACCCTCGAGCGGACCGAGAAGGCACTGCCCGACGAGGGGACCAAGGACGTCGACCACTACTTGTGGGGCACCACCTTCCCGCCGACCAGGCCGGCCGAGGCGAACGGTCTGGGCGGCTCGGCGAGCTTCGAGTTCGTCCCGGAGGCCGACGGGCCGCAGGACATCTTCGTGCAGTCCGTCGACCGGGCCGGCAACCGCAGTGAGACCAAGACCGTCCACGTGTACGTCCGGGCCGGTAACGGCGCGCTCAGCGCGTACCCGTTCAACGGCAGCACCACGGACGATGCCTACCTCGGGGACAAGGACGGGACGCTGCAGGGCGCACCGACGTACGGACCGGGCGCGGTCGGCAACGCACTGCGGCTCGACGGGGTGAACGACTACTTCACCGCGCCGAGTGCCGCGCGGACCGACAACAGCTTCACCGTGTCGGCATGGGTGAAGCCTGAGTCGCAGTCGGACACCCGTGGGATGGCGATCGCCTCCCAGCAGGGCAACCGGGCCAGTGGCTTCTACCTGAACTACCGCGGTGACACCAAGAAGACCACCTTCATGCTGGCTGCCTCGGACACCGACAACCCGGCTACCGCCGCCGCTGAGGGTCCGGCCCTGCAGCGTGGCGTGTGGACCCAGGTGACCGGCGTCTACGACAAGCCGGCCAACCGCCTCCGCCTCTACCACAACGGCGTCAAGGTGGGCGACACCCAGCTCCCCGCGAACTTCACCACGTGGCATGCGGCTGGGCCGTTGACGGTCGGCCGCGAGAAGTGGAACGGCCTGATCGGCAGCCCTTGGCAAGGTGCGATCGACGAGGTCCAGGTCTTCGACCGGGTGCTCAGCGACGCCGAGGTGCGGGCCGCTGTCGGCCGGGACAACGTCCGTACCGCGCACTGGAAGTTCGACGAGCTCACCGGCAAGACCGCCCGCAACGACGTCGACGGCAGCCCTGACCTGGTGCTGTCCGGCAAGGCGGCATTCACCGGGACAACGGGCGGAGCGCTCTCCGGTGCGCTGCGGCTGCCCGGCAGCGACCCGCTGGACTTCGCCTCCGGTGGTCCGGTGGTCCGTACCGACCAGAGCTTCACCACTGCTGCCTGGGTCAACCTGGCCGAGGCTCCGTCCGATGGCAACAACCGGACGGCGCTGTCGGTGGAGGGGGACGTCAACAGCGCGCTCTTCCTCGGCTACCGCGCGGCGGACGGTGGCAAGTGGGAGGCCCACATGCCGTCCGAGGACAAGGTCAGGCCGAGACTCGCCGACGCCGTGGTCCGCTCCGACGTCGCCGCGAGCCTGAACACCTGGACCCACCTCGCCGCGGTGTACGACGCGCCCGCACACCAGTTGCGGATCTACGTGAACGGCAAGCACGCCGGGACTGTGGCCCAGAACAACGGCTACAACGCGTCCGGCCCGCTGACCATCGGCCGGGGCAAATACGAAGGCGCCCAGACCAACCCCTGGAAGGGCCTGGTCGACGACGTCCGCGCCTACAACCGGGAACTGTCCGAGGCCGAGCTCGCCGGAATCGTTGCTAGAAGCAACGTCACGGTCGCGAACTGGAAGCTGGACGGCAACCCGAACGAGAGCTCCGGCCGGACGCCGCCGCTGACCGGTACGCTGGTCGGCTCCCCGGCCTGGACCGGCGGCCAGACGAACGTACCGGCCGATTCCGACCTCGGCCTCAAGCTGACCGGCAATGGCGCCCACTTGTCTGCTTCGAGCCCGCTCCCGGATCTGCGGAACAGCTTCTCGGTGGCCGCGTGGGCCAGGCTCGACACGGACACCGGCCGGGCCTCCGTGGTCTCGCAGGATGCCGGCGGGCTGAGCGTCTTCAATCTGCACGCATCGTGGGACAACCGGTGGGTCGTGGTGATGCGCAGCTGCGACGCCGCTATGAACTGTGCCGAGACCAGAGCCGCCGGTCCCGCGCCGCAGCCCGGCGTCTGGACCCACCTGGCCGCCGTGTACGACGCCTCGGCCGGCCTGCTGTCCCTGTACGTGAACGGCGTGCTCGCCGGCACTCAGGACTATCGGCACACCGGAACGCAGAGCGAGCCGACCATGCGGGTCGGCCGGGCAACCTGGTCGAACGGCGCGGGGGTCGACGCGTTCACGGGAGCGATCGACGACGTCTCCGTCTACAACCGGGTGCTGTTCGCCGACGAGATCCGGACGATGGCCGGTCGCGACCTGACCCTGGCCCATAACTGGCGGCTGGACGAGCCGAGCGGTCCGACCGCCTCGGACGCGGTCGGCGCCCGGGCCGGCACGCTGGCCGGACCCACGCGGGTACCGGGCCGGCTCGGCAACGCGCTGAGCTTCAACGGCACGAGCGACACGGTCAGTACGACCGCCGTCGACGTCGACACCGCCAAGAGCTTCACGGTGTCGTCCTGGGTCAAGCTGCGCGAGCTGTGTGAGCCCGGAGCCGACCAGGTTTGCCACACGACGGCAGTCAGCCTCGATGGCGGTGCCACGAGCAAGTTCCGGCTGGGGCACGTCCGTGACACGGACAACAACCAGTTCGGCGCCTGGACGTTCGAGATGCCAGAGGCCAACGGCACGGTCACCAAGGCGTCTGTCTCCGCGACGGACTCGGACGTGGACCAGTGGGTGCACCTGGTCGGCGTGTACGACGCCCCGGCGCACAGGCTCTGGCTGTACGTGAACGCGACCCGTCAGGGCGACGGCACGCTCCAGACGCCCTGGGCTGCATCTGGTGGACTGCAACTCGGGCGGGGCCGGGTGGCGAACGCTGCTGCCGAGTACTGGCCCGGCGCGATCGATGACGTCCGGGTGTACGCCGGCGCCCTCGACAAATCCCGGATCGAGAGCCTGGTCGCGTCGTACCCGAAGCAAGGCGGTACTCCGGCGCTGCCGACCGACACGGCCGCTCATTGGAAGTTCGACGAGAACCAGGGCACGGTCGGCGCCGACTCGTCCGGTCACGGCCTGACCGCCACAATGAAGGGCGGCAGCGGCTGGATCCCCGGGCGGCAGGGGACGGGCGCATGGTTCGACGGCACCAGCGGGTACGCCGAGACGGCTGCTCCGGTGGTCGACACGACTGCCGGCTTCTCCGCCGGAGCCTGGGTCTACCTGACCCAGACCGACCAGGGGAGCCGGACGGTCCTCGCGCAGGACGGCAACCGGGCCAGCGGCTTCCTCCTGCAGTTCAACGGCGCGTCGGGCAAGTGGGCGGTCGTGGTCCCGTCCGCGGACCAGGACAACCCGGAGAACAACCTCGTGCTGACGTCAGCGCAGAAGGCCGCGGTGGGTCAGTGGGTCCATCTGGGCCTGGTCTACGACGGCCGGGTGAATTCGACGAAGCAGCTCAGGCTGTACGTGAACGGCGTGCTGTCGGCTGCCCAGACAGGTGTGACGATGCCGGCCGCCAACGGGCCGACCACGATCGGCCGGGGCAAGTGGAACGGCGGCGCGACGGACTTCTTCCCGCGGGGCGTCGACGACGTGCGGATCTTCACCCGGGCGCTGTCGGACGGCGAGATGCGCAAGCTGCACGACGACGTCGGCTACCCGGGGATGGGCTTCTGGCGCTTCGACGACGACACGCCACGCGACTGGAACTGGCGCAACAACGCCAGCACGGTGTCCGGCACGGTGTCGTACCCGGTCAGCCCGATCGCGGGCAAGGCACTCCAGCTGGACGGCGCCTCCGCGATCACCACGCAGTGGTGGGCCGCTCAGCCGCAGGACAGCTTCACCGTGTCCGGTTGGGCCAAGCTGGACCGTACGGACAAGGTCGCGACCATTGCGGCTCAGGACGGGGACCAGCTCAGTACCTTCGTCCTGCAGTACCGGCCGACCCTGGGCAAGTGGGTGTTCGGCGCACCGGGCCGTGACGAGGACGGCGCGAAGTCGCGGTACGCGGTGGCGAACCAACTCGCGGCGGCTGGTCAGTGGACACACGTCGCCGGCGTGTACGACTACGCGGCACACCAGTTGCGGCTGTACGTGAACGGGGCACTGTCGGGAACCTTGAACGACATGGTCCTGGGCGACAAGTCGGGACCGTTCAGCATCGGTCGCGCCAAGGTGAACGGTGTCCCCGGCGACTTCTTCACCGGTCAACTGGACGACGTCCGCACGGATCTCGGGATGGTCGCGGACTCTGAGCTGGCTATCCGCGGCGGGTACCCGCGGCCGGCCGACGGGCAGCTGGGTCGCTACGTCAACGACGGGACGGGGGAGCGGTACACGGCGGTCACCGCGGCCAGCGTCCGACCGGGCTTCCGCTTCGAGAGGTCGCTGGGAGCACCGGTCCCGGCCGGCCAGAACACGACCCCACTGGTCGAGGGCGGCCTGGTCTACTCGGTCCGGCCGACCAACGTGCCGGTGCAGCCGGTGTACCGGTGCAAGCAGGGTGCCAATGCGTTCGACTCGCTCGATGTGGGTTGCGAGGGCGGTACCAAGCTGGAACTGGCCGGGTACGCGCTGGCCTACGCCCGAATGGCCCGCTACTACAGCGCGATCGCAGCCGACCACACGAGCACGGTGGACAACCCGCCGGCCGGCCACCGGTACGAGGGTTCTCAGGGGTGGTTGACCAGGGCGACCGGTACTGCCGGTACCCAGCCGCTCTACTCCTGCCGCGACGGCGTGGACAACTTCTTGTCGAACCAGTCCGACTGCGAAGGCAAGCTCGCGCTCGGTGCCATCGGCAACGTCTGGAGCCAGGCTCCCGACGGCCTGACCAGTACGCCGATCGTCCGCTGCAACGTCAACGGGCAGCGCTTCATCTCGCTCTCGACGGCCTGCGAGGGCTTCGCAATGGAGCGCACGCTCGGCTACACCCTCACCGCCCTGCCCACTGTCACCCCGACGTTCGCCTGAGTGCAGAGGACTCCCATGCGTAGATCTCTAGTTCGTCCTGCCCGCAAACCCGCGGCTGTACTGGCCGCGCTGGTGCTGACGGCGACCCTGACCACCACGGTCGCCACCCCGACGGTAGCGGCCGCCACCAGCGGTCCGTCCGTTCCTTTGCCCGGCACCACCTCGGTGCCGTCGACCAAGCAGACGATGTCGGCACGGCCAGAGGACCAGGCCAGCAGCCAAGCCCTGCAGGGTGACCAGGCGACGTCCGCTGCCCCGAAGGAAGGGTCAGGAACCTCCTCGGCCACCTCCTTGTCGCAGTCGGCAACCTGGTCTGTCTCAGCCCAGTCCGGCGACTTCAGGTGGTCCTACCCGCTACGGGTACCGCCTGCGCCGGGTGGGCTCCAGCCGAGCCTGGCGTTGTCGTACTCCAGCTCGGCGGTTGATGGCCGGACCAGCGCCACCAACAACCAGGCGTCCTGGGCCGGCGACGGCTGGTCGCTCGAGCCCGGGTTCATCGAGCGCTCGTACTCGGGCTGCGCCGACGACAAGGAAGGCAGTACCAAGGGTCAGAACACTCCCGACCTCTGCTGGCGCTCCGACAACGCGTCGGCCGTCTACGGCGGCAGCGGCGGCCAGCTGATCCTCGGGGCGAACGGCTGGCGGAGCAAGCAGGACGACGGCTCCCGGATCGAGCGGCTCAATGGCGCGGACAACGGGGACGCCGACAAGGAGTACTGGCGGATCACCGACGTCGGCGGCACGCAGTACTACTTCGGCTCGCGGAAGGAGTCTAAGTCGACCTGGACCGTACCGGTGTACGGCGACGACACCGGCGAGCCCTGCCACGGCGCCACCTTCGAGGCGTCGTCCTGCACACAGGCCTGGCGCTGGCAGCTCGACAAGGTCGTGGACCGGCTCGGCAACGTGATGATCTACAACTACGTGCCGGAGATGGGTACCTACGGGCAGAACCTCAAGGACACCGCCGTCTCCTACACCCGCGGCGGCTACCTGTCTTCGATCGAGTACGGCCTGAACGAGGCGGTCGATGCCCCGGCGACCGGCCGGGTCGACTTCGCAGTGGCGGACCGCTGCGTGCCAGGCAGCACCTGCACGCTGGACAAGAAGGACAACTTCCCGGACGTCCCGCTGGACGAGCAGTGCGCGGCGAACTGCAAGGACCACTATGTCCCGACCTTCTGGACCACCAAGCGGCTCGCCTCGGTCACCACGAGCGTGCGACGTACCGACGGCTTCGCCGAGGTGGACCGCTGGACTCTCGACCACCAGTTCCCAAACCCCGGTGACGGCGAGAAGGCCGCTCTCTGGCTGAAGTCGATCACCCACACCGGCCTGGCCGGCCCAACTGCGATCACCCTGGACCCGGTCACCTTCGAGGGCTCCAAGTTCGCCAACCGGGTGTACCAGGGCGGCGACAACCTGTCCCCGCTGATCCGCTACCGGCTCACCGGCATCGTGTCCGAGGCCGGCGGGGTCACCACGGTCAACTACGCGGCCCCCGACTGCCTGTCGGCGCCCACTAACGCCGAGACCAACACCAAGCGGTGCTTCCCGGTCCGCTGGACCAAGAAGAACTTCGCCGAGCGCACCGACTACTTCAACAAGTACGTCGTCGCCTCGGTGGTGCAGTCCGACCGGATCAGCGCCAACCCACAGCAGCAGACCAGCTACGAGTACCTCGACGGCGCCGCCTGGCACTACGACGACTCCGAGTTCACCCCGGCCGACAAGAAGACCTGGAACGACTACCGCGGCTACGGCCGGGTCCGGATCCGCAGCGGCGTACCCAACGACCCATCCGGCCCGGTGACGATGTCGGAGCAGCGGTTCTACCGGGGCATGCACGACGACCACCTGCCCACCGGCAAACGGACAGTCAACGTCACCGACTCCGAGGGCGTCAATCACTCCGACCATGACTGGCTGAACAGCGCCCCGCTCGAAACCATCACCTACCTGGGCGACAGCGACACCGTAGTCAGCAAGTCGATCACAGAGCCCGTCTGGCAAGGCCCCACCGCCACCCGAGGCGACTACAAGGCCTACATCGTCAACCAAGGCACCACCACGAACTACACCGCACTCGACAACAACCGCGGCTGGCTGAAGGCCAAGGTGTCGACGAAATACGACGACCGCGGTCTGGCGACCGAATCCGACGACCAGGGCGACCTCAGCCGCAGCGACGACGACAAGTGCACCCGGACGACGTACGCCCGGAACACCGACAAGTGGATCCTCGACCTGGCGTCGCGCGTCGAGACCGTCGCTGTCGGCTGCGGCACGGCAGCGACGTACCCGGCCGATGCCTTGTCCGACGTACTGCAGACGTACGACGGGACCGGCAGCCTCACCAAGTCGGAGCGGATGGACAAGTATCCGGCGTCCGGCCCTGTCTACGTCACCGACGAGACTCGCACCTACGACGTGTACGGCCGTCAGCTCACCAGCACCGACGCTCTCGGGGCCACTTCGACGACGACCTACACGCCGGCGACCGGTGGAGCACTGACCCAACTGGTGGCCAGGAACGCCGCCGGCCACACGACGACCCAGACCCTCGACCCCGCCTGGGACAAGCCGCTCACCAACGTCGACCCGAACGAGCGGAAGTCGGAGACCGCGTACGACGCACTGGGCCGCGCCGTCGAGGCGTGGCAACCCAACCGGCTGCGCAGCACCAATCCGACCGGCAGCGAGCGGATCAGCTACACGATCCGCAGCACCGGTCCGTCGGTGATCAGCAGCAGCAAGATCGGCCCGAACGGCATCTACACCACATCGAACCAGCTGTACGACGGCCTGCTCCGGGTACGCCAGGTCCAGTCACCGGCCCCTGGCGGCGGGCGTCTACTCACCGACTCCCGTTACGACTCGCAGGGCCGGACGTACAAGTCCACTCAGCCGTACTTCAACGACGCGCCCGTCGACGACCAGCTGTGGACGGCGAGCAGCGAGGCGGACGTCCCCGGCCTGACAGTGACGCAGTACGACGGCGCCGGGCGTCCGGTCGAGCAGATCTACCAGGGTGGAACGACCGAGAAGTGGCGAACGAGCACCCGCTACGGCGGTGACCGGGTCGACATCACGCCCCCGGCCGGTGGTACTCCGACCACCCGGATCACCGACATGGACGGCCAGACGACCGAGCTGCGGCAGTACAAGGCAGCGACGCCGACCGGTGCGTACGACTCGACCAAATACACCTACACGCGGGCCGGCCGGCTCGCCTCCGTGCAGAACCCCGCTGGCAGTACCTGGAACGTCGAGTACGACCTGGCCGGCCGGCAGACGAAGGTCGACGACCCGGACAAGGGCGTGTCGACCAAGACGTACGACGTCGATGGGCGGCTGCTCACCGAAAGCGACGCCCGGGGCGTCACCGTGACCAACAGCTACGACGTTCTGGGCCGGAAGTTGTCGACCAGCAGCGGCGGCACCGTGCTGGCGAAGTGGACCTACGACACCGCGTCGTTCGGCAAGGGCCTGCCCGCGTCGGAGACCCGGTACGACGGCGGAAAGGCGTACACGAGCGCGGTCACGTCGTACAACGCGCTGAACCAGCCGCTGCAGACCAAGTTCACCATTCCGGAGGAAGAGGCCGAGCTGGCCGGGACCTACACGACGACGACCAAGTACAACGTCGACGGCAGTCAGATGAGCACCACCTACCCGGCCGCCGGGGACCTGCCTGCCGAGACGCTCAACCACACCTACGACGACGCGGGCCGTCCAGTCCAGACCTTCGGCGGTCTCGACGGTGCGACTGTCGAGTACGCGCTCAACACCGAGTACACCCGCTACGGCGAGGTGCAGCGGGTGCATCTGGGGGAGGGCACCCAGCGGGCGTGGCTGTCCTACTACTACGACGATCACACCCGCCAACTGAACCGCAAGATCGTCGACGCCGAGGTCACCCGGCCGATGCAGTCCGACATCCGCTACTCCCGCGACCCGAGCGGCAACCTCACCTCGATCTCCGACACCCCGCAAGACCAGACCGGCGATGTGCAGTGCTTCCGGTACGACTACTTGCAGCGCTTGACGGAGGCATGGACTCCCGGCTCGGATTGCTCGGCCGAACCGACTACTGCTGGGCTCAGCGGCCCCGCGCCGTACTGGCAGTCCTTCGGCTACGACAAGTCGGGCAACCGGGTCACCGAGACCCAACACGCGACCGGCGGCGACGTCACGCGGAACTACACCTACCCGGCCGCCGTCGCCGACCGTCCACATTCGCTGACCTCGGTGACCAGTGGGACCCGCACCGACAGCTACGGGTACGACGCTGCCGGGAACACCACGTCCCGCAAGGTCGGTGCCCGCGACGACACGCTGGCCTGGAACCCCGAAGGCCGGCTCGCCGAGGTCACCGACAAGGCCGGCCGCAAGACGTCCTTCGTCTATGACAACAGCGGCAACCGCCTCATCCGCCGCGAGGCCTCCACGGTGAAGCTGACCTTGCCCGGCCAGGAACTGAAGCTCGATCGGGCCACCGGCACTGTCAAGGCGACGCGCTACTACATGCATGGCGGTGCGACCGTCGCCGCTCGGACGGGCAGCACCCTGACCTGGTTGTCCGACGACCATCAGGGCACTGCTCAGGTCAGCATCGACGCCGCCACCCAGGCGGTGACCAAGCGCAGGCAAACCCCCTTCGGCGCCTCTCGGGGCACCCCGGTCGGCTGGCACGACGAGAAGGGCTTCGTCGGCGGTACGAACGACCCGTCCACCGCACTGACTCACATCGGCGCCCGGGAGTACGAGCCGGAGACCGGCCGCTTCGTCTCGGTCGACCCGATCATGGATGTCGCGGACCCCCAGCAGATGCAGGGCTACGCGTACGCCAACAACAGCCCGATCACCAACTCGGATCCGTCTGGTCAGAAGTTCTGCGGCTCGGAGGAGTGCACCGAGGTGGCCTCGGGTGGCCACTGCTCGTGCAACCCGCCGCCGCGGCCGCTGTCGGTCGACGTCCAGCCGGACATCCCGCAGAAACCCAAGGCGCAGAAGCCGAAGGTGCAGAACCAGCGACTCGACCGCATCCTCACCCACATCTACCCGGAGGCGACGGACAAGAACTGGATCGGCAGCGGCAAACAGGCCGATGCCTTGCGCAACGAACTGCTGACCGGCCGGGCCACCAAGGGCGTCTACCACGCCGACGCCGTGGCCCGTGACCTGTCGGCCCTGGTCACCCTGCTGCAGGACGACGACGTCGACACCAGCAAGGGCCAGCCGCTGCTGACCCAGATCGAGCGTGCGCGCGCCATCTCCGAGGCCAGAGAGTTGCTCGGCGGCCTGAACCAGGAGGATCGCACCGGTATGGTCACCCGGGCGATCAACGAGGATGCGAACAAGAACAAAGGGTTCAGGGACGCGATGAGCAGCGCCAAGGAGAAGCCCGCCTTCCGGCACGTCAGCGACGCGAGCTTCAACCTCGGCGGGCCGAAGGAGAACGGCGTGGTCCGCCAGTGGTACCCCGAGAAGGGCGCCACGACCAGAGGGTTCATCAAGGGGATGGGTGCGCTCGGCGTGGTGCCGACGGTGATCGACCTGGCGAAGATCAACCTGGGCTCGGACGGGAACCAGAAGGAGAAGTTCGTCGGCAACCTGTGCGCGATCGGCGACCCGGTCGGGATCATGTGTGGCCCGGAAGGAATGGGCGCGGTGTTACTTCGGAGCAAGGAGGACATGTCGGGATGACAGCTGACGACGAGATCGAGGTCGACACCGCCGCCGGACCGATGACGGTCAGCCGGCGCAGCCCGACGGCGCAAGCCCTGGCGGCCGGCCGGCTGGCGGCGGTCCAGCACGAGCAGGTCGGCCGCGGGCTGATGGACTGGAGTCTCGGCAGCGAGCTCGCCGACCTGCTGTGGATGACGGTCCCTGTGGCGCGCTCTGCGCTGGCGGCTCTGGCCGGCCGGGAGCTGGCCGACGCCGCAGAGTACGGGCGGTTCCTGAACGGTCCGTTGTACGGCGACGTGGCCAGCCTCGTCCACGCCGACGTACTGCTCCCAGCGCTGGCCGAGGGCCGGCGCGAGGTTGTGGTCGCGACCCTCGCGGTGCTGCACCGGGTGATCGCCGGGTCGGACGGCGACTTCCGCTGGGAGACGATCGACGGCTACGTGATCCGGATGCTCGAGAAGGAGGGGCACGGTGAGGTGCTGCAGGAGATCGACCCGGCCCTGATGGAGCTCGTCCGGGAGACCAGGCGGAGGTTGGGTCAGGACTGAAGGGCGGCTGACGGTTGGGAGCGGCGCAGGATTACTGCTGTGGGGAGTAGCGCCGCTCCGACCGCCAGTGCGAGGCAGACCGTGCCGATGGAGAGCAGGGTGGTCCACGGCACGGTCACCGGTACGTCGGTGAGGCCCACTGACATTGCATGCCGGATCAGTAGGCCCACCGTCACCGTGATCACCGTGCCGAGGGTCAGGGCGACGGCGCCGACGAGGGCGGACTCCCAGAGGACCATGCGGCGGATCTGGGCGGGGGTGGCGCCGAGGAGGCGGGAGGTGACGAACTCGTGGCGGCGTTGGAGGCTGCCCATCAGGAGGGTGTTGGCGATCGCGATGGCGCTGTACAACGCGGCTGGGCCCAGTAGGAGGATCAGGCCGAGTTGGTTGCCCTTGCGCAGGCCCTCGCTCTCGGTCCGCTCCCAGTCGGCAGCCGGTACTACGGCCGCGCCGGTGCCGGTGAGCCTCTCGCCGAGAGTTGTGATCAGCGCGGCGGCCCCGACCCCGTCAGCCGGCTGAACGAACCAGCGGGCCGGCGTGGCCTGCGCAGCGTGCTCCCGGGCCAGGTCCGTCGACACGAACATCAGCGGGTTCACCTCTGGGGCGGCCTTGAGGATCGCGACCACCTCGAGCTGGTCGGTACTCCGGTCGAGGAAGGTGACGCCGATCTTGTCGCCGACCCGGTACTTGTGGCCGTCCGACTCATTGCTCACGGCAACCGATTTGCCGGTCAGCTTCGTCAGGTCCCCGGTGATCGGGATGATAGCCCGGGTCTTGGTGGCGACGGCCGGGTCGATCGCTTCGGCCTCCTCGAGTTCGGCGCTGTCGGTGTCGGTGCGGATGAGCTGGACCGGGATCGCGCCGTCGGCCAGCGCGACTCCCGGCGTACGGCGGATCTGTTCTCCGACTGCCGGGGTGCCCGGCGGCGCGGTGATGACGATCGGGGCTCGAACGGTCTCCCGGATCGTCGCGGTGGAGGCGTCGGCGGCGAAGCTGAGGGTGAGCACCATCGAGCCGGCGATCGCCGAGATGGCCAGGATCGGGGAAGCGAGTGACGCGCTCCGGCGGGGTGCTGCGACCACGTTGCTGCGGGCAAGTCGTCCGGACACCTGGGTCCAGGCGATCAACGGCGTCGCCAGCAGCCGGGCGATCAGCGGAACGACGAGGGGTGCGAGCAGGGTCAGCGCGACGACCAGCAGCATCGGCGTGAACATGGCCAGCGGGACGACCGCGTCGCCGGTGCCGGGGCGGATCAGGGCTAGCAGGACGATGGCTCCGGCCAGGACCAGTACGCCGAAGACCACCCGGACGGGTCCGATGCGGGGTGGCTCCAGGGCCGCCTCACGCAGGGCATCCACGGCACCGACCCGGCCGGCGCGCCTGGCCGCCGACCGGGCGCCGAGCATCGCGACGATCAGCCCGGCCGCGACGGCGATCGCCAACGGCACCCACGGGCTGGCCGGCTCGAGCTTCACCGGCGCCAACTCCGTGTAGGACGCCTTGGCCAGCACCAGGGGAGTAACCAGCTGAGCCAGTATCGCGCCCGTGATCGACGCGGCGAGCGCGACGACCAATGCCTCGCCGAGGACCATCCGCTTGACCTGCCTCGGAGTCGCGCCGATCAGCCGGATCAGGCCGACCTCCCGGCGCCGCGACGCGACGGCGAAGGCGAAGGTGCTCGCGATGACGAAGACGGTGATGAAGCCACAGATCACTCCGACCATGCTCAGGACGACCTGCAGCCCGGACGCGTCCGCACCCGAAGTGAGCACCTTCGCGGTGGTCGGCGGGTCTGCGTTGGGCAGGTTGACGGTGATGGTCTCCATGCCCGGGCCGTGGTAGGCGATGGTGGCGGCGGTTGCGGTAGCGGCCAGCCCGAGGAGGAAGACGCCGACGGCCAGGGCGACGAAGGATCCGGCGTACAGGGACAGATGGCGGCGGACCGTCTGCCGGCTGAGGAAGAACATCAGCGCTCCAGCTCGCTCATGGCCGCGGCGATCTGCGCGGGCGTGCCGCGGTCGATCGAGCCGGCGACCAGGCCGTCGGAGAGGAACAGGACGCGTTCGGCGTACGCCGCGGCGACCGGGTCGTGGGTGACCATGACCACGGTCTGGCCGGCCCGATCGGTTGCCTCACGCAACAACCCGAGGATCTGCCGGCTGGTGCTGCTGTCCAGCGCGCCGGTCGGCTCGTCGGCGAAGAAGACGGCGGGCTGGGTGATCAGGGCCCGGGCGATCGCCACGCGTTGCTGCTGGCCGCCGGAGAGTTCGGCCGGGCGGCGCCGGGCCTTGCCTTCCAGACCGACCTGGTCGAGTACACGGTGTACTTCGTCGCGGCGCGGCTTGCGTCCGGTCAGCCGCAGCGGCAGCGCGATGTTGTCGTAGACGGTGAGCGACGGCAGCAGGTTGTAGGCCTGGAAGACGAAGCCCATCTGCTCCCGGCGCAGCTTGGTGAGCGCTACCTCGTTGAGCCCGCGCAGACTGTTCCCACCCAGCATCACGTCGCCGGAGGTCGGCTGGTCGAGCCCGGCCGCGCACTGCAGCAGGGTCGACTTGCCGGAGCCGGACGGCCCCATGACGGCGGTGAACGAGCCGCGGACGAAGTGGTACGTGACGCCCCGCAGCGCCTCGACCGAGCCGGCCTTGGAGCGGTACGTCTTGGTGATCCCGTCCAGGAGCAGGGCGGGCGGTTCACTCGGTACGACGGAGGGGCGCATCGGCGCGGTGCTGGTCATGGTTCCAGCAAACGTGGTCGGCAGCCACTGCACCCTGGCCTGCGCGGGACACCTGGAGTAGCGCGCACGCTACCGACCTGGGGCCTGTTGCGGACCTAGTGTTGAGCAAGTGGAGCAACCGAAGACGGCCTGGGCCGCCCTGGCATCGAGCCGGTTCCTCGTCTCGTCCTGGCCGTGGCGCAGCTATGCCTACCTGCTCAGTTCGGTTCCCTTCGGCGCCGTGACGATCGTCCTGCTGATGGCTGCGGCTGGTCTGAGCCTGCTGCTCAGCCCACTGATCATCGGCATCATGATGCTGATGGCGTTCCCGCTGGCCGGGACCCTGATCGGCGTCGTCGAGCGATGGCGGGTCCGGTTGATGATCCCGGGTGGGGTGCGGTCGCCGCATGCTGTGATTCCCCCGGGATTCACGGTCCGGGCCCGGCTGACCTTCCGCCGCCGGGAACAGGCGTCGGTGCGGGCGCTCGGGTACGGGCTCTTGCTGGGCGTCTTCGTCTGGCCGTTGAGCGCGATGTTCGCCGGGATCAGCGCGACCGCTCTCGTCCTGTCCTTGGGCGCGCCCTGGATCGCCGCGCACGAAGAGATGGGGATGGGGCCGTGGACGCTGGACACCGCTGGCGAGGGCTGGCTGTTCCTGGTCTTGTTCGCTCCGCCCTTCTACGTTGTCAGCTCGTACATCCTCGGTGCGCTCGCCGGGGCTGAGGCGGAGTTGGCGAAGGCATTGCTCGGGCCGCGTGAGGACGAGTTGCGACGCAACGTGGCCGAGCTGCGCCGGTCCCGGCTCGATCTGGTCGACGCGTTCGAGACCGAGCGGGCGCGGATCGAGAGGCATCTGCACGACGGCGTACAGCAGCGCCTGGTCGGGCTGACGATGACGTTGGGACTCGCTGAACTTGACCTGCCCCAGGGGGAGGGCCGCAGGCTGGTGATCAAGGCGCATGCCGAGGCCGAGGCCGCGTTGGCGGATCTGCGCGAGGCCGTGCGCGGGATCCATCCACGGGTCCTGGTCGACCACGGATTGGAGGCTGCGGTACGAGAGGTTGCCGACCGTAGCCCGCTGCCGGTGAGCGTGCGGATGGCGTTGCCGGGCCGGCTCCCGACGCCGATCGAGGCGGCCGCGTACTTCGTGGTGAGCGAGGCCCTCGGAAACGTGGCCAAGCACGCCCAGGCCACCCGGTGTGAGGTCGAGGGCTGGATCGCCGGCGATCGGCTGGTCGTCGCGATCACCGACGACGGGATCGGTGGCGCGAGCTTCGAGGACAAGCAGGGGACCGGATTGACCGGGCTGGTGACGCGGCTGGATGCGTTGGGAGGCACACTCGACCTGTCCAGCCCACCCGGTGGGCCGACTCGACTGAGGATGGAGTGCCCGTGCCGGCTCGACGACTGAGCATCGTCCTGGCTGAAGACTCACTGCTGTTGCGCGAAGGGCTGGCCAGCATCCTGGACCGGGCCGGCCATGAGGTCCGCGACACCGTCGGCGACGCGGACACGTTGCTGGCCGTCGTCCGCAAGGAGCCGCCGGACGTGGTCATCACGGACGTACGGATGCCACCCGGCCACAGCGACGAAGGGCTGCGGGCGGCTGCGGCGATCCGGGCCGAGTTGCCGCAGATCGGCATCCTGGTGCTCTCGCAGTACGTCGCCGACGCGTACCTGTCCTCGTTGCTGGAGACAACGACCGGCGGCATCGGCTACCTCCTCAAGGACCGAGTCGGCCACGTCACCGAGTTCCTCGCCTCCCTCGACCGGGTCGCCGAAGGCGGAACCGTCGTAGACCCCGAGGTAGTCCGCCAGCTCCTCGCTCGCCGCCGCGACGACGGTCCGCTCTCAGCGTTGACCCCGCGCGAACTCGAAGTACTGGCCCTGATGGCCGAGGGCCGAGTCAACTCCTCGATCGCCTCAGAACTGGTCGTCAGCGAAGCAGCAGTCCGCAAACACGTCGGCAACATCTTCGCCAAACTCCGGCTGGACGACGGGCGGGACCGGCGGGTGTCCGCAGTGCTGACCTATCTGCGGAGCTGACCCTGCCGGTGCTGATCTGCCGGTGCTGACCGGTGCGGGCCGGCTTGTCCGGCGGGGGAGGATTGTGCCGTGACGTGGGCTGATGAGAGTGACATCCGGAAGGTGCTGGCTGACTGCGAGACGTGGGCGGTGGTGGGACTGTCGAACAACACGCAGCGGGCGGCGTACGGGGTGGCCCGGTTCCTGCAGAGCAGGGGCAAGCGGATCGTGCCGGTGCATCCGGCGGCGGAGACCGTGCACGGCGAGCAGGGTTATGCGTCGCTGGCCGACATCCCGTTCCCGGTGGACTGCGTGGATGTCTTCGTACGGTCCGAGCTCGCCGGCTCCGTGGCAGACCAGGCGGTGGGAATCAACGCGCGCGCGGTCTGGTTCCAGCTGGATGTGGTGGATCCGGACGCCTACACCCGGACGACGGCCGCGGGTCTGACGATGGTGATGAACCGCTGCCCGGCGATCGAGTGGAGCCGGCTGGGTCCGTCCTGACCCGTTCCGGCGAGACCTGAGGGGCCCATATGTTCACCATCGACAACTCCACCGAGTTCGGCGCGCGGATCGAGCGCCAACTGAACGACGAGCTGGTCATCTGGCTGACCACCGTCGGCAAGTCCGGTACGCCGCAGCCCAACCCGGTCTGGTTCAGCTGGAACGGTTCGGAGATCCTCGTGTTCAGTCAGCCCGGCAAGGCGAAGGTGCACAACATCGCCGATCAGTCCCGGGTGGCGCTCAACTTCAACGCGACCCACACCGGCGGCGACGTCGGCGTGATCACCGGCGAGGCCGTGCTCGACGGCAAGCCCGCCACGGACGAGGAGTTCGCCGCGTACAACGCGAAGTACGCGGACGGCATGGCCGGCCTCGACCTGACCGCGGACGCATTCCACAGGGACTACTCGGTGCTGATCCGGATCCGCCCGGACAGCCTCCGCGGTTTCTGACTTCGTCACCGGGGTGGGCCTTGCTGAGGCCCACCCCGGTGACGTCCTAGTTGAGGTAACCCTCGACGATCTCGCCCGAGCGGGCCTGGGCATCCTCGGGGTTCTCGCCGAACTCACGCTTGGCACGGCGCTGGCGCAGCAGGTCCCAGCACTGGTCCAGCTCGACCTCGAGCTTGCGCAGGCGGTCCTTCTCGTCAGCGTCGTTGATCTCACCGGCCGCGTGCTTGCTCCGGAGTTCGTGCTCCTCGGCAACAAGCTCATCGATCCGGCTGAAAAGGCTCTTGTCGTCGGTCATGAGGAAACCGTACGCCCGTCCGGAAGGGATGAGCGGGCAAGGAGCTCGGTTGTGATCAGGATGGCGATCGAGCCCGCCGCTAGCAGACCGATCAGTACTACGAGTTGCAACGCCGCAGCAGCTGTCGGTGAAGCGCCGCCCAGGACCATGCCGACGAACGCGCCGGGGAGCGTGACGAGGCCCACTGTGCGGGTCTGGTCGAGAGACGGGAGCAGCGCGTCCCCGGCGACCGGGCCGGCGACGAGTTTGAACGCGTCCGCTTGCATCAGGCCGATCGACAGTCCGGCCTCGAACTCGCCGTACCGGCTGCCGTACTCCGAGAGCAGGCGCCGGCCGGCCAGCGTGGTCGCGTTCATCGCGCCGCCGACGATGATGCCGCCCATGGGCAGGATGCTGCCGGGATTGCGCGGCACCACGCCGGGGAGGACGAGCAGTAGAAGGACCAGGGTTGCGCCACCGGCGATCGAGGCTGCGCAGTACAGGTACTGACGCGGGACCACGGCGACGTGGCGCAGGCGGCGGGCGCTCGTGATCGTGGCGACGACCATCATCAGCAGGACGAAGCCGAGCGTGCCCCAGATCGACTGCAGCGCGAAACCGACGACGGCACCGACCGCGGCCAGCTGGACCAGCGCGCGCAGGGCGGCTGTGACGATGCCCTTCTCGTGGCGCAGGGAGGCCAGCCGTGATGCCACCACCGCGATCGCGACCAGCAGCGGCAGCACCACGACGGCCGCGATGCCGAGGCCCGTGTCGGTAGACATTGGGCCATTGCAGCACGGCGTACCGACAAACCCCGGGATCAGCCCGTCTTGAAGTCCGCTTCGTCGTAGGCGTGCTCGGTGGGCCGGCCGTTCTCGACCTTGGCGGCTTCGTCCGCGCGCAGCTCGACCCGGCGGATCTTGCCCGAGATCGTCTTCGGCAGCTCCGCGAACTCGATCCGCCGGATCCGCTTGTACGGCGCCAGGTGCTCGCGGCAGAACTCGAGGATCTCCTTGGCCAGCTCGCGCGACGGCTCACGCCCGGCCGCCAGTACGACGTACGCCTTGGGCACCGACAGCCGGACCGGGTCTGGTGACGGTACGACGGCTGCTTCCGCCACGGCCGGGTGCTCGATCAGCACCGACTCCAGCTCGAACGGCGAGATCCGGTAGTCGCTCGCCTTGAACACGTCGTCGGAGCGGCCGACATAGGTGATGTAGCCGTCGTCGTCCCGGCTCGCGACGTCGCCGGTGTGGTAGAAACCGCCGCGCATCGCCTCCGCCGTCATCTCCTCGGCGTCGCGGTAGCCACGCATCAACGGGACCGGTGCGGGCGCGAGCTCGATGCAGATCTCGCCGTCGTCGCCGACCTCGTCGGTGGTCGGGTCGACCAAGGCGATCCGGTACCCCGGGAGCGGCCGGCCCATCGAGCCGAGCTTGACCGGCTGGCCGGGCGGGTTGCCGATCTGCGCGGTCGTCTCGGTCTGGCCGTAGCCGTCGCGGATGGTGATGTCCCAGGCGTGGCGGACCTGATCGATCACCTCCGGGTTGAGCGGCTCGCCGGCCGAGATGCACTCGCGGATCTTGATGTCCACCACCGACAGATCGGCCTGGATCAGCATCCGCCAGACGGTCGGCGGCGCGCAGAAGGTCGTCACGCCGTACGTCTGCAGGACCTGCAGCATCTTCTCGGCGTCGAAGCGCGTGTAGTTGTAGAGGAAGACGGTCGCGCCGGCGTTCCAGGGCGCGAAGACATTGCTCCAGGAGTGCTTGGCCCAGCCGGGGGACGAGACGTTGAGGTGCACGTCGCCGGGCTGCAGGCCGATCCAGTACATCGTGGAGAGGTGACCGACCGGGTAGCTGACCTGGGTGTGCTCGACGAGCTTGGGCTGACTCGTCGTACCGGAGGTGAAGTACAGCAGGAGCGAGTCGTCGGCCTTCGTGTCCGGTGCCGGAACAGGGCCGTCGTAGGTCTTCGAATCCTCGTAGTCGAGCCAGTTGTCCACAGCACCGCCGACGCTGACCCGGATGCAGTGATCGGCGATACGTTCGTACCTGGGTGCGTCTTGCGCGGTCGTGACGACGGCCCGTACCGCGCCGCGCGTGATCCGGTCGGCCAGATCGGCGTCGGTGAGCAGCGTCGTCGCGGGGATCATCACGGCGCCGGCCCGGATGCAGCCGAGCATCACCTCCCAGAGCGGGACCATGTTGCCGAGCACGATCAGCACCCGATCGCCTGGCTGCAGCCCGGCCTCGGTGAGCCAGCCGGCCACCTGGCGGGAGCGCTCGGCCATCTCCGCGTAGGTCAGCGAGTTGACCTCGCCGTCCTCCTCGACGATGGTCAGCGCGGCCACCTCGGCCTGCTCGACGGCGAGCGCGTCGAACCAGTCGCGGGCCCAGTTGAAGTGATCGAACGCGGGCCAGCTGAACTCGCGGTACGCGGTGTCGTAGTCCTCGCGATGGGCGACCAGGAAGTCGCGCGCCTCACGGAACGTGCGGGTGTTGTCCGAGGTGCTCTGTTCCTCGCTCATGGTCCGCACTATTGCCGAGCGCACCGAGATCGGCAACGCGACATCCGGTTTGCGCAACGCCACCCGGGGTGACTAAAGTCGAACGCATGTTCGATCCAGCGTCCTTCCCGTGGCTTTGCTGGCAGTCAGGCGAGGCTGACTGCGAGCACGGCACCGGTGAGGACGAGCGGGGTCAGGATCAGCCCGCGCCACAGGAACGACCACCAGGAGATGTGGACTCCGGCGGCACGGCAGCGATCCCGCCACAGGAGGGTGGCGAGCGAGCCCCAGAGGGTGAGCAGGCAGCCGCAGTTGACCCCGATCAGCAGCAGCATCATCCGGGTGCCGTCCGCCGAGGCCACCGGCTCCATCGCCAGGTACGCCGGAAGGTTGTCGACGGCGTTCGCGCCGAGCGCTGCCGTGCCGGTCAGTCGCAGGTGTGCGGCCAGGTTTCCACCGCTGCCGGCGATGTCACTGAGCAGGCCTTCGAGGCCGTGGGCCGTGAGCGCGCCGACGACGAGGAACAGTCCGACCACCGTGATGACGAGGCGCCACGGCACCAGGGCCCAGGTGAGCTGTGTTCGGCGGCGGACGGCGAAGAGCACGACGAGGATGAGCGCGCCGGCGCCGGCCGGCCAGGCGACGTCGATGCCGGTGACGAAGGCGGGGCCGAGCGCCAGGCAGACCGCCGCGGAGCCCCAGAAGAGGACCTTGTCGTCCAGGGCGGGCGTCGGCCGCACGTCGTACGACCGGCGCAGATCCTTGTGGAAGAGCCCGGCCAGGACGGCGACCGTGACCAGGATCGCAGCGATCGCCGGTCGCCAGCTGAGGCCGACGTAGTCGCGCAGCCCCAGACCGAGCCGGTCGAACTGGTGCAGCGCGAGCAGGTTGGTGAGATTCGACACCGGCAGCAGCATCGAAGCGGTGCCGGCCAGCCAGACGGTCGTGAACGCGAACAGCTTCGGCGGGATCTCGAGCTGGCGCGCCATCGCGAGCACCACGGGGGTGAGCAGCACGGCGCAGGTGTCCAGCGACAGAACGATGGTCAGCGCGGTCGCGAGCACGACCACGAGCAGCCAGAGCCGCCACATCCGGCCGCGAGCGAGGTGGGCCGCCTCACGTGCCGCCACGTCGAAGACCTTGGCCGCGTCGGCGAGCCCGGCGATCACCGTGACAGCTATCAGGAAGACGAGCACCGGCGCGATCCGCTCGATCACGTCGAGCGCGTCCGACGGGACCAGCAGACCGGTGGCCAGCGCGACGATGCCACCGAGCGCACTCAGCCACCACATGGAATTGCCATCCTCCGAAGTCCGGTGAGTGAGTACGCTGGCCGCGTGACAGTGCCGGACCAGCCTCAGCGACCGGCCCAGTATGTCCTGGAGTACCCAGAGGGCTATCCAGCGGTGTACGAAGCGGACGTTGTGCTGCGCGACGGGGCGACAGCGCACTTGCGGCCGATCACGCCTGGTGACGCGGACCTGCTGGTGGCGTTCTACGGCCGTGTCTCGGAGCAGTCGAAGTACTACCGGTTCTTCGCTCCGTACCCGCAGCTGTCCGACCGCGACGTGGCGCGCTTCACCCAGGTCGACTACGTGGACAGGCTCGCGCTGATCGTGACGGTCGGCGACGACATGATCGGCGTCGGCCGGTACGAGCGCACCGGCCGGCGGACCGCCGAGGTCGCGTTCCTGATCGAGGACGCGCACCAGGGCCGTGGCCTCGGGCAACTGTTGCTCGAGCACCTCGCCCAGGCGGCCCGCGAGCACGGCATCGCCCGGTTCATCGCCGAGGTGCTGCCGGACAACCGCAAGATGATCACCGTCTTCACGGAGGCCGGCTACAAGGTCGCCCGGGAGTTCGAGGACGGCGTGATCATGGTCGAGTTCGACATCGCGCCGACCGACACCTCGTTCGGGGTGATGCAGGCGCGCGAGCAGCGGTCCGAGGCGCTCTCGATCGCCCGGCTGCTGACCCCGGCCGGGGTCGCGGTGATCGGCGCGTCGCGTCGTGAGGGCACGATCGGCAACGCATTGCTGCGGAATCTTCGGGACGGGGGTTTCCCGGGACGGCTGTACGCGGTCAACACCGACACGCAGGCCAGTGAGATCGACGGCGTACCGGCGTACCCGACGATCCGGGACGTGGACGGGCCGGTCGACCTGGCCGTCGTCGCGGTGCGGGCCGAGATGGTGGCCGACGTGATCCTGGACTGCGCGGCCAAGGGCGTGCGCGGGCTGGTGGTGGTCTCGAGCGGGTTTGCCGAGATCGGTGACGAGGGGCGCAAGCGACAGCGGTACCTGGTCGGCCTCGCCCGGTCGTACGGGATGCGCGTGATCGGCCCGAACGCGCTCGGTGTGATCAACACGGCGCCCGGCGTCAGCCTGAACGCGACGCTCTCGCCGTTGATGCCGAGCCGGGGCCGGGTCGCCTTCTTCTGCCAGTCCGGCGCGCTCGGCGTGTCGATCCTGGCGGACATGGTCGGGCGCGGGCTCGGACTGTCGAGTTTCGTCTCGGCCGGCAACCGTGCCGATGTCTCCGGCAACGACCTGATGCAGTTCTGGTACTCCGACGAGGCGACAGAGGTCGTCCTGCTCTACCTGGAGTCGCTCGGCAACCCGCGCAAGTTCAGCCGGGTGGCGCGACGGCTGGCCGGCCGCAAGCCGGTGGTCGCGCTCAAGTCCGGCCGGGCCACTCAGGGCGTGCCGCTCGGGCACACGGTCCGTCGCAGCACGTTGCCCCCGGCAACGGTCGATTCGCTGTTCCGGCAGAGCGGGCTGATCGGCGTCGACACGCCGGGGGAGCTGTTCGACGTCGCTCAGCTGCTCGCGCACCAGCCGCTGCCGAAGGGTCGCCGGGTGGCGATCGTCAGCAACTCGGACGCGCTGACGCTGCTCGCGCTCGATTCGGTCGCGGCGTGCGGGCTCGCCGTGGCGGGGGAGCCGCGCACGCTCAACGCCGAGGCGACGGCCGCCGATTTCGGCGCAGCGCTGAGCGAGGTGTTCGCGGACGACCGGGTCCACTCGGTCGTGGTGATCTTCACCCCGCCGGTCCAGTCGAACGGTGCCGAGGTCGCGCGCGTCCTCGCCGCGGCGGCTGCTGGGTCCGACAAGCCTGTCGTGTCCACCTTCCTCGCGTCGCGCAGCGTTCCCGAGCAGCTTCGCGTGCCCGATGAGCACGGTGGCGCTGCTCGCGGCTCGATTCCGTCGTTCTCCTCACCGCAGTACGCGGTGGGCGCACTGGCGAAGGCGACGACGTACGCCGAGTGGCGACGACGCGCCGACAGCCGGATCCCCGATCTGCCCGGTATCGACACGGCCGGCGCGGAAGACTTCGTCGCCGAGTTCCTGCAACGGCACCCCCATGGCGCCGACCTGGACGATGCGGACCGCCAGCGCCTCCTGAGCTTCTACGACATCAGCGTGCTGCCCGCCTTCCCCGTCCTGTCCGCCGACGAAGCGGTCGACCGCGCCGCCGACCTCGGCTTCGAGGTCATCCTCAAAGCGACCGCCGAGCAATGGCGGATGCGCCCCGACCTCGCCGACATCTGGCGCCACATCCACGACGAAGACGACATGCGCGAGGCCTGGGCCGAGATGACCCGCACCTTCGGCGTGGCCTCCGACCCCGCCCGAGCCCAATTCGTCGTTCAGAAGATGGCCCCACCCGGCGTCCCCGTAGTCATCTCTGCCCTAGAGGATGTCTCCTACGGCCCGGTGGTCACCTTCGGCCTCTCCGGAGTAGCCACCGACCTACTCGGCGACCGCTCGTACCGCATGCCACCCCTCACCACCACCGACGCCGCCGAAATGGTCCGCGAGGTCCGCGCGGCCCCCCTCCTCTACGGCTACCGAGGCTCCGACCCGGTCGACATCCCAGCCATCGAAAACCTCCTCCACCGAGTCTCCCGCCTGACCCTGGAACTCGAAGAGGTAGTCCGCTGCGACCTCCGCTCAGTCCTGGTAGCAGCCCAAGGCGCCACCGTCCTCGACACCACCATCCGCATAGCCCCCAACGAAAAACCCCGCCAAGACACCCCCGCCCGCCGCCTCACCTGAGCACGACGGTGACGCCGTACCGTTCGAGAAGCCGCACGACCTCCTCGAAGTAGGTCAGGCGCTCGCCCCGGCCACCTGCGAACGCCTGCCGTGCCACATCGGAGTCATGCCAGTTGAGCGTGAACGGCGGCACCACGCCGAATCCACCGCAGAGGCAGTCGCTGAAGGCGTTCCGCTCGCGGCCGAAGTAGCTGCCAGGTCCGAGCAGAGCTTCCGCCATCGCGCAGTGGAGCCCGGGGTGATCCGTGACGAAGCGGCCATCGAGGTGGTACTCGCCTCCGGAGAGATCGGGACCTGGCGGCGGTGTCCGCCAGGCATGGGTGCTGAGTTCGATCCACGCGGATCTGCCTTGCGAGTCGTACGGTGCCCAGAGGTTGGGCTCCGCCGGTGGGCTCTCGTACCACCGGTCCCAGATCGGGCGAACCGCCGGCAGCGGCCGCTCATCACCGCCGTCGGTGAGCGTGATGTCGACGAACGCCGCTCCGATCACGGACGGCCGCACCTCGGCGATGTCCAGCCCCAGGGCGACGGCTGCCATCACGGCACCGTCTCGGTCCAGCACCAGGAGACGACCCCAGCCCGACGTGTCTGCTCGGCCAAGCAGCAACTCAGTCGGTTCGCAGCCGATGAGTTCCAGCGGCACAGCCGCCGGATCTGGACGTGACCTGAACAGACCATCGATAGCGGAGCAGCGGCTGCCACCAACCGTCTGGCCCGGGGCGAACAGTTCGAAACCTGGGGCCTTCGGCGGTCGGCAGGAGTCGGCGTCGGGAACGACGCCCGCTCCGATCACAAGGTCGTACAAGCCCGAGTCGCCTGAATCCGGCAGCTGAGCCAGCACAGCAACGTCCTTGAGCGTCCACCACTGCACTGGCTGGTCACCATCCCAGACATCGACACCGACGTCGCCGAGTCCTTGGTATGAAGCCTCCGCGGCGGCGAGCGCCTCCTTGAACGCGCCGTCAGGTTTGCATCCCCGCACGGTAAGTACCTCGCGTGGCGGCGACGGCGGCGCGACGAACAGGCCCTCGGCGGCCGTACAACTCGCCCAAAGCTGCTCCTCGTCGTCAGCGTCGACGGCGACCAGGAGAAACCTCAACGGCAACGCGTGCTGCCATGTGTGGCGCTTCACCCAACCCCCGGCGTATTCGAGCAATGGTCCGGTCACGATACGTCCCGCACCCGGGCGAGTGACCCTGCCACGAAAGAAGGTAGTGGTGTGGAGATCGCCGCTCACCTTGCCGAGTCATTCGAGATCGGATGGGTGACAGGGTGGCATGAGGTCGCGCGTGGAGCGATGGGAGCTATCTGGCGGCTGGAAACGTCAGCCGGAGTGTTCGCTGCGAAGAACCTGTTCTGGGCCCAAGGTGATGCGGCGTCTCTTCAGACCGAGGTGGCCTTCCGGGCGGCGTGTGCGGAGGCTGGAGTGCGGAGTCCGTTGCCGCTGGTGGCGGTCGACGGGCAGTACGTCGTACAGGTCGGTGATGAGCGGTGGCGGATGTACGAGTGGGTCGACGGCGAGGTCCCGCACTGGCAGGATGCCGAGACAGCCGCTTGGCTTGCCGAGCAGATGGCGGTGATCCACGCTCTCGACTGGCCCGGAGGCTCAACTGAGGTTGTGCCCTGGTACCACCGGGTCGACGTTGACTGGCCGTCGCTGTTCGATGCGGCGGAGACCGCACAGGTCGAGTGGGCGGCGGCCCTCACCAAACTGCACCCACGACTGGACGAACTCACCGCTCTCGTCAACACCGCGCCGATCGGCGACCAGGTCTGGTGTCACCGCGACCTCAGAAACGCGAATGTGCTCCGCTCCGCCACCCGCAACTACCTGGTCGACTGGGACAACGTCGGCACCCTGGCCCCTTGGCGAGAGCTGGGCGCACTGCTGATGCACCACCTCGACCAGCCCAAGAACCTCCGCCAAATCATCATCGCCTACCGAACCGCGGGCGGCCCCGCAAACCTCGACGGCCCGGCCGGTTTCGCGACCGGCGTGGCGATCTCCCTCAACTTCCTCCACGGCCAGGCAAGCGCGGCGCTGGATGTCGGCCTGGCCGACGAGCATCGAGCATTCGCTGCTCGTCAGGTCGCTGACCTGCTCATCTCGCTACCGACCCTCGACTTGCTCGAGCAAGCCGCCGGCGTGGTCCGCTCCACCTAGCCCTGCGGGGCCGCGGCGTCGGGGCGACGGAGGCTGCGGGTGATCAATCCGCCGATCACCAAGCAGCCACCAACGAACAGACCGGCCGCCATCGTGATCAACCCCGCGGTGCTGTGTGGCTTGCTGCTCTCCCCGTGGTTCCGGCTGATGCGCTCCGAAAGGTCCGTCAGCCGACGCTGGTCCGCCTTGTCGACGGTGCCATCGCTCGCCAGCTCCGTGACCAGGTTGACGGCCTCCTCGAGCTCGTCACCGCTGAACCCGTCAACCCCGACAAACCCGCTCCCCTCGCACAGCGAGATGGTGCCGCCGTCCTTGAAGACAAGGTGACGGCTGTCGGTACACATCACCTCGTGCGTGCCGTTGTAGCTGACGGTATGGACCTGCCGCTCGCCCAAGCCGAACAGCCCGACATACACCCCCCCACCAATCGCCAGCAGACACAGCCCAGCCATACCGATCACCACCACCCGGCGCCAGACCAACCGCCCCGACACACCCGCCGAATTCTCCATCCCCGAAGTCAACCGCCTGCCTACCCCCGCAAACGCCCAATAGCAGCTTTAGGCCAGCCAGCTACCAGACATCACCGACCGAGGGGTTATCCGGTGGGCCGGTGGTAGATGCCGTCGGTTCGGGTGAGGAGGCGGTTGTCGACCAGGAGGCGGCGGAGGGCTGCGTGGTCTTCGTGCCACGTGTTGAGGATCGTGTTGACCTCGGACTCCGGGTAGGCGCGGTTCGGCTCGAAGGACTGCACCAAGTACTCGAGCACGATGCGGGTTTTGGCGGGGAAGGTGGGGAAGTGGGTCAGCCGGCCGTCGCGGATGAAGGCGCGCAGGACGGCGTCGCGGGCCGGATCGGGGTCGAGTGGTTCGACCTCGCGGCGACCGCTGCGGGCGACCTCCTTGAAGACGTCCTCGACCGCATGGAACCCATCGGCAGTCGCTGTGAGCAAGCCGGTCTTGATCAGGCGCTGGGCCGACTTGCCGACGACCGCGGGGGAGAGGCCGGTGGCTGCTGCGATCTGGTCCGGCGTACGGGCGCCGAGGACGACGGCGGAGTACGTGCGCAAGCGAGACGGTTCGGCCAAGGAACCACAGAGCAGGTCGGCATTCATACTGTCCAACGTAATGTCGGCAGCAACTGAATTTCGCTGTGGTGCTAGACAGTTCCCATGACGAGTGAGCAGCCGCAGCCCGGTCCGCACAACGCGATCACCGACGTCCCCGGCGTACTGGTCGGTCAGGTCGAGCGCACCGACGCGCCATACCTGACCGGTACTACGGTCATCCATGTCCCCGACACCGCAGTAGCCGGCGTCGACGTCCGCGGTGGCGCCCCCGGCACTCGCGAGACCGACCTGCTCGATCCGGTCAACTCCAATGCCGGCGTGAACGCGATCGTGCTCACCGGCGGCAGCGCGTACGGGCTCGACGCGGCCACCGGTGTGATGGCGGCACTCGAAGAGCGCGGGCAGGGCGTGCGCGTCGGGGCGGGGGAGAAGGACGTCGTACCGATCGTCCCGACCGCGGTGATCTTCGACCTCGGTCGCGGCGGTGGATTCCAGGCCAGGCCGACCGCGGACTGGGGACGCCAGGCGCTCGAGGCAGCCACCGACGGGCCGGTTGCTCAAGGCAACTATGGCGCCGGGGCGGGGGCGTATGTCGGCGGGCTCAAGGGCGGCGTCGGCTCGGCCAGTGTGCGCCTCGCGGACGGTACGACGGTCGGCGCGCTGGTGATCGTCAACGCCGCCGGCTCAGCCGTCGATCCGCAAGGACGCCTGTCGGCCGAGCGCTACGGCTTCCCAGGCGAGTTCCCCGTACTACGAACCCCCACCGACCCGCCCCCGGACCTCCCCGGCCGCATGCCCGGCATGAACACCGTCATCGCCGTAGTCGCCACCGACGCCTCCCTGGACAAGGCCGCCACCAAACGCATGGCGATGATCGCCCACGACGGCCTGGCCCGCGCGATCGACCCGATCCACACCCTGGTCGACGGCGACAGCATCTTCGCCCTGTCCACCGGCAAAGCAACACCACGCCTCGCCGTCACCGACCCAACCACCCTGCTCCAACTCGAAACCATCTTCGCCGCCGGCGCCCGCACCCTCACCCGAGCCATCGCCCACGCCGTCCTGTCCGCCCAAACGGTAGAAACCGCCACCGCCCGCACCCTCAGCTACCGAGACGCCTACCCCTCAGCCTTCCCAACCACCTAGCCCTCACCTCAACGGCGACCAACGCTGGCGACCTTGAACACCATCCGGTGACCTCGGACATGAAATAGCGTGTTCAAGCCCACCAGTTGGTGTTCAAGGTCGCCACAGCTCATCGGGTACGGCCGTGTACGACTCCGGTACTACGGAACGGGGCTCGCTGGCGCCGAAAGGCGCAGGGAAGACCGGTCCCGGGGCCGACGTACCAGCAGGCGGAACCCGGAAAGCTACCGGGTATGAGCTACCCAGGCGTCCCCAGCACCAACCAGAACCCCCAGCCCATCCCAGGCCGGCCCCCAGCCCCGCGGCCAACCGCCCAGCATCCGCACCATGCGCAGCCGTCTACGCAGCAGCTTGCTAGTCAGGGCAACCAGCATCCGGCGTCGCAGGCATACCCTCACGCCGCGCGGCATCCGGCGCCGCAGGCCGACCAGTACTCTGCCCAGCCGCCGGTGCTTGCCGGACGTGGACTCGTCAAGTACTACGGCGACGTAGTCGGCCTAGCCGGCGTTGACGTTCAGGTCCGTGCAGGGGAAGCCCTGGCGGTCATGGGCCCGTCCGGCAACGGTAAGACCACGCTGCTGCATGTGCTGGCCGGCATCCTCAGCCCCGACCAGGGCGAGGTCTGGCTAGGCAACGATCGAGTGGATCAGCTCAACGATGCAGCCCGCACCGTGCTGCGCCGTCGCCGCCTGGGCTTTGTCTTCCAAGACAATCAACTCCTCGCCGAGCTGCCCGCCGACGAGAACGTCGCACTCCCGCTCATGGTCGACGGCGTCTCCCGCCGCGAGGCCATCAAGCGTGCCCGCGCCACCCTCGCCCAGGTCGGCCTCGCCAACGAAGCCGGCCGCCGCCCCGGCGAACTCTCCGGCGGCCAGGCCCAACGCGTAGCCATCGCCCGAGCCCTGGTCGGCGAACCCCAAGCCGTCTTCGCCGACGAACCCACCGGCGCGCTCGACGCCGCCACCGGCGCCCAGGTGATCGACCTCCTGGTCGGCGCCGCCACCCACCGAGGCGCGGCGGTCGTAGTCGTCACCCACGACGACGCCGTAGCCGCCCGCTGCCACCGCGTACTCCGCATCGTCGACGGCCGGGTGAGCGACCGATGAGCCGCTGCGCCGACCTGCGGATCGACGGCAAAGGGAGCGACCGATGAATCCGATGACTGATCTGGGTCTGCGGTTCGTACGCCGCCCAGGCCCCGGCGGACGTGCGGCCAACCTGGCGGCCCTTGGCGCGACCGCGATCGTCGCTCTCCTCGTCACCTTCCTCATCGCCGGATCGCTCGGCCTGACCCATCGCTCCGACCGCATCGGCTGGCGTACCACCGACGACGGCGACCAGAAGACCGCCGTCGGCGTCGTCAACGAGATCGAGGACATGGCCGGCGGTATCCCGATCACCCGGTACGACGTCGCCATCAACAACCCGCAAAAGCAGGTCGCACCACCACCCGGCCTGGCCGCCGCGCCGAAACCCGGCGAGGTGTTCGTCTCGCCCGAGGTCGCCAAGCACTGGTCCGACGACCTGGCCAAGCGCTTCAACACGAAAACGCCGACCGGAGTCATCACCGACAAAGGCCTGTCCTCACCCAACGAGTGGGTGATCATCCACGGCGTCGAGAAGAACTCACCCGGCGTCGCCCCAACCGACCACCCGAAGTACCTCGACAGCTGGAACGGTAAAGCCCTCGATGAGCGCATGGCTGTCCTGCTGGTCCTCGTGGCGTTCGGCATCACCCTCGTCCTCTTCCCGCTCCTCAGCCTGGTCGGCCAAGCAGCAGGAGTCGCCGCCAAACGCCGCGAACACCGCCTAGCCGCACTAAGACTCGCGGGCGCAACCCGCAGCCAGGTCCTCTGGCTGAGCGCAGTAGAGCAAGCAGTACTCGGCCTGCTAGGCGCCATCGCCGGCCTGATCGGCTACACCCTGCTCACCCCGCTCATCGCCCGCATCCCGCTAGGCGGCGGCCGCTGGTACGTCCACGACCTCACCCCCAGCTGGTGGGTCGCACTGATCGTCCTGATCGCAGTACCGGTCCTCTCAGTGATCAGCGCGCTCATCGGCCTAGGCCGCGTCAGCATCACCCCGCTCGGCGTAGTCCGCGGTCAGACCAGGAAGGCAACGAGCGCACTCCGCCTGGGCCTGCTGGTCGTCGGCCCGATCATGCTCGCCATCCTCGGCACCGGCGGCGCGATCATCCCCCTGCTGATCGGCATCGGCCTGGCCGCCCTAGCGGTCCGAATCGTCGGCCCGTTCGCAGTACAGCTCATCGGCAAGTTCATGGCCCGTACTGCGAAAGGCCCCGTCGCCCTCCTGGCTGGCCGACGCCTCGCCGACGACCCCAAAGCAGCGTTCCGCCCGGTCGCCGCGCTGGTCCTGAGCGGCTTCGTCACCGGATTCCTCGCCCTGTTCATGCCGTACGGAATGAACAGCACCGCCGCGGACCAAGCCTTCGAGTTCAGCCCGAAGCAAGGACAAGTAGCCGCCGTCGCCAAGGACGCCAGACAATTGCTGGCAGACGCGAAGATCAGCGGCAAGGTCACTACCGACGACCACTCGGTGATCATCTCCATCCCACCTGCCGACCATGAGAAGGCCCGCACAGCCCTCTACAACCTCGTACCCGGCAAAGTCCCGCTCACCAACGCCGAGCGCGACGAGCAGGACGCCGGGATGTACAAGGACCTGAGACTCGGCGTCGCCCTCCTGCTCGGCCTGGTCTTCGTCACCGGCGCAGCATCCACAGCGGCCGGTGCAGTCGGCACCGCACTCGACCAGGCCGGCCCTGCGAAGGCCCTCAGGCGGTCCGGCGTACCACTCAAGGTGATCGAACGATCCGCCCGCCTCGCGGCCGTCGTACCGGTCATCGGGGTCGGTCTCCCGGTCGTCGGATTCGGAGCGCTGACCGGGCTCGCGTTGAGCGGTGGCGAGGTGCTCACCAAGGGGAGCTCGGGCGTCATCCTGCTCGGTGCCCAGGTGATCATCGGCCTCGTCCTGGTCGCCGTCGCCGGTGCCGCGGGCGCGCCGGTACTGCGCAAAGCCAGCGTCGGCTGACCCCGGACGCACAACTGTCCACAGCCACCAATCGGGCTCCGGGCCCGGCGCATGCAAGGATGAGGTCATGCGTGACCTGAATGCGCCGGTCCCGGAGCTCGTGGACGTCGCGTCCGACCTTCGCGACGCGATCGACCGGTGCGGCTACTACCCAGACGTTGTGACGGACTCTCTCGCCGTGGCCATCGCCGGCGAACCGATCCGGGCTTTCGTGCTGCAACACGAGCCGACCTTCGACCGCGACGAGGTCCGGCGCCACATCACCATCCTGGCGCTGACCCCGAGCCGGCTGATCGTCGGCCATACCGACGAGCATGCCGCCGACGACCTGATCCGGGCGCCCTACGCGTCCACCTCGACCGAGGCGATCCCGCTCAACCGGGTGAACGCGGTCGTGGTGAACCGGGTCGTGCCGAACCCGGCCGGCTACGGCGCCGCCGGCGGCAAGGGCGAGCCGGTGGCGGGCGGCGAGGTCGTACTGACCATCGGCTGGGGCATGGTGAACCGGATCGACCTCGAGCCGGCCGTCTGTGCCGACCCGAACTGCGAGGCCGACCACGGCTACACCGGTTCCGTCGCCGCCGACGACATCTCGCTGCGGATCTCGGCCGCCGCGGACGGCCCGGCGGGGATTCAGCAGGTGCTCGACTTCGCTTCGGCGCTCTCGTTCGCGACGACCAGTAGGTAGTGCGGTGGCCGACCCGACGCCCGTCCTCCCTGCATACGGCGGCGGGTCCCTCGCAGACGTGCTGCCCTCCGTTGCCGGTGCCCTCGCGGTCCCCGGCGAGCAGAACGTGCTCGACTTGCCACCCTCACCCCGGTACGCCGTATTGCTCCTCGACGGCCTCGGCTGGAACCTCCTCCGCCGCAACGCGGAGACGGCGCCCTATCTCTCGTCGCTGGCCGCCCGCAGCCTGACCGCCGGAGTCCCGTCGACGACGGCCGCAAGCCTGACCAGCCTCGGCACCGGACTCCCACCGGGCGCGCACGGAATCGTCGGCTACACGTCGATCGTGCCCGAGACGGGTGCGCTGCTGAACGCGTTGCAGTGGGACGCTCCGGTCGACCCACGCCGCTGGCAACCGCATCAGACCGTGTTCGAGCGGGTCGCAGCGGCTGGTGTCGCGACTCGTAACGTCAGCAAGGCGCGTTTCGACAGCTCCGGACTGACCGCGGCAGCGTTCCGGGGCAGCAAGCATCGCGGCGCCGACACCATCGAGGACCGCCTCGACGCGACCCGATTCGCCAGCCGCGAAGGCTCTTCCTCGCTCGTCTACGTCTACGACTCGCAACTCGACTACACCGGGCACGGGCAGGGGAGTGAGTCGTGGCAGTGGCGCAAGGAGCTCGCTGCGGCTGACGCCTTCGCCAGCCAGGTCAGGTCGGCGTTGCCGCGTGACGCAGTACTGGTCGTCGTCGCCGATCACGGCATGATCGACGTCGCCCCCGAGAACCGGGTCGACCTCGACTCCGAGCCGGCGCTGACGGATGGCGTGCGCGTCATCGGCGGGGAGTCCCGCTTCAGGCACCTGTACTGCGTCGACGGCGCGGCTGACGACGTACTGGCGACCTACCGGGAGCGCGTGGGTGACAAAGCCCTCGTGCTCAGCCGGGACGAAGCGGTCGGACGCGGCTGGTTCGGCGAGGTCGAGGAGCGAGTCGAGCCACGGCTCGGCGACGTCATCGTCGCCTCACTGGGACCGATCGCGCTGGTCGCCGGCCGACGTTATCCGCAGGAGGCCGGACTGATCGGCCTGCACGGATCGCTCACCGACGACGAGATGCTCATCCCGCTGCTGATCGACGCGGGCTAGAAGCTCCACACGTTCCAGTAGAAGCTCGCTTCCGCGGTCTTCGCGTCCGCGTCCCTGGCTGTCACGGTCACCTTGTACCGCCCCGCACCCGGTGTGAGGACGCCGACGATCCAGCCGCGCTCGCGGTCGATGCTGAGGCCGGGCGGCAAGCCGGTGGCGGTGTAGCTGATCGAGCCCTCGCTGCTCATCCCCTTGAGCAGCAAGGGAACCGCGGGTGCGCCGCCGAACCCGATCTGCTCGCCAGGCTTGGTGATGGTCACGCCTGACGCCGGTGCCTTGCTCGACGCGCCGACAGCTTTGGCCGCGTCGACGAGGCCCTCGCCGTAAAACGAGTTCAGCGTGTCGGGTCCCTTGCAGACAGCTCCTGCTGCCGCCGGGCAAGCGATGTCATCGGCCTGCGCGGCGAGTCTGGCGCGCACCTGCTCGGGCGTCAGCTTGGGATTCGCGCTGCGGAGCAACGCGGCCACACCGGCCACGTGCGGCGACGCCATCGACGTACCGTCCAGAGACTGGTATCCGCCGCCTGGGACGGTCGAGTAGACGTCCTGGCCGGGCGCCGCGATCTTAATCTTGCCTTCGCCGTAGTTGGAGAAGCTCGCTTTGGTTCCCTGCGGGCTGAGCGCGGAGACGACGATCACGTCCGGCAGCTCGGTCGGCAGGCTGATGCACTGGGTGGTGACGGAGCGGGCGGCGGGAGTCGAGTCGTTCGGGCTGCTCGAGTCGGTGGTCTTGTTGGCGAGGTCGGTGTTCTCGTTGCCCGCGGCGGCGACGTTCACGACGCCCTTGGAGTCGGCGTACGCGACAGCGCGGCGTACCGCTTCCTGGATCGCGTCCTGGTCGGGGTCGGTCGGGCAGAGGAACATCCACGGGTCGACGTAGTAGCTGTTGTTGGTGACCGAGACGCCCTTGTCGGCGGCGAAGACGAACGCGCAGACGGTGTTCTCGGGGAAGAACAGCTGCTGCCCCTCGGGCTCGGCGACCCGGATCGACGAGACCTTCACACCCGGCGCGACGCCGGTCATGCCCTTGCCGTCCTTGGCTGCGGCGATCGTGCCGGCGACGTGGGTGCCGTGCTCGGCGACCGGCCTCCAGGCACCCGGCCTGATGTCGGCCTTGCCGTAGGCGCAGGACGCCGACTTGCTCGCGTCGAAGTTCGCCTTCAGATCCTGGTGCTGGTCGTCGACGCCGGTGTCGAGCACGCCGACGGTGATCGACTTCGATCCCGGGTTCACCGCCCAGGCCTTGTCGGCGCCGATCATCGCCATATCGGGCCGGACCTGGTCGGGCGCGTTGTCCGGATGCTCGACCGGCGCCGGCGGGATCGCCGGATTGGCGACGGCGGGCGGGAGATCCGACGTACGGGTCGCCCCGACCTTCTGCACACCTTTCACCGTCCGCATCGCGCCGGCGAACCCGGCGTTGGCCGAGTGCACGACAAGCACGCCGATGGCGTCGTACGCCGCGTAGATGGTCCCCGCGTTGGCCGCTACCCCGGCCGCCACTGCTGCGGTCTGCTTGGGCGCGGTGATCACGAAGTACGCACGCAGCCCCGCCTCGACCCGCAGTGGAGCCGCCATCGACTGAACGGCCGTACCAGCGAGAGTCAGCCACACCGTAAGAACCAGAACCAGAGCTTTGCGCACGCCCAAGTAGACCCCGCCGACCCCGCAGAACAAAAGCCGACGCACCCCGGCATACCTGCCCGGCAGGCGACTTTGGCAGGATGAGCGCTCGTGGCTGAGCTGCTCTACTTCACCGGGACCATGGACTGCGGCAAGTCGACGCTGGCGCTCCAGATGGATCACAACCACGCGGCCCGTGGGCGGCTGGGGAGGATTTTCACCAGCAACGACCGGGCCGGCGAGTCCGTACTGTCGTCGCGGCTGGGGCTGGAGGCCGAGGCGATCGAGGTCAAACCCGACTTCGACTTCTGGCAGTACGTCGTCGACGAGCTGACCCAGGGTGGGCGGATCGACTACGTGGTCGCCGACGAGGCGCAGTTCTACCAGGCGGAGCAGGTGGATCAGCTCGCCCGGCTGGTCGACGAGTTGCAGATCGATGTCTTCTGCTTCGGCATCCTGACCGACTTCCGGGCGACTCTGTTTCCCGGCTCGGCCCGGCTGGTCGAGCTGGCCGACCGGATGGAGCTGTTGCAGGTCGAGGCGTTGTGCTGGTGCGGTGAGCGTGCCACCCACAACGCCCGTACGGTCGGTGGTGAGATGGTCACCGAAGGCGAGCAACTGGTCGTCGGGGACATGGTCACCAACGCGGCCCAGGTCGCCTACGAGGTGCTCTGCCGTCGCCATCACCGGCGCCGGCTGACTGCCGCGCGTGCTCGTGCCACCCTGTCACCCGAGGTACTCCCGTTCGGAGGCGCACTGTGAACCCGCTGATCTCTGCCGACTCGTTGCTCGCGGCTACCACCAGGCCGGTACTGATCGACGTCACCTGGAACCTCTCGGTACCGTCCGGCCCGCCCGCGCCTCCCGGTCGCGACGCCTACGCAGCCGGTCACCTCCCCGGCGCGTACTACGTCGACCTCGACGCCGAGCTGGCCGGCCCGCCCGGCGACGGCGGACGCCATCCGTTGCCCTCAGCAACAACTGTCGAGGCGGCGCTGCGCCGGGCCGGTGTCTGCGAGGACACCCCGGTGGTCGTCTACGACGCCGCGAACTCGATGGCTGCCGCCCGCGCCTGGTGGATCTTCCGGTACTTCGGTGTGCGCGACGTCCGTGTTCTCGACGGCGGCTTCGCGGCCTGGCGGGCTGCCGGGGGAGAGGTCACCACCGACGTACCCGCGGACGGCAACGGCACCTTCACCGCCTCGCCCGGCCACGTCCCGATGCTCGACGCCGAGAGCGCCGCCAAACTGGCCTCCACCGGTGTCCTCCTGGACGCCCGCGCCCCCGAACGCTTCGCCGGCGAAACCGAACCGATCGACAAGGTCGCCGGCCACATCCCCGGCGCCGTCAACGCCCCCACCACCGCCAACGTCACCCCCGACGGCCATTTCCTCCCCGCAGCCGACCTCCAGGCCCGCTTCACCGCCCTGGGCGCCGACGGTTCGACGGCGGTCGGCGCGTACTGCGGCTCCGGCGTAACCGCAGCCCACGAAGCCCTGGCCCTCCAAGTAGCCGGCATCGGAGCCGCCGTCTACGTCGGCTCCTGGTCCGAATGGATCACCGACCCCGACCGCCCCATCGCCACCGGCACCGCCTGACCGACCCGCCAACCGCCAGGCCATCAAACGCAGGCCAGGCAGCCTCGCCGCGCCGAGCTCCACCCACAGCGGCCGCCCATTGATGGCCTGGCGGTCGGCCGCGCCGCAGTTCCACGCCGGGGCGGGCTGCGGTTAGTAGGCGTGCCCAGGCGGCGGCGACCGGACCGCCGTCTTCGGCGATGACTCCGAAGTCGCCAGGCGTGGTCTTCGCCGGACAGCTGCTCCAGGGTGAAGCGGGGCTGGCCGTCCCAGTTGTACGCCTCGAGCAGCATCTGCTCCAGGAACCCGCGGTCGTCGGCTGTCGCCGGTCTGATCAACACCTCGCCATCTTCTCCCGAACCGTGATCAGCCCGGGGATTGATAAAGTAACACGCATGGTTTAACTTACTCGAAATTGGGCTTCTGTGGCCCAGACCACACCCCTGGACCGCCCGGTACGCAGGGGTGTACCCGGAAACCTGAGGAGTTCCGATGACGAGAACGGCACGGTTTGCCGCGACGTGTGCGTCGGCCGCCCTGCTGCTGGCGACGGCAGCCTGCGCGGACGGCACCGACCCGTCGGCGAGTAGTAGCGGCGGCGCGATCGACGAGAACGCACCCGTCACCATCACGGTGGGGAACAAGCCCAAGCCGGACAAGCCGGCCGACGTCGCCGCCTTCGAGCGCAACGTCAAGAAGTTCACCGACGCACACCCGAACATCACGGTGAAGTCGACCGAGACGTCGTGGGACCCGCAGACCTTCCAAGCTCAGGTGGCAGGTGGCTCGCTCCCGACCGTGATGAGTATCAGCTTCACCGAGCCGCTGAACATGATCCCGAACAAGCAGCTGCCCGACATCACCGACGAGCTCAAGCTCGTCGACATGACCAAGGACCTCAACCCCGAGACGCTCAAGCTGGTCCAGGACGCCAACGGCCGGATCTACGGCGTCCCGTTCGAGGCGTTCTCGGTCGGCCTGGCCTACAACCGCGCGCTGTTCAAGCAGGCCGGCCTCGACCCGGACAAGCCGCCGACGACCTGGGACGAGGTCCGGCAGTACGCCAAGCAGATCACCGAGAAGACCGGCAAGGCCGGCTACGCGCAGCTGACCAAGGACAACACCGGTGGCTGGATGCTCACCACGATGACCTACAGCATGGGCGGCAAGGTCCAGAGCGACGACGGCAAGAAGAGCGTCTTCAACGACGCGCCGACCAAGAAGGCGCTGCAGCTGCTGAAGGACATGCGCTGGATCGACAACACGATGGGCACCAACTTCCTCTACAACCAGGAGGAGGCGCGCCAGGACTTCGCGGCCGGCAAGATCGGGATGATCATGCAGGCGCCGGACGCCTACGACATGGCGGTGAAGAACTTCGGCATGAAGCCCGCCGACTTCGGCGAGGGCGCGCTGCCGCAGGACGGCGGACCGTTCGGCACGCTGACCGGTGGCTCGATCAAGATGATCAACCCGAAGTCGACCAAGAACGAGATCGTCGCCGCGCTGAAGTGGATCAAGTCGCAGGAGTTCGACAAGTACACGTCCGAGGCGCTGGCCGTCCAGGACGCCAAGAACGCGATCTCCGACAAGGGCTTCGTCGGCCGTCCCGGGGTCACCCCGCTGAGCCAGGCGACCTACGACCAGTACAACAAGTGGCGTGAGCCCTACAACAACGTGCCGGTGAAGCAGTTCCAGGGCTACATCGACTCGACCAAGACGCTCAAGCTGCTGCCCGAGCCGTCGAACAAGGGCCAGGAGGTCTACGCGCTGCTCGACCCGGTCGTCCAGCAGGTGCTGACCAAGAAGGACGCGGACATCGACAAGTTACTCTCCGAAGCCTCCTCGAAGATCGACGCCCGCTTGTCCAGGTAGTCCGATGGCTGTCCTGACGAGAACCCCCGCCGCCCCACGCACGACCGCGCAGTCCGGCCGGAGCCTGACCACCTGGTTTCGCTCCGGCGGGCTGAGCGCCATCGTCTTCGCGCTGCCCCTGGTACTGACCTTCCTGTACTTCTCCTGGGGCCCGATCGTGCGCGGGCTGGTGCTGTCGTTGCAGAAGACCAACCTGGTCACCCCGGCCGAGTGGGTCGGGATGTCCAACTTCAGCTACGTGCTGACCGACCCGCAGTTGCCGCAAGCAACGATCAACACCCTGTACTTCGCCCTGCTGGCGTTGATCTTCGGCTTCCCGGTGCCGCTGTTCCTGGCGGTCTTCATCAGCGAACTGCGCAAGACCGGGTGGCTCTACAACGTGATCTCGTACCTGCCGGCGGTCGTCCCGCCGGTGGTCGCGATCCTGTTGTGGAAGTACTTCTACGACCCCGGCTCCGGTGTCTTCAACGCGATCCTCGGCTGGTTCGGCCTCGGCCCGTACGCCTGGCTGAACTCGCCCAACCTGGCGATGCCGGCGATCGTGCTGGAGGCGACCTGGGCCGGCGCCGGGGCCACCTCGATCATCTACCTGGCGGCGCTCACCGGCGTACGCAACGAGCTGTACGAGGCGGCCGAGCTGGACGGCGCCGGGATCTGGCGCCGGGTCTGGCACGTCACGATCCCGCAGATCCGCGGAATCATCCTGATCATGATGCTGCTGCAGCTGATCGGGACGTTCCAGGTCTTCACCGAGCCGTTCCTGTTCACCGGCGGCGGCCCGGACAACGCGACCACCACGATCCTGCTGCTGATCTACCGGTACGCGTTCATCAACGGCGACTTCGGTGCCGCCACGGCGCTCAGCGTGCTGCTCGCGCTGGTGCTGTGCGTGCTGTCGGTCGTCTACCACTTCCTCACCAGACGTTGGAGCACGACATGACGGCGGAGGCGCCCGAGCGCGGGATCATCTCGTCCATGGACCGGCGCCGGCCGCTGGTCCGGTACGGGCTGCCGATCATCCAGGTCTTGCTGTTCATCGGCGTCGTCATCGCCGGCGTCGGCCCGTTGCTGTGGCTGCTGAAGTCCGGGTTGTCGACCAGCCAGGACATCCTGCGCGGGCCGATGCAGTTGTGGCCGAGTGGGATCCAGTGGCACAACGTGCCGGACGCGTGGAACCAGGTCCAGATCGGCTCGTACCTGGGCAACACCGCGATCATCGCGATCGGCTCGCTGCTGTCCACGTTGTTCGTCTGTACGACGGGCGCCTTCGTGCTCAGCGTGCTGCGCCCGAAGTGGGGACCCGTGATCACCGGCCTGGTGCTGGCCACGTTGTTCCTGCCTGGCGTGATCTCGCTGGTCCCGCTGTACCTGACCATCCTCAAGATGCCGGTGTTCGGCTGGAACCTGCAGAACACGTTCTGGGCGGTCTGGCTGCCACAAGCGGCCGGCGCGTTCAACATCTTGGTGATGAAGCGGTACTTCGACGCGATCCCGCGCGAGCTGATCGAGGCGGCGCGGATCGACGGGGCCAGCAACCTGCGGCTGTTCACGGCTCTGATCCTGCCGATGTCGAAGCCGATCATCGGAGTGGTCGCACTGCTCACCGTGATCGGTTCGTGGAAGGACTACCTCTGGCCGCTGCTGGTGCTGCCCGATCCGAAGCTGCAGCCGATCTCGGTCGCCCTGCCGCGGGTCCAGAAGACGACTGATCTCTCCTTGCAGATGAGCGCTTTGTTCCTGGCGGTCCTGATCCCCGTGGTGCTGTTCTTGATCTTCCAGAAGCAGTTCCTGCGCGGTGTCGGGATGTCAGGAGGAATCAAGGAATGACGTCTTCTCTCAATGGTCGCCGCGTCCTCGTCACGGGCGCGGCGGGCCGGATAGGCCTGGTCACCACACGTCATCTGACGGAGCTCGGCGCGCTGGTGACAGCGATGGAGCTCGTCGAGCATGACGAGCTGAAGGCCGACCGGATCGTGATCGGCGACACCAGGTCGGAGGACGACGTGGCGAAGGCGCTCGACGGCGTCGATACCGTCGTCCACCTGGCCGCTCTGGCGCACCCGTCGGCCGGTACGCCGTACGAGGTCTACACCACCAATGTCGTGTCGACCTTCAACGTGCTGGCCCAGGCGGGCGCGGCCGGGATCAAGCGGGCGGTCGTCGCCAGCAGCATCAATGCGTTCGGCGTGCCGTTCAACCCGGCCGATATCCGGCCGGCCTACTACCCGCTCGACGAGAAGATTCCGGCCGACGTCGCCGACTGGTACTCCCTGTCGAAACAGAACGACGAGAACACCTGCCGGATGGCCTGGCGCCGCTGGGGCATCGACGTGGTCGCGTTCCGCTTCCCGCATGTGAACTCGGCCGAGGTGCTCGAGCGGGTCGCGAACGGCTTCGTCGAAGATCCGGCGCCGGGCGTCCGGGAGGGCTGGTCCTACCTCGACACCCGCGACGCGGCGTACGCGATCGAGTTGGGGCTGACGGCGAAGCTGTCCGGCGCCCACGTCTTCTTCGCCGCGGCCAGTACCACCAACGCGCCGTACGAGACCGAGGCTCTGCTCGACAAGTACGCGCCCGGCGTGCCGCGCCTGCGGCGGTTCGTCGGGCGCGAAGTACCGATCGACCTGACCGCGATCCGGACCGTGCTCGGCTTCCAGGCTCGCCACGAGCTCGACCTCCCCACCAAAACTCTGGAGACCTGAATGGCGCACGAGACCCCCGCCACCTTCGCCCAGCCCTGGCCGGTCCGCGACGACATCCGGATCCGCGCGGTGCAGGCGATCGTCACTGCGCCGCAGGGCATCCCCCTGGTGGTGGTGAAGATCGACACCACCGAGCCAGGCCTGTACGGACTCGGCTGCGCCACCTTCACGCAACGCTGGAAGGCCGTGAAGACCTTCGTCGACGAGCACCTCGCCCGGCTGCTGATCGGCCGGTACCCGGGCGACATCGGCGACTTGGTCCGACTGGCCGGGTTCTCCGGCTACTGGCGCGGCGGACCGGTCACCAACAACGCCATCTCCGGTATCGACCAGGCGCTCTGGGACATCGCGGGCAAGCGGGCCGGCATGCCGGTCTACGAGTTGCTCGGCGGCAAGGTCCGCGCCGCGGCCGACACCTATATCCACGCCGGCGGCATCACCATCGAGCAGACGCTGGAGCAGGCGAAGGAGTTCGTCGCGCAGGGCTGGCGCCACATCCGGCTGCAGGTGTCCACGCCGGGCGGCGGCGGGTACGGGGCTCCGCGACTCGCGACGCTCTACCCGGAAGCGCCCTACCGCAACGGCTGGAGCGCGCGCGACTACCTCCGTACTACGCCCGACCTGTTCGCCGCGGCTCGTCAGTCGTTGCCGGACAACATCGAGCTGCTGCATGACGTGCATTCGCGGCTGACGCCCAAGGAAGCCGTGTTGCTCGCCCGGTCGCTCGAACCGTACCGGCTGTTCTTCCTCGAAGACGTCCTGCCGCCGGAGCACTGGGATCGACTGCCGGAGGTCCGGGCCGCGTCGCCGGTGCCGCTGGCGGTCGGTGAGCTGACGACGTCGATGGGCGACGCGGTACGGCTGGTCCGCGACGGTGGCGTCGACTTCATCCGCTCGCACGTCTCCGACATCGGCGGGCTCACCGCGGCACGCAAGGTCGCGGATCTCGCTGAGCTGTGCGGAGTGAAGACCGCCTGGCACGGGCCGGGGGACACCTCGCCGATCGGTGCCGCGGCCAATGTCGCGCTCGACGTCAGTTCTGTTGCCTTCGGCATCCAAGAGGGGCACATCTACAACGACGCCACCCATGAGGTGTTCCCGGGCACGCTGCGGATCGAGGACGGCTGGCTGCGGCCGAACGAGACTCCGGGCTGGGGCATCGACATCGACCTCGAGGCGGCCGCGCAGTACCCGGCGGAGTTGTCCGGGCATGACGAGTGGGCGGCCGGCGTACGGCGTATCGACGGGGCCCTGGAGGCGCCGTGAAGTTCGCCGTGTTCACCGATTCGACGCCGGAGTGGGCTCCTGAGGAGGCCGCGAAGATCCTGGCCGAGCAGGGCTGGCACGGGATCGAGTGGCGGATCACGGACCCGGTGGAGTCGTCGCGGCCCACGTTCTGGGCGGGGAACCGCGCGACGTGGCCGCTGACCGGACTCGAGGCCCACCTCGGCGACATCCGCTCGGTCACCCAGTCGGCCGGGTTGGCGATGCCTGCGCTCGGTGGGTATGTGACGCCGAGGCAGCGTGAGGACGCCGAGCGGATGCTGGCCGCGGCGGCTGCGCTCGACGCCGGGCAGGTCCGCTTCCTCGGAGTGAACACGGAGAAGGGCCAGTCGTATCGGGAGGCGTTCGCGGCGTACCGGGCTGACTGGGAGTGGCTCGAGGGCCGCGCCCGGCATCACGGCGTACGGGCGTTGCTCGAGTTGCACCACGAGAGCCTGACCGCGAGCGCGTCCGCGGCGCGGAGGCTGGTGGAGGGGCTCGATCCACGGTACGTCGGGGTGCTGCACGACATCGGCAACACGGTGATCGAAGGCTGGGAGGAGCCGGCCCACGCGCTCGACCTGCTCGGTGAGTACCTTGCGCACGTACACGTCAAAAACGTGGCATTTCACCTCTCCGGCGTGCAAAACGACGGCACCCTGCGGTGGGAACCGAAATGGGTGCCGCTGCGCGAAGGGCGGGCCGACCTGGCGGAATTCTTCAAAGCACTGGCCGTGGCCGGCTACGCCAGCTGGGTGACGGTCGAGGATTTCTCCGTCGCCTTGCCACTGGCCGAAAGAACGGCGGCGAACCTGGAATACCTGACCGGCCTGGCGAGGGCTGCGGGGTACGATCTCGGCTAGTTCGGGGCGGAATTCGGTGAACGGGGAAAGTAATGCAGACAGAGGAGGTGGGCGATGGTCACGCCAGAGACTGACTCGGCGGTGCTCGACGAGCCGACGCGTTCCGGTGCGAACCAGTACGACCTCGGCTCCTTCAACGAGGCCGTGATCATCGAGACGATCCGGCTGGCCGGCATCATCAGCCGGACGGAGATCTCCCGGCGGACCGGGCTGACCCAGCAATCGGTGTCGCGGATCCTGCGCGTCCTGCTGCAGCAGGGACTGCTCGTCGAGGAGGCGCAGGAGCGCGCCGAGCGGCTCGGCAAACCCCGTACTCCGGTGCGGCTGCGCTCGAACGCGGCCCATGCCGTCGGCATCCACATCGACCCCGAGCTGCTCACCGTCGCGGTGGTCGATCTGGACGGCACGATCGTGCGCCGGGAGACGGTCGACCTGCCGGCCGATCTCGACGCGGTCCGCCTGGTCGACCTGGCGGCGGCGACCGTGACAGCGGCCCTGAGCATCAGCCAGGTGGACGTGAACTCCATGCTGGGCGTGGGGGTCGCGGTGCCCGGGCCGATCAACGCCGACGGCACCTTGCTCGACCTCCCGCTGCAGCCGGCCTGGCGTGGACTGAAGATCCGGCACCTCCTGCAGGGCAAGCTGAACCACCCGGTCCTGGTCGAGAAGGACGGCACCGCGGCGGCGATCGGCGAGCGCTGGATCGGCCGCTCCGCGCGGGCCCGCGACTTCGCCTACCTGTACGTCGGCAGCGGGGTCGGCAGCGGCCTGATCCTGAACGGCTCGATCTATCGCGGGCTGACCGCGAACGCCGGCGAGTTCGGCCAGCTGTGCGCGCTGAAGATGGGCGAGTGGGACGAGCAGACCGGCCCGAAGATGATGGCCGAATGCAATCCGACCGCCGGGCTGCCGGTGATCGCGGCCGGCTTCGGATATGTCGAGACCGACAGCAGCGCGAACGACGAGGCAAAGCGCTACAAAGCGGTCTGCAAAGCCGCCGCGAACGGTGACGCCGCGGCCCAGAAGGCGGTCACCCAGGTCGCATCGGTGATTGCGCAGGGTGCGGTCGGCCTGGTCGATCTACTCGATATCGATTTGATCGTGCTCGGCGGCCCGGCGTTCGAAAAGGAAATCGCCGGGGTGTTCCTTTCCGAAATCAGCCGGGCGGTGAATTCGCACCCGATCGCGAAAGGCACCCGGACGGTCGCGGTGGAGGAGTCGATGCTGCAGGCCGACGCGGCCGCGGTCGGCGCCGCCTCGACGATCTTCCACGACGCCTTCACCCCGCGGGTCGGAGGTTCCAGCCAGGCTCGTAGGCTGCCGAAGTGACCCTGGACAGACCCCTCACTGACGATGTCGAGATGCGAGTGGCGACGCTTGACGATGCCGCCGCCTTCGCCGAGGCGCAGGTCCGCAATCGCGAGCACCTGAAGCCGTGGGAACCGGTCCGGTCGGACCGCTGGTTCACCACGGCCGGCCAGGTTGACCGGCTCGGCCAGCAGCTCGAGCGCTACCAGCGGGCTGAGGTCGTGCCCTGGTTCCTGTTCCAGGGCGACCGGGTGGTGGGCGCGATGACGCTGACCGACATCGTGCCCGGCCCGTTCCGGAGTGCGAGCCTCGGCTACTGGATCGACGCCGACATGCTGGGCAAGGGCCTCGCGACGATCGCAGTACAGGCAGTGGCCGAGGCCGCCGACAAGGAACTGCTCCTGCACCGGATCGAGGCCAGCACCCTCACCCACAACCTGCCCTCGCAGAAGGTGTTGAGGAAGGCCGGCTTCAGCCAGATCGGCACCGCTCCCGACTATCTCCACATCGACGGCGCCTGGCGCGACTGCCACCTCTTCCAGCGCATCCTCAACACCAGGCTGCCCGGCACCAAGCCCTGATCACACCGTGAGTACCGCCAGGTCCAGCTGCTCCAGACGGGCCGGATCGGTCACGATGTCGATCTCGCGGATCGTGCGGCCGTCGATCGTGAAGCGGATGGCTCGTTCCAGGTGGCCCGCGGGTGCGACCACGAACCCGACAGCGCCGTCCACCAACGCCAGGTGAGCAGACGGCGCACTGGCTGCCGCCGCAGCGAGCGCACCACTAGCGGCACTCTTCGCGCCGCGGATCGCGCGGGTGACTCCGCCGATGTCGGTGCGGACGAGCACCTCGGGGTCGAGCACCTCGAGCAACGCCTCGAAGTCACCCTCACGGGCAGCAGCCAGGAAGGCTTCGATGACCTCGCGTTGAGCGACCTGATCGGCCTCGGCGACCACCGTCCGGCCCTGAACCCGGCGGCGAGCCCGGCTGGCGAGTTGCCTGGCCGCGACCGGCGTACGGTCCACAATCGGCGCGATCTCCTCGAACGGCACCGCGAAGAGGTCGTGCAACACGAACGTCAGCCGCTCGGCCGGAGTCAGCGTCTCCAGTACAACCAGCAACGCAACCCCGACCGAATCAGCCAGCAGCGCCTCGCGCTCCGGATCGACCGCACCGAGTGCGGGCGGCGCCTCGTCGAGCGACCGCTCGTGCCGCGCCCGCCGGGCCTGCAACTGGTCCAGACAGATCCGCGACACCACAGTCGTCAACCAGCCACCGAGGTTGTCGATCCCCTCCGCACCGGCCCGATTCAGCCGTAGCCAGGCTTCTTGCACGGCGTCATCGGCCTCAGCGCCGGATCCGAGCATCCGGTAGGCCACCCCGCGCAGTTGCGCCCGCTGCTCCTCGAACCGCTGGGCCAGCCACTCGTTGTCGTTCATCAGCATCCTCAGCTCGTCGGCACCGTCACCTGTCTGACTGTGCCGACGGCCGAAGTGTGACAGTCAGGCCGGTGGCAGCCGGATTCCGCGGCTGACGTCGACGTCGTCGTAGCGGCCTTCGAGGACGTCGACGAACCTGACCGGGCGCTGCAGGGTCGAGGCGATGTAGACCGCGCGGACGGTCGCCAGCGCGTCGATCGCGTCGTGGACGGTGATACCGGGCTGTTCGCCGTTGCCGATGGCGCTGAAGATGTCGTCGTACTGCGCAACGTGACCGCCCGGCCGCTCGGCGTCGATGGGCTGGTCGTCCTTCGAGCCGTCCACGTTGAACCGGCGGAGCAGGTCGTCCTCGACCTCCGCGCCGCCCTCTGTGCCGTGGACCGAGACGCGGGTGCGGCCGCCGGGGAAAGCCGCTGTCGTCGCGTGCAGGGTGGCGACCGAGCCGTTCTCGAAGGTCAGGGTCGCGACGACGGTGTCCTCGACCTCGATCTCGTGGTGGGCCGCGCGGAGCACCTGGGCCTGGATGTTGACCGGGCGGCCCATGAACCACAGCAGCAGGTCGACCGTGTGGACGCCCTGGTTCATGAGTGCGCCGCCGCCGTCCTGGGCCCAGGTGCCGCGCCAGCCGGCGGAGGCGTAGTACTCGTCGCTCCGCCACCAGGCGACCGTCGCGACGGCTGAGGTGAGCTGGCCGAAGCGGCCGGCCTTGATCGCCTCGGAGACCTGGGCGCTGCCCGGGTCGAACCGGTGCTGGCTGATCACCGACGAGACGACGCCGTGGCCGGCCGCCCGGGTGGCCGCCGCGCCGAGACGGCGGGCCCGGGGGAGGTCGACGTCGAGCGGCTTCTCGATCACGACGTGCTTCTTCTCGTTGAGCGCCTGCTCGGCGAGCGCGGCGTGCGTGCCGCTCGGCGTGCAGATCGCGACGAGCGAGATGTCCGAACCCGACAGGGCCGCACCGAGATCGCCGTACACCTTCGGCTCCGGCTGCCCGGCCTCCCTCAGCCGGACGGCCAGTGCTTCGGCGGCAGCGGTGTCGCCGTCGACCAGTGCGGTGACCGAGGCATCCGGCCGGGCCGCGATGGTGTCGGCGTGGGTGCGGCCGATGATCCCGCAGCCCACGATGGCGACCTGGTGTGTGTTCGTCGAGTCAGACATCTCGCCCTTTCGGTCGTTCTACCTCGGTGCGAAGTTCGCCGTCAGTACCTGGTCCGCGGTCACCCCGAAGGAGTACGACGCGTCGGTCGAGACCACCACGCCGCCCACGGTCCAGTTCTGGAAAACGCTATCCGACGCAGCCGTGGCTGTCACGGTCACCTGCGCGCCGACCTCGTACGTTCCCGGTTCCGACTCGTTCCCGGCGATCGTGGCGGTACCGTTCCCGGCCGCCGCGACCGAGACGTGCCGCTGGACGACGTTGATCACCATCACGTTGTGCAGCGTCACCGGCCCGGTGCTGGTCGCGCCGTTGTAGCGGGCCAGGTTGGTCGCCTCGACGTCACCCTTGACCACCTTCACCGTGAAGCCGTCGCCGCCGAGGTTGTCGGTACCCAGGTTGAACGCGTCGACCTGGCCGTCGTTGACGACCAGCCCGTCGTGGAACCCGTAGGCGAACACGTTGAACAGGGTCAGGCCGGTCGCGCCGTCGACGGTGACGATCTTGGCCGTCTTGCGCATGTACTTGTCGATCACCAGCTCGAAGATGCTGCCCTCGTTCATCCAGTTCGGCTGCTGGTAGCCGATCCGGGTGACCGCGTTGCCGTTCGACAGCACCCCCTCGATCCGCCCGCCGGTACTGCGGCCGACGGCGATCGCGTGGTCGAAGAAGGCGCCGGCGATCTTGCGGACCACGAACCCGTCGTTGCGGAACGTCGTGAAGTCGACGCCGTTCCATGCGTTCGGGAACCCGGCGTTGATGACGTAGGTCGAGGCGCCCTTGCCGCGCACGGCGTACGGGTAGGGAACGACGCCCTCGGCCTTGCCCGGGTTCTGCTCGGGATAGAAGACCCGCAGCCCGCGGACGCCGGACTTCTTGCCATCCAAAGTGAGCAGCGCGGTTGCCGTGTCGGGAGCGGCCGTTGCCCGTCCCTCGAAGGCGTGCAGGACCGTACCTCCGCTGTTACCGCCCTGATCGCGGTTCGGGACAGCAGATGCGCCGCGCAACTCGACCTTCGCGGGGATGGTGAGGTGCGTGCTGATCCGGTACCAGCCGGCCGGGAGATAGACGATCCCGCCGCCCGCACGACCGGCCTTGTCCAGGGTCTTCTGTACTGCGCTCGTCGCGTCCGCCGCCGGGAGGTAGCCGACCCCGTGCGGTGCGTCCGCGACGTACAGGGCATCCTCCGCCGGGCTGGGGAGTGCTCTGGCTGTATAGGTCGGAGCGACTCCGGCCATCCGGTGCACGATCCCCGCGACCGTCCCGGTCACTGTCGTGCCGGTGACCTTCACATAGCCGCGGGAGTCGTTCTGAATGCCCTGGTCGCCCTCGAGACGGCCGCCGGCCAGGGTGAGACCCCACCGGTCGTCCATCACGTCGACCTTGAGCGCCGTACCGGTGCGCTGGACATCGGGCTGCAGGAAGCTCCCGGTGAACTGCGCGCGCTGCCCGGCGACGACGTGGATGCCGACCTTGTAGTCGGAGAGCGTGATCTTGTGGAACTGGTCCCACTCGAGGTCGCCGAGCACCAGGCCGGTGCCGTTGGCCCGGGTCCAGGCGTCGAGCGTCGCGCGGGCCGGCGGGTCGAAGTCGCGCGCCGCCGCCCAGTACGCGTTGCTGAAGGTCACGTTCTCCCAGGTGCCGACGTCGGCGCCGTTGTAGGCGCGGGCGCCTTCGAAGAGAGCGGTTCCCCGGATGTTGCGGATCGTCGTCGACTCGTGCACCTGGCCGGAGCTCGGCGCGTTGCCGTGGTCGTTGGGGAAGGTGCTGATCCCGATCCCGCGGTACGAGTTGAGCATCGTGACGTCGGAGACGGTCGACATCATGTAGTTCTCGTTGCCGATCCACGCGCCGCCGGGGATCTCGAAGGTGTAGCCGTACGGGATCGGCGTCGTGGCGCTCTGGCGCGGGTAGTACGTCGTCACGCCGATCACGCCGGCCGAGCCACCGATCCGGAACAACGCCGGGCCATCGTTGCCTGAGGCAATGTCCGCGATGACGGTGGTGCCGTAGTCGCCGTGGTGATTACCGGGCTTGTCCGGGTCTCGACGGTCGCCGCGCAGGGTGCAGAACGCGTGCACCTCGACGGTGTCGGTGACCCGGTACTTGCCCGCAGGCAGCCAGATCGTGCCGCCGCCCGCGTCGACGCAGGCGTAGATGGCGTTCTGGATCGCCTTCGTCGAGTCCTTCACGCCGGTACGGTCCGCGCCGAACTCGGTCGCGTCGAAGTCGGCGACGACCAGGTCCTCCGTCGGGTTGCCGGTGTCGACCAGCTTCGGCTTGGGCACCACGACCGGCGACTCGCGCAGCTGCAGTTCCTTCACCGTGTAGTTGTCGGCACCGGTCAGGGCGACCCGGACATACCGAGCCTGCACGGTCGCGAAGCGGGTCTTGCTGAACTGGTTGGCACCCGGCGAGCCAGTCCTGCCGATCGTCGTGAACGCAACGCCGTCATCCGAGACCTGCACGGTGTAGTCGGGCGAGGAGACCGGACCCCATTCGACCCGGACGTCGTTGACCGCACGCTTCGTCCCCAGATCCAGCTGCAACCAGGAGTCTCCGGGACCGCTCGTCCAGGTGCTCTGATGGTTGCCGTCGTTGACGTTCCCCGCGTTGGCGCCGCTGCTGGCGCTCGCAGTACCGGTTGCGGCGAAGTTGGTGTCGACGATCGAGGCGTTGAAGGCATTGAGCTTCGTCTGCAGAGCCTGCAGCGCCGCCTTCACCTGTACGTCGGTGACGCCCGGCGCCGTGGCGACCGTCCGGGCGTCGTTGATCGCCTGCAGGAAGCTCGCGCGGCTTCCCACCGGGAACTGGCCGTCGCGCGACCCTTCCCGCGCGGCCTTCTGCACCCGGGCCGCCTCGTCGATGAGGTCGTTCAGCCCTTCGGTGACGTCGAGAACGGTAGCGACCTTCGCCACCCGAACCGCGGCGACCTTCAGGTCGACCGCGCCGTCACCGATGTGGATCCGGAAGTCCGACCCGTTGGACCGGTTCGTCATGATCGCGTCGGTCAGCGCGAATGTGTAGGTCTTCCAGGTCTTGGTGTTGCCGTAGGTGACGACCGGCGAGTTCTTGAACATCTCCGGGATCGTCGTGCCAGGGGAGTCGTAGTGCAGCCCGAACTGGCCGTTGCCCTCGTCGAAGTAGTCGATGCTGACCAGCACGAGGTTGCGGTTGTCGTAGAGGTAGGTGTCCGAGACGTTCAGGTAGAAGAAGTTCATCCCGGGCGACGGCGCCGTCCGGTCGGTCTGCCAGTAGGACCGGCCGTCCTGGACGCCGGTGATCAGGTTCTCCCCACGGTCACCAGGCCGCGGGGTGATGCCGTTCTGGGCCGGGGACGCGCCGAGGTCGACGGTCGCTCCCGCAGTACTGATCCGCAGACCCGCGACGGTGATGTCCTCGCTGCCCTGCAACCGCAGGTCGCCGCCACCGAGGCGGTTGGCGAATTCGATGTCGTTCAGCGCGAACGTACCGGTCTGCCAGGTGCCGGTGTTCTTCAGTTGGACGTTGTCGGCGTGCGCGGCTGGGTCGGCGGCCGCGTCGTACTGGAGCTGCAGAGTGCCCGTGCCGCTGTCGAGATAGGTCACGGTGACCACGACGTCGTCGGTGTTCAGCTCGCCGACGTAGTCGCCGTCGACATCGAAGGTGAAGTAGCTGGTGTCGGCGGCCTGGTCAGTGCGCCAGAACGTACGGCCTTGCTCCGTACCGGTCCGCAGACCGGCCGGATCCGCGCCGGCGGACGGCTTCACACCCAGCGTCGTCGGAGTGGCACCGAGGTCGGCGCCGACCCCGCTCGGATACATGGTTGCCGCGTGCGCGGGGGTCGCGACGAGCGCGCCGCCCAGCAGGAGAGCGGGCAACAGACCCGCTAGCAGGCGTCTTGAAGACATGACAGGAACCTCCAGGTGGCGGGCCCAGGAGTAAGGGTGCGTGTAAGTTAAACCATGCGTGTTACTTATTCAAGAGTCCGTGTCTCCGGTCGGCTGGATAGGCTTTTTCCGTGCCCAACGAAAGCTTCCCCGAGATCCAGCAGTGGCTGTCCGGTACTGCGCGCCCGCTGACCAGCCTGGTCGCGGGGTCCTCCACCGAGGATCTGGCCCCATTGGGCGAGGCGCTGGGCGACGTGAGGGTGCTCGGGATGGGGGAGGCCACCCACGGCACCCGCGAGTTCTTCCAGCTGAAGCACCGCCTCTTCGAGTACCTGGTCACCGAGCTCGGGTACTCCGTGCTGGCGATGGAGGCGAGCGAATCGGCCGCGCCGGCCGTCGACGCGTATGTGCGCGATGGTGTCGGCGACGCGGCGACCGCGGTGGCTGGGCTCGGCTTCTGGACCTGGCAAACCGAGGAGGTCGTCGCGCTGGTCGAGTGGATGCGGACCTATAACTCGGGACGGCCGGCGGCTGAGCAGGTTCGCTTCGCGGGGATCGACCCGCAGCGGTGCTCGGCGTCGGTCGCGGCGGTACGGGAGTTCCTGGCCTCGTCGGTGCCTGACCGGCTGGCAGCGTTCGACGAGGGGTTCGGATATCTGTCTGATGCCCAGCCGGGCTCGGCGCCGGACAAGGACCGGCTGGTGGTGCGGGAGGCTCAGCAGCTGATTCCGTTCCTGGAGGCCAAGGGCGCCGACGCGGATGTGCTGAACCATGCGCGGATTCTCGAGCGGGCCGGCGACCTGGTGTGCCGGGCGAAGGAGAACAAGGATCCGGCGGAGACGTTGTTCGCGGTCCGGGATGCCTACATGGCCGAGGCGATCGGGCGGCTGGCCGACGAGGATCCGAAGCGGCGGATCGCGGTGTGGGCGCACAACGGCCATCTCGCCGCCAGCCGCCAATCCGCCGAGCTACGGCCGATGGGACAGCATTTGCGGGAGCGGTTCGGGGCGGAGTACTACGCGTTGGCGCTGTTGTTCGGCTCTGGTGCGTTTCGCGCTCGGCGGCTGCGGCCCGGTCCGTGGCCGGGGCCGATGGACGGTCCGGTCGTTGCCAACAGCATCGATCGGGGTGGCTTCAATGCGCTGGAAGGTCAGTTGGCGGCGGCGAGTCCGGGTGATCACTGGCTGAACCTGCGTGGTTCCGAGGACGCGCCGGAGCCGGTGAAGCGGTGGCTGGCCGAGCCGCAGATGTTCCGGAGCTTTGGCGCGTACGTGCAGCGCTGGACGTACCGGATGCAGTTCACGCCGACGCTGCTGACCCGGGAGTACGACGGTTTGATCTACGTGGCGACCTCTACTCCGTCGGTCCCGCTACCCGAAACTGTGCCGGCGCAGTGACGCGGCTGGCGCTGTCCCGCCGATCGCTGTTCGCGGCGAGCCTCTCGGCGGCGGTGCCACTGGTGGTGAAGCCGCACGCCAAGCCACTTGCTGCGTTGTGGGCGGTGAGTGACGGCGAGAAGGTCGAAGCCGACGACCTCGCGAATCCTCACAAGCGTCGCAACAGCGCGTGGGACGGCCATACTGCCCGGACCTTCGGGGCGCGCAACGAGGTGGTCGCGTTTCAGCTTGTCGCGGAGGCCGGCGCGGCAGGCATCGGCGCTCTGTCCGTTCGGCTCCCGATCCTGCGGCAGGTCGGTGGGTCGGGAGTGATCCGGTATGCGCCGCCGGTGGCGGATCCGACGGACACGGTCGGTCGGCAGATCCAGGTCTTCTCCGAGCGGTACATGACCATTGCCGAGCGGTCCAACGCCGACTGGATCTACCTGCGCGACTCACCGGCCGAACCGCCGGATCCGCTGGGACCCAAGCCGGTCCAGCTCGTCCCGGAGAACGCGGCGCAGGGTGGATTCCCGCTCGCCGTACCGGCCGCTCGCAATCAGGCTTTCTGGTTCGACATCTACATTCCGCGGCGCGCACCGGCGGGCGTCTACCGCGGTCGCATCGAGGTACGCGCCGATGATCAGGTCCGGATGGTGCCGGTCGAGCTGACGGTCTTTCCTTTCACGCTGCCTGACGAGAACAGCATCGACGCGATGTTCTACTTCGAGAGTTCGCAGGTCGAGCTGCGGTACGGCCGCAATCTGGACCCGGTGTTCCACCGCTTCGCCCATCGCCACCGGGTCGAGTTCGTGGATGCCTATGACATCGCTACCGCCACCGCTGCCCGGTCTCGCTTCACCGGTACGGACTTCACGAAGTCGAACGGGTACGAAGGCCCTGGCGAAGGCGTTGGGAACACCCTGATCCCGCACACCTTCTACGGCCCGGAGCCCGACTTCGACACCCCTGAGAAGGCGAAGGCCAACGCTCCGCTCTGGACTGACTGGCTGTCGAAGAACCTGCCGGGCAAGAAGACCTTCGTCTACATGCCTGACGAGCCCAGCGCCGAGGATTACGACTACATCCGCTCGCTGTCCTCGGCCGTCCGGGCATCGGGCGCGCCCCTGCCGATCTTCACCACGCACGCCTACGACGCCGCGCTGGACGGGCCGGACAAGGCGATCGACATCTGGGCGACCGTCGCCGACCTGTACGACTCCAAAGCCGCTGCGACGCTTCGCAAGGATGGCCGGGACATGTGGTTCTACAACGGTCAGCGCCCGAACGTCGGCTCGGTGGTGATCGAGTCACCGGCCACCGACCCACGCGCCAACCTCTGGGCCGCGTTCAAGCACAACGTCTCGACGTACTTCTACTGGCACACCAACCACTGGCGCCACAATCGGCAGGTCCTGCCAGGCCGCGAGCGCAACCAGAACGTCTGGCTCGACCCGGTCACCTTCTACAACAAACGCGGCTGGTGGGCCAACGGCGACGGTGTCCTGATGTACCCCGGCGAAGACCTCATCTACCCCGACCAGGACCGAGGCATCGCCGGCCCCATCTCCACGATCCAGCTGGCCAACTTCCGCCGAGGCATCCAGGACCACCTGTACCTGACCATGGCCCGCAACCTCGGCCTCCACCACCTAGCCGACCAAACAGTCGACCAGATCGTCCCCGCAGTCCTCGACGAAGCCGGCCCAAGCGTCTCTTACCCCCAACAAGCCAACCCCTACGAACAAGCCCGCCTAAAACTCGCCCAAGCCATCGCGGCCCGAAGCTGAAAGCCGTCAGGCTCAGGCGACGCTGACGAGGGTGCGGGTGGGCTCCAGGAGGGGGAGCAGGGTGAAGAAGTGGGGGAGGGCGTCGGGGAGGCGGAGGGCGCCGGCCTCGTAGCCGGTCCAGCCGAAGACCAGTTCGCCGTCCAGGACGTGCTCGGACAGCGGCTGCGCGAAGGCGCTCAGGGTGACGCGGTCCGGGCCGGTCTGCGGGTGGTGGTCACCGCAGCCGCATTCGGGGGCGATCGTGATCGACGTCAGGGCGTCGGGGGAGTAGTGCCGCAGGCGCAGCGTCGTACCGCGGGCGGTGAACCGCGCGATCGTTGCATCGGGCAACTGAACGAGCAGCTCGACGGGCACCGGGTGGGAGCCGGGCAGCAGTCGCAGACCGCGGGCGGCAAGGAGGTCGGACAGAGCGGAGAGTTTCATCGCGGGAATCCTGTGTGGCTGGTGTCGGCGGGCGGGCCTGTGAAAAAGGGCAGGGCCTCGTGCGCCTCAGACGGCGCGCGTCAGCGACAACAACAGCGACAACACAGCGGGATTCGCATGCGGAGACTATGGCAGACGTCACCCGGCGCTGCCAAACATCGCCCGCCATCTGAGACAACTGTCCACGAGCTGTGCGCGACAGCTGCTGGCGAAGGCGGTGGGAGCGGTTGCCTGGTCAGGCAGATCCGGGCGGGCAGACCCGCCGGCTGTTCGGTCAGTACTCCGCGCAGAACCGCGGAATCACTCCCGCACCCTGCCTACGGTCGTCGGAACAGAGCTCACCGAGAGGCAGGAATCCGCCGATGCCCACCGATTCACCCAGCACAGCCCAGCACTACGACGTGGTCGTCGTCGGCGCCGGATTCGCCGGCCTGTACGCCCTGCACAAGTTCCGCGACCAGCTCGGGTTGCGGGTCCGCGTGATCGAGCAGGCCGGGGACGTCGGCGGGACCTGGTACTACAACCGCTATCCCGGCGCGCGCTGCGACATCGAGAGCTTCAACTACTCGTACTCGTTCTCCGAGGAGCTGCAGCAGGAGTGGGTGTGGACCGAGCGGTTCGCCGGCCAGCCGGAGATCCTGCGCTACCTCAACCACGTCGCCGACCGGTTCGACCTGCGGCGCGACATCGCCTTCAGCACCGTGGTCGAGTCGGCCGAGTTCACCGGCGACGGCTGGTCGATCAACACGACCAACGGCACCTTCACCGCGCAGCACTTCGTCGCCGCCGCGGGCAATCTGTCGGTCGCCAAGGATCCTGGCCTGGTCGGACTCGACGACTTCGAGGGTGAGGTCTACACCAGCTCGGCCTGGCCGCATGAGGGCGTCGACTTCACCGGCAAGCGGGTCGCCGTCATCGGTACCGGCGCCAGCGGCACCCAGTTGATCCCCGAGCTCGCCGCCCAGGCTCTGGAACTGACCGTCTTCCAGCGCACCCCGAACTACGCCACGCCGATCGGCAACGGACCGATGGACCATGAGTTGCAGCAGCAACTCAAACCCAACTACGCCAAGCTGCGCGAGCGCTCCCGGGCGAACTTCGGCGGCTTCCCCTACGAGCAGTCCCAGCCGTCCGCGCTGGCGGTGAGCCCGGCCGAACGGCGCCAGACGTTCGAGGCGCGCTGGTCGCAGGGCGGGTTCCGGCTGTTCCTCGACAGCTATCAGGACCTGCTGGTCGATCCGGTCGCGAACGAGACCGCGGCAGAGTTCATCCGGGAGAAGATCCGCGAGCGGGTCACCGATCCGGCGATCGCCGAGCTGCTCACACCGACCGGCTATCCGTACGGCACCAAGCGGCCGCCGCTGGAGACCAACTACTACGAGACGTTCAACCGCCCCAACGTCCAGCTCGTCGACCTGCGACGCGAGCCGCTCGAGCGGTTCACCGCCAAGGGGATCGAGACGTCCGACGGTGTCCGCGAGTTCGACGCGGTCGTGCTCGCGACCGGCTTCGACGCGATGACCGGGCCGGTGCTACGCCTCGGCATCCGCGGCCGCGACGGCAAGGCACTGACGGAGCACTGGTCCGAAGGGCCGCGAACCTACCTAGGCCTGATGGTTAACGGCTTCCCGAACCTGTACCTGGTCACCGGCCCACAAAGCCCCTCGGTCCTCTACAACGGCCCGCTGGCCGTCGAAGACCACGTCGACTGGATCGCGGACAGCATCAGCCACCTGCGCGCCGACGGCCTGACCACGATCGAACCGTCCGCCGAGGCGGAGACCGACTGGATCGAGCAGACCCTCGCGATCGCCGAGCAGACCCTCTTACCGCAGACCGACTCCTGGTACATGGGCGCAAACATCGAAGGCAAGCCGCGCGTGTGCATGGTCTACCTCGGCGGCGTCCCGCAGTACCGCCAGATCTGCGCCGAAATCGTCGCCGACAACTACCGAGGCTTCCACCTCAGCTGACAGCTCAGTCGGCCTTCTTGCCGAACATGATCTCGTCCCAGCTAGGCACACTGGCCCGCTTCGACCCCCGCTTAGCCGGCTTCTTCTTCTCCTCAGCCGGAGCCTCAGCAGCCGGCGCCGCGCCGGCCGGCTCAGCTGCGGGCGCCTGCCCAGGAGCTGCCTGGCCGGCGGCTGGCTGAGCGGGACCGGGCTGCCCAGCAGGCTGTCCACCAACGGGCTCGGCCGAACGCCGCGGATCCGCAGGCTTCGGCGCCGCCGGACGTACACCACCCAAGCCGTGGCCTTCGGCCGGCCCCGACTCGCGCGCAGCCGGCCGCGGATCCGCAGGACGGGGCGCATCCCGCCGAGGCTCGGCAGGTCGCGCGGCCTCACGGGCAGCCGGTGGCTGCTCGGCCGGTGCCGGACGGTCGGGGGGTGGCATGCGGCGTTCGGTGAAGCGGTTTTCGGGGGCGGCGGCGCGTTCCTCCGGGGAAGATAGCGGCGGGGCCTCGACTGGGAGCTGGGCGGGGCGTTCGACCGCGCGGACTGCGGGGCGCAGGGTTGGCGGGGGCTCGATCGGTACGTCGATCAGGGTCGGCTCTTCGTCGGGGCTCGGCACCGAGTGCACCCGGCGCGGCCCGCGCTCCACGTCACGAGCGGTGCCGTACTCCGGGTCCCGCCCGAACCCACGTCCCGTGTCCCGGTTCGCGTCCCGATCCGCCTGGGCCGCGCGACCGCGCGGCAAACTGATCGTGTCCTCGAAGCCGGCCTCATAGCTGTCAGCCCCGTGATCAGGCGCCAGACTCAGATCGAAGTCGGCCACCGCGGTGAGCCGGCGCTCCGAGGTCGGCTGCGGCGCGATCACCTGCGCCTGCTCTCCGACCAGCCAGCGCGCCTCGTCGTCGTCCGGGACCGCGTAGCGCCCCGGAGCGTCGTAGGCGAACATCGCGACCTTCTCGTCGTTCTCCTCGACGAAGTACGAAACGCGCACGGCCCACCGGCCGTCGTCGCGCCGCCAGGCGTCCCACTCGGCCGACGCCGGGTCGACGCCACGGATCCGCAGCCGCTCGGTCACCCACGCACCGAGGTTGCGGGTCGGGGCGTCGCCACCGCCACGACGGCGGACGGACGCGCGCTGGGCAAGGCTCGCGACGTGATCGCGCTCGGCCAGCACGGGACCGGCGAACGCCATCACCCGCTCCATCGGCATCTGCGCGACGGCAGCGACCGCCTCGGGACTCTCGCCGGCCCGGATCCTGGCCTGGATGTCTCGTGGGCGGAGCGCGCTCTCCATTTGAATCTCCAGCTGGCCGAGTCGGGCACGGTCGCCGCGCAGGGCCGCACGCAACCGGTCGTCGACCGGGACGGCGAACTCCTCACCCGTCTCTGCCAGCGCCAGGATGAGCTGTTTGCCATCCTGGCTCAGACCGACGAGCCTCGCCTCGCGCATTGCCTATGTTCTCCTGTGCGGTTCTGAACAGTCTCTCCCGATACCTGCGCCTCGACCAAGACCGGCGCGCCGTGCCCGCCGATCAGTGTGGAGGTTGCGTCACAAAACCCCATTCTGCCTGCTCAGAAGGGTCCTTGTCGTCACATCAGTCACACTAGTCACAACCGCCAGTGATCACGACACCGAGGTGACGCAAACCGGTCGGTTCCCATCTCAGCCGAGCGGGTACGCCGCCCGCACCGCGAGCGCGCGGAGCAGGTCGTCGTGGTGATCCCCGACCGCCCGCCGGATCCCGGCCGGGACATCCTCGTCGGCGACCAGCCCGGCCGCCAGCTCGGCGACCCGTTCGTCGATCGCGTAGATCGGGAACGCCAGCAGCGCGGTCCGCGCGACCACCCAGCCCGAGCGCAGCTTCTCGGTGCCCGCGATCTCCGCGAAGTACCGGTCCACGTACGGCGCCGTGAGCTCGATCTGCGAGTGATGCCAGAACCCCTCGCACGCCGCGTAGAGCTCGTAGTTGGCGATGTCGGCGTCGGTGCTGATCTGTGCCCAGGCCCGTTCCTTCGCCTCGGCCGTCGGCAGCGCGGCGCGGCATCGGGTCGCGTGCACGGCACCTTCCGACGACGCGTCCCGAGCCAGCTCCGCGTCGATCCCGGCGTCATCGATCGCCCCGAGCGCCGCCAGCTGGAGCGTGATCACCCAGCGCAGCTCGGCATCGACTGCCAGCCCGTCCGGTACGCCGTCGCCCGCGAGCCACCCGTTCAGCAGCTGCACGTCATCGGTCGCCGCGACCACGCGCCGCGCGACCGCGAGTTGCAGGCTGCTCCCGGCCGGCGCGGACTGAAGGCGCTCGGTCAGTACGGCGGCCAGCCGCGCGCGATACGGCTCCACCGGGAGGTACCGGCCGAGTACTGCGGTCGCCCAGCCGGCCATCGTGCTGAAGGCGATGTCGTTGGTCTCGGCCGGCAGCGCGGCGAGCACCACGTCGAAGGCGAGCCGCGGGTCGAGCTCGGCGTCGGCGGTCGAGTCACGCAGGCTGTTCAGGATGACCGCGCGGGTCACACCGTCCTCGATCTTCGGCATCACCGCGGACAACTTGCCCAGGCTCTGCGCGTCGAACCGGATCTTCGCCCAGGTGTCGTCGGCCGCGTCCGGGACGACAACCGCGATCGACGGGTCCAGCTCGACCTCGACCGAATCGGCGTCGAGCAGGACCGGTACGGACACGCCCTGGCCGGACTCGTCGTACCCGCCGATGGTCAGCTGGTGCGGACGGTCGGCCGGGTGGGCGGCCGGGGCCTTGCGGTGCAGCTTGATGCCGGTGGCCGTGCGCTCGGCGGTGATGGTGTCCATGCCCGGCGTACGGAGCCAGTTCTGCGCCCACGCGTCGAGGCCGACCGCGCCGGCCTCGGTCCACTTGGCGACCAGGTCGGCGAAGGTCGCGTTGCCGAACTCGTTCGCGTTGATGTGCGCCTTGACACCGTTCAGGAACACTTCGTCGCCGAGATAGGCGTTGAGCTGCTTCAGCACCGCCGCGCCCTTGGCGTAGGAGATGCCGTCGAAGTCGTCGAGTGAGGCGAGCGCGTCCTTGACCGCGTCGGCGGCGACCGGGTGGCTCGACGAGCGCTGGTCGGCCTGCAGTCCCCACCACTTGCGCATGAACCCGAAGTCGATCCAGTTGTCGGTGTAGCGCGTCGCGGCGGTCGCCACCCGGTGGGCCATGTACTCCGCGAACGACTCGTTCAGCCACAGGTCGTTCCACCACTGCATGGTCACCGTGTCGCCGAACCACTGATGCGCCATCTCGTGCACGACGGTCCGGGCCCGGTTGCTGCGCTCGCCCTCGGTCACCGTGGACCGGAACACCATCTGGTCGCGGAACGTCACGCAGCCTGGGTTCTCCATCGCGCCGGCGTTGAACTCGGGCACGAACGCCTGGTGGTACTCACCGAACGGGTAGCGGTAGCCGAAGAGCCGGTGGAATTCGTCGAAGGCCTGCCCGGTCACCTCGAACAGGTCCTCGGCCTCCCGGTCGAGTGCCTCGGCCAGCGACTGCCGCGAGACGAGCCCGAGCGGGATGCCGTCGTGCTCACCGAGGATCTGGTGGTACGGCCCGGCGACCAGCGTCACGAAGTACGTCGAGAGTGGCTTCGTCTCCGCCAGCTCCCAGCGCCCCGGCGACACCTGGGTGGCCGCGCCGTTGCCGAGCACGATCCAGTCCGTCGGCGTGGTCACGGTCATCCGGTACGGCGCCTTGAGGTCGGGTTGGTCGAAACACGCGAAGAACCGGGGCGCGGCGTCCAGGAACGACATCGCGTAGAGATAGGTCAGCCCGTCGGCGGCGTCGACACTGCGGTGCAGGCCCTCGCCGTCGTTGGAGTACAGCATCTTCGCCACCACGACGAGCTCGTTCTCCGCGCGCAGCCCGGTCAGGCCGAGCCGGCCGTCGGCCAGGCCGGCCACGTCGACCGGCTGACCGTTCAGCGTGACCGACACCAGCTCGTCGGGTTTCACGTCGAGCCAGCTGGACTGCTCGGCGGCGGAGAAGACGATCCTGGTGGTCGATCCGAACGTCCGCTCGCCCTGGGTGAGGTCGAGGTCGACGTCGTACGAATGAACGGAGAGTGCGGCGGCCCGGGTACGGGCGCCGGCGACGGTGAGGCTCGGCATGCCGAGCACTCTATGCGCTCGTCCCAGCCGACGGCGGCGGCATCGATACAGTTTGCCCATGACCGAGATGGAGTATCGCCAGCTGGGTGACTCCGGCCTCACCGTGAGTGTGGTCGGCCTGGGTTGCAACAACTTCGGCGGCCGGATCGACGCGGGCCAGGCCGAGGCTGTCGTCGGAGCCGCGCTGGATGCGGGCATCACCTTGTTCGACACCGCCGACGTGTACCGCGGCGAGCACGGGTCGAGCGAGGAGATCCTCGGCAAGGCGCTCGGCGCCCGCCGCGACGACGTGGTGATCGCCACCAAGTTCGGCGGTGACATGAAGGGCGAGAACGGGCCCGACTGGGGTGTCCGCGGCTCCCGCCGGTACATCCGCAAGGCGGTCGAGTCGAGCCTGCGCCGGCTGGGCACCGACTGGATCGACCTCTACCAGCTGCACGTGCCGGACGAGGTCACCCCGATCGAGGAGACCCTGGCCGCACTGTCCGAACTGGTTGCCGAGGGCAAGGTTCGCTATCTGGGCAGTTCGCAGTTCGCGGGCTGGCAGGTGGTCGACGCCGACTGGGCAGCGCGGACCAATGGCTCGCAGCACTTCATCAGCGCGCAGAACCGGTACAACCTGCTCGAGCGTGAGGTCGAGGACGAGCTGATCCCGGCCTGCGAGCACCTCGGCATCGGCGTACTGCCGTTCTTCCCGCTCGCGGCCGGCCTGCTGACGGGTAAGTACAAGCGCGGCGCCGAGCCGCCTGCCGGGACCCGGCTGGCCAAGCAGCCCGAGCGGCTGGCGCGGGCCGACTTCGACAAGATCGAGGCGCTCGAGACTTTCGCCGCCGAGCGCGATCTCACCCTGCTGGACGTCGCCATCGGCGGGCTCGCGGCGCAGCCGACCGTCGCGTCGGTGATCGCCGGCGCCACCCGGCCCGAGCAGATCGAACAGAACGTCGCGGCCGGCCTGTGGGAGCCGACCTTCGAGGACCTGGCGACCCTGGACGAGCTGACCTGATGCTCATCCTGCTACCACCGTCCGAGGGCAAGTCGGGCCGCGCGCGCGGCAACGCGGTGCACTTGCCCTCGCTGTCGTTCCCCGAGCTCAACGACGTCCGCGAGACCGTGCTGGAGTCCCTGGCCAAGGTGAGTTCGACGGAGGACGCGTACGGCGTACTGAACGTCGGCGCCTCGCTGGCGAGCGAGGTCGAGCGGAACACCCGGTGGCGGTCCGAGCCGTCGGTGCCGGTCTCGGAGTTGTACTCGGGAGTCCTGTACGACGCACTGGGCTACTCGACGCTGTCGCCGGGCACCAAGCGCCGGGCCAACACCCGGCTGCTGGTGATGTCGGCGGCGTGGGGTGCGTTGCGGATGGCGGACCGCGTACCGGCGTACCGGCTGTCGATGGGTACGACGCTGCCCGGGCTCGGGCCGATGGCGTCGGTGTGGCGAGACCCGCTGGCCGCGACGCTCGAGGCGGTCGCTGGGAACTCGGTGATCGTCGACTGCCGCTCGTCGACCTACGCCGCCGCGTGGAAGCCGGTGGGTGAGCAGGCGGCCAAGTGGGTGGCGGTGTCCGTCGTGCGCGAGCGCGGGGGAGTCCGCTCGGTCGTCTCGCACAACGCGAAGCACACGCGGGGCCTGGTCGCACGCCATCTGCTGGAGTCGGGCAAGGACCCCGGTACGCCGAAGGCCCTGCACAAGCTGATCGCCGAGCGCTGGAACGCCGAGCTCGACCGGACTGGCGCTGCATGGACTCTCACCGTCGTAGAGCACGACTAGCTTTCATCCGGCATTAACGCGCAGGTGGTTTCTCTGGTCATGCGGCCGGGGAAGGGTTAGGCAGCGCAGTTCGTCAGGGGGGCCGAAGAAGTCACCGCCCAACCTCGGAGGCCTGAAGATGCGTCGCCTACTTGCCTGCTCGATCAGCGTTGTCGCAGCGACGACAGCCTGGATCGTCGGTACCCAACCAGCTCTCGCCTACCCACCGACCCCGCCGTCCGCCAGCACCGCACAGACCCAGCTGAACTCCTTGACGGTGAAGGCGGAAGGCAGCACGACCGGCTACAGCCGCGACAAGTTCCCGCACTGGCACACGGTCTCGGGGACCTGCGACACCCGCGAGATGGTGCTCAAACGCGACGGCACCGGCGTCACCGTCGACAGCAGCTGCCAGCCGACGGCCGGCAAGTGGTACAGCGTGTACGACGCCACCTACGTCACCACCTCCTCGGGGGTGGACATCGATCACATCGTGCCGCTGGCCGAGGCCTGGAAGTCCGGGGCGAGCACCTGGACCACTGCCAAGCGCGAAGAGTTCGCCAACAACCTGACCATCGCGCAGCTGATCGCGGTCTCGGCGTCGAGCAACCGCTCCAAGGGCGACAGCGACCCGGCGTCCTGGCAGCCGGCCAACGCCTCGGTGCACTGCATCTACGCCCGCGAGTGGATCTGGGTGAAGTACACCTACGGCCTGTCGCTGCAGTCGGCCGAGAAGACCGCGCTGCAACAGATGCTCGCGGCCTGCTGATTATTCGGCTACTCCCGGTCTACCCTGTGGGACCACAGCGTGACAGACCCTGGGAGGCAGCATGAGTGACACCGCTAGTGCACCCACCGCGACCGAGGATCGTCCCGAACTGAAACGCGTGATGGGCCCCGGGCTGCTCCTGCTGTTCGTGGTCGGCGACATCCTCGGCACCGGTGTCTACGCCCTGACCGGCAAGGTGGCGGGCGAGGTGGGCGGCGCGGTCTGGCTGCCGTTCCTGTGCGCGTTCGTCGTCGCGATGCTGACGGCGACGAGCTACCTCGAGCTCGTCACGAAGTACCCGAAGGCCGGTGGCGCCGCGGTCTACACGCACAAGGCGTTCGGCATCCACTTCCTCACCTTCCTGCTCACCTTCGCGGTGATGTGCTCGGGGCTGACCTCGGCCTCGAGCGCGTCGAAGGCGTTCTCGGAGAACTTCTTCAAAGCCGTCAAGATCGACTCCTCGCACGGCTCGATCCTGATGATCACCGCGCTGTCGTTCATGGCGCTGATCGCCCTGGTCAACCTGCGCGGCGTCGGCGAGAGCGTCAAGGCGAACGTCGTACTGACCCTGGTCGAGCTGTCCGGTCTGCTGATCGTGATCGCGATCGGCGCCTGGGCACTGGCCAACGGCGACGGCGACACCTCCCGGCTGACCGACTTCAACACGCCGTCGGGTGAGTCGCCGTTCAGCGCGGTCACCGCGGCGACGGCACTGGCGTTCTTCGCGATGGTCGGCTTCGAGGACTCGGTGAACATGGCCGAGGAGACCAAGGACCCGGTCAGGATCTTCCCCAAGATCATGCTGATCGGGCTCAGCATCACCGGCGTGATCTACGTTCTGGTCGCGATCTCTGCGGTCGCGCTGGTCTCTCCGGATGAGCTGAACAAGGGCGCCACCCCGCTGCTGAAGGTGATCCAGGCCGGCGCTCCGGGATTCCCGCTCCAGATCTTCGCCTGGATCACGATGTTCGCCGTGGCGAACTCGGCGCTGATCAACATGCTGATGGCCAGCCGCCTGCTCTACGGCATGTCCCACGAGAAGGTCCTGCCCGGCCCGCTCGGCCGCGTCCTGCACAAGCGCCGCACGCCGTGGGTGGCGATCCTGTTCACCACCCTGCTCGCGTTCTTCCTGATCGGGTACGCCGACCTGGCCGCGCTCGGCGGCACGACCGCGTTCCTCTTGCTGTGCGTGTTCGCGGTCGTCAACGTCGCCGTCCTGGTACTGCGTCGCGACCGGGTCGAGCACAGGCACTTCCACGCGCCGACGGCGTTGCCGGTGCTCGGCTTCATCCTGTGCGTCTATCTGGCCAGTCCGCTGTCCGGCCGCGCCGGCGACGACTACAAGATCGCCGGCTACCTGATGATCGTCGGCGTCGGGCTGTGGGCGATCACCTGGCTGCTGAACAAGTACGTGTTCAAGCGCAAGGCCGACTTCGACCCGAGCCACCTCGACCCGAGCGGTCCGGTGAACTAACCCTCGGTGCTCTGTGCGGTGGTCATCCTCGGGGTGTCCACCGCACGCGGCCGGGCGACCGGGTGGAGCGGGAGCAGCGCGGCGAGGACGACCGTGCCGAGCGCGGCCAGGCCGAGCCCGACGGCGAGCCAGCCGAGCGCCTGGTAGCCGGCGCCGGCGTCGATGGCCAGCCCACCGATCCACGGGCCGATCGTGATGCCGACGTTGAACGACGAGAAGTTGACCGCCGTCGCCAGGGTCGGCGCGTCACCGGCCAGGCTGAACACCCGCGCGTTCAGAGCCGGGTTCACCGCGAAGCCGAAGCCGCCGAGCAGGAAGATCGAGCCGATCGCGACCACCGGGGTGCCGGCCCAGACCGCGAGCGTGGCCGACATCGCGCACAGTCCGGTGATCCCGACCGCCAGGGTGCGGAAGGGCAGCGCATCGGAGTACCGGCCGCCGATCGTGATGCCGATCAGCGAGCCCACGCCGTACAGGGCGAGCACGGCCGGTACGGCGCTCGGGTGCAGGCCGGCCGTGTCGGTGAGCAGGGGAGCGAGGTAGCTGAAGACCACCAGGATCGCGGCGGTGACCAGCGCGGTGGTGGCGTACGAGAGCCAGAGCCGGGGGTTGACCATCGCGCGCAGCTCGGTCGAGATCCGTGGGGTCTGGCTGGTGTCGGGGCGGCCGAGCGGGATGGTGGCCAGGATGCCTGCCATCGCGCAGACCGACATGATCGCTACGGTCCAGAACGCGGCCCGCCAGCCGAAGTGCTGGCCGATGATCGTGCCGGCCGGCAGCCCGACGATGGTCGCGATCGTGAGGCCGCCGGTGACGACGCTCATCGCCCGGGCACGCGACGTCACCGGTACCAGCCCGACGGCGGTCACCGCGGCGACGGCCCAGAACCCGGCGTACACGAAGGCGCCGATCACGCGGGTGACGAGCAGGAACTCGTAGTTCGGGGTGAGCGCGCCGGCGACGTGGCTGAGCGCGAAGAGCGCGAGGAACACCAGCAACGCCGTCCGCCGGGACCAGCGCAGCGTGACGACCGCGAGGACCGGGGCGCCGATCAGCATGCCGACCGCGAACGCCGAGATCAGCAGGCCCGCATCCGGGATGGACACGCCGAGGTCGGTCGCCAGCTCCGGCAGCAGGCCGGCCAGCATCAGCTCGGACGTGCCCTGGGCGAAGATGGCCAGGCCCAGGATGTAGACAGCGATCGGCATCGCGCGGTGTTCCCTCCGGATTCTGGGTCGTGCAGGGCGGCTCAGAAACGGTCACCGCTGTCACCGCTGTCACCGCTGGTGACGGCGAGTATCGGGACCGTGGCATCCAGTGTGACCGAGCCACTCCGATCACGCAGCGCCACGCCCAGACCCCGGACAGTTGTTGCAGCTTCCTGCAACCGGTACGCCCCGGCGAGTCCGCTGTTTCGTGACGCGCGCCACGCCGCTTTCGTTTGGCCGGATCGGGCAGAGTTGAGACATGAGCTACCCGACTCCAGCGCGACGCACCCGCGGCGTCGTCGACGGCGCCAAGATCAGCAGCGGGCTCAAGCTGCTGGTCCTGTTCGTCGGGCTGATGTGGGTCAGTGAGACCGTCGACACCGCCCTGAACGGCCGGCTCGATCAGTACGGGATCATCGCCCGCGACCCCGACGGACTGTTCGGCATCCTGACCGCGCCGTTCCTGCACCTGGGGTTCGGGCACCTGATCTCCAACACGCTGCCGCTCGTCACGCTCGGCGCGCTGATCGCGGTCAGCGGCGCGAAACAGTTGTTCTACGTCACCGCGATCGTGGCGGTGCTCAGCGGGTTCGGCACCTGGCTGATCTCACCACCGCACACGATCACGATCGGCGCGAGCGGGGTGGTCTTCGGGTACGCGGCGTATTTGATCGCCCGCGGCATCTTCAACCGCCGCCTCGGCCAGGTCGCGGTCGGCGTGATCGTCATCGTCGTCTGGGGCAGCGCCCTGCTGTCCAGCCTCCTGCCACAAGACGGCATCTCCTGGCAGGGTCACCTCTGCGGCGGCCTGGCCGGCATCTTCGCCGCCTGGGTCCTGTCGGACGACCGCCCGAAAGCCATCACCCAACGCCCGGTGATCTAACCCGGCTCCGGCGCCGGCCCGAGCCAACTGGTTTGACGGTCGGAGTCGGGTTGCGGTTGGCTGCGGCGGTGAGTCTCCGGATCGAGCACGTCATGGACGGCCCAGGGCTGTCGGACTGGCAGTTGGTGCACAACGAGATCATCCCGACGGATCCGCTCCCGCTGGACGTCATCAGTGAGCGGGCGCAGCGTCGGCGCCTGACGGTCGCCTACGACGGCGACGTACCGGTCGGCTGCGCGACCGTGCGCCCACCAGAGGACGACACCCCGGCCGCCACCCTGATCGTCCGGGTATTGCCCGCCCACCGCCGCCAAGGCTTCGGCGACCAGTTCTACCGGGCCGAACTGCCCCACGCCCTGGCCCTGTCCGACTCGGTGGATACGATCGTCCTCGAGTCCAACCAGGACGGCCTGCGCTTCGCCCTCTCCCACGGCTTCGTCGAGATCGAGCGTTACCTGCTGCCAGGTGACACGATCCCCTTCATCACCCTGCGCTCAACTGATCGTTGAGAGGTCGGTGTTGGCGCCGCAGATGACTGCTACTACGTGCTCTCCCTCGGCCGGCTGGTAGGCACCGGTCTGCAAGGCCGCGTACGTGACGGCGGCACCGTGCTCGACGGCGAGCTGGTACTCGCGCCAGAGCTCATTGCGAGCGGCAACGATCGACTCCTCGGTGACCAGCACCGACTCGACCTTGTTCGCCTGGACCGCCTCTAAGGCGAGGGCTCCGAAGCGGCGGGCGCCGAGTGAATCGGCCGCCACACCACCGACCGCAACGTCGATCAGCTCACCTGCGTCGAGCGTCTTCGCCAGGGTCGGGGCCAGTTCGGGCTCGATGCCGACGACCTGGGCGCGGTCTCCGAGCGCGGTCGCGATGCCTCCGATCAGCCCGCCACCGCCGACGGCGACGAGCACGGTGTCGAAGTCTTCGAGGTCCTCCAGCAACTCCAGCCCGATCGTCCCCTGACCGGCCACGACCTCCGGCTGGTCGTACGCATGCAACAGCAGCGCACCCGACTTGCCTGCCTCGGCGACGGCGGCTTCGTACGCCTCGGCGTACTCGTTGCCGACCTGCACGACATCCGCGTCGAGAGTCCGCAGCCGCGCAACCTTGGCGGCCGGCGCCGTGGTGGGGACGAAGATACGAGCCGGTACGCCGAGCTCGCGAGCGGCGTACGCGCCGGCCAGGCCCGCGTTGCCACCGGACGCGGTGACGATGCCCTGTCCGGTGAGAGCGCCTTGCTCCTTCGCGACGAGCAGCCGGTTGAACGCGCCGCGCGGCTTGAAGGAGCCGACGTGCTGGACGAGCTCCAGCTTGAAGGTCAGCGTCGGGGATACGCGCAGTACCGGCGTACGGCGGACGCGCCCGGCGATCCGGTCGGCGGCGAGCTGGATGTCGGCAGGAGTCACGGTCATGTATCCCACCCTGCCACGCCGATCGGGACTACCGTGGTTCGAGCTTCTCTACTGAGTTGGAGGCGACTCGATGGGCGCATACGAGGACAGCTATCGCCGCAGCCTGGCGGACCCGGAGGGGTTCTGGCTCGAGGCGGCCGGCGCGATCACCTGGACCCGGCCGCCCACGCGAGCGCTGGACGACTCGGCGGCACCGATCTATCGCTGGTTCCCCGATGGCGAGCTCAACACGTCGTACAACGCGCTCGATCGCCATATCGAGGCCGGGCTCGGTGACCGCACCGCCTTGATCTACGACTCACCCGTCACCGACTACACGCGCAGCTATACCTATGCCGAACTGCGCGACGAGGTCGCCCTCTTCGCGGGCGCGCTGCGCGACCAGGGCGTGCGGAAGGGCGATCGGGTCATCGTGTACCTTCCGATGATCCCCGAGGCCGTCATCACGATGCTCGCCTGCGCCCGGCTCGGCGCGATCCATTCGGTGGTGTTCGGCGGGTTCGCCCCGAAGGAACTGGCGGCCCGGATCGACGACGCGCGCCCGAAGGTGATCGTCGCCGCCTCGTGCGGGATCGAGCCGTCCCGGCTGGTCGAGTACAAGCCGATCGTCGACGCCGCGCTCGAGCTCGCCCGGCACCGGCCGGACCGGACCATCCTGCTGCAACGCGAGTTCCTGCCCGGCCGGCTCGGCGAAGGCGACATCGCCTGGTCTGACGCGGTCGCGAACGCCACCCCGGCCGATCCGGTGCCGGTCGCGGCGACCGACCCGCTGTACGTGCTCTACACGTCCGGCACGACAGGGAAACCGAAGGGCGTCGTCCGCGACAACGGCGGGCACGCCGTCGCGCTCGCCTGGACGATGGGCGCCGTCTACGACATCAAGCCCGGCGACGTCTGGTGGACCGCCTCCGACGTCGGCTGGGTCGTCGGGCATTCGTACATCGTCTACGCGCCACTGCTCATCGGCGCCACGACTGTCCTCTACGAGGGCAAGCCGGTCGGTACGCCGGACGCGGGCGCCTTCTGGCGAGTGATCTCCGACCACGGTGTCAAGGCGCTCTTCACCGCGCCGACAGCGTTGCGGGCGATCAAGAAGGTCGATCCGGAGGCGGCCGAGCTGGCGAAGTACCGGCTGGACGGGTTCAGCACGCTCTTCCTGGCCGGTGAGCGGCTCGATCCGGAGACGTACCACTGGGCGCACGAGAAGCTCGGCGTACCGGTGGTCGATCACTGGTGGCAGACCGAGACGGGCTGGCCCATCGTCGCGAACCCGCGCGGGCTGGAGCCACTGCCGGTGAAGCCCGGATCGGCGACCGTGCCACTGCCCGGCTGGGATGTACAGGTGCTCGATGCCGATGGGTCGCGACTGCCGGCAGGGGAGGAGGGCTCGATCGCGATCAAGCTGCCGCTGCCGCCGGGGGCGTTGCCGACGCTGTGGGGTGACGACCAGCGCTACATCGACAACTACCTGAGCCGGTTCGACGGGTACTACCTCACTGGCGACTCCGGGTACGTCGATGCCGACGGCTACGTCTTCGTGATGGGCCGGACCGACGACGTGATCAACGTGGCCGGGCATCGCCTGTCGACCGGGAGCATGGAAGCGGTGCTCGCTTCGCATCCCGCCGTCGCCGAGTGCGCAGTGATCGGTGTGCACGACGCTCTGAAAGGGCAACTGCCGCGTGGGCTGGTCGTCCTGAAGGCGGGCGCGACCATCTCGCCTGAGGTTCTGCAGGGGGAGTTGGTGGCGGCCATACGTCGCGACATCGGCCCGGTGGCCGCGTTCCGCGACGTCTCGGTGGTCGACGCGCTGCCGAAGACCCGCTCGGGCAAGATCCTCCGCAAGACGATGCGCGGAATCGCCGACGGCCGCGACGAACCGGTCCCGTCGACGATCGAGGACGCGACGGTGCTCGACGCGCTCCGGCCGATCCTCCGGCAAGAGCCCTGACAAACGTGTGAACTAGGCTCGGGGGTATGCGAGTCGTCATAGCTGGTGGACATGGACAGATCGCGCTGCGGCTGACGAAGCTGCTCGCCGCGGACGGGCACTCGATCGTCGGGCTGGTGCGCAACCCCGCGCACGAGGCCGACATCGCGGCGGCCGGCGGCGAGGCGGCGGTACTGGACCTCGAGTCGGCCGATGTCGAGTCGGTGGCGAAGGTGCTGGAGGGCGCGGATGTCGCGATCTTCTCGGCCGGCGCGGGACCCGGGAGCGGCAACGACCGCAAGGACACCGTCGACCGTGGCGCGGCCGCGCTGCTGGCTGATGCGGCCGAGCAGGCCGGCGTACGGCGTCACATCCAGGTCAGCTCGATGGGCGCCGACCGCGTCGACCAGCTGGATCCGAACGAGTCCTTCACGATCTATCTGAAGGCCAAGAAGGCTGCCGAGGACGACCTGCGTGCCCGCGACGGGCTGGACTGGACGGTCCTGCGGCCGGGCTCGCTGACCAACGACCCCGGTACCGGCCTGGTGCTGCTCGCGGACAAGACCGGTCGCGGCAGCGTCACCCGTGACGACGTCGCGCTCATCCTGGCAGGCCTGTGCGGCACCCCGGCCGCGATCGGCCGGACCCTGGAACTGATCGGCGGCGACACCCCTGCCGCCGAGGCACTGGCCACTCTCTGACGTTGCTGACAGCAACAGATTGCGATTGATATGGGCGACGACAACCACCGGTACGTGCAGTTCGAGCGCACCGCCAACAGCAAGTACGAGGTCCGCAACGTCCGCGGCGGCAGCATCTCGGTCGGCTCCGGCGCCGACACCGACTTCACCCCGGTCGAGCTCCTGCTGGCGGCGATCGGCACCTGCTCGGCGATCGACGTCGACATCGTGACGAGCCGCCGCGCCGAGCCGACCGAGTTCCGCGCGACGGTCAGCGGCGACAAGCTCCGCGACACCGAGCAGGGCAACCGCCTCGAGAACCTTGCGGTCGAGTTCACCATCCACTTCCCCGAGGGCGAAGACGGCGACAAGGCCCGTGAGGCGCTGCCGCGAGCGGTGAAGATGTCGCACGACCGCCTCTGCACAGTCAGCCGGACGGTCGAGCTGGGCACCCCAGTCACCACGACCCTGTTCGACTGACCCTGGATCACAGCTCTGGCGGCGGGGCCTGCGGGCCCCGGTACGGCTGGGTCTGGCTGTAGACGAGGTTCGTGGTGGTGCTGCCGAACTCGGTCAGTTCGTTGACGAGTTCTTCCAGGTGGGCCATCGAGCCGGCGGCGAGCTTGAGGGTGTAGCAGTCGTCGCCGGTGGTACGGAGGCATTCGAGGATCTCAGGGCGCTTCTCGAGGAGTTGCTTCAGCGGTTCGTGCTTGTTGCCGGGGTACTTCAGCCGTACGACGGCCAGCACGGCGAACCCGACCTTCGCCAGATCGACGTCCGCGCGGTAGCCGCTGATGACGCCGGTCGACTCCAGCCGCTTCAAGCGCTCGGTCGTCGCCGAGGCGCTGAGGTTGATCCGGCGGCCCAGCTCCGTCAGCGGGATCCGGCCGTCGCGCTGCACCTCGACCAGGATGGCCCAGTCGGTCTGATCGAGAGTCACGGTCATCGGGCCAATCTACCGGTGAATCCATGGCTGCGAACCCGGTTTTCGGCGAGGAATCTCTTCAGGGACGGCCTTTCGGCTGGATAGCCTGAGGGGGTGAAACTCGGTGTGAACGTCCCCAACTTCGGCCCCGGCGCCGACCCCGGCCGGCTCCGCGACTGGGCCCAGACGGTCGAGGGCCTCGGCTACGACCGGCTGCTGGTCTCCGACCATGTCGCGGTCACGCCTGACGTCGCGGCGCAGTACCCGGCGCCCTTCTACGAGCCCTTCACCACGCTGAGCTGGTTAGCGGGATTCACCTCGATCGGGCTCGGTACGACGGTACTGATCGCGCCGTACCGGCACCCGCTGCTGGTCGCCCGGATGGCGGCCAACCTCAACTCATTGAGCGGCGGGCGACTGGTGCTCGGGATCGGGGTGGGATGGGCGCGGCAGGAGTTCGAGGCGCTCGGCGTCGACTTCAGCCGTCGCGGCAAGCTCACCGACGAGCTGATCCGCGAGGTCCGCGCGGCCTGGTCCAACGAGTCGGACTACCGTGCCGGTGACATCCCGATCTGGGTCGGCGGTGGAAGCGACGCCGGCCTGCGCCGCGCAGTACGGCTCGGAGACGCGTGGCATCCGCTGCGCCAACGCGTCGACTGGATGCGGGCCGGACTCGACCGGCTGAAGGAACTGGCTGTCGAGGAAGGCCGACCGGTGCCGGGCTTCGCGCCGCGGATCGTTCTTCGGCTCACCGTGGAGCCGTTGCCCGAGGGCGAGCGGGTAACGGGGGAGGGATCGCTCGAGCAGGTACTGGGCGATCTCGAGGAGCTCCGGCAGCTCGGGGCTACGGAGGTAGTACTGGACCCGTTCGGCGGCGATCCGGCCGAGACCGAGCGGCCGCAGAACGCCTGGAAGGACCTCGCGACCGTCGCGGCGTCCCTGGATGGAGTGGAGCAACAGTGACCTCAGCAACAGCGTCAGCCAAGGAAGACTTCCTGCGCCGTGCGATCGCCCTCGCCGCGGCGGCCCGGGAGTCCGGGAACCCGCCGTTCGGCTCACTGCTGGTCGGTCCTGACGGCACGGTGATCGCCGAGGACCACAACACCAGCATCACCGACAACGACATCAGCGCCCACCCGGAGCTCAAACTCGCCAAGTGGGCCGCGCGAGAGCTGGACGCCGACGCGGCCGCCGGCACCACGATGTACACGAGCTGCCAGCCGTGCGGGATGTGCACGGGCGCCATCGAGCGCTCCGGGCTGGGCCGTGTCGTCTATGCCCTGTCCGGTGAGCAGCTCAACGGGCTCAAGCCTGGCGGCGGCTTCGCTGCGGTTCCGCAGGAGGGTCCCGCCCTGTACGACGAGGCGCGGGCGCCTGTAGACGGGTACTACAACTGAGCTGGCTCTGCCCAGCCGGTGGGCTGGGCAGAGCGCAGTACTAGTTGGGGGTCAGGCAGAGGGTGAACTTCGCCTTCCGGTCCGTGTACGACACGGTCGAGTCCTGGAACTTGGCGCACTTGTCGCCGTCCACGGTGTTGTCGAGCCGGCCGATCACCTTGTAGTCGGCGTCGCTGGACGAGCAGTCGACGACCTTCACGTTCGGCTTGTCGGCGGTGCCCTTGTTGTAGACGCAGGAGCCGATCGTGGCCTCGGGGTCCTTGTTCAGGTTGGCGACGACGATCAGCGCGATGACGGCGATCGGGATCAGCAGACCGATTACGGCCGGGCGCTGGAACAGCGGCTTGCCCGGTTCCATCGGACGGCCGGGCGCACCCGGGGCGGGCTCGGGCAGGTTCTTGAACTTCGAGGAGGTACCGAGGTTCATCAGCATCGTGATCGGGTTGATGATCATCGACCCGACACCCCACCAGCCCTGCCACATGCTCTTCGCGGTCATGTCACGGGTCGCCGCGGTGCCACAGGTCTTGCAGAACGGCCCCTGCAACTTCAGGAACCGCATCATCACCAAGAACCCCTGATGCCCCCGCACAGTAGCCTCAACAGCCGGCACCCCACCACAGAACCGGCACTGCAACGTCTGTCCCGGCTGCCCCTGAGCGAACTGCTGCCCCTGCGGGAACTGCCCCGGCTGCTGCTGCGGCGGCGTGTAGTTCTGCTGCCCGTACTGCGGCTGCGGACCACCCGGCCCCGGCTGGCCGTACTGCGGAGCACCCTGACCCGGCTGCGCGTATTGCGGCGCACCCTGCTCCGGCTGCCCGTAGTGAGGCTGCTGCGGTGGCGGGAACTGGGGCTGTCCTTGCGGCTGGCCCTGGGGCGGGCCGTACTGGGGGAACTGCTGAGGGTGCTGGCCCGGTTGCTGCGGGTGCGGAGGGTACTGCTGGCCGGGCGGCGGCGTAGTGGTCACAAAGTTTCCTGTTAACTCGATTCGGGAAAAACCGACACCGCACCCTACTCACCGGCCTGGTTCACCAGAACCCTCCGGTATGAAACGGTGACCTGGTGACCGAGCCACCCACAGCCCCCGAAAAGCCCGCCGGCCTCACCATCGGCCCGCTCGAGCCGGCCGACCGCAAGACCTGGGAGGAGCTCTTCGCCGGCTACAACGAATTCTACGGACGCACCATGCCGGCCGAATTCTTCGACCATTCCTGGGCGGAATTCACCACCGGTACCCGAATGCACGCGCTGGCCGCCAGAATCGACGGCGAGCTGGTCGGCATCGTCCACTTCCTCACCCACGCGAGCACCACGGCGGCCGATTCCTGTTACCTGCAAGACCTTTTCACCGCTCCGGCGGCCCGCGGCCGCGGCGTCGGACGCGCATTGATCGACACCGTCACCGACTGGGCCCGCACCCAGAACTGCGGCCGCGTCTACTGGTCGACCCACGAGTCCAACGCGACCGCCCGCCGTCTCTACGACCAGGTCGCCGAGAACCGCGGCTTCATCATCTACTCCATTCCGCTGTAGCGAGCCGCCAGCTCCTTGCCGAGCCGCGCCAGCTCAGCCTGCACCGACGGCGGATCCAGCACCTCGATCATCGCGCCCCAGCCGGCCAGATGCTGCGCGATCATCAGGGGAGTGGGCGCGGTCAGCCGCAGCTTGATCCGCCCGTCGTCGACCGGACCGACCACCTCGACATGCCGGCCGTGCCGATCCTGCATCACCCACAGGTAGCGCTCCTCGATCAGCAACGTCGCCGCCAGCAACGACCGTCGCTGCTCCATTTCCTCGACCACCCGGCTCCACGCCTCGGACAGATCGAAGTCGTCCGGCCGCTCAGCCGGTACGCCGGTGAGCTCCGCCTCCGTGATCCGCTCGACCCGAAAGGTGCGCTGCCCCTTCTCGGTCCCCGCGATCAGGTACCAGATGTCGTCCTTGTCGATCAGCCCGAGTGGGTCGACCAGCCGTTCCGACTCGGCGCGGCCGCGTCCGGCGTACCGGAGTCTGACCTTGACCCTCCGGACGACGGCGTCCTGCAACCGGCGGACCAGCTCGGGCCGTTCCTTGACGTGCTCACCCCAGCGCGCCGGGTCGATCACCACCGCCTCGGCGGCCGCCTCAGCATCCGCGCGGAATGTATCGGGCAGCGCCCGCACCAACTTCCGCAGCGCGGCCTTCGCCTCCGGAGCAACCGACGCCGCCGGCCCGACGAGCAGGAACAACGCCTGCGCCTCGGTCGCATTGAGCCCACTGAGATCGGTCCGCGCCCCGCCCAGCAACGACCATCCACCGTTGCGCCCGGGCTGTGGATAAACCGGGATCCCCGCGGTCGACAACGCCTCGAGATCCCGTCGCGCCGTCGCCACCGAGATCTCCAGCTCCTCGGCCAGCTCGGCCGCGGTCACCCGACCGCGCGCCTGCATCAGCAACAGCGTCGCCACCAACCGATCAGCCCGCATGAACCGATCCTCCCAAACAAACTGCTCACCCGGTGACTACTTTCGCCGGGTTTTGTCGGCGGCCGTTCCTAGCATGGGCCCCAACAGTCGGCGAGTGGGTGGAAGGGGATCGTGATGACGACGCTGGAGGGCCGGACGGAGTCCGCGCTGATCGTGATCGACGTGCAGAACGGCGTGATGGAGGGTGCCCACGACCGGGACGCCGTGGTCGCGAACATCGCCACCCTGGTCGACCAGGCACGCGCCGGCGACGTACCGGTGATCTGGGTGCAGCACTCCAGCGAGCACATGCCGATCGACAGCGACGGCTGGCAGTACGTCCCGGAGCTGAAGCTGGGGGAGTCCGAGCCCGTCGTCCACAAGCGCTACCCCGACTCCTTCGAGGACACCGACCTCGACTCCGTCCTCGCCGACCGCAAGATCGGCCGCCTCGTCGTCACCGGCGCGCAGACCGACGAGTGCATCCGCTCGACCCTGCACGGCGCGATCGTCCGCGGCTACGACACCCTCCTGGTCAGCGACGCCCACACCACCGAAGATCTCTCCGAGTGGGGCGCGCCGACTCCCGACAAGGTCATCTCCCACACCAACCTCTACTGGTCCAACCACCAAGCTCCCGGCCGAACCGCCGGCACCGCCACCACCGCAGAGGTAAGCCTTGGAGATTCACCTTCACACTGACGCTTCAGGACTGGCCGACGAGATCTGGCCGATCTACCAGGAGGTCTTCGGTGACTTCGACACCTTCGATCAGTGGCGCACCGACCTGTACGACCACCATGCCGCCCGCGACGGCTACCGCCTCGTGACAGCGGTCGATGACTCGCTCGCCGATGACTCAGCTGTCGACGGCTCGGGTGTTGTCGGGTTCGGTTGGGGATACACGGGTCAGCGAGGCCAGTACTGGAGCGACCTGGTCTGCCAAGCACTGCCGGCCGTCATCACCGACGAATGGGTCGGCGGACACTTCGAGCTGGTCGAGCTTGCGGTCCTGCCTGCCTACCGCGGCAGAGGTCTCGGCCGCGCCCTCCACGACAAGCTGCTCGAATCCGTCACAACCCGCTGCCTGCTCAGCACCAGCGACTCTGCAGACGACCCCGCTGTCCAGCTCTACACGTCCGCGGGCTGGTGGAAGCTCGGGGTGCTCCGCCCAGGAGTTCAAGTGATGGGCAGACTTGCCGCATGACCTTGGATCAACGGCAGCGTGACCTTCTGGCCGAGTGGTTGCCCCGGGCCGAGGTGGTCAAGGACCTCAGCTGGGGCCTGGTCGGCACGACCGTCCTGGAGTTGCTGCAGGACGGTGATCGGTACATCGCCAAGGCCGGCGACGCCGCCGACGGCAACATCGCCACCGAGATCGAGGCACACCAAACCTGGCTGAAGCCGTGGACAGCGCACAACCGCGCACCGGAACTCGTCCACAGCGACGAGCAGGCCAAGTTGCTCGTCACCGGCTACCTGCCAGGACACCTGGTCGAAGGCACCGACCACGAACACAACCCGGAGACCTACCGCCAAGCCGGCGAACTACTAGCCCAACTCCACGCCCAATCCGCCGTCACCGACGACTTCGAAGCGGGCGAAAACGAGAAGGCACTCGCCTGGCTCACCAGACCGCACCGCATCGCACCCGACGTCGTCGACCGACTCCGCACCCTCATCACCTCCTGGCCGACCCCAACCACTGAGCTGGTCCCGGCCCACGGCGACTGGCAACCCCGCAACTGGCTGATCCACAACGGCACAGTCAGCGTGATCGACTTCGGCCGAGCCGCCCTCCGCCCGGCGTACACAGACTTCGGCCGCCTAGCCGCCCAGCAATTCCGCACCAACCCATCCTTGGAACAAGCCTTCCTGTCCGGCTACGGCCCTGACCCTCGCGACCCCGACTCCTGGCACCGCCAACGAGTCCGCGAAGCCATCGGCACCACAGCCTGGGCCCACCAGGTAGGCGCCGCCCCCTACGAACAACAAGGCCTCCGCATGCTCACCGAAGTCCTCGACTCCTGACCCGACAGGGGAGGGGTCCTCATCTAATCGTGTTGCCCGGTGACTGCTGGAGCACCTAGCGTCGTGGGTATGACGTCTCGGTTGGTTGGGCTCGAGTTCGATGCGAATGATCCGGTTCGGCTCACGCGGTTCTGGGCCGGCGTGCTTGGCCGTGAGGTGGCCGCGGACGGCGTCACCTTGCTGGCGGGTGCGAAGACCGAGTTCGCGATTCGGTTCCTGCCGACCGGCGAGGCGAAGACGGAGCCCAACCAGATGCATTTCGATCTGACGAGTGAGTCGCTCGAGGGCCAGCAGCAGAAGGTGGCGAAGGCGCTGGAGCTGGGTGGCCGGCACATCGATATCGGGCAGACGCCGGATGACGGTCATGTCGTGCTGGCCGATCCTGAGGGCAACGAGTTCTGCGTGATCGAGCCTGGCAACAACTTCCTCGCCGACACCGCAGTGATCGGTGCGCTGTCGTCAGACGGGAGCCAGGCGGTCGGGTACTTCTGGAGTGAGGCACTCGGTTGGCCGCTGGTGTGGGATCAGGACGAGGAGACAGCGATCCAGTCACCCGAAGGCGGCTCGAAGATCAGCTGGGGTGGGCCACCGGTACGCCCGAAGACCGGGAAGAACCGGCTGCGCCTGGACCTCACCCCGGGCGTCGGCGGCGATCAGCAGGCCGAGGTCGATCGGCTGGTGTCCCTCGGTGCGAAGCTCAGCGAAACCGGCCCGGGGGAGGACGGCTCGATCGAGCTGACCGACCCCGACGGCAACGAGTTCAGCGTCCTGCGGTGAACTGATCGAAGCCGCGTCCAGCCGTCAGACTCGGCCGAGTTGGTCGCGGCGGCGGATCAGGTACGCGGTCTCGGCGGTGTTGCCGGCCAGCTCGATGGCCTTGTCGTACGCCGCCCGCGACTCCTGACTCCGCCCCAACCGCCGCAAGAAGTCAGCCCGAGTCGCGTGGTAGGCGTGATATCCCGCCAACTTCTCCTCGAGACGATCCACCGCCGCCAACGCCACCTCCGGACCATCCAGCTCGGCGACCGCGATCGCCCGGTTCAGCGCGACGATCGCCGACGAATCGAGGCGTATCAACTGGTCGTACAAGGCAACCACCTGCGACCAATCCGTATCACCGACCGCCCGAGCCGACGTATGCACAGCGTTGATCGCCGCCAGGATCTGATACCGCCCCGGCGCCACCCCAGCAGCCAGCCGCTCGCGTACCAACTGATGCCCCTCGCCGATCATAGCCACGTCCCACGCCCCGCGATCCTGTTCAACGAGCGTGACCAACTCCCCAGTCGCCGACACCCGAGCAGCGCTACGCGCCTCGGTCAGCAGCATCAGCGCCAACAACCCGGCCACCTCACCGTCGTCCGGCATCAGCGCCCGGATCAGCCGCGTGAGCCGGATCGCCTCAGCGGTCAGCTCGTGACGTACAGGATCCGTATCCGGTCCGGTCGCCAGATACCCCTCGTTGAAAACCAGGAACAACACAGCCAGTACGCCGGACACCCGGGCCGGCAGATCCTCCGCGGCCGGCACCCGATAGGGGATCCGCGCCGCCTTGATCTTCGCCTTCGCGCGAGTGATCCGCTGACCCATCGCGGTCTCCTGCACCAGGAACGCCCGGGCGATCTCCGGCACGGTCAGCCCACCGACCATCCGCAGCGTCAGCGCCATCCGGGTCTCCATCGCCAGCGCCGGGTGGCAACACGTGAAGATCAGCCGGAGCCGCTCGTCGTCGATCGCGCCAAGGGACTCGGGCGGTTCGTCGTCGGACAACATCTGAGCCTCCTTGTGCTTGTCGTCGCGCTTGCTCTCCCGGCGGATCCGGTCGATCGCCTTGCGATTGGCAGTGGTCGTCAGCCAGGCGCCGGGATTCGGCGGTACGCCGTCCGCCGGCCACTTCTCGACCGCGACCGCGAACGCCTCGGCCGCCGCCTCCTCGGCGATGTCGAGATCACCGAACCGTCTGGCCAGGGAGGCAACCACCCGCGCCCACTCCTCGTGGTGGACCCGGGTGATCGCCGCCTCGACCTCGGTCACAGGAACGGCCGCACCTCGACGCGACGGTTGCAGACCTTCGACCCCTCGGCGGCCAGCTTGAGCGCCTCGTCGAGATCGGCCGCCTCCATCACCCAGAACCCGGCGAGGAACTCCTTCGACTCCACGAACGGCCCGTCGGTGAACACCGCCTCGGCACCGCGGTTGTCGATCACCGTCGCCGAGCTCGGTCCGGCGAGTCCACCCGCGAAGACCCAGTTGCCGTCGGCGATGATCCGCTCGTTGAACACGCTGATCGCCGCCCGCTCCTCCGGCGTACCGGCGTGGGTGGCCTCGTCGGCGATCACAGAAACCAGATACTGCATCTCAACTCATCTCCTGTGGTTCCAGGCGTCCCTGCCGGGCAGCCGCTCACCCCTGCAACGAACTCCCGGATCCGTATCCGACACCGGCTCAGAACTTCCCCAAAGAATCTTTCCAGAAAGAAGGGCCGACCTTTCCTTTCCTAGGAGAGGGATAGCTGTGGGGGATCAGCTCAAGGCTGCGACAGCGCGGGCTGCCAGCTGTTCGGCGTGTTCGATACTTCCTGGGTGCAGCCAACCTTCGTCGAGGATTGGCGTGCCACCGTTGTTGACGGTCATTCGGTAGTCGAGGCAGGCCAGCCACAGCGGTCGCATGGTCAGGATCCGGGGGAGTCGCTGGAGTTCGTCGTCGGTGAGCTGGACGTGCTCGCGGTAGCCGCGCACGACGGCGTCGATGTTGCCCGGGTTGCCTTCAGCGGTGGTTCGGATGAGCCAGGCGAGTGCAGGGAGTCGCGGTCCTCGCCCGGAGCCGGCCCAGCCTACGATCGCGAAATCGCCGGGATGACCGACGGCGGCCCAGAGATGATAGTTACTGTGAGTGAGTGCCTCGGGCAGTCCTTCGGCGTCGTCGGCGTTCTCGATCTGATCGCGCAGCCAGTCGAACTTCTCCCGGCCGGCGGCGCTCACTTTGTCCTCGACAGCAACGAGAAAGCTCATCGCCGCGGCCAGATCCTGTTTCGGTCGACCCACGTAGAAGCCGCCGTCGGCTTCCTCGGCACCGCCGTCTCTGGCGATCGCGCCGTCGGCCCGGGGGAGTGCGTGCAGTCGGCCGAGCAGGCTGCCCAGTTCCTGGGCGATCTCGGCGTGTTTGCTGTTGCCGTGCTCGCCACCCGGGCGCCCACCTTCGATGAACTGGGTCACGATCACGCCGCTGTCCTCGAACAGAGATACCGGATCAGCGTGAGCGATCCGTTCAGCGGGGAAGTCGTGCGCAGCCAGGAAGCGCAGGATCTCTGCGTCGCCTTCGACCCGGGCGAGCTGATCGGCCGGCGACGAGAACACGCGGGCGATCCATGGCGGACCGTCCTCCCGACGGACAAACAAGGTCGACGGGTAGTGGCCGGGCCACGAGCCGTTGGGCCTGGTGGCCGGGTCGTCGTCGATGGGCGCCAGCGAGCTGATCTGGATGCCGTACCGCGTCTCGAGATGGTTCTTGAGGTCGGCGTGCTCGAACGGGCGGGTCCGGGCGAACGGCGATCGATTGATCTGCTCCAGATCAGCCAGTGCTTGCGTATACCGCTGACCGGTCTGGCGGGCGCGGTCGCGGACGGCGCGTTTGAAGCTTCCTTGCTTGGTCATGACAAGCCTCCTCGACATGTCTTCGCCCCCCAGCGACGTGACATTCGATCCAGGCCTGGACACCAACGGTTGGCCTTGAGGGCGGATTCCCCTTCGCCATCTCGAAGACCCGGCTGGGGCAGATCTACAGAGGCTGGGCGTCGGCCGACGCCAGAACCTCATCCTAGGAGAGGGGCCGATTCCGTACTAGTTGACATAATGTCAGTTATCGGACATTCAGGGAGAAGGCTCAGGAGAGCGGCCAGGAGCTGTCTTCCAGGCTGATGATCAGCTCGGCGCCGTACGACGAGTTCTGTCAGCGGCTCTCAGAGCGTCCTGCTGTGGGAGCCGTCCCGAGGTTCGTCGTAGCTGGGCCGTCTGGAGGGCCCGGGACTCGGCGGCGGGACGGCGAAATGACGATGACCATCGAAGTTGATGCATTTATCCCCCGAAGACAGCCCGGCGGCCGGCGCCGGTTCTGTCATGCATAATCACCATTATGCAGCAGGTTTCAGCCGAGATTGTTGCCTGATGCAAGGAAGCTGACCAGGGGAGTCGGGCACCGATCGCAAACTGTCGGTGGCGGCCGGTACAACTCCCCCATGAAGGTTCTCGCAGCTCAGTCGGCGTTCTTCGCTGCCCGGCGTCCTCGCAAGGACTCCCCCCACACCACCGACGCCTACCGCCGCGACCTGGCCGGCATCACCACGTTGCTCTGCGCCCACCTCGACATCGAGGCCGAGCACCTCGAGGTCGACGACCTCACCGCCCATGCTCTACGGGCCGCGTTCGGTGCGTTCGCCGACAGCCACGCCAAGAGTTCCGTGCTCCGCGCTTGGTCCACCTGGAACCAGTTCCTCACCTTCTGCGTGTCCGACAGCCTCCTGGCCGGCAACCCGATGGGGGCAGTGGCCAGACCCAAAACCCCTCCCCTCTCCCCCAAGCCTCTCCGCGGCGAGGACACCCCGGAAGTCCTACTCCGCTCGGTCGCCGACGGTGCCCGACAATCGCGTGACCCCTGGCCGGAGCGTGACGTCCTCGTCATCGCGCTCGGTCTCGTCGCCGGGCTGAGATCCGGCGAGATGCGCACCCTGACAGCGGATTCGCTGGCCGGCCGCGCCGGCGAGATGCGCCTGCACGTGCACGGCAAAGGCAGCCGCGACCGCTCGATCCCGGTCGAGCCGATCATGGCCAAGATCATTGAGACGTACGTCGATTCGTGCGTACAACGCTTTCCACGCAAGCGATTCGGCCGCTCCACCAAGCTCCTGCTGGACCGCACCGGCGAGCCGATCGGTCGTGGCGGCCTCGAGTATCTCGTGAAGTCCTGCTACCGCTGGGCCGGTCTGCACGATCGTGTCCCAGCCGGCGCGAATCTCCACGCTCTGCGCCACACGTTCGCCACCAGGCTCGCCGAGGACGGCGCGACCGCCTCCGAGATCATGCGGCTGCTCGGCCACGCCAGCCTCGCCACCAGCCAGAACTACATCGAGGCCACCGGCCGAGAGCAACGTGCTGCGGCCGCAAGCAACCGCACCTACCGCTCGCTCGACCAAGCAATCGGTGAGAATGAAGCGTGATCAGACAAGACTTCCTCGCCGTCGGTAGGTCCGCGGCGCAGCTGCTGCGCGAGCCGGCGGTCATCGAGGCATGGTCGAAGCCGAGCGCGCTGGAGGAGTTCACTGTGAGCGGTCTGGCGGGTCACCTGGCCTTCCAGGTTCTCGCGATCCCGGAGATCGTCGCGTCACCGATCCCGACCGAGCCGACGATCTCGGTGCTCGACCACTACGCCAGGGTCGAGTGGATCGACGCCGGCCTGGACGACGAGATCAGCCTGCGGATCAGGTCCGGTGGCGATCTCGTCGCGGCGGACGGTCCCGTAGTACTGGCGGATCGGCTGGATGCGGCGCTCGACCAGCTCACCGCCGAGTTGCCGCAGATCGCCGACCGTCCGGTCCGGATCTCGTTGTGGGGGCCGTGGTCGCTGATGCTCGACGACATGTTGCTGACCAGGCTGATGGAGCTGGCCGTGCACTCCGACGATCTGGCCGTCAGTGTGGGGCTGCCGACGCCGGAGCTGCCGCCGAGCGCGGTGGAGACGGTGGTGGGTCTGCTGACGCGACTCTCCGTCCGGCGGCACGGTGCGAGCGCAGTACTGCGTACGCTGTCCCGGGCGGAGCGGGCACCGCGGACGATCACCGCCTTCTGACCCGCGCCGTCCATCTGTGCTGTGAGGAGCTCCGATGTACCGAAGGCTTGTCATCAAGTTGTCCGGCCAGGCGATCGCGGGATCGGCCGAGTTCGGCTTCAACAGCGACAGCCTGACGCATCTGGCGCGTGAGGTGATCGCCGTGCACGAGACCGGCGTCCAGGTGGCGGTGGTCGTCGGCGGCGGGAACGTGTTCCGCGGCAACCGGGCCGAGGACTGGGGTATCGACCGGGTCGAGGCCGACAACATCGGCATGCTCGGCACCGTCATCAACGCGGTGTTGCTGCGCGGCCGGCTGTCGGCGCTCGGTGCGAAGAACGTCCGGCTGATGACCGCGATCCCGATCAACAACCTGGCCGAGCCGTACATCCGGCTGCGCGCGCTGCGCCATCTGGAGAAGGGCGGCATCGTCTTGCTGGCTTGCGGAAACGGCCAGCCGTTCCACACCACCGACTATCCGTCGGTCCAGCGCGCGATCGAGCTGAGCGCGGACGCGCTGCTGGTGGCGAAGAACGGCACCGACGGCGTGTACGACGCCGATCCGAACCAGGTCGCCACGGCCCGCCGTTTCGACCGCCTCAGCTACCAAGAGGTCATCGACAAGGGCCTGGGCGTGATGGACCAGAGCGCGTTCATCCTCGCCCGCGACCACGCACTCCCCCTGCACGTCTTCGACATCGACCACGACGGCGCCGCCGCGGCGATCAGCTCCGGCGCCCACATCGGCACTCTCATCGCTTGACCTCAAAGAGCACGGACCTGGAGCTCCGTCGACAGCGGTAGGTCCGATACCGACGAGCCGACGCGGAGCGTGAAGGTGCCGGGCTCGGTGGTCCAGGTGTTGTCCCAGTACTCGAAGGTATGGGCGTGCAGGGGGACGGTGATCTCGCTGGTTTCGCCTGCCTCCAGGCGGACGACGGCGAAGCCGGCCAGCCAGCGGATCGGGCGATCCACCGTGCTTTCGGGGCGTTCGGCGTACACCTGGATCACATGTTTGCCGGATCGCCGGCCGGTGTTGTGGACGGTCACCGTGACAGAGGTCGCGGAGGCGCGGAGGTTGGACAGCGACCAGGTGGTGTAGCCGAGGCCGTGCCCGAAGGCGAAGGCCGGTTCGGTCCCGGCGCGGAGCCAGGCGCGGTACCCGATGTGGACGCCTTCGTCGTACCTGACCGTGCCGTCCCGCGGAGTGACATCGATGACCGGTACGTCGGACTCCTCGCGCGGCCATGTCGTCGGGAGCCTGCCACCGGGCTCGACGACGCCCAGCAGGACGTCGGCCAGTGCGTTGCCGTACTCCTGGCCGCCGAAGTAGGTGACCAGGAGTGCGGCGACTTCGTCACGCCAGGGCATCAGGACAGGCGAGCCTGCGTTGACGACCACGACAGTCCGTGGGTTCGCTGCGGCAACGGCTCGTACCAGCTCGTCCTGATGGCCGGGGAGCGCGAGGGTGGTCCGGTCGTGGCCTTCGGACTCGACCTTGGAGTTGGTGCCGACCACCACGACCGCTACGTCCGCGGCCCGGGCGGCCGCGACGGCCTCGTCGATCAGCGCCTGCGGGTCCGAGCGGTCCGGCTCGACGCCGACGGTGATGCTCAGGGCGTTGCCGAGACCGCCTTCCGATCGCTGCAACTCCAGTTCCACGCGGACGTCGACCGGACGGCCGGCGATCACGTCGAGCGGGGTGGAGATGGATGGCGGTGACAGCAGCGCGGCGCCGAGGTCCGCCCCGACCGGTACGGCGGTGTCCTCGCGGAGAAGCTTGCCGTCGGCATAGATGCGGCCGCGGCCGACCGAGGCGAACCCGAGCAGCACAGCCCCGGACTCCCCCGGCGTGTACGTCGTACGGAACTCGAAGACCGACGTGTCGCCGACCGGCGCGTTCCCGCCGAGATAGACGAGCGCGCTGGAGAAACGATCCTCGGCGAACAGCTCGGAGCCGTCCTCGGCCAGGAAGCGGGTCCGGGCGCCGGGCTCGCCGGTCTCTGGGTTGGTCATCGTCGACAACGGCAGCTCCGCGACACCTTCTTGCACCACCGCGCCGATCGAGTAGGTCACCTCGGTATCCGGAAGGGCCGCACGGAGTCCGTCGAGCGGTGAGACCACTGACGCCGGGATGACGGTCGCGCTGCCGCCGCCCTGGGTCCGCGCGTCCCGTGCGTTGTGCCCGATCACCGCGATCCGCCGGAGAGTGCTCGCGTTCCAGGGCAGCTCATCGGAGTTGAGCAGCAGAACCGATCCTTCGGCCGCCGCCGAGCGCGCGAAGGCGACGGTGTCGACCTCCGGAACCGCCGCCGGCTTCTCGAACCCTTCGAGGGCGCCGACCCGGGCCGCGAGCGCGAGCAGCCGCAGCACCTTCCGGTCGATCGCCTTCTCCTCGACTTCGCCCGACCGCACGGCCTCGACCAAGGCATCCCCCCAGGCCCCGATCGGGCCCGGCATCGCCAGGTCCTGCGAGTGTTTCGCGCTTTCCACGCTGCGTACGGCGGTCCAGTCGCTGACGACGACGCCGTCGAAGCCCCACTCGCTGTTCAGCGGAGTCTCGAGCAGTTCGTTCTCCGACGCGGTCGCGCCGTTGATCGAGTTGTAGGCGCTCATCACCAGCCACGCCTCGGCCTCGGTGACCGCCTGCTCGAAGGCGAGCAGGTACACCTCGTGCAGTGCGCGCTGGCTGACCACGACGTCCGCGGTGAAGCGGTCGGTCTCGAAGTCGTTCGCGACGTAGTGCTTCGGGGTGGCACCGACGCCGAGCTCCTGCACGCCGGCCACGTAGGCGGCGGCCAGGCCGGCGGTCAGTACAGGATCCTCGCTGAACGCCTCGAAGTGACGCCCGCCGAGGGGCGACCGGTGCAGGTTGATCGTCGGACCGAGGACGACGTCCACCCCTTTGCGGCGGGCTTCGAGTGCGGACACCACGCCGTACCGGTGCGCGATGGCAAGGTCCCAGGACGACGAGAGCGCGGTCGCGGACGGGAGGTTGAGCGATGGGTCGCGCTCGTCCCAGACCGGGCCGCGGACACCGCTGGGACCGTCGGACAGAACCATCGACCGCAGCCCGATGCCGGGCAGCGGGTGGGTCGACCAGAAGTCCTGGCCGGTGAGGAGCTGGACCTTCTGCTCGAGTGTGAGGCGACCGAGGAGATCGGTGAAGTCAGCGGGAGTCGGGCTCATGGGTGTCACTGTAGGCGTGAAAACCGAGTGATGCTAGGTTTTGGGACATGGCACAAAGAGGGCCGTACGCGAAGGGCGTCGCCAAGCGCGAGGAGATCCTGACCGTGGCGCTCGAGGTGATCGCCCGGCAGGGCTATCGCAAGACGTCGACGCGCGAGCTGGCCGGCGCCGTCGGGCTGAGCGAGGCGGGCCTGCTGCACTACTTCGGGTCGAAGGAGAAGCTCTTCGAGGAGGTCCTGCGGGCGCGGGACGAAGCGGACACGACGCGCCTGGGCGACGAGTCCGACGCGGTCGGCAAACTCGGCGCCATCGTGCGGCACAACGCCGACGTTCCGGGTCTCGTCCAGTTGTACTCGACGTTCTCGGCGGAGGCCGGCGATCGGCAGCATGGCGCGCACGAGTACTTCGTGGAGCGTTATCAACGGCTGCGCGAGGCGCTGGCCGAAGGCATTCGGGACCGGCAGACGCGCGGAACGATCAGCACGGCAGCAGATCCGGAGAAGATCGCCACCCTCCTGATCGCCTTGTCCGACGGCCTGCAGATCCAGTCCCAGTTCCGGCTGCCGGACGAGCCGGCAGACCTGTTGGACCATCTGATCGAGCTGTTGCACCCCACGCCACGCAGCTGACAGCCGCCTGCACGCGGAAAACCGATTGCTGCACCGGAGCGGTCTCTGCTGTACTCCGGGTTGCGGCACCTCAGCCAAGTAGTTCTCACCAAGGAGCGCACGGAATGCGACCTCACTTCATGTTCACCCAGGAAGGCCATACCTCCTCTTCAAGGGACATGAAGCTGCGTGCGAACACTGAACTTGGGAATCCTGGCGCATGTCGACGCCGGTAAGACCAGCCTGACCGAGCGGCTCCTCTACGCCGCCGGGGTCATCGACGAGGTCGGCAGCGTCGACGACGGCAGCACCCAGACCGACTCGCTCGCGCTGGAACGCCGGCGCGGGATCACGATCAAGTCCGCGGTCGTGTCGTTCGCGATCGACGACGTCACGGTCAACCTGATCGACACTCCCGGCCACCCGGATTTCATCGCCGAGGTGGAACGGGCGCTCAGCGTGCTCGACGGCGCGGTGCTGGTCATCTCGGCGGTCGAGGGCGTCCAGGCGCAGACGCGCGTCCTGATGCGGACCCTGCAACGGCTCCGGATCCCGACCCTGATCTTCGTCAACAAGCTCGACCGCCGCGGCGCCCGGGCGCCCGAGTTGCTGAAGAGCATCGGGGAACGGTTGTCGGCCGGTGTCATCGCGATGGGAGCGGCGACCGGTCTGGGCAGCCCGGGCGCCGGCTTCACGCAGTACGGACAGGCCGATCCCGACTTCTTGCAGATGTTGATCGAGGTACTTGCCGTCAATGACGATCAACTGTTGACGGCCTTCGTCGAGAACGAGCATGCGCTGTCGTACGACGTCCTGCGAGGCAAGCTGGTCGAGCAGACGCGGCGGGCGCTCGTGCATCCGGTGTACTTCGGATCGGCGATCACCGGCGCCGGGATCGACGAACTGCTCGCGGCGATCCGCGAACTGCTGCCCGCGGCCGAGGGTGACGTCGACGGACCTGTGTCGGGGTCGGTGTTCAAGGTCGAGCGTGGACGGGCCGGGGAGAAGATCGCGTTCGTGCGGATGTTCTCCGGTGCGATCCGGACCCGGGATCGCCTGCGGTTCCACGGCGACCGGGAGTCGAAGGTGACGTCGATCAGCGTGTTCGACGGTGGTTCCGTGCTGACCCGGCCGGAGGTCACCGCTGGGCAGATCGGCAAGCTGTGGGGACTCGGCGAGATCCAGATCGGTGATGTGATCGGGGTCGAGGGCAGCAGCGCCGAGAGCGGCTACTTCGCTCCCCCGACGCTGGAGACGGTGATCGCGCCGGTGCGGCCGTCGGACAAGGGCAATCTGCAGGTGGCGCTGTCTCAGCTCGCTGAGCAGGATCCGTTGATCAACCTGCGGCAGGACGACATCCGCCAGGAGACCTTCGTGTCCCTGTACGGCGAGGTACAGAAGGAGGTCATCCAGGCGACGCTGGCCGGCGAGTTCGGGATCGACGTCACGTTCCGGGAGACGACGACGATCTGCATCGAGCGGCTGGACGGGATCGGGACCGCGGTCGAGTTCAACAAGCAGGACCCGAACCCGTTCCTCGCGACCGTCGGGCTGCGGGTCGAGCCGGCGCCGGTCAACGAAGGGGTCAGCTTCCGGCTCGAGGTCGAGTTGGGCTCGATGCCGTACGCGTTCATCAAGGCGGTCGAGGAGACCGTTCACGACACGCTGCGGCAGGGCATCCACGGCTGGCAGATCCCGGACGTGCAGGTGGTGATGACCCACTCGGGCTACTCGGCGCGGCAGAGTCACGCGCATGCGGTCTTCGACAAGAGCATGTCGAGCACGGCCGGCGACTTCCGCAATCTCACGCCGCTGGTCTTGATGACGGCGCTGCGGGAGGCCGGTACGACGGTGTACGAGCCGATGCATCACTTCCAGTTGGAGATCCCGACGGACACGGCTCGCGGCGTACTGGCAGCGCTGGCTCGGCTCCGGGCGATCCCGCAGGTGCCGGCGTTGGGCGCTGAGACCTCTGTCCTGGAAGGGGAAATCCCGGCAGCTGCTGTCTACCAACTGGAGCAGCAGTTGCCCGGGCTGTCCCGTGGCGAGGGTGTGCTGGAGTCGTCGTTCGAGCGGTATCAGCCCGTCACGGGTCCGATTCCCAACCGTCCACGCACCGACAACGATCCGCTCAACCGTCGCGACTACCTGCTGCACGTCCTCCGGCGAGTGTGACCAAGGCCTTCTCGACCTCGGCGAGGCGGAGGTCTCGTACCTCGCGGAGGCTGAAGGCGCCGCCGCGGTGGGGGCTGAGGACGACGTTCGGGAGTTCGTGGAAAGGCTCGGCCGATGCTGCTACTCCGGTGGCGGCGTCGGCCGAGGACGCCTCGGTCCACCAGACGTCGAGGCCGGCGGCGATCTCGCCGGTCAGCAGGCGGTTGTAGAGCGCCTTCTCATCGACCAGGGTGGCGCGTGCGACGTTCACCACCACACTTGGCGTTGGCAACCCGTCGATCACCTCGGCACTGAGCAGCCCGGCTGTCCTTGGTGTCGCGGGTGCAGCCAGTACGACGACCCGCGCGCGGCTGGCGAGAGTGGCGAACTCGTCCGTCGGGTGCACGAGCACGTCGCCATCGGCGTACGGCGAACTGGTACTCCCCCGGATCGCATGCACCTCCATGTCGAGCGCAACCAGCGACCGCGCCACCCGCCGGCCGACCTCGCCGTACCCGACGACCACCGCCGGATGCTCGGCCAGAATCATCGTCGGCGTCGGAGGTACGAACCGGGGCGTCCAGTCACCGACACGCATCGCCTGATCCGCCGGGACCAGAGCACGGGCGGCGGCCAGCACCAACCCAAGCGCGAGCTCAGCCGTCGGCCCGGCCGTGTGGTGAACAGTCCGCACCGCGATCTCCGGGTGAGCACGCAGCAGCTCGGAGGTGGTCGCAGGCACTCCCGCGAACGGAATCACCAACGTACGCAACCGCTTCGATGCCGTCAGCAACTGAAGACTGGGCCGCCCCGCCACCAGCACGTCGTACGCCGCCCCCTCCGGCGGCACGTCGCCATCGCTGAACCACCACTCCGGATGCACCGCCGCCAACCGAGCAGCAGCATCGTCATCCAGTGCGTCCACCCCATGCACCCAGAAGTCGCTCACCGGCGCAAACTACCAACCCCACCCCTCCGGGGTCGGTAGTATGCAGCAGCCGCTCCCGGCGGTGGAGTCACGTCAGCGGGCCGCCCTGGAGCCGCTGGTGGCGGAGTTGGCTCAGCGGTTCTTGGCCAGATAGGACTCGAGGGCGTCTGCGGCGCCGGGTGCGCCGCCTGCGGTGTGGATGTGAGCGGCCATTTCGGCGAGGTTCTTGCGGATGGTCTCGTCGGTGCTGATCTTGTCGACGGTGGCTCGCAAGGCGTCGGGGGTTACGTCGTTGGGGAGGCGGTGGCCTAGGGCTAGCTCGATGACTCGGTTGGCGTTGGCGGATTGTTCGGCGGTCTGGGGGTAGGTTGCCAAGGGCACCTGGTTGAGGAGGGACTCCATCACGGAGTTCATTCCGGCGTGGGAGAGGAAGACGTCCGCGTGTTGCAGGACGAGCGGCTGGGGGAAGTACGGGCGGATGTCGAAGTTGGGTGGGATCTCGCCCAGGTCAGCCAGGTTGACCTCGTTGCCGATTGCCATTGCTACGTTCCAGTTGGTGTTGCCGAAGGCTTTGGCGCAGGTGGTGAAGAAGTCGGGGCGGTCGTTGACGGCGGTACCGAGTGAGATGAAGAGCAGCGGTGAGCCGGGTGAAGTCCAGTCGGAGACGGCGGTACGGGCGCCGATCGCGGGTCCGGCGAAGTGGAAGCGGCCGTCGAAGGTCTCCCCCGACAGCTGGAACTCGCGTGGGATGAAGACCAGGTTCATCGGCGCGATCGCACCCGCGGTGGCGACCGTCTCGAGTGGTACGTCGAAGTCCTTCGCGTACTGCGCTCGTGCGGCCAGGAACTCCTGGAACTTCGGATGCGTCGGGTCGAAGTCGGCCGGCACCAGCGCCTGCGTGAGGTTGAAGTGCTCGTTCCCGGCGAAGTTCGCGACCGTGGACGCTTCCAGCAGCCCGAGCTTGGCGGCGAGGGCTGGGCCGATGAACGTCATCATGTCGTAGACGAACAGGTCCGGCCGGTCGTCGACCAGCCACTTCTCAACCGCCGGCGTCACTCGTCGCGCGCTGTTCACGAAGCTGGACAGCATCCTGGCGAGGTCCTCGGTCGTCTGCCCGGTCCGGGCGACCTTGATCGCCTTCGGCTCCCAATCCAGCTCCACCAACTCGGCCCCGGCCGCTCTGACCGCGTCGCCGAACGCTGGTCCGGTCGCATAAGTCACTCGATGCCCGCGCCGGACAAGCTCGGCGACCAAGGGAAGAGTCGGGTTGATGTGCCCCGCGGCCGGGATGGTCAGGAACGCGATGTGCTCAGCCATTAGACCCACATCGTCTCCACCGCACGCCCCGACCTCCAACCCTTTTACCCGATCAGGCAGTACTACGTACCCGGATCAAGGTCGACGGCCAGCGTCACCGACTTCGGCGCGAACCCCCGGCTCTCGTACAGCCGCAGCGCCGCAGCATTCTCCGAGTACGCCGTGACGTGCATCCGCGCGGCTCCACGCCCCTTGGCCCACTCGACAAACGCATCCACCAATCGCCCGCCAACCCCTTGCCCTCGTTGGTCGCTGCGTACGTACATGCTCACCAGCTCAGCCTTGCTCCCGACCCACATATCCGACGCCTCGGCGAACATCCCGACCAGATGCCCGACGACTGCATCGCCGGCTGGCTTGGTTGCGTCGGGCTACTTCTCGGTGAGGTTGACTCCAGTGGCATCGGGCTACTGCTTGGTGCCGATGACCGCGGTGGCGTAGAGCTCTTCGGAGGTGGTGATGCGGGGGGTGAGGCCGGACTCGGTGAGGAGGGCGGCTGCGATGGGGGCTTGGGCTTCGGTTGTTTCAGTCAGCATGGTGCCTCCGGGGGCCAGCCAGGTGAAGGCTCCGGCGGCTACCTGGCGGAGGATTTCCAGGCCGTCGGTGCCGCCGTCGAGGGTGGTGCGGGGTTCGTGGAGGCGGGCTTCGGCGGGAAGGAAGGGGATTTCGTTGGTGGGGACGTAGGGAACGTTGGAGAGCAGGACGTTGATGCGGCCGCGCAACGCGGGTGGCAGGGCGGCGTACAGGTTGCCTTGGGTGACGTGGCCGCCGAGGGGTTCGACGTTGCGGCGGGCGCAGGCGACTGCCAACGGGTCCAGGTCGGCGGCGTACAAGGTGATGTCGGGTTGACCCGCGTGGACGGCGACGCCGAGGGCGCCCGAGCCGCAGCAGAGGTCTACGACGAGCGAGCCTGGGTGGGTGAGCTGGAGGGCTTCGGCGACCAGGTGTTCGGTGCGGCGGCGTGGGACGAAGACGCCGGGGTCGAGCAGGATGCGCAGGCCGCAGAAGTCCGCGTAGCCGACGATGTGTTCGATGGGCAGCCCGGCGACGCGTTGCTCGACCATGTGGGCGAGCTCGGCGTCGTCGCGGGCTGCCGCGATCAGCAGGTCCGCCTCGTCCTCGGCGAAGACGCAGCCGGCGGCGCGGAGGGCGCTGACGATCGTTGAAGTAGTGATGCGGTCAGATTACTGGAACGCGTCGACCCCGGTCAGCTCGGCGGACAACGTCCACAGCCGGGCGGCCGACGCAGGATCGACGGCATACGGCCGTACTCCGGGCGCATCGTCCGTCGACAACTCGGCGACCTCGCAGTCCTCACAGAAGACCCCGCCCTGACCATCGAGCTGCGGCGATGTAGCCGCCCACACGGACGTCGACGCGCCGCCCTCTGGAGTCTTGAACAGATCCGGCCGCGCCAGGTTGCCCTCTTCGTCGATCCACCCGAACCCGACCATCTCCTCCCGCTGCAGGTGCCGCTGCAACGGCGTCAGGATCCCACCCGGGTGCACCGCGAAGGCCCGTACGCCGGAATCCTTGCCCAAGGCATCGAGCTGCACCGCGAAGAGCGAGTTGGCCGTCTTGGCCTGCCCGTACGCCGCCCACTTCTCGTACCCCTGGGTGAACTGCGGGTCGTCCCACCGGATGTCCGACCGCCGATGACCCGACGACGACAACGACACCACCCGCGCACCACCGTCAGCGGCGAGTGCCGGCCACAGCTGGTTGGTCAGCGCGTAGTGCCCGAGGTGGTTGGTGGCGAACTGCGATTCCCAGCCCGGCCCGACCCGCGTCTCCGGGTTGGCCATCACGGCCGCGTTGTTGATCTGGATGTCGATCGACCGGCTGGAGTCGAGAAAGCCCGCGGCGAAGGCCTGCACACTGGCCAAGTCGGCCAGATCCAGCTCACAGACCTCGACACCGGAGATCTCAGCGAGCGCTTCGCGAGCCGCGTCCGGCCGCCGAGCCGGTACGACGACCTCGGCGCCCGCCTTCGCCAGCGCGCGGGTCGTTTCGATCCCGATGCCGGAGTAGCCGCCGGTGACGAGCGCGAGTTTGCCGCTGAGGTCGATGCCTGCGAGGACCTCGTCCGCCTTGGTGCCGTGCCCGAAGCCCGAGCCGATCTTGTGCTGTGGGGTGGTCATGGAACCGACAGTACGAACTAGAGCCGACTCTAGGTCAAGCTCGACTGTCAGGCATCCAGATGTGGATCTGCCTTCAGTGACTCGGCGAGGCGCTGGAGGGCTGGATTCGGGCTGTCCGGACTCCACGCCGCGTGCAGCGTCACCGAGTGCGCGTCCGCCGCGTCCAGCTCGCGGTACCGCACCCCCTGCACGCCCATCGCCATGATCGACCGCGGGATCAGCGCGCACCCCAGCCCGGCCCGCACCAGCGCGAGCATCGTCGGTACCTGCGACGCGAGCTGGCTGACGGCGTACCGGTTCATCCCGATCATCGCGGCGCAGATGTCGTGCAGGTACTGCGACCCTTCGGGGCTGTAGCCGATGTAGTCGTCCGTCACGTCGGCCAGCGAGACAGCGCTCTGTCCGTCGGCCAGCTTGTGATCGGCCGGTACGGCGAGCACGAGATCCTCCGAATGCACCAGCACCGAGTCGAACTGCGCCGGAATCGGCGGCCGGACGATGCCCAGATCGATCTCCAGATTCGCCAGCGCCTCGAACTGATCCGGACTCACCAGCTCGGTCAGCTCCGCCGTCACCGCCGGGGTCCGCTTGCTCACCATCGTCAGGAAGTCGGCCAGTACGGCGTACGCCCCGATCGCCGTGAACGCGATCCGCAGCGTCCCGGTCTGCCCGTCGGCCGCGCGCCGAGCCGCATCGGGCGCGACCTCGAGCAACGCGAGCACCCGCCGCGAGTGCTCGAGGAAGACCTGGCCGGCCGCCGTGAGCCGCACTCCCCTGCCGGTCCGATCGAACAGGCTGACGCCCAAAGAGCGCTCCAGCCCCTGGATCTGCCGGGTCAGCGGCGGCTGGGTCAGGTTGAGCCGCTGGGCCGCGCGACCGAAATGCTGCTCCTCGGCGACCGCGACGAATCCACGCAACTGCTGCAGGGACAGATCCATGGCGATGCCCTCACGGTATCGGTCGATGCGGAAATGGGTTTGGACGAGCATAACGGAAAGCCCTTACCGTCGGGTCAACGAGATCCGACCTGAGGAGTCAGCTTGTCCACACTTGCCGTGGTGATGACGCCCGACCGCGCCGACGACGTCTGCAGCCCACAGACCCGGGAGCTGCTCAACCAGCGGTTCGACGTCAGCTGGGCCGGTTCCGACCTGAGCCCCGAGGTGGTCGCCGAGCTCGCCGCCGGGAGCGACGTGCTCCTGACCAGCTGGGGCACGCCGCATCTCGACAAGGCGCTCTGGGCGGACGGCAACGGACCGAAGGTGGTCGCGCACGCGGCCGGCTCGGTCAAGAAGCTCGTCGACCCGGCGATCCTCGGCCAGGGCGTCGCCGTCTTCTCCGCCGGCACCCGGATCGCCTGGTCGGTCGGCGAGTACTGCCTCGCCTCGATGCTCACGCTGGCCCGCCGGCTCCCCCAGGTCGACCAGGCACTCCGCGCCGGCGGCTGGAAACAACCGCAGCTCAGAGGTGGCGAGCTCGCCGGCCAGCAGGTCGGCATCCTCGGCGCCAGCTCGACCGCCCGCGCGCTGATCACGCTGCTCAAGCCGTTCGGTTGCGACGTCGTCGTCTACGACCCGTACCTGACCAGCGAGCGCGCGCAGCAACTCGGCGTACGGGTGGTCGAGCTGGAGGAGGCGTTGCACTCCCGGTTCGTCTCCATCCATGTGCCGGATGTGCCGGAGACGCGTGGGCTGGTGACGCGGAAGCTGATCGAGCAACTGCCGGACGGCGCGATCGTCGTCAACTCTTCTCGCGGACCGGCCGTCGACCAGCCGGCGTTGCTGGAGCACTGCCTCGACGGGCGGCTGTTCGCGGCGCTCGATGTGTACGATCCGGAGCCGCCGAAGTTCGGACCCGATGTGCTCGCGGCGTCGAACCTGCTGCTGACCCCGCACATCGCGGGCGACACGGTCGAAGGGCATCTCGCCTTGGCGGGCTACGTCGTCGAGGACGTCATCAGGTGGCTCGAGGACGGCGTTCGCGGGCCGGGCTTCGTGGATCCCGCGGTCTGGGCGATCGCGGCATGAGCAGGATCAGGTCGGTCGAGGTCTTCCCGGTCGCGGTGCCGTTCGCGCGGCAGTTCGTGCTGGGCAGCGGTGCGGTCGGTTCGCCCGACAAGACGCAGGACCAGGCGGCGGCAGTGGTTTTCGTGAAGCTCACGACCGAGGACGGGGTGGTCGGTTGGGGTGAGCAGAGAGCGCTGCCCAGCTGGAGTTACGAGACGGCGGAGACGATCGCGGTGGTGATCAAGCGTCATCTCGAGCCGATTCTGCTGGAGCTGACGCCGTTCGACGTCGAGTTGTTTCACCAGCGGGTGACGAAGCGGTTGAGTCCTGCGGTCTCGAACGGCTTTCCGTTCGCGCGGGCAGCGGTCGACCTTGCCATGCACGATGCTGCGGGGAAGCTGGCCGGCGTACCGGTGCATGCGTTGCTCGGCGGGAAACTGCATGACGAGATTCCGCTCTGCTCGGCGATCGGCGTCGGGGCTCCGGACGTCGTGCGGGAGCACGCTCAGCAGTCGTCGGACTATTCGGCGTACAAGGTGAAGATCGGGGGCGACCTGGACTCGGACGCGGCCGCGATCGAGACGGTCGCGGAAGTGGCCGGCGCCAAGCCGCTGTGGCTTGACGCCAACCAGTCGTACCGGCCGAGTGCGCTCAAACAACTCCTCGACCGGACCAGCCATGTCCGGACGATTCATTGCGTCGAGCAACCGGTACCGAGTACCGACACCCTCGCCATGCATCGGCTGCGCGAGCTGATCGACCTGCCGATCGCGATCGACGAGGGCAGCTTCACCGCGCAGGACCTGGCCCGGGCGGTCCGCCTCGACGCCGCTGACCTGGTCGTCGTGAAGATCTGCAAAGCAGGCGGCCTGCGGAACGCGCTGAAGACCGCTCAGGTCGCGCTCTCCAACGGCATCGAGATCCTCGCCAGCGGCCTGACCGACTGCGGCATCGGCTTCGCGGCCGCCCTGCATCTGTTCAGCCAGCTCGAGCTGGCACTGCCCGCGGAGCTGAACGGTCCCGAGCTGCTGGAGGACCTGTACGTCGAGGGGCTCACCATCACCAAGGCCGTCGCAACGGTCCCCACCGCGCCCGGTCTGGGCGTCCAGGTCGACGAGGAGCGCATCCGCGCCGAGTCGATCACCCTGCTCTTCACCTAGAGGAGTACAGCAATGTCCCCTGAGCTGTCCCGCCGCAGCTTCCTGAAATACACGGGCGCCGCGGTCGCCGCATCCGGAGTACTCACAGCCTGTTCATCAACGCCCAAGAACGCGGCCACCTGGTCGATGTGGTCCAGCAGTCCCGCCGAACGCAAGGTCTGGAACGCCTTCAGTCAGTACGTCGAGCAGCAACTGAGGGTCGAGTCGATCCCGACCCTCACCCCGTCCGGCCCCTACCCGACCAAGCTCGACCTCCAACTCGTCAGCGGTACCGCGAGCCTGGTCACCGCACTCAACGGCACCCTGATCCCGACGTACGCCTCCCGCGGCGCCCACCGGCCGCTCGACGACCTGATCGCCGCCGACGCCGACTTCAAGACCGACGACTTCTACCCGCTGAGCCGGAAGATCTCGTCCTTCAACGGCAAGACCTACGCGATCGGCTTCGACGTCGCGCCGACGGTCCTGTACTACAACAAGACGATCCTGACCAAGGCCGGGATCGAGCTGCCGTCGAAGACCGAGCCGATGACGTGGGAGACCTTCCGCGATCTCGCCAAGGAGCTGACGAAGCCACCGGACCAGTACGGCTTCACCTGCGCGCCGGCGATCGACGATCTGGTCTCGTGGATCTACTGCGCCGGCGGCAACGTGATGAACGACGACCAGTCGGTCAGCACGCTCAACCGGCCGGAGGCAATGCAGGCGATCCAGTTCGTGATCGACCTGTTCGTCAAGGACCAGGTGACGCCGCCGATCAGCAACCTGGTGACCGAGAGCTCGCTGGCCAACTTCATGGAGGGCAACGTCGCCTTCATGCAGAACGGACCGTGGCAGGTGGTCAACGTCCGGAAGGCGAAGTTCGACTGGGACGTCATCCCGTTCCCGGCGGGGGCTGCCGGCAGTACGCCGAGAGTCTCCGGCTCGTCCTTCGCGATCCCCTCCGGTGTCAAAGGCAAGGATCTCGAGCTGGCCTGGCGACTGCTCAAGACCCTGACCAGCACCGGAGCCCTCGACATCTACGCGAAGGCCGGCCGCAACAACCCAGCCCGCCTGTCCGCGGGCAGCGCGTTCAAGCCGCCGCCCGACAACCTCGGAGTCGTGCAGGACATCCTCGCCGGCAAGGTGGCCGGCGGGCACGCGTTCGACGTGACGACCAACTGGAACCAGGTCAAGCAGCTGCTCGGTCAGGACCTGCCGCGAACGTTCCTCGGCCAGGTGTCCGTGCCGGACGCCATCGACGGGCTGACGCCGCGTCTCGACGTACTGATGAAGCAGCACCAGGACAACATCCGCCAAGCCGAAGCCCGGAAGGGGTGATCCCGGATGGCTGTCGACACCCTGCCGGCAAGACTTCCCAGCAAGCCGAAACCTTCACCGACCGGACCGACGCCACGCTGGCGGAACAAGGAGACGCTGGCCGCCTGGCTGTTCATCCTGCCCAGCCTGATCGGCTTCCTGATCTTCACCGCCGGGCCGGTGGTCGCGGCCGGAGTGATCTCGTTGCTGAACTGGAACCTGTTCAGCAGCCCGACCTGGGCCGGCCTGAAGAACTTCACCCGGCTCGGCCCTGACCCGACCTTCTGGTCGGCGCTGGGAAACACGGCGTACTTCACCTTGGTGAGCGTTCCGTTGACGATCCTGGTGAGTCTCGGGCTGGCCTTGCTGCTCAACCAGGGGCTGCGCCGGATCGCCGTCTTCCGATCACTGCTGCTGTTGCCGTATGCAACGATCACGGTGGCGGTCGCGTTCGTCTGGATCTGGCTCTACATCCCCCACGGTGGCCTGGTGAACACCGTGCTGGGATGGTTCGGCATCGACGGGCCGGCCTGGCTGATCAGCGACCACTGGGCGATGCCCGCGCTGATCGCGATGAGTGTCTGGAAGAGCTTCGGCTTCGGCATGGTCGTCTTCCTGGCCGGCCTGCAGGCGATCCCGCAGCAGCTCTACGAGGCGGCCAGGGTCGACGGCAGTTCGGCCTGGCAGAGCTTCCGCAGCGTCACGCTGCCGATGCTGTCGCCGGCGCTGTTCTTCGTGATCGTGACCTCGATCATCGGCTCGTTCCAGGTCTTCGACCAGGCGCTCATCATGACGAACGGCGGGCCGGGATCGCGCACCACGACGCTCGTCATGTACATCTACCGGACCGGCTTCGAGAACTACGACCAGGGGTACGCCGCGGCGCAGTCGCTGGTCCTGTTCGGGTTCATCGTCGTCATCACCGCGGCACAGTTCGTGCTGCAGCGGAGGCTCGTCCACTATGACAACTAACGCCCTGACCCCGCTGCTCAAGAACCCGGTGGCGACTCGCAAGCTGGTCGTGTTCGCCTGCTACCTGGTCACCGCTCTGACGCTGGTACCGGTCGTGATGATGGTGCTGGTCGCGTTCCAGTCCGATGCGGAGTCGATGGCTGCGCAGCCGTCGTTCTGGCCGAGCAGTTGGCATCCGGAGAATCTGAAGCGGGCCTTCGAGCTGGTCCCGCTCGGCCGGTACCTGCTCAACACGATCATCTTCGCGGCCGGTACGACGCTGCTGGAGACCGTGACGGCCGCGCTGGCGGCGTACGCGTTCGCCCGGCTGAACTTTCCCGGCCGGAACTGGCTGTTCGGGATCTACCTGGCGACGCTGATGATCCCGTCGCAGGTGACGCTGATCCCGCAGTTCATCCTGGTCGCGAAGCTGCACGGCATCGACACCTGGCCGGGGATGATCCTGCCGCACGCGTTCACCGCGCTCGGCGTCTTCCTGCTGCGGCAGTTCTTCCTCGGCATCCCGCGCGACTACGAGGAGGCCGCCCGGCTGGACGGCGCCAATCGGTGGCAGGCGTTCACCCGGGTGATCGTGCCGCTGGCGGTGCCGGCGATCGCGACGCTCGCGGTGTTCAAGTTCATCGGTCAGTGGAACAACCTCCTGTGGCCGCTTGTCATCTCCAACAGCGACTCCACCCGTACGGCGGCCGTCGGGCTGCAGGTCTTCCAGGACACCAACGGCACGCAGTGGAACCTGCTGTTGATGGCCGCGACCATCACCACCGTCCCGTTGATCGTGCTCTTCTTCCTCACCCAACGCTGGTTCGTCCGAGGCATCACCATGAGCGGGCTCGGAGGCCGCTGAAAACATGACCTATACCTGGTCCGTCTTCACCAAACCCTGGTCCGGCCTGCCCGGCGACGAGCTGGGCAAGCTCGTCGCCGGCCTCGGCTTCACCGGCGCCGAGATCCCCGTCCGCGACACCGCCTTCGTCACCCCGGCCACCGCCGAATCCGACTTGCCACCCTTCGTCGAGCAACTCCGCGCCGAGGGCGTCGAGCCGATCAGCATCGCCAGCGACCTCTCGGAGAGCGCGTTCTCGGCAGCGGCCAAGGCGGGTGTCCCCATGATTCGCATCATGGCCCCCGTTGGCCCCGACGGTTATGCAGCTTCGGTACGCCGGATCCGCCAACAACTCGAGGACGCGGCGGCCCTCGTGACGCAGTACGGCGTACAGGTCGGTGTGCAGCAACACCATGGCAACTTCGTCACCTCGTCCCTCGGCGTCCTGCACTTGCTGGACGGCCTGCCCGCCGAGTTCAAAGTCGTGTGGGACGCGGCCCACGACGCTCTCGCCGGCGACGACCCCGCCATCACGCTCCCCCTGGTCAAGCACCGCCTCGGCATCGTCAACCTCAAGAACGCGAAGTACCTCCGGACCGGCGAATGCTGGAAGACGTGGTTCGGCCAAGCCGGCGAAGGCCTGGCCGACTGGTCAGCCGTCTTCGCCAACCTCCACGACTACACCGGCCCGATCTGCCTCACCGGTCAGTACTCCGACCCGTCCGTGCCGGTGGAAGAGCGGCTCAGAATCGATCTGCGCACCGCTGTCACATCTGCCGCGGCCGCTGCGTCAGGGGAGTATGACTGAACGGATGAAGAACCCGGCGATGATCCTGCCGGACGCGATGACCGGGATCCAGAACATCTACAAGGCGACGTACAAGGGCGGTGTCCCCGCCACGACGATGGAGCTGGTCCACTTGCGGGCCAGCCAGATCAACGGGTGCTCGGCCTGCATCTTCGGCGGGATCGACAGTGCGAAGAAGCACGGTGAGACCGATGAGCGGTTGCATCAGGTGGTGGCCTGGAGGGAGTCGAACCTGTTCACCGACGCTGAGCGCGCCGCCTTGGCGATGACCGAGGCGGCGACCCGGCTGGCCGACCGGCCCGACGCGGTCACGGACGAGATCTGGGACGCCGCGACCGACCACTTCGACGAGCAGCAGCTGGCCGCGATCGTACTGATGATCGGGCTGACGAACCTGTTCAACCGGCTCAACACCACCGTCCGCGCGCAGGCCGGAGCCACCTGGAGCTGACGACCATCCAGGCGCCGGCCTGAGAACCGCACGGGCCTTGAGCCTGGCGACTACACGGATGCCCTGGACCTGCGGGTCGGCTGCAGTGCGGCCCGCAGGGCGGGGGCGATGATCCGGCGGACGTCCGCGTCCGACATGGTTGCCGCCGGGCGCAGCGGGTTGAGGTAGCGGGTGAAGATCAGGCCGCCGATCACTGCGACGGCGGCGGTGGCGCGATCGGTGGCGTCGGGTCCGCGGAGAAATTCAGCAATCCGGCCGTGGATCTCCCGTTCGAGGAATTCCTGCAGGACCTGCATCACGTCCGCGTCCTGCGGCGCCATCCGGGTCAGCTCGGCCAGCGGCTCGGCGTCGGCCCACATCTCCAGTACGGCCTCCAGCAACCGGTCGGCGAAGCCCGGCTGGTCGCCTTCGAGTGCGCGTACCATCGCGGCGGACTTCCCGCACCGGAACTGCATCGCCTCGCCGAACAGGCCTTGTTTCGAACCGAAGTGATAGCTGATCAGCGCCGAATCCACCTCGGCCGCCGCGGCGACCTTGCGGACCGTCGTGCCGCGATAGCCGTGCTCGAGGAACAGGTCGTAGGCAACAGAGCTGATCCGGTCCTTGGTGGCCGGGTTGCCCCGCGGCCGCCCACGCGATTTATTCATCAGCGTTGAATATCCCTGCCCGTCAGGCGCACTGTCAAGCACGTCACCGGATCGCCCGGCGACAGTGAGGGAGCAGCATGCGCATCGTCGTTTTCGGGGCAGCAGGATCGACCGGCCGGATCCTGGTCGGGCAGGCACTGGCGGCCGGTCATGAAGTCGTCGCCGCGGTCAGACGGCCGGAGTCGGTCCCACCCAGGGCTGGGCTCGAAGTCGTACGAGCTGATGTGACGGACGCGGCGTCGGTTCGTACTGCGATCGCGGGGGCCGACGCGGTCTATTCGGTTGTCGGTGGCAAGCCGTCGCGGAAGCCGGTGGAGCTCTACTCGACGGCGGCGCGGAACCTCGTGGCCGCGATGCACGAGACCGGTGTGAAGCGGCTGTTCGTGATCAGCTCGGTGGTGCTCGAACCGGGGTGGCGACCGAGCAATGCCTTCTTCTTCAACAACGTTCTCGACCCGCTGGTGAATCGCGTGGTGGCGCGGACGACGCACGAGGACATGCGCCGGATGGAGCGGATCGTCCGGGACAGCGGGCTGGACTGGACGATCGCGCGGCCGAGCGGGTTGTTCGGCAACGGTGAGGTGACGGCGTACGAAGTACAGGAAGACCAGGCCGACGGGCTGTTCACCGCGCGTGAGGATCTCGCGGCGAGTCTGCTCGCGCAGATGGACAGCGACGCGTACGTCGGGCGCGCGATGGCCGTCATCACGACCGCGGTGAAGCCGAACGTGGCCAAGCTGATCTGGCGAGAGGCCATCATGTCCTCATGAAGTACATGCTGTTGATCTATGGGAACACCGATACCTGGGACGCGCTGGACGCGGACGGGATCGAGGCGGTGTACGACGTACATCGCGCGATCCTGGCCGAGACCCGGGCCAGCGGCGAACTGCTGGCCTCCGACGGGCTGACCAGTGACCATGCGCGAGTGGTCCGGGTCACGGACGGCATGGCGGCGGTCACCGACGGGCCGTTCACGGAGGCCAAGGAGGTGCTGGCCGGCTACTACCTGCTCGACTGCACGCTCGAGCGCGCGACGGAACTCGCCGCGAGGCTTCCGGAAGCCCGCTACTCCCCGATCGAGGTCCGTGCGCTGACGGAACCGATCAAGGAATAGCTTCCGGCGTTCCAGCGACTTGCCGGTCTCAGCTCGGCGTTGACCTGAGACCGGCGAGCCACTGATGCGGCCGGCGTCCCCAGCCGCAGGCTGGGGTTCATCCGGTCTTGTCAGCCCAGCTCGTTCAGCTGGGGTGGCTCGGCGCGAGGGTGACCCCACCTGAGGCGGGTTGATCACCCATCCCCCGGCCACCCCGGACGAACAGTGTCGCGCCCGGCTTGGGCGCCGGAGCACCCTCGTCGAGACGCAGGGTGGTGGTGAGACCGTTACTGAGCCTCAGCACCGCCACGCGGCGCGGTTGCCCGGACAGGATCGACGAGTTCACCTCGTGGACGCCGGTACAGACCGCCGGTTGAACCGCAGCCCGGCCGAGTTGCGAAGTACCGTGACTCCTCACACCACGGCACTGCTCGGCGAGCTCTTTCAACGCTGACACACATCCCCCTCTCATTGTTCCCCCGAGGAACAGTTGTTGACGGGACAACTGCAGTCCTGCGGTTTCTGCCGCTGATGACGGAGCAGCAGTTGCCACAATTCCGGGCCTGACGGGGCACGGAAGTGATCCCGGAAGCCTTGCTCACAGTGACGGTCTTTTCAAGGGATGGCGCGGCGAATCCCGCCTGCCGGAACTGTTGTCTCGCGAACCAGGGCCCACTGAAACCACTGACAACGATTCCAACGGCGATCGCCTTGGAAAAAAGGGGGAAAGTAGGTCAGCGCGCCGTACTCGCGCGGGTGATGATCCGGTGCGGAATCATCACCCGCCGAGGGGTTGCGTCCTTGTCCGACATCCGTTCGGCGAGCAGGTCCAGCGCCGATTCGACGAACAGCCGGCGGTCGAAATCGACCGTCGTGAGCGGTGGAACCGTGTACCGGCTTTCGCCGATGTTGTCGAAACCGGCGACCGCGCAGTCACCCGGTACGGCGACGCCCGCCGTCCACAGTGCCGACAATGCGCCGACCGCGATCGTGTCGGTGAAGCAGAAGAATGCGTCCGGCAATTCATGACTGTCGATGTAGCGCCCGACGACCGCGGCCGCACCCTCCGGGCTCCAGCGGTCGAGACCGATCTCGAGCTCGCGGTCCGGCCCGATGCCGGCTTCGGCGAGGATCTCGCGATAGCCCTGGGTCCGCAGGCGCGCGGCCGCCGTACCGGGAGCATCGGTCGAGCCGCCGATCCGGCCGGTGCCACTGGAACCGCTGGGGATCTCCGGGGTGCCGACGGCCGCGATCCGCCGGAAGCCCTGGTCGAGCAGATGCCGGGTCATGTCGCGCGCGGCAGCAACGTTGTCGATCGCAACTTGGCTGACCATGTCCTGATCGACATCACCGATCAGCACGACCGCCGGCAGCGGACCGGCCGTCATCACCGCGCTGTCGTCGAGGTTGACCGGGTTGAGGATCAGCCCGTCGACCAGATGCGCGCGTGCCTTGGAGAGCAGTTCGAACTCGCGCTTCGGTTCGGCGGCCGTTTCCTCGATCTGCACACCCCAGCCGCGCCGGTGGGCCAGCTCGACGACCAGGTGGGTGACTTCCGCGGAGTACGGCCGGAGGAGGTCCGGCAGTGCCAGCCCGATCATCCCGGACCGGCCGTTCCGCAACCCGCGGGCGCTCATGTTGGGCACGTAGTCGAGCTCGACCAGCGCCTGCTCGACCCGCTCGCGCGTCTCCGGCCGGACGAACACGACACCGTTGATCACGTTCGACACCGTCTTGGGTGAGACCCCGGCCAGCTTGGCGACATCCTTGACCGTGGCACGCATGGCCCCATTGTCACCGACGTCCCGCGATTCCGTGCGATGCCTACGTTGTCAGCACGCCGGGGCGGCGCGGCTCAGCGCGTCGTGAGCGCGCCGCCGTTGCTGTGCAGGGTCTGGCCGGTGATGTATCGCGCGGCCGGCGAGGCGAGGAAGTGGATCGCGGCCGCGATGTCGGTGACCTCACCCTGCCGCTTCACCATCGTTGCCGTGAGCAACCGTTCGCGCCGCTGGGGGGTGAGCCGGTCCTGGAAGAACTCGGTGCCGGCGGTGAAGCCCGGCGCGACCACGTTCGAGGTGATCCCGCGCGGACCCAGCTCGGCGGCGACGTCCTGGTTCCAGGTCGCCAGCGCCGACTTCGCCGCGCCGTACGAACCCGCGCCACGGGTGCCGGCGATCGAGCCGAGGTGGACGACCGCTCCCCCGTCGGCCAGCCGGGGCGTGAGCGCAGTCGTCATCAAGACGGCGGTCAGCACGTTGGCGTCGAAGTTGGCGATCCAGTTGCTCTTCAGGACCGCGAGATCCTGCTCGTCGCCGGGCGCACCGAAGTCGGTGTTGCCGCCGGCATTGTTGACGAGCACATCCACCTCCCCCGGCAGCTCGAGGACCAGCCGGCGTACCTGCTCCGGATCGGTTCCGTCGCAGACGAACGCCTGCGCGCCGAGCTCCGCCGCGGCCTTCTCCAGTACGCCGGCCCGCCGCCCCGTGATCACCACCTGATCGCCGTCCGCGCGGAACCGCTTCGCCGCCGCCTTGCCGATTCCGGTCCCGCCGCCGGTCACCACGATCGTCCTGGCCACGCCACGCTCCATCGTTTAGGTCTAAATGTTTAGACCTAAACGTAGCATGGGTGCGTGGACGCCTACCCTCTCGATACGCCGAGCCCTTACCCGCCGGCCGCCATCGCCGCGGCCTGGCAGCGCGAGCGGCCGGGCACCCCGACCGATTCGATCGGCATCGTCACTCCCCTGTGGCGGCTGGCCAAGCTCTTCGCCGACGACCGGCGCCGGCTGCTCGCCGACCTCGGGGTCGACGGAGCCACCCTCGACCTGCTCAGCGTGCTGCGCCGCGCCGGTACGCCGTACGAGCTCACCACCCGCCAACTCACCGAGCGCACCCTCGTGACGGCCGGCGCGATCTCCCAGCGCGTCGGCCGGGCCGAGCGCTCAGGACTCGTTGAGCGCCGCACGGCGACCGACGGCTCCCGAGCCGTCGTCGTCTCCCTCACCGCCGCCGGTCACGCCCTCGTCGAGCAGACCGTCGAGCAGGTTCTCACCCGCGAGTCCGAGCTGATCTCATCCCTCACCGCCGCCGAACGAGACCTCTTGGCCGGCAAACTCCAGTCGCTGCTCGACGACGTGACTGGCCGAGTGAAGTCAGATCCGGGCAAGACGGCGGGCGGCCGTTGACAGCTCGGCCGCATCCGCGGCCGCGGCGAAGTTGAAACGCAGCCACGAGCCCGCCTTCTCGGTGGCGAAGTAACGGCGACTGCCGCTGACCACGACCCCGAGCCGCTGGGCCTCTGCCGCGGCGGCCGTCTCGTCGAGGTCCGATGGCAGCCGTACCCACAGATGGAGCCCGCCAGTCGGCGGGCTGACTACCGACCACTCTGGTTGTGCCTCGGCGAGCGCCGTGACGAGGGCGCGGGACCGCAATCGGAGCGCGATGGCCAGGCCGCGCAGATGGCGATCCCAGCCGGGCGAGCCGACAAGTTCGAGGGCTGCCTCCTGCAGAGGTCGGGGGACGAAGAAGTCGTCGACCTGGCGGATCGCCCGTAGGCGTTCGAGGACAGGGCCTCGGGCAACCAGCGCGCCGATGCGGAGACTCGGTGCGGCGGGCTTGGTCAGGGAGGTAAGGTAGACGACCGTACCGTCACGGTCGTCGGCCAGCAGCGGCTTCGGTGTTGATGCGCCATGACCCAGCAGCCGGGCGAAGTCGTCTTCCAGGATGAATGCGCCCGCAGCGCGGGCTACCTCCACGACGCGTCGCCGGCGGTCTGCGGCGAGCACTGTGCCGGTTGGGTTCTGGTACGTCGGCTGGCAGTACAGCAGCCGGGCGCCCGACCGTGCGAACGCCTCTTCGAGCAGGTCGGGGCGGAGGCCGTGCTGGTCGATCGGTACCGGCATCGGGCTGAGACCGGCCGCGCGCGCGGCCGCCAGCGCGCCTGGATAGCTCGGCGACTCGACCAGGACAGGGCTGCCCGGCCCGGCGATCGCGCGGAATGCGATGGAGAGCGCGCTCTGACCGCCGGCAGTGATCAGTACGTCGTCCGCGGTCACCCCGGCGCCGGCCAGCCGGGCGAAGACCGTGCGCAGTGGGGTCAGCCCGTTGGCGGGAGCGCGATCCCACGCGTCCGGGCGGCGGGCCGCTCGAGCCAGGGCGGCACTCAGCGCGCGGGTGGGCTGGAGAGATGGATGCAGGTAGCCGCCGTCGAGGCGGATCGCGCTGTCCGGGATCGGGCCTGACGAGTCGCCGAGCGCTCGGGCGTCGACGCTGCGGTCGGCGAGCGTGACGGTCTGCCAGCCGGTGTCGATGGCGACCTCGGGCTGCTGCGGCCTGGGCGCGACGTACGTTCCGCTGCCGGGGCGGGTGACGACGACCCCTTCGGCCGCGAGCTGGGCGATGGCCCGGGACACCGTCCCCGGGCCGACGTGATGGCGCTCGATCAGCTCGCGGCTGCTCGGCAACTTGTCCCCCGGCACCAGCTGCTGGACGACCGTCCGGAGCACTCCAACGAGCTCCTCGGAAGTGCTACTGTCGTTCATGAAGGCACAGAGTAGCGCTACTGCCCCGAACTGGGAATCACTACCCGCCCTGCGAGCGGACACCCCCGGCGCCGGGAACGTGATCCACTTCAACAACGCCGGCTGCGGACTGCTCCCCCGGCCCGTCCTCCAGGCGATGCACGACCACCTCGACCTCGAGGCGCAGATCGGCGGCTACGAGGCGTCCGCCGCCCGGTCCGTCCAGGTCCGCGAGTTCTACACCGGGCTGGCTGCCCTGATCGGCGCCGGCCCGGACAACATCGCGTTCTCCGGCAGCGCGACCCACGCCTATGCGACGGCGCTGTCGGCGATCCCGTTCGGGCCGGGCGACATCATCCTGACCACCCGCAACGACTTCGTCTCCAACCAGATCGCGTTCCTGTCCCTGCGCCGGCGCTTCGGCGTCGAGATCATGCACGCACCAGACCTGCCCACCGGCGGCGTCGACGTGGAGGCGATGGCGCGCTTGATGAAGGAACACCGGCCCCGGTTGGTCGCGGCCACCCACATCCCGACCAACTCAGGGCTGGTCCAGCCGGTCGCCGAGATCGGGCGACACTGTCGCGAGCTCGACCTGCTCTACCTCGTCGACGCCTGCCAGTCGGTCGGTCAGTACCCGATCGATGTCGAGGAGATCGGCTGCGACCTGCTCACCGGGACCTGCCGCAAGTTCCTGCGGGGTCCGCGTGGGTCGGGTTTCCTCTTCGTCTCGGACCGGGTCCTGCGCGCCGGCTACGAGCCGTTGTTCATCGACATGCACGGAGCCGACTGGAGTGCGGCCGGCGAGTACCGGCCGAGTGAGACCGCGTCCCGGTTCGAGGAATGGGAGTTTCCCTACGCCACCGTCCTCGGTTGTGCGGCCGCCGTTCGGTACGCCCGTGGCGTTGGCCTGGAGTTGATCTCACGACGGACGCCCTACCTGGCCGGGTTGTTGCGGGATGGGTTGGATGAGCTTTCCGGCGTACGGGCGCTTGATCAGGGCGAACAGCTGGGGGCCTTGGTCACCATCGAGGTCGAGGGATGGGAAGCCGTGGAGTTCAAGGCGGCGATGGATGCCCGGGGCATCAACTCGGCGCTGAGCTACCGGCGGCTCGCCCAGTTCGACTTCGGCGACAAGGACGTCGACTGGTGTCTGCGGTTGTCGCCGCACTACTACAACACCGAGGACGAGGTCGCCCGCGTGGTGGCTGCCGTCGCCGACCTCCGAGCGGGCCGATGACGACGCTTGCCGAACCGCCGACGTTGTGGCGCAACGGGGACTTCGTCTGGTTCTGGTTCGGCGAGAGCATCTCGTTGCTCGGCACGCAGGTCACGACGCTGGCCCTGCCGCTGACGGCAATCCACGCCTTCGGCGCGACGGACAGCCAGGTCGGCGTACTCCGCTTCCTCCAGCTGGCGCCGTACCTCGGCTTCGCGCTGGTCTTCGGCGTCTGGGTCGATCGCGCCCGGCGCCGGCGCGTGATGCTCGGCGCGAACCTGATCCGGATGGTCCTGCTGGCACTGATCCCGATCCTGCACTGGCTCGACCTGCTCACCCTGCCGTCCCTGCTGGCGATGGCGTGCGCGATCGGCGTCGCGTCCGTGCTGTACGACGTGAGCTGGATGGCCTACGTCCCAGCCTTGGTGAAAGACCCGCGCCAGTACGTCGACGCGAGCTCCAAGCTGGCGATCAGCTCATCCGCCTCGGACGTCGCCGGTCCGGGACTCGCCGGCCTCTTGATCGGGTGGCTCACCGCACCGGTCGCCCTGATCGTCGACGCCGTCTCCTACGCACTCTCCATCGTCTCGCTGCTCCTCATCCGCCGTCCCGAACCGCGCCCGGATCCAGCGGCCCGCCGGCGGCTGAGCGTCGAACTCCGCGACGGATTGCGCTGGTCCTCGGTACGCCGGTCCTGCGTGCGCTCGCCGTCGCCGGCTTGTGCTGCAACTTCTCGATGATCACCGTCTGGACGATGTTCCTGCTCTACGCGACGAACGACCTGGGACTCGGATCCACCACCCTCGGCCTGATCTTCGCGACCGCCTCGGCCGGTGGACTGATCGGCGCGAGCCTCGCTCGGCGAATCGTCGCCCGTTTCCCGGTCGGGCGCGTCTATCTGGTCGCCCAGTCGTTGTTGCTGCTCGGGCCGGGCCTGATCGTGATCACGCCCGGCCCACAGGTGGCCCTGTTCGTGCTGTCGTTCTTCGTCAGCTATCTCGGTCTCGGCGTCGCCGGGGTCATCATCGTCAGCCTCCGGCAGAGCACGACCCCGCAGGCGATGATGGGCCGGATGACGGCTGTCTTCCGCACCCTCTTGTTCGGTGGCGGAGCACTGGGCGGGCTGACTGCTGGGTTGCTCGCGGCAGCGATCGGTGCTCGGGGTGCGTTGATCGCTGCCGCGATCGGGTCGGCTGCGGTGGTACCGGCGCTGTTGCTGTCACCGGTCATCCGGTTGCGTCGGTTGCCCACGCAGTGAGGGTCAGCCGACGGTGGCGGCCTCCGTGGTGGCGATTTCGGGGGTCGCACCGGAACGGCGGGTGGGGATGAGGGCGGCGATGAAGAAGGCGACCAGAGCCGCGGCCGAACCGATGGCGAGGATGACCCGGAAGCCGTCCTTGGAGGGGACGCTGACCGGGCCGAGGCTGATCGTGAGGTGAGCCAGGATGACACCGGCGACGGCGCTCGAGATCGACGTACCGATCGAGCGGCTGAGCGTGTTGAGGCTGTTCGCGGCGGCCGTCTCCGAGACCGGGACGGCGCCCATGATGAGGGCCGGCATCGCGCCGTACGCGAACCCGATACCGGCGCCGATCACGGCCGAGACGATGATCAGGTGCCAGACGGCGCCCATCGCGACGATGCCGAGTCCGTAGCCGGCCGCGACGATGAGCGCGCCGATCATCAGCGTCACCTTCGGTCCACGGGCCTTCGAGACCGATGCCGAGATCGGGGCGGTCGCCATCATCACCAGACCGGACGGACCCATCACCAGGCCGGCGGTCAGCATCGACTGGCCGAGGCCGTAGCCGGTTGCCTTGGGCAACTGCAGGAGGGTCGGCAGGACCAGCGACATGGCGAACATCGCGAAGCCGAAGACCGCCGACGCGACGTTGGTCAGCAGCACTTGCGGCCGGGCGGTCGTCCGCAGGTCGACGAGTGGCTGCGGCGAGCGCAGCTCGAACCAGCCCCAGACCAGGAACACCACAACGGCCGCGCCGAGCAGGCCGAGCGTCGAGGCAGAGCCCCAGCCCCAGTCGGCACCCTTGGAGATCGCGAGCAGCAGGCAGATCAGTCCGGCTGAGAGCCCGGCCGCGCCCACCAGGTCGAAGCGACCGCCGGTACGGACCGCGGACTCAGGTACGAACGTCAGCACCAGCGCAAGCACGATGACACCGAGCCCTGCCGAGGTCCAGAAGAGCACATGCCAGTCCGCCCGATCGGCAATGAAAGCCGCGGCCGGCAGACCGAGCGCACCGCCGACGCCGAGCGAGGCGCTCATCTGCGCCGTCGCTGAGCCGAGCCGGTCGGCCGGCAACTCGTCACGCATGATGCTGATGCCGAGCGGGATCACCGCGGAGGCCATCCCCTGCATGACGCGGCCGATGAGCATCGGTGTGAGCGAGTCGCTCAAGGCGGCGATGACCGAGCCGGTGATGAGCAGGCCGAGGCTGACCAGCAGCATGCGGCGCTTGCCGTACATATCGCCCAAGCGGCCGACCACCGGTACTGCGACTGCGGCGGCGAGCAGCGTGGCGGTGATGACCCACGCCGTACCGGACGCCTTGGCGTGCAGCAGCTTGGGGAGTTCGGGGATCAGCGGGATGACGAGGGTCTGCATCAGCGAGACCACGATGCCGCCGAAGGCGAGCACCGCCACGACGGCTGCGGGCTTCGGCGGACGGGACACCTCGGCCGGATCGGCAGGGGCAATGGGCACGAGGGCCTCCGGTTGGGCGAAAGCGACGGAAACAACGTTGACGACGTTAAGTCAGTCAGTTGACTTAAGCAAGTGAGCTGACAGACTGGACCGGAGGACGAGACGAGAGGTGCATCCATGACGGCGGCCGAGAAGACCGCGCGGGCCGACCGGGCCGGCGCCACCCGTGACGTGATCCTGGCGACCGCCGAGCGGCTGTTCGCCGAGCACGGCGTGTTCGGGGTCTCCAACCGGCAGATCAGCGAGGCGGCCGGGCAGGGCAACAACGCCGCGGTCGGCTACCACTTCGGCACCAAGACGGACCTGGTCCGCGCGATCGTGCGCCGGCACACCGACCAGATCGAGCAGCTCCGGGTGCGGATGCTGGCCGAGCTCGGCCCTGAGCCGGACGTCCGCGACTGGCTCGGGGTGCTGATCCGCCCGCAAGCTGAGCACCTCGCCGAGATCGGCCCGCCGACCTGGTTCGCGCGGTTCAGCGCGCAGCTGATGACGGATCCCGGGCTGCGCCAGATCATGGTCGAGGAGTCGCTGACCTCACCGTCGCTGCAACAGATCATCGACGGGCTCCGGGGCGGCCTGCCCGACCTCCCTCCCCCGGTACGCCGTGAGCGCGGCGACATGGCCCGGCTCCTGATGGTGCATCTGCTGGCCGAGTACGAACGCGATCTCGACGCCGGTACGCCGGTCGCGCGGGCGTCCTGGCAGGAGACGGCGGCCGGGCTGATCGACGCCCTGGTCGGCCTGTGGACCGCACCGGTGACGAGCTAACCCGGCACTAGTACCTTCAACCGCCGATAGCACCTTGCGGGCAACGCGTGCGCTCGGCGGCGGAGCGTAGTACGGGAAAAGTCTCTACAGGCGGCTCAATGAGAGACTGGAATGCATGCCTGCCACGATTTCGCCTGACATTTCAGCCCTCGAAGCCGCCGACAGCCACGACGTCATCCAGGTCCGCGGAGCCCGGGAGAACAACCTCGGCGGGGTCTCCGTCGACATCCCGAAGCGCCGGCTGACCGTCTTCACCGGAGTCTCCGGCTCCGGCAAGTCCTCCCTCGTCTTCGACACCATCGCCGCCGAGTCCCAGCGGCTGATCAACGAGACCTACACGGCCTTCGTGCAGAACTTCATGCCGAGCCTGGCCCGCCCGGACGTCGACGCGCTGCGCAACCTGAGCGCCGCGATCATCGTCGACCAGGAACGGATCGGCGCCAACGCCCGCTCGACGGTCGGCACCGCGACCGACGCGCACACGATGCTGCGGATCCTGTTCAGCCGCCTCGGCAGGCCGTACGCCGGACCGCCGTCGGCGTTCAGCTTCAACCGGGCCGAAGGGATGTGCCCGACCTGCGAAGGACTCGGCAAGGCGTCCGAGATCGACCTGGACGAGTTCGTCGACCGGTCGCTGAGCCTGAACCAGGGCGCGGTGAAGGTGCCCGGGTACGGCGTCGGCACCTGGTACTGGCAGCTGATGGCCAAGTCCGGACTGTTCGATCCGGACCTGCCGTTGAAGGACTATCCGGCCGAGGGGTGGGAGCAGTTCCTGTACCAGCCGGCCACGAAGGTGAAGATCGGAACCAGCAATCTGACCTTCGAAGGCCTGGTCAGCAAGGTGAGACGCAACCTGCTCGCCAAGGACCGCGAGTCGATGCAGAACCACGTCCGGGTGTTCGCGGACCGGGCGGTGAAGCTGGTCCGCTGTCCGTCCTGCGACGGTGCGCGGCTGAACGCGGCAGCCCTCGCGGTGCGGATCGACGGGGTCGGGATCGCCGACTGCTCGCGGATGCAGATCAGCGAGCTGGCGCAGTTCGTTGGCGGGATCAAGGACCCGACAGTCGGGCCGATGCTCGAAGGGCTGCGCGGGACGCTGGAGTCGATGGCCGACATCGGACTCGGGTATCTCAGTCTGGATCGGGAGTCGTCGACGCTGTCGGGTGGCGAGGCACAGCGGGTGAAGCTGGTCCGGCATCTCGGGTCGTCGCTCACCGATGTCACCTATGTCTTCGACGAGCCGACGGTCGGCCTGCATCCGCATGACATCCAGCGGATGAACGAGTTGCTGCTCCAGCTGCGCGGCAAGGGCAACACGGTGCTGGTCGTCGAGCACAAGCCGGAGACGATCCAGATCGCCGACTACGTGGTCGATCTCGGGCCGGGCGCCGGCCAGGCCGGTGGGCGGCTTTGCTACGCCGGTGATCTGAAGGGGTTGAGGAAGTCCGGGACACTGACCGGGCGGTATCTCGATCACCGGGTCGGTCTGCGCGATCAGGTCCGGCAGCCGACCGGGCAACTGCGGATCGAGGGCGCATCGCTGCACAACCTGCAGAACGTGAGCGTCGACATCCCGCTCGGCGTGCTGACCGTGGTCACCGGGGTGGCCGGTTCGGGGAAGAGCTCGCTGATCCACGGGTCGCTGGCCGGGCGCGATGGGGTGATCGTCGCCGGGCAGGATCCGATCAGGGGGTCGCGAAGGAGCAACCCGGCGACGTACACGGGTCTGCTGGATCCCATCCGGGCAGAGTTCGCGAAGGCGAACAAGGTGAAGCCGGGGCTGTTCAGCGCCAACTCGGTCGGCGCCTGCCCGACCTGCAAGGGACTCGGCGTCGTCTACACCGACCTGGCGATGATGGCCGAGGTCGCGTCACTCTGCGAGGACTGCAACGGCGCCCGCTTCACCCCAGAGGTACTCGGCTATCTGTTGCGTGGCAAGAACATCAGCCAGGTCCTCAACATGTCCGCGACCGAGGCCCGCTCCTTCTTCGACAAGGGTCCTGCCCGAGCGATCCTCGACCGTCTGGTAGCCGTCGGCCTCGGCTATCTGGGCCTAGGGCAACCACTCACGACCCTGTCCGGTGGCGAACGCCAGCGCCTCAAGCTGGCGATCCACATGGGCCGCAACGGCACCACCTACATCCTTGACGAACCCACCACCGGCCTACACCTGGCCGACGTCGATCAACTCCTGACGCTCCTCGACCAACTGGTCGACGAAGGCAACACCGTTATCGTCATCGAGCACCACCAGGCAGTCATGGCCCACGCCGACTGGCTGATCGACCTGGGCCCAGGCGCCGGCCACGACGGCGGCCAGATCGTCTTCACCGGCATCCCTGCCGACCTGATCGAAAGCAGCGCCTCGCTGACCGCAGAACACCTCCGCCTGTACGTCGGTGCGCCGGCAACCGCCGACGTGTAAACGCGAACGGGCCCGGCGGACGAATCCGCCGGGCCCCTTCAGCAGCTGACTAGCTGCAGGTGTAGATGGTGGCGTTGTCGAGCCACCAGTTGCCGGGGACCAGGTCGGAGAAGTCTCCGCCGTGGCCGTTCCAGCGGAACTTCAGCAGCTTGCCGCTGAACTGCGAGACGTCCAGCCGGCTGGTCTCCCAGCCGCCCGAGTTGGCGTGCCACGAAGCCGGCTGGTCCGGGAAGTTCGGGTCCACGGTCGGACCGTTCTTCCACGGCAGGGCCGAGGTGTCGTGCCAGGTGGCGCCGTTGTCGTCGGAGTAGTCCAGCGATCCGGTGCCGGTCGGCAGCCAGAAGATGAAGAAGACGTTGTAGAAGTTGTACGCGTGCGTGAAGCGCAGGTACGTCTTGTCGTTCTTGATCTTCATCGCACTCTTGGTCTGCACGGTGATCGACGACGCCGGGTCGGTGATCTGACCGTACAGCGAGTCGTCGCCGTCGGAGGAGTACGAGGTGTCGACCTGGGCGGTCGGGTCACCCTGCTGCTTGCCGAGCACCCAGCCCGGGCTGTGCGTGACGACGCCGTCCGGGTCTTGTTTGAAGGAGGTCGTGATCAGGTTCTTGACCTTCTCCGCGGCGGTGTCGCAGACCGGAGCCTTGGCCGGCTTGGCGATGCCCGGCGCCTGGTCCAGCTCGGTGGCCAGGATCGCCTTGTTGACCTCGGCGCAGTCCGCGTTCGTCATGTTCGCGACATGGTGCTTCTGCAGCACGTTGCAGGTGGCGCGAAGGGCCTCGGCCAGGTCGCTGTAGTCAGCTCCGCTGGTCAGTACCTTCTGGGTCTCGTGCCACAGCGACTCGGACTTCGGCAGGCCGATGCCGGCCGGGGTCTGACCGTTGAACGAGCCGCCGTCGGCGATCAGGAACGCGGTCTTGTTGCCGACGCCGGAGTTGAAGTGCACGCCGCCGTTGTCCTGGAAGTACGTGTCGTCGAAGAAGTTCGGGCTGGACATCTTGTCCGGGTCGCCGAACTGCGGCGGGTTCTTCATCGAGCGGATCGCGCCGAGGCTCGAGCCCTCGCCCATCAGCCAGCGGTTGGCCGGGGTGTCGTCGGCGGACCCGTTGGTCAGGTCGACGAACTCGCCCATGATGTCGGACAGCGACTCGTTGATCGCGCCGGACTCCCACAGGTAGGCCAGGCCGGCCGTGTGCTGGGTGACACCGTGGGTCAGCTCGTGACCGGTGATGTCGTCGGTGCTGACGCCTTCGCCGAAGGCCATCTGCTCGCCGTTCCAGAACGCGTTGGCGAACGGGCAGGAGCCGCTGACGCAGACCCGGACGGTGCCACGGATGGCCTTGCCGAGTCCGTCGCCGTAGTCGGCGCCGATCAGGTTCGTCAGGTCGGTGCCGAGCCCGGCGTACAGGTTCGAGGTGTCACCGAAGAAGTCGAAGACCTGGTTGACGTCGCCGACCGAGGAGACCGGGCCGCCCTCGACCCGGGTCGGCGCGAAGACGCCGCCACCGCAGCGGGCGTCCTCGTTACCGGTGACGATGTTGGTGTGGTTCGCGTCGCAGACGACGCGGTTGATGTGCTCGGCCAGGTCCCAGGCCAGCAGCGCCTTGCCCGCCGACGCGTGCACCATCGCCTGCCAGCGGACGTCACCCTGGCCGGTCACCTCGTACAGGTAGACCGGGATGGCGACCGAGCCGGGCTGACGGGTGACCAGGCTCAGGTCGAACCAGCGCGGGCCGACCAGCTTGGCGGTCAGGGTCGAGCCGTCGACCTTGGCGCGGGTGGCGACCGCCTGCACCGCGGCGCCCTGCGCCGTGGCCTTGGCGGCGTCGACCGCGTCGGCGGCAGGGAACTTCCCGTACGTCGCGAGCGAGACCTCGCCGTTGGCGGACTCCAGCGCGCCGGTCTTGTCCAGGTTGGTGATGATCTCGCCACCGTAGACCTGAACGCCGTCGATGGTCTGCTGGAACTTCACCTGTGAACCGAACTCGTCGAGCGAGCTCGACTGCGCCACCAGGTCGGCCGGGCGGGCACCGAAATACGGCGCGACCGAGGCGACCTGCGCCTTGGCGACGGCGACCGCGTCGGGCTTGCTGGTGGCGGACCGGCCGGCCTTGGCGCCGACCGAGGCCGGAGCCTTCAACGGGGTGGCCGGCCGGATCGAGTGGGCGCGGCCGGTCTCGTCGCGCTTGGAGACCAGCCCGTTGCCGCCGGCCTTCGGAGCCGCGATGGTGCGGATCTCCGGGCTCTGGGCGACCGTGGTGCTGTCGGACGACGGGACGGGGGCGCTGTTGGCCAGCCCCGGTGCCGTCAGGCTGATGGAGACTGCGCCGACCGCGAGGCCGGCGAGCCAGGTACGAGCTTTCAAGATGTTCCTCCCCTTGCAGTTCTCACGCTGAGCGGGCGTGAGGGCTGCAATCTGTCATCCGCCCAATCCCCTGCGCGACCGCACGTGATCCATCTCACACCCAACCGTTTCGGGGTCTCACGGACGGTCACTACAGCGTTGGAACGTCCGCTCAGCGGACCCTACGCAGAGTGCTGGCACAGGTGCGTCGCGGCACCAGAAGGTCAGTACCAGAAGGAGGAAATCGGCATGGTTCCGGGAACTTCCGGCCCGCTCGAGAGACCTCGGAACGGGCCCGCCGAGCAGGCCGGAAGGCGGGTCAGGTGAGTTGGTCGTCGACCAGGTTCGCGTACCCGGTATGGCCGGTGGTGTTCGGGTGGTAGGACTCGCTGATCGGGTTCGACAGTCCGTTGATCCATTCCGGGCTGCCGCAGACTGCGTGCCCGATGAACGCCGAGGTCGGGTTCACGAAGCTGTATCCGGCCGCACTGGCCGCCGCGGCGATCTTCGAGTTGAGCAGGTCGGCGGTCGCGTTGAGCTTGGTCATCTCGTCGCCGCTGAAGAAGGTGCCGGCGTTGCAGTCGGTCCCGTTGAACAGTCGCGGGTAGCCGACGATGATCACCTTCGCCGTCGTCGCCCGGCTGCGCACCGTCGCGTACAGGGTGTTGAGCCGGCCGGGGATGGTGTTGTTGATGGTCGCCTGCGCGGTGGCGATCGCCCCGTTGCAGTCGCCGAGCCAGGACGGCTTGGCGCATTCGGTGATCACCGACGAGAAGCCGGCGTCGTTGCCGCCGACCTGCAGGGTCACCCAGCGGACGCCGCTGTTGAGTGGTCCGAGCTGGTTGGCGGTGACGTCGGCGACCCGGGCGCCGGAGCAGGCGACGAAGGTGAGCGCAGCGCCGACCCGGGCCGCGTCGAGGTACGGATAGGCCTTGGTCGAGCGCTGGCAGGAACCGCTGTCGGCGATGTAGGTGCGGGTGCCGACGCCGGAGGCGTACGAGTCGCCGAGGGCGACGTAGACGGGGGCCGCTGCGTGCGCGGCGGTGGGGGTGAGCAGCGCAGTACCGAGGACTGCGGCTCCGATGAGTGCGGCGAGTTTCTTCATGGGCGGACCGCCTTCTGGTGTGGAGGGAAACCGAGGCAGGGTGAACTCAGAGTCACCATCCTCTACCAGTGAGTAACGCGCAATACCTCGGTAAGAAATTCACCGGAGCGTGCCGTTCCCGGTAACCACCGTCCACCCCTCGGTGGAACTTCGCCGCCGCCCGGATGGAGATTCGCCGTGATCGCGCCCGGGCAGGCGAAACCGCTGCCACGGTGAAGGCATGGTGACCCGACGAAGCTTCCTGACCTCGACCATCGCCCTGACCACGAGCGCGACCGCCCTGGCCGCGACGATGCCGGCGGCAACGGCCGCGCGAGCTGCCTCGACCTCTACCTCACCCTCACCCGACCTCACCTTGAGGTTGCCGGCCCCGACCGGACCTCATCGGCTCGGTGTCAGAACCCTCCACCTCATCGACAGGGGCAGAGTTGATCCGTGGAACGGGAGTCCCGATCGCGAGCTGATGCTGACCGTCTTCTACCCGGCCCGGTCCACGCGCGGCTATCGCCGAGCACCGCAGATGACCGCGAGAGCCGCGGAGAGCTTCAAAGGCTTCGCCGCGTACTACCACCACCTGCCCGCCGGCGTGGACTGGTCGGCAACCCTCACCCACTCGTACGCCGATGCGCCCCCCGCACCCGGAAGCCGCCCGGTCCTCCTCTACTCCCCCGGCGGCACCGACCCCCGAACCCTCGGCACCGGCCTCGCCGAAGACCTCGCCAGCCACGGCTACGTCGTCGTGACCATCGACCATCCCGGTGAGACCAGCGAGGTCGACATCCCGGGCAGCGAGCTGCGCACGATCCAGATCCCGCCGACCACCCCGACCGATCCGGTTCTGTCCCGCCTGATGATGTCGACGCGGTTCGCCGACGTCCGCTTCGTCCTCTCGCAGCTCAAGGCCCTCGGCCTTCCCCTCGACCTGCGCCGGATCGGTATCTACGGCCATTCCGCCGGCGGCTCGACCGCGGCCCAGGGCTTGTACGAGAACCGCGCCATCAAGTCGGCCGTCAACCTCGAGGGCTACCTCGACTTCTTGCCGCTCCAGCCGGGCGAGCCCGACGAGCTCTACCCGATCGCCCAGCACGGCAGCGATCGCCCGCTGCTCCTCGCGGGCACTGACGGTTTCCGCGACGCACGGTTCGACAGCTCGTGGTCGGCGCTACTCGCCCACCGCGGCCCGGTACGGCGTACCGAAGTCGCCCACGCCAACCACTGGGTCTTCACCGACCTCGGCGCGCTCGCACCTCAACTCCAAGCCGCCGGACTGATGACAGCCGAAGACCGCACCAGCCAAGTCGGTGCGGTCGACCCGGCGATCTCGGTCCCACTGATCCGCCGTACGGTCCGGTCGTTCTTCGACCGCACCCTCAAGCGCTGACCCGCTGGAACTCGCGTACGTCCCGCGGCGTCGTACGGGGCCTCGCCACATCGACAGCTAGTGCTCCGGGCCGGGAACGGACAGCGGATCGAAGCCGTAGGGCAGCTCCAGCCGGTGGGCCGTCATCAGTTCCGTGTCGCCCAGCAGCTCGCGGGTCTTGCCGTCGGCGACGATCCGGCCGCCGTCCATCAGCAGACTGCCTTCGCACAGCTGGAGGGCGTACGGCAGATCGTGGGTGATCATCAGCAAGGTGACGTCGAGGCCGGAGAGGATGTCCGCGAGCTCACGGCGGCTGGCCGGATCGAGATTGCTCGACGGCTCGTCCAGAACCAGTACCTCGGGACGCATCGCCAGCACCGTGGCGACGGCGACCCGCCGCCGCTGACCGTAGGACAAATGGTGCGGAGCGATGTTCGCGTGGTCCTGCATGCCGACCTGGACCAGCGCCTCGTGGACGCGCTCCTCGAGCTCCGACCCGCGCAGCCCCAGGTTGGCCGGACCGAACGCGACATCGTCACGGACCGTCGGCATGAACAACTGGTCGTCGGGATCCTGGAAGACCAGGCCGACCTTCCGCCGTACTTCGGGCAGGTGCTCCCGGTGCAGATCCGTCCCACCGATCTGGATCCGCCCGCTGCCGCTGCCACCCGCGACCGAGCCGAGGATGCCGTTGAGGTGCAGGACGAGCGTCGTCTTGCCCGCGCCGTTCGGACCGAGCAACGCCACCCGCTCGCCGCGCTGAATGGTGAAGTCGACGCCGTACAGAGCCTGCCGCCCATCGGGATAGGCGAAGACCAGACGCTCGACATGGATCGACGGACTGCTCACAAGCCGGCCACCCTAGCCGCCACCGCGATCAGCACCGCGAGCAGGGAGATGGCGAGCCCCTCGGCCCACTGGTTGCGCGCGGCACCCGAGGCGGCCAACTGCGGCATCCGGCCGGTGTACCCACGCGACTGCATGGCCAGGTGGACCCGCTCGCCACGCTCGAAGCTGCGCACGAACAGCGCCCCTACTCCCCCGGCGACCGCCTTCAAGTGACCGACGCGGCCACCGGCGTACCCGCGGGACTCCCGGGCGATCCGCATCCGGTGCAGGTCGTCCGAGACAACGCTCAGGTACCGGACCATGAACGACAGGATCGCGACGAGCGTCGACGGCAACCGCAACCGCTCGAGGCCAGCGAGCAGCTCGCGTGGCGCGGTCGAGGCCGACAGCACGATCGCGGCGATCACGCCGAGGGTGCCCTTGGCCAGGACGTTCCAGGAGCCGAGTACGCCGGACTCCGAGACCGACACGCCGAGTACGTCGACTTGGGGGCCGGTGGCAACGAACGGGAGGACCAGGGCGAAGACGATGAAGGGCGTCTCGACCGCTAGCCGTCTCAGCACCGTCGTGACCGGCAACTTCGCCAGGGCGACCGCGCCGGCCAGCAGGGCGGCGTACAGGGCGAACGCCCAGAAGACTCCGGCCGGGGTGGAGACGACGGCGAGCACGAAGACGAACAGCGCGACGATCTTCACCTGCGCGGGCAGGCGGTGGATCCGGCTGTCGACGGCGACCAGCAGCCCGTCTCCGGCGGAACCGCTCACTGACCGGCCGGCCAGGTCGTCCAACCGGTCCAGTCGGTCAGCTCGGCGAGGATGAAGGTCTGGTCGTCGTTGGGCATCAGACGGCCTTGTCCGCGCGAGCCGACGACCGCAGCGAGGCGATCTTCGCGATCGCGAGGCCGACGACGATCGTCACCAGTACGCCGATGATGCCGGCCAGCGCGCCGGACACCTGCGAGTTGGCGATCCCGTTCACGCCGTAGTCGGCGAGAGGGCTGCCGGCCACCGCGGAGCTCTTGGCCGCGCCCTCGAAGCCGAGCTTGGCGCCGACGAACTCCAGCCCGTCGGGATGCGCGCTCGCGAACAGGCTGACCACACCCGCGACCAGCAGGGTGGCCGCGATTCCGACCCCGTACGACCGGCCGGCCGGCCGGGCCGCGATCGGCCTGTCCGGCGACACGGTCGAACTGTTGCCATCGGCATCGACCAGGACGAGGTCGGCCTGCAGATGGCGAGCCGCGTAGACCAGATCCGGCCTGGTCGCGACGACGGCGCTGAGCACGGCAGCGGTGATCACCGCCTCACCGAGGCCGACCAGGATGTGCCAGCCGACCATCGCCGTGGCGAGCTTGCCGAGCGGGATGTCGACCGCGCCGCCGATCGCGTAGAGGCCGGTGAAGCACAGCGCCGCGACGGGCACGGAGACGAGCGCGCCGACGGTCGTGGCCGGTACGACGCTGCCGACGCGCTTGGGCAGGGCCTTCAGGAGTGCTCGCGTCACGAAGTACCCGACGAGAACGGTGACGAGGCCCATCAAGGTGATGTTGGTGCCGAGCGCGGTCAGGCCGCCGTCGGCGAAGAGCAGTCCCTGCACGAGCAGCACGGTCGACATCACCAGCACCGCCGACCACGGCCCGACCAGGGCCGCGGCTAGCGCACCGCCGAGCAGGTGGCCGCTGGTCCCGGCACCGACCGGGAAGTTGACCATCTGGACGGCGAAGACGAACGCGGCGGTCAGCCCGGCCAGCGCCGGACCCGTCTCACGGATCTCCCGGTTGGCGCGCTGGAGGCTGAAGCCGACGGCACCGGCGGCGATCAGGCCGGTGGCGATGGAGGTGGGCGCGTCGAAGAACCCGTCAGGAACATGCATGAGCACATTCTTGATCTACTTGCGACCCGATCGCAAGAAGAGGCTTACAGATCCGCGAGTGCGGACTCGATCGCCCGGTGGATCGTCGGGTATGCGTAGATCATCTGTCGCAGACAGTGAACCGGAACTCGTGCATGCACGGCCAGCGCCAGCGTCCCGAGCACCTCGCCACCGGTCGGCCCGGCACTGGTCGCGCCGACCAGGATGCCCTTCTCATTGTCCATGATCAGCTTGATGAATCCCTCGTTGCCCGCCTTGTGGATCCAGCCCCGGGTCGAAGCCGGTACCTGGGTCAGGCCGGTCCGCACGTCGAGCCCCTGGTCGCGCGCCTGCTGCTCGGTCAGCCCGACCGCGCCGATCTCCGGATCGAGGAAGGTCACCCGCGGCATCGCGTGATAGCTGGCCTTGGGCGCGTCCTGCGCGCCGAGGATGTCCAGGACGGCGACGTTGGCCTGGTACATCGCGTTGTGGGTGAACACCCCGACCCCGGTCACGTCACCGATCGCCCACACGCCGTCACCGGCCCGCACGTGCTCGTCGACCTCGATCCGGCGCGCGGCCGGATCCAGCCCGACCTGGTCGAGGCCGAGGTCCCCGATGTCCACCCGGCGCCCCGTTGCCACGAGCAACTTCTCGCCCGACACCGTACTGCCGTCGGCCAGCATCACGGTGAAGGCGTCATCGCCGTAGCTGACCGACTTGGCGTGCTGACCGGTCCGGAAGGCCACCCCATCGCGTTCCAGCGCGAACCTGGCCAGCTCGCTCGACTCGGGCTCCTCCATCGCCAGCACCCGGTCGGAGCCCTCGATCACGGTGATCTGTACGCCGAACCGCGCGAGCGCCTGCGTCAGCTCCAGCCCGATCGCGCCGCCGCCGAGCACCAGCAACGTCGCCGGCAGCGTCTCGAGCCGGATCACGTCCTGGTTGGTCCAGAACGGCGTACCGGCGAGGCCTTCGACCGGTGGGACGACCGGGACCGTGCCGGTGGCGACGATGATGCCGCGGCTCGCCTCGAACTCGCGGTCGCCCGAGACCACGCGGCCCGGGCCGGTGATGGTGCCCTTGCCGCGGACGAAGGTGACGCCCTTGCCGACCAGCCGGTCGACGGCGACCTTGTCGTTCCAGTTGTCGGTCGCCTCGTCGCGGATCCGCTTGGCGACCGGTGCCCAGTCGGGCGTGACGGTCGCGGTACCGGCCATCCCGTCGACGCGGCGGGTCTCGGCGATCAGGTCGCCGGCCCGGATCATCATCTTGCTGGGGATGCAGCCGTAGTACGGGCACTCGCCACCGACCAGCCGCGGCTCGATCCCGACCACGTTCAGCCCCGCCTGCGCCAGCCGCCCCGAAGCCTCCTCGCCACCGACGCCCAGCCCGATCACGACCACATCCACCTGTTCAGCCATGCCGCCAAATCTCGCAGACCCCGCCACCTTCGCCAAGCCTTCCGCTCGCGTGTCATCGGACGGTAAGTAGCTGATCGCTGTCCGGGATTCAGGCGCTGTTCATCGGCGAACCTGCCGTCATCCTTCTGCGGCTAGCGCTGTCTGCAGATTGCCTGGCAGTGGGTGCGGCAGCTTCGTCGCGTGAACCGGGGCGAGTCCGTCGAAGGTCAGTGCCAGGTAGCGGCGCCATGCATCCGGATGGGCGCCGAGTACGGGCGCTGCAGTCTGCTGGATGCCGCCTAGCAACAGCACGATGTCCGTGCCGGTTACATCGTCGCGGATGGCACCCTCCTCCCGAGCCCGAGCAGTCAGCACCTCCACCAGCCCGGCGAACCGCTCGATCGCGGCCCTGACCTCGGCATTCTGCAGCGACGGCTTCCCAACCACCTCGCAGAACGCCTGGTCGGCAGCGAGCGCTTCGACGCCGGCGGTCATCAGCTCCCGGAGCGCTTCGCCCGGGTCAGCCGCATCCCGCAGGCCGTCAGCAGTCTCGATCAACCGGTCCAGGAGCTCGAGCATGATCGCGGCGAGCAGGTCGTCCTTGCTGGCGAAGTGCCGGAAGACCGTCCCCTTCGCGACCCCCGCCCGCTGAGCGATCTCCCCGATCGACACCTCGACGCCCGACTCCGCGAACGCCGAACGGGCCGCGTCGACCAGCAGGCCGCGGTTGCGCACCATGTCCGCCCTCATGGTGTGAACTCTACCACCTAACATGACCGCCCGGTCAGGTTGTGCCTAGACTGAACATGACCACCCGGTCACTTTCTACCGCCAAGGAGACCCCATGAACCTCGAAGGCAAGATCGTCCTCGTCACCGGAGCCTCATCCGGCATCGGCCAGGCGACCGCCCTCGCGCTGTCCCAGGCCGGCGCCAAGGTGGCAGTCGGCGCCCGCCGGGCCGACCGGCTCAAGCTCCTCGCCGAGGACGCTCCCGGCGAGATCCTGACCCTCGACCTGGACGTCACCGACCAGCAGTCGATCCAGAACGCGGTCGCGGCGACGGTCGGCCACTTCGGCCGGCTCGACGCGCTCGTCAACAACGCCGGCATCATGCTCAGCGGCATGATCCTGGGCGCCGACACCACCGAGTGGTCGCGCATGGTCGACACCAACCTGCTCGGCTCGATGTACGCCGTACATGCCGCACTGCCTCACCTGCTCGAATCCAAGGGAACTGTCGTCCAGGTGTCGTCGACCTCGGGCCGGATCGCCTCGGCGGCCGGGGCTGCCTACTCAGCCACGAAGTTCGGCATCACCGGCTTCATCGAGTCGCTGCGGCAGGAGGTCACCACGCAGGGCGTGCGGGTGGTCGTCGTCGAGCCCGGGTTCGTCTCCACCGAACTGGCCGGCCACATCACCGACCCGGCGATGCAGGCGATGGCGAAGACGATGGCCGACTCGATCCGGACCCTGCAGCCCGACGACATCGCGGCGGCCGTCGTCTACGCCTTGAACCAACCTGACCACGTCTCCGTCAACGAACTCCTGATCCGGCCGACTGATCAGCTGCAGTGAACCCCGCGAACCGGACCGCGCCGCGGATGCCGTTGCCACCGTTCGCGGCGGACATGAACAGGCCCGCGTCGAGGCTGGCGCCGGCGGGGACTGTCACTGATCCGACCGGCTGCCAGGTGGTTCCGTCGGTGCTGCACGAGCCTGCGATCGTGTCGCCACTACGGCTGAGGCGGACCCAGGCCGGGGCGGCGATGCCGGGCAGTTGCGCGAAGTCCAAAGATGCACATGAGTCAAGACTTCAAACAGTTTTGTACAAAGCATCACCTAACGATAGATTTGCGGTCTGTCATTAGCCTGCGAGGAGGCCTCGATGTTCGTGATCGCTCACCTCAGTGATCCCCATCTGGATGGAACGGTTGTCGCACGCGATCGCCTGCGCAGTGTCGTGAACTACCTGCGCGCGTTCTCGCGTCCCGTCGACGTGGTGCTGGTGACCGGCGATCTCGCCGACCACGGGCTTCCGGCGGAGTACGCCGATGTCGCAGCCGAGTTGGCGCTCGACGTACCGGTGCTGATGCTGCCGGGCAACCACGATGTGAGCGCGCCGTTGCGAGCCGGGCTGCCGGTCGAGTCGCCTGGTGAGGGGCATCCGGTTCATCAGGTGCAGGACGTCGGCACGGCCCGTTTCGTGCTGCTCGACACGTCGGTGCCGGGTGAGGACCACGGGTTGCTCAGCGCGGAATCACTCGAGTGGCTGGCGGGAGTACTGGCCGAGCCTGTCGACGGACCGTTGTTCGTCGCCTTCCATCACCCGCCGAACAAGCTCCAGCACCCGGTACTTGACCAGTGGATCCTCCAGGACGCCGAGCCGTTCGCCGCCGTACTCCGCGGCAAGCCGATCACCGCGATCCTCACCGGCCACGTCCACAACGGCGTCTCGACCACCTTCGCCGGCCACCCGTTGCTGGTTGCCCCCGGCATCAGATCGACCGCCCCACTCCCCTTCGAGCCGGCCGCGGCCAACGGTCTGGTCGACGTCGAGGCCCCACCCGGCCTGGCGCTCCACCTCGTGGCCGACGGTCAACCTCTGGTCACCGTCTACCGAGCCATAACCTCAAGCTGACGTCGAGACCAGGCCGTCCCACGACCACCGCGGGACGGTCAGGTCTTGCGGCACCGCGTCCTTGGACCCGTGATACCGCGCCATGCTGACGTTCGTCGCCCACGCGAAGTACTCGTAGAGCACCGACCGGACCGGGTCGGTGAGACCGACATCGGTCAACGCCTGGTCGAAGCAGGCGATCGCCAGCCGATCCATCTCTTCGTGCGGTCCGTTGCCACTGTGCATCCAGACGACGGCGCTCTCGGTGCCGTAGGAACTGGTGAACGCGGGTGGACCGCCAAGCGCCTCCACCCAATAGGCAGCGAGCCGCTCGGTGTGCTGCGGATGAAAGCCATGACTGAACGCGTGACTGACAACCTCGTCAGCCATCACCCGCTCGTGCCACGCCGCAGCCAGCCGGAGCAGACCGTCATCACCACCAGCGGCTTCATACACAGTCTCCATGCCCAGAGACTGGCACCGCCGCACGCCGGCGGCAAGGCTGCCGCCCTGGGCGACCTGACCGCCGGCGACGAGGCGCCGAGCAACGCGAAGGCCCCGGACCAGTGGTCCGGGGCCTTCGTCAGAGCGAGAATCAGAAGTTGATCATGTGGCCTTCGAGGCCGTGGAAGGCCTCTTGCAGCGCCTCGCTCAGGGTCGGGTGGGCGTGCACGTTGCGGGCCAGTTCCTTGGTGGTCAGGTCCCACTTCTGGGCCAGGGTCAGCTCCGGGAGGAGCTCGGTGACCTCGGGGCCGATCAGGTGAGCGCCGAGCAGTTCGCCGTACTTCGCGTCGGCGATCACCTTGACGAAACCGTTCGGGTCGCCGAGGCCGTGCGCCTTGCCGTTGGCCGTGAAGGGGAACTTCGCGACCTTGACGTCGAAGCCCTCCAGCCGGGCCTGCTCCTCGGTCCAGCCGAAGCTGGCGATCTGCGGCTGGCAGAAGGTCGCCCGCGGGATCATCACGTAGTCGAGCTCCATCGTCTCGACCCCGGCGATGGTCTCGGCCGCGATCACGGCCTGCGCCTCGGCGGCGTGGGCCAGCATCAGCTTCGCGTTCACGTCGCCGATGGCGAAGATGTTCGGCACGTTGGTCCGCAGGAATCCGTCGACGCCGATCGCGCCGCGCTCGGTCAGCGCGACCCCGATCTTGTCCAGGCCGTAGCCGTCGACGCGCGGCTGGAAGCCGATCGCCTGCAGCACCTTGTCGGCCTCGAGCGTCTGCTGCGCGCCGTCCTTGCCGGTGACGGTCACCTTCACCTTGTCGCCGGAGTCGTCGATCGAGTCGACCCGGGTGCCGGTGAGCACGTCGACACCGAGCTTCTTGTACGCCTTCGCGAGCTCCTTGGAGACCTCGATGTCCTCCAGCGGGACCATCCGGTCGAGGAACTCGACGATCGTCACCTTCACGCCGTAGTTGGCCAGCACGTAGGCGAACTCGACGCCGATCGCGCCGGCGCCGGCGATCACGATGCTGCCCGGCAGCTCCTCGGTGAGGATCTGCTCCTCGTACGTGACGACCCGGTCGCTCAGCTGGGTGCCCGGCAGCAGCTTGGTGGTGGCGCCGGTGGCGATGATGCAGTTGTCGAAGGTGACCGTCTCGGAGTTGCCGTCGTTCAGCGCGACGTCCAGGGTGTTGGCGTCGACGAACGAGCCCCATCCGTCGAACTCGGTGATGTTGTTCTTCTTCATCAGGAAGTGCACGCCCTTGACGCGGCCGTCGGCCACCTTGCGGCTGCGCTGCACGGCCGTCGGGAAGTCGAAGCTGACCTCGCCGCTGATGCCGAAGGTCTTCGCCTCCTTGCGGAAGATGTGCGCCAGCTCGGCGTTGCGCAGCAGCGCCTTGGACGGGATGCAGCCCACGTTCAGGCAGACACCGCCCCAGTACTTCTTCTCGATGATGGCGGTTTTGAGCCCGAGCTGGGCGGCGCGGATCGCCGCGACATACCCACCCGGTCCGGCGCCGAGGACAACAACGTCAAAGTGCGAGGCCATGACTGAAATCCTAGTCGCTGGCACCAGCCGATCCCGCCTCGGGCCGGGCCGGGATGCCACGGCGTGACGACGGTCACCATCGGGCAGCGTGTCCTGCCTCATCGTCACGGACGGTGACCTGGGGTTCCGTCAGGACCGTCGGACGCCTACGCTGGGGCACGCACGGGGGATGTCCTCCTTCCGTGCGCGCGTGAGGCGCCCTGTGGCAGGGATACGGAAAACGAGGACTGGGGGCTCGATGCTGGGCAACGGCCGGAGACTGCGGCTCGCCGCACTCGGCGCGGTGATGGCCGTGGTGGCGCTGCCGACGTATGCCGCGTTCGCCGACCAGACCCCGCCTCCCCCGGCCTCCGTGACGGATGTGAACCGGTCGCTGGAGCAGCTGCAGGCCGAGGCCGCCGAGATCCAGCTGGACGTCGCCAAGGCCACCGTCGCCTACACGAACGCGCTGAAGACCGCGCAGACCGCCGAGGCCGCGGCCAAGAAGGCAGAGGCCTTCGCCAACAACACCAAGAACAAGTCGCAGGACGAGCGCCGCCGCCTCGGCCTGCTGACCGCCCAGGCATACCAGCTCGGCATCCCGACGGTCCTGGGCACCGAGTCGATGCTCTGGTCGCTCGCACCGGTCGCGGAGAATCTGCAGGAGATCGCCGACCGCCAGACCGCCATCCGGCAACTCGGCAGCACCCAGGTCGCGCAGTACAACGCAGCCACAGCAGCAGAGTCCACAGCCGGTACTGCGGCCGCTGACGCGGCAGCCAAGCGTGCCGTGGCCGACCAGGCCAACAAGAAGGCCACCGAGCTCGGCAAGACCGTCCGCGAGAAGGCAGCCAGCGCAGCGATGGCCATGGAAGGCCAACTCGCCGACCTGGCCGGCGCGACCGAGCTGTCCAAGCAGCTGCAGGCCACTCGCAACCAGCAGGCACTCGCCAACTGGCAGACGTACCTGGCCGAGTTGACCGCCGCCAAGGTCAAGGCGCCGACCGCTGCCAGCATCAGGAGCCCGTTCGACCTTCCGAACGGCCTGCTGCAGTACAAGGTCGCCAAGGCGCCGGTGCCCGGCGTCGCGGCTGTAGTGAGCAGTGGACGCCCGCTGCGGGTGCTGTCGGCCGAGACGATCCGCGCGGTCAACCAGGCCTTCTCACTGATGGGCAAGCCGTACGGAGTCGGCGGGACCGGCCCGGACAAGTACGGATGTCTCGGCGCGGCCCGAGCCGCCTGGCAGCCGTACACGACCCTCGCCGGGCTCGCGACCAGCGTCTACGCGAACTACCAGAAGGTGCCGGCCAGCCAGATCCAGCCCGGCGACATCCTGCTGATGGGCAGCCGGTCCGTCGGCCTCTTCCACGTCGGTATCGCCCTCGACAACGCCGAGATGATCGCCGCCGACGAGGCCAAGGGCTCGGTAGCCGTCAGCTCGATCCCCGACAGCATGTACGCCGCGCTGCGGCCGACTCTCGGCAAGCCGCTGAAGGCTCAGGTCGCCCCGGCCACCACGCCGGCCGCAGCGACCTTCCGCTGCGGCAACACGGCCACCACGGTCGACGTCGGCACCGGCGGCTGGACCTGGCCGCTCGCAGAGGGCACGTACGAGATCGGGACGCCGTTCGGTCAGGCGGGCGCGCTGTGGTCCAGTGGCTTCCACACCGGTCAGGACTTCGTGGCGCCGGTCGGGACGAACGTCCGGGCGGTCACCGCAGGTACCGTCCGGATCGAGCACCCGGCCTGGGCCGGCAACCTGGTTCGCATCGATCACGGCAACGGGCTCGAGACGCTCTACGCGCACCTGAGTCGCATCGACGTCGCTGACGGCACACACGTGACCGCCGGACAGCAGATCGGTGCCGTTGGCACCGAAGGCAACTCGACCGGGCCGCACCTGCACTTCGAAGTGCGGCTCGGTGGAGACGCGGTGAACCCGATGCCGTTCCTCGCCACCGGCGGCACGAGCACCGGCTGGGGCGGCTACAGCAACGGCCTGATCCCGCAGTCGCAGCTCTGCGGCCTCGGCGGTGGGCACATGCTCCGCTGCGACGCCGCAGCGGCGTACCAGCAACTGTCCAGCGCGTTCCGGCAGGCGTTCGGCAAGAACCTCTGCATCACCGACTCCTACCGCTCCTACTCGGCCCAGGTCGACCTGTACGGCCGCAAGCCGTCGCTGGCCGCCCTGCCCGGCACGTCCAACCACGGCTGGGGCGTAGCCGTGGACCTCTGCGGCGGCATCGACAAGTTCGGCACGGCGCAGTACGAGTGGATGAGCGCCCACGCCTCCGGGTACGGCTGGGTCCACCCGGACTGGGCGCGACAGGGCGGTAACCGCGAAGAGCCCTGGCACTGGGAGTTCGGCAAACCACGCAGTGCGTAGTCGTCTCCTCCCTTGGCTCCGCAAACACCGCTGGTCGACTGCTGCCTGCTCCGTACTGCTCGTGGCGATCCTCGGAGTCGTGGCAACGCCGTACCTGTCTGCCTTCGCCACAGCCGACGGTTGGCAGGGCTACGGCAACGGCAAGATGCCGGCCGACAAGCTCTGCCGCGTCGCGCCCGGACAGAAGCTGCGGTGCGACGCGGCAGCGGCGTACGGGGAGCTGGCTGCGGCCTACCAAGCTGACTTCCACAAGGAGTTGTGCATCACCGACTCCTATCGGCCGTACCGCGCGCAGGTCGACCTGCTGCGCCGCAAGCCGACGCTGGCTGCCTTTCCTGGTACGTCGAACCACGGCTGGGGGCTGGCCGTCGACCTGTGTGACGGCATCAACGACTTCGGGACTCCGCAGTACAGGTGGATGAGCGTGCATGCGGCGGCCTACGGATGGGTGCACCCGGGGTGGGCGCGCGAAGGGGGCTCGCGGCAAGAGCCGTGGCATTGGGAATTCGCCGGGGATTCGCTCCGGTGAGCACGTAGGCTGGGGGTGTGGCCGAGCAGACCAGTCCCGACCGCACGGACGACAACATCACGCTGGACGCCCAGGATGACCGGTGGGAGTGGCGGCGGAAGATCCGTGCGAACCCGCGCAAGCTCCTGATCTACCGGATCGGGATCGGGGTGCTGGGCGGGATTCTGATCATCGCGGCGCCGTTGACCGGATGGTTGCCGGGGCCGGGCGGGATTCCGTTGTTCATCGCGGGTCTGGCGGTGCTGGCCAGTGAGTTCGAGTGGGCGCAGCGGCTGCTCTACCGGGTCAAGGACTGGGTCAAGGCGCTCACCACCTGGACCGGCAAGCAGCCGGCCTGGCTCAAGGCGCTCGGCACGGTCGCGCTGTTCGTCTGCGTACTGGTCGCGATCTGGCTCTACCTGGCGGTGCTCGGCGTACCGGGCTGGCTGCCGGACTCGTGGGAGTCGTTCCTGCACAAGCTGCCGCTGCTCGAGTAGCACGCTTGCCTTCACATCAGTGTGAGGGTTTGAGAATGGCGGCATGACCCGCCCGAAGTCGCCTGCCGCCACCTTGGCCGTGCTGTCGGTCGCCCAGTTCCTGATCGCGCTCGACTACTCGATCATCTACATCGCGCTGCCGAGCATCGCGACCGAGCTGAGCCTCGAGCCGGCGCTCGCCCAGTGGGTGATCAGCGCGTACGCCGTCCTGTTCGCCGGCTTCCTCGTCGTCGGCGGCCGGCTCACGGACCGGCTCGGCGCCAAGCGGCTGTTCGTCGCGGCGATCATCGGCTTCGGACTGGCCAGCGCGGTCGGCGGCATCGCCCAGGACGGCACAGTGCTGCTAGCGGCCCGCGGTGCTCAGGGCCTCTTCGCAGCACTCCTCCAACCGGCGGTCATCGGCTTGATCGGTACTACGTTCGCCGCCGGCCCGGCCCGTAGTCGAGCATTGGCCGTCTGGGGCTCGGTCGGCGCGTCAGGTCTGGCCGCCGGGGCAATCCTCGGAGGCGTCCTCACCAGCGCATCCTGGCGACTCACCTTCCTGGTGAACGTCCCGCTCACCCTGCTGGCAGCTCTCGGCGCCGTCATCTGGATCCACACTCCATCGAGTCGCATAGCGTCCCGCGTCCCACTGATCGCCTCCGCTCTCGGCACTGCGACAGTGCTGGCGCTGGTGATCGGCCTGACGCTCGGCACCGCCCACCCGACGGCTGCAGCGGTCAGCCTTGTCCTTGCGGTCGCCCTGTTCGCCACCTTCGTCCGCAATGAGAGCAGGTCTCGCAACGCCCTCATCGAGCGAGCACTGCGGAACACCAAGTCCCTGAAGGCCGGGGCAGCGGCCACTGCTCTCTACATGGCCAGCGTTGGCTCCGAGTTCTATGTGTTGACGCTGCTGCTGCAATCCCAGAAGGCCTACACGCCGCTCCAAGCAGGCCTGGCGTTCCTGCCTCTCGCTGTGCTCGTCACAATCGGCAACACCGCGGCCGAGCGGTCCGTACGCCGCTACGGCCCGGCCGTGGTCCTCGCAGCAGGCTTCACCATCGCCGCCGCCGGTCTGCTCTGGCTAGCCGTCGCCCTAGAAGGCTCGTACGCCGGAAGCCTGCTACCCGGCCTACTGCTCAGCGGCTTCGGCCACGGCATCATCTACACCTGCATGTTCATCATCGGCACCCACGACGTACGGCAGGAACAACAAGGGACCGCAGGCGCGCTGCTGACGACCTCGCAGTACCTCGCGGGAGCACTGACGATCGCCGTGCTGACACTGGTCCTCACGGACTCCCCCGGCCCGACAGAGTTCCGCACAGCCTTCCTGCTGACCACCGCGGCCGCGGCAGCAGGCGCCCTACTGGCGCTGCGCCGCTACCTCGTAGTCGCGGATGACGAAGTCGCTACTGACCTTCTCCCCGACCCGCAGCATCTGATTGAGCAGGAACGGTGTCCCAAGTAGCCGGTTGCGGGCAGCGATGCCGAAGCGAGTCTTGGGCGCCAGGAACTTCCCCGTCCGGCCACCACCGCTCTGGCAGGCCCGGACCGGCTTGCGCAGTTGGCTCTCGTACGCAGCGAAGGCCGCTGCATACGAACCACCGGCCGCCTCCAACTCACCAGCGAGCACATAAGCCGCGACGATCGCGGTACCGGTCCCCATGCCGCCCACTGTCGCGCCGTAGCCGGCGTCTCCGACCAGCGCGACCCGGCCATCCGACCAGCGGTCCACGTCCACCCGGCTGATCGAGTCGAAGTACAGGTCGGTGCAATCGTCCAGCCCGTCGAGCAGCGCCGGCACCTTCCAGCCGATCCCGGCGTAGGTGGAGCGCAGAATGTCCTTCTGCTGTTGGGGATTCCGGCGATCGTAGGTCAGCTCAGGTGAGGCGAAGACGAACATCGTGCCCGCCTTGGCCGGGTCCCGGTGGTCCATCCCGACACTCGCCAGCCGTCCCGGCACGTTGTACATCAACCCGTCCCGCTCGATCCCGAACGAGTTCGGCAGATCCCACCCGGCGATGTAGTAGCCGCCATGCGTCACCAGGCCGCCGCCGAACACCAGCCGCCGCACGACGGAGTACATCCCGTCAGCCCCGAACACCAGGTCGTACGTCGACGTCGCACCGCTCTCGAACGTCACGTCCACCCCGCCACCGTGCTGCTCCAGCGACGCGATCGAGTCACCGAACCTGTACTCCGCCGCAGAGCGACTGCGCTCGTACAGCACGTGCGTCAGGTCGGACCGAAGCACCTCCAACTCTCCCCCGGCGAACTCCGGCGGCAGCCGCAGCAACTGCCGGTCGGCAGAGTCGACGAACCGCATCGCCGTGCCACCCGTCTGCCGGGCGCGCAGATCCTCCAGGACCCCCATCCGCTCGAGCACGACCTTGTTCGCGCTCCCCCGGAAATCGACGGCATAACCGCCCTGGCGCAACGCCGGCGCCAACTCGACCACCGTCACCTCATGGCCGTACCGCCCGAGCCAGTACGCCAGCGCTGGCCCCGCGACACTCGCCCCCGAGATCAGAACCTTCATCCCGCACCCCTGTTCCTTGAACTGTTTCCGCCGGACACTGTTTCGATAATGTGTATGGTAGACACAGTTCACGAAGCACCACAAGCCGGGAGTCGCCGCGATGATCAACCTGCTCTGGGGGGACCCGCCGCCGCCAACCCGCGGCCCCAAGCCGGCGATGACCGTGGAGGGCATCACCAAGGCGGCGATCGCGATCGCCGACTCCGACGGCCTCGACGCCGTCTCGATGCAACGCGTCGCGGCCGACCTGTCGTTCACGAAGATGGCGCTCTACCGCTACGTCGGCGGCAAGGCCGAGCTGGTCTCCCTGATGACCGACCGCGCGATGGGCCTGCCACCACACCGCCCGCCGCAGCCGTGGCGCCAGGCCCTGATGGACTGGGCCCTCGACCTGTACGCCGGCTTCGCCCGCCACCCCTGGCTGTTGCTCTCCACCGTCGGCCGCCGAGCCCTGGGCCCTAACGAGCTCACCTGGATGGACTTCGGCGTCCGAGCACTCGCCGAGACCGGACTCAGCGGCGGCCAGCAACTCGACGCGCTGATGACGATTGCCGGGCAGGTGCGGACGATCGCGCACCAGACCCTCACCCTGCCGGGCGGCACGATCGGCATCTCCGAGGAGAACATCACCTCGGCGCTCACCGAGATCCTGGCGACGCAGCCCGACCGCTTCCCAGGCCTGACGGCCGCGATGCAGTCGCTGGCGGGCAGCGAGAACCAGGGCCTCGACTTCGGCCTCAACCGGATCCTGGACGGGCTCGAAGTACTGATCAAGCGCGGGTGAAGCGGGCGCGATAGGTGGTCGCGCTCAACCCGTAGTGGGACTTGAAGCGACGGGCGAAGTAGTTCTGGTCCGGCCAGCCGACCGCCTCACCGATCCGGTTGATCGGCTCGTCGGTGTGCAGCAGCCGGTCCGCCGCCAACTCGACGCGGTGGCGGGACAGGTACGCCATCGGCGGCAGCCCTGTCGACGACTTGAACAACCGGACCAGATAGCCGGGCACCAGATGTAGCTCGGCGGCCAGCTCGGTCAGCGTCCAGTGGTGGGCCGGATCGGACTCCATCAGCCGCATCGCCGTCAGTACAGCCGGATGCGCCGGCCTGGTCGAGCCGGCGAGCTCACCGGCCAGGGCGCGAGCCAGGCAGCTCAGGAACAGCGACAGCCGGCCAATGACGTCGCCGCGATGCAGGTCGAGCGGCCGGGCGCGCAGATCCTCCAGATGCTCCAGCTGACTGATGCACTCCTCCATCGGAATCTCATCGAGGTGTCCCGTCAGCACTCCGCGCCGGCGGGCCGAGTTCGGGCCGGTCCAGAGCAGGTAGCCGAGCAGTGCGTCCTCGCGCGTCCAGGCCAGCTCGTGCTGCAGCAGGTCGGCAGAGAAGATGCAGTTGAACAGGTCGAGCCCTTCGCACTTGTCGTACCCGTGCCAGACCCCCGGCCGCAGCAGCAACACATCGCCCGGGCAGAGCTGCTGATAGCCGGCCGGGCTGTGATGCAAACCGGTGCCGCCGGTCACGACGGCCACTTCGAAGAAGCTGTGCGTGTGGACCGCGTGCGCGCCCTCGTGCACGTAGTGGCCCGAGTAGGCGTAGGCGCCGTCGACGAAGTACAGCAGCGTTCCGGCGTTCTCGATCGGCGGACCGGTCATGCTCCAACATACGAGCCGAGGTGCATTTCGTGCTACCTCCGGTGCACTCCGGACTATCGGCTGACCACAGCGCGTCGCAGGATCGATGAAACATCGAATGAATCGTTTCACGCGTTGGGAGCACAATGACCCGTCCTGCTGCCGCACCCGTGTCCATCCGCTTCGAGCACCGCACCGGCACCGGTCCGGTCATCGGCCTCGGTACCGGCTCGCCCCGCCTGTCCTGGCAGGTTCCGTCCGCAGCCGAGAACTACCACCAGGTCGCCTACGAGATAGAGATCGCCGGCGAAGTCCACACCGTCCAGTCCGCAGAGCAGGTGCTGGTCCCCTGGCCCGGTACGCCGCTGTCCTCCCGCCAGAACGCGGCCGTGCGGGTCAGAGTCAGCGACGGCGTCGAATGGAGCGACTGGAGCGAGCCTGCAGTCGTCGAGGCGGGCTTGCTCAGTCCAGACGACTGGACAGCGCGCTTCGTCAGCCCGCGCGAGCTCGGCGCGCATGGCCGACCCGCGCCGATCGTCAGCGGCTCCACCACGCTGCCGGACGGCATAGTCAGTGCGCGCCTCTTCGCCACAGCACACGGCGTCTACCTGCCCTCGCTCAACGGCAGCCGAGTCGGCGACGAGGAGCTGGCGCCTGGCTGGACGGCGTACCAGTACCGGCTGCGCTACCAGTCCTACGACGTCACCGACCTCGTACGACCCGGCGAGAACACCCTGGACTTCCTGCTGGGCAACGGCTGGTACCGCGGCCGCCTCGGCTTCCAGAACCAACAGGCCCTGTACGGCGACCGCCTGGCCGTCCTGGCGCAACTGGAGGTCACCACTGCCGACGGTGAGACCCACGTGTTCGCCACCGATGACACCTGGACCGCCCGCGAGAGCCAAATCCTCGCCGACGACCTGTACGACGGCCAGCGCACCGACTTCACCTACCCGGCGGCCGACCCGACGCCGGTCGACGTACTGCACGCAGACCTCGGCCTGCTGGTCGCTCCCGACGGCCCACCCGTTCGGATCACCGACGTACTTCCGGCCGTCGAGATCACCACCTCACCCACCGGCAAGACGCTCGTCGACTTCGGCCAGAACCTGGTCGGCCGAGTCCGCCTCCGGGTCCGTGGCGGCAACAGCGGCGACGAGGTCGTACTACGCCACGCCGAGGTGCTCGAGAACGACGAACTCGGCGTCCGCCCTCTCCGCACCGCGAAGGCCACCGACACGTACGTGCTCGCCGGCCCCGACGAGCAGACCCTCGAGTCGCCCCTCACCTTCCACGGCTTCCGCTACGCCGAGGTGACCGGCGTCGGCAACCTCGCCAAGGAGGACCTCGAAGCAGTAGTCCTCGGCTCCGACCTGCAACGCACCGGCTGGTTCGAGTCGTCGGACGACCTGCTCAACCGCTTCCACGAGAACGTCGTCTGGGGGATGCGCGGCAACTTCCTCGACGTCCCCACCGACTGCCCACAGCGCGACGAGCGACTCGGCTGGACCGGCGACATCCAGGTCTTCTCCCCCACGGCCTCCTTCCTCTACGACAGCGCCGGCTTCCTCACCAGCTGGCTGGCCGACCTGGCCGCCGAGCAGCACAAGGACGGCTCGGTGCCTTTCGTCATCCCCGACGTACTCCGTGACGCCGGTCCGTCGACCGCTGCTTGGGGTGACGCGGCAACAGTCGTCCCCTGGGTGCTTTACCAGCGCACAGGCGACCGGAGCCTCCTGGTCCGGCAACTGCCGAGCATGCGGGCCTGGGTCGACCGGATGACCGAGCTGGCCGGTGAGGACCTGCTCTGGTCGGGCGGCTTCCAGTTCGGCGACTGGCTGGACCCAACTGCCCCGCCCGAGGACCCGTTCCGCGCCAAGGTCGACCCGGACGTCCTCGCCACCGCACACCTGGCCCGCTCGGCCGAGATCGTCGGATGGGCTGCCGACCTGGCTGGTGACGCCGAAAGCGCCCGCCAATACACCGAGCTCGCAGCGAAGGTCAGGGCGGCGTTTGCGGCGGAGTACACGACTGAGGGCGGGCGGGTGCTCAGCGACTCGACCACGGCGTACGCGATGGCCCTGCAGTGGGCACTGCTGCCTACTGCTGACCAGCGCAAGCGTGCTGGTCAGCGACTGGCCGACCTGGTTCGCATTGCCGGCTTCCGGATCAGTACTGGCTTCGTCGGTACGCCGCTGATGACGGACGCGCTGTCCGACGCGGGCCAGCCTGACCTGGCGTACAGGCTGCTCCTGCAGACCAGCTGCCCGTCGTGGCTTTATGCGGTGACCATGGGCGCCACCACCGTCTGGGAGCGGTACGACAGCATGCTGCCCGACGGGAGCATCAACCCCGGCGAGATGACCTCCTTCAACCACTACGCCCTCGGCGCGGTCGCCGACTGGATGCACCGCCGGGTCGCGGGCCTGGCCGCAGGCTCACCTGGCTATCAACACCTGGCAATCCACCCACTGCCAGCGGCACAGCTCACAAGAGCCGCAGCTCACCACCTCACCCCGTACGGCGAGGCAAGCGTCGAGTGGACCCGCAGCGACGGCCGCTTCCACCTGGTCGTCACCATCCCCGTTGGTGCGACCGCGACGGTCCAGCTACCCGACGGCAGCGCACCCCTCGAAGTACGGCACGGCAAGCACGAATGGACCGTTGCCGACCCGCACTCCGACGTACCGCCACTCGGCTCCGATGCCACCATCCGGCAGCTCATCGACCACGAACCGAGCTGGCAATCGATTGTGAGCACGGCCGTGGAGGCCGGTGTCGCCAACGACGAAGCCCAGCTCGCCGGCCGGCTCGAGCACTACCTCGACGCGCCGGCGACCAAGCTCGTCGATCTTGCTGGCGGCAACTTCTCGCCCGCGGCCGAGGCCGTCCGGGAACGTCTCGACTCCTTGCTCACCCCGCAGTGAACCTCCGGAGGCCATCATGATCCGCTCACGTACGACCGCACTGGCCACCCTGGCCGTGGCCGCGCTGGCGCTGACCGCCTGCAGCGCGGGCAGCCTCGGCTCCAGCGACTCAGGCGGTGGCGGCGACGCCGTCACGCTCAACTTCCTCGTCGACAACGGAGAGCAGACGGTCAAGACGGCCGAGCAGCTCGGCAAGGACTTCACCGCCAAGAACCCCGGCATCACGGTCAAGGTGGAGACCCGTCCGGCCGGCAGCGAGGGTGACAACATCGTCAAGACCCGGCTGTCCACCGGCGACATGACCGATGTCTTCATGTACAACTCGGGCTCGCTGTTCCAGGCGATCGCGCCGCAGAAGAACCTCGTCCCGATGGGCGACCAGCCGTGGGGCGCCGGGCTGGACGACAACTTCAAGAGCACCGTCACCGCCGGCGGGCAGATCTACGGCGCGCCGTACGGCGGCTTCATGGGTGGCGCGATCCTCTACAACAAGCCGGTCTACGCGCGGCTCGGGCTGCAGGTCCCGAAGACCTGGGCGGAGTTCATGGCCAACAACGCCAAGATCAAGGCGGCCGGGATCGCGCCGGTGATCCAGACCTACGGCGAGACGTGGACGTCGCAGCTGTTCGTGCTCGGCGACTTTCACAACGTCGCGGCGGCCGAGCCGGACTTCGCCGACAAGTACACCAAGAACCAGGCGAAGTACGGCACCTCGCCGGCCGCCCGGAAGGGATTCGAGCACCTCCAGCAGGTGCACGACCTCGGCTACGAGAACAAGGACTTCGCCTCGGCCAAGCTGCCGGACGGACTCAAGTTGCTTGCCCAGGGCAAGGGTGCGCACTACCCGATCCTGTCCGCGGTGGTCAGTGACCTGGCCGCTACCTACCCGAACTCGACCAAGGACGTCGGCCTGTTCGCCATCCCCGGTGACGACGCCGCGAAGAACGGCCTGACCGTCTGGGCTCCGGCCGGCGTCTACATCCCGACCAGTACCACGGGCGCCAAGCTCGACGCCGCCAAGAAGTTCCTCGGATTCATCGCCAGCAAGGAAGGCTGCGACTCGCAGGCGAAGGCCGGTGCGGTCACCGGGCCGTTCGCGGTGAAGGACTGCAAGCTGCCGGCCGACGTACCGCAGGTCGTCCAGGACATGCAGCCCTACATCGACAAGGACGGCTCGTCGAGTCTCGCGCTGGAGTTCCTGTCGCCGGTGAAGGGGCCCTCGCTGGAGCAGATCACGGTCGAGGTCGGCTCTGGTATCCGCAAGGCCGCCGCCGGCGCCTCGCTGTACGACGAGGACGTCAAGAAGCAGGCGCTGCAACTCGGCCTGGCGGGCTGGTGAGCCGTGGCCACAACGTCGATCCATACGTCCACCAAGACGCGCACGGCCGTCGCCGGACGCGACCGTGGCCGGCTGCGCAGCCCGTACTCGACCTGGTTCTATCTCCCGGCGGCCGTCGTCTACGGAGTGCTGTTCGCGGTCCCGACGTTCGCGTCGTTCTACTTCAGCCTGACCCGCTGGAGCATCTTCGAGTCGAGGTTCATCGGGTTCGGCAACTTCACCACGTTCTTCCAGGAGCCCGCCCTGGTGAAGGGCTTCACCAACACACTGATCTACGCGGTCGTCACGTCCGGCACGAAGGTGGTCCTCGGGCTGCTGCTGGCGGTCCTGCTCACCTCGCAGATCGTTGCCCGCGGCTACCTGCGGTCGGTCGTGTTCTTCCCGGTGCTGGTCTCCACGATCGGCGTCGGCCTGACCTTCACCGTCTTGATGAACCCCGAGCGCGGGCTGATCAACAGCGGGTTGTCCGTGCTCGGGATCGACGGGCCTGGGTGGCTCACCGACCCGAAGTACGCGCTGTTGTCGGTGGCACTGGTCGATGTGTGGAAGGGCGTCGGGTTGGCGACGCTGATCTACATCGCCGGGATCGTGTCGATTCCGGCGGAGTACCTGGAGGCGGCGAAGGTCGACGGCGCGACCGCCTGGCAGAGCTTCCGGCGGATCATCCTGCCGCTGGCCCGGCCGGCCACCGTGACGGTCATCATCTTGTCGCTGATCGGTGGGTTGCGTTCGTTCGACCTGATCTGGGCGATGACGCGCGGCGGGCCGGGCTTCACCTCGGACGTGATCGCGTCGGTGATCTACAAGCAGTACCAGGCCGGGTTCTACGGCTTGTCGACCGCGGGCAACGTCGTCTTGTTCGTCGTGGTGACGGCGATCGTGCTGCCGTTGTCGCGGTTCCTCAACCGTAAGGAGGTGGAGCTGTGAGCACAGCTGTCGTCAGTGGCCCGAGGCCGCACAAGAACTACCTGCTCAGCGTGGTGGCGATCCTGGTCTCGATCGTCGTCTTCCTGGTGCCGTTCGCCTTCATCGTGCTGACCGCGGTCAAGGACCGCCAGCAGGCCTCGCTGCTGGACTTCTCCTGGCCGCACCAGTTCCATTTCGTCCAGAACTTCGCCGACGTGGTCAAGGCCCGCGACTACATGCTGATCATCGCGTTCATCAACAGCTCGATCCTGACCGTGGCCAGCGTGGCCGGGATGGTCGTGCTGGCCGCGATGGCCGCCTTCGTCCTGCAACGCAGGGCGAGCCGCTGGAACGGCCTGATCAACTTCCTGGTCCTGGCCGGGCTGATCATCCCGCCCGCGGTGGTCCCGACGATCTGGGTCCTGCAGCGGATCGGCCTGTTCCGCACGATGCCCGGGCTGATCCTGGTCGAGATCGCCTTCGGGCTGTCCTTCTGCGTCCTGCTCTTCCGGGCGTTCGTCGCGACCATCCCGCGGGAGCTGGACGAAGCCGCCGTCATCGACGGGGCCGGACCGCTGCGGCTGTTCTTCCAGGTGATCTTCCCGTTGCTGCGCTCCGTCATCGTGACGGTCGTGGTGGTCCAGTCGGTCGTCGTCTTCAACGACTTCGTCAACCCGCTCTACTTCCTGCCCGGGGACAAGAACGCCACCGTCCAGCTGACCCTCTACAACTTCTCCAGCCAGTTCACCACGCAGTACAACCTGCTCTTCATGAACATTCTGTTGATCACCGTTCCACCCCTGGTGATGTTCCTCTTCTTCAACCGCCAGATCGTCGCCGGCATGACGGCCGGCGCGGTGAAAGGCTGATCTAGCATGAGGCCATGGGCTTCTACTCCGAGCGGGTGGTACCCCGGCTGGTCAACCTGACCTGCGGTTCCAAGCTGGCCGAGCCGGTGCGGCAGCGGGTCTGCGAAGGGCTGCACGGCGAGGTCGTCGAGATCGGATTCGGGTCGGGCCTCAACGTGCACCACTACCCCACGACCGTGACGGCGGTGACCGCCGTCGAGCCTTCTGACGTCGCCTGGCGACTCGCCGCGCATCACCTGGACGCGGCCCGGATGCCGGTACGGCGTGCGGGGCTCGACGGCCAACTGCTGCCGTTCGAGGACCAGAGCTTCGACAGCGCGCTGTCCACCTGGACGCTGTGCACCATCCCGGACGCCACCGCGGCGTTGCACGAGATCAGGCGTGTTCTAAAACCAGGAGGCACGTTCCACTTCATCGAGCACGGACTCGCCCCCGACGAGCCGGTACGCCGCTGGCAGCACCGCTTGGAGCCGGTCCAGCGCCGCATGGCCGGCGGTTGCCACCTCACCCGACCGATCGCCGACCTGGTCACCGGCGCCGGGTTCACGATGACCGACCTCGACGTCTTCTACCAGGCCGGCGCACCGAAATTCATCGGCGCCTTCACGCTCGGAAAAGCAAGCTAGAGCATCGGGGGCAACCACTCGGCCAGGCGCTGGTAGTCGTGGAGGCTGTTGTAGGCGTGGGCTGACAAGCGGATGAAGACCCGGGTGTCGAACCCCGTCAGCGTGATCTCCGCCTTCAGCTCGCGGGAGACCTTCTCCTTGAACGCCTCCCCTGCGTCCGGCGAGCGCTCGCCGGGGAAGGGCAGCTCGACCAGGCGCATGGTGGCGGCGGGGTGGGCGACCTCGGCCACCGAGGTGCCGAGCGACTTGGCGAGGATTCGCGCGCCTTCGTCGACGAGGGTGGACAGTTCGGAGCGACGGCGGGGCCACTCGAGGTCCGCCAGGACCCGCAGGGACTCGGGGGCGGCGATCCAGGAGGCGTAGTCGGCGGTGCCCTGCTGGTCGAAGCGTTCGGGGAGGCGTTCGTCGTACTCCGACCAGCTGACGATCAGCGGAAGGGTCGCCGTCCGCCACTGCTCCGCCACCACGAGGCCGGCCGTCGCGCGGGGCGCGGCCGGCCACTTGTGGAAGTTGCCGGTCCAGAAGTCCGCGCCGTCCTCGGCGGGGGCGTCGAGCAGAGCCGGTGCGTGCGCTCCGTCCACGATCGACGCGATGCCCAGCGACCGGCACAACGCGGCGAGTCGCCGGATCGGGAACACCATCGCGGTCGCCGAGCTGATCTGGTCGACGATCAGCGCCGCGGTCCGCTCGTCCAGCACCGCCTCGACGGCCGCCACCACTGCGTCGTCATCGGCTTCCAGAGGCACGTCGACGACGACAATCTCAGCCCGGTTGGCCTTGGCGAAGCGCTCGGCGGCGTACCGGACCGCGCCGTACGCGTGGTTGGTCAGCACGAGCTTGCTGCCGGCGGGGATCGGGATCGTGCTGAGGGCGGCCGTCACGCCGGCGCTGGCGTTGGGGACGAGCGCGAAGCCCGCCGGGTCCGTCTGCAGGAAGGCGGCCAGCTCCAGCCGGCTCGCCGTCAGGCGCTCCGGGACCGAGCGGAACCAGCGCATCGGGTTCGCCTCGGCCTCGGCGCGCAGCAAGGCCAGCAGCTCCTGCGTACGCCGCGGCACGGCGCCGAACGAGCCGTGATTCAGATGCACGTAATCGGGGTCGAGGGTCCACAGGTCGGGGCGGGGGCTGAGTACCGTCACCTGCTGAACGGTACATACTTCTCGGCGTGTATCCCTATCTCGACCACGAGGGGCCGATCGCGATGGCCCACCGCGGCGGCGCCTTGCACCCGGACAACGTCGGCTACGAGAACTCGATGCACGCCTTCGAGCAGGCGGCCGGCCTCGGCTATCAGTACATCGAGACGGACCTGCACGCGACGAGGGACGGAGTCGTGGTCGCCTTTCACGACCACCGGCTCGACCGCGTCACCGACCGCACCGGGGTGATCGCGCAGCTGCCCTGGTCCGAGGTCCGGCAGGCGAAGATCAACGGGCACGAGCCGATCCCGCTGCTGTCCGACGTACTCGAGCACTTCCCCGAGATCCGCTTCAACCTCGACATCAAGGCCGACAACGGCGTCCAGCCCGCCGCCCGGGTACTGCGCGAGCACGACGCGATCGACCGGGTCTGCGTCTCCTCCTTCTCCCAGGCCCGCGTCGACCTGATCCGCCGCGAGCTCGGCGAGCGCCTGGCCACCGGCTTCGGGCAGCGCGAGATCGCCAGGCTCCGCTTCGCGCCGTACCGGATGGTGTCGCGAGGAGCCTGCCTGCAGATCCCCGAGTACTACGGACGCCTGCGCGTCCTCACCCCCGGCCTGCTCCGGCGGGCGCATGCCCTCGGCAAGCAGGTGCACGTGTGGACCGTGGACGACCCGGCCGCGATGCACCGGCTGCTCGACGCCGGCGTCGACGGGCTGATCACCGACCGGACCGACCTGCTGCGCGACGTACTGATCGAGCGGGGTCAATGGGTCAGATCGTGACCCACGTCCGGCATCCCTTCTGCCACACTCCTCCGCATGGGAATTCTCTCGGCCCCGGCGAGTGTCGACAAAAGTGAGTACTGGGGCTTCAGCCTGTACGACTGGGCCAACTCCGGCTACGTCACGACGGTCGGCACGGTGCTCTTCGCGCCGTACCTGACCTCGGTCGCCGAAACGGCCGCCTGCGGCCGGGTCGGCACGACGGACGACCCGTGCACCACGAACCTGCACGTGCTCGGGCTCGGTATCTCGCCCGGCTCGCTCGCGTTCTACGTGGTCACGGTCGCGACGTTGCTCTCGGCGCTGCTGCTGCCGATCGTCGGGGCGATCGCGGACCGGTCGGCACGCAAGAAGATGCTGATGTGCGGCTTCGCGTGGGCCGGTGCGCTGGCCGCCTGCTGCATGGTGTTCGTCGGCGACGGGCGGTGGGCGCTCGGCGCGTTGCTGCTGTTCCTCGGCAACCTGTGTCTCGGGTCGTCGCTGGTGGTCTACGACTCGATCCTGATCGACATCGCCGGGCCGGATGACCGGGATGACGTGTCGTCGCGGGCCTGGGCCTTCGGGTATCTCGGTGGGTTCATCCTGCTGGCGCTCAACCTCGGAGTGGTCACGGCGCATGACGCGTTGGGTCTGGACAAGTCGACGGCGGTTCGGCTGAGTCTGCTGAGCGCGGGGCTTTGGTGGGGGTTGTTCACGTTCATCCCGTACCGCAAGCTCAAGAACAGGCCGCCGGCGAACGTCGTACCGGTCGGTGGCGGGAACCTGATCCGGCAGAGCTTCGGGCAGCTGTTCGCGACGCTGAAGCACGTGCGGACGTATCCGATGACGTTGCTGTTCCTGGTCGCGTATCTGTTCTTCAACGACGGGATCCAGACGGTCATCTCGGTGTCGTCGACGTATGGGGAGAAGCAGCTCGGGTTCGAGACGCAGATCCTGATCATGACGATCCTGCTGGTGCAGTTCATCGCGTTCTTCGGGGCGCTGGCTTTCGGGCGGTTCGCGCGGAAGTACGGGACCAAGCACACGATCATGGGCGGGCTGGTGGTCTGGATGGTGATCGTGATCGCCGGGTTCCTGCTGCCGGCGCATCAGATCGCGCCGTTCCTGGCGATGGGCGCGGCGATCGGGATCGTGCTCGGTGGGACGCAGGCGCTGTCCCGGTCGGCCTTCAGCCAGCTGATCCCGCGGGGACGGGAGGCGGAGTACTTCAGCCTGTACCAGGCGGGCGAGCGCGGTACGTCGTGGCTCGGCACCCTGGTCTTCGGCCTGGTCCACCAGATCACCGGCTCCTACCGTCCCGCGATCGTCGCCCTCGGGCTCTTCTTCGTCGTCGGACTGGTACTGCTCTCCCGCGTCGACATGCGCCGCGGCATCGACCAGGCCGGCAACACCCAGCCGACCGTCCTCGTCTAGCCCCCAGGAACGCGCGGTGCCTCGGTGAGGAAGAAAGGCCCGGCCAGGAAGAGGCGAATGCCTCTGGCCGGATGAGGCCCCGGGACCGACTCTCAGGCCATGCGAAGAATTGCCATGGTCCTGGTGGTGGCGCTTGCCGGAGCTGGGCTCGCGGCCCAGTCCGCGGCGGCGGAGTCCCCGTCCTCTCGAGAAGTCAGCGCGTACGCCGAGGCGCTCTGGTACCCCGCGGACGGTGGGGAGCACTACCTGCACACCTTGGCCGTTCGGACCTCAGCCGGTGTGTCGATCGGCGCCGACGGGTACGCGCGCGAACCCGTCACGTGCGCCGACGGCTCCACGACCGAAGCGTTCACGTACTTCAGTGGCGCGGGGACAGGCCCTGTGACGGTGACAGGGGCCCTGGACCATGCAGTCGTCCGGACGACTCTCGACCTGACGTACGAGACCTTGCTCGGGTGCCCGGAGTCGGTCGGACAGACGGTCGTCGCGCCGGATCAGGCCGTCCTGTTGGTACTCGACCAGGTCGGCGCGCCGCTGCGCGAGCGATCGGCCGCCCGGATCCGCATTCCCGGCGCCCGTAACGACTCCTACATCCAGCGGGTGGACCTCCACAGAGCTGCCGGCACTCTGACGATCGGCTCCGAGACGAGATCGACGACCAGCGCTGGGATCGAGCGCGACCTTACGGTGACACACGGTTCGGTGGAGGCGGCCGGCGTACTGACCACGCCGTCCTTCTTCGCAGACCTGGCGGCGGTGACCCGTACCCGGTCAACCATCCTGCAGGCCCGAGGTGGGCTGCTGGAGCAGGCGACCGGTGATCCGGCTCCGGGCTCGGTGCTGAGCCGGTACGTCGATGTGACGGCCGAGACCGTGGATCGCACCGGTACGACGGTCTACGCGCTGGTGGTGACCGACACGGTGGTGCGTTGCGCGGATGGCGCGCTCGGCGTGGTCACCACGGAGCGGTATGGCTCGGCGACCGGAACGCTGACCGTGGGGCCGCAGTACCGGACCGCGCAGGCGACCGCGACCGTTCCGCTGACCCTCACGACGTTCAACGGATGCGACGACAGTTCGTCGACGGTGGAGCTGGGGGCGGCCCCGGTACGACTCGACCTGATGGGCACGGCTGCTGTGATGACAGCCGTCGACTCGCGAGTGTTCACCTCCCCACCCGACGTCCGCGGGCACGAGCGGACGGTTCTCACCGGCCGCGGATCCGTCCAAGGCACGGTCGGCGTCGGCGACCTGACAGTGACGCCCACTTTCGGCGGAATCGGCCAACGCAAGTTCGCCTCGCAGCAAGTCGGCTAGGTCCTGTGCCGATGGCGTGAAGCATCACGCCAGCGGCACGAAACCCGCAGCGAACCCCCCTTCTTCGCCGGCTGACGCCCTGCGGGTCCCCAGCGGCCGAACAACCCGCCAGCCGACCCATGCCACCACCTCCGGGGACGATTCCGCCGATCCGTCGCCGCACAACAGCATCAACCTCACCGACACACCTGTCGCCCCGCGACGAAGCGCGCCCCCGGACCGCCACGCACGCATAACCCACCCGAACCGCCCCGACAGGCCCGGGGCAAGCTCTTCCCGACCGGGTTAGGTATGCACACCGATCCGGCCATTGCCTCCAGCAACCAATCCCGAGCTCCATCCCGAGGGTTGACCCCCGAACTGGTGGGTTGCCCCACCAGAATCCGGGCAGGCAACCCACCACCTGCGGGGTTAACCCCGCCCAATCCACGCCACCCTCACCGCGCCCCCACCCTCACCGCGAGCGCCCCGGATGGCGATCGTCAGGCGGCGGGTGGCGGTCGGTGGCACCGCACGCGGGGCCGGGCCGTCTCGCCGACGTCGCGCTGGCGGCACGGGTTCGGCGGGAGGGGGCGTCGAGTCGGCGGGAAGCGGCGGTGGGAGGGGGTGGTGGGTCGGCGAGAGGCGGCGGTGGGTCAGTGGGAGGGGGTGGTGGGTCGGCGAGAGGCGGCGGTGGGTCAGTGGGAGGGGGTGGTGGGTCGGCGAGAGGCGGCGGTGGGCCGGTGGGAGGGGGCGGTGGGGCGTTAGGGTGCGGTGGGGCCTACGTCGGATGGGGTTAGTGGGCGGCGTACTGGTGACGCGGTTGAGTACTCGTCGGCGCCTACGTCGTACGGAGCTGTACGGGTTTGGCCGTCGAGGTCGTCGGTTACCTCGCTTGCGTGGTTGACGCTTGCTGCGTTGATGGCGGCGCTGCCGGAGCCCAGGCGGTAGATGCCGTCGGTGCCGGCGGTGAGCTTGGGGTCGGCTCGGGTGAAACCGGAGGTGGGGATGTTGCCGTTGGGTGCCGCGCCCCAGAGGATGTTGCCGGACCAGGTGATGCCTTGCTGGTAGGGCATATCGGTCAGGGAACCGCTGGCGCCGACCAGGAGGTTGTCGGTGATTTTGCAGGCGAGCGGGGGGATCGTGCGTTGGGATTCGCCGGCGATCGCGCCGTTGTTGTTGCGCAGCGTGTTGAGAGTGATCGTCACCCGGTCCGGAGCGTCGTTGCCCTTGCGGGAGGTGTCGGACTCACCAGGGGTGTGGTCGCGTTCCGAGCCGCTGCCCAAGATGATGCCGGCGCTGGCGACATCGCCTACGTAGTTGTTGATGATGAGGTGGTCGTTGCCGTAGATCCGGATGCCGTTCTCACCGGACAGCAGATAGTTGCTCTCCACCCGGTTGTTGTTGCCGTGCCGCAGCACGATGCCGCCGGCCGACGAGCGCACCGTGTTGTACCGGATCGTGCTGCCCGACGACTTCACCGAGATCGCCTCGGGGTCGCCGTTCACCCGCTCGAACAGGTTGTACTCGACCGTCGCGTCGGCGTCGGCCAGCGCCCGGCTGCTGACGCCGAGCCGGATCGGCTCCCCGCCGTTGTCGCCGGTGAACGAGTGGTCCCGGAAGTGGTTGCGCAGGATGTACGTCCGCTGCGCGATCACGTCGTCACCCGACGGGCCGTCGACCACCAGGTAGCAGCCGGCCGTCGACTTGTCGTGGAACACGTTCCGGTCGACCTTCACATCGTTGCCCCGGACAACGACAGAGTGGCTGACCGAAGAGGCGAGCTGGAAGTCGTTGCGCGTCAGCCGCAGCCGCGACGAGTTGGCGGCCAGGTCCAGCGTGACGCTCTGCCGGAAGTTGAAGCCGCTGATCGTGACGTAGGACGAGTTCGAGAACACGAAGGTCTGTGACCCGGTCAGCGTCACCCCGCCCCGTGTCTCGGCCTGGATGACGATCGGCGCGGCGCTGGTCCCGTTCCGCCCGCTGATCGTGATCGCCGAGTTCACCGCGTACGAGCCGTTGGCCAGCGTGATCGTCGTACCGGCGGTGGCGGAGTTGATGGCGGACTGGAGCTGGGACAGGGAGGTGACCAGAGCGGTCGTCTGAGCGGCGACCGATCTGGGCCTTTGGAGCTCTACAGCGGCGATCGCTGCGACAGCGATCCCGCCGACTAAGAACGCACGACGATCCATGGCAAGTCTCCTCAACCGTTGGGGCGGTACAGCTTGCGGTATTCGCTCGGCGTCACCGAGCTGACTTGACGGAACACTTTGGAGAAGTACGACTGGTCCATCCCGACCTCGGCCGCGATCTCCTCCATCGGCCGGGTCGTCGAGGCGAGCTCACGCTGCGCCCACTCGATCCGGACACGCTTGATGTACTGCTTCGGCGACAACCCGAACTCCGTGCGAAAGCGCCGCACGAAGGTCGCCAGATCCTGCCCGAAGTGCGCGGCCAGTTCCTCGACCGACAACGCAGTACCGAGGTTCTGCTGGATGTACTGGACGACGCTGGTCTCCTCGGTCTGCTGCTGCGCCAGCCGCACAGATCCAGCCGGCGCACTGTCCAGGTAGTGCGCGAACAGGGCGGTCAACGCGGACCGCAGCCGCAACGGCGTCGCCAGACTCGGCGGATCGCGGTCAGCCGCACCGACCTGCTCGAAGAGCGTCGCAGCCTCTTCCGGCGCCTTGCTCGGCACGATGTACGGCAACGACAGCAGCTCGCCGATGTCCCGGTCGCCGATCAGCGCGGAGAAGTGCAGCCAGTGCTTGCGGAACACGTTGTCGCTGATCGTCTCGTACGACACCGGTACGTCGGCCGGCAGATAGCAGAGCTCCCCCGGCTTCGGGTAGAGCTCCTGCTCCCCCACCACCAGCCGGCCCTCGCCTTCGAGGATCAGGTACAGCCGGGAGAACGGATCCGGCTGCAGCGGACGCGACCATTCGCGGTGCACCTTGGTGATCCTGGCGGCGACGACGAGGTCCAGCCGCAGCCGGTCCAGATGCGTCCGGATCAACTCGTCCTCCCGCCGGGTGCTGACGCCAAGCTCCTGGGTCTTCATCACGCGTTCGGCCCGACCTCGGCGGCGGTGAGCGGGCGGAGTACCGGCCGCCGCCGCGAGTACTCGTCGGCCCCGACATCGACCCGGCCGGTACGCCGGTCGCCGTCCAGGTCGAAGTCGACATCCCGGTACGACCGGCTCGCGGCGTTGATCGCCGGGCTGCCCGCGGTGAGCCGGCGGATCCCGTCCACTCCCGCCGCCAGCTTCGGATCCGCCCGGAAGAAGCTGCCCGCCGGAGCGTTCCCGTCCGTCGCCGCGCCCCAATGAAGGTTGCCCGCCCAGCTGATGCCGTCCTGGAACGGCATGTTCACGTGTTGCCCGTTGTCAGCCACCAACAGATTGTCCGTGATGATGCAACCGAGCGGCGGGACAGTCCGATGGCTCTCGCCACTGATGGCGGTCGTGCTGTCCAGCACGGTGTTCAGCGCGATCAGCACACCGTCCGGAGCGTCGTTGCCACGCCGCGACGCCGGCGTCTCTCCCGGCAGGTGGTCCCGCACGCTCCCGCTGCCGAGCACGATGCCCGAGCCGGCGATCCGCTCGAGGTAGTTGTTCACGATGTAGTGGTCGTTGCCGTAGATCCGGATCCCGTTCCTGCCCGACAGCAGGTAGTTGCCCTCGACCCAGTTCGCGTTGCCGTGCCGCAGTACGATCCCGCCGAGGCTGTCGCGGATCGTGTTGTGCCGGATGATGTTGCCGGTCGACTTCACCGAGATCGCCTCGGGGTCGCCGTTGGCGCGCTCGAACAGGTTGAACTCGACCACCGCGTCCGCCTTCGACAACGCCCGCGGGCTGACCCCGAGCCGGATCGGCTCACCACCGTTGTCGCCGGGGAAGCTGTGGTCGCTGAAGTGGTTGCGATAGATGTGCACCCCGGTCGCCATCTCGTCAGTCCCGGCGCCCTCGACGCCGAGGAAGATGCCCAGCGTCGTCTTGCCGTGGAACGCGTTGTGGTCGATTGTCGAGTGGTCGGCCCGGACCATCACCCAGTGCAGGCCCTCGATGTCGGCCAGCTGGAAGTCGTTGCGGGTGAGCCGGATGCGCCGGCAGTCCGGCGGGATGTCCAGCGTCGTGCTCTGCCGGAACCCGAACCCGCTCAGCGTGATGTCCGACGACCCGGTCAGCACGAAACTCTGCTCGCCGGTCAGCACCACCCCGCCCGGCGACTCGGCCCGGATCGTGATCGGTACGCCCGGCGCACCGCGTTTGCCGGTGATCGCGATCGGCTCCCCGGCCGGTACGGGATAGTGGCCATCGGCAACGGTGATGACGGTGCCCGGTACGGCGGTGGCGAGCGCGCGGCGCAATTCGTCGAGCGTACGGACGTACCGGCGATCGCGGCGGTGGGCGACGGCGGGCAACGTGCCGGTCATGGAGATACCTGCCAATCCGGCTGCGGTGCCGGCGGCGAGAAAGGTGCGGCGGTTCATGGGTTCTCTCCAGAGGCGGTTGGTGAGAGGAACAGTTCGATGACCGGTACGGCGACCTCGGGGCGGCGTACCGGGAGTTGGAGAGTCAGCGTCCCGGGCGGCTGGGCGCCGGGCTGGGTGTTCTCCGCGACCCGGCTCGGGTCAGGCTCGATCAGGTGGATCTCCGACGCGTCCGAGAGCAGTTGCGCGTAGCTGACCTGGCCGGCCAGGTCAGGCAGGTGGACGTGCTTGAAGGGCCAGCTGAACAGGTGCAGGTAGAGCCGGTCGCCGTTCTGGGTGTAGCGGGCGTCGGGCGGAGCGGCGTACTGCGAAGCGCCGGCGCCCCGGATCGACCGCTCGTGCAGCCGCATCCAGTCGCCGATCGCCTGGAGTGTGCCCTCGGCGATCGGATCGATCAGCCCACGGCCGGTCGGACCGACGTTGAGCAGCAGGTTGCCGTCCTTCGAGACGCCGTCGATCAGCATCCGGACGAGCAGGTCGGGACTCTTGTAGTCGAAGTTGTCCCGGTCGTAGCCCCAGCTCCCGTTGAGCGTCTGGCACGCCTCCCACGCGATCGGCCCGTCCGGACCCTCCATCGGTCCGGCCGGCTGGTACTGCTCCGGCGTCACGAAGTCGCCGGGCAGTCCGGTCCGGTCGTTGACCAGGATGTCCGGCTGCAACTCGCGGACCATCGCGAGCAGCTCCTCGGAGCCCCAGTCCTCCGCGCCCTTGCCGCCCCACCACAGGTCGGAGCGGCCGGCGTACGAGAAGTCGAAGAAGAGGTAGTCGATCTGCCCGAAGTCAGTCAGTAGCTCGCGGACCTGACCGTGCAGATACGTCCGGTACGCCGCGATGTCCCGCGGCTGCTTCTTCGCCTCCTCGTCGTCGCGCTGCGGGTGCACCCCGTCGATCGGGAACGACGGGTGATGCCAGTCGATCAGCGAGTGGTAGAACCCGACCTTGAGCCCCTCGGCCCGGCACGCCTCGACGAACGGTTGCAGGAGATCCCGGCCGTACGGGGTGTTGGTGACCTTGTACTCCGTGAGCGCGCTGTCCCACAGGCAGAACCCGTCATGGTGCTTCGTCGTCAGTACGACGTACCGCATCCCCGCGCCTCGAGCCGACCGGGCCCACTCGCGCGGGTCGTACAGATCGGGGTCGAAGCGTTCGAAGTACCGGTCGTACTGCGCATCCGTCATCCGCTCGCGGTTCTTGACCCACTCGTGCCGGGCCGGCAACGCGTACAGGCCCCAGTGGATGAACATCCCGAACCGGTCGTGCCGGAACCACGCCTTGGACATCGTGCATCAGCCTTTCAGGGCGCCCGCGGTCAGGCCGCGGGCGAAGGAACGCTGGAAGAAGAGGAACACCATCACCGATGGAAGCAGGGCCAGCAGGGACGCCGCCATCACCACGCCGGGCGTGACGACCGGGTCGATCCGGAGCGTCCTGAGCGCCAGCGGCAGGGTGTAGGCGTCCGAGTTGGTTGCCACCAGCAACGGCAGCAGGTACTGGTCCCAGATCATCGTGAAGCCGAACACCCCGATCACGCCGAGCGCCGGCTTGCACAGCGGCAGGATGATCTGGCCGAAGATCCGGAACTCGCCGGCCCCGTCGATCCGGGCCGCCTCCTCCAGCTCGGGCGGCACGTCCTTCATGAACTCGGTCATCACCAGGATCGAGAACGCCCACGCGCCGAGCGGCACGATCATCCCGGCCAGCGTGCCCATCAGGTTGAGATGGACGAGCGGCAGGTCGGCCAGCACGAGGGTCAGCGGCAGCGCGAGGATCTCCTCGGGCAGCATCATCGTGGCCAGGATCGCGACCATCACCAGCGTCATGAAGCGGAACTTCTTGCGGGCCAGGGCGTAGCCCGCAAGAACGGAGACCGCGACCTGGAGCAGCAGTCCGAAGCCGACGACGAAGAACGAGTTCGCGAGATAGCGCAGTACGCCGTGGTCGAACGCGACCCGGAAGTTGTCCAGCGTCGGGCTCTTCGGCAGGATGCTCAGCTGGGTCGGGTCGGACACGTGGTTGAACGAGCTGACCAGCAACGCGAGCAGCGGGCCGGCGAAGATCACGAACAGTCCGGCGTACACGACGAACTTGATGGCCTTGGCGATCGGCCCGGTTCTCTCGGTGAGGCCGAGGGCGGTCTCGGTGGCGGCGCTCATACGGTCCTCCTTCTCCGGAGCAGCTGCACGCAGACGGTCAGCACGAGCGTCGCGACGAACAGCAGGACGGCGCCGGCCGAGCCCACGCCGAGCCGGTTCTGCTCCAGCCCCAGCTTGTAGATCAGGGTCATCACGACCTCGGTCGAGCCGTTCGGGCCGCCGTTGGTCAGCAGGAAGACCTCGGTGAAGCTGCGGAACCCGCGGACTGCAGCGAGTACGAACAGAATCGCGAACACCGGCCGCAGACCGGGCAGCGTGACATGCAGGATCCGCTGCCTCGTCGACGCGCCATCGACCGTCGCCGCCTCGTACAGACCGCGGTCGATCCCCGCCAGCCCGGCCAGGAAGATCATCATGTCGTACGGCGCGCCCCGCCAGATGCCCGTGACGGCGATCGACGCGAGCGAGGTGTCCGGGTCGTTGATGAACCCGGACGGACCGAGCCCGATCAGGCCGAGCAACTGGTTGAGCAGGCCGTCACTCGTGGGGTGGTACATGATCCGCCAGAGCTCGGCGACCACGGCGATCGGTACGACGACCGGCAGGAACGCCGCCGACCGGATGAAGGTGAGCTTGCGGGTCTGGCCCTCCACCAGCAGGGCCAGACCGAAACCGAGCACCATCGAACCGAACGTCTGGCCGATCGCCAGCACCACCGTGTTGCCCAGCGCCGAATGGAAGCTGTCCGACGAGAGGATCTCGTGGTAGTTGGCCGAGCCGACCCAGGTGTTGCCCAGGTACGGCCGGACCTCCTGCACGGACATCGAGACGGCCTGGGCCATCGGGATGAACTTGAAGTACAGGAAGAGGATCAGCGCCGGAGCGAGGAAGAGCCACGGGATCCACCACTGGCTGTTCTTTCTCTTGGGACGTGTCTTGGGCTGTTGTCGTCTGGGCGCGGCTCGCGGTGGAGCGGCTTCCTTGACGCTCACGATGCGGCGATGCCTTGCTTGCTGAGCGCGGCGGCCAGCTTGCCGTCGAGCGTCGACATCTCGGTCTCGAGGTTCAGGCCGCAGTCGGCGATCAGGGCGTTGATGGTGTCGGCCGAGTCCTGCCGGATCGGCGTCCAGTTCGGGATCGACGGCGCGTACCGGGCGTGGTCGCGGTAGACGTCGGCGTACACCTTCCAGCGCGGGTCACTGCGAACCGTGGTGACGTCGACGGTCTTGTTGACCGGCAGCTGCACGTTGAACGCCTTCTCGCCCTGCATTCCGACCTTCTGCCCCTCGGCGGAGATCACGTAGGAGGCGAAGGCTTCCTGCGCGGCTTGGTTGGCCGAGCCGGCCATCAGGTAGACGCTGCCGCCCTCGGCGAGCACGGTCGAGTCCTTCGCACCCTTGGGAACGGGTACGACCTCGTACTTGTCCTTGCCGAGCGACTTGTCGAAGCGCGGCATCAGGTACGGGCCGACGACGTACATGCCGGTCTTGCCCGCCTCGAACGTCTCGTTGGTCGGGGGCGTGTCCATCGTCGCGGCCCCCGGCTGGATGACCCGGTCGGTGCACGCGAGGTCGCGGAACCACTTCACCGCTGCGGTCGACTCCGGCGTCGACATCGACGGCTTGTAGTGGCCGTCGGGCTGCTTGGTGATGAAGTCGCCGCCGGCGCCCCAGAGGAAGTTGGAGAAGTACCAGGAGGCGTACCCACGCTTGGTGGACCCTGGCACGGCCAGCCCGTAAGTGTCGGCCTTACCGTTGCCGTCCGGGTCCTGGGTGGTGAACGCCTTCGCCAGGGCGGTGAACTGCTCCAAGGTCTTCGGCACGGGGAGGCCGGTCTTGGCCCGCCAGTCCTTGCGGATCAGCAGGGCGCTCGCCTGCGCGGAGTACGGGACGCCGTAGACCTTGCCGTCGCCGGCCGTGGCCGACGCCAGCGCGGAGGCGAGCAGCTGGTCGGTGCCCGGCACCTTGCTCAGATCGACCTCGCGGACGATCCCCTGGCTGACCATCGTGCCGAGCTGGGACGAGTCGTTCATGACGATGTCCGGCAGATCCTTCTGCGCGGCCCGCTGCGACAGCTTCGTCTCGAAGTCGTCGAAGATCGCGGTCACCGTCACCTTCCGCCCGGTCTTCGCCTCGAACGCGGCCGCGAGCTTCTTCATCCCCTTCTCACCGTCCCCACCCGGCGTCGTCCGCGTCCACAGCTCCAGCGCCGCGTTCGGATCCTGCTTCACTTCGGCTGCCCCGCTGGTGCCGCACCCACCCACGGCGAGCACCGCCCCCAACCCCAGAGCAACCCACGTCAACGCCTTACCCATGCCGTCTTCTCCTGTCGACGAAGAGGCGATTTGTACTTTTTGCGCCTCATTTCGTCGGAAGATAGCGCTTTCCAAGCCAGCCCGTCAATCATCCGACCCACTGCTGCCGATGAGAGCGCGACCACCCAACCCCCACCAGGCGACGGGTTTTCGGCTAGTGGGTGATTGAGATGGCGAAGGGTTTGAAGCCGGTAGCCCGGATTACGTGGGGGACGAAGAGGATGGCGGCTTCGGGGGCTCTGGCGGTTTGGATGGTACCCAGGTCGGTGATCCAGTCGGGGTGCCAGCCGAGGTCTGTGAGGAGGGCGCGGACGGATTGTTTGGCTTGGGGGTCGTCGCCTGAGAGGAAGGCCGTGGGGGTCGCGGTGAGCATGGTCGGTGCGGTCATCACTGGGTAGAGCATGGTGTTGAGGGTTTTGACGACGTGGGTGTCGGGGAGGGCTTGCTGGAGTTGCTCGGCGAGGCTGGAGCCGGGGTAGAGGAGGTCGGCGGGCAGGCCGTCGGGCCCGTCGACGGTGGCGTTGGAGACGTCGATCAGGAGCTTGCCGCGCAAAGGGTCGCGGAGGGCGGTCAGGCGTTCTAGGGAGCCGGCGCCGGGGGTGGCGTTGATGATGATCTCGGCGGCAGAAGCGACCTCGGCAGCGGCGCCGGGCGTGCGGTCGGCGGTGGTTACTTCGTGGCCGGCGTTGGTGAGGGCGGCGGCCAGGTTGGCGCCGACGCGGCCGTTGCCCAGTACGGCGATCTTGGTAATCACGCCACCGCCTTGGAGAGAGTCGAGACAGCTTCGGCCTGCACGCCGGGCGCGGCGGCCAGGAAGCTCTCGCTGGCCGGCGTCCAGTCGTTGCCTTCGGCATCGGAGATCCGCCCGCCTGCCTCGGTGACGAGCAACGCGCCGGGCGACAGGTCAGCCCGCGCACCGGCGTACTGCCAGAACGCGTCGGTGCGACCAGCGGCCACGTTCACCAGGTGCAAAGTCGCCGGTACGGACGTACGCACAACAAGTGCCTCGTGGAGCATCGCGGTGATCGAACCGCCGACGCGCCGGGTGACCGCCTCGGCTTCATCCGGCCGCGCCTGGCTCGTCGCGACCACGCTCAGGGCGAGACTCGAGGTCTGCGACACGTGGAGCGGCTGGCCGTTCCAGAACGCGCCCGCACCGGCGACGGCGGTGTAGGTGTCCGCGGTCAGCGGGACGTGGACGACGGTCAGCACCGGCTGGTTGTCGCGCACGAGGGTCGCAGTCACAGCCCACTCGGGGATGCCGCGCAGGTGGTTGATGTTGCCCTCCGCCGGATCCACGACCCACCACTCGCCGGGCGGCAACGCTCCGCCGTCGAGCTCCTCCTCCACCCAGCGAGCGTCGGGCCGAAGCTCTGTCAGGCGGGGCCGCAGGATCGCGAGGGCCGCGTCGTCGTTGGCGGCGAGCGCGGTCATCAGCTGGTCGAAGGTCTCGTACCGGACGACCGGACCGAAGCGGTCGAGCAACTCGGAGCCGGCTGATCGCACGGCCTCGATGGTGTTTTCCAGAAGCTCATCAGTGGTCATGGCTCGACGGTAGGTAGGCCGTGGATTAACCGCAAATGCATGCTATGCACGTCTAGGATTACTCTCATGCAACTGGATTTGAACCTGCTCGCCGCGCTCGACGCCCTGCTCGAAGAAGGCAGCGTGCAGGCGGCCGCCGATCGTCTGCACGTCACCTCGCCCGCGATGAGCCGGAGCCTGGGCCGGATCCGGCGGACGACCGGGGACCAGATTCTGGTCCGCACCGGTCGCACGATGACGCCGACGCCGTACGCGATCGCCGTCCGCGAGCAGGTCCATGAACTGCTTCAGCAGGTCCAGGGCGTGCTGGCACCGAGTCGCGAGCTCGACCTCGCCACCCTCGACCGCACCTTCACCCTGCGCTGGCACGACTCACTGGTCGCCGTCGCCGGCCCGAAGCTCCTCACCGCCGTCCGCGAGCAGGCGCCCGGCGTACGGCTGCGCTTCATCGCGGAGTCGAGCGGCGACACTCCCGGACTCCGCCGCGGCGAGGTCGACCTGGAGGCCAACGCCAACCACACCCCCGCGGCCGACATCCGCAACGAACTGGTGGTCGGCGAGATCCGGCAGGTCGTCGCCGTACGCCGAAATCACCCGCTCACCAAGCGCAAGACGATCACCGCCGCGCAGTACGCCGCAGCCGAACACGTCACCGTCTCCCGCCGCGGCCACCTCACCAACGCCATCGACGAGGTCCTGGCGCAACGAGGGCTCACCCGGCAAGTCGTGGCCTCAGCAGCAACCGAAGCCGCCGCGTTCGCGATCATCCGCACAACCGACCTACTCGTCACCGTTCCCGAGCTAACCGCAACCACAGCAGCCCAAGACCTCGACCTGGCCCTACTCCCCCTACCGCTGGAAACCCCACCAGCAGCCGTCTACCTCTCCTGGCACCAACGCTACGAAACAGACCGAGCCCACACCTGGCTCCGCAACCAAGCCCGCACCGCCCTCCGATCAGCCAGCGAGTAGGGCGCCGTTCAGCTGGCGCGTGATGGCGGCGCCCCGCAGGTGCGTGCGCACGCGTCGCGCCCCGGTGCGGGGCCTCCCAAGAGCCTCGCACCGGGGGCGGGTCAGCGGGTTGAGGGGGTGGCGTTGGGGTTGCGGCCGAAGCCGGTCTCGCCTTCTCGGACTGTGCGGGCGGTGAGGGTGCCGTCGGTGGTTTCGCCGCTGACGATGACCTGCTGGCCGGCCTTGAGGTCGGCAGCGGTCCCCTGGGTCGTGGTCGTGATCGCGGTGTCTCCGGTCAGCTTGATCGTGACGTCGCCGTTCTGCGTCTTCACCACCAGCTGCGAACTGGAGGCCGACACGACCGTACCGATCGCCGCACTCCCCGGAGCGCCGCCAGGTAGTTGCCCTTGGCCACCACCACGGAAGCCGCCGTACCCACCGGCACCACGCCCAGCACCAGGCCCAGCAGCGGCGGCCGGCGTGGAGTCCTTCGCGAAGGCGGCGTGCAGCCCGGCCCCACCGGCAAGGCCGATCGCCAGGACGACCACGCCGGCCAGTACGGCGGTTGCCGCGGGCAAGTTCAGCGTCTTCTTCGGCTTCAGCGCTTCGCCGACCTCTTCGTCGGTACCGATCTGCGCGAACTCGTCATCGGGGTGTTGCGTGCTCATGGCTGGTCCTTCTTACTCGTGGCGGAGTGCATCGATGGGACGGAGACCGGCGGCCCGGTGCGCGGGCATGCTGCCGAAGAACAGGCCGACGGCAGCGGAGACGCCGAAGGCGAGAGCGATCGAGGAAGGCACCAGCACCGGCTGTACTCCGGCCAGCTGGAACCGGCTGACGATCAGCGCCGCGACCACGCCGACCGCCCCGCCGATCAGGCTCAGCAGCGTCGCCTCGATCAGGAACTGCCCGAGGATCGTCCGCCGCCGCGCACCGAGCGCCTTGCGGATCCCGATCTCACGGGTCCGCTCGGTGACGGTGACGAGCATGATGTTGGTGACGCCGATCCCGCCGACGATCAGGCTGATCGCCGCCACCGTGGCCAGCAGCGCGGTGAACGTCGCGGCCGTGTCCTGGCTGGTCTGCAGGATCTGCGCGGAGTTCTGGATCCGGAACGGCGATGTCGTCGTCGCAGGTACCTGATGCCGCGCCGTGAGCAACTGCGTCACCTCGGCCTGCGCGGTGTCGACCCGCTCTTTGCTGGTCGCCTGGACGACGATCTGCGACAGCGCGCCGTACCCCGCCTGCGTCTCCCGCAGCGTGCTGATCGGCACGATCACCGTCGCGTTCGGATCGGTGAACCCGGCGGCGTCCTTGGCCGCCAGCACTCCCAGTACGTCGAACTCGACCGCGCCCAGCTTGATCGTCTGCCCGACCGCCGAGTTCGCCCGCCCGAACAACTCGGTCGCCGCCGTCTGCCCCAGCAGCACAACCCGCTGCGAACTGTCGACGTCCTGCTCGGTGAACGCCCGGCCGACCCCGACCGGCGTGTTCGTCGCAGGCAGGTACTCCGGGGTCGTACCGATCAACTGGCTGACGGAGTAGCTGACGTCGCCGTTGGTCGCCGTCCCACCCGTAGCCGTCATCACGGGAGCCACTGCCGCCACGTCAGGAGCGAGCCGGTCGTCCCCCAGCGCGTCGGCATCGGCCATCGTCAGGCTGTACTGCTGCGCCGACGGCCCGGCCTGGCCGCGAGCGAAGCCGCCGCCTCCCCCGGTCGTCGAGACGGTCAGCAGGTTGGTACCCAAAGCTTCGAGCCGGTCCTGCACCGCCTTCCCCGAGCCGTTGCCGACAGCAACCAGGACGATGACGGCCCCGACGCCGATGGCGACACCGAGCACGGTCAGCAGCGAGCGCAGCTTGTTGGCGCCGAGGCCGCGCAGAGCGGCCCCGAGCAGATCCCGAGGAGACATCAGCCGGTCACCTCGTCAGCGACGATCCGCCCGTCCGCGACCCGGATCAGCCGCCGCGCCCGCCGCGCCACCTCGTCCTCGTGAGTGATCACGACGACGGTCCGGCCCTCCGCGTTCAGCTCGTCGAACATCCCCAGTACTTCGTCCGTCGAGTGCGCGTCCAGGTTGCCCGTCGGCTCGTCCGCGAGCAGGATCCGCGGCCCGGTGGCCAGTGCCCGCGCGATCGCCACCCGCTGCTGCTGACCACCGGACAGCTGATTCGGCCGATGGTCTTCGCGATCCGACAACCCGACCAGCTCCAGCGCCCGGCGCGCACGCCGCCGCCGCTCGGCCTTCTTCAAGTGCGCATAGGTCAGCGGCAACTCGACATTCGCCAGCGCCGAGGTCCGCGGGATCAAGTTGAACGACTGGAAGATGAACCCGATCTTCCGCCCCCGTACGAGCGCCTGCTGGTCCTCCGACAGCCGGGCCACATCGGTCCCGTCCAGCCAGTACTCGCCCCGGCTCGGTACGTCGAGACAGCCGAGGATGTTCATCAACGTCGACTTGCCCGACCCGGACGACCCCATCACCGCGACGTACTCGCCCGCATCCACCCGCAGCGACACCCCGCGCAGCGCGTGCACAGCGGTCTCACCCAGGCCGTAGGTCTTGGTGACGCCCCGGATCTCGATCAGGCCATCAGCGGCCACGGTTCGCCCCCGTACCTGCACCCGGGAACTGCCCCGTGCCGCCGCCCGGAAACTGCCCGGTACCGCCGCCCGGGAACTGTCCCGTGCCGCCGGCCCCGGTCCGTCCCTGACCAGCGCCACCCGTACCGATCGCGCCCTGGATCAGCTCGATCTGATCGCCTTCGTCGAGCCCCGACGTGATCTGCGTGAAGCTTCCGCCCTGTACGCCGATCTGCACCTCACGGCTGCCGGCTCCGTTGGCCATCGTCACCGTGTGCGTCGTCCCGCTGGTCACGATCGAGGTGGTCGGCACGTAGAGGACGTTGGTCGCCTTCGCCGTCTGCACCGTCACGTTCGCGGTCTGCCCGATCCGCGCCGACGCCGGCACCTTCGCCAGCGTGAAGGTCGCGGAGTACGAGACCACGCCGTTCGTCGTCGTGGGAGTCGGCGAGACCGACGTCAGCGTCGCCGTGAGTGTGCTGCCGGGCTCGGCGTTGAGGGTGACCGTGGCGGCCTGCTTGGTCTTGATCTTGACCGCGTCCGCCTCGGGGAAGGACGCGACCACCTGCAGCGTCTTGAGGTCGGAGATGTCGACGAAGCCGGTACCGGCCGCGCTGCTCGTCGTGGTGCTCGAACTGCCGCCGGTCGAGCCCTGCCCGGTCGCGCCGGTTCCGGTCGAGCCGGTCGAACCCGAGCCGCTCGACCCGCCGGCCACTGAGCCGACCGAGCCGTTGATCGCTGTGATGGTGCCCGCGATCGGCGCCTTCAAGGTGGTGTTGGTGACATCGGACTGGGCCGCCTCGAGGTTCTGGTCGGCCTGCTCCTTGTCCGCCTTCGCCCGAGCCAGGCTCGCCTCCGCGTTGGACACCGCGACCTCGGGACTCTGCCCTTGGCTCTGCGACTGCGCCTGGGCCTGGGCCTGCTCCCCCGGGGTCGGCGTGGGCGTCGGCTCGGCCGCTGCCTCGTCAGCTGCTTGCTTGGCGTCCTCGGCGTCGTCCAGCGTCTCCTGGGCGGCGGTGACCGAGTTCGCCGCCGCGATCTGGTTCTGCTCGGCGATCCGTACTTCGCGCTCCGCGGCCGCCGGATCGATCCGCGCGATCGCCGCGCCCTTGGCCACCACCTGGCCCACCTTCACCAGGACGGCTGTCACCGTCCCCGAGGTGGCGAACTGCGGGGACGCCGTCTGGGAACTCTGCAGGGTCCCGCTCGAACTGACCCCCGCGGTCACGTCGCCGCGCGCGACGGTCACCGTCGGGCGGGTGGTACCGGCCGCTTCCGGCTCGCCGCGGAAGAAAAGCAGGTAGGCGGCTGTTGCAATGGCCAGAACGATGGCCACCAGGGCGACGTTCAGCATGCTGAGACCACGGAGTTTGTGCCGTGGGAGGAGACTGGCTTTGGTCACGGACGCAGACGCTAGGGCCCGTAACTGAGGAATGGATCGGGCCTTCCTGGCAACTGGCTGTGAAGATCAGGCGGCGCGATCACTGTGGTCTGCGACACACAGTGATTCGTGAACACCTGATGACAGGGCGTGATGACGGTGCTGTCAGGTGCGTACCTGGAGCTCGGGCATGCCAAAATGGGAATGATCCGGGTCGGCCGACCGTTGTCTCGGATGACGAATCTCGGAGGTTTGACATGTCTAATCGCGTTCTGCGTGGTTCGGGGCTGGGTGGGGTCAGCTTCGAGGATGACCGCGGCGTCGAGTTCGCGCCGCGTCAGATGATCACTTACGACTGCCCCCGCGGGCACGTGGTCGAGGTAACCATGGCGCACGACGCCGAGGTGCCGGCGATCTGGGAGTGCCCGCACTGCGGCAGCGAGGCCGCCCGTTCGACCGGTGAGAAGCCGGAGCCGAAGCAGGAGAAGCCGGCCCGGACGCACTGGGACATGCTGCGCGAGCGTCGCAGCATCTCCGAACTGGAGGAGCTGCTCGCCGAGCGCGTCGCGTTGCTCCGGTCCGGCGAGATCGGCCCGGCGCACCTGCACCGCGCCCCCCGCGCCTCGACCAAGCGCACCGCCTGACACAGCGTCAGTTCAGGAACGCCGAACGGGCCGTCACCACATCGGTGGTGACGGCCCGTTCGTCATGCCTGGCCGCATCCGGTCAGTCGGGAGCGGTGTCTTGTCCGCGCCTCCCGCCTGCGCCTACGTTTCGCTGAAACGATTCAGGATCCGGTGGATCAGGTGACGGAGGACGATCATGAACGGCAAGGCGATCGCGGCGGTCTGCGCGTGGGTTCTGCTGCTGGCAGGGGCGGCAGCACTGCCGGCCCAGGCCGTCGACGGCTCAACGGCGCTGCCACCTTCGGGCCTGAGAGTGGCAGGGCAATCGGCTGATGTACTGGTCGGCACGGAACACCCGACGCTCTCGTGGGTCGTCAACGACTCCGGCCGGGGCCAGGTTCAATCCGGCTATCAGGTCAGGCTGTCCGGCGTACCGAGTGACCGCGGCAGCGCCCGTCCCCTGGTCTGGGACTCAGGGCGGGTCGCCTCGGACGAATCGACCGGCGTCGTCTACGCAGGCCCTGCGCTCGAGGCTGACCACACCTACGAGTGGGTCGTGCGCACCTGGAACCGCGAGGGACAGGCTTCGTCCTGGTCGCCCGTCAGCACCTTCGATGTCGGTCCGATGACAGCACCGGACTGGACGGCGTCCTGGTTGCAGGCGCCCTCCGGCTCCCTGGTCCGCCGGTCGTTCGACCTGCCCAAGCCGATCGCCCGCGCACGCCTGTACGTCGGTGCGCAGGGGCTGGTCGAGCCGCACCTCAACGGTTCCCTGGTCGAGCCGAAGCAACTGCTCGACTCCTCCGTCACCGACTACGCGAAGCGGGTCACCTATCGCGCCTTCGACGTGACCAACCACCTTCACCAGGGCCGCAACGCGCTGGCCGTCATGCTGGGCACCGGCCAGCACAGCGGTCAGCCGACGTTCGTGGCGCAGCTCTCGGTGACCTTCACCGACGGCACCCGGATGACGGTCGCCGGCGACGCGGCGTGGCGCAGTGCCGCCGGGCCGGTCACCCGGGACGACTTCTACTACGGCGAGAGCTGGGACGCCCGCAAACTGCCGAAGGGCTGGGACAGCGCGGCGTACGACGACAGCTCGTGGGCTCTCGTACCGGTGTACTCCCCGGTCTCCGGCCCAGTCAGTCTCGCCTTGCGCCAGCCGGTGACCGCGTCGGATGAGACCGCGTGCTGCGGCTGGTCGCGGGCGAATCTCGTGGACGGCATCACCACCTCCGTCACCGCCAGCCAGGGCTTCCACTCCGCGGTCGCGGCCACTCCGGACACGACCAAGTGGGTGCAGGTGGATCTCGGCAGCAGCCAGCCGATCGCCGGTGTCACGCTGTATCCGGCGAGGCCGACCAACGACCCGGCCGGCGACTTCCCCGGCGCGGGCTTCCCGGTCCGGTACCGGGTCGAGGTCAGTGATGATCCCGCCTTCGCGACGGCGACGACTGTTGCCGACCGCACCGAGAGCGACCAGCCGAATCCGGGGACGGCTCCGGTCTCGATCAGCGCGCCTGGCAGCGGGCGCTATCTGCGGGTCACCGCGACCAAGCTGGCGTGTCGCGACACGAGTTGTACCTTCCGGCTGGCGGAGCTCGGCGTCTTCGCGCCGCAGCCCGAGCTGTCCTGGGCCCTGACCGCGCTCGAGGCGGACTCCACTCCACCGACCCGGATCGTCAGCACCGTCGGACCGAAGAAGATCACCAGTCCGGCCACCGGCGTTCAGGTCTACGACTTCGGTCAGAACTACTCGGGTCAGGTGACGCTGCGCGCGGAGGCCCCGGCCGGCACGAAGGTCACCATCACCAAGGGCGAACTGCTCGACGCGAGCGGCCGGGTGAGCACGGCGAACATCAGCTTCTCCCCCGCCGAGACCGGCCGCCAGATCGACGACTACACGTTCGACGGCTCCGGCAGCCAGACCTGGATGCCCCGGTTCAACTACGCCGGGTTCCGGTACGCCGAAGTGTCCGGGCTCCCGGCGGGCACCAAGGCCGATGTTCTCGCCCAGGTGATCCACAACGACGTCGCCACGACCGGCTCGTTCAGTACGTCGAACCCGCTGCTCAACCAGATCCAGAACGCCCTGGTCCGGACCCAGCTCAACAACCTCCAGGGCATGCCACTGGACTGCCCGACGCGCGAGAAGCACGGCTGGCTCGGCGATGCCGGCGACACCGCCGCCGAGGCGATGGCGAATCTCGACCTGCAGTCGTTCTACGCCAAGTGGTTCGGCGACATCAGGACGAGCATCAACCCCGATGGCAGCGTGCCTTCGGTGGCACCCGATCAGGGTGAAGGGCCCGGCCGGTGGTTCACCGACCCGGCGTGGGGCTCCGCGTATCCACAGGTCGTCTGGGACAGCTACACGCAGTACGGCGACGCCAGTGTGCTCCGGGACAACTACACGCATCTCAAAGGCTGGGTCGACTATCTCGGCACGATCAGCAACGACCGGCACATCGTCACGAACGCTCCCGGCTCGTGGGGCGACGACTGGCTGTCGACCGTGAGCACTCCGCACGTCTACTTCCAGACGCTGTTCTACCTGATCGACAGCCGCATCCTGGGGGACATCGCCGAGGTCCTGGGCAACCCGGCCGACGCGGCGAAGTACCGGCAGCTGGCCGAGGCGATCCGGACCGGTTTCACCGCCGAGTACTTCGATGCCGCGACGAACAAGTACGCCCCGAACACCCAACTGGCCTACGCGATGCCGCTGGCTCTCGGGATCGTCCCGGCCGGGCACGAGCAGGCGGTCCTGGATCGGCTGCTCGCTGATCTGGCCGGCCACGGCAACCACGTCACCACCGGCTTCGTCGGCACGAAGTACGTCTACCAGGCGCTCGGCAAGTACGACCGCAACGACGTCGCCCTGGCTGTCTCCGAACGCGTCGACTTCCCGAGCTTCGGCTACATGGTGAAGAACGGTCCCGGCACGATCTGGGAGAGCTGGGTGAACTCCTCAGCCGCCAACGGCACCTCGTCCAAGGACCACATCGGCCTGGCCGGATCGATCGGCCAGTGGTACTACGAGCAACTGGCGGGCATCCAGCCCGGCACCCCCGGGTGGCGGACGTTCACCCTCGCGCCGAGCGTGGTCGGTGACCTCACCCACGTGACGTCGGCTCAGCAGACTGTGCGCGGACCGGTGGAGAGCTCCTGGCAGCGCTCGGGCAGCACCCTCACGTACCACGCCGTCGTCCCGGTAGGCAGCACGGCGACAATCGAGCTGCCACTGCTCGGTGGCTCTGCCTCGACAGTCCGCGAGGGCAACCAAACCCTCTGGTCCGCTGGACATCCGGCCGATCCGGTGGCCGGACTGACCGTCGGCTCCGCCACCGAGAAGTCGCTGCGCCTCACCGCGGGCTCAGGCGACTACACCTTCACCGTCACAGCACCGGACACGACGATCACCGCCCTCACGGTCACCTCCGGCGGGAACCCGGCGCCCATCGTCGCCGGGCACAGCGGCGACGTCAGCCTGCTCGTCGAAGGACGCTCGACCGGCGGCGGTACGGCACGAATCTCCACCGACGCGCCGGCGGGCTGGACCGTCCAGGCACCGACGATTCCCCTGTCCCCCAGCCAAACGGCCACCCTCGCGACGCTGCACTTCGCCGTACCGGCAGGTGTTCCCGGCGGAAAGTACCCGGTGACGGTGACGGTCACGGCGCCCGACGGCACCCGGGCCACGACCACGGTGGAGGTGCTGGTGTTCGGGAGCTGGCCATCCGGCACGACCGCGGTCGCGTCGAGTGAGCATGCCCCCAACGACGTCGACGGCAGGACGCGGACCTATCTCGCGTCCAACGCGCTCGACGGCGATCCAGCGACGTTCTGGAACGACGACACCGCAAACGCCTACCCGGACAGCCTCACGGTCAGCTCACCGACCGCGGTGGAGCTGCGCGGTGTGGGGCTGACGTCGCATCCCGACGGCGTGCCGACAGACTTCAGCGTGCAGACCTGGGACGGCACGCAATGGTTGACCCAGGCAACTGTCACCGGGAACACGGCAGTCGCCCGCTGGGTCCCGTTCGCGGCGCCGGTCAGTACCGCCAAGGTCCGCGTCGAGGTCACCGGAGCGCAGGCCTCGTTCAGCCGGATCGCCGAACTCACGCCCTAGTGGTGGTGGGGCCGGCGCTGCAGCGTAGCGCCGGCCCCCGTGCAGGTCAGTCGGGTGGGAGTACCGAGACAGGTAGTCCGGCCAGACCGTGCAGCAGGGCGCTGCTCGTCCACCGCACGTCGTCGGCCGGTACTGCGAGCCGCAGGTGCGGGTAGCGGGCCAGCAGCCGCTCCAGCGCGATCTCGATCTGCATCTTGGCCATCGGGATGCCGATGCAGTAGTGCACGCCGTGCCCGAAGGAGAAGGTGCCCTGCGGGCAGCGGGTGACGTCGAGCCGGTCCGGGTCCTCGAACTTGGTCTCGTCCCGGTTCGCCGATCCCCAGGACAGAGCCAGGATCTGGTCCTTCGGGATCACCACGCCGCCGACCTCGATCTCGGCCTTGGTGAACCGGAAGGTGCCGACCGAGGCGGCCGGGTCGTACCGCATCAGCTCGTCGACCGCCGCCGGGATCAGCGACGGATCGTTGCGCAGCTTCTCCAGCTCCTCGGGGTGGGTGAGCAGGTTGAAGACGCCGTTGCCGATCGAGTGGACCGTGGTGACGTGGCCCGCGGTCACGACGATGAAGATCATCCCGACCATCTCGCTCTGGGTGAGCTGGTCGCCGTCGATGTCCATCTTGAGCATCTCGCTGATCATGTCGTCACCGGGACTCTCCCGGCGGGCGTCGATCAGCGAGTTCGCGTACTCGGTCATGTTCTTGGACGCGGACGCGACCTCTTCGGGGTCCTGACCGGCACCGGTCAGCGTGCCCGACCACTTGCGGAAGTTCTCCCGGTCCTCTTCCGGCATCGCGAACAGGTCGCAGATCGTGCCCAGCGGCAGCGGCCAGGCGAACTCGGCCAGCAGGTCGACCACCGGCGCTTCCTCGAGCTTGTCCAGCAGCCGCTCGACGGCGACCTCGACCTTCGGGCGCAACGCCTCCTGGCGGGCCGGCGTCACCGCCTTGATGGCGAGCTTGCGCAGCCGGGTGTGGTTCGGCGGGTCGCTGTTCAGGACGTGCGCGGCGAGTTCGTCGTCGAAGCCGGGCTCGGCCTCCTCGTCCTCGTCCCTGGTCGAGTGCATCGGCGAGCTCAGCGTGGAGTGCTTGGCATACATCTCGTTCAGCCGGCGGCCGTCCTTGCCGACCCGCGGATCCAGCGCCAGCATCTTGCAGTCGGCGTACCGCGTCACCAGCCAGACCTTCGCACCGTGCGGGAAGATCACCTCGTGCACCGGGCCCTCGCCGCGGAACCGGCGAAGATAGTGCGCTTGCCTCTGGACAAAATCCTCGCCCAGCTCTTCAATCGTTTGAGTTACCTCTTCTGGCATATCCGGGTTCCCCTCCTAGGTGGACGCGCGGGCTCCAGGCACCCCCGCTCCGCAACGCCTTCAGACTTGAAGAGGCGCGAGACCGGCCAGTTCTGATACACGCGGGCGCGGGCCGTTCGGCCCTGCCTGAACGGGCAGTCCGCCGGATCTGTATCAGCGGGGCCCCGCCGCGCCCTCAGTAACCAGAGCAGCGCCAGTCGCTGGGTGTGGGGGAACAGAAAGGTGAATCGCCGATGAGCGGTGAGGTAGCGGACGAGACGGGGACGAAGGCCCGACCGGGGGTGTTCGAGACCTGGCGGCAGACTCCACGCGAGGCCAAGGCGCTGCTGGCCGGTGTGTTCGTCAGCAAGCTCGCCTCGTTCTTGCAGATCTTCCTGGTCCTGTTCCTGACCCATCGCGGGTTCTCGGGCAGCCAGGCCGGCTGGGCGCTCGGTGTCTACGGCGCGGGCGCGGTGCTCGGCACCGCGATCGGCGGCTGGCTCAGCGACCGGCTCAGCCCGCGCTCGGCGACGGTGATCTCGATGATGGGATCCGCGGTGCTGATCGCCTCGCTGATCTACATCAAGTACTACCCGCTGATCCTGCTGGCCGTCCTGCTGGTCAGTGCGGTCGGTCAGTTCTACCGCCCGGCGGCGCAGTCGATGATCACGCAGCTGACCCCGCCGGACAAGCTGGTGATGGTCACCGCGATGTACATGCTGTGCGTGAACCTCGGTACGACGGTCGCGCCGCTGATCGGTGTCGCGCTGGCCGAGATCTCGTACAACCTGCTCTTCTGGGCCGAGGCGCTGGCCGTCCTCACCTTCGGCGTGATCGCGCTCGTCGCGCTGCCGAAACCGGATCGCAGCGCTGCCGCAGCAGCGGCCAAGGCGAAGGCGGAGGAAGCCGACCCGCCGATCCGCGGCCGCTACGTCGACGTCCTTCGCGACTACCGGTACTCGCTGTTCATGGTCGCGTTCTTCCTCCAGGCAGTCGTCTACGTCCAGTACACGGCGGCCCTGCCGCTCGCGATCAAGGCGGCCGGGCAGAGCATCTGGTGGTACGGCGCGCTGATCACGATGAACGCGATCATCTGCGCGACCTGCCAGATGATCGCGACCAAGTTCGTCCAGGGCTGGCCGATCCGGGTGGTGCAGCTGACGGGATTCACGCTGGTGGCGCTGGGCTATGCGATGTACGCGATCGACATGCTGCCGGTGTTCCTGATCCTGGGCACGCTGTTCTGGACGCTGTCGGAGATCGTCGGTGTGCCGACGATGTTCGCCTATCCGGGCATGATCGCGCCGCCGCATCTGCGCGGCCGGTACATCGGCGCGATGCAGACCATGTTCGGCCTCGGCGCGACCGTCGGCCCGGTGCTCGGTGTGCTGCTGTTCGAGCACATCGGCCAGCGGGTCTGGATCTGGATGACGCTGATCGAGGTGGTCGCCACGGTCATCGGCGCGATCGGCATCCGCCGCGCGACAGCCCCTGGAACCGACGACACTCCGACGCCCGACTCGGTGGTCGAGTCGCCGACCGGTGTCGCCGTCGACCCGGCGGACTGACCTACTTGGTGTCCTGTGGCCGTTCGGGGTCGACGACCTCGCCCTGAATGACCTCACCCTGTACGACGTCGTCGCGGGCCTCCCGCTGACGGTGCGCCCGGTCGGCGTCCTCAGCAGTGGGCGGCCGGAACGTACCGGGCATGAAGCCGGTGATCGGATTGCCGCCCAACTGGGCGGCAATCCGGCGACTCAGGAACGCGGCCAGCGCCTTGCGCGCCAGCGGCCGGGTGAACGGCAGCACGAAGAAGAACCCGAAGATGTCGGTGATGAAGCCCGGCGTCAGCAGCAGCGTGCCGCCGACCAGAACGAGCGCCGCGTCGGCGAGCTCGCGGGTGGGCATCCGCGCCGTCTCGGTGGCCTGCTGCAGCGCCTTCCACGCCCGCCGGCCCTCCCGCTTGATCAGCCAGGCACCGAGCGCGCTCTCGAACAGCAGCAGCGCGACCGTGGGCCAGCCACCGATGGCCTGGCCGACCTGGATGATCACGTAGATCTCCGCCACCGGAACGACCAGCAATGCGATTGCGACGAACCAGGGCATCCTCAACACCTTCTTACTGAACCTCTCGGCACTTAGACGGGAACAGTCTCACGGTCTGGGGTCGTGGTGGGCGGGTTGCCGGGGTCCTCGGTGCGTGGCTTGCGCCGGGCCAGCAACGCCAGTACTGCTCCAAGGATGCCCAGGCCGGTCAAGATCCACTGCGGCCAGCCGCCCAGCGTGGTGGCCAGCGTCTTCTGGTCGCGGACCGGAACCTTCGCCACGTACACGTCCGGGACGAACTGACCCGACTTGTGCTCGACCTTGCCGTCGGGGTTGATCACGCCCGAGATGCCGCTGGTCGAGGCGATCAGCACGGTCCGGCCGGTCTCGATCGCGCGCATCCGGGTGATCGCGAACTGCTGCTCCGGCTGCCCGGTGTCGCCGTAGGTCGCGTTGTTGGTCTGCACGATCAGGATCTGCGCGCCGCCCTTGGCCACGTCCGACACCACGTTGTCGTAGGCGAGCTCGAAGCAGATCAGGTCGCCGTACATGACGCCCTTGATCGGCATCAGCCCGGGACCGACGCCGGGGATGGTCTGCCGGCCGATCATCTCGAGCCGCTTGATGTAGGGCAGCAGCTGGTCGCGGAACGGGATGTACTCACCGAACGGCACCGGGTGGCGCTTCGCGTACCGCTGACCCGGTCCGGTCGCCGGGTCCCAGACGATGCCGGTGGTCTGGCGCTCGTTCGGGCCGGGGCCCTCGGTCACCGCGCCGACCAGGATCGGCACCTTGACCGCTTGCACGGCCGCCTCGATGTCCTGCTTGGTCTCGAAGTCCTTGTACGGATCGATGTCGGTCGAGTTCTCCGGCCAGATCACCAGGTCGGGCTTGACCTGCGAGCCGGCCTCCACCTGCTTCTCCAGGTCGAGGGTCGCGTTCATGTGGTTCTTGGTGACGGTCCTGGCCCGGCCGAGGAACTCCAGTCCCTTGCCCGGCACGTTGCCCTGGATCATCGCGGCGGTGACGGTCTTGCCGTTGCCCTCGGTCGAGAGCGTGACGAGCCCGCTGAGGCCGACGATGGCGATCCCGGCGACGAGGCTGACGGCGCGCAGGCTCAGGGCGCTGCGGCGACGGAGTACGGCGTACACGAGAACGCCCAGCAAGGCGATGACGAAGCTCAGGCCGGCGATCCCGACCAGGGAGGCGAGCCTGCCCAGTGGGGAGTCGGCGAAGGCCCAGGCCAGCCGGCCCCACGGGAAGCCGCCGAACGGGACGGAGCCGGTCGCATACTCGGTGGCGACCCACAGGCTCGGCACCCAGAGGATCCAGAGCTTGTGCTTCAGCGTCTGGCTCGCGAGCGCCCCGAAGACTCCGTAGAAGAGTCCTTCGAGGATGGCCAGCGCGATCGCGGCGTCGCCACCGATCACGGTCAGCCACGGCACCAGTACGGCGTAGTACGTGATGCCGAAGCCGGCGCCCACCAGGAAGCCGCCCTTCATCGAGACGCCGTTGAGCATCGCGAGCAGTAGCGGGACGGCGGCGATCGCCAGCCACGGATGATCGTGCGGCTGATAGGCCAGCCCGAGCAGCGCGCCCGCGCCGACCGCGACGGCCACCCTCGGCAAGATGCGCACCAATGCCCTCAGCCGCTCCACAACCACGCCCCTTCGCCTCACCATCCGGCTGCCACCGGTCGGACGACCGTACAACGTCCGGTGGGCGCAGATATATCCGGTCAGTAGCCGGGACAGGTACGCAGGCCGATCCGAGACCGTCGCGGGCCGGAATGGGGAGGAAAAGGAAAGAGGCTCGGCGCTCCTTCGGACCAACCGTCGACCCGCTGGATGCGAGCCACCCGGTTGTTGTCTACTGGGCGCCGAGCCTCTTCCACCTCTGCCCCGCGGGGGGCTAACCACCAGCGATCTCAGCCCCCGTCGACTCAAGCCTGGCACTGGCCTGGTCAGCGTCGCGGGATCATCCGGTGGCCGAACTTCTTTGAACCGTTGAAAAAACGGGTGGTGACGACTCCCAAAACGATGCTCGTTCGCCGCCGATGTGTCAACCTTTCCGGCGCTGACTTGAAGTCGTTGTAACACATTTGGCTGCCCTGACAGGACAAACGAGCAGCCGCCACCGATGTCACGTTACAGAGCCGTCTCAGCACTCCACGTGATCGTTACCCAGGGCAACTAATCGTCACGCGACCGGTACGACGACGGTCCCGGTTGCGCGTGTGATCACAAGCGGTTCGGCCAGTACTTCGGCCGCCGACTCCGACAGATCCGTGCGGCCACGGCACACCACGGTGGCGACGAACTCCAGCTCGCGGCTGCGGTTGCCGACCCGGGAGATCGTTGCCTTCACCTCCACAACGTCGCCGGCCCGCAACGGCTGCAGGAACTGCACGTCCGAGTAGGAAGCGAAAAGTCCTTCATCTCCGTCGGCCTGGATGCACACCTCGGTCGCGACGTCGCCGAACAGGCCGAGGACATAGGCGCCGTCCACCAGGTTGCCCGCATAGTGCGCATGGCTGTACGGCACGTAGCGACGGTGGACTGCGGTCAGGCCGATAGTTGCCTTGGTCATGCACTTCTCCGAACGGTTGCGTGCTTGCGACGGGTGACGAGCGCATCGACGAGATAGCTGGCGACCTCGCCAGGAGTGGTACCGCGGCCGAAGACCCGGTCGACGCCGAGCTCCGGCGCCATCGCCTCGGTGAAACGGGGGCCACCGGCAACCAATACGGGCCGGGCGTCCTCGGCGTACGCCTCGCGGAAGGCGGCCGACATCTCCTTGGTGTTGAGCACGTGCGCCTCCCGCTGGGTGACGACCTGCGAGACCAGGATCGCGTCGGCCTTCTCCGCCTTGGCGCGACGGACCAGCTCCGGTACGGCGACCTGGGCACCGAGGTTGACCACCTTCAGCTCCCGGTAGTACTCCAGGCCCTTCTCCCCCGCGAACCCCTTGATGTTCATGATCGCGTCGATGCCGACGGTGTGCGCGTCGGTGCCGATGCAGGCGCCCACGACGGTCAGCCGGCGGCGCAGGCCCTTGCGGATCGCCAGGTTCGCGTCCTTCGGCGTCAGCAGCGGGTAGTCGCGCTCGATCACCTCGACCTTGTCGGTGTCGACCAGATGGTTCACCGGCCCGTACACGACGAAGAAGGTGAAGTCCGGACCCATCGGCTTGGCGTGCACGACCAGCGCGGGATCCATCCCCATCTTGTTGGCGAGCTGGATCGCCGCGCCCTCGGCGCGCTTGTCGTGCGGGATCGGCAGCGTGAACGACATCTGCACCATCCCGTCCCCGGTGGTGTCTCCGTACGGCCGGATGATGCTCACTGTGCCTCCTCGAGGAGCTCGATCGCTGGGTTGTAGTACTCGCTCGACCGGCGGGCGACGCCGTCGAGGCCGCGGCCGGCGTCCTGCGGGCGCTTCATCAGGCCGAAGGTGCCGTCGCCGATCGCGTTCAGCAGCCCGTCGTCGACGATCCGTTCCAGCAGTTCGACCGACTCCCCCAGGACCTGGCGCGCGCGTTGAGCGATGAAGCCGTTCGGGGACGGGTGGAAGTCCTCGTGAAGGTTGCCTGCGGCACCCAAGACGTAGCGGACGTTCTGCAGGGCGAGGTCGCGGTCGGAGATCCACGGAGTGACGACGGCCTCGGTCATCATGCCGACCAGCAGGATGCCCTGGCCGGTCATCGCGCCGACCAGGTTGAAGAAGCCGTCCAGCAGGTAGCCGCGGAAGACGTCGCCGGTCATATGCCGGGTCGGCGGCATCCACTTCAGCGGCGCGTCCGGGAACAGTTGCCGGGCGAGCATCGCGTGTGCGAGCTCGAGGCGGAAGGAGTCCGGGATCTCGGGCGTGATCTCGAAGGCGTGGCCGAGCCCGAGCTGCCAGTCCTCGAGACCTGCCTCCTTGGCGAAGTACTCGTTCAGCAGCTGCGACACCGTCACGGTGTGCGCGGCGTCGACCGCGTCGGCGGTGGTCAGGTAGTTGTCCTCGCCGGTGTTGATGATGATCCCTGCGCGGGCGTGGATCTGGCGGCTGAACCGCTGGTCCACGAAGGTGCGGATCGGGTTGATGTCGCGGAAGAGGATGCCGTACATCGAGTCGTTCAGCATCATGTCCAGCCGCTGCAGACCGGCCAGCGTCGCGATCTCCGGCATGCACAGGCCGGACGCGTAGTTGGTCAGCCGGATGTAGCGTCCGAGCTCTCTCGACGACTCGTCCAGCGCCGCCCGCATCAGGCGGAAGTTCTCCTGCGTCGCATACGTACCGGCGAAGCCCTCGCGGGTCGCACCTTCAGGGACGTAGTCGAGCAGGGACTGTCCGGTCGAGCGGATGACCGCGATGATGTCCGCGCCGGCCCGGGCGGCCGCCTGTGCCTGCGGGATGTCCTCGTAGATGTCGCCGGTGGCGACGATCAGGTAGATCCAGGGCCGCTGCTCCGGGTCGCCGTGCTTCTTGATCAACCGGTCGCGCTCACGCCGCCGCCCGTCGACCAGCCTGAGCCCCGCGGCCGCTGCCTTCCGCGATGCGGCACGCGCTCGTACGGCGTCGCGTCCCTCGGGCAACCGGAAGGTCACCGACCCGGATGCAGCCTTCTGCGCCAGGACGGACAGGTCCTCCGCCTCGCCGCGGAGCAACGCGTCCCAGACCGGCAACGCGAGTCCATGCTCCAGGCCGACGTCGGCCCGGACAGTGTCGGCGAGCCGGTTCACCCACGGGATGCCCTCGGTGTCGGCTCCGGCCAGGCCGGCCAGGCGTAGTACGGCTCGCTCGACGGAGACCGTCGTGTGCTGCTTGGCGATGTTGACGATCGGCCGCCCGGCCTTGCGGGCCAGGCTCCGTGCTTTGCGCACGGTGACCGGGTCGAGGTCGAGCTTCTTCACTGCACGGGTCACGATGACCATCCTTCGGATTCATACACGACACGACCGCCTACTACGGTCCGCCGGCAGGTCGGTACGGGTGCCTCATCACTCAAGTCCGGCAGAACCGGTACGCCGGCGCGCGGGTCGGTCGACCACGCGGCAACCCGGTCGTCCGGGGTCTGCACGACCAGGTCGGCGTCGCTCTCCCAGACCGCATAGGTCGCTGCGGTTCCCGGTGCGAGTACGCCGGCGTCGTCGATGCCCGCCGCTCGCCAGCCACCTCGGGTGTGAGCGGCGAAGGCGGCTCGGACGGTGATTCGCTGGCCGGGCTCGTGGTGGAAGGCGGCTGCCCGCACCGCTTCCCAGGGGCCGACCTCGGTCACGGGCGAGTCGGATCCGAACGCCAGTACTACGCCCGAGCGGGCCAGCGAACCGAATGGGTTCATGCCCGACCAACGGTCGCCCACGCGTTCGGCGTACATGTCGCTCGGTCCGCCCCAGAGGCGATCGAACATCGGCTGGACGCTGGCGACGACTCCGCAGCGGGCGAGGGTGGCGATGGCCGCGTCGTCGACCATCTCGACGTGTTCGAGCCGGTGCCGTGCGGCCACGAGTGCCTGGACGCCGACCTTCTCGGCAGCCAACTCGAAGCCGCGCGCGATGTTGTCGAGCGCCAGGTCGCCGATGCAGTGGAAGCCTGCCTGGATGTTCTTCTCGGTGCAGGCGATCACGTGCTCGGCGATCTGCTCGGCGGTGAGATAGGCGTGGCCGCGATGATCGGCCAGGTCCTCGTACGGCGCACGCAGCGCGGCCGTGCGCGAGCCGAGGGCGCCGTCGGCGTTGAGGTCGCCCGCCAAACCGGCCAGGCCGTACGTGGTGACGTTGTCGAAGACGCCGGGCTCGCCCCAGTACAAGGTTGCCGAGAGCCCCAATTCGCCTGCGGCCTGGCGGACGAGCGGCAGCTCCCACAGAGGGCCGATGTGCGGGGCGGCCATCTCGTGGAAGGCGCCGACGCCGCGCTCGGCCATTGCCTTGACTGCTGCGCGCGAATCGGCGAGGCGTTGCTCGGGACCGACCAGCTCGCTCAAGGCGTCGCGGACGTCGTGATGGGCGTCGCGTTCCACCCGGCCGGTGGCGTCGTAGCCGGCCTGGTTCTTCAGGTTCGGAACCGCTGCGGCGAGGGAGGACGAGATGACGCCGGAGTGGCCGTCGACTCTCGAGAGGTAGACGCGCCGGCCGCCGGCGGCGCGGTCCAGTTCTTCGGAGGTCGGCGGGCGGTGCTCGGGCCACTTCGTCTCGTCCCAGCCGGAGCCGTCGATGACGGCGTCCGGTCCGAGGCCGGCGGCGAAGGTGGCGAGGCGGTCGAGGGCTGCGGCGAGGTTCGCCGTACCGGTGAGGTCGAGGCCGGTGAGCAGGGCGCCGGTCTGCGCGGTGTGGATGTGCGCGTCGACGAACGCGGGCGCGACGAGTTTGCCCTGCAGGTCGATGACCTCATCGGCGCCGTTCGCGTAGGAGGCGGCGCTGATGTCGTCGCCGAGCCAGGTGACGACACCGTCGTCGAAGGCGATCGCGGTGGCGTGGGGATCGGCGGGTGAGTAGACGGAACCGTTCGTCAGAAGTGTGCGCACGGGGTTAATCCTCCGCCAGCCTGCCCTCGAACAATTCACGGACACCCGGCTCGTCCCGCAACAGCGTCAGCGCGTACTCCGCGTGGCCGGGAACGTACCCGTTGCCGACCAGCATCGTCACGTCGGCCGCCAGTCCCTCAGCGCCGAGCGCGGCGGCGGAGAAGGAGGTCGCCATCGAGAAGAAGATGACGGTCCCACCGGCCTTCGTCGACAGCACGGCACCGTGCTCGCACCCCGGCACGTCGACACAGACGACGGTCACGTCAGCGGGACCGCCGGCTTGTTCGACAGCCTTCAAGAGAGCTACCGGGTCACGGGCATCAGCAAGGGCGACGGCATCGGCCAGGCCGGCCTTCTCGAGCTTGCCGGCCTCGGCCTGGAACGGGACGATGCCGATCGTCCGGGCGGCGCCGGCATCGCGGGCAGCGGCCAGCGAGAGCGAGCCCGACTTACCTGCGCCGCCAATTACTGACACGACAGGCTTTATGCCTTTGTCGACATATGAGCGCACCACGCGAGCGGTCAGCGCGGGTGCTCCACAGACGTCCATGACCGCCAGCGAGAGCTCCGGAACCAGGTCGTCCGGGAGCTTCGCGACGATCGACCGGGCGAAGAGAATCGCGTGCCCCTTGGCCGGCACCTGCTCGCTGCGACCGTCCCAGTCCGCCAGCCCGTCGGTGATCTGCAACGGGGTCAGCGTCAGCGACACGAGGGTGGCGACCCGGTCACCCTTGGCGACACCGAGCGGCGACTCCGGGCCGACCTCGTCGACGGTGCCGACGAGCATGCCGCCCGAGCCGGTGACCGGGTTCTGCATCTTGCCGCGCTCGGCGACGATCCGCAGTACGGACTGCTTGACCGCCTCACCGTCGCCGTCGTGCGCCTCGGCCAGCTGCCGGTACGACGCGGCGTCCAGGTTCAGCCGCTCGACCGAGATCCGCACCTCGTCCGGCCAGATCTCCGCCCGCGAATCGAGTCGCTGCGCAGCCTGCGGCAGCACGCCGAGCGGCTCCAGGACCCGGTGCAGACCGACCGGGGAGGCAGTAGTATCCGGCACGAGCGCTCCTTCAAGGGAAATCTTGCGGTGTTCTAATGGATCTACCATAAGTTCTATCGCTATCCTCACATGAGACCGACACCGTCGTTGAGCCCCCAGGAGGACTCGTGACCGATTTGATCAGCCCGGAGCTTGCTGTTGCCGAACAGAACGGGCAGCCGTACGCGTACCGTCGGGCCGACCTGATCGAGCCTGACTGGACCCGGATGCCGGGCTTCAAGGACACCACCGCCGAGGAGTGGCGCTCGGTGCAGTGGCAGCGCTCGCACTGCGTGAAGAACGTGAAGCAGTTGCGTGACGTGATGGGCGACCTGCTCGAGGAGCGCGCCTACGAAGACCTGAGCCGCGACCAGGCCGAGCGCGCGACGATGTCGATGCTGCTGCCGCCGCAGATGCTCAACACGATCGTTCCGGCCGGCGCTGCCGCCGGGCACGACTACACCGAGGCGTTCTACGCCGATCCGGTTCGCCGCTACATGCTGCCGATGTTCAGCGACCGCCGCGCTGACTGGCCGTCCCACCCGCACGCGACGAGGGACTCACTGCATGAGCACGAGATGTGGGCCACGGAGGGGTTGACCCACCGGTACCCGACCAAGGTCCTGGCGGAGATCCTGCCGACGTGCCCGCAGTACTGCGGCCACTGCACGCGGATGGACCTGGTCGGGAACTCGACCCCGGTGATCGAGAAGCTGAAGTTCACCATCAAGCCGCAGCAGCGGCTGGACGACATGCTCGACTACCTGCGCCGCTCCCCCGGCGTCCGCGACGTCGTGGTGTCGGGCGGCGACGTGGCGAACATGCCCTGGCCGCGGCTGGAGTCGTTCCTGACCAGCCTGCTGGAGATCGAGAACATCCGCGACATCCGGCTCGCCACCAAGGCGCTGATGGGGATGCCGCAGCACTGGTTGTCGGACGACGTCCGGGCCGGCGTCGAGCGGGTCGCCCAGCTGGGCCGCAAGCGCGGCGTGATGATCGCGATGCACACCCACGTGAACGCTGCCCAGTCGGTGACGCCGCTGGTGGCCGAGGCGACCAAGGCGATGTTCGAGGCCGGTCTGCGTGACGTCCGCAACCAGGGCGTGCTCATGCGCGGGGTCAACGACTCCGTGCCGCAGTTGCTCGACCTGTGCTTCGCACTCCTCGACGGCGCGACCATCACGCCGTACTACTTCTACATGTGCGACATGATCCCGTTCTCCGAGCACTGGCGGGTCTCCGTCAAGGATGCCCAGCACCTGCAGCACGGGATCCTCGGCTACCTGCCCGGCTTCGCGACTCCCCGCATCGTCTGCGACGTCCCGTACGTCGGTAAGCGCTGGGTGCACCAGTTGTCGGAGTACGACGAGGTCCGCGGCATCTCGTACTGGAAGAAGAACTACCGCACCGGGATCGAGCAGCAGGACCCGGAGGCGTTGAACCGCACCTACGAGTACTACGACCCGATCGACACGCTCCCGGTCGAGGGCCAGGACTGGTGGAAGCAGCACGCGGGCGACTCGCTCGCCCAGGCCGAGAAGCAGGCCGCCGCGTCCCGTGAGGCCGCCGAGGCCCAGAAGCTCCTCCAGATCAACTGACCCTCGGGTTTCCGCTGGTGCCGTTCCACAGGGGATGACGGCACCAGCGGAAGGGCACCCTCAGGGCAGCTTCACGGTGGCCGTACTGCCGTCCCGGTAGGTCACCTGCAGCAGTACGCCGACGTCGATGGCATGCTCCATGTCCTTGCCGGGCAACCACAGCACGAAACGGCCCCCAGCCACTGTCCCCTTCACCTTTCCGTGGGTCCGGCTGTTGTAGGAGACCCCGACGACGTCGCGTCCGGCGAGGCCGTCGATGAGCGACAACACTCTTCCGTCCAAGAAGCTGGTCCCGAAACTGTTGACCTGGAGTTCACGACGGCCGGGGTATTCCGTGACCGAACCGGAGGAACCCATGAACCACCGCGAACCAGGCTCGATCCGGTCATCGATGCAGAGGGCGTTCACCCCGCTACGACCGGTCAGTACCACCAGGGACCAAGGCCCGCGCCGCTCCGAGATCGCGACGGTCGCCGCCGACAGGGCGGCCTGCTCGTCCGCATCCATTCCGCCGTACCGGGCACCGCTCTCGACCATCTTGGTGCGGCAGGTCGCCGCAGCCCTCGCGGTGTCCTCCGCCGAGAGGGTGGTTGGGTCGGCAGTCCAGTTGGCGATCGCCTGATCGCCGCCAACCAGCGACGGCACGACGAAAGCGATCGCCGTCGTCGCAGCAACGACGCCGATGGCCGCGCCCAGCCGCCTGCGACTCCGCCACCCCTTCTTCCTTCCTTTACTTGTTTTCAGCGTGGGATCAGTGGCGAGGATGCGCTCGAGGTCGGTCAGCGCACGCGGGCAGTACAGGTCTACGTCTCCGGCGGCCGGGTCGAGGGTCTTCAGGACGGCCAGTTCGTCGATGCGGCTCATGAGGTCTGCCCTTCGGGGATCCCCGCGGCGGCGGGAGCTGTTCGCGGGAGGTGGCCGAGCTGAAGGCGCAAAGCACGCCGGGCGCGGCTGAGGCGTAGCCGGAAGGCCACCGGCGAGATGCCGAGGACCACTGCCGCTTGAGGCGCGGCCAGGTCCTCCAGGACGGACAGCGCGAGCGCCTCCTGGTGGACGGCCGAGAGCTGGTTCCAGGCGGTCTTGAGGTCGAGCTGGGCGGCTACGAGATCGGCATCGCCGCCTGGTGGTGCCACGGTCGTCTCGGCCAGTCGTACGGCGAGTGCTTGCTGACGTTCGGCGCCGCGGCGGGCGTTCAGCATCGTGTGCCGGACGATCCCGAACAGCCACGCGCGGGCGTCCAGCGTTCCGTCCGGTACGTCGTCCAGCCGGCGCCAGGCGACCAGGAACGCCTCCGCGACGATGTCGTCGGCGTGCGTGGGATGCGCCCGGCGCCGGGCGAAGCGGATCAGATCGGCGTACGCCGCGTGGTACAGCGCGGTGAAGCGAGCCTCGCGATCGGGACCGCGGGAAGGATTCGTCATGCCCCGTACCTGTCCGGCACGGTGTGGAGTGTGTCGCGCCTCCGCTCAATTATCGCCCGGGGGCGGGTCAGTTGTGGCTGATGATGACTCGGCCGAAGGGGGTGCCGGTGCGGTAGTACTGGAGGGCTTCGGGGAGGTCGTCGAAGGTGAAGACTCGGTCGATGAGTGGGCGCATCGCGGTGGACTCGACGGCGCGGTTGAGTTCGAGGTGTTGGCGGCGGCTGCCTACCGCCATCGGGCGGATGGTGGCGCCGGAGCGGAAGACTGTTGCTGCTGACAACGGTTCCGCGTTGGCGGCCTTGCCTTGGCTGGCGCCGACCAGGGTGACCTCGCCGCCTTGGGCGACTACCCTGACGGACTGGTCGAGGACGCCCGCGACGTCGATCACGTGGTCGACGCCGCGCTGGCCGGTGAGGGCCCGGACCTCTTCGGACCAGTTCGGGTTCTTGCTGTAGTCGACGACGGCGTTCGCACCGAGGGCCTTCAGGCGGTCGGTCTTCGCCGGGCTGGACGAGGTGGCGAAAACGTCTGCGCCGGCCAGCTTCGCGAGCTGGATGGCGAGGAGGCTGACGGCGCCGGTGCCGAGGGTCAGTACGGTCTCCCCTGCTCGAAGGCCCTGGCCGCCCGTCAACGCGTTCCAGGCGGTCAGGCCGATCAGCGGGAGGGCGGCGGCTTCGTCGTACGAGAGGTGCTCGGGGATCGGGACGACGCCGGATTCGGGCAGTACGGCGTACTCGGTGAAGACGCCGTCGAGGGATGAGCCGAGCTGGGCGGCGTACTCGAACTGGAACGGGCCGTCGATCCACCGCGGGAAGACGGAGGCCGCGACGCGTGCGCCGACCTTGACGCGGCGGACCGCATCGCCGAGCGCGACGACCTCGCCGACACCTTCGCAGCCGGCGACGACGCCGGGCGTGATCGGCAGCGGGTAGTCGTTTTCGAGGACCTTCAGTTCACGCAGGCTGAGCGCGCCGGCCCGCATCCGGACCAGCACCTCGCCGGGGCCGGGCTCGGGTATGGGCCGCTGCCTGGTCTCGAGTTCGCCGATCCCCTGGCCCGCGGTCACGTGGTAGCTCTTCATCGTCTCGGTCATGCCCGCAATCCTTCGGCGTGGCGATCTGCGCGGCAATTCCCGGCAGGGAATGGGGCGGAGGCGCTAGTGTCGTCGGACAGGGGAATTGGGGGTGGGTTCGATGGGTTGGTACAGCGTTCGCTGCATCTTCCAGCTGAACGGCATACCGGCGGGGACGGGGCCGGACGAGGGGCCGTACGAGGAGCGGATCACGCTCTGGCGCGCGGACGACTTCGACGCGGCGATCGCACTGGCCGAGAACGAGGCCCTCGACTACATCGAGGACACCGACTGGGCCTACCTCGGCCTGGCCCAGTGCTTCTACCTGGGCGACGACGTCACCCAGATCCTGCAAGGCACCGAGGTCTACTCCCTGATCCGCAGCAGCCCACTCGCCCCCGAGCCCTACCTCGACACCTTCTTCGACACCGGCACCGAACACCAGCGAGAGGCGGACTAGCCCCTTGGGTGGTTAGCCTCTCGGCGTGACCGATCTTCTTGCCGCCACCAGGGCGTCCTACGACGCTGTCGCCGAGAACTACGCGGAGTTCATCGCGGGCAAGCTCGAAGGGCTGCCGATGATGCGGGCGGTGCTCGGGGCGTTCGCGGAGCTGGTCGATGGGCCGGTGGCGGAGATCGGGTGCGGGCCGGGCCACATCACGAGCTATCTGGCGTCGCTCGGGGTGGACATCAGCGGGATCGATCTGTCGCCGCGGATGGTGGAGATCGCGCGTACGGCGTACCCGGCGCTGCAATTCGAGGTGGGGTCGATGACGTCGCTCGAGCTGGGTGACGGCTCGTTGCGGGGGTTGATCGCGTGGTATTCGATCCATCATCTGCCGCCTGCAGAGCTGCCTGGCGTCTTCGCCGGATTCCACCGGATCCTGTCGCCCGGCGGCCGGTTGCTCATCGGGAGCCACGCGGGCGTGGAGGAACACCGCAAGCCGACCGAGGGCTATGGCGGCATACCGGTCTCGTACGAGTCGTTCATCCAGCCGGTGGACCGGATCGTCGAAATGGTCCGGGCGGCCGGGTTCACGATCACCGCGGAGCTGGTCGAGCCTGGGGACAAGCCGGGCCGCAAGTACCTGTCGCTGTTCGCGCAGAAGGACTAGAGCGCGGGTGGGCGGCGCTCGTACGGCGTGCTGAGCACGATCGTCGTCGTGGTGGACACGTTCGCCCGGGCCCGGATGACGGCCAGCAACTGCTCCAGCGCGTACGGCGTCGCGACCCGGACGATCAGGATGTAGCTGGAGTCGCCGGCCACCGAGTAGCAGGACTCGATCTCCGGAACCTCCCGCAGCCGCTCCGGCGAGTCGTCCGGCTGGGATGGGTCGATCGGCCGGATCGAGATCAGCGCGGTCAACGGCAGATCGAGCGCGGTGTGGTCGATGGTTGCCGCATACCCCAAGATGATGCCGCGCTGCTCCAGCCGCTTGACCCGCTGATGCACCGCCGACGTCGACAACCCGGTCGCCTTCCCCAGGTCGGTGAAGCTCATCCGCCCATCAGAAGCGAGCAACGCGACAATCTTGCGATCCAGGTCCTCCATGCGCAGACCTTACTCTGAGAAACCGTTCCCCAGCAGCAGGCGCCCAGCGCCGGCCCGGAGCGGGCCCGGGATGTGAAAGCATCGGCGGCATGGCTGAGAGGTTGATGTTGCTGGATACGGCGTCCCTGTACTTCCGTGCGTTCTTCGGGGTGCCGGACACGATGAAGGCCGCGGACGGTACGCCGACCAACGCGATCCGCGGGCTGCTCGACTTCATCGCGCGGCTGGTGGACAACCATCGGCCGACGCATCTCGTCGCGTGCTGGGACGACAGCTGGCGGCCGTCGTGGCGGGTCGCGCTGATTCCGTCGTACAAGGCGCAGCGGGTCGAGTTCGTCGCCACGGGCGGGGTGCAGGTCGAGGACGTGCCGGACCGGCTCGAGGTGCAGGTGCCGTACATCCGCGCCTGTCTCGACGCGCTCGGCATCGCCATCGTCGGCGCGCCCGACCATGAGGCCGACGACGTGATCGGGACGCTCTCGCACCAGGCGACGATGCCGGTCGACGTCGTCACCGGCGACCGCGACCTGTTCCAGCTGATCGACGACTCGCGCGGGATCCGGATCATCTACACCGCTGCGAAGGGGGTCGGCCGGGCGGACGTGTACGACGAGAAGGCGCTGCTCGCGAAGTACGAGATCCCCGCCAACCGGTACGCCGACTACGCGACCCTCCGTGGGGACGCGTCGGACGGGCTGCCCGGCGTGAAGGGGGTCGGCGAGAAGACAGCCGCGTCGCTGGTCACGGCGTACGGGGATCTCGCCGCGATCCGGCTGGCCGCGGCCGACCCGAGTACGCCGATGGCGCCGGGCGTCAAGCGCAAGATCCTCGACGCGAGCGACTACCTCGACGTCGCGCCGAAGGTCGTCGCGGTCGCCAAGGACGCACCGGTGGGCATCTTCGACGCGACGATGCCGACGCAGGTGCACGACCCGGAGAAGTGGCTCGACCTGGTCGAACTGCTCGAGCTCGGCGGCAGCGCCCAGCGCGTGATGTCCGCCCTTAACCTCGGGCCGAAGGCATGAGTCGCACGGTCGAGCTCGCCGGGAAGTACGGCGAGAGCATCATCGACTTGCGTCGTGCTCTGCACCAGGTACCGGAGTACGACCTCGATCTCCCCAAGACCCAGGGCCTGATCCTGCAGGCGATCGAGGGTCTCGACCTGGAGATCACACTGGGCAAGGAGCTGTCCTCGGTCACCGCCGTACTGCGAGGTGGCGCCGGCCCCGGCCCAGTCGTGCTGCTGCGTGGCGACATGGACGCGCTGCCCGTGACGGAGCGGGTGGACGTGCCGTTCAAGTCGACGCACGTCGGGTTGATGCACGCCTGCGGCCACGACCTGCACGTGGCCGGTCTGGTGGGCGCGGTCAAGATCCTGCACGAGCTGCGCTCCGAGTTGGCCGGCGATGTCGTCTTCATGTTCCAGCCGGGTGAGGAGACCACGGGTGGGGCACCGATCATGATCCGCGAGGGCCTGCTGGAGGCGGCCGGGCGGCGCGTCGATTCGGCGTACTGCCTGCATGTCCAGTCGGCAGGCGACCCGCTCGGCGTGTGGAACAGCAAGGCGGGCCCGTTGATGGCGGCCGCTGACCAACTGAGCGTGCGTGTGGTCGGCGCCGGTGCGCACGGCTCGGAGCCTTATCGCGGCAAGGACCCGATCCCGGTGCTGTGCGAGATCGTCGGCGCGCTGCAGACGATGGTGACCCGGCAGTTCGACGTGTTCGACCCGATCGTGCTGACGGTCGGCAAGATCGCCGGCGGCACCAAGGAGAACATCATTCCCGACGACGCCTTCTTCGACGCGACCATTCGCAGCTTCTCGGTCGAGGCGCAGGCGAAGGTCCAGGAGTCGAGCGTCCGGCTGGTCGAGCACATCGCCGCCGCACACGGCCTCACCGTCGAGGCCAACTACCGCGTCGGCTACCCGGTGACCGTCAACGACGCCGCCGAGTACACCTTCGCCCGCCAGGCAATCGTCGACCTCTTCGGCCCCGACCGCTTCCGCGAACGCGCCCACGCCGAGTGCGGCGCCGAAGACATGTCCTACGTCCTCAACGAGGTCCCCGGCGCCTACGTCAACCTCAGCGCCTGCGCCGCCCCCGACCCCGAAACGGCAGCCGACAACCACTCCCCCTTGGCCGACTTCGACGACTCCGTCCTCCCCGACGCCGCCGCCCTCCTGGCCGAACTGGCAGTACGCCGCCTAGCCCGGGGCGTGTAATGCGGCGTCGAGCCAGTTCATGAATGCCGGGTAGTCGACGCTGGTTGACATGGTGATCTCGGTACCCGGCTCGCTTCGGGTCATCCGGCCGATCTCGTCGAGGGTGACTCGTTCGCGGGCGAAGCGGATACCTGGCCAGAGCATCGCGGCTGCGAGCGTCAGGCCGTCGTGCTGCATCGATCCCGGGTACCGCTCCATCCAGCGATCGGAATGCGCTCGCAGGATCCGCGCCCACAGTGGTGCGTCGAGGTCCGTCCAGCGCTGGTAGATCGTGGCCTTCGGGGTGATCTCGATCGCCGGATTGAACGTCACGTCGGACACGACAAATGTCGGCTGCCAAGGCTCGAGGACCGGCAGCATCCGAACCACCGCGTCCACGTCGACCCGGAAGTTGTGCTCGGCCCGCGATGGATCCCGGTAGACGATCGCCCCACCCATCTGCGTCACCACCAGCCGAGCAACCAGCTCCGGCCGCTCCGCCTGCAGCGTCGCCAGGTTCGACAACGGCCCCATTCCGACCCATCGAATCGGCCCCGCCGTGGCGTCACAGACCTCAGCCACCGCTGCGACCACCGAGCCGTCCTGCTTGGGCACATCCGGCGGAAACAGCCCATCCACGAAGTACAACCGGCTGTTCCCCAGATCCGATCCGGCGACCACCTTCACATCCGCCCGCCCCACCACATCGAGCAGATGCCTGACAAACCGAGCCCGCTCTCCACCGAACTCGTCACTGGTGATCACCAGCTTCAACTCCGGCACCCTCCGGGCCGCGGCCACCAACGCCACCGCGTCATCCGGATCGCCGCCGGCATCGGTATCGATGATCATCGGCGCGCGTGAGATGGCTGCCGGCCCTACCGCGGGCGGAGGCCCGCCCTCGATCAGCGCGTCGGCGACCTCACCGAACTCCTCAAAGCTCTCGCCCAGCCCCGCGAGCGCCATCCACTCGCCGCCCGGATCCCGGTCGCTCCGGCTGCCGCCCATCCATACCTCCGCGTGGTTGTGCTGAGCTGAGAACATTCTGTACGAAGACCCGCTTGTCATCGTCGCTGCCACAGCGGTCGTAGGCGGCCCAGATCGCGGCGCCATCGGTGGCCGGCGCCCGCACACTGTCCAGCGTCCGCTGCAGCAGCTCGGCATGCTGCTTGTCGCCGCGACGGACGAACGAGTCGAGAAACTCCTTCAGCCGCGGATCGGTCTCGCCGCCGCTGATCCATGCCCTGATCTCGGCACGGTACCGGAGCGCGTCGTGCTCCAGGCGAGGGCGGTACTCCCGGCCCGCGTCCCGAGCCGAGGCAGCATCCTGCGCACGGCCGGCGACCGCCAGGAGGTTCACCACCTTCACGCCCTCCCGCACCCGCAATCCCTGAAGCCGCGCAGAGATGCGTCCTCGACTCAAGCCCGTGAGTAGCTCGGGAGCGTTGCGTTGCCCCGTCTGCGCGGGCCCTCCTGCGCCGATCCGCACCGGACTGGTCATCGGGCCGTCGAACTGCTCCTCGATGCTGTTGATCGCAAGCTGATGCGCGAAAGTTTTCGACTCGTCCGCCGGTAACACGTAGAACGGTTTACCCTGTCGCGTCTGCGCCGCGCTCAGATGCACCTCGTAGCCCTTCTTGCTGCCCGGATGCGGATCATGCGGCGACTCCCCCAGAAACGCGTACCTGCCGTTGAAAGTCGTCTCCGGATACGTTGCCGAGAGCAACTCTTGCACGGTGCCCTTGAAACTGGTGTCGAACACGGTGACCCGGCTGTCCGGCCGGCCCACCGGAATCCGATGCCGCTGCAGGTAGTCGCTCAGCACTCGCAAGCCACCGACCGTGTCCGCCGGATCGACCCGGGAGGCGACCCGCCGAAAGCCCTGGACCTGCGGAAACTCCCGCCCGAGGTGATGCTCGAGATCCTGCAGCGCGTTCTCCACCAACGCGCGCGACAGGACGATGTTCGAGCAGTGTCGCCGGAAGAAGCGTCCGTCGAGGCGTGCCATGGCGATCGCGAGACTGTGCCCGTCTCGCCCAAGAGCGACAACCCGGTCGGTACGCCGGGAGCCGATGTCTGACCGTAGATCGGCCAGCATGTCGTCGGCGACCCTGACGATCAGGGCCGCCGGAAGATCGTACGCAACGTTGTAGGCGTCACGCAGGGTTTGGATGTCGCCGTCATCGATGATGCCCAGCTTCGCGGCGACGCGGCGGGCTGCCAGGTCGCCGCGGTCGGAGGTGGATTCCCCGGGTTCCATCGCCATGCCTCAAGTACCTCATGGATGGCGACACCGCGTCGGGAGTTATCCACAGGGCCGACCGCCCTGGGCGGGGACGCCGAGTCGGCATCCCCGCCCAGAAAGGCCAGGCTCGGTCAGGGTGTGAAGTTCTCCTCGGTTTCGTCCTCGTCCCAGCGGGCCGGGGGGCCGGCGGGGACCGGGGCCGGGATGGCGGCCAGTTCGTCGTCGAGTTTGGCGACCGCGCCGCTGAACTGGGCGTTGTAGAGGCGGGCGTAGGCGCCGTCGACGGCCAGGAGCTGGGCGTGGGTGCCTTGTTCGACGATGGAGCCGTTCTCCATCACCAGGATCAGGTCCGCGTCGCGGATGGTGGAGAGGCGGTGGGCGATGACGAAGCTGGTGCGGTCGGAGCGCAGGGCGGCCATGGCGCGTTGGACCAGGACCTCCGTGCGGGTGTCGACCGAGCTGGTGGCCTCGTCGAGGATGAGCAGTTGCGGGTCGGACAGGAAGGCTCGGGCGATGGTGAGGAGCTGCTTCTCACCGGCGCTGACGTTGCTGCCTTCCTCGTCGATGACCGTGTCGTAGCCGTCCGGCAGGCTGTGCACGAAGCGGTCGACGTACGTCGCCTTGGCCGCGGCGAGCATGTCCTCCTCGGTCGCGTTCAGGTTGCCGTACAGGATGTTGTCCCGGATCGTGCCGCCGAACAGCCAGGTGTCCTGCAGCACCATCCCGATCCGCCGGCGCAGGTCGTGCCGGGTCAGCTCGGTGATGTCGACGCCGTCGAGCGTGATCCGGCCGCCGTTCAGCTCGTAGAACCGCATGATCAGGTTGACCAGCGTGGTCTTGCCGGCGCCGGTCGGGCCGACGATCGCGACGGTCTGGCCCGGCTCGGCGACCAGGCTCAGGTCGGTGATCAGCGGCTTGTCCGCGGAGTACGAGAACGACACGTGCTCGAACTCGACCCGCCCGTGCGAGTCGTTCAGCCTGGCCGGCGTCTTGTCCTCCGGCACCTGCTCCACAGCGTCCAGTACTTCGAACACCCGCTCGGCCGACGCCACACCGGACTGCAGCAGGTTCGCCATCGACGCCACCTGGGTGAGCGGCTGGGTGAACTGACGGGAGTACTGGATGAACGCCTGGACGTCGCCCAGCGACATCGAGCCGTTCGCGACCCGCAGCCCGCCGAGCACCGCGATCACCACGTAGTTCAGGTTCCCGATGAACATCATCGTCGGCATGATCAGGCCGGAGATGAACTGCGCCCCGAACGAGGCCTGGTACAGCTCCTCGTTCTTCTGCGCGAAGCTCGCCTCGATCTCCTTCTGCCGGCCGAACACCTTGACCAGCTCGTGGCCGGTGAAGGCTTCCTCGATCTGGCCGTTCAGCGCGCCGGTGTGCCGCCACTGGGCGACGAACCGGCCCTGGGACCGCTTCGCGATGACCGCGGTCAGGATCATCGAGATCGGCACCGTGACGAGCGCGATCAGGGCCAGTACCGGCGAGATCACGAACATCAGCGTGATCACGCCGATCACCGTCAGCAGCGAGGTGAGCAACTGGCTCAGCGTCTGCTGCAGGCTGGTCGAGATGTTGTCGATGTCGTTGGTGACCCGGCTCAGCAGCTCACCGCGCGGCGCACCGTCGAAGTAGCTCAGCGGCAGCCGGTTGAGCTTGTCCTCCACCTCGGAGCGCAGCTCGAACACGGTCCGCTGGACCACGCCGTTCAGGATGAAGCCCTGCATCCACGACAGCAGGAACGAGCCGACGTACAGGGCCAGCACCAGCATCAACACGTTGCGCAGGGCATCGAAGTCGATGCCGACGCCGGGGATCAGGTCGATCCCGCCGAGCAGGTCGGCCTTCCGGTTGTCACCGGAGGCGCGGAGCTGGTCGATCAGCTGTTGCTTGGTCTGCTCCTTGGGCAGCAGCTTGCCGATCGCGCCGGCGAAGATGATGTCGGTGGCGCGACCGAGGATCTTCGGCCCGATCACCGACAGCCCGACGCTGGCGATCGCCAGCAGGATCACCCCGCCCACCTGTAGCCGGTGCGGCCGCAGCCGCCGGAGCAGCCGCTTGGCGGACGGGACGAAGTTCATCGATTTGTCCCCCGGGATGCCGCCGGGAGGTCCGAAGGCGCGCCCGGTCGTCGGGCGCTCGGTCGCCTTGACCGTCTCGGCCGGCTGGTCCTCGCCGGGGGTCTCTACCACGGTCTGATCGGTCATGCTGCTTCCTCCGCGGACCGCTGGGACTCCACGATCTCGACGTACGTCGGACAAGTCTGGAGTAGTTCCTGATGGCTGCCCTTGCCGACGATCGCGCCGTCCTCGAGCACGACGATCTGGTCGGCGTCGATGATCGTGGACACCCGCTGCGCGACGATCACCACGCACGCCTCGGCGGTTACCGGTCGCAGCGCGGCCCGGAGCCGGGCGTCGGTGGACAGGTCGAGCGCCGAGAACGAGTCGTCGAACAGGTAGATCTCGGGCTTGCGGACGAGCGCCCGGGCGATCGCCAGCCGCTGCCGCTGACCACCGGACACGTTCGTCCCGCCCTGCGAGATCGGCGCCTCGAGGCCGAGGGCCATCGACTCGACGAAGTCCTTGCCCTGGGCGATCTCCAGCGCCTCCCAGAGCTCCTCGTCGGTGGCGTCGGGGTTGCCGTAGCGCAGGTTGCTCGCGACGGTGCCGGAGAACAGGTACGGACGTTGCGGGACCAGTCCGATCCGCTCCCACAGCGCCTCGGGCTCGATGTCGCGGACGTCGATGCCGTCGACCAGCACCCGCCCGTCGGTGGCGTCGAACAGGCGCGGTACCAGCGAGAGCAGAGTCGTCTTGCCCGCACCGGTGCTGCCGATGATGGCCGTCGTCTGGCCCGGCGACGCGGTGAAGGTGACGTCTCGTAGTACGGGCTCGGCCGCGCCCGGGTACTGGAAGGTCGCGTCGTCGAAGACCAGCTCGCCGTGGCCGATGAAGTTCTTGATCGGCGTGACCGGTGGGCGGACCGAGGACTCGGTGTCCAGTACTTCGGTGATCCGGTCCGCGCAGACCGCGGCGCGCGGCACCATGATCAGCACGAAGGTCGCCATCATCACCGAGAACAGGATCTGGATCAGGTAGCTGATGAACGCGGTCAGCTGACCGACCAGCATCGCGCCGCTCTCCACCCGGGACGCGCCGAACCAGAGCACCGCGACGGTGGACATGTTCAGGATCAGCATCACGACCGGGAAGACCAGCGCCATCAGCCGGCCGGCCGAGATGGCGGTGTTGGTGACGTTGGTGTTGGCCTCGCCGAAGCGCTGCGTCTCGTGCGGCTCGCGGACGAAGGCCCGGACCACCCGGATGCCGGAGATCTGCTCGCGCAGCACCCGGTTGACCGAGTCGATGTTGACCTGCATCTTGCGGAACTGCGGCACCATCCGGCTGGCGATCAGCCCGATCGACGCCGCCAGCAACGGGACGGCGACGGCCACCAGCCAGGACAGGCCGGCGTCCTCGCGGACCGCCATGAAGATGCCGCCGATCATCGTGATCGGCGCCGCGACCAGCATCGTGCAGGTCGTCACGACCAGCATCTGTACCTGGGTGACGTCGTTCGTACTCCGCGAGATCAGCGTCGGCGCACCGAACTGGTTGACCTCACGGGCCGAGAACTCGCCGACCCGGTGGAACACCGCCGCGCGGACGTCACGGCCGAACAGGGCGGCCGTCTTCGCGCCGAAGTAGACGGCCGCGACCGTACAGATGATCTGCGCCAGGCTGATGCCCAGCATCCAGCCGCCGTTGCGGACGATGTAGCCGGTATCGCCCTTGGCGACCCCGTTGTCGATGATCTTGCCGTTCAGGCTGGGCAGGTAGAGAGAGGCGACCGTCCCGATCAACTGCAGGACGACCACCATGGACAGGTTGCCGGCGTACGGCCGTAAGTGCGTACGCAACAGGCGAAGTAGCATCAGCGGTCCCCGGGTTCGTGGATGCGGACACCGTCGAGCGCGAAGTCGACGATCTCCTCGGCGGTCATGGTCCGACCGTCCGAAATCAGTGGGTGGGTGGCGGCGAACGTCATCAGCCGCAGCCGGTGGACGACCTCGTCGGGCGTCAGCCGCAACTGGTCGGCGTCGGGTTTCAGCAGGTCGGCGAAGGCTGCGTCGGCGCGCAGACCGTCGGCGCGCGCCTTGTCCCGCTCCTCGGGCGCACCCTTCCAGTCCGGCCGTTGGTGCATCCGCATCGCCATGAAGAGCTTGAAGACCTTGCTCAGCCGGCTCTGCGAGATCTCGACGGCGGCGATCATCCGCTCCCGCAGCGGCAGCAGCCGGTCGACCCCGGCCAGCTCCGCCAGGAACGGCTCGACGTCGAACGCGGTCTTGAAGGTGGCGTCGATGAGCGCGTCCTTGCTGCCGAAGGCGCGGAAGATCGTGCCTTCCGCGACGCCGGCCGCCTCGGCGATCTGCCGGGTGCTGACATCGACGCCGTACTTCTCCAGCAAGGGCATGGTCGCCGCGACGATGGCCGCGCGGCGCTCGTCGGGGGGCAACGGGGTTGCTCGTGGACTCACCCGATCGACACTAACTGAGTGAGCACTCACTCACAACTGCATTAATCCGGTGCCGACGCCTTGTGCCGGATGGTTAGACTCGGCCACGTATTTTCGTACGGCATACCGGATCTACAGGGGCGGGGAGCTTGACCTCTAGCAATGTTGAGGTTCTACGGTTCGAAACTGTCGGTGGTCGGGAGGATCATCGTCCTTCTCAAGTCCTCGACACCGGAGCCACACCGTGAGTATGGAAATGACCGCGTGGAACTCGATGTACCACGCCATGCACGCCCAGGACGAGAAACGTCCGTTCTCCAAGGTGACGCTGAAGCGGATCCTCGCCTTCGCCCGCCCGCACCGGCGGCAACTGATCCTGTTCCTGGTGCTGAGCATCGGCGCGGCGATCCTCGCGGTGGCCACTCCGGTGCTCGCCGGCAAGGTCGTCAACGCGATCGTCGGCGGCAAGGAGTTCGGTCTGGTACTACGGCTGGCGATCCTGATCGCGCTGATCGCGGTCGCCGAGGCGGGCGTCGGGCTGCTGACCCGGTGGTTGTCGGCCGGCATCGGCGAGGGACTGATCCTCGACCTGCGGACGGCTGTCTTCGACCACATCCAGAAGATGCCGATCGCCTTCTTCACCCGGACCCGGACGGGTGCCCTGGTGTCGCGGCTCAACAACGACGTGATCGGGGCGCAGCGCGCGTTCAGCGACACGCTGTCCGGCGTGGTCAGCAATCTGGTGACCTTGGTGCTGACGCTGGTCGTGATGCTCGGGGTCTCGTGGCAGATCACTTTGCTGGCGCTGGTCATCCTGCCGGTCTTCGTCATTCCGGCACGCCGGATCGGGGCGCGGCTGGCGGGGCTGCAACGCGAGGCGGCCGACTACAACGCGACGATGAGCACGCAGATGACCGAGCGGTTCTCGGCGCCGGGGGCGACGCTGGTCAAGTTGTTCGGGCGGCCGGCCCGGGAGTCGCACGAGTTCGCCGTACGGGCGCGGCGGGTGCGGGACATCGGCGTACGGACCGCGATGGTTCAGTGGGTGTTCGTGACCTCGCTGACGCTGGTCTCGGCGCTTGCGCTGGCTGTCGTCTACGGGCTGGGCGGGTTCTATGCGCTGCGCAATCAGCTCGACGCCGGTGACGTGGTGGCGATGGCCTTGCTGCTGACCCGGCTCTACTCCCCCTTGACCGCGCTGGCGAGTGCGCGGCTCGAGGTGATGACGGCCCTGGTCAGCTTCGAGCGGGTCTTCGAGGTGCTGGATCTCGAGCCGTTGATCAAGGACAAGCCGGATGCCGGTGTGGTGCCCGCCGGGCCGGTGTCGGTGGAGTTCTCCAAGGTGCGGTTCGCTTATCCGTCAGCGGACAAGGTGTCGCTGGCTTCGCTGGAAGAGGTGGCGAAGCTGGATACACGGGGTGGCGAGGAAGTACTGCATGAAGTGTCGTTCCGGGCCGAGCCGGGACAGATGGTGGCGCTGGTCGGATCGTCCGGCGCCGGCAAGTCGACGATCGCCCAGCTGATCCCCCGGTTGTACGACGTGGACTCGGGGTCGGTGAAGCTCGGTGGAGTGGACGTGCGTGACCTGACGGCGGAGTCCCTGCGAGACACGCTCGGGATGGTGACGCAGGACGGGCACCTGTTCCACGACACTCTCCGGGAGAACCTGCTGCTCGCCAATCCCGAGGCGTCCGAGGACGACCTGTGGGAGGCGTTGCGCCGGGCCCGGCTCTACGACTTGATCCACGCGTTGCCGGACCAACTGGAGACGGTCGTCGGTGAGCGGGGCTACCGGTTCTCCGGCGGTGAGCGGCAGCGGTTGACGATTGCTCGGTTGCTGCTGGCGCAGCCGCGGGTCGTGATTCTGGATGAGGCGACTGCGGCGCTGGACTCGACGTCGGAGGCCGCCGTGCAGGCTGCTCTGGCGGAGGCGCTCGACGGGCGGACGGCGGTGGTGATCGCGCACCGGCTCTCCACGATCCGGGCGGCCGATCAGATCCTGGTGATCGAGGCGGGCCAGATCGTCGAGCAAGGCACGCACACCGAGTTGCTTGCCGCTGGTGGGCGGTACGAGGAACTGCACCGGACACAATTCGAGCAAGCCGGAGATGTTCCGGTCGTCGCGGTCTGATCCAAACAGTTACTGCAGATAAGGGAGAGCGGCTTGGCCGGGTATGTGCACGCGGGGGCGCTGGCAGGTTTGGCAGCGGTGTTCGTCCCGGCCGATCCACCACGCGACAGCAGCGTCGCCTTCTGGGACCCCTCAGGAGGCGAGCTGCCGCTCGGCGTCGGCGAGCAGGCCACGCACGAGTTGGTGGTGAAGGACGGCGACACCTTCACCACCCGCACAACCCGAACCATCCACCTACCGATCGACCGTGCCGTCCCGGTCCTGGGTCGCATCCGCACTACCCCAGGCGCCCACCCCGCATCAGCCTTCTGGGGAGCCGTCTCCCTCATCGCCCTCCAACTCGTAGCCCGAGGCCGCCTACTTCCCGGCGTCTCCCCCGCCGGCCACGACGCCTGGCGAGCCGGCCCCCTGGACCCCACCGACGTAGACCGAATCCTCAAACTCTCCGAAGCCATCCCCTTCGAAGCCCGCTGCCTCCCACTCCCCCACACCCCGGAATCCCCAGCCACCGACCGGACGCCCCGCCAACCCACCAGCCAGCCGGGGCGTGCCGCCGCTTCCGCACCTTCTGCGCCAACGGGTTCGGCCTCCCAATCCACAGTTGCAGCGCAGCTGCGGGTGCCGGTCGGAGAGGACTTGGTTCGGCAGTTCATCGACGCTGTTGCCGATGGCATGCCTCGATCGCCCGGCGCGGTGAAAGCGCATGGGTCAGCTCTCTTTGCGGCTCGGCAGCCGCAGCAGGCTGGGCGGTTGCGGGGATGGGCTGATGAGGTGTCGGCTGGGCTCGATACCGGGGTGCGGATCTCGCTCAGGATCGATTTGCCGGAATCGCTGGGGTTCCGGGCTGTGGTGCAACTGCACAGCTTGAAGGATCCGACGTTGGTACGGGACGCGGCTGAGGTCTGGGCGGAGGATGTGAGCGGCTTCGGCCCTCGCGCTCGCATCGATGCGACGCTGGCGATCCGGCGGGCCGCTCGGGTCTGGTCGCCGTTGAGTCGCTTGCTCGACTCCGCAGTACCGGATCGGCTGGAGCTGGCGGACGAAGAGGTCGCCGGGCTGCTCGCTTCCGGCGCGCAGCGTTTGGCCGCGGCGGGCATCGAGTTGCACTGGCCGCGCAGTCTCGGGCGTGAGCTGACCGCCCGCGCCGCGATCACCTCCACCGACGGCCCACCGTCCGACATGCCCAGCTTCTTCGGCGGCGGCAAGACCCTCGAGTTCAGCTGGCAAGTTGCTCTCGGCAACGACCCGTTGACCGAGGAAGAACTCGACCAGCTGGCCGAGGCGACCCGCCCGGTCGTTCGCCTCCGCGACCAGTGGATGCTCGTCGACCCAGAGCTCGCCCGCAAAGCCCGCGAGCGCATCCTCAAGCCCGTCACCGCGATCGACGCCCTCGGCGCCGCCCTCACCGGCACCACCGAGATCGACGGCAAACAGATCGCCATCACCCCGACCCGCTGGCTCGAAGAGCTCCGCGCCAAGATCGCCGACCCCGAGCGCTCCCAGGACCCGATCGACCCACCAGCAGCCCTGCAAGCAACCCTGCGCGACTACCAACTCCGCGGACTCCGCTGGCTGGCCCGGATGACCGACCTCGGCCTCGGCGGCTGTCTCGCCGACGACATGGGCCTCGGCAAGACGATCATGCTCATCTCCCTGCACCTCCACCGCCAGCTCACCCCCGATACCGCCGGCCCGACTCTTGTCGTCTGCCCGGCCTCGCTGCTCGGCAACTGGGAGCGCGAGGTCCAGCGCTTCGCGCCAGGCACGCCAGTACTGCGCTTCCACGGCTCCGGCCGCTCACTCGACGGCGCCGACCACGGGTTCGTGCTCACGACGTACGGGACCCTCCGCCGCGATGCCGCCCGACTCTCCCAACACCCCTGGGCACTCCTGGTCGCCGACGAGGCCCAGCACGTCAAGAACCCAACCTCCGGTACTGCGAAAGCCCTCCGCACCGTCCCAGCGCGCGCCCGAGTCGCCCTCACCGGCACCCCGGTCGAGAACAACCTCTCCGAACTCTGGGCGATCCTCGACTGGACCACCCCCGGACTGCTCGGCCGGCTCAGCGTCTTCCGCACCCAATGGGCGCAGCCGATCGAAGCCGACAAGGACGAAGCCGTCGCCGAGCGACTCGCGAAACTCGTCAAACCGTTCCTGCTCAGGCGCCGCAAGTCCGACCCCGGCATCGCCCCCGAGCTCCCGCCGAAGACCGAGACCGACCAACCGGTCTCGCTGACCCGCGAGCAGGTCGTGCTCTACGAAGCAACCGTGCGCGAACTGCTCGACGAGGTCGCCGCAAGCGACGAGATGGCCCGCCGCGGGCTGATCGTCAAGCTCCTCACCGGCCTCAAACAGATCTGCAACCACCCGGTGCAGTACCTGAAGGAAGGCGACGGCGCCCGCCTCACCGGCCGCTCCGGCAAGCTCGAACTCCTCGACGAACTGCTCGAGACGATCATCGCCGAGGACGGCGCCGTGCTCGTCTTCACCCAGTACGTCGCCATGGCACGGCTGCTCGAACGCCACCTGGCCGACCGCGGCATCGCCACCCAGTTGCTCCACGGCGGCACCCCGGTCCGCAAACGCGAGGAGATGGTCGAGCGGTTCCAGGCAGGCGAAGTACCGGTGTTCCTCCTGTCCCTCAAGGCGGCCGGCACGGGTCTCAACCTCACCCGGGCCGATCATGTCGTCCACTACGACCGCTGGTGGAACCCAGCCGTCGAGGACCAAGCGACCGACCGGGCGTACCGGATCGGCCAGACCCGCCCGGTGCAGGTGCACCGGTTGATTGCCGAGGGCACCATCGAGGACCGGATCGCGGCGATGCTGAAGAGCAAACGCGCGCTCGCAGACGCAGTACTGACGGCTGGGGAGGCCGCCCTGACTGAGCTCACCGACTCCGAACTGGCCGACCTGGTCGAGCTGCGAGCCGCCCGATGAGCGGCGAGGAGGCACGCGGATTCCCGGCCTTTCCCCGACAGGCGGGACGTAGTACACGCGGGAAGTCGTGGTGGGGACGCACCTGGGTGCAGGCGCTCGAGGACACGTCCCTCGACCTCGACCAGCTCCGCAAAGGCCGTCGTACCGCGAACACCGGGCAGGTCGGCACCATCACCATCAGCCCCGGACGGCTCGCCGCGACGGTCTACGCGCCCGACGACACCTACGAAGCCGTCGTGCACATCGATCGCCTCGACGACGGCGAATGGGAGCGGTTCCTCGACCAGGTCGCGGCGCGCGCCGGCCACATCGCGGCGTTGCTCGACGGCGAGATGCCCCACGACCTGGTCGACGCCGCGTCCGACGCCGGAGTGGCCCTGCTTCCCGGCATCGGTGATCTCGATCCGTCCTGCACGTGCGGCAGCTGGGAGCTCCCCTGCCAGCACGCCGCCGGCCTCTGCTACCAAACCGGCTGGCTGCTCGACGGCGACCCTTTCGTCCTGCTCCTCCTCCGCGGCCGCTCCCGCGAGACTCTGCTGGACGACCTGCAGCGCCGCTCGTCCACTCCACCTGCAGAGCAACCGGCCGAAGAGGACGGCGTCCCGGCAGTCGCCGCAGCAAAGCAGGTCGGCGAGCTCCCCGACCTGCCGCCCCTCCCGCCCAAGCTCGCCATCGAGGACCTGGCGGTCAGCGGCATCCAGCCGCTCGCCGACCTCGAGCCGGCCACGTTGCCCCTGCTGGTCCTCGACGCCGCCAGGAGAGCCCGCGCCCAACTCAACGCCCTGCTGTCCGGCGCGCCAGATCCCTGGCTCCTCGACGAGTGGCAAGACAGCGTTCGCCTGGCCACCGACTACCCGGTACTCCGTGAGCGGCTGTCCGCCGCGTGGGAGCGGCCGGCCGCGCTCAGCCTCGGCGTACAGGCCTGGTCGTACGGAGGCGCCGCCGCGCTCGACGTCCTGGAACACGTGTGGACGCCTGACCCGGGTGACCTTGCCCGCGCCCGGACTGAATTGCTGGCCGCTGCCGACGACGACCTCGCCATCACCGCCGACCACAACCACCTCACCACCTCCGGCTCAGTCCGCTGCCAGACCCGACTCGACCACACCGGCCGCTGGCATCCGTACCGGCTCATCGACGACGAGTGGCATCCCGCCGGCCCACCCGACCGCGACCCGACCATCGCCCTCGCGCCTCCGGACACCTGGTAACGGCTGCCCCCTCCGCCTGATTGGTTGGTCCGACTGGGGATGCAACCAACTTCGCGCTCGCAGGCGTGTCTAACCCGGTATCAAGGATCGGGGGAAACAGATGACTGATCGGGACGCCGCATTCGAGGCGTACTTCTCGGCGCGATCCGGCGCCATGCGCGGCACGGCATTCCTGCTGTGCGGCGACTGGCATCGGGCCGAAGACCTCGTGCAGCAGACGTTCACGAAGATCTATCTGGCCTGGCGCCGGATCGAACAGCGCGAGTCGATGGACAACTACACCAGGCAGACGCTGGTCCGGACGTTCCTGTCCGAACGGCGCCGGGCCTGGTTCCGGCACGAGTCCGTCGGGTCACCGGCCGGCGATCGGGCCGCGCCGTCGGCCGAGCTCACCGAGGAGCGGCTGGTGCTGATGGAGGCGCTCGTGAAGGTGCCGCCGAAGCAGCGTGCCGTGCTGGTCCTGCGCTACTGGGAGGACCAGTCCGTCGAACAGACGGCCGCCCTGCTCGATTGCTCGACCGGAAATGTCAAGAGTCAGGCCGCCCGCGGACTGGCGACGCTGCGGGGTCTGCTTGAAGGGGAGAAAGTTCGATGAACGAAGAGGATCTCAAAGAGGCAATGCACGATGTGATCGTGCGCAGCACTCCACCGGAGCCGATGGATCCCGCGCGTGCTCTCAACCAGGGCCGCAAGGTGCGCACGCGGCGCAGGGTGGTGTGGGTTGGGGCGGCCGCCGTGACGCTGACGGTCGGCGCCGCGGCCGGTCCCACGCTGGTAGCGAACCTGGCTGACAACGGGCCGGCCGGCCAGGGGGTGGCAGGCGGCGGCACCCCCTCGCTGGCAGGGCCGACGACGGCGACCTCCGTGGTGCCGACGCCGAAGTCAGGCTCCACCGTAGTGCCGTCAGCGCCGACCACACGCAAGACCGGCGACCCGTGGCCTGAGGGGCAGACCGATCGCACGGCGAGCGCGGGTCCACGCGCCGTTCGGGTCGGCGGACTGATGGCGGACCTGAGCTCGGCTGTACCAGCGGGCTTCAGCACGCCGAACCTGAAGTACCCGGACGGGCGCTCGGCGAGATGGCCGCAGGCCCAATATGCGTCCGCCGACGGGGAGCCGGACTACTGGGAGTACATGGCCACCATCCCCGTTCAAAAGGACAACAAGGTCGGACGGTTGCTGGTCATGTCGACCACGCCCAACGGCAAGCCGGCGACGAGCCCGTGCCAGCTGGCGCTGACGTTCTGGGGCTCGACCGGTACCTGCGCCGTCGTGGACGTCGACGGCAAGAAGGTCGGCGTGGTGACCGCCAAGAAGGGCAGCGACTACGACCAGAGCGCTACCTACCGGTACGACGATGGCACCGTCGTGGTTCTCGCCCAGGCCAAGAAGACCGATCTTCCCGGGAAATCGGCGCTCACCCAGCCGGTGTTCAGCACTCAGCAGCTGGCCGAGCAGGTGACCTCGGCGAAGTTCAAGATCAGCGAATGAGCATGCGCTGATCACGACCGATGACTCCTCGTGCCGACGGGCACGGGGAGTCATCCGTCTACGTAACGGTCGTGACTCGCGGTAAAAGGTTTCCAAGAACTCGCCGAATCACTTGCGCGGGTGCCTTGTATACATGAAACAGTCGACGGAACCGCTCCTACCGGGAGGACGAAATGCCCCGTCGAACTCCGCCGTCACTGAACCGCTCCAGTTGGCTCGCCCGCTCTCCCCACCCCGCCCGAAGGCTGTCGGCGGCTGTGGTGGGCGTGATTGCGCTGGCGATCGTCGGCGCCGCCTGTTCTCCGGTGGAGCCGGCCGCCGAGCAACCGAGTGGGCAGACCGGCAGCTCGGGCCAGGACGTCTTCGGTGATCCGGCCGATCCGGCCGCGGTGAAGAACGGCGGCACGCTCACAGTCGCGCTCTCGGCCGACCCGGACAAGCTCGACCCGACGCTCTCGCGCAGCCTCTACTCGCGGTACGTCTTCCACACCATGTGCGAGAAGCTGTACGACCTCGGCCCGGACGCCAAGATCGTGCCGCAGCTCGCCACCGCGTTGCCGACGGTCTCCCCCGACGGCCTCAGCCTGAGCATCCCGTTGCGCGAAGGCGTGAAGTTCGCCGACGGCACCACGCTCGACTCCGCTGCCGTGAAGCTGTCGATCAACCGTGGCCTGACACTGCCCGCTTCCGGACGCAAGAGCGAGCTCGGCCCGATCAGCTCGATCGAGACGCCGGACGCCAAGACAGTCGTCATCAAGCTCTCCAAGCCGTTCGCCCCACTGACCGCGGCGCTCGCCGACCGGGCCGGTATGGTCCTCAGCCCCGCCGCCGTGAACAAGCTCGGCGCCGACTTCTCCACCGCGCCGGTCTGCGTCGGCCCGTTCAAGTTCGCCAGCCGGGTCGCCCAGAACTCGATCAAGGTCGTCAAGGATCCGCTGTACTACGACGCCGCCAAGGTGCACCTGGACGCGATCGAGTACCGGATCATCACCGACTCGAGCATCCGCTCCGCGAACCTCCGCTCCGGCGACGCCCAGGTCGCCGACTCGTTGTCCAGCCAGGACGCACCGACCCTGCAGAAGGACAGCAGCCTGAGCGTGCTGCAGTCCCAGTCGCTCGGCTACCAAGGCCTGACCATCAACATCGGGAACGCCGACGGCATCGGCAACCCGATCAAGCAGCTCGACACCCCGATCGCCAAGGACCCGCGGATCCGGCAGGCGCTGGAGGCGTCGATCGATCGGGAGGCGCTGGTCAAGTCGATCTTCAACGGGCTGAACACCGTGGCCTGCTCGCCGATCTCGCCGAAGAGCGAGTTCAGCTCGGAGGCCGCGCAGAAGTGTCCGGCGCACGACCCGGCGAAGGCTCAGGATCTGCTCAAGCAGGCGGGGGTCGCGACGCCGTACAAGGTCTCGATGATCACCTCGAACAACCCGGACAGTCTGCGGCTGGCACAGGCGTTGCAGGCGATGGTGAAGGAGGGTGGATTCGAGCTGGTGATCAAGCCGGTCGAGTATGCGTCGCTGCTCGACCAGCAGGATCGGGGTGACTTCGAGCTGCTGCAGCTGGGCTGGTCCGGCCGGGTTGATCCGGACGCGAACATCTTCAACTTCGTCGGGTCCGAGGGCAGCCAGAACGTTGCCGGATACAAGAGTCCGGAGGTCGACAAGCTGCTCACGGACGCGCGGCAGTCGAAGGACCAGGCGCAACGCGTGCAGCTCTACGGGCAGGTCGTCACCAAGCTGCAACAGGACGACCCGCTGATCTATCTCTACCGCCAGCGCAACCTGACCGGCGTCACCAAGAAGGTCCTCGGCGTCCAGACCTACCCCGACGGCGTCATCAGGACGGCCTTCGCCGGCTACGCCAAGTGATGGCGGGGCTGATCACGCCGGGGCCGGCATGAGGCGATACCTGCTCGGCCGCCTCTGGCAATCGCTGGTGACGTTGCTGCTGGCAACGATCGTGGTGTTCCTGGGCGTGCGGGCGCTGCCGGGAGATCCGGCGCTCGCGCTGGCCGGAGAGGATCGTGATCCGGAGTCGTTGCGGGCGATCCGGGAACAGTACGGGCTGGACGACTCCGTGCTCGTTCAGTTCTGGCAGTTCGTCAGCCATGCCGCGCGCGGCGATCTCGGCCGCTCGATCAGAACGGGACAGAGCGTGACCTCGATGCTCTCCAGCGCTCTCCCCGTGACGATCGAGCTCTCCGCCCTCGCGATCTTCGTCGCCGCCCTGCTCGGAGTCGGGGCCGGCGTGGTCGCCGCCGTACGCCGCGGCCGTCCTGCCGAATGGGCCGCCAACGCCCTTGCCCTGCTGGGCCTGTCGGTCCCCAACTTCTGGCTCGGCCTGATGGCGATCCTCTACCTCTCGGTCGCTCTCGGCCTGTTCCCTGCCTCCGGCTTCGTACCGTTCTTCGACAACCCGATCGACAACCTCCACCACCTCGTCCTGCCGTCGCTCATCCTCGGTACCGGACTGGCGGCGGTGATCATGCGCCAGACCCGTTCCTCGATGCTGGACGCGCTCTCCGCCGACTACATCCGTACCGCCGAGGCCAAAGGCCTACCCCCGCGAGCCGTCATCGGCCGCCACGCCCTCCGCAACAGCCTGATCGTCGTCGTCACGATCGTCGGCCTCCAACTCGGCGCGCTCATCTCCGGCGCCGTCGTCACCGAGCGCATCTTCGCCCTCCCCGGCTTCGGCAAACTCACCGTCGACGCCGTCTTCCAGCGCGACTACCCGGTGATCCAAGCAGTCGTCCTGGTCACCGCGACGGCGTACATCGTCATCAACCTCCTGGTCGATCTCCTGTACTCCGTCATCGACCCGCGCATCCGGGTGCGAGGTGAAGCCTGATGGCCGTCGTCGACACCACCGTCACCACAGCACCGGCCACCTCCCGCCGCCGCAAGGTGGTCCGCCGGGTGCTCCGCAACCCGCTGGCGATCGCCGGTCTCGTCGTCCTCGCGATCGCGGCCCTGGCCGCCGCCTTCGCACCTTGGCTGGCACCCCACGAGCCGACGCTGACCCACCTCGACCGAGCCTTCGCACCGCCCGGTACTGCGGGTTACGTGCTCGGCACCGATGATCTCGGCCGTGACGTGTTGTCCCGGATCATGTTCGGCCTGCGTGCCTCGCTGCATGTCGGGTTGCTGGCGGTCGCGACCTCGCTGCTGATCGGCGTACCGCTCGGCCTGATGGCTGGCTACTTCCGGGCGATCGACGCGCTGATCTCGCGATTCACGGATCTCGTGCTCGCGTTTCCGTTCCTGATCCTCGCGGTCGGGTTGGCCGCGATCCGGGGCGCGAGTCTCGGAAACGCGGCGATCGCGATCGGGATCGCGCAGATCCCCGGCGTGATCCGGATCGTCCGGTCGGAAACGCTGCGGCTGAAGTCGCTGGATTTCGTCTCTGCGGCGATCGTCGACGGCGCTGGGGATCTGTGGGTGCTCGGGCGGCACATCCTGCCGAACGCGGCCTCGGTGATCATCGTCCAGGCAACCGTGGCGATCCCGGCGGCGATCCTGGGCGAGGCGGTCCTTTCGTTCCTGGGCCTCGGCATCCAGCCGCCGGCGCCGAGTCTGGGCACGATGCTGTCCGACGCGCAGCAGTTCGCGACCCGAGCGCCTTGGGCTGCGGTGATGCCTGGTGTCGCGATCATGCTGCTCACGCTCGCGTTCAACATCGTCGGCGACAGCCTGCGCGATGCCCTCGACCCGAAGGCGAGTCGCCGATGAGCGGGTCAGTGCTCGAGGTCAAGGATCTCTCCGTCACCTTCCGGACCGAGGACGGGCCGCTGTCGGCCGTCGATCACGTCAACCTGCAGGTCACCGATGGCGAAGTGCTGGCCATCGTCGGTGAGTCGGGGTGTGGCAAGAGCGTGACGGCGATGAGCCTGGCCGGGCTGCTCCCCCGCTCTGCGACTGTGGATGGCTCGGTGCGGCTGGACGGTGTCGAGCTGATCGGTGCCGACAAGCGGACGCTTCGGTCGATTCGTGGGCGGGAGGTGGCCTACATCTTCCAGGAGCCGATGACGTCGCTGAATCCGGTGTTCACGGTCGGGTATCAGATCAGTGAGGTGCTGCGGATCCACATCGGTCTGTCCAAGGCTGCAGCACGCAAGCGGGCCGTCGAGTTGCTCAAGCTGGTCGGCATCTCCTCGGCGGAGCGGCGGGTCGACGACTATCCGCATCAGCTGTCCGGTGGGATGCGGCAGCGGGTGATGATCGCCATGGCGGTCGCTTGCGATCCCAAGGTGCTGATCGCGGATGAGCCGACTACTGCGCTCGACGTGACGATTCAGGCGGGCATTCTCGATGTACTACGCGCGCTGCGGGAACGGCTCGGCACCAGTGTCGTGCTGATCACGCACGACCTCGGGGTGGTCGCGGATCTGGCTGATCGGGTGGCGGTCATGTACGCCGGACGGGTGGTCGAGACTGCCGAAGTACACGAGCTGTTCGCTCGGCCTCAACACCCTTACACGGCAGGCCTCCTGGGTGCGTCGCCGTCGGCCGGGCGCCACGCTGGTACCGACCGCCTCAACGAGATCCCAGGTCTCGTACCGGTGCTGGCCTCGCAACCCGACGCTTGTACCTTCGCCGACCGATGTCCGCGCGTTATCGACACCTGCAGGACTGCCGAACCCGTGCTGACCGCCGGTGTCGCCTGCTGGAATCCGGAGGGTCGATGACCGAGTACGCGTTGGAGCTCGAAAACCTGGTCATGCACTTCGGCCCCGTCCGCGCCGTCGACGGCGTCTCCCTGCGAATCCCGAAAGGCTCCGTAGTCGCCCTGGTCGGAGAGAGCGGCTCCGGCAAGTCCACCGTCGGCCGCTGCGTAGTCCGCTTGCTCGAACCAACCGAAGGCACCGTCCGGCTGGCCGACGCCGACATCACCCACCTCACCCGCCGCCAACTCCGCCCCCACCGCCGAGACGTCTCCATAGTCTTCCAAGACCCAGCCGGCTCCCTCGACCCACGCCTCTCGGTAGGAGACATAGTCGGCGAGCCCCTCCGCCTCATGCGCCGCTGGCGACGACGCTCCACCGAGAGCGGGCCTAGCACGCCTCCCGCTCCGTCCGCCCCCGAGACTGAAGCTGAGGGCAGAGCCCGGGCCGGCGTCGACAGCGTCGTTCCGGCGCGCGCATCTCAACGGCGTGACGTTGCCGCCGCGGTCGCCGACGCGCTTCGGCGGGTTGGGCTCAGGCCGGAGGTGGCTCAGCGGGCGCCTCATGAGTTGTCAGGTGGGCAGCGGCAGCGGGTGAGTATTGCTAGGGCGTTGATCTCGTCGCCTCGGTTGCTGGTGGCTGATGAGCCGACCAGTGCGCTGGATGTATCGGTGCAGGCTTCGGTGCTCAACCTGTTGGCCGACCTGCAGCGGGATCTGGGGTTTGCGTGCTTGTTCATCACGCATGACTTGTCGGCCGTCGAGTATCTGGCTGATGAGGTTGCGGTGATGTATCTGGGGCAGCTGGTCGAGCAGGGGCCTCGGCAGCGGATCTTCGGAGTACCGGCTCATCCGTACACGCAGGCGTTGCTGTCTGCGGCTCCTGTGCCCGATCCGTCTACCCAGCGGGCGCGGCGACCTGTGCTGCTCGGGGACGACCTACCGTCGGCTATAGACCCGCCACCCGGTTGCCGGTTCCACACGCGGTGCCCGGTGGCGATCGAGAAGTGCAGGACCGTCGTACCGGAGTCCAGGGTGATCGGAGAGGGTGGACACCGCGTCGCCTGTCACCTGGTCGGCGACGATGGGAGCGGACCCGACGTACGCGATCAAGCAGACACCACTAGAGGAGTTGCTCGATGACCTTCACCACCCGGCCCACTCTGCGCGGCACGTTCGGGATGGTCTCGTCCACGCACTGGCTGGCGTCGCAGTCGGCCATGCGGCTCCTGGAGCTGGGTGGCAACGCCTTCGACGCCGCTGCGGCTGCTGGGTTCGTGCTGCACGTCGTGGAGCCGCACCTCAACGGTCCTGGTGGTGAGGTACCGGCGATCATCGCTACCGCGGCTGACCCGACTCCGCGGGTGCTGTGCGGACAGGGGGTGGCTCCGGCGGGCGCCACCATCGAACACTTCAAGGGGCTGGGGTTGTCGCTCATCCCGGGCTCCGGGCCGCTGGCGGCCGCAGTGCCGGGTGCTGTCGACGCCTGGTTGCTATTGCTGCGGGACCACGGCTCACTGCCGCTCAGGACGGTGCTGGAGCCAGCGATCGGGTATGCACGCAACGGGCACCCGGTGCTCGCTCGGGTCGGCGACACAGTCAACACGGTCCGGGAGTTGTTCACGGAGCACTGGCCGACCTCTGCCGAGCTGTGGTTGCAGGGTGGCGAGGCGCCGCGGGCCAACGAGTTGTTCCGCAACCCGGCGTACGCCGACACGCTCGAGCGGCTGGTGATCGCGGCCGAGGAGGCTGGCGCGGACCGGGTCGCGCAGCTCGAGAGAGCGCGTACTACGTGGCGCCAGGGGTTCGTCGCCGAGGCGATCGACCGGTTCTCGCGGCTGCCGCACCGCGATTCGAGCGGTGAGGACCATTCCGGGCTGATCACGGGTGACGACGTGGCGTCGTACTCGGCGAGCTGGGAGGAGCCGGCCACCTTCGACTGGCACGGGCACACGGTCGCCAAGACGGGTCCGTGGGGTCAGGGGCCGGCGCTGCTGCAGTCGCTGGCTGTCCTGGCCGAGCTGGGTGACCCGTCGGCGCTCGATCTGACGGGTGCTGAAGCCGTCCACGTGACGACGGAGGTCACCAAGCTGTCGTATGCGGATCGGGAGGCTTGGTACGGCGACGGGGTCGACGTACCGCTCAAGACGCTGCTGTCGCCGGGGTATGCGGCTGAGCGGGCGGCACTGGTCGGCGCAGCCGCGTCGTACGAGATGAGGCCGGGTAGCCCGGATGGGCGGGTGCCACGGCTGCCGTTGCTCGTGGCTGGAGTTGTGGGCGACGCGAGCACCGGCGAGCCGACGGTGGCGCCGGATGGGGCTACCCGCGGCGACACGTGCCATGTCGACGTGATCGACCAGTGGGGCAATGTCATCTCGGCGACGCCCAGCGGTGGCTGGCTGCAGTCGTCCCCGACGATCCCTGAGCTGGGCTTCTGCCTGGGGAGCCGGTTGCAGATGTTCTGGCTGGAGGACGGGTTGGCGTCGTCGCTCGCTCCTGGGCTGCGGCCGCGGACCACGCTCACGCCGACGCTGGTACTGCGGGATGGAGTGCCCGTACTGGCATGTGGCTCGCCTGGTGGCGACCAGCAGGACCAGTGGCAGCTGCTGTTCCTCCTGCGCCATCTTGCGGGCGGCCAGGAGCTGCAGGAGGCGATCGATGCGCCTGCGTGGCACACCACTGCGTTCCCGTCGTCGTTCTACCCGCGGGCCGCAGTACCAGGCAACCTGACCGTGGAGAGCCGCCTCGGACCGGTGGTCCGCGACACGCTGATCAGCAAGGGCCACCAGGTCGTCGAGTCAGACCCCTGGAGCCTCGGCCGCCTCTGCGCCGTCTCCCGTACCCCAGACGGCGTCCTCTCCGCGGCAGCCAACCCCCGAGGAATGCAGGGCTACGCGACGGGCCGCTAGGACGTAGGACCGGCCAGAGCTGCGGTGGCTGCGGCTTCTACGTGGTCACGGGCTGCTGCTGTTGCGGCATTCCGGTCGCCGGCGGCTATGGCGTCTACTACGCGGATGTGTTCTTTCCACGAGTGCGGAGCGCGTTGAGCCGCGCCGAGGCGGAAGACCCAGTGGACGTGGTGGTACATGGCCGCCGACAGCGACGCCAGCCACCGGTTGCCGCTGATCTCGATGACCGCGAGGTGCAGCGCGCTGTTCAGCTCGGCGACCTGGTCGAAGTCCTCAGCCTCCGTCGCGGCGCTCGCATCATCCAGCAGCTTCCGCAACCGAGCGACGTCCTCCTCGGTCGCCCGCTCAGCCGCCAACCCCGCAGCCAACGTCTCGAGCTGCTCCCGTACGGCGAACAGATCCCGGATGGCCGTCTCATCGAGCGTCGCCACCACCGCACCACGCCGGGGCAGGATCTCCACGAACCCCTCGGTCTCCACCACCCGCAGCGCCTCACGCACCGGATTCCGCGACACCCCGAAGTCATCGGCCAACCGGTTCTCGGTCAGCCGCTCACCCTGCGCGTAGTCACCATCGACAATCCGTCGCCGCAACTCAGCCAACACCTGATCCCGCAGCGCAAGATGATCACCACCGATCGTCCGAGACGACTCCTTGCCCCCACGCAGATCTCCGCCCCCACTCGCCTCTCCCCCGTACCGCTGGTCCACCCCGAGCTCCCCTCTGGCCATACCTGGTTCCGCAGCACCCTACCCGCCAACAGCCCCACCACCCCGCAACGACAACACCGGCACCACCACCCCTGGTAGGCAGGGGCGGTGGAAAGCGCTCAGATGAGGCCGGCCAGGCGGTAGAGGACCAGTGATCCGGCGACGGCCACGTTGAGGCTTGCGCCGGTGCCGAACATGGGGATTTCTACTACCAGGTCCAGGTGTTCGATTGCGTCGGGTGGGATGCCGTTGCGTTCGTGGCCCAGCACCGCGATCGTGCGGTTGCGGGCTGCCGGGAGGTCGCCCAGCCGGATGGACTCGTCGGCTAGCTCGACCCCGACGATGGTCGTGTTGTCGCGCTGCTTCTGGTCGATCAGCCAGCGAACGGGGTCGTGGCCGGTCCAGTGCACGCAGGTTCGGCGTTTCAGCGTGTTGCCGTGGGCGAGGGCATCGGGCACCCACGGCAGCTTGGGTACTGCGAGGCAGGCGCCGACCGCATCACACGTGCGGAGCAACGTACCGAGGTTGACGCCGTACTTCGGCCAGAGCGGCGCGATCAGGAGGTGGTCCCAGCAGGAATGGGATCGGAGCCGGCGTTGGCGTTTCAGGTCTTTCGGGCTGCGCACCCGCGCGGCACTCATGCCGAAGCGGGAACGAACCTCCCGCACAAGAGATGTGTCATGGCTAGAAGTCTAAGCGAGGCCGGCGTCGTGGGCCAGGAGAGCTACTTGCACCCGGTTGTTGAGGCCGAGTTTGAGGAGGACCCGGGTGAGGTGCGTCTTGACGGTGGGGACGCCCATGGCGAGATCGGCGGCGATCTCCGCATTGCTCTTGCCTTGGGCAACTGCCGCGGCGACCTCGCGTTCGCGATCGGTCAGCCTGGCCAGTACTTCGAGAGCCTCGTCGCGCCGGCTCTGCTCATCAGGACCGGACACATAATCCATCAGCTGACGGGTGACCGCGCCGGACAGGATCGGGTCTCCGCCGGCGACCTTCACCACCGCGTCGACGATCTCCTGGGGCGCCGCGTCCTTCAGCAGGAAGCCGGCCGCACCCGCGCGCAAAGCATGCAGCAGGTGTTCCTCCGAACCGAAGGTCGTCAGGATCACCACCTCCGGCGCATCCGCACCCGATCGGATGGCCTCGGTCGCGGTCAATCCGTCCATCACCGGCATGGTGATGTCCATCAGCACGACGTCCGGCTTGGCCGCCCGTACGGCGTCGATCGCGGCCCGCCCGTCGGCGGCCTCCCCCACGACCTCCAGCTCGGCGGCGCCACCCAGCATGCTCTTCAAACCAGCCCGTACCAGCGGATCGTCGTCCACGACAAGCAACCGAACCCCCGTCCCCACCATGCCGGCCATCGTAGGACACCGGCTCAGCGACAGGTCGGCAACAGCGTGCGGCGCATTCCTATCGAGCTGGCCAGGGTAGCCAGGCGTGGAGGCGGAAGCAGTTCGTGGTGGTGGGACCGTGGTCGAGCGTGCCGCCGGCCAGCTTCGCCCGCTCGGCCAGACCCACCAGTCCTACGCGTGACCCGTCCCCAGGATCCGCGGAAGCCAACGGATTGCGGATCTCGATGGAGAGGCCGTTGCCGGCGGCCCCGGACAGGACGATGGTGACCGGCTGGCCCGGTGCGTGTTTGCGTGCGTTCGTCAGCCCCTCCTGGACGATCCGGTAGCCGTGCCGCCCGGTGGTCAGCGGGATCGATTCCGGAGGCGACGAGAGCGGCGTGAACATCACGGTCATCCCCGCGGTGCGCGACTCCTCCACCAGGGTGTCGAGGTCTGCCAGGCCAGGCTGCGGCCGCCTACCACCCGAGACCGCGGCATCGGGCGCACGTAGTACGCCGACGATCTCCCGCAGATCTTCCATGCACTCCCGCGCACTCGACCGGATCACCCCCGCCGCCTGCGCAAGCTCATCGGACGGCATGTCCGGCCGAAACTCCAGCGCACCAGCATGCACGCTCAGCAGCGACAACCGATGCCCGAGTGCATCATGCATCTCCCGAGCGATCCGCTCCCGCTCACGCCGCCGCCCCTGCTCGACCCGCAGCTCCTGCTCCTCCTCGGCCCGCCGAGCACGCTCAGCCAGCGAAAGCATCAACTGTCGCCGCGTCCGTACGACGATGCCCCAGGCAACCGCCGCCACGCAGAGCAGGCTGGTGAGGCTGACCACCATCCAATAGACATACGGAATCGACCGCGCCGGCGGATAGATCCAGAACTGCACCAAGCACGACAACACCGCCGCAACACACCCGAGCGCGCTGACCAGGGTCCGCCGATGCACCGCCAGGCTGAAAAGCGCCAACCCACTAGAGCTCCCCACAGCCGGGAAGAACGCGGACAACCCGATCAACGCCAACGCGACAGCGAGCGGCCACCTCCGCCGCAACATCAGCGAGAGCGCAGCCAGTACGCCGATCGTCGCATGCAGCACGACCGGCGGGTTGAGCCTGGACCCGTCGGGAATCGCCAGCCCGATCACGCTCAACCCCGTACCGAGCGCGACGAACGCCACGTCCACGACCCAGTCCCGCGGCGTACGCCGACCCTCGCCCGGGGCAGCGCGCGACCCCGGGCTGATCATCGCCGTCAGCAGCCCCGGCCGGTCCAGCTCGATCGACATACCTCAGACGGTAACCCGCAAAGGCTCAGCGCTTGAGGATCTTGAGCACCGCCGCCGTCGTGATCGGGTGATAGCCGGGTCGCGCGGTCTCGAACACCTGACTCGCGAGCTCCCGGCCGCCCTCGGTCCGTACCAGCGCCTTGTAGACGGGCAGCACCAGCTTCATCCGCCCCACCCGGGTCAGGAAGACGGCCAGCTCGTCGTACGCCGGGGTGTAGGTGCTCGCGGCAACGATCGAGTACCAGCGACGGGCGATCTCGCCGTTCGCAGTACCGGTCAGGTCGAACTCCCGATCGAGCTGCTGCAACTGTTCCGCCGTCAGCACATCCGGCGCGGCGTCGAGGAAACGCAGCCACTCCTGCGTCGTCCAGTGCTTGGCGCCCTCAGGCAGCTCGCCGGTCGAGAGCCAGCGCTCACGCGACTCGTCGACGACCTCGAACCGCGCAGAGATCGCTCTCTCCGCGAAGGCGGGGATGCCCGGCTCGTCCAGCCAGGCGGCGATCTCCGCTGCCGTCACCACGCCCGGGTGCTTGTCCAGCAACTGCTCCTGCAGGTGCTCGACGAAGTCGTCCGAGTTGATGCTCTGGAACGCGAAGCGATCGAAGTACCCGCGCAGGAAGGGATCGAAGACCTCCCGCGTGAACCGCTCCTCCAGCCAGGTCAGGAACCAGCAGCCCTTCAGCGGTCCGAGGCCGGTCGTACCGTGGTACTGCGACCGGTGGTTGAGCCCCGGCAGCTCGGCCGCCTGCTCCGCCGCCGAGAGCGGATCCAGCTTGACCACGGTCGCGTGCTGCTTGATCGCCGTCTCCATCACGGCCAGCTCGTTGCCGTAGACGGCCTCGACGATCCGGTACTCGACGTAGGCCGTGAAGCCCTCGTTGAGCCAGATGTCGTCCCAGCTGTCCTGGGTGACGAGGTTGCCCGACCAGCTGTGCGCCAGCTCGTGCGCCACCACGTTGACCAGCGACTTGTCGCCGATCACCACGGTCGGGGTGGCGAAGGTCATCCGCGGGTTCTCCATCCCGCCGTACGGGAAGGACGGCGGCAGGACCAGGATGTCGTAGCGACCCCACCGGTACGGTCCGAAGACCGCCTCGGTGACCCGCATCATCTCCTCGATGTCGGCGAACTCGGTCGCCGCCCGCTTGGCCATCTCCGGCTCGGCCCAGACACCGGTCCGGGCGCCGATCGGCTCGAACACCAGGTCGCCCGCGGCGATCGCCAGCAGGTACGACGGAATCGGCTCCGGCATCACCACGTCGTACGAGCCGATGCGGCGCGACTCGGTGCCGTTGTCGGCGCTCATCAGGACCATCAGCTCAGGCGGGGCCGTGACGTGCGCGGAGTAGCTGAAGCGCACGCTCGGGGTGTCCTGGACCGGGACCCAGCTGCGGGCGTGGATGTGCTGGGACTGGCTGAACATGAACGGCATCACGCCGCCCGCGGTCATCGCCGGCTCCAGCCACTGCAGCCCGGTCGCCGTCGGGGCGGTCCGGTAGCTCACCCGCACCTGCCCGTGCTGCCCGGTCCGGATCGTCAGGGCTGATCCCAGCTCGTTGTCCGGGACTGCCAGGCTGTACTCGAGCGGCTCCCATTCCCCGTCGACCGCACCCTCCACCGCGAGGACGGTCAGGTCCCGCGTATCGAGGACCAGCCGATCGCCCGGGCCACTCCAGGCGAGCGTGTGCGTGGCCGTACCGGACAGCACCTTGGCGGTGAAGTCCAGGTCGAGGTCCAGCGCGAGGTGGGTGGTGCGCACCAACGCCGGTTCGGCGTAGGAGTGGCGATCGTGGCTCACAGGGGCTCCCGAGGCAGAATGTCGTTCGCAGGACATTACCCACGGAAAGGCCCGATGACGCGGCCTATTAGGGCCACGGGCAGCACCGTGCCAAAACCGGTTCAGACGGGGAACCCCTGCTGGACCAGCGAAACGGGGACAAGATGGCGCAGGGACGGCCGGAGCTCGTACTGCAGCGGAAGCCGTTCGGATCGTGGCTGCTCGGCCCGGCCGGCCAGTCGCCGCGGCTGCTGCGGATCCGGGCTCAGGTGCTGTTGAGCGTCTTCTGCATCGGCACCAACATCATCGGCGCCACGACCGTCTTCGTGCTGGCCGTCTTCGTCCTGCCGGGCCCGCCGGCCAACGACGAGCTGAGCCTGGTCCGGGCGATCGCCGTGCCCGCCTTCTTCGTCGTCGCACTGGCCGTCGGCGTGGTGGTGAGCACGCGGCTGGCGGTCCGTACCACCAGCTGGGTCCTCGAGGACCGGCCGGCGACCCGCCGGGAGCAGATCGCCACGCTCCAGCTCCCGCTGCGGCTGACCCTCGTCGAGGTAGTGCTCTGGTTCCTGGCCACGGTCTTCTTCACCGGGCTGACGCTCGCGCTGCAGCCAGAGAGCGTTCTCCGGGTACTGGTGACCATCGTCGACGGCGGAATCGTCACCTGCACGGTCTCGTATCTGCTGGCGGAGTTCACGCTGCGGCCGATCGCCGCGCGGGCACTGGCCGATCAGGCGCCGCCCAAACGCCTGCTTGCGGCGGGGCTGAAGGCGCGGACGATGTTCTTCTGGGCGGTCGGTTCCGGCGTACCGGTGGCCGGGCTGATGCTCACCGCGGTGCTCGCCCTGATCGACGGGGAGGTCTCGCCGACCCGGTTGGCCGTCATCATCCTTGCCCTTGGCACCCTTGTGCTGACTTGTGGCGGATTCCTCACGTTTCTGACCGCGCGGTCGGTGGTTGCGCCGGTTCGCTCGGTGCGGAACGCGCTGACGGTGATCGGCGACGGGGAGCTGAACGTTCACATCCCGGTCTTCGACGGTACGGAGCTGGGCTCACTCCAGGCGGGCTTCAACCGGATGGCCGCCGGTTTGCGTGAGCGGGAGCGGATCCGCGATCTCTTCGGGCGGTATGTCGGGCCCGACGTGGTCCGGGAAGCATTGGCCAGTGATGCTCTTGGCGGGGAGGAGCGCTTCGTCGCAGTGCTGTTCGTGGATCTCGTGGGGTCGACCGAGCTCGCGGCGGTCCGGCCGCCCGGCGAAGTCGTTGCCTTGCTGAACAGGTTCTTCGAGATCGTGGTCGACGAGGTAGACCGCCAAGGTGGCTTCGTGAACAAGTTCGCCGGGGATGCGGTGCTGGCGGTCTTCGGTGCGCCGGCCGAACTGCCCGATCCGGCAGGGAGCGCTCTCCAGGCGGGCCGGGCGCTTGCTCGGCGGCTGGCTCAGGAGTTGCCCGAGGCAACGGCCGGGATCGGCGTCACCGCCGGTACGGTCGTTGCCGGGACTGTCGGAGACGTGCGCCGCCACGAGTACACCGTCATCGGCGACCCGGTCAACGAGGCATCCCGACTCACCGAGCTGGCCAAGTCTGTCCCCGGCCGATTGCTCGCCTCGATGGCCGCCGTCGAGGAGGCGGCCCCCGCCGAGGCCCGGCGTTGGAAGGCGGGCGAAGAAGTCACCGTCCGAGGCCGCAACCGCCCGACCCAACTCGCGATCCCGGCCCAGGTACCAGGTAGTGATCCGATCTGACCAGCTAGCGATCCCCGCCTAGGTAGTCGTGGAGCAGGGCCGAGCCGTGCAGCATCGCGCGGGTCCGTCGGTCATGTGCTGCTCGTCGCTCCGCCACCGCCGCGCGCAACGCCTCCGTACTCCCGGTCTGCCGCAGCCCGTCCAGTACAGGCCGGATCTGGTCGAACCCGTATCGCCCGCGCCGCAGCATCGCGATGATCCGCGCATCCCTCACCTGCAACGGACCGTACCGCCGGTACTTCGTCCCCGCCTCCCGCACCGGCATCAGCAACTCCGCCGACTCCCACACCCGCAACGTCGACGTCCGCACACCGAGCTGCGCCGCCAGCTCCCCCACCAGCAGATCCGGCCCATTCACCACCGGTACGCCGTCCAGGAACTCCTCAGCCGCCTCCCCCAGCGCCTCGCTCGCCACGTCCGTCGCCAGCCGCTGCTCGTGCAACGCAGCATGACTAGCGTCGATCAACCGAAACGCGAGCGCCTGGTCCCCAGCATGAACCGCCTGCATGATCCGCGTAGAGGTCTCATGCCCGAATCCAGGCACCAGCGCCCGAAACGTCAGCATCGCCTGCAGATGCACGTCGTCGTACTGCCGGTAGCCCGACTCGCTCCGCGGCACCTCGGGCACGATCCCGGCCGTCTCGTAGTTGCGCACCAACTGCGTCGAGATGCCGGCCCGCCGCGCCAAGTCGACCGGTCGCAACCCCATCCGTCAGCGCCCGCCCGCCACGTCGACCATCGAGCCGGTCATGTACGAGGCGCGCTCCGACGCGAGGAACGCGATCAGCTCGGCGACCTCTTCGACCTTGCCCGGACGGCCCAGCGGCGGCGTACCGCCGATCCGGTCGAGCCGGCCCTCCTCGTGGATGTCCGTCTCGATCAGCCCGGGCCTGATGCCGAGCACGCGGATGCCTTCCTTCGCGACCTCGTTGGCCAGCCCGATCGTCATCGTGTCGACCGCCGCCTTGCTGGCCGCGTAGTCGACGTACTCGCCCGCCGACCCCAGCACCGCACCCCGCGACGACACGTTGATGATGACTCCGCCGGCGCCGCCACTCGCGGTCGACATCCGGCGTACCGCCGCACCCGCGACCAGGAACGCCCCGATCGTGTTGATCCGGAACACCCGCTCCAACCGCTCCACGTCGTAGCCGGCCACTCGCCCGCTCGGCGACACGATGCCCGCATTGTTGACTACGGCACCTATCGCGCCGAGCTCGCCGGTCACCGCGTCGAAGAGCTGCTCGATCTGGTCGGCCTCCGCGACATCAGCCTGTACGGCGTACGCGCGCCTGCCCAGCTTCTCGCAAGCCGCGACGACCTTTGCTGCCTCGTCCTGACGGGTGCGGTAGCTGATGCCGACATCCCAACCATCCGCCGCCAACGCACCGGCCGCCGCCGCTCCGATCCCACGACTCCCACCAGTGACCAACGCCGTACCCCGGCGAGCTGCAGTCTCAGTCATGCCGCCCAGCCTTTCACGCAGGCCGCCTGAACACCGCCAGCTGCACCTCGTTGTCGTCGAACCCCAGCGCCCGGTAGATCCGGATCGCGAGGTAGCCGGGATCCGCGACCATCACCAGCGTGTGCGCGGCCAGCTCGTCGAACCCGTACCGCGAGGCCCGGTGGACGAGCGTGCCGGCGATCCCCTGGTTGCGATCCGCCGGCCGGGTCTGCACGTTCTGGAACCGCGCGACTCCCGACCCGTCCCACGCCAGCCCCAGCGAGGCCTGCAATCGGTCACCGTCGAACGCGCCGAACCAGCGGGCGTGCCCGGACTCGCACAGCTGCCGCTCCGCCTCCATCCGGCGCCGGCTGAAGACCCGGTACTCCTCGTCGACCGTCATCGTCGCGCACTCCAGCGACACCGCGAAGGACTGCTCCCAGTCGTCGTCGCTGCTCAGCTGCCGGTACTGCGAGGTCTCGTTCGGCCGGGCCGGCCCGCGTACCTCTCGCGCGGTCATCACCGTGCTGCGGTCGACCTCGAGACCCTGCGCCTTGACCTCGTCCTCGCTGCCGACCACCCCGTCGATCGTGTCGACACCCAGCGCGAGGTGCTTCGCGTCCGGGAACTCCCGGTGGAAGATCTCCTCCCGCGCGGCGGCGTCGCCCGGCCCGAACGCAGTACGGAAGAGCAGGTAGTTACCCCACCAGAAAGACGGGTTGGCCGGGGTCCGGACGACGACGTAGTCGCCTTGATCGGTCAGTACGGAGCCGCTCAGCTGCAGCAGCATCAGGTCGGTTCGGTAGCCGAGGCTGGTGAAGTCCACCTCACCATCGTCGGGGCCGCGTCAAGACGATTTGCGCGACTGCCGCCATCTGGGGGCGTCCTTGCGCTGCGCCGCCGCGGCGATGTTGCGCTGCATGCCGCCGAAGACGATGCCGTGGAAGGGCTTGATCGCCCACCAGTACAGGTGTCCGGGCAGTCCGTGCGGATGGAAGAGCGCTCTCTGACGGAAGATCGTGCGGTTGTCGTCGTCCGTGTCGACGATCAGCTCCAGCCACGCGAGACCAGGAAGGCGCATCTCGGCACGCAGCCGGAGCAGCTTGACGTCCTCGATCTCCTCCACCCGCCACCAGTCGAGCGGGTCGCCGACGGACAGGTCGTTCGGGTTTCGCCGGCCGCGGCGCAGACCCGGGCCGCCGAAGACGCGGTCGAGGACTCCCCGGGCCCACCAGCCGAGTCGCCAGGAGTACCAGCCGTTGCCGCCGCCGATGCCCTCGATCACCGACCAGAGTTGCTCGGGGGTGGTCGCGATCGCGCTCTCCCGCTCGTCGACGTACAGGGAACCACCGGACCAGTCGGGGTCGCCTGGCAGCGGGTCGCTCGGTGCGCCGGGCGTGGACGCCGAAGCCCAGCTAGTGGTGACGTCTAGGTCCTGGACTCGTTTGAGCGCGAGTTCGACGGCTTGGTCGAAGCCGATCAGGCCGGTGGCGGGGTCAGCGACGTACTGCTCGATGTCGTGCTCCTTGCAGACGACCTCGTGGATCAGGCTGTCGACGAGGGGTCTGGCGATGCTGTTCGGGACGGGCGTCACGAGGCCGACCCAGTGGCTCGACAGCGACGGGGTGAGGAGCGGGAGGGTGACGATTCGCCTGGTGGTGAGGTGGGCGACTGCGGCGTACCGCTGCATCATGTCGCGATACGTCAGTACGTCGGGCCCGCCGATGTCGAAGCCTCGGCTTACGGTCGCGGGCATCTCGGCGCTGCCGACCAGGTACAGGAGGACATCGCGTACTGCGATCGGCTGGATCCTGGTGTGGAGCCAGCGTGGGGTGACCATCACGGGCAGCCGGTCGGTGAGATACCGGAGCATCTCGAAGGACGCCGAGCCTGAGCCGAGGATGACCGCGGCGCGCAGGACCGTCGTCGGGACGCCGGACGCGAGCAGGATCTCGCCGACCTCGCGTCGGGAGTCGAGGTGTGGGGAGAGCTCCTCGCCCTGTGGATAGAGGCCGCCGAGGTAGACGATCCGTTGGACTCCGGCGTCTCGGGCAGCTGCGCCGAAGGTCAGCGCGGTATGACGGTCGCGGGACTCGAACCGCTTGCCGGTGCCGAGGGCGTGGATCAGGTAGTACGCGACGTCGACGCCTTCGAGCGCCTTGTCGAGTTGGTCGCGGTCGCCGGCGTCGGCCTCGACCACCTCGACTTCGTCGTACCAGTCGCGGTCGCGGAGCCGGCGGGGATTGCGGGCCATCGCACGGACCCGGTAGCCGGCTTTGAGCAGCTCGGGGACGAGCCGGCCGCCGATGTAGCCGGTGACGCCTGTGACGAGGACGAGCTTGTTCGTATCCATGTGGATCGTCCGGTGCCCTTTGAGCGTCCGCTTCATTCTTGGCCTTTGACATGCAGCCGCATGGCTGCCTATTGTGGTTAGGCAGCCGATTGGCTGCATGAATGGAGTGGTGATGGACGACGAGGTGTTCCGGGCGCTGGCCGATCCGAGCCGGCGGCAACTGCTGGACAGCCTGAACGAGCGCAACGGACAGACCCTGAGCGAGCTGTGCGCCGGGCTGTCGATGGCCCGGCAGTCGGTCAGCAAGCATCTCGCAGTACTGGAGAGCGCGAACCTCGTCACCACCGTCCGGCGCGGCCGGGAGAAGTTGCACCACCTGAACGCCGAACCGATCAACGCCATCGCCGACCGGTGGATCAACCAGTACGACCGGCGGCGGGTAGAGCTGTTCGCCGACCTCAAGACAGCATTGGAGACAGAACCAGTGAGCGACAACGACTTCGTCTACACGACCTACATCAAGACCACGCCCGAGCGGCTCTGGCAGGCCCTCACCAACCCGGCCTTCACCCAGCAGTACTGGGGCGTGCAGCACCGGACCGACTGGAAGGTCGGCTCCCCCATCGACTGGGTGATGGGCGACGTCACCATGTCCGGCCCCGGCCAGGAGGTCCTCGAGTACGACCCCTACCGCCGCTTCGCCTTCACCTGGCACCACATCACCCCCGAGTTCGCCCGGGCCACCGAGATGGACGACGACCTCTACGCCAAAGCCAGCGCCGAGCCCCTCTCCCGGGCCAGCTTCGACCTCGAGCCAGACGGCGACCAGGTGAAACTCACCGTCATCCACACCGGCTTCGAACCCGGCAGCGCCATCCGCGCGATGATCGACGAGGGCTGGACCAAGCTCATCTCCGACCTCAAGTCCTTCGCCGAAAAGGTCAGCTAGTTTTGAAGACGTGCCAAATCGTCTAGGTGAGTACCTCCGGGCAAGACGCGAACAAGTCCAACCCGAAGACGTGGGCCTGCCCCCAGGCGGAAGACGCCGAGTCCAAGGCCTCCGCCGCGAAGAACTGGCCCTCCTGGCCGGTATCAGCAGCGACTACTACATGCGCCTGGAACAAGGTCGCGATCTGCACCCCTCGGACCAGGTCCTGGACGCCCTCGCTCGGGTCCTGCAACTCTCCCCCGACGCAACGGCCCACCTCCACACCCTCGCCCACCCACCCCGCCCCCGCGGCTTGGCCGGCACCCCCGAAGACGTCCCGGCGAGCTTGATCCGGCTGATCAACTCCTGGACCACCACCCCGGCGTACGTCCAGGACAGGTTGCTGAACATCCTCGCCTCGAACCCAATAGCGGTGGAGCTCTCCCCCGACTACACCGTCGGCAGCAACCTGCTCCTGAAGGTCTTCCTGGACCCGGCCGAACGCACCTTCCGCCGCGAATGGGCCGAGGTGACAGCCAACGGGGTCGCCGCCCTCCGAGCCCAAATCGGCTCCAACCTCGACGATCCCGACCTGCTGGCTCTGGTCGACCAGTTGTCCGCCGGCAGCGACCACTTCCGAACCCTCTGGAACCGCCACGACATAGTCGCCAGGTTGGGCGGCATCAACCGCCTGAACCACCCCGACGTAGGCCCTCTGGACCTACGCGCCGAAAAGCTCCAACTACCAACCCCCGAAGGCCTAACCCTCTGCATCTTCCACGCAGACGACCACACCCCCACCGCAGAAGCCATGGCGTCACTCGCGGCCCGCCTCGACACCCTGACCTACTGACGCGCTCGCAGAGCCACCAGCCAGACGAATACCGACGTGAACGCGAACAACGCGACCAGGCTGGCGAGCGGCACCCAAACGCCGGCGCTCTCGCAGACGTTCACCAGTGCCTGCACAACCGCATAGGCGGCCGAGACCACGAAAGCGATACCAAGGGCCGGCATCGTCCAATGCCGGGTCGAGATGTCCTTCCGCCTGGCCGATCCCTTCAGCACCTGACGAGTCTTGCGATAGGCGATCAGGCTGACGATTCCGCCGCCCGCATCAACGGACCGGTTCCGTCCGCCAACTCGGCGACGGTCTCGAGCGTCAGCACAATCGCGTAGATCATCAGGATCGCCGCAACCGCGAGCCCAACCCCAGCCAGCAATTCGCCGGCCGCGGCGCGACCACCTGAGGTCGGCTCTCCGCCCAGCACCGCGTAATTGATGCTGGCCAGCACCAACGCCAGAAACGCACTCACCAGAACCCTCGCCGCATCAGCGATATGCCCGGCAACCTCCTCACCGAGCCGACGCCCCGTCGAGAGCACAAGACTCGGAACCAGAATCAGCGCAGTAAACGCAAACCCAGCAAGAACCCCGGTCAACGCCGAGTAAAGACCAGCCGTAGCAGCAATATCGAACGAAGCATCATTCAGGCAGACAACATCCATCCGACTCCCCCACCAGTTGGCGCAGCAACAGCGGTCAGATCGCACAGAGCGCCAGACCTTCGTATCAGACGACGAAGCCCCCGTCGACGTTCCAGCCGACTCCGGTGACGCACCACCCTGCCTGACTTTGTCAAGACTCTGCACGACGCTGTAATACCGCCGACCGTGAACCCGCTCCTCCATAAGTTCCCGACAGCAGGAACACCGCTCCCCCTGATCGGAGAACCGCCGTGCTCAGGAAATCCCGTAGCCGAGGCAGGTCATCAACTCACCACCGCAGCCGCCTCACAGCCCTCGCCGCCGCCCTCGGCGCCCTGATGCTCCTCACCACCACCCTCACCGCCTCAGCAACCGAGCCCACTCCCGACACCACCACCCGCTCGGCCGCCACCCCCGCCGGCATCCTCGACCCCTGGGTCAGCCCCAACCCCGAAAACTCCGCCTTCGGCAAATGGACCCAGCAACAAGCCACCGACTGGGTCAACAACTGCCCCGCCGCCCGCTTCTGCACCTGGATCCGCAAAGGCGAGTACTACACCATGTTCCAGTTCTACAAGTGCGGCACCTACTCCCTGAGCGGCTGGCTGGGCACCACCAACTTCTACAACCACCAAAACGTCCAGGTAGAAACCCTGGGCTCCCGCCACGAACACATCGGCTACATCCCCACCAACTGGAAATTCATCACCAACTGGGACAAGGTCTGGTACATAAACCTCTGCACCTGACCCCCGACGCGCCACCGTCAACCAGCGGTGGCGCGTAACACTTCATGGCGACAACGCGATGAACCGGACAACGGGGGCGGGGGAACTTGGATGGAATCCATGTCCGGCGGTGTCATCGGTCTGAGTGAACGTGGACCAGGCCATGCGGTATTTCATGCGCTCTTCACCCAACCAGGGATGTTGCGCTCCCGCGGCCGTCTTGCTCAATTCTTCGGAGTCTCGCCCCTCACCGAGGCGGGCAGGCGTTGGTACGACGGAGCGCTGGGCGAGATCGCAGTCGGCGAACTGCTCACGAAGCTGGACTCAGGCTGGACCGTCCTGCACTCGGTTCCGGTGGGCCGGCATGGCTCCGACATCGACCACGTCTTACTGGGTCCGGCAGGCGTGTTCACCGTGAACACCAAGAACCACTCCGGCCAGCGGATCTGGGTAGGCGGAGGGACCCTTCTTGTCTCGGGAACCCGGTGCGACCACGTCAGAAACTCCGAGTACGAAGCGAGCAGAGCTTCCCGGCTGCTGACGAGTTCAGTCGGCTGGCCGGTACCGGTCCGTCCAGTGCTCGCGATACTCGATCCGGCACTCCTGCAGATCGTGCAGAAGCCCACAGGTGTCGATGTCATCGACGCACGGAAACTAGTCAAATGGCTCAAGCGCAGGCCGACCGTACTCGATGTCAACCAGCGGGCCGAGGTCGCAGCAGTCCTCGCCACACCGGCAACGTGGCGCCAGCAACCCGACACCGAGGCCGACCTCAACCGCAGCCAGGCCTTCCAAACCCTCCAAACCGCCGACCGTCAAGCCAGACGCCGACGACGCACCATCGCTGTGCTGACGTTCATGATCATCTGCGCCACGGTCCTGACCGCCTACGAACTGATCAAGCCACTGCAGCTCGTACCGTGAATGGCTGCCGACCGCAGACCAATCCCTGTTCGCCTCGACACGTGCTTCTCACCACCGGATTGAGGATGCAGCTGCTTTCCCTGGTACTCGACATCGACTAGTGGATTCGATTCCTCGCCGGGTCGTCGCCTGCCGATACGCGCCCCCTGGCACTAGCCTACGGAGATGGACACTGCGGGGGTGGTTCTCACGGCGATCGGTACTGTCGCCGGACTGGCGGGGGCGTATTTCGCATGGCTAGCGGTCAGACCGCGCAGGAAGGCCAAGGCAGCGCAGACCTCCGCATCGAGTACAGGTCAAGGAAAGGCTGCTGCAGTGGGCGCAAAGTACGACGTCTTCGTCTCCTATGCACATGAAGACCTCGACTGGGTCTTGGGCCTCGCCACGCAGCTAGAAGGCGCAGGTCTGGTCGTAGCTCGCGACGAGGTAATCCTCAAACCGGGCGATCTGCTGGTGCATACGATCGAGGAGGCGATCCGCGATTCCGCGGACAGCATCCTCGTATTCAGCCCGGCATCCGTTGCGAGTGGCTGGGTGCAGCAGGAGTACGCGGCGTTGATGCAGCGCTCCATCGAGGCCCACCGCAGGTTCATACCGGTGGTCATCGAGGACGTGGAGCTGCCGGCCTTCGCCGCGACCCGGTACTACGCCGACTTCCGGGATGTCTCTGATACCGAGTACGAGCGCGTGGTCGCCAAGATCATCGCTGCCTTGCAGTCGTAGGGAACTGACTATGAACAGTGAGAGCGTGCCGGACAACGAGGCCGTCGAGTCGAATCTGGACTTCTACATCAGCTATGCCGGACAGGACCGGCTGTGGGCGGAATGGGTCGGCACTACGCTGATGGAGGCTGGCTACACCATCGAGCTCGACGTGTGGAGCTGGCTGCCGGGCGACAACGTCATCCTGGCCAGAGAGGCGGCACTGCGGCGGGCCAAGCGAGTAGTCGCCCTGTGCTCGAACCGGTACTTCGGTGGCGGATTCACCGAGCAGGAGTGGACTGCCGTCATGGCGGCGGCCGGGCGCGGCCAAGGCGGCCGTCTCATCCCAGTCTGGATCGAAGACCTGCAGGTCGGACAACTTCCCGACCTCCTGCAATCAGTCCAGCCGATCAAGCTGTTTCAGATAGCAGAACCAGAAGCAAAAGACCGGATTCTGAATGCCTTGGCGGGCAAGGTCGGTCCGAGCGGCAACTCGGACTTCCCAGGCTCAGCTGCCCGCTACCAGCGCTCGCAAACAGGCGCGCGACTCCCCGGAACGCACCCCCGCCCGGCTGTTTGGCGTGTCCCCCTCAGAAATCCCGACTTCACCGGCCGCGACGACTTGCTTGTATCAGTACGCGAAGCACTTCTCCGGGGATCACCGGGCGTAGCCATCCTGCAAGGGCCAGGTGGTGTCGGCAAAACACAGCTGTCCATCGAGTACGCCCAACGCTTCGCAGCCGACTACGACACTGTATGGACGATCGCGGCCGAACAGCCGGACCTGATCACCGCCCAGCTGGCGGAACTCGGCGTCGATATTGGTGCCGCAAACGCAGTGGCTGACGCCCAGACGGCAGCATCCGCAGCGCTTTCCGCCCTGCGGGATCGCCAACGCTGGCTACTGATCTTCGACAATGTCGAGGACCCCGATCATCTCCTCCCCTTCCTTCCCGCAGGCCAGGGCCACACCATCGCGACCACCCGTCTAGGGCATTGGCAAGAGATCGGCCATGTCACCGCCGTCGAGGAATTCAGTCGCTCTGAATCCAAGGCGATGCTCACATCCAAAGTGACAGGTCTGCAGGATGCCGATGCCGACGCCGTTGCGGCCGCGCTCGGAGATTTGCCCTTGGCACTGGCCCAGGCTGTCGGCGTACTCCAGGCAGGCCTGCCTGCCACCGAATTCCTGCGGCTACTTGACGGCCAGGCAACCAAACTGCTGTCGCAAGGCAAACCTCGCTCCTACCCGGCCTCGCTAGGCGCGTCAACCATCCTTGCACTGGAAAAGCTGTCCGCCTCCCATCCAGCGGCCGCGGAACTACTGCACCTGTGCGGCTACCTCGCTCCTGAACCCGTTCCTGCAGTCTGGTTCGGTAGGCCATTCACCCGGAGCGAGAATGCCCCTCCGCTCCCTACCGACATCTTCGAAGCCACACATGCCTTCAACCAGATACGCGACCTGGGCTTGGCCCGCCTGGACCAGAACGGCCTCCGCGTACATCGCCTGACGCAGGCCATCCTCAGAGATCACACCCTGCAGAACCAAACCGCCTATCTGCAGGCCGTCATCGCTCTGCTGAGCACACAAACTCCTCCTGATAACACCAGCCCGGCCACGTGGCCTCAGTGGTCCCAATTGGTGCCTCATCTGCTCGCGACTGATCTCGCGGCCGCAGAAGACCGGCTCCGTTCGATGGCGTGCGCCGCTGCTCACTACCTGCTGCTCAGCGGCCAGACGGACGCAGCGCTCACCCTCACAACGACTTTGCACAGCTCTTGGACCCGAAACCTCAGTCCCAACGCGCCCGACACTCTCATGATGGCTCAGTTCTTGGCTCACGCGATATTCGACAAGGGCGACTATGCGCTGGCCGCGAAACATCAACGCGAAACCCTGGCACGTCGACGGGAAACACTTGGATACGATCATCCGGATACTCTGAACTCCGCCAACGATTTAGGAGTCAGTATCTCGGCGATGGCACTCATGGGCGAAGCCACCCTACTGAACCAAGACACCTACGAGCGCCGCCGCCGCATACTCGGCGACGATCACCCGGATACCCTGACCACCGCGAGCAACCTGGCTAGCACATACCGCGAAGAGGGTCGCCGCGACGAGGCACTAGCGCTGAACCAGGACACATACGGCCGGCTACGACGGCAACTCGGCGAAGACCACCCCCACGCCCTTCACTCCGCCAACAACCTCGCCAGCACGTACGACGACGCGGGTCGCCGGGACGAGGCACTGGCGCTGCATGAGGACACCTACGAGCGCCGCCGCCGCGTACTCGGTGACGATCACCCGGACACCCTGACCTCTGCCAACAACCTCGGCGGCATGTACCACGACATGGGCCGCCGCGACGAAGCCAAGGTGCTGCATGAGGACACCTACGAGCGCCGCCGCCGCGTACTCGGCGACGACCACCCGGACACCCTGACATCCGCGAATATCCGCGCGATGATCCTTCATAACCTCAAGCGTCGAAAGGAGGCGCTCAAGTTGCTGGAGGACACTTACCGGCGCCGCCGACGCGTACTCGGCGACGACCACCCGGACACAATTAGGTCATCTCACAACCTTGCCACTGCCTACACCGCGCTCGGGCTCCACCGTCTGGCGCGTCGAGTGGCAAGCTCGAAAAAGACTGGCGAATCCAAATCCCCGAAGCAGAAGAAGCGAAAAGGTCGATAGGCAGGGATCCGGTTCACCAGGGACGTCGGCAGTTCCAGAGCTCCGTGGGAGGCAGCCGGCGAACGCCTGCTGGAGTGCGCGCAATCAACCTTTGAACCTGCCGAGGGCCTACTGATTGGCGATCCGGCTACGCCAACTAATTCCTCTCTCTCCCATGATTGGCGAGGTTACTCGACTCTCACACCAGCTATCACTTCTTGTTCTTGTTCTTGCAGGGGGCGCCGGGGGGCGCCCCACTTCTCTCTGTACTTACCTGATTCGCATTCCTGAGATGGCTCGGGAGATTACTAGGCGCTGGATTTCGCTGGTGCCCTCGAAGATGGTGTAGATCTTTGAGTCTCTGTGCATGCGCTCGACCGGGTATTCGCGGGTGTAGCCGTTGCCGCCTAGGATTTGGATGGCGTCTTCGGTGGCCTTGACGGCTACCTCGCTGGCTTTGAGTTTGGCCATGGAGCCTTCGCCGTGGCGGTAGTCGGGGGTTTGGCCTCGCATGAGGGCGGCTGACATGAAGCCGGCTCGCCAGACCAGGAGGCGGGCGGCGTCGATTTCCATGGCCATGTCGGCGAGTTTGAAGGCGATGCCTTGGTTGTCGATGATGGGGCGGCCGAATTGTTCGCGGCCCTTGGCGTACTCCAACGCGAATTCGTAGGCGGCTCGGGCGATGCCGATGGCCTGGGAGCCTACGATGTGGCGGGTCATTTCGAAGGTGGCCATCGAGGCGTTGACGCGCGCAGCGGAGCCGTTGTTTTCGCGGGCTTTGGCCAGGCGGGCGTCGAGTTTCTCCTTGCCGCCCAGGACGTTGGCGGCGGGGATCCGGACGTTGTCGAAGAAGACGTCGGCGGTGTGGGAGGCGCGGAGGCCGTGCTTCTTGAGCTTGGTGCCTTGCTCCAAGCCCTTCACCTCAGACTTCGGTACGACGAAAGCGGCCTGGCCGCGGCTGCCCAGGGACGGGTCGACGGTGGCCACGACGACGTGGATGTCGGCGATGCCGCCGTTGGTGGCCCAGGCCTTCTGGCCGTTGATGACCCACTCGTCGGTCTTCTCGTCGTACGTCGCCTTGGTACGGATCGCCGAGACGTCCGACCCGGCGCCCGGCTCCGACGAGCAGAAAGCGGCGACCTGTACGTCGTCAGGCGTGCCGTAGCAGCGCGGGAGCCACTGGCTCCACTGCTCGGGGGTGCCGTTGGAGAAGACGGCCGAACTGGCCAGGCCGGTGCCGACGAGCGACATGCCGATGCCGGCGTCGCCCCAGAAGAGCTCCTCCTGGACGAGCGGCATCAGCAGCCCGGACGGGTCGATGAACAGGTTGATCGACCCGTCCATCGAGTACAGCCCGATCTTGGCGGCCTCCTGGATCACCGGCCAGGGGGTCTCTTCGCGCTCGTCCCACTCGGAGGCGGCGGGGCGGATCACGTCGGCGGCGAAGGTGTGCGCCCAGTCGCGGATCTCGATCTGCTCGTCGTTCAGGTTCAGGTTGAACGTCTGCCACTCCGGCTTGGACCGCTCGGCCGCGAGCTCGCCGGCCAGCGTCATCACGTCGGCCGACAAGGGGGGCGGGGTGGACTCGGTCATGGTCATCGATTCCTCCGGAGCGAGCTGCAGGGTGATCGTACGGGAGTGATGTTACCCACGAGTGTAACTATCGTTTGCACCCAGGGGTACCCGTATGACTAAGATCGGTGCATGAGCTCCGCGCTGCTCGCGATCGGACGCCGCCGGACCACGGCGGAGCGTCGTCGCGACCGCGAGCGGGACATCATCCGGGCCACCCGGGAGCTGTTCGACGAGCGCGGCACGATCGACGCCCAGATCGACGACATCGCCAAGCGGGTCGGGATCAACAAGGCGCTCATCTACCGGCACTTCGCGGGCAAAGAAGAGCTGTTCGCGCTCACGTTGGTCGACTACCTCGGCGAGTTGGACGAGCGCCTTCAAGAGGTGGACGGCCCACGCAAGGCGCCGATGAACAGGCTGCGGAGCCTCAGCGAGGTCTTCGTGGACTTCTGCCTGGAGTATCCGGCCTTCGCTGACTGTGCAATGAGTCTGCTCCGAAAGACCGGCGAGGAGTTGTTCGGGGAGATCACCGAGCCGGTGATGATCAAGCTGGGCAACGCGATGGCGGCGGCGCTCGACCGGATCTCGACGATTCTCAAGGCGGGGCAGAAGACCGGCGTCTTCGACGAGGTCGACACGGACTACCTGGCCAACCACCTCTACACGCAGACCCTCGGCGCGATGCACATGGCGCGTATGGGCCTGATCGTCTCGCGCCAAACGGGAGACAAGGCACACCCGGTGGTCCACCACGCCGACATCAGCACAGTACGAGCGACAGCGATCACCGCAACGCTCGCCACCGCGGTCGGCCGCAAGGCGCTAGCCGGTACTACGCCCGCCAAGCCGGGCCCCAAAGCACTCAAGACGAGCACCACGCGCAGTACCAAGAAGGCCACCGCCAGGCGCTCACCCTCAAGTACCGCAGGAGAGAACCAGTGACCGAGATCCGCAAGGTGGCAGTCGTCGCCGGCAACCGCATCCCGTTCGCCCGGCAGGACAAGACCTACCGGCACGCGTCGAACTCCGACATGCTGACCGCCGCCCTCAACGGTCTCGTCGACCGCACCGGACTGGGCGGCCAGGAGGTCGGCGAGGTCGTCGCCGGCGCGGTCCTCAAGCACGCCCGCGACTGGAACATGGTCCGCGAGGTGGTCCTCGGCTCGAAGCTCGCGGCGACCACCCCGGCGTACGACATCCAGCAGGCGTGCGGCACCGGACTCGAGGCCGCGATCCTGGTCGGCAACAAGATCGCCCTCGGCCAGATCGACGCGGGCATCGCCGGCGGCGTCGACACTGCATCCGACGCCCCGATCGCGGTCAGCAATGAGCTCCGCAACGTGCTCCTCGACCTCAACCGCGCCAAGTCGCTCCAAGAACGCCTCAAAGTCCTAACCCACCTAAGGCCGAAGGACATCGTTCCGGAGATCCCCCGCAATGCGGAGCCGAGGACGGGCAAGTCGATGGGCGACCACGCCGCCCTCACGGCGCTCGAGTGGGGCATCACCCGCGAGGCGCAGGACGAGCTCGCCTACAACTCGCACATCAACCTGGCCAAGTCGTACGACCGAGGCTTCCAGGACAGCCTCATCACCCCCTACCTCGGCCTCGAGAAGGACCAGAACCTCCGCGCCGACACCACCCTGGAGAAGCTGGCCAAGCTCAAGACCGTCTACGGCAAGGGCGAGACGGCGACGATGACCGCCGGCAACTCGACTCCCCTGACCGACGGCGCCTCCACGGTCCTGCTGTCCACCGACGAGTGGGCCGCCGACCACGGACTCAGGCCGCTCGCGTACCTCACCCACTCGCAGACCGCCGCGGTCGACTACGTGAAGGGCGCCGAGGGCCTGCTGATGGCCCCCGCGTACGCCGTACCGCGCATGCTCCAACGCGCCGGCCTCACCCTCCAGGACTTCGACTACTACGAGATCCACGAGGCCTTCGCCTCCCAGGTGCTCTCCACCCTGAAGGCTTGGGAGGACCCGATCTTCTGCAAGGAACGCCTCGGCCTCGACGCCCCCCTGGGCGAGATCGACCGGGCCAAACTCAACGTCAACGGCAGCTCGCTGGCGGCCGGCCACCCGTTCGCAGCGACCGGCGGCCGGATCGTCGCCGCGCTGGCCAAGCAGCTCGACGAGAACGGCGGCGGCCGCGGTCTGATCTCGATCTGCGCCGCCGGTGGCCAGGGCGTTGTCGCCATCCTCGAGAAGTAGGAGCAGACCGAAGATGACGGATCGCTACCAAACTTTCACCCGTACGCCGCTGGGCCGCACGCTGGTCAAAAACCTGGGACTGCCAGACCCGACCCCGCTGCCGCGGTGGACCGACGGATCCCCCGTGATCGACGGCCAGGTCGTCTTCGGCGCGATCACCGAAACCGACACAGGCAAGGCGATCCAGGCCCTCCTGCGCGACATCGGAGCCTCGTTCAGTACTGCCGCCGAAGGCGTCGCATCAAGCACCCTCCGCCCCAAGGCACTCGTCTTCGACGCCACCGGCGCGAGCTCCACCGCCGACCTCACCTCGCTCCAGCGCTTCTTCTCCCCCGTCATCCGCCAGCTCGCCCCGGCCGGACGCGTCATCGTCGTCGGCCGCACTCCCGAGCTGTCCGCGACCCCCGAGCAGCAGATCGCGCAGCGTGCGCTCGAAGGCTTCACCAGGTCGCTCGGCAAGGAGGTCAAGCGCGGCGCCACGGTCAACCTCGTGTACGTCGCCCCCGACGCTCACGACCAGCTCGACTCGACCCTGCGCTTCTTCCTCTCCCCCAAGTCGGCCTACGTCGACGGCCAGGTCGCCCGCATCGGCACCGGCCCCCTGGTCGGCAACGACCCGACCGCTCCCCTGGCCGGCAAGGTCGCCCTCGTCACCGGGGCAGCCCGAGGCATCGGCGCGGCCATCGCGCAGACCCTCGCCCGCGACGGCGCGACGGTCCTCGGCGTCGACGTACCGCAGAACGCCAATGACCTCCGCAAGGTGATCACCAAGATCGGCGGCCACGAGCTGCTGCTCGACGTCACCGCGATCGACGCGCCGCAACGGATCGCGGCGGCCGGCGCGGAGCTCGGCGGCCTCGACATCGTGGTCCACAACGCCGGCATCACCCGCGACAAGCGGCTGGCGAACATGCGTACCGACGCCTGGGACGCCGTCCTCGACGTCAACCTCCGCGCCCCCGAGCGGATCACCGCCCACCTGCTCGAATCCAAGGCCCTCAACGATGGCGCATCGGTGATCGGCGTCGCCTCGATCGCCGGTATCGCGGGCAACAACGGGCAGACCAACTACGCCACCTCCAAGGCCGGCGTGATCGGTCTCGTCCAGGCTCTCGCGCCCCGGCTGGCCGAGCGCAACCTGCGGATCAACGCGGTCGCCCCCGGTTTCATCGAGACCGAGATGACCGCGAAGGTGCCGTTCGCGATCCGCGAGGTCGGCCGCCGGATCAACTCGCTGCAGCAGGGCGGGCAGCCGATCGACGTCGCCGAGACGATCGCCTGGTTCGCCGACCCGGCCTCCGCGGGCGTCACCGGCAACGTGGTCCGCGTCTGCGGCCAGAGCATGCTCGGCGCCTGAGATGCCCACCCGCCGGTACGCCGATTCGCCGGGCTTCGGCGCGCTCTACGCCCGCACGGTCAAGGCCACGCTGCGCAAAGCGGAGTACGAGCCGGACCACGACGGGCTGACCCTGGAGTTGCCACGGGCAACAGTCGACCAGGACCACCTGACGGCGTACCGGGAGGTCACCGGGTTCGCGGCCGGACCCGCGCTGCCGGTCACGTACCCGCACATCCTCGCGTTCCCGCTGCACCTGGATCTGATGTCGGATCCGTCGTTCCCGTACAAGCCGATGGGCATCGTGCACCTCGGCAACACGATCACCCAGCTCAAGCCGCTGCCGATGCACGCCGAGTTCGCGATCACCGTGCACAGCGGGCCCGAGCGTCCGCATCCGAAGGGCACGGTCTTCGACGTGCTGAGCTCGGTCAGCGTGGACGACGAGGTCGTCTGGACCGACACGACCACGCTGCTGAGCCGGTCGTCCGGCGAGCCGACGGCACACGCTGACCTGCTGCCCGACCCTGGTCTTGAGCCGACCGCCGTCTGGGATCTCAGGGCCAACCTCGGCCGCCGGTACGCCGCCGCGTCCGGCGACCGGAACCCGATCCACCTGTTCAAGCTCTCGGCACAGGCTTTCGGGTTCCCCCGCCAGATCGCGCACGGGATGTGGGCCAAGGCTGCCTCGCTGGCCTCCATCCAGCGATCCGGCGGGCTCCCCGACGCGTACACGGTCCGCGTCGACTTCCGCAAACCGCTCCTGCTCCCCTCCCGCGTCACCTTCGCCCACCAGCGCTTGGGCGACGCGGTCGACTTCGCCATCTACAACCAGGACCAGACCACGACCCACTTGATCGGCCAACTCCAACCACGCTGAGTTTGTCCCGATCGACAGGACATAGTGCCCCGATCACGGCCGGTCGCCGCCTCCGTGAGCGCGGCGCTCGGCTGAGTCACCGACTATGTCCTGTCGATCGGGACGCCCATCAATCACGCCGGAGTGGGTCACACTCGGCGGTGAGCCGGTCGAGGGCCTCGCCGATCGGCGCCGGGGGCAACTGTTGTCCGTCGCGCAGGCGGAGGGCGATCGCACCCGCCGCAGCCTCGCGCGCGCCGATCACGGCCTGGTACGGCGCCAGCCGGTTCTCCCGGATCCGCGCACCCAGCGACCCCTCGTCGGCATGCGCGATCTCCACCCGGAGCCCACGATCCCGTGCCCGGCGCGCGACCTGCTCGGCAGCCTGCTCCTCGTCATCAGAGATCGGCAGTACTACGAGTTGCACCGGCGCGAGCCACCCGGGGAACGCGCCGCCGTGCACCTCGATCAGATGCGCGACGGCCCGCTCGATGCTGCCGACGATCGCCCGATGCACCATCACCGGCCGATGCTTGTTGCCGTCAGCACCGATGTACTCCAGCCCGAACGCCTCCGGCTGATGGAAATCGACCTGGATGGTGGACAGGGTCGACTCCCGGCCGGCCGAGTCGACGATCTGGATGTCGATCTTCGGCCCGTAGAAGGCGGCCTCGCCGGGCTCCTCGGAGTACTCGAGTCCGGACTTGTCCAGCACGTCGCGCAGGAGATCAGCGGCGAGCGCCCAGCTCTCCGCGTCGCCGACGTACTTGCTGGACGGGTCGCCGAGGTTTGCATCCTCAGCGGGTAGGGACAGCACGTAACCCGATGCGCTGATGCCGAGGTCGCTGTGCGCTTGCTTGATGAGCTCGAGCGCTGCGAGGGCCTCATCGGCGACCTGCTCCAGCATGCAGAAGATGTGGCCGTCGTTGAGTTGCATCGCGCGGACTCTGGTGAGGCCGCCGAGTACGCCGGACAACTCGGAGCGGTACTGGCCACCGAGCTCGGACATCCGCAGGGGAAGCTCGCGATAGCTGTGGGATCGGGAGCGGTACATGAGGGCGTGGTGTGGGCAGAGGCTCGGGCGGAGTACGACCTCCTCGTCGCCGATCGACATCGGCGGGTACATGTCCTCGCTGTACTTCGACCAGTGGCCGGAGATCTCATAGAGCTCGCGCTTGCCCAGTACAGGCGAGTAGACCTGCTGGTAGCCGGCTCTTCGCTCGACGTCGGCGATGTAGCGCTCCAGGGCCTGGCGGATCGCGGCGCCCGCGGGCAGCCAGTACGGCAGGCCGGCGCCGATCAGCGGGTCGGAGTCGAACAGGCCGAGCTCGCGGCCGAGCTTGCGGTGGTCAAATCTGGCTTGGTTGTTCACGGGTGTGGCTCCTCAACGATGAGTGAGGCGAGTGTCCACATGGCGAAGCCCCGGGGCACTCGCCCCGGGGCTTCGAAAATCGACAGTCAGCTGTCAGCGCGCCGGGACGTACCTCGGCGTCGTCGTCACCACTGCGCGCTGATTCATACCGGCAACGCTAGCAGATCGCTCAAGCTTCTTCATCGTCCAATTCGAGACCGATCGGCCGGATCAGCCCCTCCTGCGCGACCGAGGCGACCAGCCGCCCGTCCTGACTGAACAGCCGCCCCGTCGCGAATCCACGAGCACCCGACGCCGACGGCGACGCCTGGTCGTAGAGCAGCCACTCGTCCGCGCGGAACGGCCGGTGGAACCACAGCGCATGGTCGATCGAGGCCGGCTGGATCCGCCGGTCGCCGATGATGATCCCGTGTGGCAACAAGCTTGCCCCGAGCAACGTCAGGTCGCTCGCATAGGCCAGAACGCAAGCATGCAAGGCGTGGTCGTCGGCAAGCTTGCCCGAGGCCCGGATCCAGAACTGCCGCCCGGTGAGGCCGGCCAGCCGGACGTCGAGGGCCGCCCACTCCTTGTTCCAGTCCTCGGCCTTGCGACCGCTCGCCGCCTCGAAGACCGACGCGAGCGTCGGCGCCTCCTCCGGTGGGACCAGGTCGTCCGGCATCTTGTCGGCGTGGTCCAGCCCCGGCTCGGGCACCTGGAACGACGCGGACATGTAGAAGATCGTCTTGCCGCGCTGGGTCGCGACCACGCGCCGGCTGCTGAACGAGCGGCCGTCGCGGATCAGCTCGGGGTGGTACTCGATCGGTACCGACGTGTCGCCCGGGCGCAGGAAGTATCCGTGCAGGGAATGCACGATGCGGTCCTCGCCGACGGTGCGGCCGGCGGCGGCGAGCGCCTGGCCGAGCACCTGCCCACCGAACACCCGCTGGGCCGTCGTCTGCGGCTGCCGGCCGCGGAACAGGTCGTCGTCGATCTTTTCCAGGTCGAGCAGCTCGACCAGATCCTCCAGGGACTCGGGCATGCCTCATCCTGACAGCTTCTGTCTGTACTACGGACGCGCGCCCGCGCACTGCTCGTGTGTCGCCGCTCACCCGGGCATTTTCGGTGAGCTTTCGGTCGCTGCTTGTAAGTTGATGAGCACTCAACCATCAAACGAACGATTGACAGGAGTAGCTGTGAGCCCCCTCCGCACGCTGACCCGGCCCGTCCACGCTTCCCGCGACCTGGTCCTGCTGATCGCCCGCGTCGGCCTCGGCGTCGTCTTCATCGCCCACGGCTGGCAGAAGTTCCGCACCAACGGCCTCGACGGCACCGCGGCCGGCTTCGACCAGATGGGCGTGCCCGCCCCCACGCTCTCCGCGTACTACGCGGCAGCGGTCGAACTCATCGGCGGCGCAGCCCTGGTGCTCGGCGTACTGACGACCGTCGCCGGGGTCCTGTTGGCACTCGACATGGCCGGCGCGTTCCTGTTCGTGCACATGTCGAACGGGGTGTTCGTGGCAGACGGCGGTTGGGAGCTGGTCGTCGTACTGGGCCTCTTCGCCCTCGCACTGGCAGCCACCGGCCCCGGCCGCTTCAGCGTCGACGGCACGCTCACCCGGGGCGGTCAGCGCGCGCGGGTGACTGCCTGAGTCAGATCCCGCAGAGGACGGTGGCAGCGAAGCGTTCGGTGGACGAGGTCTCGTTGCGGACCGAGACCATCCACTTGGTGACGTCGGGTTGCGGGTCCGGGATGCTCATCACAGTGCTGGAGCCCAACGGGCCGCCGCTGATGATGGTGCGATTCGGCGGGCAGGTCGCCTCGGAGATTCCGTTCTGGCCCGGCGCGACGTCTTCGTAGAAGTCGGTGACGAAGGCGTCGGGGGTGATCCCGTTGGCGCAGATGGTCTGGATGGTCATCGTCCTGGGGACGGAATCCCAGTTCCGGAGCTGCCCGAAGTACGCGTTGCGCGGCTGGGAGGCGCTCATCTCCCGGAGCGAGACGTTGTAGGTGTCGGCCCAGACGCCGCCGCCCAGTACCTTGCCGCCGAGGGTGCAGTCCGACCAGCCGTTGCTGACGTCGTTCGGGGCGGCGGCCGCTGTCTCGGTGCGTACCTGGTAGTTCGTCAGGCCGCTGTAGCAGATGGCATAGACCGAGAAGACCACTGATTGGTCGGTGGGGTTCGCGATGGTTACGTCCCAGCCGGTGCCGCCGTCGATGGCCTGGGTGGAGACCAGCCGGACCTCATTTGCGCCGCCACCGCCGCCACCACCTGTGGCGAGCATGCCTGACGGGCAGTGGGTGAAGGCGTGCCAGTACTTGTGCGCGTCGGCTGTCACGAAGTACCGCACGGTCGTTGTCCTCGGGACCGCAGCCGCGGGTTGGAGCGACAATCCAACTATCATCGCGGCTGCTACGAGTGGTCCCAGCAGTTTGCTCGGTCGCATTCGGCTCCCCCAGAGCTAGCGTGTGCAGGCGTTCGTCCTGCACACGCTAGGGAGTCGCCGTCTCACGGCGATTACACCGCGATCAGTTGTCGTCTTCGCGGTTCAGTTCGGCGAGGAACTGTTCGACCTCGGCGCCCAGCTCGTCGGCTGAGGGGGTGGAGCCGGCTAGGAGGCTGCCGCGGCTTACTGAGCCGGCGGCTGCGTCGTACTGCGTCTCCAGGGCGTTGACTACCGAGGAGGCGTCTTCGGAGGCTTCTACCTGCTCGTCGACCAAGCGGCCAGTCACTGCGGCCTCATCCAGGAGGGCCTTGCTAGGGAGCAGCAGGCCGGTCGCGGCGGAGATGGCGTGGACCAGGGCCAGCGCTGCGCCCGGGAAGCGGTTCTCGGCCAGGTAGTGCGGGACGTGCACGGCGAAGCCCATCGCGTCCTTGCCGGCCTCGCCCAGGCGGACCTGCAGCATGGTCATCGCGCTCGCGGGGAGGCGCATCTCGCCGTCCCAGATGTTCGAGCGGGTGACCAGCTCCGGCCGGGTCGCGTGGGACGTCAGGCCGAGCGGGCGGGTGTGCGGGACGCCCATCGGGATGCCGTGCACGCCGATGGTCAGGGTCACGTTGTACATCTCGATCAGCTGACGGACCGCGCCGGCGAAGCGGTTCCAGTGGTTGTCGGGCTCGACGCCCTCCAGCAGCAGGAACTCGACGCCCGCGTCGTCCTTCATCAGGTGCAGCGACAGCTGCGGCGGGCTGTAGTCGATGAACCGGTCCTCGGCGAACGTCACCTCGGGACGGCGGGCCCGGTAGTCGTGCAGAAGGTCGACGTCGAACCGCGCGAGCAGCCGGTTGTCGAGCACCTCGAGCAGGTGGTCGGCCGTCACCCGGCCGGCCTGACCGGCGTCCATGAATCCGTCGAGCGAATGCACCAGCACCTTGGGCGTCGCCGCCGGGCCGGTCGCCACCGACTCGTCGACGATCTCGTAGAGGTCGTCCGGTCGCAGCATCGTCGTCTCCTTCTTAGTGGCCTTCAGGGCGGTCGGCCCCTCTATCCTGCCTTCTCTTGTGACAACGCCCGCACGCTGGGCGGTAATTCCGCCTGCTGGGATCTTTCTCACTTGGTCCTCCGATCCGCGCTGCGCCCGGTGCGTCGTCGTGTCCGGATGTGGTCAGACATGCCCGCGGACGAGCATTCTGGGAAAGCGCTTGCTAGCGTGCTCCTGTGCGCACCGAATCCGAGCCGACCCAAACCGCCACCTCGTCGTCCCCGGAGACCGCCTCCACCGCGGCCCGGCCGGCGCCGCCCGTCGACGCGGCGACGACTCCCGCGACCGCCCCGACCGCTGCCGTCACGAGGCGGCCGAGGGTGATGCTCGCGATGAACGAGTCCAGCCGCGCCCGCGTGCTGGTGCCCGCCGTCCGGGAGCGTCTGGAGCGGGTGGCCGAGGTGCTACCGGTCGGCCCAGGCAGCGTCCCCGGCAGCGGTAGCCCGAGGCACGAGCCCGGCAATCCGTTCCTCGACGACCCCGCGATCCGGGCGTCGCTCGCGGACGTGGACGTGCTGCTCACCGGCTGGGGTTGCCCGGCGATCACGCCCGAGGTGCTGGCTGTGGCTCCGAGGCTCAAGGCGATCATTCATGCGGCCGGCTCGGTCAAGGGGTTCGTCGACCCTGCCGTTTTCGAGCGCGGCGTCCAGGTCTCGTCTGCGGTCGTGGCCAACGCGCTGCCGGTGGCCGAGTTCACCGTGGCGACCATCGTGCTGAGCGGCAAACGGGCGTTTCGGCTCGGAGCGGAGTACAGGATCAACAAGCAGCGCCCGGACCCCAGCGCGGTGCCCGGCAGCTACGGGAGCACCGTGGGGCTGCTCGGCGCCTCGCGGATCGGGCGGATGGTGGCGGAGCGGCTGCGCGCGTTCGATCTCGAAGTACTGATCAGCGACCCGTACCTGAGCGCGGCCGAGGCTGCAGAGCTCGGCGCGGAGCTGGTCGAGCTCGACGACCTCTTCACCCGCAGCGACATCCTGAGCGTGCACGCGCCGCTGCTGCCGGAGACGGTCGGCCTGGTCGACGCCCGCCTGCTCGGGCTGCTGAAGGACGGCTCCGTCCTGATCAACACCGCCCGCGGCCGGATCGTCGACGCCGCCGCGCTCGAGCGGGAGTGCGTGGCCGGCCGTCTCGACGCCGTCCTCGACGTCACCGACCCGGAGCCGCTGCCGCCCGACTCGCCGCTGCTCGACCTGCGCAACGTCTTCCTCACCCCGCACCTGGCAGGCGCGGTCGGCAACGAGGTCGCGAGGCTCGGCGAACTGGCCGTGAGTGAATTGGAACGTTTTGCCTCCGGCGCTCCTCTTCATCACGTCATCAGTTCCACCGAACTAGGGAGGATCGCATGAGCCGCCTCGTGCTCCCTGACACCGACCGTGTGCTGTCCCGCCAGACCGGCTGGTCGCGCGCCCACTGGGAGGCGCTCGCCGACCACCTACTCGATTCGCTGATCCCGTACTTCTCCCCCGGCGACGCCCGCGTCGTCCTGCCCGGCCGGCCGAGCCGCTCCGGTACTTCGTCCGACGAGCTGGAAGGGTTCGCCAGGTCGTTCATGCTGGCCGCGTTCCGGATCGCCGGCGTCCGGGGTGTCGGCTGCGAGAAGTTGATCGAGCGGTACGCGCGCGGCGTCGCCAACGGCGCCAACCCGGACCACCCCGAGGCGTGGCTGCGGCTCACCCCGCGCTCGCAACAGATGGTCGAGGCGGCCGCGATCGCCGTCGCGCTGCACGAGTCCCGCGAGTGGATCTGGGATCGACTCGACACCCGCTCCCAGGAGCACGTCGCGGAGTGGCTCGGCGGCTTCATCGGATCGACCACGCACGACAACAACTGGCGGCTGTTCCAAGTCGTCAGCGAGCAGTTCCTCGCGTCGGTGGGCGCACCGTACTCGCAGGAGGACATCGACGGCGGGCTGGACCGGATCGAGGACTGGTACGTCGGCGACGGCTGGTACTCCGACGGCGACGGGCAGAACTTCGACAACTACATCGGCTGGGCGATGCATCTCTACCCGGGCCTCTGGACCCGGATGGCGGCGGCGACGCCAGGGGCGCAGTACGACGACCGGCTGAAGGTCTATCGCGAGCGGCTGGCGCTGTTCTTGGAGGACGCGGTTCACCTGGTCGGGAACGATGGCGCTCCGGTCTATCAGGGGCGGTCGCTGACTTACCGGATGGCGGCTGCGACGCCGTACTGGATGGGGCAGATCCTCGACGCGTCGCCGCTGACGCCGGGGCAGACGCGGCGGTTGTGTTCGGGGATCGCGCGGCACTTTGTACAGCACGGCGTACCGGATGAGCGAGGGCTGCTGACGCTGGGTTGGTACGACACATTCCTGCCGACTACCCAGCCGTACTCCGGACCTGGGTCGCCCTACTGGGCCTCCAAGGGCTTCATCGGGCTGCTGCTGCCGCCGGAGCACCCGGTGTGGTCGGATCCCGAGGAGACCGTGCCGCTGGACGAGGCCGACCAAGTACGGGCGATGCCTGCGCCTGGATGGCTGGTGCACGCGAGCCGGCACGACCAGGTGGTCAAGCTGATCAACCACGGCGCGGACCATGCTCCCCCGGCCGAGCCTGACGGCGTCGAGCCTGCCGCCGACCCGCACTACGACCGGCTGGCCTACGCGAACCACGCCGGGCCGGAGATCTCCGATGCGGCCTCCCTACAACGGGTGGACAACCTGACGTCCCTCGTCGACCAGCACGGCAAGTCGAGCTACCGCGGGCGGATCCGGCGACTGGGCGTGGGGACGCGAACGGCGGCGTCCTGGAACAACGCGTGGCTGGGCAGCGACGGACCGTGGGCGATCGAGACCGCGTCGGTGGTGCATGGCGGTTGGGAGATCCGCTGCTCACTGGTTGACGGGCCTGCCGGCGTACTGGTCCGCAGCGGTGGGTATGCGGTTGCCGGGCAAACCTTGCCAACGGCAACAGTCGGCGAAGGACCGGCCTGGGCGTCGGCACGGAACTCGGACGGACTGATGGCCGCGGTGGCCAACTTGCACGGGTACGACGAGGCGGGCGTGCACCGCGATCTGGGAGCGAACCCGTTCGGGCCGCACTCGGCCACGCCGTACCTGACCGCGGCTCACAACGGCGAGCCGCTGGTGCTCGTGCACGCGGTGTTGCTGACCCGTGACGCGATCCGCCCCGAGGCTCTCGCCGAGGGCATCGCGGTCGCCGTCGACGGGCACGAGATCACTCTCACACTGCCCGGTGACGACACCGAAATTGTGCGCATGAGGAACCGCTGACCTCGTACCGTGGGGGTATGACGGAAACGATCGAACCCGCTGCCACCGACGCGTTGTCGGAGGCTGTCGCGGCCGACCCCAGCACGGCCAACCAGGAGAAGTTGTGGGCGGCAACCTTCGGGCTGGACCGCTGGTGGTTCGTCCAGCGCGGTGAGCCGGAGAACCCACAGCCCTTCGTCGGAGTGCATCAGGACCAGCCCTTCCTGATGGCGTTCACGTCGGCGCAGCGCGCCCGCGGGTTCGCGATCGAGAACGGCTTGAGCCCGGCCGACGCCGAAGTACTGGTGCTTGCCCTGACCCCCGACGACGCGGTCGCGCAGGCGCCGATCTGGTTGCAGCAAGGGATCGCGGCGATCACCTTCGACCACGGCATCGCCGGCTACTTCGCCCCTCTGGGCAACCTACCCGCGATCAGATCGCATGTGGAAAGCCTTACCTGACAACCATCTGACACGCTGTTAGGCGAGCCTCGCCAACGGTGAGAAAACCACCTGCGAGCACTACATTGGCCTGCATGAGCACGTACGAGAAACTTCTTCAAGAGCAGATCAGGAACGAATTCACGGCGTCCCACCAGTACACGGCGGTGGCCGTCTGGTTCGACGACCAGGATCTCCCGCAGCTCGCGTCGCACTTCTACAAGCAGTCGCTGGAAGAGCGCAACCACGCGATGATGATGGTGCAGTACCTGCTGGACAAGGACATCCGGCCGCAGATCCCCGGCGTCGGCGAGGTCGCGGGCGACTTCAAGTCCGCGCTGGAGCCGCTCGAGCTCGCGCTGCAGCAGGAGATCACCGTCACCAAGCAGATCGAGACGCTGGCCCGGACGGCTCGCGACGACGGCGACTACGTCGGCGAGCAGTTCATGCAGTGGTTCCTCAAGGAGCAGGTCGAAGAGGTCTCCGCCATGACCACCCTGGTCAACGTCGCGAAACGCGCCGGCGACAACCTCTTCCACCTGGAGGACTTCCTGGCCCGCGAACTGGTCGGCAACGAAGGCGCCGACCCCACCGCCCCCAAGGCCGCCGGCGGCGCTGTCTAGCCTCCCCCGCACTCCAGGACCCCTAGTCCTGAACCGCATCCACGCCCGTGCTCAGGGCCGCCGCCATCCGCGCGGCGGCCCAGCCGAACCTCCAGTACCACCGAGAACTACCGGGCCTTCTGCCACCGCCCTGTTACCAGGAGCTGGTGCCGCCTCCGCCGCCTCCGCCGCCGGAGAAGCCGCCGCTGAAGCCTGAGGAGCTGCCGCCTCCGCCGCCGCTGCCTGCGGGAGCGGGTGGTGGGTCGAAGGTGTTCGCTACGGTTTGGCTGATGCTGCCGGCCGCGAAACCTGAGCTGTAGTAGGACGGGCCGGTGTACCAGTAGGGGTCTGGGGTGATCCGGCCGGCTGCGACAAGTTGGGCACAGACGCGCTGCCAGCGGTCGGCCAGTTCGAAGGCGATGGCCCAGGGCAGGTACTTGCTGAAGATGTCCTCGCCCTCTTCGAACTTGAGCTGATCCGCCTCGGCGGTCGCGAGATAGGTGCGGAAGCCGACCAGCTGGTCGGTCACCGCGCGACCGGCGGCAGTTCGTTGCCCGCGGCCCCGTACTCCGAACCAGATGGCGATCGCGATCACCACGGCCAGCGCCGGCACCCCGAAGAGGATCGCCCGGCCCAGACCGCCGGTGGCCGCGCCGATCGCCGTACCACCGATCAGTCCGCCGAAGATCCAAGTGCCGAGGATGCCGAGGCAGGCGACTCTCGCGCCGCCCGACACGGCCTTGCCGCCGCCGGCGCGCGGCATCCGGACGTACCAGTTGCGCTGCCTGATCTGCTCGCGGAGCTGGGCGATCATCGCGTCGTGTGCCTCGCGCATCGAGGTGTCGCCGGTCGGGCGGCGCTCCAGCACGATCTCGGCACCTGGCTGCAGGCCGGGGAACAGTCCCTGCATCAGGTACTGCTCGTGCGGCGCCGTCGCCACCGCGGGGTTCACCAGCACGGCCTTCTGCTGCTCGCCGGTGTTGTCGATCCGGATCCCGCCGCGGACGGCGAGGTCGATCAGGGTCGCGGCGGTCTCGGTCGTGTTCGCCTTCGCGTCGATCAGCAGGCCGCCCTCGGCGACCGGGATCCTCGGCGGCGAGAACGCGACGGGGAGCTGGCTCTCCTTCAGGTCGTCCTTGACCGGCGCGGCGACCATCCCGTCCGGCGGGAAGCTGCCCGGCGGCATCCCGGCGAAGCGCTGGTCCTTGTTGCCGTTCTTGCTGTAGAGCACGGCCGCGAGGATCGCCGCGAAGCTGACGGCGCCCGAGCCGATCAGTCCGGGGACGGTGAGGCCGTTTCGCTGCAGGAAGCCGGGCGCGTCCACGACGATCGGAGTGTCGTTCTTCACGACACCGGCCGGGATCGCGGCGACGACGGTCAATCCGCTGTGGGGTGCCAGCTCTGCCTGGCTGTAGACGCCGGTGCCGGCGGTCACCGTCGCCTGGTCGCACGGAGTCGAGCTGCCTTGCGGTCCGGCGAAGCAGGTCGCGCGCTGCACGCCCTCCGGCACGGTGACCTTGACCGAGACGTTTCTGGTCACGGCGTCGGTGAGGGTTCCGGTGGTGTCCCAGTAGAGCTCGCTGTGGTCGGCGAAATGCCGGAGCGCGCCGCGTACGTCGTACTGGAGAACGTAGGTCGCGGTCGGGCCCTTCACGGTCCGGTCGGCGGCGCCGATCTTGATCCGGAGGCTCTGGTCGCGGTCGTTGTTCGTCTTGTTCACCGTCTGGGTGAAGTCGGCGCTGTCTCCGGACGGGCTGGAGACGCGCACGTTGGAGATTCGGTACTCCTGGTCCTTCGACTTGTCGTCGACGTAGACCTCGCGGGTGATCAGGTCCCGGATGATGCCGTGCCGGTCGGCGGCCGGCAGGAAGCGGTAGACGATCTGCTCGCGGACCTTCAGCACTCCGTCGGCGGTCACCTCGTACGTGAACTGCATCGAGTCGATGACGTCCGTGCTGCCGGTGGTCGCCGCCTGTGACGGCACTGCCGACCCAGCCAGGACGAGCCCGGCGAACACAGCGGCGACGGCTGTGAAGAATCCCCTACGCATGTCGCGACAGTACCGACGCCAAGGGTCCGTCAGTACCCACGACTGGCCGGTGTGTCGCCCGAATGCCTCATCGGGTCGGCGGCCTGGATTGCGGCGGCTACCAGGTCGGCGGCTGTGGTGTCTCGGGTGCGGCGGTTGCGGTCGTAGTACTGGGTGGTGGCGATGGTGGCGTGGCCTACGTCTGCTTGGACGTGCTGGATGCGGGCGTCTTGTTCTAGGGCGATGGTGACGTAGGCGTGGCGGAGGGCGTGGGGGTGGATCCGGTCGGCTACCTCCGCCAGTGCCGGGCCGGCCTGTACTGCGATCCGCCGGAGCAGTGCATTGATGTCGAAGCGGGAGCAGCGGGTGCCGTCCTTGGTGGCGATCATCGGGGCGCGGTTGGCGCTGGTCCTACCGCGGAGTGCCGGCGTGGCGGCGTCGCTGGTGCGGTCGCGTTCGGCCAGGTACTCAGTGAGCGCTCTCGCGGCGAGGTCGGTCAGGTAGACCTCGCGGTGGAGCCCGCCCTTGCCGAGGACTCGCAGCATGGGCTCTCCCCCGGACAGCACCAGGCTGTCGCGATCCAGACCGACCAACTCGGAGACCCGGAGCCCGAGAGTCAGCAGACCGACTACTGCCACTGCCCGGCGCGCGTAGAGGTCTCGGTACCGCGTGCGGTTAGGCAACTGAGCAGCTGCATCCAGGAGCGCTCTCAACTGACCAGCTGTAAGCCTGATAGTCGGCGACGCATCACGAGCAGTACTCCCAAGCCCAAGCCGCGCCCGATTAAGCGCCGCCGGATTGGCCGGTACTACGCCCGCTTCGGTGAGGTGCCCGTAGAACGCCGACAACGTAGACAACATCCGCTGCCGAGTCCGCTTCTCCGCGCCCGCCGCATCCAACTGATGCAGCCACGCCTTCACCTCAGCTCCCGTAGCCGCCCGCGGATCCATCCCCCGCCCCGCACACCACCGAAACCAAGCCAACTGATGCAACACCCCCAGCTTCCCAACCGGCGGTCGCCGGCCACCCGCTCCAGCTACCTCCCCCACACCCGCCCGCCGCCCGGTCGCACCGTCAGCGCCGCTCGCACTCGGCGCGCCCCCGCCGGCCCCACTTCCCTCAGCCCCAGTTGCCCCCCGGCCGCCGGTCAAGGCGTCGACCCAGGCGGCGGGGAGGCCCAGGGCGTAGGCGTAGGTCTTGCGGGTTCCTGCGTTGCCGTACTGGGTCAGCCAGTCGGCAATCTGCGCCTGCAGCTCGGCTGGGTCGTCGACGCCCGGCCAGTCTCTCCCGGGATCTTCGTTCCCTGGCCGGCCTCCCGCAGGCTGCAGCTCGGCGCTGGCTTCTCTGAGTGTCTCCAGGACGACCAGGGCATCCAGTTCTGCACGCATTCGTCGATCCTCGCCGACGACCCGGCCCACCGCAGGGGACTCGCCGAGCATAAGCCGGCGACCTTGAACACCTTCGCCGGATACCCAGTTTCGTGTCAGGCCGAGCGAACACACAGAAGGGATGTCCGGCCAGGCTCGCGCACACGGAGTGTCGGCAAGCACGCTGCCACCAGCCGCAGACGAGCTGGCGCGCGGGGCAGGGCGGCCAGAGAGACGGAGATCGCTAGTATGTTGTCAAGATCGAGGCTTGTTGAGCTGAGCTGATGGCATTCAGCTTGACGAAGAATGATCCGGCATAGCCTGCTGCGCAGCCATACCCGAAGTGTTGACCGTGGGCGAACGCATTACCCGTGACGCTCTGCGTGGTCAACCACGGACCGCCCGAGTCGCCTCCCATTGTGAAGTGATCCCACATGAGGACGCCCACCAGTCCCTGGCCTTCTCCGCAAGATGGGAAATAAGGCAGGGTGTACGTCGGAAACCTGACGGTCGTCACAGTGAGGCCGCTCGTTGATCCGCTCATGGCAACAGGAACCCCAGCCACCCAGGACGTGATGACACCCACAACTGGTCGATAGTCGGTTGTTGTCTGGTTCCCGACGAATACAGACGGCGAATAGCCGTTGGAATTCGACATGAATGCAGAGTCAGCGATTTTCTTACTCGAGTACACCGTCCCTACGTAGACTCCATTGTTGTCATAGACAAGGTTAGGGCAGTGTCTCGCGGTGGAACCGACGATCCCGCCATTGCTCCACAGCCTCCACGCCCATCCGAGTGTGCAGTACTGGCTTGGGTCGCCACCCGAGTAGTGAATCTTGGCTCCGGTAGTCCAAGGGGCAATATCGGCATCCCGACTCTCCGGCTTCCAGTTGTCCACTGGCTCAACTCGCTCGAGCGTAACGCGCGGATCATTTAGATTCTCGATGGCGCGAATAAGAGTGGCGGCATCCTTGCCGCCGGGATACACCTGCAGGAGGACTCTATTTGAATATGCATCGTAGCCGCCACCGATGCCAGATGCCCCCGCCCATTCGACCTGGTTCCCTAGAAGTTTGTTAGCAAGATCATCCAGTTCCTTTGCAGTATATTGCACGCGCGCAAAATTGATCCGGAGATTTGTTTCGGCACTTGCTATCAGGATTCGCGCTTGGTCAACGGCTTCATCAGAAGTCAGTTGAATGGTTAATGCCTGAGTTGCTGCATCCCAAATCATGCCACCGTCGTGGTCCAGCAACCGCAGGCAGCAGCGCCCCGCTCAGCAAGATACTCGCACCCACCCCGGCGGCCACGAACCTTAGCCCTCGACATATACGTGTACTCATGGTAGGACGCTAGGCTGGTATTCGTGCGCAGACAATGGTTACTCGTGGTTGTTGCATCGACAGTGGCCCTGGCGGCCGTGGCCAGCGCGTGCTCATCCTCCCCTCCCCCTCGAATCGTCGAGTCCGATTCAGCGATGCCGAGCAGCATGGAGGCTCTCTACGGGGGCATCTTGACCGTCGACGCGAGCGGATGTGTTCAGGTGCAGGGGTCTCAAGAGCTGGTGACTCTTGTCTGGCCCAAGGGATACACCGTACGAGGCGATTCAAGGTCCTTTGAAATCCTCGACGGTGGCAAGAACGTCGTGGCGCGCTCTGCGACACACCTTGCTATTAGCGGAGGTGGCGCTGACAAGGTTCAGGACACGTGGACTGAACGCGAATGCGTCACTGGCAGCAAGCTATGGATGGTCGGAAGCATCCGCGAGGGATAACCATGACCCACCGCTGTTGAGGCCGAACAGGCTATCGATGGGCCTGGCAGAGACAAGGCCTCCCCGCGGTGGCGGGCCTGCCTGGGTTCGGCCTCCGCGCCGAACGGATCTACCTCGGCGCAAGGTCGCACCGGCACCAACCGCCGTGGACTCGACCAGGCAGAAGCCGCTCGCGGCGTCGGGCTGGCCTCGGCCCGACCTGGTATGACCGATCGACCGCCGGTGGACCCCACCTAGCGCAACTGCACACCGCCGGCGGACCCAGCATCGCCGAACTGGCCGTGTTCGCCGTCTCCCGCCCACCGCGTACCGAGTCCTCGGACACCGGTCCCCGTTCTGATGTTGTCTCGTCGTCCCAACAAAACACTGGTTTCGTTGGTTGACGGTTTGGTTTTGGAAACGCCGAACCGGTTTCGCGGTTTTGTATCCGCAAACCTCTACGCTCAGCGGCATGAGTGAGGAGACTGGGCGCTGCGGTTACAGCAAGTGCCGGGCGGAGTTGCCGGCGCCGGGGATGCAGGGCGGGAGACCGAGGAGTTTCTGCCGGGATACCCGCTGGGATGGCGGCCGGACCTGCGCGCAGATGGCGAGGGCCGAGAAAGAGGCGCTGGGAGCGCTAGGCCTGGACGCGGGAAGTAACACCTTCCGGCTGGATGCTGAGCGGCTGCGAGACCACCTGGAGACGATCCGGGAGCCGGTAGACGCCCTGACCGCAGCACTGGCAGCGGTGACTGCACGCCTGGATGAGGTGGAGGCTGCTGCGGTCGCCTCTGTCGAGACCGCCCACACGCAGGTCGCAGAAGCAGAACGAGCCCGGCTGGCTGCCGAGGAGGCTCGCGAGAGTGCCGAGCAGCGGACGAGGCAGGCGATCGCTGCTGCTGAGCGGGCGGCTAAGGAGCGTTCAGAGGCGGTCGATCGCGCGGCTGCGGCAGCGCGCCAGGCGCTGGAGTCGACGGAAGCTCTCGGCGCCGCCCGGCAGCAGACGCAGGACGCTATCGGCGCGCGAGACATCGCAGTACAGAGGTCGAAGACAGCAGCCGCACTACTGGCAGCCGCAGAGGACCAGCTGCAGGCTGGTGAGCGGGATCGCCTGGAACTCGCGGCAGTGGCCGAACGGACGTCGGTGGAGCGAGATACCGCGCTCCGGGGCGAGCAGGAGCGCCGGGCGGAGGCCGAGGCGCTTCGAACCGAGCTCGAGGCCGGTCGCACCGAGCTGGAGGCTGAGCGGCGGCGCAGCACCGAGGGCGACACGGCACGGCTGCTGGCCGAAGGTGCGGCGGTTCGGTTGGAGGCGGCGCTCCAAGAAGCCACCCGGGCGGAGGCCGCCCAGCAGGAGACTGTGATCGAAGTCCGGGCGGCTCTGGCGCGGGCGGAGGCGGACCTTGCTCACCAGCGCGAGAGTGCCACCCGGACGGCGGCCGAGCTCAACCGTCAACAAGAGGCGACAGCGCAGGCGCTTGCTGAGCTGGCTGCGCTGCGCGCCGAGCTGGCCGGCAGGACGGTCGCTCGGCTGCATCCCGAGGATCTCCAAGCGATGCTCAGCGCCCTGACGCCCTCCACCTGACCTCCCCGACTCGCGAGCTGGCCATGTCCGCCCCTACCTGACCCCGCCCGACATCGCCAACTGGCGATGGCCGCCTTGACCTGACCTCGCCTGCCTCGATCAGCAAGCGCTACGTGGGGGCTTGTGCTGGGTGGGCGGTTGGGGGAATGGTGGGTGAACCAGGAGGAAACGTCATGGCAGACAAGGCGAATGCTTCCCAGGGCGGTGGTGCTGCTCCGGTCGCGGACAGCCCGGCCGCTATCCGTAACGTGGCGCTCGTCGGGCCGTCGGGTGCCGGCAAGACCACACTGGTGGAGGCCTTGCTGGTCGCCTCCGGAGTGCTGAACAGACCGGGGACCGTCGTCGACGGTACGACGGTCTGCGACTGCGACGACGCAGAGATCCGGCAGCAGCGCTCGGTCGGGCTCGCCCTGGCCCCGCTCCCCCACAACGGCGTCAAGGTCAACCTGATCGACACCCCTGGGTACGCCGACTTCGTAGGCGAACTCCGCGCCGGTCTCCGAGCAGCGGACTGCGCCCTCTTCGTCCTCCCGGCCAACGAGGGTGTCGACGAGCCGACCAAGGCGCTCTGGCAGGAGTGCGACCAGGTCGGCATGCCGCGCGCCGTCGTGATCACCAAGCTCGACCACGCCCGGGCGAACTACGAGAACGCGCTCGCCACGGCCCAGAGCGCCTTCGGGGACAAGGTTCTCCCGCTCTACCTCCCGGCCGGCGGCAACGGTCTCGTCGGCCTGCTCTCGCAGACGCAGTACGACTACGCCGATGGCAAGCGCACGACGCACGACCCTGACCCGCAGTACGCCGATCAGATCGAAGAGCTCCGCGGCACGCTGATCGAGGGCATCATCGAGGAGTCCGAGGACGAGTCGCTGATGGAGCGCTACCTCGAGGGCGAGCAGATCGGCCAGGACGTGCTGATCGAGGACCTCGAGAGAGCGGTTGCCCGCGGTTCGTTCTTCCCTGTCATCCCGGTCTGCAGCGGTACCGGCGTGGGCACGATGGAGCTGCTCGAGGTCGCGACGAGTGGGTTCCCCTCGCCGCCCGAGCACCCGCTGCCCGAGGTGTTCACGCCGCACGGCGTACCGCGCAAGCAGGTCGCCTGCGACCCGGACGGGCCGCTCCTGGCCGAGGTGGTGAAGACGACGTCGGATCCGTACGTCGGCAGGGTCAGCCTGGTGCGGGTGTTCTCCGGCACCATCAGGCCCGACACGACGGTTCACGTGTCGGGCCATTTCACGTCCTTCTTCGGGGACGCGAACAGCCACGCCGACCACGACGAGGACGAGCGGATCGGCACCCTCTCGTTCCCGCTCGGCCGGCTGCAACGACCGGCCAGCGCGGTGGTCGCGGGAGATCTCTGCGCGATCGGCCGGCTCACCCGGGCGGAGACCGGGGACACGCTCTCCGACAAGTCCGACCCGCTGCTGCTCAAGCCGTGGACAATGCCCGAGCCGCTGCTGCCGATCGCAGTACAGGCGCATGCGAAGACCGACGAGGACAAACTGGGAGTCGGGCTGCAGCGGCTGGCCGCCGAGGACCCGACGCTACGGATCGAGCAGAACCCGGAGACGCATCAGATCGTCTTGTGGTGCATGGGCGAGGCGCACGCGGACGTCGTCCTGGACGCGCTCGCCAACCGGTACGGCGTAACCGTGGACACCGTCGAGTTGCGCGTGCCGCTGCGGGAAACGTTCGGTGGCAAGGCCAAAGGGCACGGGCGGCACGTCAAGCAGTCGGGCGGGCACGGGCAGTACGCCGTCTGCGATATCGAGGTGGAGCCGTTGCCGGAGGGCGCGGACTTCGAGTTCGTCGACAAGGTCGTCGGCGGGGCGGTACCGCGGCAGTTCATCCCGAGTGTGGAGAAGGGCATCAGGGCGCAGATGGAGAGGGGTGTCGGCGCCGGGTATCCGATGGTGAACATCCGGGTGACGCTGCTCGACGGGAAGGCGCACAGCGTCGACTCGTCGGACATGGCGTTCCAGATGGCCGGCGGCCTGGCGCTGCGCGAGGCGGCGACCGCGACGAAGGTGAACCTGCTGGAGCCGGTCGATCTGGTCTCCGTACTGACGCCCGACGAGCTGGTCGGCGCGGTGATGAGCGACCTGTCCGGCCGTCGCGGCCGACTGCTCGGCACCGAACGCGTCGGCAACGACCGCACGCTGGTCAAGGCCGAGGTGCCCCAGGTCGAGATCACCCGCTACGCCATCGACCTGCGCTCGCTGTCCCATGGCGCAGCATCGTTCACCCGCAGCTTCGCCCGGTACGAACCCATGCCCGACTCAGCTGCCGCCCGGGTCAAGTCGACGGTCTGACTGTCAGCTGAGGCGGCGCCGGATGTCCTTGCTACGGAGGTACTCCGCGACGTCGTCGTAGCGCTCGGACTGGTTCGCGAACTCGATGTACGAGCGAACCCGATGCAGCCAGTCCAGCGTCGACGGCTTCACCGTCGGGAGCGCCGCCGACAGATGCTGCATCGACAACGGCGGCTCACCACCACTCGTCAGCGCCTCGTCGATCACCCGATCCACCCCGCGCTCGACCAGCGCCCGCAAGTCGGCACCACTGAACATCGGCGTCTGGCCGGCCAACGACTTCAGATCCACCCCGGTCGTCGGTACGTCCTTCAGCACCACCGACAGGATGTCCGCCCGAGCGGGCTCGTCCGGCGGCGGTACGAAGATCACCCGGTCGAATCGTCCCGGCCGCAGCATCGCCTCGTCCACATCCCACGGCGCGTTCGTCGCCGCGAGTACCAGCAGCCCCTCGTTCTCCGAGCCGATCGCGTCCAGCTCCTGCAGCAGTACGTCGACCAGCCGCCGCGACTCCGACCCGCCGTGCTTGTGTCGCGCGAAGGCGAGCGCGTCCAACTCGTCGAGGAACAACACACACGGAGCATTCGCCCGCGCCCGCTCGAAGGCAGCATGCAGATTCCGCTCGGACACCCCGAGGTACGGATCCATCACGTCCTCGATCCGGACGTTGACGAACGGCAGCCCACACTCCCCCGCCGTCGCACGCGCGAGCAACGTCTTCCCACAACCGGGCGGCCCGTAGAGCATCACGCCACCGCCGGACCGACGGCCGTACTTCGAGTACAGCTCGGGCCGGCTCAGCGGCAGGATCACCATCCGGTGGATGACCCGCTTGATCTCGTCCATCCCACCGACCTGGTCGAAGGTAGTGGTCTCCTTCACCGTGTCGCTCTCGACGACAGCCTCGTCCTCCGGACCGACCTTCACCCGTACGCCGCTACGCTCGGAAATCATCTCGTCGACCAGTTGCTGTAGGCGGCCGGTCCCTTCGACGACACCGGCCTGCCGGGCTGCCTCCAGGCAACTCCGCAGCAGCGCCAGCCGCCCGTTGGCCGCCGCCAACTCACCGACCGGCACGAACTGATCCGCCGGCAGGCCGTGCTGATCGAGCAGCACGACGTACTCGTCGAGCGCCGAATCGGTCTCGTCCGCGGCGACCAGCGTCTCGGCCAGGATGAGCCGCAGCAGCACGTCGTCGGGGCTGGCCTCGACCGCCTTGCGCAGCGCGGAGATCCGGTCGTTCGTCATGAGCCCCACTTCCGGTTGATCATGCGGCGTACCAGTGGCGGCGCGACCCATGAGTAGATGCAGAACGCGAACCAGCCGATCGCCGCGACGCTCGCGAGCAGCCCGAATCCGGCGTACCGGAGTCCGTAGATGACGGCGATCGCGCAGATCCAGACCACCAGCGGATTGAAACGCTGGAAGGGACGCAAGGGCGCCAGCAGCGGGTGGTTGATCAGCTTGGCTTCCCGAGCCGCTCCGCGCAGATCGCTGTCCGCCGGGTTGCTCGCGGCGGCCGAAGCGAGAGAGCGGTATCCCGACCTCGCATCGCCCGTGAGCATCGACGCCGTACCGTGCAACGCCTGGGCGCCCGGGTCCTCGGGATCGACAGAGAGCGCTTCCTGGCTGTGCCGCCGCATGTCCTTGTGCCGGCCTTGGGCGAAGGCGACCTGCGCGCGGGCCGACGACACGGCCGCGCTCTCGGGCGCGAAGGATGCGGCTCGCTCGACGAGAGCAGAAGCCTTCTCCGTCTGGCCCGCGGCCAGGCAGACGATCGCGTAGCCGAGTAGCAGGTCCGGCTCGTTCGGGTCGAGGCTGAGGCCCTGCAGGTAGACAGCCTCGGCCTCCTGCAGCTGCCCGGCTGCACGGAGAGCAGAGCCGAGTAATTGGAGCAGAGGCGTTGACTGGCCGTAGTGCGACAGCCCGGCACGTAGTACGTCGATGGCCTCGCTGTTGCGGTCGAGAGCGTGCAGCGCGGCGCCACGGAACAGGAACGCGCGGTAGTCGAGCGCCGCGTCGCCCCACAGCCCTTGGAGTTCGTCGAGCGTGCGCTCGGGGTGGCCGATCTGCAGCCAGTGGCCGGCCAGCTGGAGCCTCGCTTCGGTCGGCTCGCTCACAGCACGGCCTCGATCAGCATCAGCAGGACGACCTCGAGCACTCCGCCGGCGATCACCGCGGCCAGCCCCGGCCACCAGAGCGACTTGTACTCCGCGCCGCGCAACTGGAACGCGCGATCCATCGGCTGCTGGATCCGCAGCTGGACCAGGCAGGTCAGCACCGCGATCACCCGGATCACCACGCGCGTCCCGGACGCGACCGTCACCTCACCCGTCAGCAACTCGAGCACCACCGCGACGGCCACGAACCCCGCCAAGCCGGAGCCCAGGATCAGCCACCGCCCACGAGCCGGTACGCCGAGCCTGCGCGCGTTCAGCCAAGCGATCGCGGTGACCGCGAGGACCCCGCCGAAGAACGCCACATACGCCTGCGACATCAACCGCCAAGGGCGCACGGTCACGTCCACGTCCGCGCCGATGGTCGGGCGCAGCAACTCGTCGGACATGGGACTCCCTCGGCCTTGATGCGGGTTGGCGCAGTTTAGCCTGGGGCGATGACCGAGAACTGTCTTTTCTGCGGGATCGTGGCCGGCACCATCCCGTCCCAGCGGGTCGCCGAGAACGAGCGCGCGATCGCCTTCATGGACATCAACCCCGCCACGCGCGGGCATCTGCTCGTCATCCCGCGCGAACACTCGATGGATCTGCGCGAGGCTGCTCCGGAAGACCTGACCGCGGCGACTCTGCTCGCGCAGTCCTTGGTCAGTCGCGTGATCGACCGGTTGGACGCCGATGGCGCCAACCTGCTCAGCTGCATCGGCGCCGACGCTTGGCAGTCGGTGTTCCACACACACCTGCATGTCATCCCGCGGTACAAGGACGACCCGCTGCAACTCCCCTGGCACCCGACCCCCGGCGACTTCGACGCCATCGCAGCCACCGCTACTGAGCTGCGCTGACCACTGCTGAGTCGCGCTGACCACTACCGAGTTGCCCGACCGCCGACGGGCTGGTCGCCTACCGCCGAGCGACCAGCTCGTAGACCGCCACCAGGTCGTCCACCAGAACGCCCCAGTCGTACGCCGGTACCGCTGCGCGACCCGCATCCCGTAGCTTGCCGCGCTCGTCCGGCGACGCCAGCAGCCGGGCCGCCTGGCTAGCGAGCGCCTCCGCGTTGCCTGGCTCGAACAACTCGCCCAGCCGTCCCCCATCGAGCACCTGCCGGAACGCCGCCAGGTCGCTCGCCAGCACGGGAGCGCCAGCGGCCATCGCCTCCAGCAGTACGATCCCGAAGCTCTCGCCACCGAGGTGCGGCGCGACGTACACGTCCGACCCGGCCAGCATGTCCGCCCTGGCGACATCGTCGATCGCGCCGAGGAAGAGCACGTTCTCCCGGCAGTGCTCCGGCAGCGAACGCCGCGCCTCGTCGGCCTGTCCAGTGCCTGCAACCAGTACCTTCACCTGCGGCCGCTTGGCGACCAGCCGCGGTACGGCTGCCATCAGGACGCCGAGCCCCTTGCGTGGTTCGTCCATCCGGCCGAGGAAGCTGATCGTGCCGTGAGCGCCTTGCCACTCGGGTCGGATCCGGCCGGCGAAATGGCTCGTGTAGAGACCGTTCGGGATCACCACTGCCTCGCCGCCGATGTGCTGCACCATCATCGAGCGCGCGTTCTCCGAGACCGCGATCCGCGCGTCGAGCTTCTCCAGCGCGGGCCTGAGCAGTCCGGCGGCCGCGCTCATCGCGCGGGAACGCACTTGCCAGGTGTGGAAGGTCGCGACGAACGGGCCGTCGCCGGCCCAGAGCGCGATGATCGAGGCGCTCGGCGTCGTCGGCTCGTGCACGTGGACGACGTCGAAGGCGCCCTCGGTCAGCCAATTCCTGACCCGTGCGGCGGTACGAGGTCCAAACGTCACACGGGCGATCGAGCCGTTGTAGGGCACCCCGACGGCATGGCCGGCCGATACGACGTACGGCGGGCCGTTGTCGTCGTCGACCGGCGCGAGCACCGAGACTTCGTGGCCTAGGGCAAGCAACGCCTCGGCCAGGTCGCGGACGTGGTTCTGGACCCCACCCGGCGTACCGAGCGAGTACGGGCAGACCAGGCCGATCTTCATCTCAGTCCAGGAAGATTCGCTGCAGCATGTGCCAGTCCTGCGGGTGTTCGGCGATGCCGAGGGCGAAGGCGTCGGCGCAGCGCTGGGTCATCTGCGCCGGGCCGCCGGTGCGGTCGATCGGGTCGTGGAAGGCGATGACGAGATCGGGGCCGTCGTAGTGCAGGGTCGCGGGGATCAGCGGGGCACCGGTGCGGATGCTGAGGGCCGCTGGGCCGGCGGGCATCCTTGACCGGCGGTCGAAGAACTTCACCGGGACACCTCGCTCGGAGAGGTCGCGGTCGGCGACGAGGCAGACGAAACCGCCTGATCGCAGTCGCTCCGCCAGTACTCCGAACACGTGCTCGTCGCTTCCCGTCAGGGGAAGCACCTCCATACCGAGCTTGGCACGGTAGGCGACGAAACGGTCGAACAACGACTCGGGGCGCAGACGCTCGGCGACGGTCGACACCGGCATACCGGTACGACCGGCCCAGGCACCCGCGTGGTCGTAGTTGGCCAGGTGCGGGAGGGCGCAGATGACGCCCTTGCCCGCGTCGTGGGCGTCGCGGAGGAACTTCTCGTTGACCGTACGAACCCGGCCGACGATCCGCTCGTCATCCCACTCGGGGAGCCGGAACGCCTCTTGCCAGTACCTGAGATAGGACCGCATTCCGGCCGCTGTCAGCGCGTCCAGCTCGGCCGGGGTTGCTTGCGGCCGGACGACGGCGAGGTTGGAGCGCAATCGCTGCACGCCGCGCCCGTTCCGGCGTACGACGAAGTCCGCCACCCGCCGGAACACCGCCGACACCACAGACTCCGGCAAGCGCCGCACCAACGTCCACGCCAAGGCGAACGCCAGATCAACGGCCCGCTGCCGCACCCCTTCCACTGGTCAGGAGGAGGCGGGCGGCGTGCCGGCCCCGGGGCCGGTGGTGCCGCTGGCCGCTCCGCCGGTGGTTCCACCGGCCGTTCCACTGTCCGGCGCGCCAAGGCCGAGGTCGCTCGGCGCCACGCCCTCGGTACCCGCCGAACTCGTCGCCGAGCCGGCGCCAGCGGGCGCGGTGCTCCCGCCACCGGTGCTCTCCGCTCCAGCGGCACCGCCCGGCGCAGTACCCGCAGCGCTGCCCGATCCGGCCGCGCCCGGTGTCGTACCGGCGGTGGGTGCTCCAGCCGGGGCCGGCGCACTTCCGGGCGGGGTGCCGAGGGCGGCGTTGGCTGGGTCTGAGAGGACTTGTTTGCGGACTGAGAGGGTGCGCTGGACGACCGTGATGGTGCTGGCGACGGCCAGGGCGCAGAGCACGATCTTGAGCAGGATCGGGAGGTTCAGGACGTCGGAGAAGAAGCCGATGACGAGCACCGAGACCAGCCGGTCCGAGCGCTCGGCCAGGCCGCCGCTGGCGTGCAGGCCGAGGCTTTCGGCCTTCGCCCGCGCGTACGACGTGGTCGCGCCCATCACCAGCGCCCAGAGCGTCACGCCCGCCATCCACGGGGTGTGCCCGTGGCTGCCCGCGTAGTACAGCACCAGTCCGCCGAAGATGGCGCCGTCGCCGAGCCGGTCCAGCGTGGAGTCCAGGTAGGAACCCCACTTCGACGACGTCCCCGAGGTGCGGGCCATGTAGCCGTCGATCAGGTCGGAGAAGACGAAACAGGTGACGACGACCACACCCAGCCAGATCTGGCCGCGCGGGAAGAAGATCAGCGCACCGGCGCAGACGCCGATGGTGCCGACCAGCGTGACGGCATCGGCGCTCACGCCGAGCCTGAGCAGGAGGTTGGCGATCGGTGAGATCACCTTGGTCCAGAACTGCCGGAATCTGTTAAGCATGGCGACGCGATCGTAGACCAGTCCGGCCCCCGGCAGGTGAAGCGCCACCCCGGACGACTATCGCCACCCCCACTCCCAGGCGCACCATGGGCTCACGCCCACCCCCGACGGGAGGCCCGATGACCGACCCCCGCCTCCCTGCCGCGCGCCCCCGCGCCGGTAGCCGGACGCCCACCGAACACCAACCCCCGGCGGCCTTGCCCGAGGGCCGCCGCTCAGGCGTAGAACGCCACCGCGTCACCCGGTTGCTGTGTGGTGGGGACCCGCGACCGGAGCGCTGGAGTCCGCGGTCGGACGGCCGGGGGTCGCGGTCAGGCGGTTGGGGGTCGCGCCCGGGCGGGTGGGGTATGTGGCTAGGCGGTTGGGGGTCGCGGCCGGGCGGTTCGGGTGTGTGGCTAGGCGGCTGGGGGTCGCAGTCAGGCGGGTGGGGCGCGTGGCTGGGCGGTGGGGGTATGTGGCCGGGCGGTTGGGGTGGGTGGCTTCGGCGGGTGGTGGTGGGGTGGGCGGTGTTGGGGCTGGTGGTGGGTTGTTCGGTGGCTCGGCGGGCTAATGAGGGGGTGCCGCCGACTCCGGTGGTGCCTGCGGTCGTGCCGACTGCTATCGCGCCGCCTCAGGCGGAGGGGTTGGACGGGACGTCCGGCGAGGCGGGCGTGAACATCTGTACTGCGGTCGCCTGGCCGCTGAGCAAGGAGCTCGGAGTGACGGTGACCGCCAAGCCGTTCTCCTGGAATGACGGTGGGCTACCGGCGCTCGACCTGTGCACGCTGCTGCTGGACAGGCGGGCCGTGACCGTCGGAGTCACTGCATTGCCGAAGCAGCCGGACTCGGTCGACCGGTTGGCCGCCGGGTCGGGGACGCTTGAGTTGCTTCCGGAGCTCGGTCCGGATGCGCGGATCAGTCCGTCACGAGTCGTCTTCCCGGTGGATGACCGGGCGGTCCAGGTGCTTTCGACCGGCGGGATCGATCGGTATCCGACCGGCATCGACCGGGTGAAGGCCGTCGCGATCAGCCGGGCGGTGCGGGACGTAGTACCGCGATTGCTTCGCACTGCGCGGCAAACGGACTCCGCGTGTCAGTTGTCGACGCCCGAGGCTGAGAAGTTCATCGGCACGCTGGTGCAGCTCAGGCGCGACTACCGGGTCAACGGCGCACTGACCTGCATCTGGGGCAGCTTCGACGCGACGGTGTCGATCGTCGAGTCGTTCCACGCCGACACGATCCCGGAAGCGGTCCGCACCCCACCACCCCGCTTCGCACCGATCGGCAAACCCGGCTACTACCTCCCCGACCAGGGCGAACTCGTCTTCCGCCAAGGCCGCCGCGTCGTCCGAGTCAGCGGCCTGACCAACCCATCCCGAGAGGTCCCACTCGACACCCTCCTCGGCGTAGTCGGCCCGCTGCTACCACTCTTCATCAAGTAACCGCCCACGGCCCCGCCGATCAGCTCATCGGCTGGGGCTCCGCGAATCAGCCCGTCGGCTGGGGCTCCGCGAATCAGCCCGTCGGCTGGGGCTCCGCGAATCAGCTCGTCGGCCAGGACTTCGCAAGCAAGGCGCGAGTCTCCGACAGCAACTGCGGGAGCACCTTCGTCTGGGCGATCACCGGCATGAAGTTCGCGTCGCCACCCCACCGCGGCACCACGTGCTGATGCAGGTGAGCCGCGATCCCCGCCCCCGCGATCTCGCCTTGGTTCATCCCGATGTTGAACCCATGCGCCGCCGACACGATCCGCACCGCCTGCATCGCCTGCTGCGTCAACGTCGCCACGTCCGACACCTCGTCCGGCGTCAGCTCGGTGTAGTCCGCGACATGCCGATACGGCACCACCATCAGATGCCCCGGGTTGTACGGATACAGATTCAGCACGGCGTACGCCGCTGCCGACCGCCGCACGATCAACCCGTCCACATCAGCCAACGTCGGGATCCGGCAGAACGGGCAGCCCTCCCCCGCCTCACCCGTCGTCGGCTTGTTCTCCCCGGCGATGTAAGCCATCCGGTGCGGAGTCCACAGCCGCAGGAACGGATCCGGCGTACCGACCCCGTCCTGCTCCTCCACACCCTCCAGCTCGTACGGCGTATCGCCGGGGAGATCGGTCATACCTGAACGCGCTTCTTGACTGCCTCGACGATCTCGGCGACCGCGTCGGCGATCGGGATGCCGTTCTTCTGGGAGCCGTCGCGGTAGCGGAAGGAGACCGAGCCGGCCGCCATGTCCTCGTCGCCGGCGATCAGCATGTACGGGACCTTGGCCTTCTGGGCGTTGCGGATCTTCTTCTGCATCCGGTCGTCGGAGTGGTCGACCTCGATCCGGATCCCCTCGGCCTTGAGCTGCTCGGCGATCTCGTACAGGTAGTCGACGTGGCCGTCGGTGATCGGGATGCCGATCACCTGGACCGGCGCGAGCCACGGCGGGAAGACGCCGGCGTAGTGCTCGGTCAGCACGGCGACGAACCGCTCGATCGAGCCGAACAGCGCGCGGTGGATCATCACCGGCCGTTGCCGGGAGCCGTCGGGGGCCGTGTACTCCAGCTCGAACCGCTCCGGCAGGTTGAAGTCCAGCTGGATCGTCGACATCTGCCAGGTCCGGCCGATCGCGTCCCGCGCCTGGACGGAGATCTTCGGTCCGTAGAACGCGGCGCCGCCCGGATCCGGGACCAGCTCCAGCCCGGAGCCTTCCGCGACCTCGCGCAGCGTGTTGGTGGCCTCCTCCCAGACCTCGTCCGACCCGACGAACTTCTCCGGGTTCTTGGTCGAGAGCTCCAGGTAGAAGTCGTCCAGGCCGTAGTCGGCGAGCAGCCCGAGCACGAAGGTCAGCAGCCCGCGAAGCTCGTCGCGCATCTGCTCGCGGGTGCAGTAGATGTGCGCGTCGTCCTGGGTGAAGCCGCGGGCCCGGGTCATGCCGTGGATGACGCCCGACTTCTCCAGCCGGTACACGGTGCCGAACTCGAACAGCCGCAGTGGCAGCTCCCGGTACGACCGGCCGCGCGAGTCGAAGATCAGGTTGTGCATCGGGCAGTTCATCGGCTTCAGGTAGTAGTCCTGACCCTGCTTGCGGATCTCGCCGTCCGGCCCGCGCTCCTCGTCGAGGTGCATGGGCGGGTACATGCCGTCGGCGTACCAGTCCAGGTGACCCGAGGTCTGGAACAACTGCGCCTTGGTGATGTGCGGCGTGTAGACGAACTCGTAGCCGTCCTCGACGTGCCGCTGGCGCGAGTAGTCCTCCATCACCTTGCGGAGCACGCCGCCCTTGGGGTGGAAGACAGCCAGACCGGAGCCGATCTCGTCGGGGAAGCTGAACAGGTCCAGCTCGGTGCCCAGCTTGCGGTGGTCGCGCTTGGCGGCCTCCTCGAGGTGGTTCAGATAGGCCTTCAGGGCGTCACGGGTGTCCCACGCGGTGCCGTAGATGCGCTGCAGCTGCGGGTTCTTCTCGCTCCCCCGCCAGTACGCCGCGGCCACGCGCATCAGCTTGAAGTTGCCCAAGTACCCAGTGGCCGGAACGTGCGGACCGCGGCACAGGTCCTTCCAGGCGACCGAGTCGTCGCGCCGGATGTTGTCGTAGATCGTCAGCTCGCCGGCGCCGACCTCGACCGAAGCGCCTTCCGCGGCGTCGGCGGAGGCCGAGCCCTTGATCCCGATCAGCTCCAGCTTGTACGGCTCGTCGGCCAGCTCCGCGCGCGCGTCGTCGTCCGAGACCACCCGGCGGCTGAACCGCTGCCGCTCCTTGATGATCTGCTGCATCTTCTTCTCGAGCTTGCCCAGGTCCTCAGGGGTGAACGGAGTCGCCACGTCGAAGTCGTAGTAGAAGCCGTTCTCGACCGGCGGGCCGATGCCCAGCTTGGCGTCCGGGAACAGGTCCTGGACGGCCTGCGCCAGCACGTGCGCGGTCGAGTGCCGGATGATCGCCAGCCCGTCGGGCGACGACGCCAGCACCGGCTCGATCTCGTCGCCGTCGGAGACCACCCGGGCCAGGTCGCGCAGCTCCCCGTTGACCTTGGCGGCGATGGCAGAGCGGTCCTGACCGAAGATCTCGGCGAACAGCTCTCCGACGGTCGTCGTCTCGGTCACACTCCGCTCAGCCTCGCCCTCGACGCCGATCAGATGGACCTTGACTTCCGACACGTTCACTCCTCGAGTACGCCGGTCCGCCGTGCGCGGCCCGTCACATCGCAGATGGTATCGAGTCGCGTCGCCGCGCGTTGCGGCCCATCCACAGGCGGACCCGGAACCGCCCGGACCTGACGAAAGTCAGGGGTCGCTGCCTCCCATGGTCCGATGTGCCGGCCCCCTCCGGATTCCTAGGTTCGTAGTGACACCGACGAACCGGGAAGGGCCCCGCGTGATCACCCTCGAAGCACTCAGCAAGCGCTACGGCGAGACCACCGCCGTGGACGCGCTGGACCTGACCATCTCCCCCGGCCGGGTCACCGGCTTCCTCGGCCCGAACGGCGCCGGCAAGTCGACGACGATGCGGATGATCCTCGGCCTCGACACCGCCACCGCGGGCCGCGCGCTGGTCGACGGGCGCCCGTACGCCGATTGGCCCGTCCCGCTCGCCAAGGTCGGAGCCCTGCTCGACGCCAAGGCGCTGCATCCCCGGCGGACGGCTCGCAACCACCTCATCGCGATGGCGCGCAGCAACGGGATCCCGGTCAGCCGGGTCGACGAGGTGCTGACGATCGTCGGGCTGGACCAGGTCGGCCGCAAGCGCGCCGGACAGTTCTCCTTGGGCATGGGCCAGCGACTAGGGATCGCTGGCGCATTGCTCGGGGACCCAGAGGTGCTGATGTTCGACGAGCCCGTGAACGGTCTCGACCCGGACGGCGTCCGCTGGGTACGCCGGTTGATGCGCAGCCTCGCCGCTGAGGGGCGGACCGTCTTCGTGTCCAGCCACCTGATGAGCGAGATGCAGCTGACCGCCGACCAGTTGGTCGTGATCGGTCGCGGCCGGTTGATCGCCGATGCGCCGATCGCCGAGGTCATTGCGGGGTCGTCGCGGACGTCCGTGCGCATCCGGATCCCGTCGGCGGCCGATCTCGCAGTACTCCGCGACCGGTTGATCGCGGAGGCGGAGCAGGTGGAGTCGCTACCTGGCCAACTGGTCGTTACCGGCGTACCGGCTGAGCGGGTCGGGGATCTCGCCCATGAGCTCGGAGTACGGCTGCATGAGCTGCATACCGAGCGTGCCTCGCTCGAAGAGGCGTACATGGAGCTGACCGCGGAAAGCGTCCAGTACGGGGTGGTGGCGGGATGAGCGAGTCGATCCTGCACTTCACCCAGGAACTGATGTCGTCGTGGTGGATCTACCTCGCCCTGTTCGGCTTCGCCGCGCTGGACGGCTTCTTCCCCGCGATCCCGAGCGAGACCCTCGTCGTGACGGCCGGCGTCTTCGCCGCGACCGGCGGGCCCAACCTGTACGTCGTGATCGCGATGGCCGCGGCCGGTGCCTTCCTCGGTGACCACGCCTCTTACGCGCTCGGCCGAGGCGCGGGCAGCCGGCTGCTCGACCGCTTCGAACTGGGGACGAAGCGGCACAAGATGACCATGTGGGCACGCAACGCGCTCGAGGAACGTGGCGGGCTGGTGCTCGTCGTGGCTCGCTACGTGCCCGGCGGTCGCACCGCGGTGACGCTGACGATGGGCGCGGTCCGGTATCCGCTGCGGAACTTCTCGCTCTTCGCTGCGCTGGCCGCGGCGAGCTGGGGTCTGTACTGCTCGCTGGTCGGCTACATCGGCGGCAAGGCGTTCGAGGACAACCCACTCAAGGGCGTCGTGCTCGGGATCGGGCTCGCCCTCGGGGTGACGTTGATCGTCGAGGTCGTCCGGCACAAGCGGCGTACACGTCAACCTCAGGTCGAGGCTGAGCCCGAACTAGTCGAAGCAGGAGAACGATGACAACGGCAACCATCACCGTCCACCGCAGGTCGAGCGGCCTGCGCGGCGCGGTCGCGGCGGAGTGGACGAAACTCTGGACCGTCCGGTCGAGTTGGCTCAACATCGTCGCGGCCGTCCTGCTGACTGGCCTGCTGGCGTTGCAGTTCGGCTTCTCGACCGCCTACGACAACGAGACCCTCGCGCCGGAGGAGGTCCCTGCGCGGTTGCCCGAGCTCAGCGCGGTCGGCGGGGTGGCGGTTTCCGCGATGACGATCGTGCAGGTCGTGGTCGCCGCGTTCGCGATGCTGCTGGTGACGTCGGAGTACTCGACCGGCAGCATCCGCTCGACACTGCAGTGGACTCCGGTACGGCGGAACGTAGTACTCGCGAAAGCCGTCGTCCTCGCCCCAGTTCTCTTCCTGTACGGCCTGCTGCTCGGCCTCGTCGCGTCGATCGTCGGCGGCCTGGCGATGGGCCAATGGGCCGACTGGGACCTGGCCACCCTCGTGGCCGACCTACTCGCGGTAGCGACCTACGCCACCCTCGCCGGCCTCTTCACCGCCGGCATCGCCTTCATCATCAGAAGCACAGCCGGCACCCTCACGGCCGCCTTCCTCTTCCTCATCGTCATCCCGATGATGCTCACTCAAAGCAGCATCCGAGCCCTCGTCTGGCTAGGCGCCCTACTCCCCGGCGGCGCCGGCCAGAACTTCCTCTCAGGCGCCACCGACACCCTGTCCCCCACCCTCAGCTTCCTGGTTCTGATCACCTGGGCAGCAGCCGGCCTCCTCGCCGGCACCACAATCCTCAACCGCCGCGACGCCTAACCCCCACCCCGGGCAAACCCACCACTTCTTGTCCAAGCCCACCACTGCTTGGCTCGCACAGCAAAGCGGCACCTTGAACACCAAAGGGCGACCTTGAACACGTTATTGCTTGTTCAAGGTCGCCGCTGGGTGTTCAAGGTCGCACCTTCTCGAGGGTGCGAGTGGTTCAGCGCGGGACGTTGAGGGCGATGGTGATCTGTTCGGCTACCTTGGCGGCGAGCTCGAGGGCCGCACGGCGGGTGGCTGGTTGGAGGGCCGAGTGGTCGAGTGGGCCCTCGGCGGCGATGTGTGGGTCGGTGGGGATGTCGACGACAGCGGCCGCGCGCGATTCGAAGTACGGGCGGAGCTGCTTCTCGACCTCCTTGTTGACGTCGCCGGGGCCGTTGCTGACCGCAATGACCGCGCGGCGGATCAACCGCTGCGCGTCCGGACCCTGGTGGTCGAGCTCCTCCAGCATCTGCACGGCGGCGGCGCAGGACAGGCTCTTCCACTTGATCGGGATGACCAGGACGTCGGAGGCCTTCATCGCCTCGCGCCAGTTGCTGGAGCCCTCGTTGTTACCGGTGTCGATCACCAGCACCTTGTAGAAGCGGCTCAGCAGCCGGTGGATCTGGTCGAAATCCTTCGCCTCGATCTGCGCGTACGTCGTGGTCGCAGACGTCAGTACGTCGTACTGCCCCGACACCTGATGACGCAGGTACGCACCGACATCGCCAAGCCGCGCATCCGGCTGTGTGAGCATCTGCATCGCCTGGAGCAGATCCGTCACGGTCGAGCGGCTGTTGGTGTCGTGCGTGCGCAGGTGCATGTTGCCGCGCAGCTCGTTGTTGTCCCAGGCCACGACCCCGCCACCACGCGCCTGACCGAGCGCGCCGGCCAGCAGCAGCGTGGTCGGCGTCTTGCCCGACCCGCCCTTCGGGTTGGCGATCGTCACGGTGACGGGCCGGCGGAAGGCGGTAGCCGCAGTGGCGCGCGCAATGCGCTCCAAGCGCTCAGAGGTGCCCGGGCGCAAGCGCAGTACGCTGCGAACGCCCTTCTCGGCAGGAGCCTCCCGCGGCAACGGCAGGGCCTGCAGCAGCTCGTCAGCGCGGTACGAGACCGGCCGATCCTGCTGCGGCGCGCCCTGGCCGGGAATGCCCTGCGGGAAGAAGTGCTGCGCGGCCGGCGAGAGCTGAGGCCCAGCGGGCTGGCCGGGCTCCTGGGCGGGCTGCGTCCACGGGTCGCCTGCAGGCTCGCTGGATCTCGTCCAGGCTTCGCCGGTCGGCTCATAGCCAGCGGACTTGCTCCACGGGTCCGCAGCGGGCTCCTTGGTCCGTGCGGCCGGCTCTGCGGCCGGCTGGTTGCTCCACGCGTCCGCAGCGGGATCCTCAGCCGGCTGCTTGGTCCATGCGTCGGCGGCGGGCTCTGCGGCCGGCTGCTTCCACGGGTCCGGGTTCGCCTTGGGCGTCTCGGCGGGCTGCGACCACGAGTCGCCAGGGAACTCCTGGGACAGCGCGTCCGGCTGCTCTTCCTCCACTGCCTCCTCCTCGACCTCATCCGGGTCGGGAGTCGCCTGACTGCTCACCGGCGGCTTCTGCGCGGGAGGCGGGGGCGGCGGAGTGGTGGGAGCGGGGTTGGGATCCGGCTGGGTCCAGGACGGGGTCGGCTGCCACATCCTCCGGACCTCGGCCGCTGCCGCTTCCCGGTCCTTGTGCTGTCCGGAGTTGTGCGAGTCGGTCACGACCTAGATCCCCCGATTCTGTGAGAGGGGGGCGGGGCTGCCGCTCCCCTGGGGCTGGTAATTGGGTGTCTGGCTGGATATCCCGGGTAACGATCCACCCGGGAGGTCCCACTATCCCATGACCGGGTGTCCAGGCGATGTCACCCGCCGGAGCGTCGGCCGGCCACCCGGATACTGCCCGACGAAGGCAGACGTCACCGGGCGCTGGCAGTAACGGTCAATCCGCGACCAGGCCGGCTTCGTAAGCGACGATCGCGGCCTGGACCCGGTTCTTCACCGCTAGCCGGGTGAGTACGGCGCTGACGTAGGCCTTGACGGTCCCCTCGACCAGGTACAGGCGGCCGGCGATCTCGGCGTTGGACAGTCCCGCGCCGACCAGAGCGAGGACTTCGCGTTCACGCGGGGTCAGTACGTCGATCTGTTCCTTGGCGGCCGCGGCACGTGCCATCCGGCCACCACCGGTACCGGCGCTGAGCTCGGCGATCACCCGGTGAGCGACCTTCGGCGACAGGTACGCCGCGCCTCCGGCGACCGCCTTCAGTCCCGCGATCAGCTCATGGGGATCGCCGGACTTCAGCAGGAAGCCGCTGGCGCCGTCGCCGAGTGCCTTGGCGATGTACGCGTCCTCGGAGAAGGTGGTGAGCATCACGACGGCCGTCTCCGGAACGGTCCGCTTGATCTCGGCGCCGGCCGCGAGACCGTCCATCCGGGGCATCCGGATGTCGAGGACGGCGACGTCGGGCCGATGGCGCTGGGTGAGCGCGACGGCTTCGTGTCCGTCGGCCGCCTCGGCGACCACCTCGATCGCCTCGTCCGAACCGAGAATCGCCCGCACCCCCGCCCGGACCATCGCCTCGTCGTCGGCCAGCAACACCCTGATCGTCACGGCGTCCCTTCGGTGGTGGGTTCGTCATCGGCGGTCGGCTGGCCCTCGGTGGCCGGGAGTTCCGGTTGCACCGAGCCGGTCTGGATCACGCTCTTGGCCACCAGTACTCCGTTCTGGAAGCACAGCCGGTAGGCGTAGGTGGTCGAGAACGGCGCATCCGGCCGATAGAAGCGGCAGCTCCACTCCTTCGGCTGCTCAACCCCATCACTTGGCGGATCGACCATCTGCATCGCCGGCAGCCGCGCCTCCACCTGATCGACCGGCTGCCCGAGCCGGAGCGCGTCGTAGTCGGCCGGCCGCAGGATCGAGCTGTACCCGACGATCATGTAGTAGCCGAAGGCAACCAATCCGACCACTGCACCGATCGCAACCGGCACGGTGACTGCGGTGATCAGCCCGCGCCGGGCATTCCGCCGTACGGTCGCCCGCTCATCCGCCGCCCCCGACCCAGCGGGCCTGTCAGCCTCAACCCGCCCACCCGCCCGCGGAATCCGAGCCCGTACTTCGAATCCGCCCGTACTCAGCCTCTCCGCCCGCAAAGTCCCACCCACCAAGCGAACCCGCTCCCCCAGCCCCGCGAGCCCTCGACCGCCCACCGCGCCCCGCCCCACTGCCTCGGGGTTGGCGACGCCGGACGGGGCATCGTTGAGTACCCGGATGGCGACGTGCTCGTCGACGTGCGACACGGTGACGACGACCTTGGCGCCTGGTGCGTGCTTGCTGGCGTTGGTCAGCGATTCCTGGACAACCCGATGGACAGCCCGGTCGACCATTGGGGACAGCTCGGAATTGCCTTCCTGGACGAGCTTCACCGCGAGCCCGGACGCCGCCGCACGGTCGACCAGCTCCGCCACCGTCTCCTGTGCCGGTACGACGGACGCCTCACCGTCACGTAGTACGCCGATGATCTCGCCGAGCCGTTCCGTCGCGGTCGCGGCGGCTTCGCGGAGCTCAGTGGCGGCTTGGCGATGACGCTCGGACAGTTCTGCGTCGACCTCCAGCGCGGCGGCTCGGAGCGCGATCAGGGAGAGTTCGTGGCCGACCGAGTCGTGCATGTCCTCGGCGATCCGGGAGCGCTCTCTGAGCCGTTCCTGCGCGATCTCCATCCGGTGCTCGCGCTCGATCCGCTCGGCCCGATCCCAGCCGGCCGTGGCGAGCAACGCCTGCTGTGCGCGGTACCGGCCGATCAGCCACGGCAGCACCACGACGAGCAGCGAGAGCAGCAAGATCAGCAGCCAGGTCAGTACGGCCTCGGTCACCGGAACGTCGCGATGCACGGCCAAACTCAGGATCAGTAACGCCGCCAGCTCGCCGCTGCACATGAGCACGAACGGTCGCAGCCGCGTCTCCCGCCGTCCGGAAACGTAGCTCAGCAACGAGATCGCCGGGATCAGCGCGATCGGAACGCCCATCGTCGTCCCGAGACTGCCCGCCAGGATCACCACCTCGGTGGCGATCACCAGACTCAGCCCGATCACCGGACGCGAGCGGCGGAGAAGGACAGCAACGGCCAGTACGGCGAGGCAGCCGGCCCGCATCCAGAGCGGGTCGTTCCGCGCACCGCTCTCGGTGAGCACCAGCAACGAGAGTCCGGCCCACAAGCCGAGGTCTCCCGCGCGCGTCCACTTCACAGCCCCGACGCTACACAGGAGAGCGCGACCCGGAGTACTGCCGAAAGTCAGTTGCGCTCAGCATCGACCAACTGGAACGGAACCAGCGACAGCTTCGGAACCGATTCGCCGCGAAGCTGGGCCAGCAGCAGCTCGACCGCCTGCCTGCCCATCTCGCGCTGATCCTGCCGGACATGCAGGAACGGCGGCCCCGCGATCGGATCGCCCGGAGAATCGAAGCAGCTGATCACCAGATCGCTCGGTCTGAGAGCGCGGTCCAGCATCCTGGCCAGGTTGTACTCGCATGCGACGAACGCCGTCACCTCGGGGAAACGGTGCCGGAACGCCCGGATCAGCCCGAGATCGGAGCGCACGCTCTCCGGCGTGAACGATCCCGGCAACGTACTGCGCAACTCGGTCAGCTGATGCGGCTGGTACCGCCCGGGCGCCCGTTCCGCGAACGCTGCCCGGAATCCTTCCAGCCGGTCCTCGATACTCGACGTGTTCAGCGGCGGCGGCGAGACGAACGCGATCTGCCGATGCCCCCGATCGAGCAGCCGCTCGGTCAGCGCGCGTGACGCCGCGACGTTGTCGGTATGGACGGCCGACACCGGTATGCCGGACAGATGCCGGTCGACGAGCACGAGCGGGAACCCGTCGAGCACCTGCCGCAACAGGCTCGCGTTGTAGAAGTCGCCGTGCACCGGGAACACGATCAGCCCGTCCACCTCGCCGGACGCGACCAGGGTCTCGACGGCTTGCTCCTCGTCCGACTGACGGCCGCGCGTACGCCGTACGATCAAATTCGCGCCGGCTTCGGCGCAGTGCTCCTCGATCGACTGCAGCAGTTCCAGGCCGTATGCCTCGGAGACATCCGGTATCAGGAGGGCGATCGAGCCCGGCCGGTGACCGCGACGGACCGGGCGGAGCGCGCCTTTGAGGGGCGCGGTCACGCCTTCCAGGTCCGGCAGGTGCTTGACGACGAACGACCCTTTGCCCCGGATCCGTTCGATCAGGCCGGCTTCCCGGAGTACCTCGAGAGCGCGCTTGGAGGTGATCCGGCTGACCTCGAACTGCGCCGCCAGTTCCATCTCGGACGCGACCCGGTCCCCCGGCCCGAGCACTCCACTGCGGATCTCCTCGAGCACGTGGGTACTGATCCGCTCGTACAGCAGAACCACAGCGATCCCTTCCCGCTCAACAGGTTGATATACCAAACCAGCCCCGTGCGCCTGAGGCAAGCGAGCTGGTTGACCTATACCAACCTGTTGCACCAGGCCCACCCACCTCGGAGCCGTCGCGGATTTCCTGTCGGTGGGTTCGGGGAGGGTGGCGGGTGGAGGTGAGTGGCATGCAGATTGCAGGTCAGCTGGCGGTGGTGACCGGTGCGGCGGTGGGGATCGGGCGGGCTGTCGCTCAGCGGTTGGCGGTTGAGGGTGCGTCGGTCGTGTTGGCGGACATCGATGAAGAGGGCGGGCGGGAGGCCTGCTCGTTGATCGGCGCGGGCGCGCGGTTCGTGCGGGTGGATATGCGCGATGACGACGCGGTGGCTGAGTTGATGGGGTGCCGGCCGCGGATTCTGGTCAACAACGCGGGCGGTGGGGCGGTACTGCGGCCGTGCTTTCCCGAGGCGGGTGTGGAGCGGTGGACTGCTTCGCTCGACCTGAACCTGCGGGCGCCGATGCTTGCGACGCAACTCGCGCTCGGGGCGATGCGTGAAGCGGGTGGTGGTGCTGTGGTCAACATGAGTTCGACTGCTGGGCTGGGGTTCGGGGAGCATGTGTCGCCGGAGTACAGCGCTGCGAAGGCCGCGCTGATCCGGCTCACGGCGACCCTCGCGCCGCTGCGGGAGTCGCATGGCGTCCGGGTGAATTGCGTGGTGCCTGATTGGGTGGCGACGGAGCGTGGCATTTCGGAGTACGAGGCATTGCCGGAGGCCGAACGCGGCCCCACCCAGGTCCCGTTGGCGACGCTGACCGACGCCGTCGTCGAGCTCATCACCGACGACTCACTGGCGGGCCGATCGATCCACCTCCCACGCGCGGCGGCGCCGTACTTCCTCGGCTGAAGACGAAAGCTTCCCGGTGCACCCGGTGGGCTGACAGCATGCCGCCATGAATCGTCCCGGGGTGGGGTTCGCGGCGCGGCCGGTGGCTGGGGTCGCGGTGACGCTGGCCGTTGTACTGACTGCTCTGTCGGGGCGCTACGGATTCCATCGCGACGAGCTGTACTTCCTCGTCGCCGGCGACCACCTCGCCTGGGGATACGTCGACCAGCCGCCCCTCACCCCGCTGCTGGTCCACATCTCCACCACGATCTTCGGCGAGACCCCGATGGGCATCCGGGTGATCTCAACCCTCAGCAGCGCACTGACCGTCGTAGTGGTCGCCTTGATCGCCCGCGAGTTCAGCGCCACCCGCCGAGCCCAGACCCTGGCCGCCATCTGCACCGCCGTCTCCGGCTTCGTGATGGGCGTAGGCCACCTCGCCTCGACGGCGACCTACGACCTACTCGCCTGGATGACCATCACCCTCCTGGCCATCAAGCTCCTCCGCACCAACAACCCCCGCTGGTGGATAGCCCTAGGCCTGGCCGCCGGCATCGCCCTGGAGAACAAGTACTTGGTCGTACTTCCGCTAGCCGCCCTCCTGATCGCCGTCCTCATCACAGGCCCCCGCTCCGTACTCCGAACCTGGTGGCTCCCCGCCGGCCTGGCCGTAGCCGCCCTCATCGCCACCCCCAACCTGATCTGGCAAGCCACCCACGACTGGCCCCAACTGACAGTCGCCGGCGGCATCAGCGAAGACGACGGCACCGAGAACCGCATCATGTTCGTCCCCCTCCAGATCCTCCAGCTCTCCCCGTTCCTGGTCCCGATCTGGATAGCCGGCTTCCTCAACCTCTGGCGCACCCCCACCCTCCGCTGGGCCCGCCCGATCGCCCTCGCCTACCCCATCCTCTGCGTGATCGTCCTGGCCCTAGGCGGCAAGCCGTACTACGCCCTCCCCCTGCTCCTGGTCCTGATCGCCGCTGGCTGCCAACCCACCATCAACTGGCTAACCGCCGCCCGCACCCGATCCCGCCGCACCACCCTGGCCATCGGGCTGACCCTGACAGCCTTGACCTCAGCACTGTTCACCCTGCCCGTCCTCCCCGCCTCGGCCGTCAACTTCGCCATCCCCGTCAACGCCGAACAGGGCGAACAGATCGGCTGGCCCGAACTGACCACCGCGGTCGCCAACGCCTGGCACCAGATCCCCGAAGACCAACGAGCCCGAGCCGTCCTCTTCGCCGGCAACTACGGCGAAGCCGGCGCGCTCACGAAGTACGGGCCGGCTGTTGGCCTCCCCCGCCCCTACTCAGGCCACATGAGCTTCTACGACTGGTCCCAGCCCTCCGACATGCAAGACGGTCCGGTCCTCCTCGTAGAACAAGAACGCGCCCCCGCCTACGAGGCCAACTTCACCAACTGCCACCAGGTAGGCACCGTCGACAACGGCGTCAACGCGGACAACGAAGAACAAGGCACAGCCCTAGTCCTCTGCACCGGCACCAAAGCCCCTTGGTCCCAACTCTGGCCAGCCCTACGCCGCTACTACTGAGATCCGTCCGAGCCTGGCTGCTCGGTGCGTCCCGAACGAATGGATCGCCAGCGTGGCAGACGCGGCGTCGAGAGCTGCGGCGGGTCGGCTGGTCGTCGGATTGGCTGGGGGCGGAGGCAGGCTGCGCCGGGGGTGGTCACCGCGACGGAGGCGCGGCAAAGGAGGGTGGGAGCGGCCAGAGCTGGGGGCGAGGGACGGCGGCCGGCGCGTGGGGAGTTGTCCGGCCACGCGTGGCGAGTTGCCGTACCAACGGAAAAGCCGGTCGCCTTGTGGGCTGACCGGCTTGATCTCGGGTGGGCGATACTGGGTTCGAACCAGTGACCTCTTCGGTGTGAACGAAGCGCGCTACCACTGCGCCAATCGCCCGGATCTGCTTGCGTCGTACTGTGTTGCGGGTGAAACCATAGCGCATTGGTCCGCGACGTACGAATCGGGCCGGGCTACTCTTGCTGCAAGACGGAGACCCCGTCGCGTTGGAGACGTGATTGTGACTTTCTCGCACGACACCGAGCACGCGCTCGGCACGCTGGTCCGGCTGGTCAACACGATGCCCGGACCGAGTAGCCAGGTCGACACCATGGCAACGCTCGAGGACCTGGAGAAGTTCGTCCACGAGCAGGAGTTCAGCGCGGTGGGCAACCTGACCGAGACCGATCTGCAGGAGATCCGGGAGTTGCGGCCGCTGTTCGCGCCGGTGTTCACGACGGCGTCCGACGCGGAGGCGGCGGCGATGATCAACGCGATCGTCGCGAGCGGTACGACGACGCCCCGGCTGACCAACCACGACGGTCATCCGTGGCACATCCACTATTCGCGCGACGGTTCGTCGCTGACCTGCCGGATCACGGTCGAGTGCGGGATCGCGCTTGCCCAGGTGATCTCGGCCGGTGAGCGCGAGCGGCTGCGGCGCTGCGAGGCGCCGGATTGCGACGACGCGCTGATCGACCTGTCGCGCAACCGCTCCAAGCGGTACTGCGACGCCCGCACCTGCGGCAACCGGCTGCACGTCGCGGCGTATCGCGAGCGCCGCAAGACAGCCGGCGAGTAGCCGACGCGCAGCGTCCGGAGTACCAATTGGTGCTCCGGACGCTGTCGTTTGTGCCCTGTACTACGTACGCCGTCCTGCCCTTACGGGTCGAGGTCGTCGGCGGAGCGCTCGGCGAAGACCTTCGCGACGGCGGTCGTCACCTCACCCGGTACTGCGAGGTCGCGGTCGTCGGCCCGGTGGATCGCCTGGACGTCGCGGGTGGTCGACGTGAGGAAGATCTCATCGGCCTCGGCCAGCTTCGCCAGCGGCACGTCGCGCTCGACGCCGCCGAACCACGCCAGCACCAGATTGCGGGTGACGCCGGACAGCGCGCCCGACTCCAGCGTCGGCGTGACGAGCTCACCGCCGAAGACGCAGAAGACGTTCGAGCCGGTGCCCTCGCACAGGTCGCCGACGGTGTTCGCGAAGATCGCCTCGCTGCCGCCGCGCTCCTTGGCGTAAGCGAGTGCGCGGACGTTCTCGGCGTACGACGTGGTCTTCAGCCCGGCGACGGCGCTGCGCTCATTGCGCACCCAGGGCACCGTGACGATCGCCGAACTCGGCGCCGGCCTCTCGATCGCCTGGGCCGCCACGATCAGCGTCGGGCCGTCGGTACCGCGGTCGGACGACAACGGCGAGACCCCGCCGGTGTACGTGATCCGCAGCCGGCCGAACGCGATGTCCGGGTCGGCCTTCACGACGGTCGCGATCGCGTCCCGGACCAGTGCCAGATCGGGCGCCGGCAATCCGAGCCCGGTCGCGGAGGCGACCAGCCGGTCCAGGTGCCGAGTGACGGCGAACGGCTGTCCGTCGACGATCTTGATGGTCTCGAAGACGCCGTCACCGGTGGTGAGGCCGTGGTCGAGCGGCGAGACGCCAACCGTGCCGTTGATGGCAGCGGCGTCCTGAAGAGCGCCGTTCAGCCAGATGTGCATACCTGCTCCTTCCAACCCCGGACACCCTATGCCGCAAGGCTTCCTGGGCCCGCCACGACGTCCACGAGTGACCAGTCGATGACACGCGGTTGGCCGGAAGGTGACCCCCGTTTTTGAACTCACCCGCAGGGTGCGCTAGTGTTCTTCTCGCACCGAGGGGAACGAAAAACCCGGTTGCAACGCGAACGTAGCTCAGTTGGTAGAGCGCAACCTTGCCAAGGTTGAGGTCGCCGGTTCGAACCCGGTCGTTCGCTCGGAGAGGGTTTCTGAAGGCCTGCTTTCTCTCATGGTGGAGTGGCCGAGAGGCGAGGCAACGGCCTGCAAAGCCGTGTACACGGGTTCGAATCCCGTCTCCACCTCGATCAAACCCTGATGCTTGGACGATTGGCGCAGCGGTAGCGCGCTTCCCTGACACGGAAGAGGTCACTGGTTCGATCCCAGTATCGTCCACGAGATCGATGAGCGATCTGTGTCCGCCAGAAATAGGCGGAGCAGGTCGCTCTCGTCATTTGTGCGGCTTCGCTTCGCTCGCCGCGTTGTGGGGGCTTCGCCACCCACACCCCCTCCGCCCCGGCCTACCCTCGTTGGTCGGCGACTCCCCTTGCTCCCGCCCTATTGGCGAGCGACTCCCTTGCGGCCACCCTCGTCGGTCGCGAACTGCCTGCGCCCGCCCCTCGTTTGTAGGCAACTCCCCTGCGCCCGCCTCGTTTGTAGGCGACTCCCCCGCGCCCGCCTCGTTTGTAGGCGACTCCTCTGTGGCCGCCCTCGTTGGTCGGGGACTCCCTGCGCACGCCCTCGTTGGTCGGCGACTCCCCTGTGGCCGCCCCTGATTGGCGGCGGCTCTCTGCGCCGGGCGCCGTTGGTGGCCGCGTCCGGGCGTCCTTGGTGCCGACGCTCTGCGGGCGGGCCGGGTTGGGTCAGATCAGCCAGGTGCTGTTGAGCATCAGGTCTCTGTCGGGGATTTCGTTGACTTCTCGCCAGGCCTGGATTCGGGTGGGGGTTACCCGGAAGAACGGGTAGTTGGACTGGCGGGGGTCGAAGCCGGCTTTTTGGGCGAAGGCTTCTGCGGCGGGCGTGGGGAGGGTGTCGAGCAGTTCGGCGGTTCCCCAGATCAGGACTACGTCTCGGGTCTCGCCCAGTGAGAGCTGGATCAGGCCTGTCGCCTGGATGTTGAGGCTGGTGGGGTTCTTGCGGGCGGTGGACAGGAGTAGGGCGCCGTCTTGCCAGAGGAACGAGAGGGGCATGAGGTACGGCGTACCGTCGGGGGACGCCGTCGCCACCCACGCGTCCACGTCGGTTTCGAGGCGGTGGAGGGTGTCGGCTTTGCGGATTTCCGCGGAGCGGGCGGCGGCGTGTGGCATCGGGATGTCCTTCTGTCGGGGGCTTCATCATGCGATGGAAACGGGTGCAACTGGTGGGGCTGGAGTGGTGAGATTCACGCCTGGGAAGGTGTGTCGTGGTTGCCCCAATACCGATTTCCACCCGTGCGGAAAGTGCGCTACTGTTCTGCTCTCGCACCGAGCAGGTCGAAGAAGTTCGAACAGCTCGGTTCGATGCGAACGTAGCTCAGTTGGTAGAGCGCAACCTTGCCAAGGTTGAGGTCGCCGGTTCGAACCCGGTCGTTCGCTCGGTACAGGTCAGTAGGCTGAGACTCTGTGGTGGAGTGGCCGAGAGGCGAGGCAACGGCCTGCAAAGCCGTGTACACGGGTTCGAATCCCGTCTCCACCTCGAAACATCCTGAAGCTTGGACGATTGGCGCAGCGGTAGCGCGCTTCCCTGACACGGAAGAGGTCACTGGTTCGATCCCAGTATCGTCCACGAGATCGATGGGCGGCCTGTGTTCGCGGAAGGCGCGAACCAGGTCGCTCTCGTCATTTGTGCGGCTCGCTTCGCTCGCCGCGGGGTGGGGGCTTCGCCACCCACACCCCCCTCCGCGCCGGCCTACCGCAGTTGGATGGGCGAACCTCATAGGGCCTGCTGTCACCAGTGCCTGCTGCTCCGTCGCTGCGTCGGCTCCGTCGTTGGTCGTGATGTTTTTGCTACATGCGTAGGTGGGAACCGCCGTTGAAGTCCAGGACTGTGCCGGTGGCGAACTCGGCCAATGGGGATGCCAGGTAGACGATTGCTGCGGCTACTTCGGAGGGGGCTGCTACTCGTTCTAGGGGGCTCTCTAGGCGTCTTCTGTCGTAGCCGTCTCCGGACAGGGCTTCGGCTGCCATGTCTGTGGTGGTCCAGCCGGGGGCTATGGCGGTTACTGCTATGCCTTCTGGGCCTAGCGAGCGGGCTAGGGATTGGGTGAAGGAGACCAGGGCGGCTTTGCTGGCGCCGTAGGCCGGCTGGTTGGGTTCGCCCCGGAAGGCGCCTCTGGAGGAGACGTTGATGATTCTGGCGCCCCGGGTCATGTGTTGGGCTGCGCACCAGGTGACGTTGGCGGTGCCGGTGAGGTTGACGTCGAGGGTATTGCGCCAGGCGGTTTGCCATTCCTCGTACGTCGTCTCGCGGAGCGGGTGGGGTTCGTAGATGGCGGCGTTGTTGACCAACACGTCGATGCTGCCTAGGGCGGCTGCTGCACTCTCGACCATCTGCTGGATTGCGGTTGGGTCGGCCAAGTCTGCTTGGGCCAGGACGTGGCCCTCCCCCGGTAGGTCGTTCAAGACCTTTTCGGCGGAGTCTCTCGAGGAGCCGTAATGGACGGCGACCCGGTCGCCCTCGGCGGCGAAGGCGTGGGCGGTGGCGGCGCCGATGCCGCGGGAGGCGCCGGTGACCAAGACTGAGCGATCCATGGGACCGAGTCTTGCATCCGCAAAATCAAGGACGCGGTTTGATGTCTCGGCGGTAGTCCTTGGTTTGGCGGACCCAGGCTTTGCGGGCCTCGGCCTGGAGGCGGCTGTCGGCTCGGCGGGCCATGTAGGCGGCTTCGCGCTGGAGCTTTACCCAGCTTTCGTAGCGGCGGACGGAGAGAGTGCCTTCGTCCAGGGCTTCTCGTACTGCGCAGCCTGGTTCTGTCAGGTGGACGCAGTCTTTGAAGCGGCATTGCTCGGCCAGGGCGGTCACATCCGGGAAGGCGGCTGAGAGGCCTTCGCCGGCCTCTTGCAAGCCGATCCCCCTCAGCCCGGGGGTGTCGATGACGACTCCACCGCTGGGCAGGAGGATCAGTTCGCGGCGTACGGACGTGTGGCGGCCTTTGCCGTCTTCGCGGATTGCTTGGACGTCCAGGAGTTGCACGCCGGCCAGGGCGTTCACCAGGGAGGACTTGCCCGCGCCACTGGTGCCGAGGAGGGCCATGGTGGCGTTGTCGTCCAGGAGGGCCCGTACCGTCTCTAGGCCCTCTCCTGTGGTGGCGCTGCAGACCAGTACGTCGGCGCCGGGGGCAGCGGTCGCTACATCCTCGGCGACTGTGTCTGCGTCGCCTACTAGGTCGGCTTTGGTCAGTACTACGACTGGGCGGGCACCACTTTCCCAAGCGAGGGCGAGGAAGCGTTCTATCCGGCCGATGTTGGGCTCTGGGTGCAGGCCGACCACGATGGCGACTACGTCGATGTTGGCCGCGAGTACCTGGCCGCGGGAGCTGCCGCCGACCTCAGCTCGGACGATCGCGGTACGCCGGGGTGCGACCGCCTCGACGGTGATGCGGTCGTCCGGCCAGTGGCGTAGAGCGACCCAGTCGCCGGTACATGGGGTTGCTTGTGGGTCGGTGGCGATAGCCGCTAGAACCGCGCCTGACCAGCTGGCGCGGACGGGGCCGTCTTCGGTGAGGACGGTGGACAGGCCCTTGTCGACGCGGACCACGCGGCCCGGTACGAAGTCCTCGGAGAGTGTTGCGAGGTAGTCGGCCGTTTCGGGGTCTAGTCCGAGGGCCAGGAGTTGTGCTGACATCGTGCGACGAACCTTTCGGGAGGCCCGGCCGCGAGTTCAGCTCAGCGGACGGACGAAGTGGGAGACGACGGCCCGATGGGCCTGGTACAAGTTCATGACACCGTCAGCTCCCTTCCATGTCCTGGGCGCTCCGTACGCACGGAACGCTGCTGTCACGTCGCAATCAGCCTAGGTCGTCGGGTTCGGTAGGCGCACCGGGTTTTCCGACCGTCGCCGGCTTCCGCTCCTCCACCAGTTCCTCCGGCGCCGCCGCGACGGGCGACTGCTTGGGGGGTGGGGCCGGAGCGGGTGCAGGCGGGGCGGGGTCTGCGGGCGGTGAGGAGGGTGCCTTGGCGACCGGTTCGACGACTTCAGCTGGGGAGGCGGGCACTCGTGGTTCGCCGAGCGCCTCGATCGCCTTGGCCATCTTTACTTCGGGGCGTTCGTCGTCGGGGGCGGTGTCTTCTTCGTGGTGGACCTTCGAGTCGGCCTTCATCACCGGCTCGGAGGCTTCGGCGGTGACGTGTTTGCGGGACTTGTGCGGCCACATGCGGTCGACCACCGCGTTCAGTGCGGCGCCGATCAGTACGGCGATGGCTGTCATGTAGAGCCACATGAGGACGGCGATCGGGGCCGCGAGCGGGCCGTAGATGGACGTGCCGCCGACGGTGGTCTGCAGGATCCAGCGGAGGACGAAGCTGCCCAGGATCCAGATCGAGAGGGCGAGGAACGAGCCGGGGAGGTCGGAGATCCACGGGGTCCGCACGGGGACCGAGAGGTGGTACAGGGTGTTCAAGAAGCCTGCGGACAGGATCGTCACGACCGGCCAGTAGAGCTGGTTCAGGAAGTCGAGGCGCTGGGGCAGCAGGGCGTCGACGGCGCCGGGGCCGGCCAGGACCAGCGGGAGGACGATCACGCCGATCACCAGCGCACCGCAGTACAGGCTGAAGGAGAGCGCCCGGGTGCGGATGATGCCGCGCCGGCCGCCCATCCCGTACATGATCGTGATGGTGTCGACGAAGACGTTCAGCGCGCGGCTGCCGGACCACAGCGCCAGCACGAAACCGACCGAGATCACGTCCGGCCGGCCGCCGTCGTCGAGCACCTTCTCCAGGGTCGGAACGATCACGTTGTTGACGGCGTCCGCGGTCAGCGCCCGGCCGGCCAGCTCGGCGATCTGCAGCTTGATGTCGTCGATCGTCTCGACCTGGAAGTACTTGCCGGCGATGAAACCGATGCTGCCGGCCAGTCCGAAGATCAGCGGCGGCAGCGACAGGATCGCGAAGAACGCCGCCTCCGCGGCCAGACCCGTGACCCGGTAGCGCAGGCAGGTGCCGACCGTCTGGGTCAGCAACCGCCACGTGGTCCCGGGGAGTCGTCGGGCCCATGCAAGTGAGACGGAGGTCTCGGACCCAGAGCGTGCCATACCGCTTACCGTACTGACATGGCGGACCCAAACGCTGTAACGAATCAGGCTCCCCCACTGCAAGGGGTGAACTTCTTCACGCGGGACACCGCTCTCGGTGACTCTCTGCGTCCGTACGCTGACCTGTTCGACGATCCCGGCCTGACCGCGATCGGCCAACTCGCCGGCTCCGAGGAAGCGCTCTCGCACGCCCTCCCGGCCAATCAGAACAGCCCGGTACTCCGTACGCACGACCGCTACGGCCACCGCATCGACGAGGTCGAGTTCCACCCGTCCTGGCACTGGCTGATGAACAAGGCGGTCGGCTTCGGACTCCAGGCCGCGCCCTGGACCAGCGACCGCCCGTCGCCACACCTCACCCGCGCGGCCGGCTTCTACGTCTGGTCGCAGGTCGAGCCCGGCCACGGCTGCCCGATCTCGATGACGTACGCCGCCGTACCGGCCCTCCGCGCAGACAAGACGCTGGCTGACCAATGGGTCCCCCACCTGGCGGCCACCGAATACGACCCCCGCCGGCTTCCACCCGCCGCAAAGACCGGCGCGCTGGCCGGCATGGGCATGACCGAGAAGCAGGGCGGCTCCGACGTCCGCGCCAATCAAACGACCGCCACCCCGGCCGGCGCCGACGGCGAGTACATCCTCAACGGTCACAAGTGGTTCTGCTCCGCGCCCCAGGCCGACGTCTTCCTCGTCCTGGCCCAGGCGCCCGACGGTCTGACCTGCTTCGTCGTCCCCCGGGTCCTTGCCGACGGCAACCGGAACGCGTTTGCCCTGCAGCGTTTGAAGGACAAACTCGGCAACCGGTCGAACGCGTCCAGCGAGGTCGAGTTCCACTCCACCGTCGGCTACCGGCTCGGCGACGAGGGCGCCGGCGTCCGGACGATCATCGAGATGGTCGCGGCGACCCGGCTCGACTGTGTGCTCGGCTCGGCCGCGCTGATGCGCCGCGCGCTGGTCGAGGCGACCTGGCACACCGCGCACCGGAGCGCGTTCGGCGATCTGCTCAAGAACAAGCCCGCGATGCAGAACGTTCTCGCCGATCTCGCCATCGAGAGCGAAGCAGCAACCGCTGTCTCGATGCGCTTGGCGGCGGCAGTCGACGCGTCGCTGGCCGGTGACGACCAGGCAGCCGCATTCCGCCGGATCGCCTTGCCGCTGGCCAAGTTCTGGGTCTGCAAGCGGACCTCGTTCACCGTCGCGGAGGCGCTGGAGTGTCTCGGCGGCAACGGCTATGTCGAAGAGAGCGGTCTCCCGCTGCTGTTCCGCGAGTCGCCGCTCAACTCGATCTGGGAAGGCTCGGGCACGGTCAACGCCCTCGACGTGCTGCGGGCGCTGAGACGACCTGAGTCGCTCGAGGCCTGGCTGCTCGAGGTCGGGGCGGCCCGAGGAGCCGACCAGCGGCTCGACGCGGCGGTGACCGACGTACTGGAGTCACTCGCGGACCTGGCCGGTGCCGAGGCGGGGGCGCGACGGCTGGCCGCCCGGATGGCCGTTTGCCTGCAGGCATCGCTTCTGGTGCGGCACTCCACGCCTGAGGTGGCCGACGCCTTCGTCGGCTCGCGGCTGGCCGGCGACTGGGGTGGCGTCTTCGGAACGCTGCCGCGCACCACGGCGTACCGTCCGATCATCGACCGCATCCTCTAGCGGGAGCCCCCACACGCTAGGGTTACCGCGTCGCGACTGGCGCTGAGGTGGGATCGACCACCGGGGAGCGAAAAGACCGTCGGCACCGTGCGCCTGGGTGCTACGACCTTGTCACAGGAAACCCTGTGCGACCTCAGGAGAGAGACGAAGATGACTCAACCCTTCGACGCCGCGACGGCGTCGGCCGCGTACCGCAACGCGCTCGAGGTGATCGGCGCGGTGGAGCCCACCATCGCCGGCGCGATCAAGGCCGAGCTGGCCGACCAGCGGTCCTCGCTGAAGCTGATCGCCAGCGAGAACTACGCCTCCCCCGCGACCCTGCTGACGATGGGCAACTGGCTCTCGGACAAGTACGCCGAGGGCACCGTCGGGCACCGCTTCTACGCCGGCTGCCAGAACGTCGACACGGTCGAGCAGACCGCCGCGGACCACGCCAAGGCGCTGTTCAACGCACCGCACGCGTACGTCCAGCCGCACTCGGGCATCGACGCCAACCTGGTCGCCTTCTGGGCCATCCTGGCCAACCGGATCGAGGCCCCGGCCCTCGCCGAGGCGAGCGCGAAGCACGTCAACGACCTGTCCGACGAGGACTGGGCCAAGCTGCGCAAGGCCCTCGGCGACCAGAAGATGCTCGGGATGTCGCTCGACGCGGGCGGCCACCTGACGCACGGTTTCCGGCCGAACATCTCCGGCAAGATGTTCCACCAGAGCTCGTACGGCACCGACCCGGAGACGGGCCTGCTGGACTACGACAAGGTCGCCGCGACCGCCCGTGAGTTCAAGCCGCTGATCCTGATCGCCGGCTATTCGGCGTACCCGCGCAAGGTGAACTTCGCCAAGATGCGCGAGATCGCCGACGAGGTCGGCGCGACCTTCATGGTCGACATGGCGCACTTCGCCGGACTCGTCGCCGGCAAGGTCTTCACCGGCGACTACGACCCGGTACCGCACGCCCACGTCACCACGACCACCACGCACAAGTCGCTCCGCGGCCCGCGTGGCGGCATGGTGCTGTGCCAGCCGGAGTACGCCGATGCCGTCGACCGTGGTTGCCCGATGGTGCTCGGCGGCCCGCTCAGCCAGGTGATGGCGGCCAAGGCCGTCGCGCTGGCCGAGGCCCGTCGCCCCGAGTTCCAGACCTACGCGCAGAACGTCGCCGACAACGCGGTCACGCTGGCCGAGGGCCTGATGAAGCGTGGCGTCAAGCTGGTCACCGACGGCACGGAGAACCACCTCGTACTGCTCGACGTCTCGTCGTACGGCATCACCGGCCGGCAGGCCGAGTCGGCGCTGCTCGACGCGGGCATCGTGACGAACCGCAACGCGATCCCCCGCGACCCGAACGGCGCCTGGTACACCTCGGGCGTCCGGATCGGTACGCCGGCGCTGACCACCCGCGGCTTCGGCGCCGACGAGTTCGACAAGGTCGCCGAGCTGATGGTGGACGTGCTGTCCAGCGTCACCCCGACCACCACGTCGGCCGGTGCCGCGTCCAAGGCGAAGTACGTCCTCGCCGACGGTGTGGCCGACAAGGTCCGCGCCGCGTCCGCCGAACTGCTCGACAAGCACCCGCTCTACCCGGGTCTCGACCTCAACTGAGGATCGCGACGGCCCGCTCCCGGTACGCCGGAAGCGGGCCGTTTCAATTATCCGATATTTGTAATAACTGAGCTAGGGTTTCGTCATGCCACCGGAACCCACACCCGCCGAGATCAGCCAGTTCGTCGAGCGCTTCGCCGGCGTGCTGACCAACAGCGGCGTACCGACGATGTCGGCCCGGGTGATGGCCCGGATCCTGGTCAGCCCCGAGGGCACGATGACCGCCGCCGAGCTGGCCGAATCCCTGAAGATCAGCCAGCCCGCCGTCTCCGGCGCCGTCCGGCAGCTGATCCAGGTCTCTTTCATCACCCGCGAACGCCTCCCCGGCTCCCGCAAGGATCACTACCGGATCCGCGACGACGTCTTCGCCGCGGTCCTCGAACGCCGCAACAACGCCCTCGGCGAGTGGGAGTCCTCCGTCCTGTCCGGCGTCGACCTCTTCGGCGCCGACTCGGTCGTCGGCCGACGCCTCGCGGCCAACGCCGAGTTCTTCGCCTTCATCCGCGCAGACCTCGCCCAGCTGATCAAAACCTGGCGGGCCGGCCACCCCAAAGACTGATCCGCGCCCGGAGACCCCAGCGCCTCCTCCAGCGCCCGGAGACTTCAGCGGCCGGTGAGCTCGGCGACCGCCGGCGCCAGCACCTCGGCGGCGTTGGCGCCGATCACGATGTACGAGAAGCCGCCCTCTTCCCGCCGCCTCAGGAGCTCCTCGACAGCCGCCTTCGGATCCGCGGGAAGCACCAGCAGCGAGTCCTTGGCCCGCAGTGCGGCGATGTCCGTGTCGGGACCGGCCATGAACGCGGACCTCTCATCACCGACCACCGCTACGTGCAAGGCCAGTTCCATGTCGCGGGTAGCGCGTGCAGCCGTCGCCATCCGCACAGCCTCGTCTCGTGACTCGCTGGGTACCGCGCAGATGATCGTGTCGGCAAGCTCGGTGGCCAGCGCCCAACTCTTCGGTCCGCGGGCCGCGACGACAACCGGCGTGTGCAGATCCGGCCCATCAAGCTCGCGTAGCGCCGAGATGGCATCCCGTACCTGCGCCAACCGCCCGCTCGGCGTCGCGACCGGGAGCCCCGACTGCCGCAGTTCCTCTTCCATCCCAGGCCGGCCGGGACCGATGCCCATCTCGAAGCGCCCCTCGGTGAGCACCGACAACGAGTGCGACTCCCATGCCACGCTGGAGGCGGCACGAAGAGGCGAGGCGTAGACCCAAGTGCCCACTCGCAGCTCCGGCGCGAGAGTCGCCGCGATCGCCAAGGCCGGCCCTGGCGCCGGCTGCCACTGCTGCACATCCGGCATCAGAACCGTCGAATACCCGCTGTCCGCGATCCGCCGCACCTGATCCCGCCAGGCCGGGAGTCCGTTCAGAATCGGCGCGACAACCCCGAACCGGAAGGGTCGTACTCCGCTGCTCGTGTCGGTACCGGTCATCGTCGCCGTCCTCTCACCGATGCCCGAGCCTTGTACCCGGGATCTACCACCACCACGAACGACCCCGGGCCAATCCGACAGGCGCTACCGAGTCAGGGCGTAGACGGCGATCGCGGCGAAGTCGTCGGCGGGCTCTGACGCCTGCCAGGAGCGGACGTCGTCGACGTACCGGGAACCTCGGCCGGTGAACTGCTTGAAGGTGTCGATGCCGTTGGCGGGGCAGGGCCTCATGTTGTCGAGGTTGTCGCCCAGGCCTTCTTCGAAGAGGTCGGCGGAGTTGGGGCCGTTGACGACGCCGCCGACCAGGGGGCGGCCGACGATGTTGGCGATCTGGTGGTGGGGGCAGCGTTGGGCGGGTTCGCCGATGCCGACCATGAAGGAGACGCCCCACGGGTTGGCGCCGAAGTTCCAGTTGAGCTGACCGTTACCGAACGCGTCGTAGCGGCGGTCGCCGGTGGCGGTCCGGTAGAGGCGAGCGGTGGCGGCGAGGCCGAAGGCGTGCGGAACGGCGTCGAAGTTGTCGTACTGCGCGCCGGCGCCGAACGGGTCCTTCGCGGCCCGCTTCACCCCGATCTCCAACTGGGCGCGGAGATCGTTCTTCAACGCGGCGACGTCAACCGTGCGGTCGAAGCGAGCCGCACGGATCAGGTCCGCATGCGCGAGCGCGCTCACGTCGTACAGGTTGAGGGTGTCGCCGCCCGCCTCGTGCTTGAGGTACTCCCCCGCCCAGTGCTGCGAGGCCTTCAGCCATCCACGTGCCCTGGGATCGTGAAGCTTCCGTGCAGCCAGAGCAAGCTCGGCAGCACCGAGTTCGAGGTCGTCCCGCCAGGCGCTCTCCGGATAGAAGGCGAACGGTAGCGACGTGGTCAGCTGCTTCACGTTCGTCGTCTGCGCCATCGCGAAGATCTGCGCGGCGGTCGCCAGATGCTGACGTGCAAGACGAGGCGAGGTGCGTGCTTCCACCTGTGCAGCAAGGGCAAACGCCGCGGCGGTACGACCGGCCAGGTTCGGGCTCAGCGGCTTGCCGGGTGCGGCCGCGCGGAAGACCGGGCGGTTCTTGATGAACTGGTGGCCGGGCGCGTTGTCGTGGTCGTCCGCCTCGGGCAGCCGCCAGATGTCATGGTCGCCGATGAAGGTCTCCTCGACGTTCCCGGTACCCGCGCCGACCTGGATGTAGAGCGTCTTCGTCTTCTCGTCCCACATCTTGTCCAGCCAGGCCAGCCCGTGCCGGGCTTCCTTCAGGACGGTCGAATCCGGCCACCGGCTGTCCCGGGCCGATGCCCAGAGCAATGATTCCGAGTACGCCGCGATGTGGGTGAACTTGAGATAGTCTCCGGCGTCGTACCAACCACCCTCGACATCCACCGGCCCGCCGATCCTGCGCAGCTCGCCCACCGTCTGATCGGTGTCGGGGTCGACGAACTTCGGTGTGTCGTAGACCGACGCGGCCCGGTCCGTGAGGTGCGCGGGCTTCCGCCCGAGCGACCCCTTCACGACGTTCGCGCCATCCCGCTGCTCGGTGAAGAACGTCACCGCCTTGTCCTTCGCCCCGCCCAGCAACCGGAGGTCGGAACCAACCTCGAACGCAGGCGAGGTCGGCACCCCAGCCACCTTCACCCGGTACGTCCCCGGCCGCCGCAACCCGGACAGATCCAGCTTGTAAACATGCTGGTACGCCGAGTTCCACGACCCGGCGTCAGCACCGGCACGCCCGGTCAGCACCCGATGCCCACGCCGGTCAACCACCTCGAATCGAGCACCCGCCGCGACCTGCCCGGTCATCAGATACGCCGCTTCGCCCGCCGCCCCCGTATAGCCGAGCTGGTTCACCCGGATCAGCCCCGAGTACAGCGGCGAATGAGCAGCGGCCGCAGCGGGTGACACCGCCAGCCCGGCAGCCAGAGTGATCGAGATGACGCGGCGCAACGTTCCCATCGCGGAGCTCCCCTCCAACAACCGTTAGGAAACCTTCCTATTGATTGCCGACACGCTAGCGCAGCCGCGCCGCGGCGTACACCGTCCGAAGCCCGGAAAATCCGGGTCACCGTCGGCCGGGGACGGCATGGGCGAAGACGAAGACGTCATGGGCGTCGGCACCTTCGGACGGATCGTCGTGGTACTCCCGGATCAGGTTCTCGATCCTCGCGCTGAGCTCATCGAGCCGTTCGGGCGTCAATGTGAGCCATCTCTCGGTGGACCAGGAGTAGTCGACCGCCGTCGCCACCCGCCACCACCGCTCGCGCCGCGTCTTGGCCAACTCCGGCACCTCCGCGATGACACCGGCGGTCGCCAGGACCTTGAGGTGGTGGCTGACATTACCGACCAGTTCACCGGTCGCCTCCGCCAGCCGGCTGGCCGTCGCGGGCCCGTCGGCGCGCAGCAGATCCAGCAGTCGGTGGCGGAGCGGATGGTGGATCGCGGCCGGAACCGAGGAGTCGACGGTCCGGCGGTTGGCAGGGCTCATCGAGCCACCCTAGCTTCCACAAGAATTGTTGTACAAGAATTCTTGCCGATGACCTTTCACGCCTGGAACAATCCGCAGCAGACTGGTACACATAGCCACATCGTGAGATCGCATCTCACGATGCAGGAATGGGAGTTGATTTACCGGCCGATTCCGCTGAGTCTTATCAGCATGCTCGCTGCCCGCTCGACTCATCTCGTAGGTCGGATTCACGTCGACCTCGGTCGCATGCGCAGCGCCATCTGTCGTCCTTCGATGCTCTGACAGCCACCCCGCTCGAAACATCTGCTGGGTGCGCACCGCGCAGACCAGATCGAATCGACGACGCTTCGAGCTAGCCTCACGCGGACGCACCTGTCTCTAGGACAAGGACACCGTTCCGGATGACTGGCGTCTCCTCCCCACAGCAAGCCACACCGGCCAAGAAGGCCCCCCGCCCCCGCAAGGGGAAGGGCGAGGGCCAGTGGGCGCTCGGCTATCGCGAGCCCCTGAACAAGAACGAAGAGAACAAGAAGAACGACGACGGCCTGAACGTCCGGGCCCGGATCGAGAACATCTATGCCCACCGCGGGTTCGACTCGATCGACCCGGCCGACCTGCGCGGCCGGTTCCGCTGGTGGGGGCTCTACACCCAGCGCAAGCCCGGCATCGACGGCGGCAAGACGGCCACCCTGGAGCCGGAAGAGCTGGACGACAAGTACTTCATGCTCCGGGTCCGGATCGAAGGCGGCCAGCTGAGCGCCGAGCAGCTCCGGGTGATCGCCGAGGTGTCCAGCACGTACGCCCGCGACACCGCCGACATCACCGACCGGCAGAACATCCAGCTGCACTGGATCCGGGTCGAGGACATCCCGGCGATCTGGCAGAAGCTGGAAGCCGTCGGCCTCTACACGACCGAAGCCTGTGGTGACGTCCCGCGCGTGATCATCTCCAGCCCGGTCGCCGGGATCGCCGCGGACGAGATCATCGATCCGACGCCGGCCATCGACGACATCGTCGAGCGGTACATCGGCAGCAGCGAGTTCTCCAACCTGCCACGCAAGTTCAAGACCGCGATAACCGGTCACCCGTCGCACGACGTGGTGCCGGAGGTCAACGACATCAGCTTCGTCGGCGTCGTCCACCCCGAGCACGGCCCCGGCTTCGACCTCTGGGTCGGCGGCGGCCTGTCCACCAACCCGATGCTCGCTCAGCGCGTCGGGGCGTGGGTCCCGCTGGACGAAGTACACCTGGTCTGGAAGGGCGTCGTCGGGATCTTCCGCGACTACGGGTACCGCCGGCTGCGGACCCGGGCGCGGTTGAAGTACCTGGTCGCCGACTGGGGCATGGACAAGTTCCGCGAGATCCTCGAGAGCGACAAGTACCTCGGCTACAAGCTCGTCGACGGACCCGCACCGGAGATCCCCGCGGTCCAGGGCGACCACATCGGCGTCCACAAGCAGAAGGACGGCCGGTACTACGTGGGCGTCGCGCCCGTCGTCGGGCGGGTCTCGGGGAGCGCTCTCGCCAAGGTCGCCGACGTCGTCGCGGCCCACGGGTCGGACCGGATCCGGACCACCGCGCAGCAGAAGTTCATCGTGCTCGACGTCGAGGAGTCGAAGGTCGAGTCGCTGGTCTCCGCGCTGGACGGCCTCGGCTTCCAGGCCCGGCCGTCGGCCTGGCGGCGGAACACGATGGCCTGCACCGGGATCGAGTTCTGCAAGCTGGCGATCGTCGAGACCAAGGCCCGGGCCGCCGAGCTGATCGACGAGCTCGAGGAGCGGATCCCCGATCTCGACGTACCGATCACGGTGAACGTGAACGGCTGCCCGAACTCCTGCGCCCGGATCCAGGTCGCCGACATCGGCCTCAAGGGCCAGCTGGTACTCGATGCCGAGGGCAAGCAAGTACCCGGCTACCAGGTCCACCTCGGTGGCGGGCTCGGGCTGGACGCCGGCTTCGGCCGCAAACTTCGCGGCCACAAGGTCACCTCCGAGGGGCTCGCCGACTACGTCGAGCGGATCACCCAGAACTACCTGAAAGAGCGGTCCGAGGGCGAGCGCTTCGCCCAGTGGGTCGTCCGTGCCGAGGAAGGAGCTTTGCAGTGAAGGAGCGTAGCGAGTTCACAATCCAGCACAGCAGCCATCGCTCACTCATCGGTACCGCAGCGAAGCGAGGACACCGATGAGTGAGCGAGCAGCGCCGTTGTACTGCCCGTACTGCGGTGACGAGGACTTGCGTCCTTCTGAGGAAGGGCACGGCGCCTGGGAGTGCCGGCCCTGTGCACGGGTGTTCCAGCTCAAGATGATCGGACTGCGGGTGACGGTGGAATGAGTACCGACTTGAAGACGCTCGCCGAGGAGGCGAACGAACGACTAGCCGACGCCTCGGCGCTGGAGGTGCTGGCGTGGGCGCGGGAGACGTTCGGTGACGAGCTGGTGGTCACCGCGTCGATGGCCGACGGAGCACTCCCCCACCTGGCGGCCGAGGCGGCGCCCGGCGTCGACGTCCTGTTCCTCGACACCGGCTATCACTTCGCCGAGACGATCGGCACCCGGGACGCTGTCGCCGCGACCCTGCCTATCAACCTCATCAACGCGACGCCGCAGCAGACCGTCGCGGAGCAGGACGCGGAGTATGGGAAGGATCTGTTCGCTCGCGAGCCCGACAAGTGCTGCGCGCTGCGCAAGGTCGAGCCACTCAACCGGGTGCTCTCGGGCTACAAGGCCTGGGTGACCGGCGTACGCCGCGAAGAGGCGCCGACCCGGGCCAACACGCAGGTCGTCGAGTACGACGAGAAGCGCGACATGGTCAAGCTCAACCCGCTCGCGCCGTGGACCCAGGAAGACCTCGACGGGTACATCAGCGACAACGGCGTACTCGTGAACTTGCTGCAGTACGACGGCTACCCGTCGATCGGCTGCCAGCCGTGCACCAAGCAGGTCGCTCCGGGCGAGGACCCGCGCAGTGGCCGCTGGGCCGGCCAGGGCAAGATCGAATGCGGGTTGCACACATGACTCTGCTATTGGCCGCGCCTGCGGCACGGCGGGTCATCGGGCTGAACTCCCGGCCTTCCCTCGTCCCTCCGGTCGCTTCGCTCCCTCCACTCCTCAGTCCAGGCCGGGAGGCCCGATGACCGCGACAGCACTGCCTCCACGCACCGTGACCGAGCTGGACGCGCTGGAGAGCGAGTCGATTTTCGTCTTCCGTGAGGTGGCGGCCGAGTTCGAGCGGCCGGTGATTCTCTTCTCCGGCGGCAAGGACTCGATCGTCATGCTGCACCTGGCGCGGAAGGCGTTCGCGCCGGCGGGGGTGCCGTTCACCTTGCTGCACGTCGATACCGGGCACAACTTCACCGAAGTACTGGAGTACCGGGACGCAACCGTCGCGGCTCTGGGGCTGCGGCTCGAGGTTGCGAAGGTCGAGGACTACCTCGCCGACGGCCGGCTGCGGGAGCGCTCGGACGGCACCCGGAACCAGCTGCAGACCATTCCGTTGCTCGATGCAATCAACGGGCACCGGTTCGACGCGGTCTTCGGCGGCGGTCGCCGCGACGAGGAGCGGGCCCGGGCCAAGGAGCGGATCTACAGCCTGCGCGACGAGTTCGGCCAGTGGGACCCGCGCAACCAGCGGCCCGAGCTGTGGTCGCTCTACAACGGCAAGCACAAGCCGGGCGAGCACGTCCGGGTGTTCCCGCTGTCCAACTGGACCGAGCTGGACATCTGGAACTACATCGAGCGCGAAGAGATCCCGCTGCCGAGCATCTACTACGCGCACGAGCGGGACGTGTTCGAGCGCGACGGCATGTTGCTTGCCGTCGGCCCCTACTCCCAGCCGCGCGCCGGTGAAGAGGTCGGCAAGCGGCTGGTCCGGTACCGGACCGTCGGCGACATGTCCTGCACCGGAGCGGTCGCGTCCACCGCGACCACCCCGGCGGAGGTCGTGATCGAGGTCGCGGCCAGCGAGATCACCGAGCGCGGCGCCACCCGCGCCGACGACAGGGCCAGCGAGGCCGCCATGGAAGACCGCAAACGAGAGGGGTACTTCTGATGAGCACCCCGTTCCAGCGGCAACTGCTCCGGCTCGCCACGGCGGGTTCGGTCGACGACGGCAAGTCCACGCTGGTCGGCCGGCTGCTGCACGACTGCAAGGCGATCCTCGCCGACCAGATCGCGCACGTTCAGACGGTCTCCGAGGCCCGCGGCGGCGACTTCGACTTCGCGTTGCTCACCGACGGTCTGCGCGCCGAGCGCGAACAGGGCATCACGATCGACGTCGCCTACCGGTACTTCGCGACCGACAAGCGCTCGTTCATCCTGGCCGACTGCCCCGGGCACGTGCAGTACACCCGGAACACGGTCACCGGGGCGTCGACGGCCGATGTCGTCATCATCCTGGTCGACGCGCGGCACGGCGTACTGGAGCAGACCAGGCGGCATCTCGCCGTCGCGGGCCTGCTCCGGGTGCCGCACGTCGTCCTGGCGGTCAACAAGATCGACCTGGTCGGGTACGACGAGGCTGTCTTCAAGGGAATCGCGAAGGATGTGTCGCAGCTGGCTGACCAGCTCGACATCAGCGACGTCCAGGCGATCCCGGTCTCGGCGCTCGTCGGCGACAACGTCGTGGAGCAGTCGGCCTCGACCACCTGGTACGACGGCCCGACGCTGCTCGAGTACCTGGAGAGCGCGACCGGTCGCGACGACATCTCGGCCCGGCCGCTGCGGTTCCCGGTGCAGTACGTGATCCGGCCGCAGACGGACGACGAGTACCGCGACTACCGTGGCTACACCGGGACCGTTGCCTCGGGCACCGTTTCTGTCGGCGACCAGGTGATCGTGCTGCCGGCAGGCCGGCGTACGTCGGTCTCCGGTATCGACCGCGCAGTCATCAGCGCGACCGGTACCGCGGTCGCCGAGCGGCCGTCCGCGGTCGCCGGTGAAGCCGTCACCGTCCGGCTCGCGGACGACCTCGACGTCGCCCGCGGATCGGTCATCGTCGCGGCCGACTCCTCCCCCGGCACCCGCCGGGAACTGTCGGCCACCCTGTGCTGGCTGTCGGAACGCCCGCTGACCGTGGGCGCCCGGCTGCTGATCAAGCACACCACCACCACTGCCCAGGCGATCGTCACCAAGATCAACGGTGCGCTCGACCTGGACACGCTCGGAGTCATCGACGCCACCGGGCTCGAACTCAACGACATCGGCAAGGTGCAGCTCAAAATCGCCGCACCGCTGGCCGCTGACCCGTACTCCAGCAACAACATCACCGGATCGTTCCTGCTGATCGACGCCCACGACGGGTGGACGCTGGCGGCCGGAATGATCGACGACGAAGAAGGGGAACTGCTGTGACCGCACCAGCGCTCGTAGTCCTCGCCCACGGCAGCCGCGATCCGCGATCGGCCGCCACCGTCCACTCGCTCGTGGCCTGCCTGCGCGAGATGCGGGACGACCTGCGGATCGAAGCCTCCTTCCTCGACCACTGCCCGCCGACGCCGTACCAGGTGATCGGGAAACTCGCCGCCGAGGGCGTCGAGGAGGTCGTGGTGCTGCCGTTGCTGCTGTCGACCGCGTTCCACGCGCGGACCGACATCCCGGCCGTCATCGACGAGGCGCGCAGCCGGTTCCCGGACCTGCGGATCATCGCCTCCGACGTGCTCGGGTACGACGACACCCTGCTCGACGTCCTCGACCGCCGGATGCGCGCCGAACTCAAGGACGGCCGGGTGCGGGAACTCGACGCCCTCGTCCTGGCTTGCGCCGGCTCCAGCGACGCCCAGGCCAACGCAGCCGTCACCCGGCTGGCGCGCCTTTGGGGCCAACGCCACAAGCTCCCGGTCACCGCTGCCTTCACCACCGCAGCCACCCCGAGCCCAGCCGAAGCAGTCCTCCAATGGCGCCTGGAAGGCCGCCGCCACGTAGCAGTCGGCTCCTTCTTCCTGGCCCCCGGCGTCCTCCCCGACCGAGCCGAAGAAACCTCCCGCAAGGCCGGCGCGGTCGCCGTCTCCCGCCCCCTGGGCGTCAGCGCCGAGGTAGCCCGCCTAGTCCTCCTACGCTACGGCGTAGCCGGCCTAGACCTCCTAACCCTCGCCCCCGCCCCGCGCCCGACGCTCCTCCGCCCGGAGCTCGTCCGCACCGCCTAACCCACACGCCCAAAGCCCCGCCGGAGCCACCATCCCGGCGGGGCTTCAGCGCGCCACCCCACGGCGCCTCGAGTCGGAGGGCGGCAGGCGGCAGGCGGCAGGCGGCAGGCGGCAGGCGGCAGGCGGCAGGCGGCAGGCGGCAGGCGGCAGGCGGCAGGCGGCAGGCGGCAGGCGGCACATCCACGCACGCACAACCCCACCCAGCAAACGCTTCCCCCGGCGCGTCGCGCCCTCCGGCCGCGGTTATGCGTGCGCGGAGCTACGGATGAAGACCGGGACGGTGAGGCTCAAGCGGCGCGACGGGCGGAGACCGGGGCGGTGAGGGTCAGGCGGCGCGGTGGGCGGTGGATGGGGGCGTGGCCGGACGGCGGGTCAGGGTGTTGAGGGACGTGGCGACCCAGGAGTCGTCGAGGATCACGTCTTCCCAGGAGTAGCGCAACAGGGTCCAGCCGCGGATCGCCAGTTCGACGTATCGGCGGCAGTCCTTGCGGAGGGCTTGCCGGGTGCCGTGATGAGCGAAACTGTCGGCCTCCAGCACGATCCGCAGCGCCGGATCGGCCAGATCGACCCGTGCGTAGAAGGACCGGTCCCTGATCCTGTACTGCGGAACGAACCCGGCGAACCCGGCCGCCAGCACCCTTGCCCTGAGCATCGACTCGAGCGCCGACTCCGAACGCCTGTCTGCCGCCGCGGCCACCCGCAGTACGCCGGTCCGCCCCGGCCCCCGAGACGCGCCCGCTGCCTCGGCCAGCGCGCCCGGGTCGACCTTCTTCAACCGCAGGGCCGAGTCCGCGACCGCCAACGCCTCTCCGAAGGGCAGATGCCTGGCGCAGTCGAGCACCGTCTGGAGTGGCGACGTGACGTGGTCGGTCAATGGGTTCCCGGCGGCCAATGGGGTGCCGGCGGTCAGTGGGGTCGCGGCGGTCAGTGGGGTGCCGGCGGTCAGTGGGGTCCCGGCGGTCAGTGGGGTGCTGGCGCGGTGGAGCACGCAAGCCAGCTCCGTCTCGCGCGGACGCTGAGTGCGGCTGATCGTCACGTGCGGGACCAGGGGCCGGGTCACCACCTCGAAGCCGTGGTGGATCGCCGCGCTCTGCCGGGACAGTACGCCGCCGTTGGCGATCGCCACGGTCAGGTCGGATGCCTCGCTCGGCAGCGCGTAGACCCCTTTGGCGACGCGACTGATCTCGTCACGCTCGAGGGCGCGACGGATCGATCGACCTGACGTGAGCGCTGCCAGGTCGGCGTACCGGACCGCCCCGCCGGCGCGTTGGAGGATCTCCAGGACGTCGGCCATGGGACGAGTCTGGCGGATTCGGGGCCTGACTGGTTCGAGTTGTCCACAGGTCCCGCACGCACGCATAACCCCGGCGTCGGCCCCGACCTCCCGCTCAGCCGCCGGGCGATCAGCCGGTTATGCGTGCATGGGCGGTCATGTCGCAGCCAGGCGAGCCTTCTCGGCTTCGATGTCGAAGTCGGGTTTGGGCCATTCGGGGTTGATGTCCTTCAGGGTTTCCAGGAGGAGGGTAGTGACGGCCCAGTTGCGGTACCACTTGCGGTCGCTGGGGATTACGTACCAGGGGGTGGCGGGGTTGTTGCAGTTCTCGAGGGCTGCTTGGTAGGCCTCGGCGTAGGCGGGCCAGAGTTTGCGTTCCTCGACGTCGCCCGGGTTGTACTTCCAGTACTTCGTCGGGTTGTCGAGGCGCTCGGCCAGCCGGACCTTCTGCTCGTCCTCGGAGATGTGGAGGAAGCATTTGACGACCGTGACCCCGCTCGCGGCCAGCTCGGCCTCGAACTCGTTGATCTGCTCGTAGCGGCGGTTCCAGACCGGCGGGGCGACCAGGTTGCGGACGCGGGCGATCAGCACGTCCTCGTAGTGCGACCGATCGAAGACGCCGATGATGCCGGGGCCGGGCAGCGCCTGGCGGATGCGCCAGAGGAAGCCACGCCGCTTCTCAGCCGGAGTCGGCGCCTTGAACGACGTGATCTTCAGCCCCTGCGGGTCCATCAGCCCCGCGCCGTGCCGGATCACCCCACCCTTGCCGGAGGTGTCCATCCCCTGCAGGACCAGCAGTACCCGGCGCTCGCCGCCTGACCGTCCCTCGGCGAACAGCCGTTCCTGCCAGTCGGAGACCTCGGGCCCGATCGCGTCCAGCGCGAGCTTGCCCTCGTCCTTGCTGCCGGTGAACCCGGTCGTCGCCCTCGTGTCCCAGGCGCTCAGATCGACCGGACCCTGCGGTACCCGCAACTGGTCCAGCAGCCTGCCGCCCGCCACGTCATCCGGCTTGGGAGCCTTCTTCTTCGCCATCCGCCCATCCTGCCTCATCAACGGCCGGGAGCGGCTCAAGCAGGCGTACCGACCTTCCGCTGCTGCCGCCGGACCACCTCGGTGACGAGGATGACGACCACCCCGACGGCCAACGCGATCAGGCTCCCGGTCACGCCCCAGCCGAGGCCGGTCAGATCGTCGGCGTCACAGCCCTCGGGCCGCCCGCAGTACTCCGCTTCGTACAACCGCACGCCGACGAAGAAGCCGACGATCACCGCAGCGACGACCCCGGACAGGTACAGGGCCGCCCGCGCCGGCCACTGCAGACCACCGGCCGAGGCAGCTGGGCGTGGCAGCTGGAGGGACAAGGCGAGCAGCAACAGCGCGATCAGCCCGATCGCGACCTCCAGCAGGATCAGCTCGCCCTCATCGGCCATCCAGACGAACCGGAAGCCACTGTTGCTCGCGCTCTGCCAGACCAGTACGACGTCGAGCAACACCAGCGCGCCCCCGACCCACCGCCTCGACTGGGTACTGACGAAGGCGACACCAACCCCGCCCGCCGCGACCAACGCGGCCAGGACCCCGAGCGGCAGGATCCACCGATCGCTTCCCGTCCCCGAGTTGTCGTGGAACCGGACGAACCCACCGACGCCGAGCAGGACGATCCCCAGGCCCAGCAGCCCGAGGCCACCCACCACCGGCGAGGGAAGCGATCGCTGCTCTTGTGTAGTCATGTCCTCAGCGAACCACGGCACCGGCCCACGACGCGTGAGTAGGACCACTCAACTCGCCGGAGGCATCCCCACATGCGCCAGCGCGATCAGCCGAGAGAGCGCTCGCAGATACTTCTTCCGGTATCCGCCCTTGAGCATCTCCGGCGTGAACATCCGATCGAGCGGCACTCCCCCGGCCACCAGCGGGATGTCGCGGTCGTACATCCGGTCGGCGAGCACAACGAGCCGCAGCGCGACGTTCTCGTCGGTCAACTCACGGATGTCGGTGATACCGACCGTCGTCACCCCGTCGAGCAGCGCGCCGTACTTGCTCGGATGCAACTCCGCCAACTGCCGATAGAGATCCACGAAGTGATCGCACGAAGCACCCGCGATCGACGCCGCGGTCTCCTCCACCCGGCCATCCGCCCAGGGCTCAGGCGCAACCGGCAATCCACGATGGCGATAGTCCGGACCATCGATCCGCCGTACGTCGAAATGCGCCGCCAGCCCCTGAATCTCGCGGAGAAAGTCCGTCGCCTGGAACCGCCCCTCACCCAGCTTGTCCGGCAACGTGTTCGACGTCGCCGCCAGCTCGACCCCCGCCTCGACCAGCTGCCCGAGCAGCCGCGAGATCAGCACCGTGTCGCCCGGATCGTCCAGCTCGAACTCGTCGATACAGATCAGCCGGTACGCCGAGAGCGCCTCGACCGCCGGCCGCATCCCCAGCGCCCCGACCAGATTCGTCAGCTCCACGAACGTGCAGTACATCTTCGGCCCCGCCGACTCGTGCCACAGCGACGCGAGCAAGTGGGTCTTACCGACGCCGAACCCGCCGTCCAGATAGAACCCGGGTTTGCTCGCAGAGAGTGCTTTCGCCCCGCGCAGTCGGCTCCACACAGAGCGCTCCCTGCGTGGTTCCGCCAAGGCCAGCCCGCGCTGCCGCAGTACCGCCAACGCCTCCGACTGGCTCGGCTCATCCGGGTTGGGGCGGTAGGTATCGAAGCGGACGCCGGCGAAGCGTGGCGGCGGCACGCACTCGGACAGCAACCGGTCCGGGCTCACCTCCGGCCGGCGCTCGCTGAGTCGGATCGGCATGCCCTCACCCTACAAAGAGTTGACCTCAACTGCTCTTGAGGTCATAGCTTCGAAAGCATCGACCCCCAGTGAGGAGAGCTGATGCACGCGGTACGGCTGCACGAGTTCGGTCCCGCCGAGAACCTGACCTACGAGGAAGTACCGGACCCCGAAGCCGAACACGGGCAGGTGCGGATCAAGGTCGAGGCGGCCGGCGTACACCTGATGGACACCGTGCTCCGCGCGGGCAACGCCGGCGGCGGACCGATCGCCCCGCCCGAGCTACCGACCATTCCCGGCCGCGAGATCGCAGGCCGCGTCGACGCGGTAGGTCCAGGCGTGGCCAAGTCCTGGGTCGGCAAGCGCGTCGTCGTCCACCTCGGCCCGAACCCCGGCGGGTACGCCGACCTGGCGGTGGCCAAGGTGCAGTCCTTGCACGAGATCCCGGACCACCTGGACAGCCCGACGGCGGTCGCCACAATCGGAACCGGGCGCACGGCGGCCGGCATCCTCGAGCAGGCAGCACTCCAGGCCACCGACGTCGTCCTGATCACCGCCGCAGCTGGCGGCATGGGCAGCCTCTTCGTGCAGGCTGCTCGCAACGCCGGGGCTCTGACCGTTGGCCTCGCCGGTGGACCGGAGAAGGTCAAGCAAGTGCAGGACCTCGGCGCCCAGATCGCGATCGACTACACCGCAGACGACTGGCCGGACCAGGTCACCAAGCAACTCGACGGCCGCGAGCTCACCGTAGTACTGGATGGCGTGGCCGGTGAGATCGGTCAGCGGGCCTTCGACCTGCTCGGCATCGGTGGCCGCCTGCTCATGTTCGGCTGGTCCGGCGGCGGCCCGATCCAGCTCACGACGGATGACCTGATTGCCCGCGGCCTCACCGCCACCTGGGCGATCGGTCCCAAGCTCATGCGCAACCTCCGCGCCCTCGAGGCCGAAGCGTTGAAGCAGTCGATCGAGGGCAACTGGACTCCCCTGCTCACGAAGTACCCGCTCGCCAAGGCAGCGGATGCGCACAGAGCGCTGGAGAATCGGGAGACCGTCGGGAAAGTCGTGCTGATCCCCGCTTGACCTTCACACCGTGTCAAGCCTCACCGTTGACCCATGTTCACCATCGGAGACTTCGCCGCCTTCGGGCGGGTGTCGGCGCGGATGCTGCGGCACTACGACGCGATCGGCCTGCTGCGCCCGGCCGGCGTCGACAACGCCACCGGCTACCGGTACTACACCGCCGACCAGTTGCGCCGGCTGAACCGGATCGTCGCGCTCAAGGAGCTCGGCTTCACCCTCCAGCAGGTCGGCGCCATCGTCGACGCCAAGGTCGGTCCCGAGGAGCTGCGCGGCATGCTCCGGCTCCGTCGCGCGCAACTGGCGCAGCGGCTGGCCGAGGACGCGATCCGGCTCGACGCGGTCGAGGCGAGGCTCCGGATCATCGAGAAGGAGGGGCACATGTCCACTGACGACGTCGTCCTCAAGACGATCCCGTCCGTCCGCGTCGCCGAGCTGTCGGCCGTGGCGGCGAGCTACGACGGACCGGACATCACGCCGGTCATCCAGCCGCTGTACGGGCAGATCTGGGAGCGACTGGGGATGGCCGGGGTCGAGCCGGACGGTCCGCCGGTCGCGTACTACGAGAAGACCGACGGCGAGGCCGTCGTCGTCCACGCCGCGGTGACGGTCAAGCCCGATCAAGCCGAGACCGGCGACTTCCAGGTCGTCGACCTGCCGGAGCTGGCGACCGCCGCGACGATCGTCCACCAGGGCCCGATGGACGACGCCGACCAGAGCATGCAGATCCTCGCCCGCTGGATCGACGACGGCGGCTACCGCAGCGTCGGCTACGCCCGCGAGGTCTGCCTGGCCTTCGACCCCGACGACGAGTCCAAATGGGTGCACGAGTTCCAGATCGAGGTCACCAGGCCCTGAAGCAACGCAGAGCGCCCCGGGCCGCCTGGTGGACGGTCCGGGGCGCTTGCCGCGTTGGCTGCTTACCAGATCGTGTAACCGAAGGTGGCGCTACCGCTCGCCCCGCCGCTGTCGGTCGCAGTCACTGTCGCCGTGTAAGAGCCGCGGGTCGTCGGCGTACCTGACACCACTCCGGCCGCGCTGATGGACAAGCCTGCTGGCAGGCCTGTCGCCCGGAAGGTGATCGGCAGGCCGGCGCTCGAGGTGGCCCGGATCTGCAGTGGGAAGGACGACCAGCCCATGAACCCGTACTGGCTGCCCGGGTTCTGCACGGTCACGGTGCCCGTCGAGGAGCCCGTCACCGTCAGGCTGTAGGTCGCCTCGTGGCTGACCGCACCCGTGCCCTTCACGACCACCTGGTACGTCCCGGCCGGCGTTGTGGCCGACGTCGCCAGGGTGAGCGTGGAGGAGCTGCCCGACGTCACCGTTGACGGCGAGAAGGATGCGGTCGCACCCGACGGCAGACCGCTGGCAGACAGTTGCACCGACTGCGGGTCGCCGCTGCTGGTCGTAGTGCTGACCGTCGTCTGCACCGAGCTGCCCGGGGCAACCGACCCCGAGGTGGGGCTCAGTGCGAGCGAGAAGTCGCTGCCGGTCGGCGGGGCATCGCCGACTGCCAGCTTCCACAGCCCGTACGCCGCGGCGTCCGCGCTCCGGTCCAGCACCGTCGAGGAGATGTTCGACGGGTACTTGTCACAGGCCGAGTGGTAGCAGGAGTCGTAGGCCTGGTTGGCCGTGCCGCCCCACTTCTGCGCTTGTGCGGTGGTCTTGCGGGCACTGGCGCCGGATGCGACGCCACTGGTCGGGATACCCGCGTTCTTGAAGGATGCGTCGTCGGACCGGCCGACGCCTTCGGTGTTCTCCTCCGGCTGCAGGTTCAGGCCGTCGTAGAAGGCCTTCAGCACCTTGCCGGTGTCGGTGGTGATGTTGTTGACGAAGTAGCCGGCGTTGGTCGAGGAGACCATGTCGAAGTTGAAGTACGCCTTGATCTTCGCCTTGTCCGCCGAGGACAGCTGGCCGACGTAGAACTCGGAGCCGTTCAGGCCCTGCTCCTCATCGGTCCACCAGCCGAACCGGACGTGCTTGGCCAGTGCCGGCTTGTCCTTGGCCAGCTGCAGTGCGACCTCGAGGATCGTCGCTGATCCCGAGCCGTTGTCGTTGCTGCCCGGTCCGGCGCTGACGCTGTCGAGGTGCGCGCCGAGCATGACGACCTGGTTGGCGTCACCACCCGGGAAGTCCGCGATCAGGTTGTCCGACGGGTACTGACAGCTCGTGCAGCGTTGCTTGACGACCGTGTAGCCGGCGTCGCGCAGCTTCTGCTCGATGTAGCTGACCGACGCGGTGTGGCCCGCGCTGCCGGCCCGGCGGTTGCCGCCGTTGTTGTCGGCCGCCTGCTGCAGCGCGGCCAGGTGCGCCTTGACCTTCTCGACGTCGATGTCCGGTACGCCGGCGGGCGGGGTGGAACCGCCGACGGTGAGCCGGTACGTCGCGGTCTTGTCGACGTCCGTGCCGTCACCGGTGATCGTCACGTTGTACGCGCCTTCCGGCGTGCTCGACGTGGTGGCGATCGTGAGGCTCGACGAGTTGCCCGACTGGACCGAGCTCGGGTCGAAGGTCGCGGTCGCGCCGCTCGGCAGCCCGGTCGCGGTGAACCGGACGGTCTGGGCCGAGCCGCTGCCGATCACGGTGTTGACCGTGGCGGTCGCGCTCTCCCCCGGCTTGACCGACCCGCTGGCCGGTGAGACCGACAGGGTGAAGTCGTTGCCGCTCGGCGTACAGGTCGCTTCCCCGGACTGGGCGCCGACGGAGACGGCATCCCAAGCGGCCTTTACCTTGGCGTGCAACGCGCAACTGCTGTCCAGGTTCTTGGCAGCGGTGAGCGTGGTCGAACGCCACTTGCCGTAGGACATGTTCGACGTCTTGATCAGCATCGAGTTGTAGAACAGCTTGCCGGCTTCCTGGTGGCCGATGCCGGTCAGCGTGGTGTTGTTGCAGGTGGGGCTGGTCGGCTGGCCGTTGGTCGGGTTGGTGCCCTCGGCAAGCAAGTAGAACCAGTGGTTCATCGGGCCGGCCGACGCGTGGATCTCGCTCGGCAGGCTGGACGAGTTGCAGTCCGGGTGCCCGGAGACCTTCGACGGCTGGTACATGTACCGGATCGGGCCGCTGCCGGTCAGGTTGATCGTCTCGCCGATCTCGTAGTCCGGCTTGTCGTTGGCGTTGTTCAGGTAGAACTCGCTCAACGTGCCCCAGATGTCGGCGACGGCTTCCTGCGACGGGTAGCCGGAGATGCCGCCGGGCGTCATCGCGTCCAGGCCGTGCCCGTACTCGTGGGCGACCACGTCCGTCGCGGTGATCCAGTTGCGGGCGTTGTTGTAGCCGAAGACGACGCCGTCGGCGTTGTACTGCGAACCCCAGTAGGCGTTGACGTCGCCGAGCCCGACGAGCGCGTCGGCCCATTTGCCGTTGCCGTCGAGCCCGTTGCGGCCGTACCAGTTCTTCAGCATGTCCCACTCGCCGGCGGCGACGTACATGACGTCGGTGCAGCCGGCTTCCTTGTCGGTCTTCGACGTGCTGCCCCACACGTCGTCCGAGCCGGAGTAGGTGCTGCCGGTCGACTGGTCGCCACACCGCAGGTTGGGGCGGGCCGGGTCTGTCATCGAGTACGTCGTACCCGACTTGGTGGTACCGATGGTCAGGTTCGAGCCGTTCCAGATCCCGGTGCCGGTGCCGGCCGCGGTCTGCTCGATCGCCTGCAGGAACTTGCCGGTGCGCGCGTCGACGTACACCTTCTGCCGGCTCAGCTCGCCGTGGTTGCGACCCTGCACGATCGCTTCCCAGGCCAGTACCGGCTTCTTCGTACCGGCGTAGACGACCAGCGCCGGCTCACCAGGAGCCGCCTTGCCGTCGGTGATCGCCTTGAGGGCCGTCTTCTTGGCGGCGGCCCTGGTGACCACCGGGTGCCGGTCGACGGTGATGACGTCCTGCTGAGCCACGGTGAGGCTCTTGGCGTTGCCCAAGGCATCGGTCGCGACCACGAAGTCGCCACCGATCACGGGCAGGTCCTGGTACGTGCGCTGGTAGCTCACGTACTGCAGGCCCCAGGGCGTGCTGATGTCTTGCTGGCGGATGAACTGGTCGCTCGGACTCGCCTTGAGTTCGGCGACCCGGCCTTGGACCAGGCGGTCCGCCGTCTTGAGCGCGGCGGCTCGCGGATTCACCGGTGGTGCCGCGTCCTGCTGAGCAGATGCCGACGGCATCCTCATGGCGATCACCGCGGTGGCGGCTGCTGCCAGGCTCAGGACGCAACCGGCTGCGACGACGCGCAGGGCTGTGCTCTTCACTGGGACACTTCCTCACTGAGGGGGCGGGAGCCCCCGCCACGGGCCGGGGGGCTGCAATCCACGGCCGGCCGATGGCGGGGGCGAGGATGCCTGATGACGCACGTGGGCGTGCGCGCCGCAAGAGTTCCGTGGGCAGGTGGATGAACTCCCGGCTTCCTCTGTTGGAAGAGATTGACACCTGCGAGTTATGGCTGTCTTATCCCAGCAGGGCATAACCTCACCGCTATGGAGTTGGAGCTACGCCATCTGCGGGTCGTCTGCCGCCTCGCGGACACCGGCAGCGTCTCGAAGGCCGCGGCCGCCCTGGGCGTCTCGCAGCCGTCTTTGACCGCGCAGCTGCACAGAATCGAGGACGCGATCGGCGGCGTCCTGTTCGAACGCGGACCGTACGGCGTGGTCGCGACGCCCCTCGGCAAGCACGTGCTCGGCCGCGCCCGGGCGATGCTCGCCGACATGGACGAGCTCGTCGGCAGCAGTCGACGTTATACGGCTACGTCCTCCGTACTACGCCTCGGCGCGGTCCGGACCGTGATGTTCGGGGCCTGGCTGTCGCGACTCGAACAGCTCCTGCCGGGGCGCCAGATCGCGGCGCAGGTGGATCCGTCGTGCGCGGTACTGACTGATCTGCTGGCTGCCGACGTGGTCGACGTGGTGATGCTCGGGCGGTGTGACGATGCGTATGCGCCACCGTGTCCGCCGGGGATCCGCGAACAGACGATGGTCTGGCCCGAGCCCTTCGCGGTCGCGTTGCCCGCCGACCACCGGCTCGCGGGCAAGGACACGATCGACTTGGTGGACCTCGCCGAGGAGATCTGGATCTGCCCGCCGGCGGGCAAGGAGGACGGCGATCTCGCGTACCTGCGCAGCATCTGCGAGTCGGCCGGGTTCACGCCCGAGTTCCGCTACGCCAACCTCGACACGTCCGAGATCGAGCAGCTGATCGGGGCCGGGCGAGGTATCAGCCTGTGCGCGCCGACGGTGCGCGAGATCCCGAACACGATCGTGCTGCCGATCACCGGGGCGCCGCTGCTGTGGCGCCGGGCTCTTCGCTGGCGCGCCGACAGCACACCGCAGACGGACGTCGATCTCATCCATCGCGCGTTCACCGACGTCTACCGCCAGACCATCGCCACCCACGCCGCCACCCGGCCCTGGTGGTCCCTCAACCCAGGCGCACATCCGACCGTGCTCAACCCCATGAGCACCTAGAATCCGGTGCATGGACGTCACGCCTACCCGCCCCAAGGTCTTTTTGCTCGATGAGCAGGATCGCAATTTGGTTGCCAACGGCCCCGCCCTGACGGATCCGTCCGGCGCGCGGCACGACATCCCGCCGAAGGTCTACGAGGCGATGGCGTACGTCGAGGCCGCGCTGCGCGAGGGGTACGCCGTCCAGATCACGCCGCTGCGCCAGGAGCTGCCGATCGACGAGGCGGCCGACGCGGCGCTGATGCCGCGCAAGGAGCTCCGGCTGCTGGCCAGCCAGGGTGAGATCCCCTTCCGGTCGTCCGACTACGTCGACTGGGTGAAGCTGTCCGACGTACTGGCCCTGAGCGCCCGGCTCGACGCCGCGCGGGAGGAGATGCTCCAGTCGTTCGCCGAGGAAGAGTCGTGGGACGACCCGCAGGACGGTGACCGATGACGAATCCCCGGAGCGCGTTCCTCGACGCGAACGTCCTGCGCGGTCAGCTCACCACCGACATCATGATGAGCCTCGCCGCTGAGCGTCTGTACCAGCCGCAGTGGTCGCAGGACGTGCTGAACGAAGCCGGGCGCAACCGGCCGCCGGGAGTCAGCGAAGAGCAGGTCAACAAGCGGTTCGCGCAGATGAACAAGGTGTTCCCGGCCGCGATGACAACCGGGTACGAGGGACTCGCGCCGCAGATGCAGGCGGACGAGAAGGACAAGCACGTGCTGGCCGCGGCCGTTCAGGGTGAGGCGGACGTGCTGGTCACCGAGAACACCAAGGACTTCGACCCGCCGGCGACCGGGCCGCACGCGATGAAGGTCGAGCGGACGTCCGAGTTCCTGAACCAGCTCGCCGACGATCACCCGCGGGAGGTGGTCGGCGCGATGCAGAAGATGGTCGACCGCAACCGGCGGGCGCCGCAGACGATGCCCGAGCTGATCGACAAGATGGCGACCCAGCAGGACCTGAAGGGGTTCGCGCACAAGCTCAACTCGATGGTCCCGCCGGAGCAGCAGGGCTCACACCCGAATCTGCAGGTCTCGAAGGCGTCCCAGGCAGCCCTCCAGGGCACAGCCCCGGCCAGCCAGGCGGTGAGCACGCCAAGTGCTGCCCCCGAGGCCCGCAAGGCCGGCACCGACGGCCCAGAGAAGTCCACCGGCCAGGAGCGCTGACCCGGTCGGCCCAGCGTTGCCAAGCGGCAGCGCTGGTCCGGCCGACAGGTGGTCGCTGCCAAGCGGCAGCGCCGGGTCCGGGCGACAGGTGGTCGCTGCCGAGCGGCAGAGCTGGGTCCGGCCGACAGGTGGTCGGTGCCGAGCGGCAGCGCTGGTCCGGCCGAGCGGTGTCGCTCTTGGGCCTGCGCTAGCCCGGTCCCACGAGCGTTAGCTCTGGTCGGTCCAGGTCAGGCGGTAGGTGACTGCGCCGAAGCGGATGTGGTCGCCCGGGCGGACGCGGACCGGGGTGGTGATGCGCAGGCCGTTGAGGTGGGTGCCGTTCATCGAGCCGAGGTCGCGGAGCAGCCAGCCGTCGTCGACGTGGCGGAGCTCGGCGTGGAAGCGGGAGACGGACAGGTCGGTCTCCCGGAGCGTGGCGCCGGGGCCGCGGCCGATGCGGACCGTGGGTGAGTCCGGCGACGGCAGGGCCAGACCTTGCGGGCGGACGTACGGCGTCGTGGTGCGCGGGGTGATCGTGAGGCGCGGAATGCGGGCGAGCAGCCGGTTGAGCAGCTGGACGACGCGTGGCTCGGTGCCGGGGAGGTCGTGCGTCGCGTTGGCGAGCTCGCGGCGGCTCTGCGCGCGGAGTACGAAGTTCATCCGGCGGATGAAGGTGTCGTGCGAGAGCCGACCCGAGCCGGCTCCGTCACGCAGGATCGCGAGCGCCCGATCACGCTCGGCGTCCGAGGGACGCGCCAGCTCGATCCGATCCGCCGTCATGCCTGGATTGTCCGTGCCCCCGGGTTCACCTGTCCAGCGTGCCTCAAGGGCGCGCGGTCAGCACGTCGGCCAGGTCGAACTTGATCGGCTCCTCCAGCTGCTCGTAGGTGCACGACTCCGGCGTCCGGTCCTCCCGCCACCGCACGAACTGGGCCGTGTGCCGGAAGCGGACCCCCTCCATGTGGTCGTACTTCACCTCGACCACCCGCTCGGGCCGCAACGGCACGAAGCTGAGGTCCTTGCCCGCCTGCCACCGGCTGCCCTCCGCGTTGCGGGGCGTCCGGTTGCCCTCCTCCTGCTTCGCCCACGCCCACGGGTGGTCGTCGAAGTCGGTGACGAGCTCCTGCATCTCCACGAACAGCTCCTCACGACGAGCCATCGGGAATGCGCCGATCACGCCCACGCTGGCGAGCACGCCGTCGGCGTTGTACAGCCCGAGCAGCAGCGACCCGATCCGGTTCTCGCCGCTCTTGTGCACCCGGTACCCCGCGACGACGCAGTCCGCGGTCCGCTCGTGCTTGATCTTGAACATCGTCCGCTTGTCCGGCTCGTACAGGCCGTCGAGCGGCTTCGCGATCACGCCGTCCAGCCCGGCCCCCTCGAACTGGTGGAACCACTCCGTAGCGGTCGCCTTGTCGGTGGTCGTCCGGGTCAGGTGGATCGGCGCCGCGGCCTTGGCCAGCGCCTGCTCCAGCGCCTCCCGCCGCTCGGCGAACGGCCGGTCGGTGTAGTCGGTGTCACCGAGTGCGAGCAGGTCGAACGCGACGAACCGGGCCGGCGTCGTCTCCGACAGCATCTTGACCCGGGAGGCGGCCGGATGGATCCGCTGCTGCAGTACTTCGAAGTCGAGCCGGTCCCCCGACGCGCCGACCACGACGATCTCGCCGTCGATCACGCAGCGCTCCGGCAGGTTCGCCTTGATCGCCTCGACCAGCTCCGGGAAGTACCGGGTCATCGGCTTCTCGTTGCGGCTGCCGATCTCCACCTCGTCGCCGTCGCGGAAGATGATCGAGCGGAATCCGTCCCATTTCGGCTCGAAGCTGACGTTCCCGTCCGGGATCTGCTTGATCGGCTTCGCCAGCATCGGCGGGACCGGCGGCATCACGGGTAGCTTCATGGCGGCCATTCTGCCCCCATTTGCGGCCACCGAGGCCGAAGCGGGGGCATGATGGAGGCAATACCGACTGGTACGAACCGGAGGTACCGAGATGTACGACGTCGTACTGCTGGTCGAGCAGGAACTGACCGAGCCTGATGCCCAGCGGGTGGTCGAGCTGCACCAGGACATGCCGGAGCCGGTCAAGTACCACGTGCTCGTGCCGTGCCACAACGCCGAGGCCGGCGTCGAGGCGTCGATCAGCGCGCTCGGGACGGCGGATCTCTACGGGCCGGGACTCACCGAGCAGCGCGCGGACCTCGCCGAGGCACAGAAGGCGATCGACAGCGAGGCGACCGACTGCACCGGGCGCAGCATCCAGCGGCTCCGCGATCTCGGTCAGCAGGCCGAGGGCGGGATCTCGCACGACCGGCCGATCGACGCGCTGACGGCGACGGTGGACAAGGTCGGTGGGCGCGAGGTCATCATCCTCACCCGGCCGCACATCGTGGCGGAGTTCTTCCACCTCGACTGGACCAATTCGGCCCGCCGGCATCTCGGCGTACCGGTTCTTCATCTGCTGGAACAAGACGAAAAGTAGTCAGCCTCGTTAGACAGGTGTGAGTCCAACCCTCTACACGACGGACGAGGTCGCGGAGCTGCTGCGGATCTCGGTGTACGCCGTCTACAAGCACGTCGCGGCCGGGACTGTGAGCCCGCTGCGCACGCCAGGGCCGCTGCCTGCCGAGCTGCGCTTCACCAGTGACGACGTGGTGCGCATGCTGCTGGCGATGAGGCCGGCGGTCGCGGCGCCGGTGCGGCGCCATCTTGCGCTGGTCAGTGGATGAGCAGAGCGGCGTAGGTGCAGCCGGCCGCCAGCGCGGCGAAGACCAGGGAGAGCGTGGCCCGGAGGCTGTGCTCGCCGACCTTGCCGTAGTGGCGGCCGTCCTCGGAGTGGTACGCGAGTTTGTAGCCGGTGTAGCCGGCCCCTAGGACGAGCGCGAACTTGATCATCCGGCGGACTCCCCTCACGACCTCACGTCAGGACAAACGCTACCTGGTCAGGTGGTTACACGCCCGCGGCTGAGCCGGATTCGGCGAACTGGGTGCGGTAGAGGTCGGCGTACTCGCCGTCGAGGGCGAGGAGTTCCTCGTGCGTGCCCCGCTCGACGATGTTGCCGTGGTCAACCACCAGGATCTGGTCGGCGTTCCGGACCGTCGACAGGCGGTGGGCGATGACGAGCGAGGTCCGGCCCTCGAGGGCGGTGTCGAGTGCCTTCTGCACTGCGACCTCGGACTCGGAGTCGAGGTGGGCAGTCGCTTCGTCCAGTACGACGATGTGCGGCGCCTTCAGCAGGAGCCGGGCGATCGCGAGGCGCTGCCGCTCGCCGCCGGACAACCGGTGGCCACGGTCGCCGACGACTGTGTCCAGGCCGTCTGGGAGGTTCTTCACCAAGTCCCATACTTGCGCCGAGCGCAACGCGTTGGCCATCTCGTCGTCGGTGGCGTCCGGTTTGGCGTAGGCGAGGTTGGCGCGGATCGTGTCGTGGAACATGTGGGCGTCCTGCGTCACGTACCCGATCGCGTCGTGCAGCGACTCCAGGGTGACCTCGCGGACGTCCTCGCCACCGATTTTGACCGCGCCTCCCGTTACGTCGTACAGGCGGGCGACCAGGTTGGTGATGGTCGTCTTGCCGGCGCCGGACGGGCCGACCAAAGCGATCATCTGGCCCGGCTCGACGGTGAAGCTGATGTCTTCGAGGACCTGCGCGTTCACCCGCTTGTCGAGAACGGCCACGGACTCGAGGCTGGCCAGTGAGACCTCGTCGGCGGTCGGGTAGCCGAAGGCGACCTTGTCGAAGGTGACGGAGGCCGCGCCGGGCGGCAGCGGTTTGGCGTCCGGGGCGTTCTTGATCATCGGCTCGAGATCGAGGACCTCGAAGACTCGCTCGAAGGACACCAGCGCGGTCATCACGTCGACGCGGACGTTGGAGAGCGCGGTCAGCGGGCCGTAGAGCCGGCCGAGCAACGCGACCAGTGCGAGCAGGGTGCCGACGGTCAGGGTCTGGCGGACTGCGAGGTTGCCGCCGACGCCGTACACGAGAGCTGTCGCCAGCGCCGCGACCAGGGTCAGGGCCGTGAAGAAGACCCGCCCGAGCATGGCGATGCGGATGCCGAGGTCGCGGACCCGGCCCGACTTCTCGCCGAACTGGGCGTTCTCGATTTCGGGCTTGCCGAACAGGGTCACCAGGAGTGCGCCGCCGACGGAGAAGCGCTCGGTCATCGCGGTCGACATCTCGGCGTTCAGGGTCATCTGCTCGCGGGTCATCGCGGCCAGGCGGCGGCCGAGGTACCGGGCTGGGAGGAGGAAGACGGGGAGGAGCAGGATCGCGACGACGGTCAGTTGCCAGCTCAGGAGGAGCATCGCGCCGACGACGAGGATCAGGCTGATGACATTCGAGACGACGCCGGACAGGGTTGAGGTGAAGGCCTGCTGGGCGCCGATGACGTCGTTGTTGAGGCGGGAGACCAGGGCGCCGGTCTGCGTCCTGGTGAAGAACGCGACCGGCATCTTTTGGACGTGCGCGAAGACCTGCGTCCTGAGGTCGTAGATCAGGCCTTCGCCGATGCGTGCCGAGAACCAGCGCTGCATCAGGCCGAGTGCGGCGTCGAAGAGCGCGAGGAGCGCGACGATCAGGGCGAGGGCGGTCACCAGGCCGCCGTTGCCCTTGGTGATGCCGTCGTCGACGATCTTCTTGAACAGCAGCGGGGAGGCGATCACCAGGAACGCCGAGATGATCACCAGCGCCAGGAACGCGGTGATGTGCCACTTGAACGGCTTGGCGAACCGCAGGATGCGCCGCAGCGTGCCCTTGGCCAGCTTCTGATCGACCACCGACGCGTCCTGGCGCCGCCACATCATGGCGCTGCCACCGCCGCCCATTCGCATCCCTGAGGACATCCGGTCCCTCCCCACAGTCATCTCGTCAACGTTGACAACACCTGACGCCAGCTGTTGCTTCCCTGCCCTGCGGTTTCGCTCAGCCGAAGGCGGCGATCAGCTCGGCCAGGCGCCGCGCCTGGGCCTCGCGCTCTGCCTTCAGCTGCTCCTCGTACGTACGGTCCGCCGCGCCCAGCAGCAGCGCCTTCGTCTCCCGCACCGCACCGACCAGCGGCGACAACACGGCCTCCGACAGGTCCTTCACCGTCGCCGCCAGCTCTTCAGCCGGTACGACGATGTTGGCCAGCCCGATCTCCTTGGCCTCGGCCGCCTCGACCCAGCGCGACGTCACGCAGATCTCCAGGGCTCGCGAGTACCCGACCAGTTGCACCAGCGGTTGCGTCCCGCCCAGGTCAGGTACCAGCCCGAGCGCCGGCTCCCGCATGCTGAACTTCGCGTCCGGCGTCACCACCCGCAGATCGCAAGCCAACGCCAGCTGGAACCCGGCGCCGACCGCATGCCCCTGCACCGCCGCGATACTCACGATCTCCGGCTTCCTCAGCCACGAGAACCCACCCTGAAAATGCGAAATCAACTCCTGCAACTCGTCAGCAGGCCTCTTCCCCAGCGTGAGCAACGGCTCCTGCCCGTCGACCGGCTCCCCCATCATCAAATTGCGATCCAGCCCCGCCGAGAACGACTGCCCCTCCCCCGACACCACAACAACCCGAACCTCGTCAGGCAGGCTCGCCCCGAAGTCCGACAAGGCGGCCCACATCCCCGGAGTCTGCGCATTCCGCACCTCCGGCCGATCCAGCACCACCCGGGCCACAGCCCCCTCAACCGACAACCGCAATCCAAGTTCACCCATGCCAGGAACATACGTCACCACAACCCCACAGTCCGTGAGGCGTTCGTCGCACTCAGGCGGTCTTGGCCAGCAGCGCTTGGAGGCGGCGGAGGGTTTCGGGGGCGCCTAGGGCTTGGGTGGTGGCGTGTAGGTCGGGGCTGCGGGTGGAGCCGGTGATGGCTACCCGGACCAGCTGGGAGGCTTCGCGGATCGAGCCGGGGTAGGCGTCGGGGTTCTTCTTGTATTCCTTGGCGTTGGGGGCGAAGCCCTGCTTTACGGCCAGGTCCCGGATCTGGGCGAACCAGGCTTGGGGGTCGTCGAGGTGCTCGTAGCCGGCGATCAGCTCGGAGGCGAAGGAGGTGATGACGTCTGGCGCGACGTTCAGGGCGGCCAGGCGTTCGTCGGTGGGGCCGGCGACTGGGGTGAAGAGTTCGGGGAAGAAGAAGCCGTACTCGGGGCGGAAGGTCGACCACTTGCGGAGGTCCTTGCGGGGGTTGTCTACGCCGTCCCGCTCGACAGCCAAAGCACGTAGGGCGAGGTCGGGGTTGCTGTCGAGGACGGTGACCAGCTCGGGGTCGTACGTCGTCGCCCACACCCGCACGGCGTCGAAGATCTGCTGGCCGGTCAGCGTTGCGATGTGGTTGGCGCTGATGTCCTCGAGCTTGACCAGGTCGACGAGCGGGCCGGCGACGCCGCACTGGTCGAGGTGGATCGGGGCCGCCAGCGCCTCGGGCAGTGGGAGCTCGGCCAGTCGGCCGTTCGCGAGGCCGCGGAGGTAGTACAGGACCGCCTCGGCCGGGAAGCCCTCGGCGATGTAGAAGTCGACGCCGGCCTCGGGGTCCTTGCGCTTGGAGAGCTTTCGTTTGCCGCCGGGGATCTGCTTCATCAGCGGCGCGATGTGCGCGTACTCGATCGGCTCGAACTCCAGCGCCGCGAACAGCTGCTGGTGCAGCGGTACCGACGAGATCCACTCGTCGCCGCGGATCACCAGGTTCACCCGCATCAGGTGATCGTCGACGGCGTGCGCGAAGTGGTACGTCGGGAGCCGCGGCGACTGGTCCGACGACTTGAGGATGACCGCGTCGTTCCGGTTGGCCTCGTGCTCGAGCCGGCCGCGGATCGCGTCCACGAACGACGCCCGCTGCCCGTCGGCACCGTCGGGAGCGCGGAAGCGGACGACGTACGCCGCGCCTTCGGCGAGCTTGGCCTCGACATCGGCCGCCGGTGCGTCGCGCCAGATCGCCCACTTGCCGTAGTACCCGCTCGGAACCTTGGCCGCCTGCTGACGCTGGGTCGTCTCGGCGAGCTCCTCCTTGGTGGCGAAGCACAGATACGCCTTGCCCTGCCGGAGCAGCTCCCGGACGAAGCTCAGGTAGATCTGCTCGCGCTGCGACTGCAGGTACGGACCATAGGAACCGTGGTTCGCGTCCTCGTCGGAGTCGATGCCGAAGTACGCGAACCCGCGCGCGAACTGCTCGAGCGCGCCCTCCACCTCCCGCGACTGGTCGGTGTCCTCGACGCGGACCAGATACACCCCGCCGGTGTTCGTCGCGATATCGCGGTCGATCATCCCGACGTAGATGCCGCCGATGTGAATGAATCCGGTCGGCGACGGCCCGAGCCGCGTGACCTTCGCCCCGTCCGGCAACTCGCGCTGCGGGAACTGCTCCTCCCAGTAGGCCGGTTCCGGCAGGTCAGCGGGAAAAAGAGCGTCGACGTTCATGCGCGCAAGCCTAGAGTGCGTGGGTGGACTTTTCGTCTCTCGGTACGCCGATCAGGCCGATGACCCGTGTGCACGGCGGATTCGCCAACCGGATGTACCGGCTCGACACCGACCAGGGATCGTTCGCGGTGAAGGAACTGAACGTCGCCGACCGCCGCTGGACCTACCGCGTCGAGGACGTCTTCAGATTGGAGCGCGCAGCCTTCGCCGCTGGCATCCCGATGCCGGAACCGATCTCGGCCGACCACCAAACCCTGGTCCATCGCTGGGTCGACGGCGAGAAGGTGCCCGAAGCACCGGTGTCGGAGGCATACGCCTTCGAGGTCGGCGAGATCCTCGCCCGTATCCACGCGTTGGACGTCGAGTGGACCGCTTCAACCGAGGAACCCACGCCCCAGGACTGGCCCGTACTCGCCCAGCGCGCGGCGGAAACCGACCAGCCGTGGGCCGGCGAACTCGCCTGCCAGGTCGACACCTTCCTGGCAATCGCCCATTTCGTCGACACCTGCGAACGGCCCGGCCCCGTCGTCCTGACCCACAAAGACATCCAGCCCTGGAACCTCCTCGCCCGAGACGGCCGCCCGGTAATACTCGACTGGGAACTCTCCGGCCTACTGGACCTCTCCGGCGAACTAGGCTCCACCGCCCTCAGCATCGCCAAGGGTCCCGGCCTGGACACCATCGACCCCACGATCTTCCGCGCAGTCCTCAACGGCTACACCAACGCCGGCGGCGCACTCCCCCCACCCGGCCCCAGCTGGTTCGCCTACCTGATCGGCGGCTGGCTAGGCCACACCAGATGGAACATCCTCCGAGCCCTAGCCGGCACCGAAGCATCCACAGGCCCCGACCTCGCCCTCTCACATGAGTCCGCACGTGCCGGCATCCAAGGCCTCCCCGACCTGTACGCCCGCCTCCCAGCCCTCCAGACACTGCTCGCCTGACGGCCTCCCACCCCGACCACGCGGTCGTCGGTGGGGTCAGGCGAGGGAGACCAGGTCTGCGTAGTCGTTGGTCCAGAGGTCTTCTACGCCGTCTGGGAGGAGTAGGACGCGCTCGGGCTCGAGGGCTTCTACCGCGCCTTCGTCGTGGGTCACCAGGACGATGGCGCCCTGGTAGGCGCGGATTGCGTTGAGGACCTCGGTGCGGGATGCGGGGTCCAGGTTGTTGGTGGGCTCGTCGAGAAGGAGCACGTTGGCGGCGGAGACAACGAGCGTGGCCAACGCCAGGCGGGTCTTTTCGCCACCGGAGAGGACGTTGACGGGCTTGTCGGCGTCGTCGCCGCTGAACAGGAAGGAGCCGAGGACCGAGCGGGCCTGGGTTTCGTTCAGGTCGGGGGCCGCGGACTTCATGTTCTCGATGACCGTGCGGTTGACGTCCAGGGTTTCGTGTTCCTGGGCGTAGTACCCGAGCTTGAGGCCGTGGCCGTCGATGACCTCGCCGGTGTCCATCTTCTCGATGCCGGACAGCACCCGGAGCAGGGTCGTCTTGCCGGCGCCGTTGAGGCCGAGTACGACGACGCGCGAGCCGCGGTCGATGGCGAGGTCGACGTCGGTGAAGATCTCCAGCGAGCCGTACGACTTCGACAGCTCCTTGGCCATCAGCGGGGTCTTGCCGCAGGCGGCCGGCGTCGGGAAGGAGATCTTCGCGACGCGGTCCGACTGGCGCTCGTCCTCGAGCCCGGCCATCAGCTTCTCGGCCCGCTTGAGCATCTGCTGCGCGGCGGTCGCCTTGGTCGCCTTGGCGCGCATCTTGTTCGCCTGGGCGATCAGCTGCGACGCCTGCTTCTCGGCGTTGCCGCGCTCGCGCTTGCGGCGGCGCTCGTCGGTCTCGCGCTGCAGCAGGTACGCCTTCCAGCCGACGTTGTAGATGTCGATCTCGGCCCGGTTCGCGTCCAGGTGGAAGACCCGGGTGACGGTCTCCTCGAGCAGGTTCACGTCGTGGCTGATCATGATCACGCCACCGGGGTAGTTCTTCAGGAAGTCACGCAGCCAGACGACGGAGTCGGCGTCCAGGTGGTTGGTCGGCTCGTCGAGCAGCAGCGTCTCGGCCTGGGCGAACAGGATCCGGGCCAGCTCGACCCGGCGCCGCTGACCGCCGGACAGCGTTCCCAGTGGTTGCCCCAGCACCCGATCCGGCAGGCCGAGGTTGGCCGCGATACGGGCCGCTTCGGACTCCGCGGCGTACCCGCCAGCGGCGTGCAGGTCGGCTTCGGCGCGCTCGTACCGCCGCATGCCCTTCTCGCGGGTCTTGTCGTCGGCGCTGGCCATCGACTTCTCGGCGTTGCGCATCCGCCGGACCACCTCGTCCAGCCCGCGTGCGGCCAGGATCCGGTCCCGGGCCAGCATCTCGAGGTCGCCGGTGCGCGGGTCCTGCGGCAGGTAGCCGATCTCGCCCGAAGACGTCGCCGAGCCGGACGCGGGCAGGCTCTCGCCGGCCAGGATCTTGGTCAGCGTGGTCTTACCGGCGCCGTTCCGCCCCACCAGCCCGACCTTGTCGCCTGGGCCGACGCGGAAAGAGGCAGGCGAGAGCAGTTGCCTGGCCCCGACGCGTACCTCGAGGTTGGTGGCTGTGATCATGGCGGCGCAGGTGTCCTCAGGTCGGAATGAACGGGCTCGGTCGGGCGGGCGGCAGCGGCGAGATGCGGGCAGCGCCGCGCGCCGCGTCACAAGGCAGCCTCTTGCGGCGACGAGGTCTAGTGTATGTGCTGTGAAATTCAACCCTGACGCCGACTTGGACACCAGCGGCGTCGAAGACACCCGAGGCAGTGGCGGTGGAGGCGGCGGGCTGCTTCCGGGCGGGATGGGAATCCCGGTCGGCGGCGGGATCGGCGGCGTCATCCTGCTGGTCGTCATCCTGCTCCTGAACGGCACCCTCGGCGGCGGAGGCGGCAGCGACCAGCCCGCGGCCAGGAACACGGCGGCGGGCAATCTGGGCTCCTGCAAGACCGGCAAGGACATCAGCCAGAACCCGGACTGCGCCTTCGTCGCGTACCAGAACTCGATCGAGGGCTTCTGGGCCGCAGAGCTCCCCCGCCGCGGCAAGAAGTACACCAAGGCGCCGATGCGGGTCTTCAGCAACTCGGTCAACACCGGCTGCGGGCCGGCGACGGCGGCCGTCGGGCCGTTCTACTGCCCACCGGACAAGAGCGTGTACCTGGAGCTGGGCTTCTTCAAGACGCTGGAGACCGACCTGGGCGCGAAGGGCGGCCCGTTCGCCGAGGCGTACGTCGTGGCCCACGAGTACGGCCACCACGTCCAGGACCTGTACGGCATCCTCGACCGGATCAAGTCCCGCGAGGGCGCCAACTCCGACTCGGTCCGGTCCGAGCTCCAGGCCGACTGCCTGGCCGGTATCTGGACCAACCACGCGACGACGGTCCCGACCAAGAGCGGCAAGCCGTTGATCACCGAGCTGTCCCAGGACGACATCGAGCGCGGCCTCGACGCCGCCGCCTCGGTCGGCGACGACCGCATCCAGGAGAAGACGCAGGGCCAGGCCAACCCCGAGTCCTTCACCCACGGCACCGCGGCGCAGCGGATGAAGTGGTTCCAGATCGGTATGGATTCCGGCGACATGACCCGCTGCGACACCTGGTCGGCCGACCCGCTCTGACCCCGCGACAGCAAACCGCCCCCGGGAGGAGTTCCTCCCGGGGGCGGTTTCTTGCTTGAGGGCCGGTACTACGCGACGGCCGCCGGCCGGTGATACCCCGGCAGCAGTTCGTCGACCAGAGCGTCCGTCTCGGCCTCGGCCCCACGCGGGGCGCCGTGCTTGGCCAGGGCGGCGTACATCTGGGCGGCGACGTTGCCCACATCCTCCGAGGTACCGAAGTGAGCGGCCAGCCGCAGCGTGGCCCGCCACAGGTCCTCCGAGGCCGGCGAGAAGCTCAGACCGGTCTGGAGGGCCGTACGGGCCAGGTTGCCGTCGTTGTGGCGCAGGCTGGCCTCTGCCAGGCGCAGTGCCGCGTCGACGACCGACTCAGCCATCTTGCGCTCGACACCGGACGCCGCCAGCCACGAGTAGCGGCCTGCGGGCAGGTTCGACCAGGACTGGCCGTGCACCAGGCTCAGAGCCGTCGACAGCGGGCCACGCGGGTCCTCCATCATCGACGCCTGCTTGGCCAGCGTGCGGAAGACGTCCCAGTCGACCCGGACGACGCTGCGGTTCAGCAGCCAGCGGCCGGATTCGTCGGCGTACATGGCGTCCACACCGACCCAGTTGCGGGTGTGCTCCAGCGCCGCGTTGCGCAGCTCGTCGCTGATGCCCCGCGGCCAGATCGCGCCGGCCAGCACGTTCGGGTGTACGCCGTAGTCCTGGCTGGCCAGGAACGCCACGATCTCCGTCGACAGCGCGACCCGACCTGGGTCGATCTCGCCGCGCGCGTCTACCTCGACCGGGCCGAGCAGGTCGATCTCGACCGGCGCAGGCTGGCTGAGGTCGGTCGCGGAGAACTCGTACGCCGGCATGTCCAGATCCGCGCGCCGCTTGTCCAGCGCCTCCGCCTCGGCCACGCCGAACAGCGCGACCAGGTCGGCGAACTGGGACGGGTTGATGCTGTGGGCATCGACCTCGAGGCCGAGCAGCCGGCAGACAGCCTGGTTCTTCTCGTCCACCACGAACCGCCACGGCGAGCTCATCACGTCGCCGACCACGACCACCGCGACGCTGCGCTTCGAGTCCGCGGCCAGCTTCGCGAGCTTCGCCTCTTCCTCGGGCGACGGCGGCGCGGAGACGAAGATGATCTCGGCACCCCACAGCTGCGCGTCCGGGAACGCCATCCGCGCGTCGGCCACCGAGTCGGCGTCCCGCCGCCCACAGGCCTGCACCTGAGCATCGGTACGCCGGGTTACCTCCCGCAGCGCATCGTCCAGGCTCACCCAGTAGCTCAACCGGCTCGGCGCCAGCGTCGACAGGTCGTCACCGAAGCCGACCATGCTGATGTGAGCGCCTTCGGACCACAGGTTCGTGGCCAGCTCGGCCGCCAGCGAGCCGACGACGTCGCGGGAGGCGTTGGTGACGCCACCGAAGCTGACGATGCCGTCCGCGGTGTCGAGGTCGACCAGCACGGTCGCGCCGTCGGCGTTGCTGCCGAGCGTCACGAGCGTCGGGTAGGGAGCGGGCGCGTCCACATCGCCCTCAGGTCCGTACGCACGGCGCAGTACCCATCGAGTGCCGTCGGCAATGGCCTGCCACGGGCCAGGAGGCGCAGCCTGCGTCTCGCCCGGCTCCAGTACCAGCGTCAGCGCCCGATCGGTCACCAGCGCGGCGACGACGGTCGGCATGACCCGGTTGTCGTTGGTCATCGTGGCACCCAGCGAACGCAGCGCGTTGTCGACGAACCGAGCAGTCGGTACGTCGGACGCCAGCCGCAGCCCGATCTCGGTCTGCCGGTGCCCCGCCGCCTTCGGACCCGGACCCTGGGCCCAACCGCGACGACGCTTCAGCGCGATGGCCAGACCAGCGGCGAGCAACGTCGCCCCGAGGCCGTAGATCCCGGCCTGCTGGACGTCGAACCCGCTTGCCGCCGGCGCCTCGACCTTCGCGCCGTCCACGGCCGGGTTGGCGGCCTCGGTGCCCGTCGTCTCCGGCGTGGACGCGTCAGGCTTGGTCGTCGTACCGGCCACGCCGACGGACGAACCGGCCTCTTCATGCTCGAACCAGCGACTGCCGACCGCGTTCGTGCCTTCCTCGGCGGTCCGCGTCTCGGTCGCCGGGTGCGCCTGGGCGGTCGGCCGCTCAGCGGGCTTGGCCACCGGCTTGGCGGCGGGCTTCCCAGCCGGGCTCGTGGTGGTCTTGCCGGCCGGGTGGTGGTCCACGTTGACGAGGACGGTGTGCACGCCGGCGCCCTTGGCGTCAGCGGGCAGCCGCACCTGCCAGCCCGGCAGGATCAGATCCGGGTTGGTGAGGCGGCGACCGTCTGGCTGCAGCTTGTTGTGGTTGAGGTCGTAGATCTCCTTGTACCGCCGGCCCTCGCCCAGGTACCGCTCGGCGATGTCCCACAGGCAGTCGTAGTTACGCCCCTGTGGCGGCCGGACCTCCGTGTACTTGACGACCTGACCGGTGTGGTCGCTGTTCGTCCGTACGCCGGTGTGCGTGTGCTTCACGGTCGGCGCGACGCCGATCTGCACCGAGCTGCGCGGCTCGGTCTGCCGGAACGACTCGACCGAGCTGTTGTCGTTGCCCTGGGCAACGCTCACTGACGTCGGGTTGCCGACGGATGTCGCCGTCACCGCGTTGGCGACCGGCAGCGTGACGCTGGCGGTGCCCGCGATCAGCACAACACCCGCGATCAGCCGGCGGGCCAGCGTCTGCGAGCCGCCGCCGAGTGGGATCCGTGGTGACAGGCCATGGCCCCGGACCTCCGCGACTGCCTCGGCGAGCAGGCAGATCACGAAGTGCAGCCACGCCACCCAGATGAAGAACGCGATGATGCCGATGATCGTCTTGGCGCTCAGCTCGTCGAACAGCACGTCCCGGCTCGGCATCCGGCTCGGCCACGGCTTGCCGAAGTAGGTCAGCAGAACGTACGGAACACCGCCGACGATCGCGACGATCGCCAGCAGCGAGGCCAGGCCCTTCAGCCGGTCGCCGGCTCCTCCGCCGGCCCGCTGCGGCAGCCGTGCGTTCCGCACCGGCTCACTCGTCTTCACCATCGTCGCCCCTCCCTTACCCACCGATTGCCTGAACTTCCTGCACAGGCAGGCGCTGTACCGCGTGAATCTCGGCCTGGCCGACCGGGTTCCAGGTCGGCCCACCCTTCCAGTAGTCCACCGACCAGGTGATGGTCAGCTTCACCGTGTACATCCCGTCCGGCTGACTCGCGCTCGACTTGGCGTACTTGTGCGAGCAGGTGCTCATCTGGTGGAACGGATCGTTCGTCCCGTCGTACCCGTCGTCGTTGTCGTCCTTCTTGCCGACACCCATCAGGCAGGTGAAGGGCTCGGTGCCGTCACCCGGATCGACCACCATCGACGTGACCAGCCCACGCATCGTCAGGTTGTGGGTCGCGTCGTAGAAGGCGCTGTTCAGCTCCGGGTCGCCCTGCTCGTTCTTCAGGATCATCGAACTCTCGCGGGTCAGCGAGAAGTAGGCCGGAACGTTCACCCGCGGTGTGTAGGTCGGCATCACCTGCAGAGCCGGGTCGGGATAAGTACTGGCGAACTCGGCCCAGAACGGGTCCATGTAGTCCTCGTCGCGGCACTGGTTGCGCTCGTCACCCGAGACCGGCACGATGGCCCGCTCCAGGTGCACGTTCTCACCGCCGTTGACCGTGTTGAGGTCGTAGTCCTCGATCGTCACCCGCAGCACCCAGGTCTTGCCATCCGGCGCCGGACCGAGCTTGATCCCCTTGGGGATGTCGAAGTCACGGCACGGGATGAAGATGTTGTTGCCGAGTCGCGCTTTCCAGGTCGGCGGCGGCGAGCCACCGAAATAGGCCGCACCCGAACTGCAGAAGGCGCCGAAGCCGATGCTGTTGACGTACATACTGCAGACCCGGTCGCCCTCGCTGATCGTCTCCGCGCTGGCGGTCGAGGCCGGGTAGACACCCAGAAGGGCAAGCACGGTGGTCAGGGTGATCAACCCTCGGCTCACTCGGTTGCGCATCCTCACTCCAGAGTCTCGGTCGGCTACTCGTAGGTTATGTTCAGCCAGGGGCATCATGCCCGGTGAACGCTGTCCAGTCACGCCGTTGCGCAAATGGTTATGCAGTGGTCTAGGCCGGATAACGCACCTTGCCGCAGCTGATCCCCTTCGACGGCGCGACCCGGTAGGGCAGCCACCCCAGCCCGGTCCGGACCATGTCCAGTGCCTGCGGCGTCCCCTTCGGCGCGGGCACCACCCAGCTCTTCGTCTTCGGGTTCCAGAACTGGGTGGTCTGGGACAGGCACAGCTTCAGCCGGACGATTCCGAGCGGCTGGTTCGAGGTGCCCATCACGACCACACTGCCCGGTGGCTTCATCACCCACCCGTTCCGCTTGGCGTCGTCGACGGCCTGCGACGTGTCGGCGTAGAAGTAGGCCGGGAAGTTGTTCTGGATGATCTTGGAGTCCCGGGCGACCAGGGCGCTGAAGTAGACCGGGTAGCTCGTCACGAGGCCTTGGACGGCGGGGATCGACGCGAAGTTCCCCGGTACGACGATCACCTGGTTCGCCGGCGGTGGCGGCGCGGCGGTGACGGGCGGCGCCGAGGTCTTGCCGGTGGGCGCTGACGTGGGGTCGGCGGACGGCGTACGGCTGAGGGTGATCGTGGGCTCCGAATCGCCGCCACCGTCGCCGACGGGTACCGGCATGCCGCCGTCGTCCTTACTGCCGCCGCAGGCGGACAGCAGCAGGGTTGCGGCCAGCAGGATGGCTGGGATGCCGGCACGTCGCACGACTCGGGCTCCTCGAAGGTCGGTCATCAGTTGGCTCCCGGGGGCTGGGAGTTCTGCGGTACACCAGCGGGGGCGCCGCCGCCCGGCTTGGTGGTCTTCGTCTTGGTCGGTTTCGGAGTGCTGGATGGCGGCGGGCGCTTCGTCGGCGGCGTTGTCGGCTTCGTCGGAGGCGTGGTCGGTGGGGTGCCGGGCGCCGACGGGGTCCCGCTCGGCGTACAGGTCGCCGGGAACGGGAACGGAAGGGTCCAGATGGGGGTCGGCGAGCCTTCGTACCAAGGGGACGGGCACGGAAGGTCGAGGGTCGGCGGGACGGCGATGCTGGTGGGGATGTTGCCGGGGCCGTCGGTGCGGCCGCTGACGACGATCGGGGGGATCTTGGGGCTGTCGTCGGCCTTGTTGACGCCTTGTTCGGCGTGCGCCTCGCCGGTGCCGGTGGCGTCGAGGTGGCCGATGCCGACCATGCCGAGGAAGGTCGTCTGGTTGCCGATGACCACCTGGACCTTGAGGCCGTCGTCGGTCAGCTCGGTGGCGCCGCAGCTCTGGACTGCTTTGTCGTTGGACGAGACCTCGGCGCAGAACGCGGCGACCGCGGCGCCGGCCTTGGTGGTGTCGATCTTGGCTTCGGTGGTGTTCAGCTGGATGGTGGCCGCGCCGACGCGGGCCGCCTCCTGGGCGTACCCGACCGCGCGCGACTTGGCGCCGAGCTGGCGGCCGCCGTCGATGACGAGGCCGGCCAGCGTGAAGATCATCACCGCGAGAATCGCCACGGCCGGGCTGAGCGCGCCGCGATGGTTGCGTGGGGCATCGACTCGCAGGAACCCGACGAGCCGCGCCACGGGCTCAGGGAGTGTCGCCACTGCGCACTCCTCGGTAGGGGTCGATGGATGAGCTGAACCGCTTGGTGATCGTGGTGTCGCCGCCGATGCCGAGCAGACCCAGGTCGCGGTAGTTGATCGTGCAGGTCACCTCGACCGACAACGTCGCCCCCGCCGCGAACGCGCTCGTGATGCTCCCGCCCGCGCTGTCCTTACAGGACTTCACAGCCTGATCCATGGTCCGCGTCACAGCGGAATCCACCTGCGTCTGAGCATCCCCCAACGACCGGGTCTGACTGGCCGACCGGGCGCCGTCCCGCGCCGCGTTCTCCAGCAACGAAGACGTCTGGAAATACCGCCCACAAGCCAGCAGAAACATAAACAGAATCAGCAGCAACGGCGCCAGAATCACCATCTCCAACGCCATCGTCCCGCGCTCACCACGTGCGCGCGGGCAGGCGTCAGCACCGCGGGGAGCGCGGGGGCGGCGCGTCCTGATCGGGTTCATGCCTCGCTCATTTGTCGGCTTGGAATTGTTCGATGGGGCCGGTCGCGGTGCGGGTGACTGTCAGTTTCAGGCCGGGGACCAAAGAGATGGTCTCGCCGGTGACGGTGAAGGAGACCATGCCCTCGGGGGTGTTGTAGGACGGCGGTTCGACGACGGCGTCACCCAGGGTGTTGCCGCCCAGCTGCTGGGCGTAGGCCTCGATGTCGCCGCGGACCTTCTCGCCGATCGCGCTGGTGTAGAGCGGCGGCTGGACGAGTCGCAGGCGGGACACGCCTTCCTGGGCCGCGTTCAGCGCGACGGACCGGCCGTACAGCCACAGCGCGGTCTGGATCGAGATGAAGATCAGCGCCAGGATCGACGGCGCCAGGATGGCCAGCTCGAGCGAGGACGCTCCTCGCTCGGACCGCCTCCGAGGCACTCCACCGCTGCCGACCCGACGCGATCGGCTTCGGCCGCGCCCGCTCCGGTCCGCCGAGTTCCAACGGCCGTGCGCACTTCGTTCCCCAGCACGAGGTGACCGCGACAACGCCTCAGCCGTTCTGGATCTCGCCCGTGCGCTTGTCGATCACGCCCCGGACCACCAGACCGATGGCCAGCGCCGCGGCGACCAGGATCGCCGAGATGATCGCCCACTCCAGCGCCGACGCGCCGAGCTCGTCGCGACGGCGGGCGCCGCGGGCCTTGGCGGCCGCGCCCCGGGCCCGTTGGGTGTGGGCCCGCGCCAGCGCGTAGCCGACCATCGCGCGCACGAACTGCGTTTCCACGTTCATCCGGTTAACCCTCCGAAACTCGTTACTTCAGTCCTGAGCCCGATTCGAGCCTCAGTATGCCCTGTAGGACGGACACAAATGCCCGATGGATCCCTGTTCCCCGTGACCGCCGTCACTAACTGCCCAGGATGGCGGCGCCGGCCGGGTAGCCGAGGAACAACATGAACGCCGCGCACATCACCAGCTGCGCGACGAGCATCGACTGCGACCGCTCGCCTGCCTTGCCTTCCACGTCCGCAAGCTCTTTCCGCCGCAGCGACGCCGCCCGGGCCAGCAGCGAGGCCCGGATCTTCGCGCCCTCGTCACCTGCCAGTGCCAGCGCCGACGCCAGGTCGCGCAACTCCTCGACCCCGAGGTCCTCGCCCAGCCGGGCCATCGCGTCCCACGGCGTGATGCCGATCAACCGCGCGTTGGCCAGCGCCTGCCGGATCCGGGCCATCGCCCAGTGGTCGCCGATCGTGGAGGCCGTCATCAGCGCCTCCGGCAGACCGCGGCCGCCGGCCAGGTTCATCGCGACCAGGTCCAGGAAGCTGCCGACCACATGCCGGAAGTCGCGCCGCCGCGCCTCCGCCTCCTGCCGCAACGCCAGGTCGGGCAGGAAGAACGCGAACGCCATCGCCGCCAGCGTGACGATCGCGGGCGAAGCGCCCGGCGCCTTGAACCTCAGCAGCGCGAACAAGAACAGCACGAACGGGATGAAGATCAGCGCACCCAGAGCGAAGAACACCTTGGTCGCGAGCATCGCCGCGAACGGCTGGTTCATCACCGCCAGGTCGCGGCGCAACCGCCCGAAGGTCCAGCCCCGCGCGTTCGCCTCCGCCTCGAGCCGCTGGCCGAGCGTCTCGCGCGCCCGGTCGACACCACCGAGCACCCGCTCCCCCGCGGCACTCGCGGTCGCCGCGCTCACGTACCCGGACCGACCGGCGTCGATCCGCGCGATCGTCGAGAGCACGTTGGCGCGCGGCCGGATCAGCATCCGGACCAGCAGGTAGACACCGAGGCCGACCATCGCACCTGTGATGAAAGCGCCGGTCATCCGCCCACCACCTCCATCCGCTCGTCACCACTGCGGGCCGCCCGCCGATCGTCACTGCGGATCAGGAACCGGTCCGGTACCTCGATCTTCGCCAGCTTGCGCAGCCAGACCAGCCCCACGGCGTACAGGGCGATCACGATGAACAGCACGAACTGGCCGATGAAACTCGTGTACGGCCTGACGTACGTCGGGTTGAACAGAATCAGCGCGGCCGCCACCAGCAGGGTGATCGCCACGACGACCTGCACGCTTCGCCGGGTCGATCGACGCTCGGCCGCCACCTTCCGGCGTACGTCGAGCTCCTCGCGGGCCGAGTCGGCCAGCGCGCTCAGCACCTCGCGCAGACCGGGTCCGCGCAGGCGCGCGTTCAGCACCAGCGCGGCCACGATCAGGTCGGCCGACGGGTCGTCGAGGTCGTCCGCGAACCGCATCAATGCCGAGGGCAACGGTTCGCGGATCCGGAGCCGGTCGACGAGCAGGTTCAGGCCGGGCTTGATCGCGGGCGCTGCGTTGATCGCAGTGGCCGGGATCGCCTGCTCCAGACCGACCGCGCCGGCGATCGTGTCGCGGAGCGCCTCGGTCCAGGTGGCCAGCGCCTCCAGCCGCTCGATCGCGCGCCGCTCTTCCCCGGTACCACCGAAGAAGCGATCGGCAAGCGCAGCAAGCAAGCCGAGAGCCGCCGCCAGCACCAGCCAGTGCGTGACGACGAGCACGATCAGCCCGACTCCGATGCCGGTGCCTAAGCGGATCAGCTGCTTGCGGCCCTCGACGCTGCCGCCGCGCTTGAACAGCGACGGGGTCGACTCGCGCGGCGTCGTGCCACGGATCGCGACGATCAGCAGCAGGATCGCGCCGCCGACGACCGCGCCGGACAGCAGGGACAGCAGGGTTTCGTTGCTCATCAGGCCCACCGACCGTGCACGAGCGGCTGGTAGCCGTAGTGCTCCAACTCGTCCATACAGGCGATCGGTGCGTGCGCCGCGGCCCGGCCGTCGGGGCCGGGAGCGAACACCTCGCCGGACAGCACGCGGCCGTCCCAGCCAGTCACCTCGCGGATGCTCTCGATGTACCGACTGAGCGTGCCGCCGTGCTGGTAGTCGTTGTGTTTGCGGACGAACACGACGAAGTCGAGGGCACCCGAGATCAGCATCTGGGTCGCCTCCATCGGCAGCCGCTCGGACGCCTGGATCGCGTAGGTGCTGATTCGGTTGAACACCTCCATCGAGCTGTTCGAGTGGATCGTCGACAGCGAGCCGTCGTTGCCCTGGCTCATCGCGTTCAGCATCGTCACGATCTCGTCGCCGAGCACCTCACCGACGATGACCCGGCTGGGGTTCATGCGCAGTGAACGGCGGACCAGGTCGGCCATGCTGACCTCGCCGACACCCTCGGAGTTCGGCAGCCGCTCCTCGAACGCGACCACGTTCGGGTGCAGGTCCTTGAACTCCCCCAGCCCCAGCTCGAGCGAGCGCTCCACGGTGATCAGGCGCTCGTGCGGCTGGATCTCGTTGGCCAGCGCGCGCAGCAGCGTGGTCTTGCCGGAGTTGGTGGCGCCCGCGATCATCACGTTCTTGCGCGCGGCCACGGCGGCCCGCAGGAAGGAGGCGATGTCGGCGGACATGGTGCCGTTGGCAACCAGATCCTGCAGGAACACCTTGCCGAGCCGGGACCGCCGGATCGAGACCGACGGCCGCGACGTCACGCCCATCACGGCCGACAACCGGGAGCCGTCGGGCAGCCGCAGGTCGAGCTGCGGGTTGGCCGAGTCGAACGGCCGGCTGGTCAGACCCGCGTGTGCCGCGAGCACCTGGATCAGCTCGACCAGCTCGTCATCGCTGTCGGCCACCGGCCCGGGCCGCTCTTCGCGGCCGTCGCCGTACTGGATGAAGACCTGGTCGCACCCGTTGATGTCGATGTTCTCGACCTCGGGGTCGTCGATCAGCGGCTGCAGCCGGCCGACACCGAACAGCGAGGCGTGGATGGCGCCGGCGATCTGCGCGTCGTCGTCCGGAGTGGGCGGCGTGCGCCCCTCGGCCAGTTCGTACCGGGCGTGGTCCTCGAGCACCTGGACGATCAGCGACCGGGCGTACTCGCGCTCGTCTTCGGCGCTCATCGGCGGTACGCCGTTGACCTGGTCGCGCCGGCGCTGCTCGTTCAGCCGCTCGGCGACCTGGACCCGGAGCTTGCGGACGAGCTCCTGATCCGTGCTCATCTACCCTCCCGGCCGCCGTCGGGCGGGAACGCCGCCTGGGCCATGTCGAAGTCGTGCTGGGTCGGCCGCGAGACGATCGCCGCCATCTCGGCGGCGATGTCGGCAGCGGTCCGGATCAGCGGCGTACGGTCCAGCCGGCCCTGTCCGCGGCCGTCGAAGAAGGCCGCGCCGGCCGGGTCGTAGGCGAGGTGCCAGCGGTGCGCCAGCGGCACGGACATCGCGTCCAGCACCGACCAGACCTGCTTGACGCCTTCACGCTTCTTCGGGTCGGCGACCACGAGCACGCCGAGCTTCGCGTCGACGTGATGGATGAGCGACGACAGCCGCTCCCGCAGATGCGCGACGGACGAGCCGGTCGCAGTACAGACGAGAACGACCAGCCGAGCAGCCTGTACTACGGGAAGCTGCGGCGAAGCAGGCCCGATCCGGCCGCAGTCCGCGATCACGTCCGAGCTGAACATCTGGTTGAAGGTGATACCCAGCGGCTCCCACAGCCCGCCCATGCCACCGATCTGCTCGGGTGTGCGGACCCCGATCATCACATCGAGCCCACCGTCGAGCTGCTGACTGTGCGCCATGATGACGTCGTCGTCCAGCCCCTTGCGGCCGGCCGCAGCCAAGCTGACCAGCCCGCGATCGGAGTTGAGCGGCTGGCCACCCGGCGCCGTCATCCGGATCGCCACATCGCTACCGGCCGGGTCACACTCGGCCAGCAGCACCGGCCGCGGCCAGAGCGCACCGAGCACCAGGCTGGTCGTGGTCACTCCGGGCGAGCCCTTCGCGCTTGCCAGCGCAACGAGAGCCATCAGCCGTCTCCCTCGTTGGCCGCTACCTCCGGCTTGGTACCGGACGGCAGCTTCGTCAGTACGAGCGTCTTGGACGCGGCGGCCCCGGCCGTTGTGACCGACTGCGCGGCCGGCACCACGATGGTGACGTTCAAGGTGCTGTTCGCCTTGGTCTTGTCGTCGCTGATAGCGCCGCTGGCGGCCGTCACCTCGGCGGCCTTCACCAGGATCGAGGACACGCCACCGGCCTGGTTGGCGGCCGGCACCTGGACCACCTGGACGATGTCGCCTTCCCGCAGACCCGACGACGGGGCCCGGCCGGCCTCGAGGCTGACGCCGACCGCGACGCCGCCGGCGGCGATCTGCTTGTCGGTGAAGTTCTGGTCGGTGACGTACTGGCCCTTGTACAGCCAGCCGGTCGCGAACTTGCCGTCCACCCGCGTCTTCCACTGGTCGGACGGGATCAAGGCAGCGGTCTTGCCGGCCAGGTCTCCGGTGGCGAGGTCTTTCTGGGTCATCCTGTGGCCCGGGCTGATCGAATCGACGGCGATCGCGACATAGTTGGTCCGGTCGCCGCTGCGGAGGGCGATCAGGGCCGAGCCGGCGGCGCCGAGCAGGATCAGGATCACCGCCAGCGCGGCGAGCGCCGGACGGCGTTCGCGGCCGGAGGGAAGACGGTTCGAGCCACCGAGCGGCGCCTTGGAACCACGGGCGCCGGAGGCGGAGGGACGCGTGGGGGACGAGAAACTCACGCGCCTACCGTAATGGTCGGAGAGGACCATTCGGACCGAATGGTCATGCCGTTACCTCTTCGGTGCTCTGGCCGCGACCTGCTCGCGCTCTTCGCGGGTGAGCAGCCGGACGAACGTCCCCGGCCCGCCCGACAAGTGGTCTAGATAGCTGTAAAGCCCCTGCAACGCGCGGCCCAACTCGCCTTGCCAGTCGTCGGCCGTCGCCAGGTACGCCGCCAGCCGCCGACCCTCGGCCAGCGTCACGGCCGAGTTCACCGGCTGGTCCAGCCGGTCCAGCGGATCGCCGTCCGGGTCCGCCGGAGTGGCCGAAACCACACCCCGGATGACACCGCCCAGCTCGGCCGCCTGCGGTTCGGGCAGCAACTCGTCGAACCCGGTACCGCCGTACAGCTGATCCAGGTACTCGCAGAGCGCCGCGAACAGCTCGATGCCGTCGTAGGCGTCGCCCTCGGCGAGCTGACGCAGTTGAGCGATCAAGCTTCTGGCCTCGGAAACCGACCACTGGGAAGGAGAAAGTTTCACGTTCATCGCCGCCCAGCCTGACACGGCAGCGGCCGGAACTCAGCACCATCGAGCGGTAGCCGGATTGAAATCTTTTGCCGGTTGCCCGGGGGAACCCAGGAGGTTACTTTGCGGTCACACTCACGTCACCGACGACGAAGGAGCCGACTGGATGACCATCGCGGCACAGGGCGATCCGGCACGGGGAGACCTGGCCGCTGCCCGCGCCCGCGAGGCTCTCGGCATCGCGTTCGGCGTGATCGCGCCCTCCGGCGTCCGGCTGCGCGACGGCAGCTTCCGGCTCGATGCCGCCGAGACCCTCCCGGCCGGGGTCGTCGACGATCTGGACCGGCGCCTCAACCGGCGCGCGGCTGACCGAGCGAGCGACGAGCGCCTGCTGGCCGAGTCGGTCGCCCTGGTCGGCGCGGAGGTCGCCCGCAATCGCGAGCTCGACCCGGCCGACGGCGCGATCGCCGCCCTCGACCGGCTCCTGCACGTCCCCGGCCTCCAGCAGGCAAGACGTGACGAGGCCGGCGCGATGCTCCGGATCGTCCTCGAGAGCGCCGCCCCGTACTCCGAAACCGCCGCAGCCCGCCTAGCCGCGCTCCCCGGCCGATCCCAGCCGGCCAGGCCGACAGAACTCGTCGCAGCAGCACAACAGATCCGCCGCGACACCCACCTCCTGAGCCATCAAGCACCCGCCCAGCCACCACCTACCGGTACTACGCTCGCAATCGCCCCACCCCAGCCGCAAACCGGACAGCATCGATCCCAGCCCGGCGCGAGGCACCAGCGGCCCGCAAACGCCCGAACGGCAACGCCCGAGGTCCGTGGCTCCGGACTGGTCACCGGAATCGGTGGCCGCCCAGCCCTCGACCCGGACCTCGACGAGCGAACAGCTCTCGCGGCCCTCCGACAACTCGGGCGCGCCGAACTCGGTGGCTTCATCACCAGCAGGCCGGCCATCGACCCCCAGGCGCAACTTGCGGTACTCCAGACGGCGACGAGCGACGCACCGCAACACGTCCGGGTCGAGATCCTCCCCACTTCCCGCGGTCTCGTCGCCGAGGGCCGACTTCGCTCGGGCACCGCGAACGATCCCCACGTCCTACGGATCTCGCCGCGCCTCGCCGACGACCAACTGGCCCAGGTCTGGGTCCACCAGCTCAACCAGCTGACGCATGAGCTCAACCCCGCCAACTCGCAACGACCGGCCGGCGTGCTGGGCAAGCTGCGCTCGGCCTTCGGGCGCGACAAACGCGATCGCACGCTGAACGCCGACTACGCGTCGTACCAGTTCCTCAACAGCTCCTGGCAGCAGGCGCGGAACCAGCAGGATCCACAGCGCACGGCCGTACTGGAACGGGATCTCGACGCGCTCGCGACCTCGATCCGTCAGAAGGGCGGCGTCGCGCCCACACTCCCCTGGGCTGCCGACGCGATCCACGTCCGCGGAGCAGCGGCGGCAGGGACGGCGGCCGCGCTCGCGGTACGGGCTGAGGCAGCCGAGCTGGCGCCGTACACGCCGGCTGCCTTGCGGCTGAAAGTCGCTGACGCGGTCACTGGTCTGGAGTCGGAGGTCCAGGAGCTCCAGAAGCTTGCCGGCGCCAAGACGGCCAGCTCGGCCGCAGCCGCCGCGGAAGCCAAAGAGCTGTCCGGCAAAGCTGTTGCCGAGGGCAAGCTTCAGGACAAGGGTGCGACCGAGCGGGCGCGGGTCCTGGACGTCGAGGCGGCCGGTGCTGCCCGGAAGGCCAACCGGCACACGGAAATCGCCGCAGGCTACAACCAAGCGGTAGCGACGGCTGAGCAGGCACTGACCAGTCAACGAGACCTGCTGGCCGAACTCGACGCAGTGCTCACCGACCCGAGCCGTCCGCAGGCAGCACTCGTCACGCTGGCGCAGACCGCGGCAGAGAAGACCAGTGCGTACCAGGTCGCGTCGGATTCAGCCCTGCCCGTCAAGGCCGTCCTGCACACCGGCGTACCGGCCGGTGAACTGCCAGCGGTCCCAGTAGGCGAGATCAACCAGGTACTGGCCGCGCACGGCATCTCCGCGCGGCTCGGTGAGGGCAGTGGCCCGCTGCCGGTGCCTCCGGCGGCGTACCGGCGGCTGGTGACGGCCGAGGGGATCGAGTTCACCGTCGGCGGGAATCCCAACTCCGACGTGAACGAGCTGGCGCAGGTCCGGTTCCGGCTGAACGCGCAGGACGTGCGCGAGAACCTCGACCGGGACTACGACCTGGCCGAGCAGATGTCGGGCACGATCGGCGACGGCGGCCAGGGCGTCTCAACGACGGCAGCCCACTCGACCGGCGTCAGCTTCGGGGTGAGCGCGCAGCCGTTCATGGCGATGGCGCCGCCCGGGAGCACGGTCCACACGCTGTCCCAGTTCGCCGCTCCCCGGGTGGATGTGTCCTCCGGGCAGGGGCTGAGTGAGTCGAGCGGGTCCAGCTCGCACGAGAAGGAAGGCTCGGTCGACGACGACCGCGGCGAGTCGCTGCAGGTCGGCTGGACCGGTCAGTGGGAGATCGAGGTTCGTGCGTCCGCGACCGAGCCCTGGTCGGCACCTGCCGCCTTCGACGCCGGCCCGCAACTGACGTGGGTGTCAGCGGCGTACACGGTGAAGCCTGCGACCGAGACGGTCTCGCTCGCCCAGCTCGGCCGGGCGAACGAGGTCACCGGAGCCTTCCCCCGGCATACGGTCACCAACATCGACGGCATGTCCTCCATCCGCGACCGGCTCGTCGCGGGCGGCCGCGAGCGTTTCGGCAAGATCGACCGGGTCGCCTACGGCCAGATCGACGGCCTGCTCACCCAGGACATCTCCCGGCTGCTGCGCCAGACGAGCCGGCCAGGAGGGTACGGCCGGCAGATCGTCAGCGCGGGCGAGGCGGTCTACCACGTACAGCTCGAAGTCGAGCCGATCTGGAGTACGGCGAGACTCAGCGGCGAGGCCAGCTACGACCTGTGGCAGGAGAAGGTCGGCGTCGACTTCAACGGCGTCAGCGCGAGCCAGAACTCCAACACCTCCGCGTCGGTGTCCGTCGGTGTCGGCGGCACCTTCAAGGACATCGGCTCGACGACGGCCGATCTCGGTCCGAGTGTCTCGGCCGGTCGCAACGTCTCGCGGCAGGGCGGGCTGAGCGTCAGCGCGACCTCGATCACTCCGGTGGTTCACCGCAACCAGGGCCCGACGCAGGGCGTGGTGGTCGGCTTCCGGGTCCGGGCGACCTTGCGCGACCTCACCAAGCCCAAGGCGGACCCGGTCGTCATCAACGACTTCGTCGACGCCAGGCTCCGGGTCCCCGAGAACGACCTGCTGCGCGCCGGCGCGAAGGTCGACAAGTTCGCCGTACTCCGCAACCCCAACGACACCGTCCGCCTCGACCAGCACAAGCGGGCCCTGCTCCGCGGCGACCCCGAGCCGCCGACCGGAAAGCAGACGCTGCCACCCGTGATCGGCCCCGGCGCCGAGCAGATGCGTGGCGCGGGCCAGGCGCTCGTCCAGAACTTCACCGGCGATCGCGACGCGCTGGAACAGACCCTGCGCAACCTCAGCCGCGACGGGCTGGTCCCGCCGCTCGACGACAACCTCCAGCCGGTCTTCGCCGACCTGCCCGAGGACCGGCGACTGCGCAGCGGACAGCTGATCAACTACGACCGGGTGATCCAGACCATCGGGTCCGACCGGCTCGAAGCCGGCTACAACCAGGCTTCGCAGAGCGGCATCCCGATGGTCCTGATCGACCAGCGAACCGGGCATGCGCCGCGATACCGGACGTTCCGGGTCGCAGTCCGGCAGGACTTCAACGACGTCACCGGCGAGGGCACGAGTACGACGGACAACGTCGTACGGCTCGGCATCGCCTCCGACGCCAACAGCCGCTCCGGAGGCCGGTCGAAGGGCATGCCTGTGTCGGCCGGCGCCGGTGTCAGCAACGGCCCGGCCGAAGGTGTGCGCGGGTGGGCCGGGCGACTGGGTGTGAAGCTCAGCCGGAGCGCGGTCGGCCGGAGCTTCAGCTGGTCCGCGGGCCGGCGGGTCAACCGGGTGTCGCTGACCGAGACCACCGCCCCGGTCGACATCCTGCGGGTCGGGCACCAGATCGTCGTCACGGAGGTCACCCCGAAGGGCGACACCGCTCCCCTGGCCACTGCGCCCGGCAGCGCCCGGATCCTCGTCGACAGTGCGTTGTCGCGTGCAGAGGAACCGGTCCGCTCTGCGCAGCCCAAGGCGCCGAGTATGGCCGCGGTCAAGCAGTCGATGCCGGTCCACGTCGACGCGGGCAATCCGGTCGATCGGATCACCTCGGCCGTCGACGCGATCGAGCTGGGCTCCAACACGTACCAGGAACTGCACGCGATGCTCGGGCCCGACAGCCTGGTCGCGCACAAGGAGTGGATGAACGGGGAGTACCGGCTCCCGCTGACGATCGTCCCGCCGGCCGGCAACCCGGTCGACGCGGTCCGGCAGGGCACGATGCTGCCACGTGGCTACAGCGTGGTGGTCCGGGGTGAGGCGACCGATCGCGCGTTCGTCGCCGTCACGCAGCAGAACTCCGGCGACATCAACCTCACCATGAAGGACACCGGCTTCACCTCGGGCCGGTCGTCGTCGGGTGGGGTCGGGCTCGACGGCGGCGGTGGTCCGGTCCAGGCCGATGCGTCCTCGTTCGCGGGCAGCCTCAGCGCGGGACGTACCGGTGGTACCTCGCAGTCGACGAGCAACAGCCAGACGATGGGCGAAGAAGGCCTGCTGATCAACGTCGGCACACATCACCAGTTCGTCGACCGGTACAAGCTGGTCGCGGACGTGGTCGATGCCGATGGCAACGTCGTCCAGTCCGTGCCGCTGCAGGACGCCAAGGTGCAGACGACGATGCCGGAGCGGCGGGCGCTGAGGCTGTACGGCCGTCGCGAACTCGACCTGCCGCTCGAGGTCGTCACCGACGCGGCCGAGCGGTACCTGGCGGGGCAGCTCAAGATCAGTCCTCGCGACGCCGGGGCCTTCGTCCGTCGCTACAAGCAGGACAAGGCCGGTGTGACGACCGGTCTCGCGGCCGAGCACACCGACGAACGGCTGGCCGCGCGGCTCCTTGGTCAAACCAGAGACGTCCAGTCGACGCCCGCCGCACCCCCTGACCAGCGCATCGACGAGGTGCTGGTCGAGGTCGAGCAAGAGGCTGAGCAGCCTCGCGCGATGAGCTTGCCACCGCAGTACGACATCGGCCTGGCGTCGGCGCAGATCGAGGACATCAGCCCGATCGGCCAGCCCGGCGGGCACGTCGACCTGCTCACCCCGGCGCTGCGTCAGGTGGAAGAACTCGCGCCCGGGCTGATGGCGACCAACCCGATGCTGCGCGCGGCGCTGGCCATCGACCTCGGGACGGACGGTTGGCAGGGGCATCTGGGCGACATGTACGGCGTCCGCGGGTTCGTGACGGAGGTCGAGGTACCGGTCCCGGGACAACCTCAGCCCGACCTCGTCGTCGTCCAGGTCAAGGCGCAGTACGCCGGCCCGCCGATGGTCGACGGGACGCCGGATGTGCCCGAGGTGGACGCGATCGGACTCAAGCAGAACTACGACTACCTCGGGCAGGATCAGTCCGTCTCACACTCCACGACGTACTCGGCCGGAGCGGAGGTGAAGGGATCCGCCGACACCTCCCTGTCCGGTGGGGCCGGGACCGAGCGCGACCGGACCGTCGCGGCCAAACGCGGTACCCAGAAGACGCACATCGACCGGACGGGTCACTTCAAGCAGGCCGAGACTTACCGGGATGCGGTCTTCGACATCCAGGTGTCCCGGGTCCGCAGCGCGGGTGCTGCCACGATGGCCGGGGTGCGCTGGCGGCTCAACAAGACGCTGCCGGCCGAGCAGACGACCCACGCGACGCCGGTCCGGGTCGGTGCCCGGATGACGCTGATGGTGCCGCGGGAGCTGCTCAAGGAGGCCACTCCCGACGCTCCTGCCCAGCAGGCCTCGCAGCCCGATCACCGGTCGTTCCGGGTGCCGGAAGGCGCCACTGCGGAGGCGATGGTCCCGCACGGACTGGGAGAGCCGGAGACCGACCAGCTCCACGCGCAGATCCGCGGCTACCTGGTCGCCCACAAGGATCTGGGCGAGGCGGCGATGCGGGAGCACGACGTGGCGCTGGCGACCCAGCTCTCACCGACCGCGCTGCGGGCCGCGCTCAAGCGACTGACCAGCGAAGAGGGCTTAGAGCTGACCGCGATCGCCGGACGAGGCAACTCGGGTACCAAGTTCGTCGTCGTGGTCAAGGCCAGGCCGGTGGGCTGGACGATCCAGGACGATCCGATTCCAGGCGGTCAGGCCGGCCAGGTGTGGCGCGACATGGAGAGCAACGGGATCACGACGACCGGCAACAGGCTGACGCCGGGGACGGCGAGTGGCGGTGCGAGCGGCGGACCGGTCAACGTCGGCGGCTCGGTCAGTGAGCAGCTCAAGGAGACGTCGTCCGACTCGCAGGGGACGCGATTGGAGACCAGCCGTTTCCAGGAAGGCACACTCGGCACGGTCGAGGCGCCGATGGTCTACAGCGTCACGGTTCACGAGGTGGCCGACACGGGCAAGAGCGCACCGAAGGTCAAACACTCCGAGCACCTGCCCGAGACCTCCAAAGCCGTGTACTACCTCAAGATGCTGCAGCACGAGTACCTCGACGGGCTGCGGCAACTCGAGTCGGGCCGGCAGGCTGCTCCCCCGCTGGAGGCCGCGTCGCCTCGGCTCGGCAAGCCCGAGCTGCGCGCATCGGAGTACCGGGTCGATGCCGCTGGCAACAGAGTTCACCAGCCGTACCAGCCGATGGTGGCCGCGTTGAGCAAGGCGGTGAACGAGAAGCGGACGGTGAATCTGACCATCGAGGAAGCCGGTGGCGTGCGAAACTACCAGGCGTTCGCGGACGGCACGATGACGGAGATCGGCGACAACAGCGGTTATGCGGAGGCGTTCGCGCAGTTGCATCCGCGGGTGGCGCTGATGTGTGAGGGACGGGTGCCGCTGCGCGAGCTGTACAACGCGACGCCGCGGTCGGAATCGTTCAACGCCAAGGTCGCCTTGGAGCTGGTGGACAAGGGCGTACCGCTCGCGATGCTGAAGGGGCTCGACCACTCCGCGACGGTCCGGCAGTTGCCCGCGGCATCCGGGCAGGGTGAGCGGCAGCAGATCGGCGGCGCCACCTCGGCCAGGACGATCAGCGGGCACGGGCCGTCATTGGCTGGTTCCTGACCGGGCCGCGGCCGGACAGCGGGCATGATGGTCCGACGACGACGAGAGGGAGACCGATGGCGTTCGCGGTCGCACGCACGAGGGACGAGGCGTTTCTCTACCTCGAGCTGCAGCCCTGCCCGGACTGCGGTTCGGTCGAGGCACCCTGGCAGCATGCGCTGATCGAGGTCGACGGCGAGCTGGTCATCAGTTATGCCGCGGTCTGTCCTGGTTGCGACGCGGAGCGCGAGTACCTCTTCGGGCTGCCGGCCCGGGAGACGGCGCCGGATTCCTGGCCGGCCTTCGGGGGTACGGAGCCTTCGGAGCTGCTCGACGCCGGTCAGTGGATGGCGGTGGCCGATCAGGCTGCGGGCAACGTGCCGGTGGAGCCGGGCGAGGCACGGGTCGCGCTGTCGATCGCGCGGGCGGCGGTCGGTGAGGTGATCAAATTCGTGCCGGCCGGGCTGGACGGCGTACCGGCGGATGCGTTCTGGACGCCGGAAGGCCGCCGGGTATTCGACGCCGAACCGGGTAGGTTCCGGCTGGACCGCCTGCTGGTGGTCCAGGACACGTATTCCGAACTCGTACGGGAAACAGGAGCGAACTAACCGATGCTGACCGCAAGGACACTGGCCGAGGCGCAGGTCTACGTGAGCTTGTCGACGGTGGTCGACGAGTCGCTACCGGCCGTCGCGCCGGCCCCGATCGAGCCGGGCGTGAACTCCGTCGAGGGCGAGGACGCCTGGACGCTGACCACGACGGCCGGCGAGATCGTGGTGCCGTACGTGACCGAGCAGGCGGCCAGGACGGTCGGCTCGCGCTACGGCCTCGGGGTCTCGCAGCTCGTCGACGCGGCGCAATGGGTGCTGGTCGCGGAGGCCTACGCGCGCCGGGCGCTGACCGCGGACCTGGCGTACACCGGTCAGCCGGACCAGGACCGGTACAGCGTCGAGCTGAACTGGGAGTTCGCCGCGGATGCGGTCGGCGAGGCGCTGAAGTTCCTGCCGGAGGGCGCCGAGGACGTGCCCGAGGCGGGCGTGTGGTCCGACCTGGGCACCCGGACCCGTGCGAAGAACCCGCAGATGCTCACCCGCGGCAAGCTGGTCGACGACCTGCAGTACTACCGCGGCACCCTCGACGACTTCCGCGCCCTCTACGGCCCCGCCTGACCCTCATCGGCCTGGGCCGGGTCAACCGGCGTCCGGCGGGTCGGTGAGCTCGATCCGGATCGCGCGGGCGTCCACCCCCGCCTGTTCCAGCACCTTCTGCTTCGGATCGGCCACCCCGAGAAAGGGTGGCCGGACCAGCGGCCGCAGCGCCTTCAGCCGCGGATCCTCCAGCACGGTGTCGATCGCCTTGCGGTCTCCCCCACAGACCAGTACGTCGAGCTTGGCCGGCGCCAGAATCCGTACCGCCACCTCGGTCGCCGCATTGAACGCCTCCCGGGCCTGGTTGTCCCGCCGCCGCGCAAACCGCTGCTGCGACCACCCACCGGCCTTGGTGGTCCCCTGCACGTGCCGGGACCCGACCTTCGAGTCGATCAACTTGCCTCCGTCGAAGACACCCGCGCCGTAGCCTCCTCGGCGTACCAGCAAGACCCCCAGCCGCCGGTCCTTGAGCACATGCGCGACCAGCCCCTCCGCGCTCAGCTCCTCCAACGGCCCGAACGGCACGACGATCTCCGCCTGCGCCCCGTCCTCCGCGACCGCACTCAACCGCTCCGCCGTCACGTCGTACGACGTCATCCCGTGCCGCTCACTGAAGCCCGTCAACCACCGCTCCAGCCGCTCAGGCCCCACCGACACGATTCGAGTCACCCGCCGACGCTAACCCATGGCATGCGAAAGCCCGGGCCACCTGACCCGGGCTCTCACGGACTGGAGATGTTGCTCAGACGTTGAAGCCGAGCGCGCGCAGCTGGTCGCGGCCGTCGTCCGTGATCTTCTCCGGGCCCCACGGCGGCATCCAGACCCAGTTGATCCGGAAGTCGTTGACCAGGCCGTCCAGCGACATCCGAGTCTGGTCCTCGATCACGTCGGTCAGCGGGCAGGCCGCGGACGTCAGCGTCATGTCGATGATCGCGGTGTTGCTGTCGTCCACGGTCACGCCGTAGATCAGGCCGAGGTCGACGACGTTGATCCCGAGCTCGGGGTCGACGACGTCCTTGAGCGCCTCGGTGACGTCCTCGACGGCGACCGGAGACGTACCAGCCGGCTGCGCGGCCGCCTCGAGGTCGACCTCGGGCAGCTCGATCTTCTCGTCGGTCTGGTCAGACATTGTTTGCTCCTTCTTTCTTCGCCTCGGACTTCGCCAGCGCCTGGGCGGTGGCGTCGCGCCAGGCCGACCAGCCCAGCAGTGCGCATTTCACCCTTGCCGGGAACTGCGCGACACCCGCGAAGGCGACGCCGTCTTCCAGAACCTCTTCGTCCGGTTCGACATTCCCCCGGCCCTGCATCAGTTCCAGGAACTTCTCGTACGTCGCCATGCCCTCGGCGACCGGCTTGCCGATCACCAGGTCGCTCATCACCGACGTGGCCGCCTGGCTGATCGAGCAGCCGACGCTCTGGTGCGTCACACCGGTCACGGTGTCCCCGTCGAGCTCGACGCGCAGCGTGACCTCGTCCCCGCAGGACGGGTTCACGTGGTGCACCTCCACGTCGTACGGGTCCGACAGCCCCGCGTGGTGCGGGCTGCGGTAGTGATCCAGGATGATCTCTTGGTACAGGCTGTCGAGCTGCATATCAGTCCACCTTGAAGAATGACCGGACGAAGCCGAGGCCGTCGACGAGCGCGTCGATCTCGGCGGGAGTCGTGTACAGGTAGAAAGACGCTCTGGTCGACGATTGCATTCCGAACCGCTCGTGCACCGGACGCGCGCAGTGGTGCCCGGCCCGGACGGCGATGCCGCGAGTGTCCAGCACGGTCGACACATCGTGCGGGTGCACGCCGTCGAGCTCGAAGCTGATCGCGCCACCGCGGTCGGCGATGTCGGTCGGCCCGAGGATCTTCAGCCCCGGCACGGTCTGCAGCCCCTCCAGCGCGTACGCCGTGATGGCCTGTTCGTGCGCCGCGACCTTCTCCATCCCGACACCGGCCAGGTAGTCGAGTGCCGCGCCGAGTCCGACGGCCTGCGCGATCGGCGGCGTACCGGCCTCGAAACGCGCCGGCGGCGGGGCATAGGTCGAGCCGGTCATCCGGACGACCTCGATCATCTCGCCACCACCGAGGAACGGCGGCAGCTCGGCAAGCAGGTCGTACCGGCCCCAGAGCACGCCGATCCCGGTCGGCCCAACGGCCTTGTGACCGGTGAAGGCGAGCAGATCGGCACCGAGCGTGGACACGTCGACCGGGAACTGCGGGACGGCCTGCGAAGCGTCGACCACCACGGTCGCGCCGACCGCATGGGCCTTGGCGGCGATGTCGGAGATCGGGTTGATCGTGCCGAGCGCGTTCGACACCCAGGTCAGCGAGACGACCTTGGTGTGCTCGTTGATCAGCTCCTCGATGTTGCCGAGGTCGAGCCGGCCCTCGTCGGTGACGCCGAACCAGCGCAGCGTCGCGCCGGTCCGCTCACAGGCGAGCTGCCACGGGACGATGTTGCTGTGGTGCTCCATCTCGGTGATGAGCACCTCGTCCCCCGGCTTGAGCGACGCGCCGAGCGTGTGCGCGGCCAGGTTGAGCGCCTCGGAGGCGTTCTTGGTGAAGACGATCTCGTCCCGGTTGGTCGCGCCGATGAAGGCCGCCACCTTGTCCCGGCCGCCTTCGTACGCCGCGGTCGCCTCGGCCCCGAGCTGGTGCATCGCGCGGGCCACGTTGGCGTTGTGGATCAGGTAGTGATCCTCGATCGCCTTGACCACCTGGCGCGGCTTCTGCGAGGAGTTCGCCGAGTCGAGGTAGACCAGCGGGTACCCGCCGGCCAACTCGCGCGCGAGGATGGGGAAGTCCGCCCGGACCGATTGCAGGTCCAGCGGACTGCTGAAGGTCCGGGCGTCGCTCATGCCTTGGCGCCTGTCTTCAGGAACCGCTCGTAGCCGTTGGCCTCGAGCTCGTCGGCCAACTCCGGGCCACCCTCTTCGGCGACCTTGCCGTCGACGAACACGTGCACGAAGTCCGGCTTGATGTAGCGCAGGATCCGGGTGTAGTGGGTGATCAGCAGAACGCCCTTGTCACCCTTCTCGGCGAACCGGTTGACGCCGGTGGAGACGATCTTCAGCGCGTCGATGTCGAGGCCGGAGTCGGTCTCGTCGAGGATCGCGATCTTCGGGTCGAGCAGCTCGAGCTGGACGATCTCGTGCCGCTTCTTCTCACCACCGGAGAAGCCCTCGTTCACGTTCCGGGTGCCGAAGTCGGCGTCCATGTCCAGGTCGGCCAGCGCCTTGTTGACGTCCTTGACCCAGGTGCGCAGCTTCGGCGCCTCGCCGTCGATCGCGGTCTTGGCGGTGCGCAGGAAGTTCGACACCGACACACCGGGGACCTCGACCGGGTACTGCATGGCCAGGAACAGGCCGGCCCGGGCGCGCTCGTCGACGGCCATGTCCAGCACGTTCTCGCCGTCCAGCGTCACGGTGCCGCTGGTGACGTTGTACTTCGGGTGGCCGGCGATCGAGTACGCCAGCGTGGACTTGCCGGAACCGTTCGGGCCCATGATCGCGTGCGTCTGACCACCGGCGATGGTCAGGTCGACGCCGCGCAGGATCTCCTTCGGGCCGTTCTCGGTGTCGACCGACACGTGCAGGTCGCGGATCTCGAGTGTCGCCATGGGGTTTTCTATCTCCGTCTTTACTAGGAAGCCTGGTTCAGGGGGTTCTTGACGTCGACCAGCAGATCGTCGCCGTCGACACGCACCGGGTAGACCGGCACCGGGTCGTAGGCCGGCAGGCTGAGCGGCTCGCCGGTCTTCAGACTGAAGCGCGAGCCGTGCAGCCAGCACTCGATCTCGCAGTTGCCGACGTCGCCCTCGGACAGCTGGATCTGCGCGTGCGAGCACTCGTCGCGGACGGCGAAGTACTGGCCCTCGCTCTTCACGACGGCCACCTCCACCCCGCCGACCTCGGTGGCGACGACCCCTTCGTCGGGGACGTCGGCCACCGCGCACGCGCGTTCGAACGAGTCGCTCATGCTCAGGCCTTGGCCGCCGCGCTCAGCTCGGCCGCGCGGGCCAGCTTCTGCTCGATCACGTCGTGCAGGTGCTCGGTCACCTCGGGCACGCCGATCCGGCCGATGATGTCGTTGAAGAAGCCGGACACCACCAGTCGCCGGGCCTCGTCCTCGGGGATGCCGCGAGCCTGCAGGTAGAACAGCTGCTCGTCGTCGAACCGGCCGGTCGCCGAGGCGTGCCCGGCACCCTCGATCTCGCCGGTCTCGATCTCCAGGTTCGGCACCGAGTCGGCGCGGGCGCCGTCGGTGAGCACCAGGTTCCGGTTCAGCTCGAAGGTGTTGGTGCCCTCGGCCGCGGCCCGGATCAGCACGTCGCCGATCCACACCGAGCGGGCGTCGTCACCGGCGAGCGCGCCCTTGTAGAGCACGTTCGACTTGCAGTTGATCGCCTCGTGGTCGACGAACAGCCGGTTCTCGTGGTGCTGGTTGGTCTCCGCGAAGTACACGCCGAGCAGTTCGGCGTCGCCACCCGGACCGGCGTACCGGACGTTGGTGGACAGCCGGACGATCTTGCCCCCGAGCGTGACGGCCACGTGGTTGAGCTTGGCGTCGCGGCCGATCACGGCGTCGTGCTGGCCGACGTGGATCGACTCGTTGTCGCCCTGCTGGATCGACACGACCCGCAGCTCCGCGCCGTCGCCGACCACGATCTCGACGTTGCCGGCGTACTCGCCGCTGCCGGTGTGGTCGATGATCACGGTCGCCCGGCTGTGCCGGCCGGCCTCGATCACCAGGTGGCCGAAGCCGCGGCCGCCGAGGCTGGCCACGTTCACGTGCACCGGCTCGGACAGCTCGGCCTCGGCCGGGATCCGGACGGCATGGGTCTCGGCGGCCTGGTTCCAGGCGACGGCCGCGATCCGGTCCTGCGGGGTGAGCGCCTTGACGGCGTCGGCCGCGATGCCCTCGAGGACGATGCCCTCGGGGCCGCGCCCGTCGATCTTCGGGGTCTCGGTGCCGGCCTCGTCGGCGAACAGCGCCTTGAGGGCCTTGACCGGGGTGAAGCGCCACTCCTCTTCACGGCCGTTCGGCACCGGGAAGTCGGCCACGTCGTACGACGTGGTCCGCTCGCTCCGGGCCTGCAACGGCACCGGCGAACCCGGTCCGTGGGAGTGCGCCTGGTTACCGGTCGCAACCAGGGTTTCGGTGGCTGACATCAGCCGACGGCCCCTTCCATCTGCAGCTCGATCAGTCGGTTCAGTTCCAGCGCGTACTCCATCGGGAGCTCGCGGGCGATCGGCTCGATGAAGCCGCGGACGATCATCGCCATCGCCTCGTCCTCCGCCATCCCCCGGCTCATCAGGTAGAAGAGCTGGTCGTCGCTGACCTTCGAGACGGTCGCCTCGTGGCCCATCGCGACGTCGTCCTCGCGGACGTCGACGTACGGGTAGGTGTCGGAGCGGCTGATCGTGTCGATCAGCAGCGCGTCACAGCGCACCGTGGACTTGCTGTGGTGCGCGCCCGGCGCGACCTCGACCAGACCCCGGTACGACGTCCGGCCACCGCCGCGGGCGACCGACTTGGAGATGATCGAGCTGGACGTGTACGGCGCGTTGTGCACCATCTTGGAGCCGGCGTCTTGGTGCTGGCCCTCGCCGGCGAACGCGATCGACAGCGTCTCGCCCTTGGCGTGCTCGCCCATCAGGTACACGGCCGGGTACTTCATCGTCACTTTGGAACCGATGTTGCCGTCGATCCACTCCATCGTCGCGCCCTCTTCGCAGGTGGCGCGCTTGGTGACCAGGTTGTAGACGTTGTTCGACCAGTTCTGGATCGTCGTGTAGCGGCAGCGGGCGCCCTTCTTCACGATGATCTCGACCACGGCCGAGTGCAGCGAGTCCGACTTGTAGATCGGCGCCGTACAGCCCTCGACGTAGTGCACGTAGGCGTCCTCGTCGACGATGATCAGGGTCCGCTCGAACTGGCCCATGTTCTCGGTGTTGATCCGGAAGTAGGCCTGCAGCGGGATGTCCACCTTGACGCCCTTGGGCACGTAGATGAACGAGCCGCCGGACCAGACCGCCGTGTTCAGCGCGGCGAACTTGTTGTCGCCGACCGGGATGACCGAGCCGAAGTACTCCTGGAACAGCTCCGGGTGCTCGCGCAGGCCGGTGTCGGTGTCCATGAAGATGACGCCCTGCGCCTCCAGGTCCTCGCGGATCTGGTGGTAGACGACCTCCGACTCGTACTGCGCGGCGACGCCGGCGACCAGGCGCTGCTTCTCCGCCTCCGGGATGCCGAGCTTGTCGTAGGTGTTCTTGATGTCCTCGGGCAGCTCGTCCCAGCTGGTGGCCTGCTTCTCCGTCGAGCGGACGAAGTACTTGATGTTGTCGAAGTCGATCCCGGACAGGTCCGCGCCCCACGACGGCATCGGCTTGCGGTCGAAGAGCTTCAGGCCCTTCATCCGCAGGTCCAGCATCCACTCCGGCTCGTTCTTCAGCGTCGAGATGCCGCGCACCACATCGGCGCTGAGGCCTCGCTTGGCGATGGATCCGGCAGCGTCACTGTCGGACCAGCCGAACTTGTACGTGCCGAGCCCTTCGAGCTCGGGGTGAGCGGTTTGCGTCATCGAGTGGTCCTCGCAGATTCGCTGTCGGATACAGGGGAAACCGGTGCCGGGGCACCGGGAATGTGCGTCGTGCAGACACCGTCGCCGTGGGCGATGGTGGCCAGCCGCTGGACGTGCCGGCCGAGGAGTCTCGAGAACACCTCGGTCTCGGCCTCGCACAGCTGCGGGAACTGCTCGGCCACGTGCGCGACCGGGCAGTGGTGCTGGCACAGTTGCTCGCCGGCACCGGCTTGCATGGTCGAGGCGGCGTAACCGTCCGCGGTGAGCGCCTTGGCCAGTACCTGCGCCTTGTCGCTCTCGGGAGCGGCCGCCAGCAGCTCCCGGTACCGCGTCTCCACGTCAGCCACCCGTTGCCGGGCGAACTCCACGACGGCCTCGTCGCCACCGGACTCCGCGATGAAGCGGAGGGCGGTCGCGGCCAGGTCGTCGTAGGCCTGGTGGAAGTCGTGCCGGCCGGTGTCGGTCAGCACGAAGACCTTGGCGGGACGGCCACGGCCGCGGGGGCCGTAGACGCGCTCCTCGCGGCTCTCGACCAGGCCCGCTTCGAGCAGGTGGTCGAGGTGCCGGCGGACCGCCGCCGGGGTCAGTTCGAGTCGCTCGGCCAGCACCGCGGCGCTGGACGGCCCGTTGGTCAGGATCGAGCGGGCGACCCGGTCCCGGGTGGACTCGTCCCGCGCGACAGCGGTGCCCTCAGGGGCTGTGCTGGTCTGCGCGGAAGTTTTCACAACATCAGTGTCACCTAATTGCCGGAGCCCTTCAAATAAGGCTGCCCTAACCGGTTCACACCGCCGCGCCTGCCACTTGGGGTGACCGTGAGCAGCGTCACGTCAAGGCGTTTACTACGCTGCACTTGTGCCAGTCGCGGTGGAGATCGACAACCTCGTCGTCCGGTACGGCGAGAAGGCCGCTGTCGACGGGCTCAGTCTCACCGTAACCGGCGCAACAGTGACGTCCGTGCTCGGCCCCAACGGAGCCGGCAAGACGACCACGGTGGAGACCTGCGAAGGCTTCCGCCGGCCGGACTCGGGTCAGGTCCGGGTGCTCGGACTCGACCCGATCGCCGACCATGACGAGCTGATGCCCCGGATCGGCGTGATGCTGCAGGAGGGCGGCGCCTGGTCGGGAGTCCGCGCGCTGGAGATGCTCCGGTACGTCGCTTCGCTGCACAGTCATCCGCTGGAGTTGGCGGCTCTGGTCGAGCGACTCGATCTGGGTACTTGTGGGCGTACGCCGTACCGGCGGCTGTCCGGTGGGCAGAAGCAGCGGCTGTCGCTGGCGATGGCGATCGTCGGGCGGCCGGAGATCGTCTTCCTCGACGAGCCGACCACCGGGCTGGACCCGCACGGGCGCCGGGAGATCTGGCAGCTGATCCGGGACCTGCGCGACGACGGGGTCACTGTCGTGCTGACCACGCATGCGATGGACGAGGCGGAGCAACTGTCCGACCAGGTGCACGTGGTGTCGGCCGGCAAGGTGATCGCCTCCGGCAGCCCCGACGTACTGACCGAGCACGGCGCCAAGTCGCTCGAAGATGTGTACCTGGCGCTGACGGCTCGGGAGCGCACCAAGTGAGCATTGCTGTGCTTTCGGCCTCGCCTTCGGCTCGGCGGGTCATCGGGCTGAACTCCCGGTCCTCCCTCGTCGCTTCGCTCCTCAGTCCAGACCGGGAGGCCCGATGACCACGTATGCACCTCATCCGCAAAGTGCTCCGTGGCCGCGCAAGGTCTACTCGCATGCGGTGATGGAGTTCCGGCTGCTACTGCGTAACGGGGAGCAGTTGCTGCTTGCTCTGGTGATCCCGTTGGGGTTGTTGCTGCTTCTGGGCGGCACTGGGCTGGGTGACCGGTTGCCGCTCGGGGACGGGCCGGCGGTGGACCTCGCGGTACCGCGGGTGCTGGCATTGGCAGTGTTGTCGACGTCGTTCACGTCGCTGGCCATCGCTACTGGGTTCGAGCGGCGGTACGGGGTCATCAAGCGGCTGGGGGCCTCTCCCCTGTCCCGCACTGGGCTGCTGGCCGGGAAGATCGGGTCGGTCCTGGCGATCCAGGTGATCCAGCTGACAGTGCTGATCGGTGCTGGGTTCGCGCTGGGGTGGAAGCCGGTCGGTGGAGCTACTGCCGTCGTTGGCGTCGTACTGATGGTGCTGTGCGGTACTGCGGCCTTCGCGTCGCTCGGGTTGCTGATGGCCGGCGTACTGCGGGCCGAGGCAACCCTGGCAGCGGCGAACCTCCTGTACCTGCTGCTGTTGGTCGGCGGGGCCATCATGACGCCGGTCGAGGAGTACCCCGAGAGCATGCAGGGCGTAGTACGGCTACTGCCGAGTGCTGCGCTCGCCAACGGACTGGCGAACTCCACCCTGGAAGGCGTTGTGCCGTGGGCCGCCGCACTGTCCCTGGCGCTCTGGGCGGCGGTGCTCGGATACCTGGTGTCCCGGACCTTCCGGTGGGACTGAGCAGAGCCTTCTCTAGAGTGTGCCGGTGACCACGGAAGCGCCCGCCCACCCGACCGAGCCCGTCAGCGGATTCTGGCGACTGGTGCCAGAGCCGAGTCTGGACGTCGTCCGCCGCTGGGGCTGGGCCTCGGTGATCGTCAACATCGGCATCGTGGTGACCGGCGGACTGGTCCGGCTGACCGGCTCCGGACTGGGCTGCCCGACCTGGCCGTCCTGCACCGACGAGTCGTACGTCCCGCACAGCGCGCTCGGGTACCACGGCGCGATCGAGTTCGGGAACCGGATGCTCGGGTTCGTGGTCGCCGCGGTCGCGATCTGCACCTGGCTCGTCGTGATGCGGTACCGGCCCCGGCGTACCGACCTGCGCCGGCTCGCGACGGCGGCCGCACTAGGTGTGCCTCTGCAGGCCGTCATCGGTGGAATCAGCGTTCTCACCGGCCTCAACCCGTGGATCGTGTCGGCGCACTTCCTGGTGTCGCCGATCATCATCACGCTGACCGTGGCGATGATGCGGCGATCGCGGACCAGTCCTTATCCGCACACTCCCCCAGTGGTCCGGGCGCTGGCAACCGCTTCTGTGGTGTGCGTCTGGCTGACCGTTGCCCTCGGCACTGTCGTCACCGGTGCCGGGCCGCACTCAGGAGACCCGGAGACCGGCCGCAATGGCTTCGACCCAGAGATCATCAGCCAGCTGCACTCTGACAGCGTGTTCGCGCTGCTGGGTGTCTCGATCGCGCTGGTGATCGCGACCCGCGTGACGGCGACCTCCCGCACCCTGCGCAAGCTCGCTGCCTGGTTGCTGGCGGTAGAGCTGTTACAGGGTGCGGTCGGCTTCACTCAGTACTTCACCGGCCTGCCGTGGGGTCTGGTACTGGTCCACATGTTCATGGCCGGTCTGCTGATCGCTCTGGTCACCGCGGTGTACGGCGAACGCGGAACGCCGGCTACTTGATCCGGTAGATCGCTCCCGGGCCGAAGAGCGGCGATGACACGAACACATCGCCCCACTTGTTGATCGCCGCACCGGCCGGCAGGACGAGCTTGCCCTTGGCAAGTTCCTTCTTGTAGCCGGCCTTGTGGTTGCGACCCTGGTACTGCAGGTAGAGCGAGCCGATCACCGGTTCGGTGCTGGGTCCCTCGGCTGCGAGCCAGGTGGCCTTGGCCAACTCGACCACTGCGATGGTGCCGTGCGGCCCGCCGGCCAGGTCGACGATCGAGGTGTAGCCATCGGCGTACCGCTTGCAGTTGCCCTTGTTGGGCTTCAGCGGGTCGCAGACCGCGTTGACCGAGCCTGGTTTGATCCGCCAGATCTCCGACGTCCCTGCCGTCGCGGGGAAGCCACGCAGCTCGCCCACGTAGTAGTAGCCGTCGGATCCCACGGTCACCGACGTGGCAACGGCCTCGGCCGGCATCAGCTGACCACCGAACTCAGCCGGTGCCTTGACGACGCGCGGCTTCAGCCGGGCCACCGTCTTGATCTTGCCGTTCGGCCAGACGCGCAGCAGGTCGTTGCCCGCCGCATCGGAGACCAGGACGGTCCCGTCACGCAACGCAGCCACGCCGAACGGATTCGACTCGGTCGGCTCGTCGGCCAGGTTGTACGGATCCGGGTCGTGTGCCTGGTACTTCGCGATGTTCGCCACCGCGAGCGGTGCCTTACCCGGCCGCATCCGGAACAGGGTCGCGCCACCTGGCGGAAGCGGCTGACCAGGCTCACCACCGGCGCCCGTCAGCGCGTACGTCCTGCCCCACCGATCGGTATCGATCGCCGGTGGGAAGCCGCCCGGCACGGTACCGAGCTTCTTGATCCCCTTGTTGGTCGCATACCCCCAGGCCTCGTAGACCGACCCGTCGCCGACGCTGTAGACGATCTTGGACCCCTTGGCCGCAACCCCTCGCGGCCCGTTCAGCCCGGTTACTACCGGCTTAAGGCTGCTGTGTCCCCCAGTACCTTCAGCCTGCCCCGCCACGAGCCCCGACCCAACCAAGGCCACCACGGCCACAGCCGCTATTCGTACCGTTCTCCCTCGCACTACTGCCCCCTACATTCCCCGTCCCCCCAGCGTGGAGCCGCCCCCCACGGACCCTTCATGGCAACACCGCATCCCTTCCGGGTCAACGGGAAAGCACACCGCCACCACCCGTGTACCGACGGCACATAGGCCGATGAGGCAACCACCCCTGCCCCAACGGGCACCTTGTGTACGCGGGGTTCGCGGGGTGCGTGGCCGGCCACGTGAGGCCGGTGTGGATGCGGGGTGCTCGCGGTGAGGGACTGTGGTGCGCGGTCTGAGCCGATGGGTCACCTTGCCAAGGCGGCTCGTGTCCCGGGGCGGCGATGGCAAGGCCGGTCGAGGGGCAAGCGGGGAGGCTTTTACGCCCTATCCGGGCCATTTGGCACCCCAGCGGCGAGGAGAATCCTCCCCAACCCACCGAGCTGACCAATCCACGGGGATAAGCGGCAACAACCTTGCACCCAGCGACGACCAATCACCAACAACGTGATCCCGCAGCCGATCACACGCCCCGGCGGGTGTTCGTGGGGTTGGACGGCGGCTTGTTCGGCCGCTGGCGGCCTGTAGGGCGTCAGCGGGCGAAGAAACGGTGTTCGCTGACGGGTTTGGTGTCGATGGCGTGATGCTTGACGCCAGCGGTACGAAGACCTGGCAGTGGGAGGGCGAACTGGCTGCGCCGGACCCATCCCGGGCCGAAAACCCGTCAATGGCGGGTGGAGTACTTGGTGGATGGTCGGCGACGCGATCCAGAGCACCTCGGCCGCACCGACCCGCAAGTACTAGCGAAGCAGCGGGTCGATGGCTGCGGCGATGAAGAGGAGGGCCAGGTAGATGTTGGAGAAGTGGAACAGGCGCATCGGGCGGAGGGCTGCTCCGTCGGCGCCGGTGTTGGCCCGGGCGAGGAGGGCGAAGGCTTCGCGGAGGAAGACGACGCCTAGGACAACAGCAGCCAAGGGATAGACCCAGCCGGTACCGCCGACCGGCCACAGCGCGATCGACGTGATGACCATGACGATCGAGTAGACGAGGATCTGGCGGGCCGTCTGGACCGCGGTGGCGACTACCGGGAGCATCGGGACGTCCACGGAGGCGTAGTCCTCGCGGTAGCGCATCGCCAGCGCCCAGGTGTGCGGCGGCGTCCAGAAGAAGACCACTCCGAAGAGCACCAGCGGGGTCCAGGCAAGCGAGCCGGTAACCGAGGTCCAGCCGATCAGGGTCGGGAAACAGCCCGCGATCCCGCCCCAGACGATGTTCTGGACGGTACGGCGCTTCAGCACCATCGTGTAGCCGAAGACGTAGAACGCGTTCGCCGCCAGCGCGAGCAGCGACGAGAGCCAGTTGACCAGCAGGCCGAGCTCGATCGTCGCCAGGATGCCCAGGACGATGCCGAAGACGGTCGCCGAGCGCGGGCTGACCGCGTGCCGGGGCAACGGACGGCGGCGGGTACGGCGCATCTGCTCGTCGATGTCGCGGTCGAGCACGCAGTTGATCGTGTTCGCGCTACCGGCGGCCAGGATCCCACCGACCAGGGTGGCGGCGACGACACCCAGCCCGGGGACTCCCCCGGCGGCCAGGAACATCACCGGCACGGTGGTGATCAGCAGGAGCTCGATGATGCGCGGCTTGGTCAGACCGACGTACGCCTTGATCACGTCGCGTACCGACGGACCGGGCACCTCGAGGGCTGGGTCCAACGGGAGCGGCGCCGGGTACGACGTCGTCGCGGCTGGACGCGGGTCGACGGCCGTCACGAACACCTCGAACTGAGTGGGTTGACGCCGGGGACCGGCGCTGACGGTTCGACAGTCTACGACGGCCCGTAGGAGTCCTTTGCACCCACCCGTACCGGGGTGTCGCCGGCCCGCCGGTGACAGTCCGCCGGACAACCGTGGCGGGTAAGTAACGCGCCCGTCGGACAGCGGTAATCAAGCTGTGGAATAAGGAGCGTGGACACCGTCGAGAGGGGTACCGATGTGATCTGCCAGACGCCGCGGCCGACCGGGGAACAACGACGCCCCGGTCCCGGTTGCGGAGGTATGAAGGGCTCGGGACGACTGGGCGAGTAGGCTCGCTCACGGTGACGCGAGGGGGCGCGACGGCGTGGGACGCAAGCGTCCGGCCGGATCCTCGAGCGTCAGTGTCTGCAGTGTCAGCAGCTATCGAGAGGAGCGCCGCCGGCGTGACGGAGAAGACCAGCCCCAAGCTTGACTGGACCGAGCTCGACAAGCGCGCGGTCGACACCGTGCGGGTCCTCGCGCTGGACGCCGTGGAGAAGGTCGGCAACGGCCACCCCGGTACGGCGATGAGCCTCGCCCCGGCAGCGTATCTGCTGTTCCAGAAGGTGATGCGGCACAACCCCGCCGACCCGCACTGGGCCGGCCGCGACCGGTTCGTCCTCTCGGCCGGGCACTCCAGCCTGACCCTCTACATCCAGCTCTACCTGGCCGGTTTCGGCCTGGAGCTCGACGACCTGAAGTCGCTCCGTACCTGGGGCAGCGCGACTCCTGGCCACCCGGAGTACAGCCACACCCCCGGCGTCGAGACCACCACCGGTCCGCTGGGCCAGGGCGTCGGCAACGCGGTCGGCATGGCGATGGCCGCCCGTCGTGAGCGCGGCCTGTTCGACCCGGACACGGCCAAGGGCGAAAGCCTGTTCGACCACCAGGTGTACGTGATCGCTTCCGACGGCGACCTGGAGGAGGGCGTTTCGTCCGAGGCCTCCTCGCTCGCCGGCCACCAGAAGCTCGGCAACCTGACGGTCATCTACGACGCGAACAAGATCTCCATCGAGGACGACACCAACATCGCGTTCTCCGAGGACGTCGCCGCCCGCTACGCGGCGTACGGCTGGGACGTCCACGACGTCGACTGGACCAACGGCGGCACCGGCTACGAGGAAGACGTCCAGGCCCTGTACGACGCGATCGAGGCCGGCCGCGCCGTCACCGACAAGCCGACCTTCATCCGGCTGCACACGATCATCGGCTGGCCGGCCCCGAACGCGCAGAACACCGGCAAGATCCACGGCTCGGCCGCGGGTGCCGCCGAGGTGGCCGCCACCAAGACCGTCCTCGGCTTCGACCCGGAGCAGTCGTTCGAGGTGGCCGACGACGTGATCGCGCACACTCGCAAGGCGGTTGAGCGCGGCAAGGCGGAGCAGGCCGAGTGGACCACGAAGTACGACGCGTGGCGCCAGGCCTCCCCCGACCAGGCCGCCCTGTTCGACCGGCTGGGCAAGCGCGAGCTTCCGGCCGGCTGGAAGGACGCGCTGCCGAGCTGGGACGCCGACGCCAAGGGTGTCGCCACCCGCGCCGCATCCGGCGAGGTGCTGACCAAGATCGCGCCGGAGCTGCCCGAGCTGTGGGGCGGGTCGGCCGACCTGGCCGGCTCCAACAACACGACTCCGAAGGGCCAGCCGTCGTTCATCCCGGCTGAGCACGCCACCAAGGAGTTCCAGGGCAACGAGTACGGCCGCGTGCTGCACTTCGGCATCCGCGAGCACGGCATGGGTTCGGTGCTGAACGGGATCGCCCTGCACGGCGGCACCCGTCCGTACGGCGGTACCTTCCTGGTCTTCAGCGACTACATGCGCCCGTCGGTCCGGCTGGCCGCGCTGATGAAGCTGCCGGTCACCTACGTATGGACGCACGACTCGATCGGGCTCGGCGAGGACGGCCCGACCCACCAGCCTGTGGAGCACCTGGCCGCTCTGCGCGCGATCCCCGGCCTGGACGTGGTCCGCCCGGCCGACGCGAACGAGACGGCCGCCGCGTGGGCGACCATCCTCGAGCACACCGACCGCCCGGCCGGCCTGGTGCTGACCCGGCAGAACGTCCCGACGTACCCGCGCGGTACCGACGGCTACGCGACCACGGAGAACGTGCACAAGGGCGGCTACACGCTGCTAGACACGGACGGCACCCCCGACGTGATCCTGATCGGCACCGGCTCGGAGGTCCAGCTGGCCGTCGAGGCGAGCAAGACGCTGGCGGCCGAGGGCATCAAGGCCCGGGTCGTCTCGCTGGTGTCGCGTGAGTGGTTCGACGAGCAGGACGACGAGTACCGCAACTCGGTCATCCCGGTCGACGTCCGGGCCCGCGTCTCGGTCGAGGCGGGCATCAAGCTCGGCTGGCGCGAGCTGGTGGGCGACGCCGGGCGCAGTGTCAGCCTGGAGCACTACGGCGCTTCGGCCGACTACAAGAAGCTGTACACGGAGTTCGGCATCACGGCCGAAGCCGTCGTACAGGCAGCGAAGGACAGCATCGCCGCGGCAGCCGAGCTCGGTGGCAGCGGTGTACCGGCAGGACGTGCCGCGGCCGGGCCAGTGGGTCCGGCAGACACCTACGCCGCCAACTAAGCAACCACAACAGAACATTTCGGAGGCTTCGGACATGACCGATCGTTTGAAAGACCTCGCCGACGCCGGCGTTTCCATCTGGCTCGACGACCTGTCCCGGCAGCGGCTGACCAGCGGCAGCCTGGCGAACCTGATCCACGACCAGCACGTCAGCGGGGTGACCACCAACCCGACCATCTTCGCCAAGGCGATCTCCGACGCCGACGCGTACGCCGAGCAGGTCAACCGCCTGGGCGCCGAGGGCGTCTCGACCGACCAGGCGATCCGGGTGATCACCACCGACGACGTGCGGGACGCGGCCGACCTGTTCAAGCCCGTGTACGACGACACCGACGGTGTCGACGGCCGGGTCTCGATCGAGGTGGAGCCGGGCCTGGCCCGCGACACCGCCAAGACGATCGCCCAGGCCAAGGAGCTGTGGGCGACCGTCGGCCGGGAGAACGTCTTCGTCAAGATCCCGGCGACCAAGGAAGGCATCCCGGCGATCACCGAGACGCTGGCGAACGGGATCAGCGTGAACGTGACGCTGATCTTCTCCCTCGAGCGCTACAAGGCGGTCGTGGACGCGTTCCTGAGCGGCGTCGAGAAGGCGATCGACAACGGCCACGACGTGACCAAGCTGGCCAGCGTCGCGTCGTTCTTCGTCAGCCGGGTCGACACCGAGATCGACAAGCGCCTCGATGCCATCGGCACCGACGCGGCGTTGGCCCTGAAGGGCAAGGCCGCGATCGCCAACGCGCGGCTGGCCTACGAGGTGTTCGAGGAGGTCTTCGCCTCCGACCGCTGGCGCGAGATCGAGACCACCGGCGCCAAGGTCCAGCGGCCGCTGTGGGCCTCCACGGGCGTGAAGGACCCGGCGTACAAGGACACCCTGTACGTCGAGGAGCTGGTGGTCGGCAACGTCGTCAACACGATGCCGCAGGCAACGATGGACGCCTTCGCCGACCACGGTGAGGTCCGTGGCGACACCGTCACCGGCGACTACGACGGTGACCGCAAGGTGATCGCCGACCTGGAGAAGCTCGGCATCTCCTACGACGAGGTCGTGCAGCTGCTCGAGGACGAGGGCGTCAGCAAGTTCGACGTCTCCTGGACCGAGCTGCAGAACACCGTCACCGCGGCGCTGAAGGCGGCCGCGAAGTGACCGAGCCGGCTGTTTCCACTGCGAACGGCGAATGGGCCGAGACGATCGACCGGCTGGTGTCGGAGAAGATCGCCTCCCGGATCGCCGCGAAGGACGCGACCATCTGGGGCCCGGATGCCGAGTCCGAGTCCGCGATCCGGCTGAACTGGGTCGACCTGCACGACACCTCGCGGCCGCTGCTGGCCGAGATCGAGGCGCTGCAGGCCGACCTGCGGGCCGAGGGCCTGGACCGGATCGTGCTGGCCGGCATGGGCGGCTCGTCGCTGGCCCCCGAGGTCATCACCCGTACCGCGGGTGTGGAGCTCGTGGTCCTCGACTCGACCAACCCGAGCGTGATCGCCCGGGCGCTGGCCGGTGACCTGCAGCGCACCGTGATCGTGGTGTCGAGCAAGTCCGGCGGCACCGTCGAGACCGACAGCCAGCGGCGCGTGTTCGTCAAGGCGTTCACCGACGCGGGCATCGACGCGGCCTCCCGGGTCATCGTCGTGACCGACCCGGGTTCGCCGTTCGAGAAGCTGGCGGCCGACGAGGGCTACCGCAAGACCTTCTTCGCCGACCCGAACGTCGGCGGGCGGTACAGCGCGCTGACCGCCTTCGGACTCGTTCCCTCGGCTCTCGCCGGGGCCGACGTGGCCGAGCTGCTGGACCAGGCCGCTGAGGCGGCTCCTGCGCTCCAGGCCGACTCCGTCGACAACCCGGCGCTCGTGCTGGGCGCAGTACTGGCTGCCAGCGGTGGCCGGGACAAGGCGATCGTGGCCGCTGAAGGCTCCGACATCGTCGGGTTCCCGGACTGGGCCGAGCAGCTGATCGCGGAGAGCACCGGCAAGCTCGGCAAGGGCGTCCTGCCGGTCGCGGTGAAGGGTGTCCACGCACCTGAGCTCAACAGCGACTGGCCGGATATCGTCCACGCGCTGCTGGCCGACAAGGCGAACAGCGGCGTACCGACTGCTCTGACGTCGGGTTCGCTCGGTGGGCAGTTCCTGCTGTGGGAGACGGCGACCGCGGTGGCCGGCTACCTGCTCGGGATCAACCCGTTCGACCAGCCGGACGTCGAGAGCGCCAAGAAGGCCGCTCGCGGTCTGCTCGACGCTCAGCCGGAGCCGGAGGCGGCCGCCTTCACCGACGGCGCGATCGAGGTCCGGGGCACGGACGGCCTGCTCGACGGTGTCGACACCGTCTCGGGTGCGCTCGACTCGCTGCTGGGTCAGCTCGGCGAGGATGGGTACGTCGCTGTCATGGCGTACCTCGACTCCGAGCGGGACGAGAAGCTGCACGCGATCCGGCCCGCGCTGGCGAGCAGGACGCAGCGTCCGGTCACCTTCGGCTGGGGACCGCGCTTCCTGCACTCCACCGGGCAGTACCACAAGGGCGGCCACCCGCAGGGTGTCTTCCTGCAGATCACCACCTCGGAGTCGTCCGACGTGGAGATCCCGGACCGTCCGTTCAGCTTCGGCACGCTCATCTCGGCCCAGGCCGCGGGCGACGCCGGCGTACTGGCCGACCGTGGCCGTCCCGTACTACGGCTGCACCTCACCGACCCCGCCACCGGTGTAGCGCAGCTCATCTCCCTACTCGACGCACCCGACAAATCGGAGGCTGGCGGCGCATGACTCTGCTTTTGGCCTCGTCTGCGGCTCGGCGGGTCATGAGGCTGAACTCCTGGCCTTCCCTCGTCGCTTCGCTCCTCAGTCCAGTCCAGGAGGCCTCATGACCGAGCTCGCTGAGGAATCGACGGGACCGGTGAACCCGCTGCGGGATCCCCAGGACCGGCGGCTTCCGAGGATCGCCGGGCCTTGCAGCCTGGTCATCTTCGGCGTCACCGGTGACCTGGCCCGCAAGAAGCTGATGCCGGCGGTGTACGACCTGGCGAACCGGGGCCTGTTGCCGCCCGGCTTCGCGCTGGTCGGCTTCGCCCGCCGCGACTTCACCAACCAGGACTTCGCCCAGATCGTGCACGACTCGGTGAAGGAGCACGCCCGGACCCCCTTCCGGGAGGAGGTCTGGCAGCAGCTCGCCGAGGGCTTCCGGTTCGTCCCCGGCGACCTGACCGACGACGAGGCGTTCAAGCGGCTCAAGGAGACGGTCGACGAGCTCGACGTCAACCGCGGTACGGGTGGCAACCACGCGTTCTACCTGTCCATCCCGCCGGGCCTGTTCCCGCAGGTCGTGCAGCAGCTGAACGAGCACGGCCTGACCAAGGAGACGCCGGGATCGTGGCGCCGGGTGGTGATCGAGAAGCCGTTCGGGCACGACCTGAAGAGCGCTCGTGAGCTCAACCAGGTGGTCGAGTCGGTCTTCCCGCCCGAGGCGGTCTTCCGGATCGACCACTACCTGGGCAAGGAGACCGTCCAGAACATGCTGGCGCTGCGGTTCGCCAACGCCATGTTCGAGCCGGTCTGGAACAGCCACTACGTCGACCACGTGCAGATCACGATGGCCGAGGACATCGGCATCGGCGGCCGCGCCGGGTACTACGACGGCATCGGCGCCGCCCGGGACGTGATCCAGAACCACCTGCTTCAGCTGCTCGCGCTGATCGCGATGGAGGAGCCGGTCTCCTTCGACGCGTGGTCGCTGCGGCAGGAGAAGAAGAAGGTGCTCGCGGCGGTCAAGCTGCCCGAGGACCTCAGCCTGCACACCGCACGCGGCCAGTACGCCGCCGGCTGGGCCGGTGGTGTCAAGGTCAAGGGCTACCTGCAGGAAGACGGCATCCCGAAGGACTCGGCGACCGAGACCTTCGCCGCGCTGCGCGTTGACGTCGACACCCGCCGGTGGGCCGGCGTCCCGTTCTACCTGCGGACCGGCAAGCGGCTCGGCCGTCGCGTCACCGAGGTGGCTGTGATGTTCAAGCGCGCGCCGCACCTGCCGTTCACCAAGACGGAGACCGAGGAGCTCGGCCAGAACGCCCTGGTGATGCGGATCCAGCCGGACGAGGGCATCACGATGCGGTTCGGCGCCAAGGTGCCCGGCACGATGATGGAGATCCGGGACGTGAACATGGACTTCGCGTACGGCGGCTCCTTCACCGAGTCGTCGCCGGAGGCCTACGAGCGGCTGATCCTGGACGTGCTGCTCGGCGACCCGCCGTTGTTCCCGCAGCACACCGAGGTGGAGCTGGGCTGGAAGATCCTCGACCCGGTGATCAACTACTGGGCCGAGCACGGCAAGCCCGAGCAGTACGAGTCGGGCGCCTGGGGCCCCACGTCCGCCCACGAGATGCTCGCCCGCGACGGACGCGCTTGGAGGCGGCCATGATCATCGACCTCACCAACACGACGTCCAGCGAGATCGCGTCGGCGCTGCTGCGAGCCCGCCGCAACGCCGGCTCACCGGCGATGGGCATGGTCGGCACGATCGTGGTGGTCGTCGACGAGGCGTCCCACCACGACGCGATGAAGGCCGCGAACGAGGCCGGCCGCGAGCACCCTTCGCGGGTGCTGGTGGCGATACTGCGTCCGGGCCGGGGCGCGGGTGGATTGGACGCCGAGGTACGGGTCGGCGAAGGCATTCCTGGCGAGGCTGTGCTGCTGCGGCTGCACGGTGAGCTCGCCAAGGTGCCAGAGTCGGTCATCACCCCGCTGCTGCTGCCCGACTCCCCCGTCATCGTCTGGTGGCCGGGTGGCGGGCCGAAGGTGCCGCACGAGGACCCGCTGGGTGCGTTGGGCCGTCGCCGGGTGACCGACGCGGCTGCTGGTCGCCGGGCCGCGGTGGACTTCCCGGCGCGCGCCGAGGGCTATGCGCCGGGCGACACGGACTTCGCGTGGTCGCGGCTAACCCCGTGGCGGGCGCTGATGGCTGCTGCGCTCGACCAGTACCCGACGAATGTGTCCGGGGCCGAGGTGGTGTCGGCGAAGGGCAACGCGTCGGCGGATTTGATGGCGGCTTGGCTGCAGTGCCGTCTCGGCGTACCGGTGGAGCAGCGGAACTCGCGAGGGCCGGGCATTACCGCAGTACGGATGTTCACGCCGGCCGGGCCGATCGCGCTGACGCGGCCGGACGGTGCGGTGGCGACGTTCAGCATCCCTGGTCAGCCGGACCGGCCGGTGGCGCTGAAGCGGCGGAACACGTCCGAGCTGCTGAGCGAGGAGCTGCGGCGGCTGGACCCCGACGACGTGTACGCGCAGACGCTGGCGTGCATGGTCAAGCGGGAGAACATGCCGGAGTCGGCCAAGGTCGTCAGCGAGGCCGATCGCCGGTCCGCGCAGACGGCGGCCGAGAAGGCGGCCCGGCGTACGGCAACACCGGCGAAGACCGCCTCGCCTGAGCTCGAGGCGCACGCGGCCGGGACCCGGAAGACGGCGCCGAAGAAGCCTGGCGCGAAGAAGGCCGCCGCCACCAAGGCAGTGGTCCGCAAGGCGAGCGCGGCGGTGAAGTCGGCCCGGAAGTCGGTGGCAGCCAAGAAGGCGGCGCCGGCCAAGACGACGGCCACCGCGAAGAAGACCACCGCCAAGAAGGCGACGGCCAAGAAGAGCACGAGCAAGAGGGTGGCAGGACGGTCATGACCGAGCCGTCGATCCTGATCAACCGCGACGCCGAGGGCCTGGCCCACGCCGTCGCGGCCAGGCTGATCACCAAGCTGGCCGACGCCCAGAGCAACGGCGGGGTCGCGCAGGTCGTACTGACCGGCGGCCGCGTCGCTGCGGTGGTCTACAAGGCCGTGGCGGATTCACCGGCCCGTACTGCGATCGACTGGGGCCGAGTCGAGTTCTGGTGGGGCGACGAGCGCTTCCTGCCCGAGGGCGACCCGGAGCGCAACGAGACGCAGGCGTGGGACGCGCTGCTGTCCCATGTGCCGGTCGACAAGGCGCTGGTGCACCCGATGCCCGCTGACAGCGGTCAAGGCGCTGAGGCGGCCGCTGCGGCGTACGCCGAGACGCTGGCGGCCGCGGCTGGTCCGCGTGACGGCGCTGTCGACAGTGAGAGCGATGGGCCGGCGTTCGGGGACGGCGTACCGGCGTTCGACGTACTGATGCTCGGTGTCGGGCCGGACGGCCATGTCGCGTCGCTGTTCCCCGAGAACCCGGCACGGGTCGTCGTGGACAGCTCGACGGTCGCGGTGTTCGACTCCCCCAAGCCACCGCCGACCCGGGTCTCGCTCACCTTCCCGGCGCTGGCGAACGCACGGGAGACCTGGTTCGTGGTCTCCGGCGAGGACAAGGCGGACGCGGTCGCCGACGCTCTGTCCGGCACCAGCGATCTGCCGGCGGCGATCCCGCAAGGGATCGACCGGACCCTGTGGCTGATCGACGACGCAGCCGCGTCGAAGCTCGCCAGGAACTGAAGTACCGAAGGCCCGCTGCTCTTTCAGGCAGCGGGTCTTCGCTTCGGTGCGGGCCGAACTGTGCCGATGGCACGATGGCCGGCATGACGACGTTCCGAGAGCTGCACGACGCGACCACCGGATTCGTGATGCCCAACGCGTGGGACGCGGGCAGCGCCGTACTGCTGGCCGAGGCCGGCTTCCCAGCGATCGCGACCACCAGCGCAGGCATCGCCTTCTCGCTGGCCAAGGGCGACCACACGCTCCCTGACGGGGCGAAGGCGGTCTCCCGGGAGCAGATGTTCGAGCGCATCCAGCAGATCACCGAGGTTTCCGGCGTACCGGTGAACGGCGATCTGGAGGACGGGTACGGCGAAAGCCCCGAACGAGTCGCCGACACGATCACCCTGGCCCGGCAAGCAGGCCTGGCCGGCGGCAACATCGAGGACTACGACGGCAACACCCTGTACGCCGAACAGCTCTCCGTCGACCGCATCGTCGCCGCCCGCGAGGCCGCCGGCCCCGACTTCGTCCTGACCGCCCGCACCGACGGCCAACTCCTGGTCTCCCCCACGTCGCTGGCCGACTCGATCCACCGAGCCAACCTCTACCGCGAGGCCGGCGCCGACTGCCTCTACGTCCCCGGCGTCAACGACCTCGACTCGATCGCCACTCTCGTCAAGGAGATCGACGGCCCCCTCAACGTCGTGATCGGCCTGGGCACCAGCACCCTCACCACCCACGCCCTACTCGACGCAGGCGTCACCCGAATCAGCCTGGGCGGCAGCATCGCCAGAGCCGCCCTGGCCTTCATCCGCGAAGCCGCCGCCGAACTCCAAACCACCGGCACGATCACCTTCGCCACCAACCAAATCCCCCAAGCCGAACTAAACCAACTCTTCGGCTCGCGCTAGCCGGCGACCCATTGCCGCTTCCGCTGCCCAGGCTCATGTACTGACCACTCTGGTAGTTCCGGAAGGCTGCAACCAGTCCCGCAACGTCCCAGAACTGGTCGAGCGACTGTGAGCACTGTCGCTGAACAAGCCACGACCCGTTGTTCCTGACCTCCTCAACCGCAAGGCACTGCCCGCTGTTGTGATTGCGAATGTGCCAGGCCGGCCCCTCACCACCCCACAACGTCCAGTACTGATCCCGCCCACCGGTGCAGTCCCACAGAATCAACCGCTGCCCCGGCGTCGTACTCCCCGCCGGAACGGTGACACACCGCTGCGGCTGCGCCGTACTGATAAACCGGAACGGCCCGTAGTAGAACGCCGCCGCCGCAGTGTTCACACCGCTCACCAGACAGACAACAGTCAGCACAGCTGTGCTCAGCAAGATTCGTGCGCGCATGAAGGTCCGCTCCCTAGTAGCTGAAGTACCAGTTCTGGTCCGGGCAGGCGCAGCCATAGTTCTGGACGACGGGAACGCCGTCGCGGCCGGCTACGTTGCCCAGGCTGAAGTACTGGCCGCTCTGGTAGTTCCGGAAGGCGCCGTAGCGATCCCCTTTCGGCTCTGGGGTGTCCCAGTACTGGTCGAGCGCACCCGAGCACTGGCGCTGGACGAGCCAGGAGCCGTTGTTGCGGACCTCTTCGACGCCGATGCACTGACTGCTGTGATCGTTGATGATCCGCGAAGCCGGACCGTCCTCGGTGCGTACGAACCAGTACTGGTCCTCGCCCCCACTGCAGTTCCACAGGATGAGCCGCTGTCCCGGGGTCATGCTCCCGGCCGGGTCGGTGAGACACGAGTACCGCTGGGTGTTGATGATCCGGAACGGCCCGTACAGGCTCTGCACTCCCGTGGAGGTCAGAACCTTGCCTGCCGGGTACGCCGTGATGTTCGTGACTTGGGGTGGCAATGGCTCCGGTGGCGCGGTGACCGCCGTCGACGGCAGCGCGGTCGTCAGCAGGAAGGTGACGGCCAGCAGGGCTGTGCTCAGCAGGATTCTTGGGCGCATGCGGAAGAGACTGGCAGGCCGCGTCCGGCCGTCCCAGCTTTTCGAGAAGGTGTGAAATGTCAGCGCCCGGTCCGTCGGTGACGGGCCGGGCGCTGGCAGGGAGCGAGGATCAGAAGATGATCTCGCCGCGGGCGCGGCGGGCGCGCAGTTTCTGCAGGGCTTCGTCGAGGATCTCGGCGGCCTCCTGCTCGCTGCGGCGTTCCTTCACGTACGCGAGGTGGGTCTTGTACGGCTCGATCTTGGTGGGGGGCGGTGGGTTGTTGACGTCGGTGCTGGTCGGCAGACCGCACCTCGGACAATCCCAGGCCTCCGGTACGGCCGCCTCCACCGCGAACACCGTCGCGGTCTCGTGCCCGTTGGCACAGAAGAAGACGACCCGCTGGCGGGGCGCGGTGTCGCCGCGCTCCGCCTCACCCATCGGTCCGGCGCCTACCCGGCTGCCACGAATAGCACTGCCACCACCAGCCACGGGAGCGTCTCCCCTCTCAGCCGAGCTTGTACAGCAGGCCGAGCCCGACGATGGCGGCGAACCAGATCAGGCCGACGCCGATCGTGATCCGGTCGAGGTTCCGCTCGGCCACCGACGACCCGCCCAGGCTGGACGAGACGCCGCCGCCGAACAGGTCGGAAAGGCCACCACCGCGGCCTTTGTGCAGCAGCACGAGCAGCGTGAGGATCAGGCTGCAGATGATGACGACGATCGAGAAAGCGAGAATCACGAGGAGTAGCCTAACTGAAGGTCCAGGTAACGGCAGATACCGGCGAACTCGTCCACCTTGAGGCTTGCTCCACCCACCAGGCAGCCGTCGACATCCGGCTGGGCCATGATGCCACCTGCACTGGCCATCTTCACCGACCCCCCATAAAGAATCCGTACCGAGTCGGCCACTGCCGGTGAAATCTCCTCCAGCCGGCCCCGGATCGCGGCGCAGACTTCCTGCGCGTCCTCGGGGGTGGCGACCTCGCCGGTACCGATCGCCCAGACCGGTTCGTAGGCGATCACGATCTTGCGGACGTCGTCCGGCTTCAGCCCGGCGATCGCGCCGTCGACCTGGCCGAGGCAGTGCTCGACGTGGCCGTCGGCCTTGCGGACCTCGAGCCCCTCGCCGACGCAGACGATCGGGGTGATCCCGGCCGCGAGCGCCTTGGTGGCCTTGGCGTTCACGGTCGCGTCGTCCTCGCCGTGGTACTGCCGGCGCTCGGAGTGACCCGCCAGCACGTAGGTGACGCCGAGCTTCGACAGCATCGCCGCCGAGATCTCGCCGGTGTACGCGCCCTCGTCGTGCACGGAGATGTCCTGCGCGCCGTAGACGATCTTCATCCGGTCGCCGTCGACCAGCGTCTGCACGCTGCGGATGTCGGTGAACGGCGGCAGCACGGCCACCTCGACCCGCTCGAAGTCGTGCTTCTTGTCCTGCAGCGTCCAGCTCAGCTTCTGCAGCAGGTGCACGGCCTCGACGTGGTTGACATTCATCTTCCAGTTGCCCGCCATCAACGGCGTACGGGCAGCGTTGTCAGCCATAGGTAGTCAGTCCTCTTCCAGCACAGCCAGACCCGGGAGCTCTTTGCCCTCCAGGTATTCCAGTGACGCGCCGCCACCGGTCGAGATGTGGCCGAACTGGTCGTCGGCGAAGCCCAGCTGCCGTACTGCGGCCGCGGAGTCACCACCACCCACCACACTCAGTCCATCCACCTCGGTCAACGCCTGCGCCACGGCCTTGGTTCCACCCGCGAACGCCGCCATCTCGAAGACACCCATCGGGCCGTTCCAGAACACCGTCTTGGCCGACGCGATCTCCGCGGCGAACGCCTTGCCGGACTCCGGGCCGATGTCGAGGCCGAGCTGGTCGGCCGGGATCGTGTCCGCGGCGACGACGGTGGCCGGCGAGTCGGCCTTGAACTCGGGCGCGACCACGATGTCGGTCGGCAGCACGATCTCGACGCCCTTGGCCTTCGCGGCCTCCAGGTAGCCCTTGACCGTGTCCAGCTGGTCTTCCTCGAGCAGGCTCTTGCCGACCTCGTGGCCCTGCGCCTTCAGGAACGTGAAGACCATGCCACCGCCGATCAGCAGCTTGTCGGCCTTGGCCAGCAGGTTGTCGATCACGGCCAGCTTGTCCGACACCTTCGCGCCACCCAGGACGACGACGTACGGGCGGGCCGGGCTCTCGGTGAGCTTCTTCAGCACCTCGACCTCGGCGAGCACCAGGCCGCCGGCGGCGTGCGGGAGCTTGCCGGCCACGTCGTACACGCTGGCCTGCTTGCGGTGCACGACACCGAAGCCGTCGCTGACGAACACGTCGGCCAGGCCCGCGAGCTCCTCGGCCAGCGCGCCGCGCTCGGCCTCGTCCTTGCTCTCCTCGCGGGGGTCGTACCGGACGTTCTCGAGCAGCAGCACCTCGCCCTCGTCGAGCTCCTGGACGGCCTCCTGCGCGCTGTCGCCGGTGACGTCGGTGGCGAACCGCACCTTGACGCCTTCGGGCTGCAGCAGCTCGCCGAGTCGCTTGGCGACCGGCGCCAGCGTGAAGTCGGGGTTCGGCTTGCCCTTGGGCCGGCCGAGGTGGGCGGTCACGATCACCTTGGCACCGGCCTTGGCCAGCTTCAGCAGGGTCGGCACGCTGGCCCGGATGCGGCCGTCGTCGCCGATCTCGTCACCCTTGATCGGCACGTTCAGGTCGGAGCGCACCAGCACCCGGCGCCCGGCCAGGTCGCCGAGGTCTTCGATGGTCTTCATCGTTCTTGCTGTCCTGTCTGGAAACAGGCTTGCGCCCGAAGCGACACCAGGGTCACCTTCGGACGCAAGCTGTGGAAAGGAACGTCAGAGCGAGGCGCCGACGTAGGTGACCAGGTCGACGAGGCGGTTGGAGTAGCCCCACTCGTTGTCGTACCAGCCGACGACCTTCACCTGGTTGCCGAGCACCTTGGTCAGGCCGGCGTCGAAGATGCAGGAGGCCGGGTCGGTGACGATGTCGCTCGACACGATCGGGTCCTCGGTGTACCGCAGGTAGCCCTTGAGCGCACCCTCGGCAGCGGCCTTGACGGCGGCGTTGACCTCTTCGACCGAGGTCTCCCGGCCGACGTTGACGGTCAGGTCGGTGGCCGAGCCGGTCGGGACCGGGACGCGCAGCGCGTAGCCGTCCAGCTTGCCCTTGAGCTCCGGCAGGACCAGGCCGATCGCCTTGGCGGCGCCGGTCGAGGTCGGCACGACGTTGATCGCCGCGGCGCGGGCGCGACGCAGGTCGGAGTGCGGGCCGTCCTGCAGGTTCTGGTCCTGGGTGTAGGCGTGGACCGTGGTCATCAGGCCCTGCTGGATGACGAACTCGTCGTGGATGGCCTTGGCCATCGGCGCGAGGCAGTTCGTCGTGCAGGACGCGTTCGAGATGACGGTGTGCTGGTCCGCGTCGTAGAGCTCGTGGTTGACGCCCATCACGATGGTCAGGTCCTCGTTCTTCGCCGGGGCGGAGATGATGACCTTCTTGGCGCCGTTGTCGGCGTGCGTCTTGGCCTTGGTGGCGTCGGTGAAGAAGCCGGTCGACTCGATCACGATGTCGGCGCCCACGTCGGACCACTTCAGGTTCGCGGGGTCGCGCTCGGCGAACGCCTTGAAGCTGTGGTCGCCGACGCTGATGTCGGTGTCGGTGGCAGACACGTCACCGGGGAAACGGCCCAGGATCGAGTCGTACTTGAGCAGGTGGGCCAGGGTCTGGTTGTCGGTCAAGTCGTTGACGGCGACGACCTCGATGTCGGCACCGGACGCCTGCACGGCGCGGAAGAAGTTACGGCCGATCCGGCCGAAGCCGTTGATACCTACGCGTACGGTCACGGGACTACGTCTCCTCAAACTAGCTTTCGAGCACTGCCGCTACACCCGAAACACTAGCCCAACAGCCCACTTGATCCACTGGTACCGTCCACATATAACCACCGTGACTCCCCGGTAGCCTTCCGAGCAGACCACTGAGAACATCCGATGGCCCCCGGGACTTCTCCCGAGGGCCATCGGTTCGTCACCGCTCGTCGACCGCGTCAGCTGACGACGTTCACCGCGCTCCAGGCCTTGCCGACCGCCAAGACCTCGGTGCTCCCGGCGCCGTACAGGTCGGTGGCCGCGGACAGACTGGCGGCCCGGGCCGCCTTGTAGTCCGACCGGGAGGTCAGGTAGGTGGTGAGCGCGCGGTACCAGATCTTCTCGGCCTTGCTGATGCCGATGCCGGTCACCGTGACGCCGTTCGCGGTCGGGCTGTTGTACGCGACCCCGTTGATCGTCTTGGCGCCGCTGCCCTCGGACAGCAGGTAGAACCAGTGGTTCCCGACGCCCGACGAGTAGTGCACGTTCAGCCGGCCGACGCTCTTGGACCAGAAGTCGGCGCTGGCACCGTCCAGCGACGGCTTGTCGAGCCGCCGGATGTAGTTCGTCGCCGGGTTGTAGTCCGTGAAGATCTCCTCACCCAGGACGTAGTCCGGAGTGTCGGAGGCGTTCGCGGCGTACCACTCGACCGCGGTACCGAAGATGTCGGAGGTCGACTCGTTCAGGCCGCCGGACTCACCGCTGTAGCGCAGGTTCGCGGACCGGCTGGTGACGCCGTGGCTCATCTCGTGACCGGCGATGTCCAGCTCGACGAGCGGGCCGATCCCCTGGCTCGGGTCGCCGTCGCCGTACTTCATGCAGAAGCAGGAGTCGCTCCAGGACGCGTTCACGTAGGCGCCGTCGTGGACGTAGGACTTCGCGCCCACCCCGTCGTTGGCGATGCCGTTCCGGCCGTGCACGTTCTTGTAGTAGTCCCACGTCTTGGCGATGCCGTAGTGCGCGTCGACGCCGGCCGACTGCGCGTTGCTGTTCGAACCGGTCCCCCAGACGTTGTCGGCGTCGGTGAACAGCACACCGGCGTTGTACGTCGCGTTGCCACCGCGGACCGGGTCCACCATCGAGTAGCTGCTGGTCCCGTGCGTGGTGTCCAGGCCGACCGTACCGACGTACAGGCCGGCGCCGCTGCCCAGGTCGTCCTGAACGGTGCTCCAGCTGTCGAGGACCTTGCCGTTCTGGGCGTCGACGTAGGTCTCGGTCCCGGTCGGCTGTCCGTCGGCCTTGCGACCGGTGCTGGTCACCTTGTACGCCAGCCGGGACTGGCCGGCGTCGGTGACGAACACGACGAGCTGCTGCTTGCCGGCCTTCTGCTTGGCGGCGGCCAGCGCGGTCGAGGCGGCCACGGCCGGCTTGACGGACAGGTTCAGCACACCGGCGCCACCCGAGGTGGACCGGACGGCACCCGCCTTGGTCTGGTGGACGACGAAGTCGCCACCGACCACGGGCAGTCCCTGGTAGCTGCGGTCGAAGCGGACATGGCTCGAACCGTCGGCGTCGACGACGACATCGCGGGCCTTGAGATCGGCCGGGCCGCCGAGGCCGAGCTTGGCCGCGTTGGCCTGCGCCGCGCCGAGCGGCGAAGGGGCCTTGTCGGCGGTCGGCGTCGCTGCTTGGACACCGCTGATGTTTGTCAGGCCGGCGACGGCGGCGATCGCCGCAACTGCCAGGCCCGCGCGGAAACTGCGCTTCATGTGTGTGCTCCCTCAGGGGCGGAAACCACGGGAGGAGCCGGTCTGGCCCCTACCGTGGAATGGGCACGCACACAATGCGCCGAGCCGATGGCTCAGCGGAACCGATCGGGCGGACAAAAGCCCGGAAACGCGCGGAATCCAGGGGAAATCCTTCAGCCCTCCGCGCTCCGCGGAGGGTTAGGGCGTCCTAAGCCGGGTCGAGCATGTCCGGGGTCAGATTGGCCTCGGTGTTCGGGATGCCGAGATCGGCGGCTCGCTTGTCGGCCATCGCCAGCAGGCGACGGATACGACCGGCGACCGCGTCCTTGGTCAGCGCGGGCTCGTGCAGCTGGCCGAGCTCTTCGAGGCTGGCCTGCTTGTGCTCGAGCCGCAGCTTGCCCGCCACCTGCAGGTGGTCCGGTACGTCGTCGCCGAGGATCTCGAGCGCGCGCTCGACCCGAGCACCGGCCGCGACGGCAGCCCGCGCCGAACGGCGCAGGTTCGCGTCGTCGAAGTTGGCCAGCCGGTTGGCGGTCGCACGCACCTCGCGGCGCATCCGGCGCTCTTCCCAGGCCAGTACCGACTCGTGCGCGCCGAGCCGCGTCAACAGGGCGCCGATGGCGTCACCGTCACGGATCACCACGCGGTCGACGTTGCGGACCTCACGCGCCTTCGAACCGATCCCCAGCCGTCGTGCAGCCCCGACGAGAGCCAGCGCAGCCTCCGGACCAGGGCACGTCACCTCGAGCGACGAAGACCGCCCAGGCTCGGTCAGCGACCCGTGCGCCAGGAACGCACCCCGCCAAGCCGCCACGGCGTCGCAGGACGCCCCGGAGACCACCGCCGGGGGTAGACCCCGCACCGGCCGGCCACGGTTGTCCACAAGTCCTGTCTGCCGCGCCAGCGCATCGCCGTCGCGGACCACGCGGACGACGTACTTGGTCTGCTTCCTGATTCCCGACGGCGAGATCACCACCACGTCCGACGGGTGCCCGAAGATCTCCGCGATGTCCTTGCGCAACCGCCGCGCGGCCGCCCCGCTGTCGAGCTCCGCCTCCACCACGATCCGGCCGGACACGATGTGCAGACCGCCCGCGAACCGCAGCACGGACGACACCTCGGCCTTGCGGCAACAGGGTTTGGTGACCTGGATACTGGTCAGCTCGGACTTCACCTGTGCTGTCATCGCCATGTAGTGAATCCTCCCACTCCTGTCAAAGACCCTCGCCCCATCCTCGCTCCGCTCGGATGGATGTGGATGGTCACCTGTGGTCCAACTGTCAGAAGTGGCTGGTGTTACGCGTTGCGGCAACCTTTCGTGCCGGTCCTGTCGTTACCCCTCCCGAAATGAGAGGAGCTCTGCATGCGAAGACGTGACGAACCGGAGTTCACCGAGTTCGCGGAGGCGAGTATCGGCAGGCTGCGGCGTACGGCGTACCTGATGTGCGGTGACTGGCACCGGGCCGAGGACGCCGCCCAGGACGCCCTGGTCCGGATCTACCGCCGCTGGCCCGAGCTCAACCGTGAGCACGGCCTCAACACCTATGCCCACAAGGTCGTCGTCTCGGCCGTGCTCGACCAGGCCAAACGGCCCTGGCGGCGCGAAAAAGCGACTGCCGAGCCGGGCGAGCCGCGGCGGCCACAGCCCGACCCCGTCGGCACGATCGACACCCGGCAGCTGGTGGTCGCCGCGCTGGCCCAGATCCCAGCAGGCCAGCGGGCATGCGTCGTACTCCGGCACTACGCCGACCTCAGCATCGAGGAGTCGGCCCAGGTCCTCGGCATCAGCCCCGGGACGGTCAAGAGCCAGACCGCCCGTGGCCTCGCGCAGCTGCGCGAACTCCTCGTCAGCCTCGAAAGGATCCCGTCATGAGAATCGAAGACCTTCTCACCGAGGCCGCCGACGACACCGGCCGCCCGCTCCGTCACTCCGTCGACGACATCGTCCGCCGCGGCCGTCGAACCACCCGCACCCGGAGACTCGCCACCGCAACCGCAGCCGCACTCACGACGGCCGCCGTGGTCGCCGGAGTCAGTACCTGGGTGGCCGACCGCCCCGACGCCACTCAGCCCGCGGGGAGCAGCGGGCAGACCTTCCGGGTGGACGTCACGACCGGCAAGCTCGTCGACCCCGTCAGCGGCAAGCTGATCGAGCCACCGCCGTCGGTCAGTCCGCTGGCCGACGCCGAGATCATCACGCGGTGCGGCCCAAGCGACAAGACATGGCGTGAGCACATGCCACCTTCCGGGGACAAGGCCGGACCGATCAACAGCAAGTGGAGCGTTCCGCTCAAGACCGGCATGGGTGACGGGTTCCAGGCCGTCATCCTCTCCCCCGATCGCACGATCGCCGTAACGTGCCAGCTGAAGGGCAAGTCCCCCAGCGGAGGCGACGACAGCTACCGGCGGACGACGCTGGCGAGCCAGCCTTCGCTGCCCCCGGCCCCGGAGGCCGACACCAAGAGCCGCAAGATCTCGATGACCTGGAGCAGGGTGCCCGAGTCGGTGGTCCGGGTGGTCGGCAGGCCGGTGACCGGCAGCCCGAGGGAGGCCCTCGTCACCCCCGGCTTCGCCACCTGGGGCATCGAGAAGCAACCCGGCGGGCTACCGGTGTCAGGCAAGGTCACGGGTTACGACGCCGCCGGCAAGATCGTCTTCGAGGACACCGGGGGCGCCGTTCCGGTGGGCTAACCGAAGATCTCGCGGTAGACCTTGGCCAGTTTGTCCGGGGCGTGATGCAGGTGGCGCTCGTCGTCGGCGATGTCGGCGACGATCAGCTCCGCGCCGAGCGATTCCGCCGTACGGGCCAAGGATCCGGGGTCGGGCACGTGCTCCTCGTCGGCCAGCACCACGTCGATCCGGAGGTCCGGAGCATGGGCGGCCAGTACCTCGAGATGCGTCTCTGGGGAGAAGCCGTCGGTCTCGCCCTTCTGCTCGCCGAGGTTGAGGGTGAGCAGCCGGCGGGCGCTCGTGTCCTGGAGACCGCGCGACAGAGCCGGGACGAGCAAGTTCGGGATGACCGAGGTGAACCAGGAACCGGGGCCGACGACGACCCAGTCGGCCTCGGCGATGGCAACCAGGGCTTCTGGGCAAGCGGGCGGGTCGGCCGGGTCCAGCGCCACGTCGACGACATGGCCCGGGGTGGTGGCGACCTCGGCCTGGCCACGGATCTCGGTGATCGCCTCGGGGTGGGCGGGGTCCAGTCCGATCACCCGGGCGGTGATGTCCAGCGGTACGGCGGACATCGGCAGCACCCGGCCCTGGGCGCCGAGCAGTCTCGCCACCCAGTCCAGGCCGTCGACCGCCTCGCCGAGGAGCTCCCACAACGCGACGATCAGCAGGTTGCCGACCGCGTGGTCGTGCAGCTCGCCGTCGCTACGGAATCGATGCTGCAGGACGTCGGCCCACGTGCGGCCCCACTCGTCGTCGCGGCACAGCGCGGCCAGCGCCATCCGCAGGTCACCGGGTGGCAGTACGCCGAGCTCCTTGCGCAGCCGGCCCGACGAACCGCCGTTGTCGGCGACCGTGACAACGGCGGTGAGCTGGTCGGTGACCTGACGCAGTGCGGACAGCGAGGCGGCGAGCCCGTGCCCGCCACCCAATGCGACTACCCGTGGAGCTCGCGTCACTCCCGCCCCAGATCCCGGTGCACTACCAACGTCGGTGAGCCCTTCTCGCGCAGCCGTTTGCCGATCTCCTCGGCCATCGCGACGCTCCGGTGCTTGCCGCCGGTGCAGCCGATCGCGACCGTGACGAATCGCTTGCCCTCGTTCAGATAACCGGTCCGCAGCGTGTCCAGCACGTCCACATAGTTCTGCAGGAACTGCTGGGCCAGCGGATGACCGAGCACGAAGTCTGACACAGGCTTGTCCTGGCCCGTCATCGGGCGCAGGTCGGGCTGCCAGTACGGGTTCGGGATGAACCGCATGTCGGCCACCACGTCGGCGTCGACCGGGATCCCGTACTTGAAGCCGAACGACACCACGGTGGCCCGCAGCTCGGCGTTGTCCTCGTCGCCGAAGGCGTTCACGATCTTCGCGGCGAGCTGGTGGATGTTCAGGTTCGAGGTGTCGATCACCATGTCGGCGCCGGCCCGGATGTCGCCGAGCAGCTCGCGCTCGCGCTGGATCCCGGTCAGCAGCCGGCCCTCACCCTGCAGCGGGTGCGGCCGCCGGACGCTCTCCTGCCGGCGCACGATCACGTCGTCGGAGGCCTCCAGGAACAGCGTCACCGGCCGGTAGCCCTTGGTCCGCAGGTCCTGGATCGCCGAGCCCAGCTCGTCGAAGAACATCCCGGTCCGCACATCCACCACGATCGCCAGCCGCGGCGAGGCGCCGGTGCCGACGATCTGCTCGACGATCGTGGTCAGGAACATCGGTGGCAGGTTGTCGACCACGAACCAGCCGAGGTCCTCCAGCACGTCCGCGACCGAGCTCCGTCCCGCGCCGGACATTCCGGACACGATGATGAGATTGCCGCTCGACTCGTCCATCAGTTCTCAGTTCTCCCCGTTCGGGTCCCCGTGGCGCAGGCCGGTGAGCTCCGGCCCGTCGTCGTCCAGTATCTCGCCCGTCGCGGTGTTGACCGACGGTGCCCGGGAAGTGTCGGCCTTCGTTGCCGCGGAGTTCACTGCCAGTACCACCGACTCGGCCGTCCGGCGCCCGAAACCGGGCAGTTCGGCGACCTCGTCGACGGTGGCCTGGCGCAACTTCTTCAGCGACCCGAAATGCTTGAGCAACGTCTTGCGCCGTACTTCGCCCAGCCCGGTGACCTCGTCGAGCACGCTCTCGACCATCGACTTGGACCGGCGATTGCGGTGATGGGTGATCGCGAACCGGTGCGCCTCGTCGCGCAGCCGCTGCAACAGGTACAGGCCTTCGGACGTACGGGAGAAGATGACCGGGTCCTCGTCGTCGGGCAGCCAGACCTCCTCGAGCCGCTTGGCCAGGCCGCAGACCGGGATGTCGCCGAGGCCGAGCTCGTCCATCGCCTGCCGGGCGGCCGCGACCTGCGGCGGGCCGCCGTCGACGACCACCAGGCTCGGCGTGTAGGCGAACTTCTTCGCCCTTCCGGTGTCCGGGTCGATCAGGTACGCCGTCGGGTCCTCCCCCTCGGGGATCCCGGCCCGGTCCTCCAGCATCCGCTTGAACCGCCGCGTCAGCACCTCGGCGATCGAGGCGACGTCGTTCTGGCCGTCGACGCCCTTGATCACGAACCGGCGGTACTCGCTCTTGCGCGGCAGCCCGTCCTCGAAGACCACCATCGAGGCGACCACCTCGGTGCCCTGCAGGTTGGAGACGTCGTAGCACTCCATCCGCAGCGGGACCTCGGGCAGGTCGAGCGCGGCCTGGATCTCCTCCAGCGCGAGGTTGCGGGTGGTCAGATCGCTGGCCCGCTTGGTCTTGTGCATCGCGAGCGTCTGCTGCGCGTTGCGCTCGACGGTCGCCATCAGGTCCTTCTTGTCACCGCGTTGTGGCACCCGGATCGCCACCCGCGAGCCACGGAACTCCGACAGCCACTCGACCAGGGCCTCCTCCCCCGCGGGCTCCGTCGGCACCAGGATCTCGCGCGGGATCGCGTCGGCGTTGTCACCGGCGTACAGCTGCTGGATGAACCGCTCGACCAGGTCGGCGGTCGTCGCGTCGCCGTCGGCCTTGTCCGCGATCCAGCCGCGCTGACCGCGGATCCGGCCGCCACGGACATAGAAGATCTGCACCGCGACCTCCAGCGGGTCCTCCGACAGCGCGATCACGTCCGTGTCCGTGCCGTCGCCGAGGACGACCGCGTTCTTGGCCAGCGCCTTGTCGAGAGCGCTCAGGTCGTCGCGGATCTTGGCGGCGCGCTCGTACTCCAGCTCGGCCGCCGCCGCCTTCATCTCCTTCTCCAGCCGGCGCACGTACGTCGCGGTCTGACCGGAGAGGAACGCGGAGAAGTCCTCGACGATCTTGCGGTGCTCCTCCTGGCTGACCTGGCCGGTGCAGGGTGCCGCGCACTTGCCGATGTAGCCGAGCAGGCAGGGCCGCCCCATCTGGCGGTGCCGGTTGAAGACGCCCTTGCTGCAAGAGCGCATCGGGAACACCCGGAGCAGCAGGTCGACGGTCTCGCGGATCGCCCAGGCGTGGCTGTACGGACCGAAGTACCGGACGCCTTTCTTCTTCGGGCCGCGGCCGACCATCACCCGCGGGTACTCCTCGTTGAGGGTGATGGCGAGCCACGGGTACGACTTGTCGTCGCGGTACTTCACGTTGAAGCGCGGGTCGTACTCCTTGATCCAGGAGTACTCCAGCTGCAGCGATTCGACCTCGTTGGCCACCACGGTCCAGTCGACCTTCGCCGCGGACGTCACCATCGACTGGGTCCGCGGGTGCAGGTTGACCAGGTCCTGGAAGTACGACGACAGCCGGGAGCGCAGGTTCTTCGCCTTGCCGACGTAGATCACCCGCCCGCCGGCGTCGCTGAAGCGGTACACACCAGGCGAGTCGGGAATCGACCCCGGGGCGGGACGGTAGGAGGAGGGATCAGCCACCGACCCAGCCTAGTTCGCTGCGCCGACAGATCACGCCGCACCTTGCGATCGGGCGACGGTCGTGTTGCGGGTTGTCTCATAGCGGTCGTTTGATCCGCGGTTGGGATGGGCGCGGTCCGTAGCTTGTCACTCAGGGTTGACGTGCAGGATCCGTGCGTGAGGCAACCGGGCCCGCGCTGACTCGAGGGAGTTCCGCCCATGTCCCCAGTGACAACACCGCGCTGGTCTTCGCGTCGAACCCGGCCTTGGCCTCGGTTCAGGGCCACTGCTGGTACGACGGCAGCCGTCGCGCTCGCCATGGCCGGCCTGCTCGCCACCGCGCCCAGCAGCCAGGCCGGCGTGATCCCCCTGGACGACCCCTCGCCCACTCCACCGCCCCGGTCGACCGCAGCGGACCAGCCGGCGTCGGCGACTGCGGCGGGCCGCTCGACCTCAGCCGTCCGCGGGGCTGACAGCACGACCGCCGTTCCGGGCAGCTACATCGTCGTGCTGTCCGGGGCGCGCTCGGCCGCGGAGACCCGGGTGACCACGCAGAACCTCGCGACGTCGTACGACGCGAAGGTCCGCCGGCAGTTCAGCGCCTCGATCAAGGGCTTCTCGGCGAGCATGTCGCCGGAGCAGGCGCAGAAGATGGCCCGCGACTCGCGGGTCGCGTTCGTCCAGCAGAACCAGCGGTTCAGCGCGAACCAGGACAACCCGCCGTGGGGTCTGGACCGCAGCGACCAGCGCGACCTGCCGCTGGACCAGAAGTACGAGCCCTCGGCAACGGCCGACAACGTCAGCGTGTACGTGATCGACACCGGCATCTACGCCGCCCACCAGGACTTCGGCGGCCGCGCCGCGGTCGGCACCGACACCGTCGGCGACGGGCAGAAGGGCGTCGACTGCATGGGCCACGGCAGTCACGTGTCCGGCACCATCGCCGGTACGAACTTCGGGCTGGCCAAGGGCGCGAAGGTCTACGGCGTCCGCGTGCTCGACTGCAACGGCTCCGGCACCACCGAGACCGTCGTGGCCGGGATCGAGTGGGTGACGGCGAACGCGAAGAAGCCCGCGGTCGCGAACATGAGCCTCGGCGGCAACGCCGACGCCGCCCTGGACGCGGCCCTCAAGGCGTCGATCGACTCCGGCGTCACCTATGCCGTTGCTGCTGGCAACGACTCCTCGGACGCCTGCAACAACTCGCCGGCCGACGCGCCGGCGGCGATCACGGTCGGCGCCACCGACGACAAGGACGCGAAGGCGAACTTCTCCAACTGGGGCAAGTGCGTCGACCTCTTCGCCCCCGGCGTCGACATCGAGTCGGTCGGCATCACCTCACCCGACGCCACCGCCAAGATGAGCGGCACGTCGATGGCGACCCCCCACGTCACCGGCGCCATCGCCCTCTACCTGAGCGCGCACCCCGACGCCAAGCCCGCCGACGTCGCCACCGCTCTCCTCAGCGCCACCACCCCCAACAAACTCCCCGACCCCGGCACCGGCTCCCCCAACAAACTCCTGTACGCCGGTCCCCCCGACCCAGCCACCCACCAACCAGCCGCCGTCAACACCTTCCCGCGACCGTGAACACCATCCGGCGGGCTTGAACACCATCCGGCGTGTTTGGACATCGCACAGCATGTCCTAGGTCACCGTCAGGTGTCCGAGCCCGCATCTGGCGGGTTTGGCCAGCTTCCGGCGGGCTTGAACACCATCCGGCGGGCCCGGACACCGCACAGCATGTCCCAGGTCACCGTCAGGTGTCCGAGCCCGCATCTGGCGGGTTTGGCCAGCTTCCGGTGGGCTTGAACACCATCCGGCGGGTTTGGACATCGCACAGCATGTCCTAGGTCACCGTCAGGTGTCCGAGCCCGCATCTGGCGGGTTTGGCCAGCTTCCGGTGGGCTTGAACACCTTCTGGGGGGTTTGGACATTGCACGGCATGTCCTAGGTCGCCATTGGGTGTTCAAGCTCAGCGGGTGTGGGTCTCTTTCGCCGGGATGGTCAGGCGGGGCCGAGGATGTTGCCGCCTTGGACGGTGACCTGGACCGCCGCGAGCGGTGCCGGGGCCGGGCCGCCCTGGACGCTGCCGTCTTCGGCGGAGTACTTGCTGCCGTGGCAGGGGCAGTTGATGGTGTTGTTCTCGACGGTGCGGACCAGACAGCCGGCGTGCGTGCAGACCGCGGTGAACGCCTTGAACTCACCGGCCTTCGGCTGGGTCACCACGATCTTGTCGAACACCTTGCCTCCCCCCACCGGCACATCGCTGGTCGGGCCGAGGACCGATCCCCCGCCGCCGCTGGACGGCGTACCGGAGGAAGGAGCCGAGGTCGGTGCGCTGGTCGGCGCTGACGTGGTGCCGCCGCCGGACGGCGTACCCGCGTCGTCGCTGCCACCGCACGCGGCGAGCAACGGCACGCTGACACCGGCGAGACCGGCCACCGCAGCGCCGCGGAGCACCGCCCGCCGGTCACGCAACGTGTCGATCGCCCGGGCGAGTTCTGCCGTTCTGTCGTCGCTCATGAATCTGGACCTCCAAGAGCCTGCTGGCAAAGTAGTTGAACGCTTGCTTACTTGCTGTTGTAGCCGACCGCACCAAATCCGGGTGACGGCCGTCGTCGATACCTTCGCTACACGGATCAGTCGCCAAGATGGTTCAACCACCCACCCGGCCTTTACCGATAACGCACAGAACCCCCGCCCGGGCAGCCCGGATGCGGGGGTTCTGAACGTACTAGTCAGGCCCCAGCGCGTCAGCCGACGCGCTGGGCTGCCAGCACCTTCTCAGGCGCGCTTGCGGGCCGCCACCTTCTTGGCCGGCGCGGCCTTCTTCGTTGCCGTGCTCTTCACCGGAGCCGTCTTCGCCGCAGCGGTCCTCGCCGTCGACTTCACCGCAGTCTTCTTCGCCACGGACTTCTTGGCCGTGGCCGTCTTCTTCACCGCCGTGCTCTTCGGGGCCGGGGCGGGCGCCGCCTTCTTAGCGCTCGGCTTGGCCGCGCGACCGTGCAGGATCTCGGCCAGGAACTCCCCGGTGTACGACGCCGGGTTGGCCGCGACCTCTTCCGGCGTACCCTCCGCCACCAGCGTGCCGCCGCGGCGACCGCCGTCCGGGCCGAGGTCGACGATCCAGTCAGCCGTCTTGATGACGTCGAGGTTGTGCTCGATGACGAGCACCGAGTTGCCCTTGTCCACCAAGCTGCCCAGCACGCCGAGCAGCTTGCGGATGTCCTCGAAGTGCAGACCCGTCGTCGGCTCGTCCAGTACGTAGACGGTCCGCCCGGTCGAACGCTTCTGCAGCTCCGACGCCAGCTTGACCCGTTGCGCCTCACCACCGGACAGCGTCGGCGCCGGCTGACCGAGCCGGACGTACCCGAGACCGACCTCGTTCAGCGTGGTCAGGTGCCGGGCGATCGCCGGGATCGCGGCGAAGAAGTCCGCGGCCTCCTCGATCGGCATGTCCAGGATGTCCGCGACCGTCTTGCCCTTGTAGTGCACCTCGAGCGTCTCCCGGTTGTACCGGGCGCCGTGACAGACCTCGCACGGCACGTAGACGTCCGGCAGGAAGTTCATCTCGATCTTCAGCGTGCCGTCACCCGAGCAGGCCTCGCAGCGGCCGCCCTTGACGTTGAACGAGAACCGGCCCTGCTGGTACCCGCGGACCTTCGCCTCCGGCGTCTCCGCGAACAGCTTGCGGACGTGGTCCCAGACGCCCGTGTACGTCGCCGGGTTGGACCGCGGCGTCCGCCCGATCGGCGACTGGTCGACGTGGATCACCTTGTCGACCAGCTCGAGCCCGGAGATCTTGGTGTGCCGGCCCGGGATCGTCTTGGCGCCGTAGATCTGCCGCGCCAGCGACGTGTAGAGGATGTCGTTGACCAGCGTGGACTTGCCCGAGCCGGACACCCCGGTGACCGCTACGAAGACCCCGAGCGGGATCGCCACGTCGATGTCCTTGAGGTTGTGCTCACGCGCGCCGAACACCTTCAGCTCGCGCCCCTCGGTCAGCGGCCGCCGGACAGCCGGGATCGGGATCTCCCGGCGCCCGGAGATGTACGCGCCGGTGATCGAGTCCGGGTGGTTGCGCAGGTCCTCGACCGTGCCGGACACGACGACCTGGCCACCGTGCTCACCGGCGCCCGGGCCGATGTCGACCACCCAGTCGGCGTGGTCGATGGTGTCCTCGTCGTGCTCGACGACGATCAGCGTGTTGCCCAGGTTCTTCAGCCGGACCAGGGTCTCGATCAGCCGCCGGTTGTCGCGCTGGTGCAGACCGATCGACGGCTCGTCGAGCACGTACAGCACGCCGACCAGGCCGGAGCCGATCTGGGTCGCGAGCCGGATCCGCTGCGCCTCGCCACCGGACAGCGAGCCGGCCGGCCGGTTCAGCGCCAGGTAGTCCAGGCCGACGTCGAGCAGGAACTGCAGCCGCTCGCCGATCTCCTTCACCACCCGCTCGGCGATCTGCATCTCCCGCGGCGACAGCACCATGCCGGCCAGGAAGTCGTGCACCTCGTCGATCGACATCGCGCCGATCTCGGCGATGTTCTTGCCACCCATCGTCACCGCGAGCGAGATCGGCTTCAGCCGGGCGCCGTTGCAGGCCAGGCAGGGCACCTCGCGCATGTAGCCCTCGAACCGGTCCCGGCTGGTGTCGCTGGACGCCTCCGCGTGCCGGCGCTCGACGTACGGGATCACGCCCTCGAAGGTCGTGTTGTACGACCGCTCGCGGCCGTAGCGGTTCTTGTACGAGACGTGGACCTGGGTCTCGTGGCCGGTCAGCAGCGACTTCTTCGCCTTGGCGGGCAGCTCGGCGAACGGGGTGCTGGTCTTGATGCCGAGGTCCTTGGCCAGGGCGCTCAGCAGGCGCTCGAAGTACTGCGTGACGTTGGCGCCGGCCCAGGGCTGGATTGCGCCCTCGTCGAGTGACTTCGACGGGTCCGGGACGAGCAGCTCGGGATCGACCTCCATCCGGGTGCCGAGTCCGGAGCAGACCGGGCAGGCGCCGTACGGGGAGTTGAAGGAGAAGGAGCGGGGCTCCAGTTCGTCGATCGCGAGGGGGTGATCGTTGGGGCAGGCGAGCTTCTCGGAGAACCGGCGCTCCCGGCCCGGGTCCTTCTCCGGCAGGTCGACGAAGTCGAGCGTGACGATGCCGCCGGACAGCCCGAGCGCGGTCTCCACCGAGTCGGTCAGCCGCTGCTTCGCGCTGCCCTTGACCGCGAGCCGGTCGACCACGACGTCGATCGTGTGCTTCTTCTGCTTGTCCAGCTTCGGCGGCTCGGTCAGCTGGATCGTCTCGCCGTCGACCCGGGCCCGGGAGAAGCCCTGGCCGGTGAGCTGGCGGAAGAGGTCGAGGTACTCCCCCTTGCGGCCGCGGATCACCGGTGCGAGCACCTGGAACCGGGTGCCCTCGTCCAGCTCCAGCACCCGGTCGACGATCTGCTGCGGGGTCTGCTTGGCGATCGGCTCGCCGCACTCGGGGCAGTGCGGGCGGCCGGCCCGGGCGAACAGCAGCCGGAGGTAGTCGTACACCTCGGTGATCGTGCCGACGGTCGAGCGCGGGTTCTTCGAGGTCGACTTCTGGTCGATCGAGACGGCCGGCGACAGGCCCTCGATGAAGTCGACGTCGGGTTTGTCCATCTGGCCGAGGAACTGCCGGGCATAGGCGGACAGCGACTCGACGTAGCGCCGCTGGCCCTCGGCGAAGATCGTGTCGAAGGCCAGGCTGGACTTGCCGGACCCGGACAGCCCGGTGAAGACGATCATGGCGTCGCGCGGCAGGTCGAGCGAGACGTCCTTCAGGTTGTGCTCACGCGCTCCACGCACGATCAGACGGTCAGACACAAGCTCTACTCTCAGCCGTTCTCGAGGGATTTCCAGGGGCGTCCGTGATGCTAACCGGGCCCACCGACAAAAACTTCCGCGCCGGTTCCGCAGGCGCTTTCGAAAGCATATTCGATAGAGTCCCCACATGGTCGCACCGGAGCCAACGAGCCGCCTGATCGCCGAGTTACCGTCCGCGAGCCGGCGCCTGCTCGACACCGTTACCCAACTACCGGACGACGCAGTACTGCGGCCGTCGTTGCTGCCCGGCTGGACCATCGGGCACGTACTGAGCCATGTGGCCCGCAACGCCGACGCGCTCGTGAACTTGTGCGACTGGGCCCGTACCGGCGTCCGTAAACCAATGTACGTGTCGGTGGAAGCGCGCGAGTCGGACATCGCTGACGGGGCCGCCCGGCCGGTGCGGGAGCAGGCCCAGGACATCGCCGACACGCAGGCGCGGCTGCTGGAGCGCTTCGAGGATCTCCCGGCGGCGGCATGGACGGCAGAGGTGACGTGGCCGAGTGGAGCGGTCCGTGCTGCGACGCAGGTAGTGACGGCACGGCTGTGCGAGCTGGAGGTGCATCACGTCGACCTGGGGCTGGGGTACACGTTCGAAGACGTACCGGTCGGGTCCCGCGACGTGCTGCTCACTTACACGACCAGCAGGTGGCCTAGTGAGTTCGCTGTGGCGTTGCGGAGTACGGACTCACCCTGGGTGTCGCCTGAGCCCCCGGCCGGTGCAAGGATCCTCACTGGTGGCAGCGCCGCTCTGCTGAGCTGGGTGCTCGGCCGGAGCGACGGTAGTGAGCTGGGTGGCGACGTGCCGCAGGCACCGCCCTGGGGATGAACCGAGGAGAGCGCATGACGGAGTATCACGGCAACGTCCACGTCGGTGGGCCGGCGCAGACGCACGAGCTGGCCAAGCTGATGATCACCAAGGTCGCCGTGGGTCCGGGCAACAACAACGCCTACCTGCTGCGCAGCCGGCTCACCGACGAGCAGGTGCTGATCGACGCCGCCGACGAGGCCGAGACCCTGCTCAAGGTGATCGGCGAGGGCGGCATCAGCCGTGTCATCACCACCCACCAGCACGGCGACCACTGGCAGGCGCTGGCCGAGGTGGTGGCCCGTACGAACGCCACCACCGTCGCCGGCCGAGACGACGCCGAAGGCATCCCGGTCCCCACCGACGAGCCCGTCACCGACGGCGACCGCATCCACTTCGGCGAACTCACCCTCGAGGTGATCACGCTGGTCGGCCACACCCCCGGCTCGATCGCCCTCCTCTACGACGACCCCACCGGTCCCCCGCACCTCTTCACCGGCGACTCCCTCTTCCCCGGCGGCGTAGGCAACACCAGAGGCGTCAAAGCCAACTTCGACTCCCTCCTCCACGACGTCGAGACCAAACTCTTCGCCCGCCTCCCCGACGAAACCTGGGTCTACCCCGGCCACGGCGCCGACACCACCCTCGGCACCGAACGCCCCCACCTCGGCGAATGGCGCGCTCGCGGCTGGTGATTCCTCGCTAGCCGCGGTGACGGGCGAGAAACTCGCGGGTCGGATTGGTCGGCAGGTAGAAGGCCCAGGCGCCGTTCGAGAGCTCGCCGGCTGCGAAGAAGATCGATGGATTCTGGCCGGCGAGCTTGTAGACGGACAGGTTGTGTAGTTGTCCCGGGTACGACGGGTGCTCGACGGTGATGTTGCCGACTGTTACCGAGACCCAGTCGGCGCTCCATGGGTTGGCGCCTGCCAGGTCGACTGGGGCGCCTTCTTGGACGATTGCCTCGAATGTCCAGCCGTCGGTGAGGTCCATGGGGCTGAGTCTGCCTCAGAGGGTGACGTCGGGGATCTCGAAGGTCTGGATGGTGTTCGCTTCGAAGTAGGACCAGAAGCGGGTGCCGTGCATGGTGGTGTCCTGGTGGAACTGGTACCGCTCTGAGCCACCCGTGATGGTGGACCAGCGTGGGATGGCGGCGCCGTCGGTGGAGGGCTTGGTGAACTTGGCCAGGTCGAAGTCGAGGTACTGGGCGGTGCCGTAGTTGGTGGCGACGATGACGAGTTTGCGGGCGGAGGGGTCGTACGCCGCGATGGTGTTGCCGTTGCCGCCGTCGATGATGCGCATGCCGGGGCGGATGTGGCGGGCGTACTGGGCCAGGACGTAGTACTTCGGGTTGGCCTCGCCCGTGACTCCCCCACCGAGGTCATCGATCAGGCCCCAGCCCCCGCCGTCCACCACTTGCCAGTACACCCAAGCGGACGGGTGCAGCCAGCGGAAGTCGAGGTTGAGGTTGCTGGCCAGGCTCATCCCGGTGGCGTCGCTCTCGCCGTACTCCGAGTTCCACACCTTGCGGCCGGCGGCCTTCGCAGCGGAGTACAGGAGGTCCCGGCGGCCACCGCCCTGCTGGTAGCCGTGCACGTTGATGCGGCCGACGTTGCCGCGGGTAGTGCTGTCGAAGCTGTTCCAAGTGGACAGGGCCGAGTCATAGCCCCAGGAGTCGGACGCTGCGATCGGCATCCAGCCCAGGTCGCGGGAGTTCAGCTCTGCGCGCAGGTAGTTGATCACTGGGCGCTGGGTGGCCGGTTCGAAGTGGCAGCCCTCCTGGGAGCCGTCAGCCTTCCACCAGTTGCCGTCCGGCTCGTTGAAGGGCTCTACCGAGGTGAAGTCGACACCCCAGTGGTCGTGGGCGTAGCGGGCGACAGTGGCGAGGTACACGGCGTGCTGCTGGTGGTTCCAGCTCTGCAGGTTGTCGCCGCCGTTGGCCGCACCGGAGGGGTTGTGGTTCTGGCACATCCACCACATCGGTGAGTTGGAGAACAGCTCGATCCGGTTGACGCCACGGTCGCGCGCCTTCCACATCAGGTTGCGCTGGGCGCTGTCGACGTACCAGTTCCAGCTCGCCGACGACGGGTCCGCGCTGAACCAGTCGAGCCAGTAACCGTCGATCTGCCGGGGGTCGCCGATGTTGGGCGAGCGGACCATCGACTCGCCGTTGATCGGCTTGGTCGAGCAGGCGCCGGCGTTGTAGCGGGCGATGTTCAGCCCGAGCCCCGGCAACTGGGTCCCTTGGTAGTTCACGGTGTTCCGGGTGAAGAACACGTCGGCCAGGTCGTCGCGGTTGCCGTGCGCCTTGCCCCACCAGCACAGCGACGTCCCCCAGCCCTCCCACGCTCCCCAGTCGACGCGCGGATCGATACTGCTCGCGGCCGCGGCGGCCGGCGTTGTCTGACCGAGCACCGCCGCCCCCAACGGAGCGGCAACGATCGAGCCCAGCAAGGTACGACGACGCATGGCAGCCTCCAGGGGGCGGTCCGGGTAGCTAACTGCCCGCGACACTACTCCCACTGAAAGTAGTTGCCCATCTCCGCAACGGCCCTCGATCGCCCTGCGACCTAGGCTCTGCATTCATGAACGGATTCGCGCCCTACGACCCCGACTCGACCCGCCGAGCGGCAGCGAGCGCGATCTCGGTCCGGCCGGCCGTCGCCGCGGATCTCGCCGTCTGCGCCGAACTGATCGTCAGCCGGACCGGCGGGCCGGTGGAGAAGCGCCGGCTGATGTTGCTCGACGATCTCGAGCGAGAGGACCGGTACGTCGCGGTCGCCTGCGCGGGCTCTGAGGTGGTCGCCTACGGCGGCGTCTTCCACCACAACCTCACGCCTGAGCATCCGGCGGCGCCGACCGGCTACTACCTGGTCGGCCTGATCGTCGCGCCGGCCTGGCGGCGGTACGGGATCGGAGAGCTGCTCACACTCGACCGGATGCGATGGACGGCCGGGCGCGCCAGGGAGATCTACTACTTCGCGAATATCGGCAACGGCGCAACCCTCGACCTCCACGAGAGGTTGGGGTTCGTCGAGGTGACCCGTGACTTCACCTTTCCCAAGGCGCCGATGGCGCCCGGGGCCGGCGTACTGCTGAAGGCCTCGCTCAGTCGCTGAGCTCGGCCGGCTCGGCGACGACGTCGACCAGGGCGCCGTTGCGGACCGCGGTGATCTCGGTACGCCGGCCGATCGCGTCGGCGAAGAGTTGCCGCTGGAGGGACTGGGCGTCCCGCAGCGGAGTGCCGTCGACGGCGAGCACCAGATCGCCTTGCCTCAACCCCGCGTCGGCAGCTGGGCTGCCGGAGATGACCTCGACCACTCGCAACGCGTTCCGCTGACCGAAGCGCTCGGCCAACTGCGGGCGCAGCGGGGCCGGGGTGGTGACCAGCCCGAGGTACGCCCGGCGAACCCGGCCGTCGTGCAGCAGCGAGTAGATGATCCGCCGGGTCGTCGGATTCATCGGCACGGCCAGCCCGAGACCGATGCCCGCGACCGCCGTGTTGATCCCGATCACCCGGCCGTTGCCGTCGGCAAGCGCTCCCCCGGAGTTGCCCGGGTTGAGTGCCGCGTCGGTCTGGATCACGTCCTCGATGATCCGGCTCGCCGTCCCCGACCGGACCGGCAGCGATCGCCCGAGTGCACTCACCACTCCAGCCGTCACGCTGCCCGCCAGCCCGAGTGGATTGCCCACAGCCACCACGAGATTGCCGACCTTCACCTTGTCGGCGTCCCCGTACTCCGGCGGATCGGGGATCTCGCGATCAGCGCGCAACACCGCCAGGTCCGACAACCGATCCACCCCGATCACTTGCGCCTGCGCCGCCGTACCATCGGCGAACTCCGCCGTCGCGCTACTCCCGTCGCCAACCACATGCGCGTTGGTCAGCAGATGCCCGTCCCCCGTCAACACCACCGCCGATCCCGACGACTCCCCACGCCGGCCCTTCACCCGCAAACTGGCCACCCGCGGAATCAGCAACTCCGCCACTCCCGACACCACCCGCGAGTACGCGTCCAGCACGTCGTCATCCATCACCTCGCCACCTCCTGATTACATCATTACCCCGCAATCAAGCCGGCGGCGTCACCCACCCGATAGGGCAGGTAGGAATCGACGTAGATCCCGGTTCGCCCGGCCAGCACAGAGCTCGGGATCACGTAGATGCTGCCGTCGCCCAGAACGATGAAGAACAGGTCGAGAGAGTCGGGATCGTAAGGCATCTTCGAGGCTGATTTGTCGAGCGTGTACGGCCGCCGCCCGATCCCGACGCTCCACCGCCCCTTGCCGTTCGGCCGTACAGAGGTCTTGATCTGAACCCGCTGCACACCCGCCGCCGTGGTCACCAGGAGGTCATACACCTGCGGCTCCACCGGCAACGCAACCGCACACCCTCGCATCGCGAACCACGCCATCGCGATACCGGGCGCCGCGGCACTGAGCAGCTCGGGCCGCACCGGCAGATCGAACACCTCACCCGCCATCGACGCCCGATGCGGCGTCTTCAGGTGGCTGCAGTCCAGCTCGAGCCGCACGGCGTGACCTTTGATCCGCACCCGGTCCTGACCGCTGTCGGAGATCCCGAGGCTGACGAAGACCTCGCTCCAGCAGGTCGATCCCAGCAACGCTTGCCGAAGCTGACCGTCGGTCCACCGGCGTTGTCCGGTGAAGTGTCCGGTCTCCAGCTCGAGTCTGACGGCATGCCGCTTGATCGTGCGGATCACGCCTGCCGAAGTGTCCTTCAGTCCGAGGGCACGGGCGACCGCGCGCCAGGAAGTGTTGTCCTCAACCGCCTTCCGCAGTTGGGCATCGCCCCAGCCGCGCTTGTCCCCGATGGTGTTCATGGGGAGACAGTAAAGAGGGGCACCGACAGAATCGGTGCCCCACTTTTCGGTCGGGCTGACAGGATTTGAACCTGCGACCCTCTGGCCCCCAGCCAGATGCGCTACCAAACTGCGCTACAGCCCGAATTCGCCTGCCCAACAGGAGCAAGCGGGTAAACCTTACCCCATTCGGAGACCAGGTTTGACCAGGGGTCCTAGCGTTTCGGCTTCTTCACGCGGGGGCGGATCTGGACGTGGACGGGGCTGCCGACGAAGCCGAAGTCTTCGCGGAGGCGGCGTTCGATGAAGCGCTGGTACGACGGCTCGAAAGCGCCCGACGTGAAGACCGCGAAGGTCGGCGGCATCGTGGTCGCCTGGGTGCCGAAGAGGATCTTCGGCTGCTTGCCACTGCGGACCGGGTGCGGATGCGCGGCGACGAGACGACCGAGGAACGCGTTGAGCTGACCGGTCGGAACGCGGGTCTGCCAACCCTCGAGAGCCGCCTCGATGGCCGGGACGAGCTTCTCCATGTGGCGCCCGGTCATCGCGCTGATGTTCACCCGGGGAGCCCAGCGGAACTGCACCAGGTCGCGGTCGATCTCGCGCTCCAGGTAGTACCGGCGGTCCTCGTCGACCAGGTCCCACTTGTTGTAGGCGATCACGAGCGCCTTGCCGGCTTCCTCGACGGTGTTCATGATCCGCAGGTCCTGCTCGGTCATCGGCTCGGACGCGTCGATCACCACGACGACGACCTCGGCCCGCTCGATCGCGCTGTTGGTGCGCAGGCTGGCGTAGTACTCGTGCCCCTGCACGTTCTTCACCTTGCGGCGGATACCGGCGGTGTCGATGAAGCGCCACTGCTTGCCGCCGAGGACGATCTCCTCGTCGACCGGGTCGACCGTCGTACCGGAGACCTCGCTGACGACGACGCGGTCCTCCTTGGCGACCTTGTTCAGCAGCGACGACTTGCCCACGTTCGGCTTGCCGACGATCGCGACCCGCCGCGGCCCGCCCAGTTGAGCGTCCCGCTCGGCAGGTGCCTCCGGCAACGCGGCCAGTACGGCGTCCAGCATGTCGCCGGTACCACGTCCGTGCATCGCCGAGATCGGGAACGGCTCCCCGATGCCCAGGCTCCACAGGTTCATCGCCTCGGCCTCGACGCGCGCGTCGTCGACCTTGTTGGCGGCCAGTACGACGGGCTTGCCGGCCTTCCGCAGGACGCGAACCACTGCCTCGTCGGAGTCGGTGATCCCGACCGTAGCGTCGACCACGAATAGCACCGCGTCGGCAGCGTTGATCGCGACCTCGGCTTGCGCCGCCACCAAAGCAGCCATGCCGACCGCGTCCGGGTCCCAGCCGCCGGTGTCGACCAGCGTGAAGCCACGGCCGGCCCAGTTGGCGTCGTAGGAGACCCGGTCGCGAGTGACGCCCGGGGTGTCCTCGACCACGGCCTCGCGGCGGCCGATGATCCGGTTCACCAGCGTCGACTTGCCCACGTTCGGCCGGCCGACGATCGCCACCACCGGCAGCGGGCCGGTGTCTTCGCGGTCGTGGGTCGGCTCCGCGTCGAACTCGTAGCCGGTGGGCAGGTCACTCATCAGGATCCTTCTGGTCTGGCGCGCCCGGGAGCGGGTGGCCGGTGGCTTCGACGGCCGCCTGCACATGGGCCCGCAACACGTCGCCGATCTGGTCGGCAACCGCGCGTACGTCGACCTGCCTCCTGGGAAAGGATACGCGGTCAACCGTGAAGCTCTCGCCATATACCACGTCGACCCGGCTGCCGCGGGGCGGGAAGTGCTCGATATTGCCCCCTGGCTGCCGCGTCCCGAGCAGTGCCACGGGGAGGATCGGCGCTCCGGTGACCATCGCGAGGTAGGCCACTCCCCCGCGGATCCGGCGGAAATCGCCCGGGCCGCGGTTCCCCTCGGGATACACGCTCAGCGCCCGGCCTTCGCGCAGGATCTGGATCGCCCGGCGGATCGCCAGTACGTCGTACTGCGAGCGATCGATCGAGATCTGGCCGGCACGGTGCAGCAGGAAGCCCTGCACGCCCTGGAACGCCTCGACCTTTCCGAGCTGGTGCAGCATCCGCGGCGCGACCGCGCCGAGCAACGGACCGTCGAGCAGGCTGAGGTGGTTCGGCGCGATCAGTACCGGGCCGACGGCGGGGAAGTGCTCCTCATGGTGGATCGTCAGGTCGTAGCGCCGCCGCATGTAGGGCCGGACGATGTGACGCAGGACACTGCCCAGCCGATGCGGGATGGCCGGCAGATCGTCGGTCCGGGGCAGGTCTCGGTGCCCGGTCAGCTCGTCAGCAGTCATGAGTCCCGGTCGCGTGACGCGGCCTCAGCCTCCTTCGCCAGTCGGCAGATGACGTCGATGACCTCTTCCAACGTCAGACGGGTCGAATCGATTTCCACCGCGCCGTCGGAGGCCACCTGGAACTGCGAGACGGTCGAGTCGTCGGCGTCCCGGCGGACGATCTGGTCCCGCAACTGGTCGGCGGTGACCGCACCCTCGGCCAGCTCCGCCTTACGCCGAGCCATCCGGGCCTCTTGGTCGGCGGTGAGCAGCAGCTTCAACTCGGCGTGCGGCCACACCACAGTGGCGATGTCACGCCCCTCGACCACCGCTCCACCGGTCGGCTGGGATGCCTCGATCAGTTCCCGCTGACGCCGGATCAACTCGGCCCGTACGTCGAGGTTGGTCGCGATCTTGCTGACACTGGAGCTGATCCGGGGATCCCGGATCGCCTCGGTGACATCGACTCCGTCCGCCGCGAACTGCGCCCGCTGTGGATCGGTACTGATCGACAGCTGTACCGCGCGGGCCCGCTCCGCCACCGCCGCCAGGTCGTCCAGGTCGAGCCCGTGCTCCAGCGCCGACCAGGTCACCGCCCGGTACATCGCCCCCGTGTCCAGGTACTGCAGACCGAGCCTGGTCGCGACTCCGCGGGCCGTGCTCGACTTACCGGACCCGCTCGGGCCGTCAACAGCGATGATCATGGGCCGAAGATTACCGGTGCACGGACCAGCCACGCTCGGTCAGTACCTCCACCAGCTGATCGACCGACGCCGGCTTGACCGACAGCTCGACCTCACCGACCGGGCGGCCGGGGCTGTGGTCGATCCGCAGGTCCTCGACGTTGGCGCCGGACTCGGCCGCATCCGCGAACAACCGGGCCAGCTGGCCGGGACGGTCGGGGATGGTGACGAGCACCGGGACCAGGTCGATGTGCGGGGTGCCGTGCTTGCCCGGCACCCGGATCGCGCCGGAGACGCCGCGGTTCAGTACGGCGGTCACCTCGTCGGTCGCCTCTTCCTTGCCGAGGGCAATCAACAGCCGGTCGAGCTCGTCGCGGATCCCTTCCAGCAAGCCGCTCAGGGCAGGCGAGTTGGCCGAGACGATCTGGGTCCACAGGCCCGGATCGCCGGCCGCGATCCGGGTGACGTCGCGGACGCCTTGGCCGGACAGCTCGAGATGCGCGGCGGGCGCGTCGACCAGGGTGCCTGCGGCCAGCGACGACATCAGCTGGGGCAGGTGCGAGACGCGGGCCACGGCGAGGTCGTGGTCCGCGACGGACAGCTCGACCGTGCGGGCACCGGCGGCCTCGGCGAGGCGGCGTACCAGCTCTACCGCGGCGGGCTCGCTGGTCTCGTGCGGGGTGATGGCCCAGGTCGCGCCCTCGAAGAGGTCCGCCCGGCCGGCCAGTGGGCCGCTGCGCTCGGAGCCGGCCATCGGGTGGCTGCCGACGTACCGGGAAAGCTCCTCGGGCGACGCGACCAGAGCACGAGCATCGTGCAGTGGCTTCGACTTCACGCTGGCGGCGTCGGTGACGATCGCGTCGGTCTGCTGGAGCTGCTCCACGATGACCTCGCCGACGTGGTCCGGCGGTACGGCGACGACGACCAGTTGCGGCTCGATCTGGACCAGGCGCGAACCGGCCCCGATCCGCTCGGCCATCAGGGCGTTGTCCGGGTCGGCGTCGACGAGCTCCACGACGACACCGAGCCGGCCCAGCGCGAGGCCGATCGACGTACCGATCAGGCCGGTGCCCACGATGCGGACCGGGCCGCGCAGCTCGGTCACTGGGCGCCGGTCAGGTCGGGGCGCAGACTGACGGCACCGTGCAGGTAGACGTGCTGGATCTTCTCCCGCGACCGCGGCGAGTCGGCATGCACCATCATCCGGACCACCCGCGGCAACGCGTGCGGGACGTCGATCTCCTGCATGCACATCAGCGGTACGTCGGTCAGCCCGATCTGCCGGCCGGCCACCGCCGGGAACTCCGAGTGCAGGTCTGGCGTGACGGTGAACAGGATGCTGATCAGGTCCGCCGACTCGAGGTCGTTGGCCTCCAGCACGGCCCTGACCAGCTCGGCGGACCGGGCGAGCAGATGCTCCCGCTCGTCCACCTCGAGCTGGGTGGCACCGCGGATCGCCCGTACCGCCACAGCGTCTGCCTCCTCGATCGAATGCTTGTTCAGTCTCAACCCTAGGACAGATGGTCCAACTGGTGCGCAACCGTCTCGGATACTGCCCTCGTCAGCGCCTCGGCTGCCTCGACGGTCTGCTCCAGCAGGAGCGCGATCGTCATCGGGCCGACGCCACCGGGGACCGGAGTGATCAGGCCGGCCACCTCAGCGGCTTCCTCGAAGTGGACGTCGCCGACGTTGCCTTCGTTGTATCCGGCATCGATCACGACGGCTCCTGGCTTCAGCCAGTCGCCGCGGACGAAGTTGGCCCGGCCCACGGCCGCGACCACGATGTCCGCCGTCCTGACGATGTCGGCCAGGTCGCGCGTCTTGGAGTGCGTGTAGGTGACGGTCGCGTTCGATGCCAGCAGCAACATCCCGGCCGGCTTGCCGAGGATCGGACTGCGACCGATGACGACGGCGTGCGCGCCTTCCAGCGGTACGTCGTACGCCTGCAGCAGACGCAGGATGCCACCGGGCGTACAGGAGACGAAGCCCGGTTCGCCGAACGCCATCGCCGCGAAACCGTGCATCGTCACGCCGTCGACGTCCTTGCCCGGCGCGATCGCCTCGAACGCGGCCCGCTCGTCGATCTGCGCCGGCACCGGGTGCTGCAGCAGGATCCCGTGCACGGCCGGGTCAGCCGACAGCTTCTCGATCTCGGCGACCAGCTCCTCGGTGGTCGTAGCCGCAGGCAACACCACGCTCCGCGACCCGATCCCGGCCTTCTTGCTCCGGTTCTGCTTCATCCGCACGTACGTCGCCGACGCCGGATCATCGCCCACCAACACGGTGGCCAGACACGGCTGCACCCCGGTCTCCTCGACCAGCTTCTTCGCCCGCTCCCCCGCCCTCGCCACCATCTCGGCGGCCAGCTCGGTCCCAACCATCAACTTCGCGCTCAAGACTCACTCCTCCAGGCATCGACAGCTCAACTCGGATGCCCAGGCGCGCGGCTCAGCGATCAGACCGTTCCCCGGTGGTACCCCACCTCAGCGCCAGTCGCGGTCCACCGCAGAGTTTACTGCGCGAGTTGCTAGAGCAGGCCGGCGTGGTCGAGGGCGAGGTAGGCGGCGTCGGTGCCGGTCATCGTGCCGGAGGTGCGCAGATCAGTGCGGAACTCGGCCGGGGTGAGTTCCACCGGGACGCAGTCCTCGAACTCGTCGAGGGACTGCTTGCCGTTCGGGCGGCAGCCGTGGGCGATAGCGACGTACTTGCGGAAGGTCGACGACGAACCGGCCCAGAGCCAGCCCTTCACCTCGATGGACTCGCAGGTGTAGCCGGTCTCTTCCTCGAGTTCACGCCGGCCCGCGTCGGCCGGATCCTCGCCGGGGTCGATCAGGCCACCGGGCAGGTTGGTGACGATCTTGTCGGGGCCCGCGCGGAACATCCGTACCGTGACGATCCGGCCGTCCGGGGTCAGCGGCAACACGGTCACACCGGCCCTGATGTCCGCTCCGGACTCGGGGCCGGAGACGTCCCAGACCGCTTCGCGTCCATCGGGCAGCCGATAGCGGCGGACATTCACCGTGAGGAAGCCCTTGTAGCCGGGCGTCTCCCCCACCAGCACCCACGGCTGGGGATCGCCCGGACGTACGTCGTCCGCCCCCGGCGTGGAGCCAGGGGCGGACGGCAGGTTGTCCGTCACAGCGGGCGGTCGGTGTCCGGGTTCTCCGGCGGCGCGATCGGAGTGTCGTCCTCGGCGGGGGGCGCCACGGGGGCGTCGTCCGTCGGGGTGGCCGCGTCGCTCTCGTAGGAGCCGCCGTTGACGGTCTCCTCCGGCTCGTGCGTGACCGGTTCGGCCGGTGAGGTGTCCGGGCGCGACTCGGACAGGATCCGGGCCAGCGTGTCGTCCGAGATCCGCTTGAACTTGCGGACCTGGGTGCGGGTCCGGTCGAGGATGGCGACCTCGATCTGATCCGGCTCGAGCTGCCTCACCTCGGTACCGTCGTGGCCGAGCGCATCCACCGCGAGACGCAGCGCCCCCGCCAGCGAGATGCCCTCGGAGTAGTGCTCACCGACGTACTCCGCGACCTGCTCGGCCGGGCCGCCCATCACGGCGTACCCGCGGACGTCCGCGATCGAGCCGTCGTAGGTGAGCCGGTAGATCTGGTCCTCGGCCGTGCTGGCGCCGATCTCGGCGACCAGGATCTCCACCTCGAGCGGCTTCTCGCCACCGGAGGAGAAGATCGCGCCGAGCGTCTGCGCGTACGCGTTCGCCAGCGCCCGGCCGGTCACGTCGCGGCGGTCGTACGAGTAGCCCCGCATGTCGGCCAGCCGGACGCCGGCGATCCGCAGGTTCTCGAACTCGTTGTACCGCCCGACGGCCGCGAAGGCCATCCGGTCGTAGATCTCGGCCACCTTGTGCAGCGCCGGGGACCGGTTCTCGGCGACGAACAGGATGCCGTCGGCGTACTGCAGCGCGATCGCGCTGCGCCCCTTGGCGATGCCCTTGCGGGCGAAGTCGGCCCGGTCCCGCATCAACTGTTCGGGCGAGACGTAGAACGGCGTACTCATCTGGGGTGTCGTCCTCTATCAGTCGATGGTGGTCAGGTCAGCGGCGCGGACGGGCCGTCGGGACGCTCGTGCCGGGCGGCGATGACGGTGTCCACGATCGCGCCGACCTCCTCGGCCGGGAGCCGCCGGTAACCGTCCGCGGTCACCACGCCGACCACCGGGAAGATCCGCCGCAACATGTCCGGACCACCGGTCGCGGAGTCGTCGTCGGCCGCGTCGACCAGGGACTGGACCAGCACGGTCGCCACCTCGGACTCGGTCAGGTCCGGACGGTAGAGCTTCTTCAGCGCGCCCCGGGCGAACAGTGAGCCGGAACCGACGCTGTGGTAGCCGCCGAGCTCCTCGTACCGCCCACCGGTCGGGTCGTAGGAGTAGATCCGGCCGGCCTTCTGGTCGTGGTCGTAGCCCGCGAACAGCGGCACCACGGCCAGGCCCTGCATCGCCATCGGCAGGTTGCCGCGGATCAGCGCGGTCAGCCGGTTGGCCTTGCCGTCCAGGCTGAGCGTGGTGCCCTCGAGCTTCTCGTAGTGCTCGAGCTCGACCTGGAACAGCCGCACCATCTCGATCCCGAGCCCGGCCGTGCCGGCGAAGGCGACGCACGAGTACTCGTCGGCCGGGAAGACCTTCTCGATGTCGCGCTGGGCGATCACGTTGCCCATCGTCGCCCGCCGGTCACCGGCCATCACGACGCCACCGGGGAAGATGGCGGCGACGATGGTCGTGCCGTGCGGTACGTCCTTGCCGAAATCACCCGCCCCCAGGTCGCGCCGTCCGGGCAACAGGTCGGGCGCGTGCCCGGCCAGGAAGTCCATGAAGGACGAGCCACCTGGGGTCAGGAAGGCTTCCGGCAACCGGCCGGAGGCATCGAATGTCATCTAGCGGTTCACTCCCCACCCTTTTGCACGAAGCCGCGGACGAACTCTTCCGCGTTCTCCTCCAGCACCTCGTCGATCTCGTCGAGGATCGAATCCACGTCGTCGTCGAGCCGTTCCTTGCGCTCGGCCACGTCCTCACTGGACTTGGTCTCGGCGACCTCTTCCTCGGTCGACGAGCGCTTCGGCTGCTTGTGCTGCTGTCCGCCGTCTTTCGCCATGGCACACACCTCCTAGAACCGCTGTGGAGGACCGCCCAACCGGTCCTCTATAGCGACCCTACCCGGCAGCGCCCCCAGTAATGGTGCGAACCAGGTCACTCGCGGTGTCGCACTGGTCCAGCAAGGCTCCGACATGCGCTTTCGTGCCCCGCAGCGGGTCCAGCGTCGGGATCCGTTGAAGCGATTCACGGCCGGGCAGGTCGAAGATCACCGAGTCCCAGGACGCGGCGGCGACCTGACCGGCGTACTGCTGCATGCAGCGGCCGCGGAAGTAGGCGCGGGTGTCCGTCGGCGGGTGGGATACCGCCATCCGGATCTCCTCGTCGCTGACCAGCCGTTGCATCCGGCCACTCTTGACGAGTTTGTAGTACAGGCCCTTGTCCGGCCGCAGATCGGCGTACTGCAGGTCGACCAGGTGCAGCTTGGGGTCGTCCCACTCCAGCCCGTCGCGGTCGCGGTAGGACTGCAGCAGCTTGTACTTCGCGACCCAGTCGAGCTGGTCGGACAGCTTCATCGGGTCGGTCGCCAGCTGGTCGAGCACGCTCTCCCAGCGTTGCAGCACGTCCTTGGTCTGCCGGTCCGCGTCGTCGCCGTACTTGTCCTCGACGTACTTGCGGGCCTGCTCCAGATACTCCACCTGGAGCTGGACGGCGGTGATCTTGCGGCCGTCCTTGAGCGTCATCAGGTGCGTGCAGCTGGGGTCGTGGCTGATCTCGTGCAGCGCGTTGACCGGCCGGTCGACGGACAGGTCGTCGGTCAGCCAGCCGTCCTCGATCATCGCCAGCACCAGCGAGGTGGTGCCGACCTTCAGGTAGGTCGAGATCTCGGCCAGGTTCGCGTCGCCGATGATCACGTGCAGCCGGCGGTACCGGTCGGGGTTGGCGTGCGGCTCGTCGCGGGTGTTGATGATCGGCCGCTTGAGCGTCGTCTCCAGGCCGACCTCGACCTCGAAGTAGTCGGCCCGCTGGCTGATCTGGAAGCCGTTGGTGTTGCCGTCCTGGCCGATCCCGACCCGGCCGGCCCCGGTGACCACCTGGCGGCTGACGAAGAACGGCGTCAGGTGCCGCACGATCGACGCGAACGGCGTGGACCGGCGCATCAGGTAGTTCTCGTGCGATCCGTACGACGCGCCCTTGTTGTCGGTGTTGTTCTTGTAGAGGTTCAGCTGTGGCGCGCCGGGGATCTGCCGGGCCTGCCGGGCGCCCTCCATGATCACCAGCTCGCCGGCCTTGTCCCAGACCACCACGTCACGCGGGTTGGTGCACTCGGGCGCCGAGTACTCCGGGTGGGCATGGTCGACGTACAGCCTGGCGCCGTTGGTGAGGATGACGTTGGCCAGGCCGGTCTCCTCGTCGGTGAGCTGGCTGGAGTCGGCCACCTCCCGGCTCAGGTCGAAGCCGCGCGCGTCCCGCAGCGGGTGCTCCTCGTCGAAGTCCCACCGCGTCTTGCGCGCCAAGGGCTGCGTCTGGGCGTAGCCGTTCACCACCTGGCTCGAGGTCAGCATCGGGTTGGCCCCGGGCTGGCCAGGAACCGAGATGCCGAACTCGGTCTCGGTCCCCATGATCCGCCGAACACTCATGCGATCGAGCCTACGCGGTTGGGCGGACTAATTGCGTTGAAGTGTCCACAGGGTTATCTGTGAGACTTCGGAAATGGACGAACTGGTGGCTCTGCTGGACAGCGACGGCCGGGTGTGCGGGTCGGCGCCACGCTCCGTGATGCGGCGCGAGAACCTGCGCCACGGGGCCACCGGCGTACTGGTCCGGAACAGCGCCGGTGAGATCTACGTGCACCGCCGGACGCCGACCAAGGACGTCTACCCGCATCGGTACGACTTCGCGGCCGGGGGTGTCGTCGCGGCGGGCGAGGATCCGTACGACGCCGTCGTACGGGAACTGGACGAGGAGCTGGGCATCACCGGGGTCGAGCTGACCAGGCTGCCCGAGGGCGACTACGCGGACGACCACACCAGCTACCGCGCCTACCTGTACACCTGCGTCTGGGACGGCCCGGTGAAGCACCAGCCGGAGGAGGTCGAGTGGGGCGCGTGGATGTCACCGGCTGACCTGGTGGCCAAGTTCGACGAGTGGTCGTTCATGCCGGACACCGTCGCCCTGCTCGGCCCACTGGTCCGGACCTACGCGCTGACGATCGATGACAACGGCTGGGACAGCCGGGCGTGGCTTGACGGCGAGTGGCTCAACCGTGAGCCGCGTCGCGAGGCGGTCCGCCTGCGCCTGCTGGCCGAGACCACCCTGATGCCCTGGCTGGCCCCGCAACTCCCAGTACCGGTCCCAGTGCCCGAGCAGACGCAGTACGGCGTACGCCACCGCGTCCTGCTAGGTAGGCCACTCGAAGAAGGCAGTACTGCGCTCGGCCGCGAACTAGGCGAATTCCTCAGCGCTCTCCACTCCGTAGACCCGGCCGAGGCCGCAGCCCGAGGTGCCGTCGACGCAGCGACGGCCGCTGCAGCCAAGACGGTCTTCCTGGACGAGTGCCGCGCACAGGTCGTCCCGCTGCTCCCCGACCACGCCCGACAGACCGCACTCGAACTCCTGGCCCGCGTGGCGACCACCCGCACTGCACTGGTCCACGGGGATCTCGGCGACGAGCACATCCTCGTCCAGGACGGCCGGATCGGCGGCGTGATCGACTGGACCGACGCAGAGATCGGCGACCCGGCCCTGGACCTGTCCTGGCTCCTCAACGACGCCCCGGACGGCATAGCGACCGGCCTGGCCGAGACCTACGACGTAACCCCGGTACTACGCCAGCGCGCCCTCGACTGGCATCGCCTAGCCCCCTGGTACGGCGTCCACCGGGGCCTCCTGCTCGACCTGCCGGACGACGTGGAGAGCGGACTCGCGGAGATCCTGACCCGGTTGTGATGCAACCATCGGCGGACCGAGCGGTCACTCCCCGGTGTGAAGAACATCCTGACCGACGAGACGGAGCCCGTCATGGCGACCGGATCCGCAGGGAGCCCACCGGACCGTGAGTTGTGGGACCGGTTGCGGCAAGGCGACCGACACGCCCTCGGCGAGCTGTTCGATCGCTATGCGGACGATGTGCACGCTTTCGCGTTCCGGCGTACCGCCTCGTGGAACACCGCGGAGGACGTCGTCCAGACCACGTTCCTCAACACCTGGCGCCGCTTCCAGCGCAACCCACCAGGCCCGCTGACCGCTCCGAGCGCCCGTGGCTGGCTGCTGGTCGTCGCAGGTAACGAGTGCCGCACCCTGGCCCGCACAGCCGCCCGCTTCCGCAACCTGCTCGACCGCCTGCCCGACCCCGCGCAAGGGTCCGACCACGCCGCCGACGTAGCTCGCAGACTCGACGACGAGCGCCAGATGTCCCGCATCCGCCAGGCGGTCGCCAAACTCCCCCGCCACGAACGCGAAACCCTGGAACTGGTCGTCTGGGCCGGCCTCACCCAAGCGGAAGCCGCCGACGCCCTAGGCGTCCCCCTAGGCACCGTCAAGGCCCGCCTCCACCGCACCCGCCGTCGTTTCCCCGACCTGCTCGACCGCGACGCGCTCTCCGAGGAGACCTCATGAACACCCGACTGGAGCCGCCGCGCGTACCGCCGCTCAGTCCGGCCCAGCGCAGCCGCCTGCGCAACCGCGTGATGGATACCAACCGCCCACCGTCCAAGGGCATCCGCCGCTGGGCCGTTCCTGCCCTCGCCGTCGCCGCGACATTCGCGGTAGTCGCCGGCACGCTCGTAGCCGTCGACCAGCACAGCGGCTCGAGCAAGCCCGACGTACCGCCGGCCGGCGACCCCGGCATCGTCAACCGCGACCTCGGCCCGGCCACTCCCCAGCAGGTCAAGGCGGCGATCAAGGACTGCATGATCCCGCACAGCCGGCCGCTGCAGACCGTGTGGAGCCGCCGCGTGTTCGGAGAGGGCGGGCCCGCAGACACCCCAGGCACCATCGTGCTGGTGCGCGAGCCTGCGCCGAGACCGACGGGTCACCCGCCGCTGTCGTTCTGCCTGGCGCCGGTTCCCGTGGCCACGGGCCACGAGGAGAGTGAGATCGCCAAGATCCCGACCGCCGCCCAGGGCATCCTGATCATCGACCGCACGACGGCCGTCAGGCCGCCGTCCATCCCGCCCGGCCGGGTCGGCCCGTCCGGGAAGCTGCCCCCGGATGGTCCGCGCAGCAGCAACGCCGGAGCAGAGGTGGGCACATCCTTGATGCGGGTCCGGCCTGGGATCGCCCGCCTCGAGTCCCGGTTCGTCTGGACCGGCGGTGCGGGTCCGTGGACCGAAGGCGCGGTCGCCGACGGGTTCGGGTTCACCCAGAGCGTCGTGGACACCGGCGCAACACCCCGCGCCCAGCAGCGCGAGGAGTTCCGGGCCTTCGACTCCAGCGGAAACCCGGTGCCGTTGCGGTACTAGTGCTGGCGGCCGATGAAGCGGGAGATCGAGCGAGCGAGGTTGATACCCACCAGGCCGCCCCAGCAGATGACGATGGCGAAGGCGCCTTCCTGGGCCGCGGCGATGGCGGTGATCGGGATGCCGGCGGTGACCGAGACGATCGCGAGGGCGAGCCCACCGGGGTCGCCCTCGCGGCTCGGCTTCGGTGCCTGCACCGGCGGCGTGGCGAGATGCTGGGCGGTGTGCGCATCGAGCTTCGAGAGGAACCCCTCTATCACCTCGAGCTCGTACTCCGGCCCCAGCTCCTGCCGTGCCGCCACCGCGGCCCGCAGGTCCTTGCGAATCTCGTCCGTCGCCATACCCGTCAAGGTACGACGCGAGCAGGTCGCTGCCTATCGGGGAAACCCCCTACCCGCCCCTCTGACGATCACCGGCGGCGATGCGGCACCCGCCCGTCACCGGAGGCCCAGAAGTCCGACACGACCTCCACCCGGCCGTTGCCGTCGTCGGCGACCAGCACCGCCCGGTGGTCGCCCTCGAAGTCCATCAGGTCCGCGAAGACCTCAGAGCCGGTACCAACGCGCTGCCCGTCCAACTCCCAGTGCAGCTGCTCATCCGCCAGCGGCCGGCCGAAGCAGTCCGTGGCGAGTGCCCACAGCCGTACCAACGAACCGGCCCGCACAGTCGCCCCCGACGCCGGTGCGAGGATGGAGGCCTCCGGTGGTCGTCTGGGTACGTCGAGCCGCGTCCACTCGCTCACTGCCGTGTCGAAGCCGTCCGAGATAATCACCTGCACTAGCGCCGACCCAGCCTGCAGTGGGGCCACCGGTACGGTCGCCTCGCCCGCATCGAGCGCACCGGCGAGTACCTGCCAGGTCTCCCCCTCGTCGGCCGACCAGCGCAGCAGCCGGAGCACCTTCTCGGCGTACACCTCCTCCTGCCAGGTCAGACGCACCCAGTCACCCTCCACAGCGCCCTGCAGGCCCTCTACTCGCGGCGGAGCACCAGCAGGCTCCCGGATCCACGTCTCCTCCTCGTCCCGCACGATCCGCAACGTAGAGCCTCGCGGCGGCTCCGGTATCACCGCACAGATCACTCCGGAACTCGCTGGATCACCGCAACCTCCACTGCATCCGCCGCAGCCGCCCTGCCCATCCCCACACGCGGCAGTCTCGACCACCTGCACCGGCGCAGTAGCGACGATCCGCCCCACGTCGTCAATCAGATCGAGCCGCGTCCCCGGAAGACTGCTCCCCAACGCCGCGACAGTCGTCTCCAGCGTCAGCACGTGCTCGACCTCGATCTGGCCGTCGACCAGCCGCCCGAACACCATCAACGTCAGCACCGGACTCTGCAGATCGACCACCCACGGTGGCGGCGGGTCCGGGATGTAGTGCGGGATCGGCCCGTCCAGATCCAGCTCCACATTCGGCGGCCGCATGTCACCAGGCCCCGGGATCCAGGTCGGGTTCAGCGCGGAATGCTGCAGCATCCGTTGGTACTGATAGAGCGACGGCCACCGCGGATTGCAGTACGACATGAAGTCGCGCCCGACCGCCGGCGAGATGATGGTCGGCCCGGCCAGGTCGAAGCCGTACTCGCCGATCGACGCCATCTTGCTGGTCTCCGAGTCGTACGGCTCGTACGCCGGATAGTTCAGGTCGACCTTGGGATCGTTGGTCAGTCCGCACGGTGCATGCCTGAAGTCGAGCACGTGGCCGAATTCGTGGCCCATCGCTTCCTGGGACCCGACCGGCCCGGCGCCGAGTCCGGCTCCACCGCCTCCGCAACCGCCGGTACCGTCGCGCGGGATCGCGCTCGGCAGCATCCCGTAGTACAGCCAGCCGGGCTTGTTGCCGTCGGCCATCTTCACCAGGTAGAGCCAGGCCAGCAAGCTGTTCCAGACGTCCGGGCACTTGCCTTTGACGATGCCGCCGGTCAGCGGCACGAACCAGTTCATCTGGCCGGCGACCGAGAGCTCGGGCGTCTTGGAGACCGGGTACCAGTCCAGCGTCCGCCGTACCGTCGACTGCAGGTCGGCCAGCGACGGCGCCGGCAGGTCGACGTGGTTGCCCGCGATGTCGTCGCCCGAATAGTGGACCGGAATCATCCGTACCTTGAGCGTCTGGAGCAGGCTCGCGTTCACCACCTGCGTGTACTCCGCCACCTGGCGGCCGCTGACCGCGGACACCTTCAGCCGGAACGTCCCACGCATCTGAGCAGCCGGGATGACGAAGTTGAGACTGTTCGCCAGCGACCCGCGTTCGGTCGCATAGTCCGGATCGGCAAGCGCTGTCACAGACCCCGGCATCTGCTGGACCAGCGACCCGGCATCCACCCAGACCCCGTACCGCATCTTCTGCACCGTCACGCTCGCCCGCACATTGGGCACATCGTTGAACACGCCGTGCACGAACACCCGCACGTACGCCGTCTTGTCGGCGACCAGCTGAATCGAGTTGTCCGGACGATGATCGTCCGAGTCGGTCAGGTGCTCGGCGGCGTGCCGGTACTGGATCACCTGCGTGACCTCGACGCCGTCGATGAAGAACCCGGTCAGGAACGGCCTGAGCCAGTCGGCCCGCGCCACCTGCTGAACGATCCCGGACATGCTGAACCTGGGCATGCTCGCCCACCCCCTGTAGCCCTCCCCCAGGCCCTTCCCCTTGGAGCCTAAGAAAGCACGACCGGGCGGCCAACGCAACAGCCGCCCCGGTCCGACATCGCGGACCGGGGCGGCTGCGGTTGGAGCTGGTTACAGGTACTGACCCGTGTTGGTGGCCGTGTCGATCGACCGGCCCGGCTCGGTGCCCTGCTTGCCGGAGATGAGCGTCCGGATGTAGACGATCCGCTCGCCCTTCTTGCCGGAGATCCGGGCCCAGTCGTCCGGGTTGGTCGTGTTCGGCAGGTCCTCGTTCTCCTTGAACTCGTCGACGCACGCCTGCAGCAGGTGCTGCACCCGCAGGCCCTTCTGCTTGTCGTCCAGGAAGGCCTTGATCGCCATCTTCTTGGCCCGGTCGACGATGTTCTGGATCATCGCGCCCGAGTTGAAGTCCTTGAAGTACAGGACCTCCTTGTCACCGTTGGCGTAGGTGACCTCGAGGAAGCGGTTCTCGTCGGCCTCGGTGTACATCCGCTCGACCGTGCGCTGGATCATCCCGTTCACGCACGAGGCCCGGTCGCCACCGAATTCACTCAGGTCCTCGGCGTGCAGCGGCAGGGTCGTCGTCAGGTACTTCGAGAAGATGTCGCGCGCCGCCTCGGCGTCCGGCCGCTCGATCTTGATCTTCACGTCCAGCCGGCCCGGCCGCAGGATCGCCGGGTCGATCATGTCCTCACGGTTCGAGGCACCGATCACCAGGACGTTCTCGAGGCCCTCGACACCGTCGATCTCGCTCAGCAACTGCGGGACGATGGTGTTCTCGACATCGGAGGAGACGCCGGAGCCGCGGGTGCGGAACAGCGAGTCCATCTCGTCGAAGAACACGATCACCGGCATGCCCTCGGAGGCCTTCTCCCGGGCCCGCTGGAAGACCAGGCGGATGTGCCGCTCGGTCTCGCCGACGTATTTGTTCAGCAGCTCGGGGCCCTTGATGTTGAGGAAGAACGACCTCTGCTCCGCCACCCCGGTCCGCTCGGCGACCTTCTTGGCCAGCGAGTTCGCCACCGCCTTCGCGATCAGCGTCTTGCCGCAGCCGGGCGGGCCGTAGAGCAGCACACCCTTCGGTGGCTTGAGCTCGTGCTCAAGGAACAGGTCCTTGTGCAGGTACGGCAGCTCGACCGCGTCCCGGATCGCCTCGATCTGGCCGGCCAGACCACCGATCTGGGTGTAGTCGATGTCCGGGACCTCTTCGAGCACCAGCTCCTCGACCTCGGACTTCGGGATCTTCTCGTAGACATAGCCGGAGCGGGGCTCCAGCAGCAGCGAGTCGCCGGTCCGCAGCGCGATGTCGAGCAGCGGCGAGGCGAGCCGGACGACGCGTTCCTCGTCGGCCTGCGCGATCACCAGTGCCCGCTCGCCGTCGGCCAGCAGCTCCTTCAGCATCACCACGTCGCCGACGACCTCGAAGTCGCAGGCCTCGACCACGTTCAGCGCCTCGTTCAGCATCAGTTCCTGGCCGAGCCGGAGCCCGTCCAGGTCGACTGACGGGCTCGCGGCGACGCGGAGCTTGCGGCCCCCGGTGAACACGTCCAGCGTGTCGTCGTCGTTGCGGCCCAGGAAGGTACCGAAACCGGACGGCGGTTGCGCCAGCCGGTCGACCTCCTCCTTCAGGGCGATGATCTTCTCTCGGGCCTCGCGCAGTGTTTCCGCCAACCGCTCGTTCTGGGCGGTCACACTCGACAAGGACGCCTGGGTTTCGGACAGTCTGCTCTCGAGCGACCGGCTGTCCGCCGGGTGCTCCAACAACCTCCGCCGCAACGCTGCGACCTCGGCCTCCAGGTAACGGACCTGGTTACGCAGCTCTGCCGCGGTAGGACTCTCGTCTCCAGCCACGATCATCACCTCACCATGTGGGGCTCGACCCTATGGACCTTACCCAGAAAAGCACGCCGAGCAAGCTGAATCCCATCACGTGTCGGTTGCGGATGAATCGGTTGTGCCCGGCGTGTCGGTGGGTGTATCGGACTTGCGCGGCCCGGAATAGTCGTCGCCGTACGCGCCCGGGGCCGGCCGGCGCTTCTTCCGCGGCGCCTGGACGCCGTGCGCCATCCGTCGAGCCGTGACCAGGAAGGCCGTGTGGCCTTGCATTCGGTGGCCAGGACGGACCGCCAGCCCTTCGACGTGCCAGTCGCGCACGAGCGACTCCCAGGCCCGCGGCTCGGTGAACTCGCCATGGGCCCGCAGCGTCTCCACAACCCGGCTCAGCTGGGTCGTGGTGGCCACGTACGCGCAGAACACCCCACCCGGCACCAGGGCACCCGCAGCGGCGTCGATGCACTCCCAGGGGGCCAGCATGTCGAGCACGATCCGATCGACGTCCTCTTCCTCCAGCGACTCCACCAGGTCGCCGACGTGCAGCGTCCAGGCCGGGTGCTCGGCGCCGAAGAAGCCGGTGACGTTCTTGCGGGCCACCTCGGCGAAGTCCTCGCGGCGCTCGAACGAGATCACCTGCCCATGGATGCCGACCGCCCGCAACAGCGCCGTGGTCAGCGCGCCCGACCCGGCGCCGGCCTCGACCACCTTCGCGCCCGGGAAGATGTCGGCCATGGTCACGATCTGGGCCGTGTCCTTGGGGTAGATCACCGCGGCACCACGCGGCATCGACACCGAGTAGTCCGCCATCAACGGCCGCAGCGCGAGGTACTCGACCCCGCCCTTGGACCGGATCGTCACCGCGTCGGGGCCGTCGATCAGCTCGTCGTGCTCGATCCCGCCCTTGGTGGTGTGGAAGATCTTCCCGCGCTCGAGGAACACCGAGTGCCGGCGCCCTTTGGAGTCGGACAGGGTGATCCACTCACCGGCCTGCAGCGGCCCGTGGTGCACCCCGGAGAAGGAAGCATCAGGAAAATCACGAAGATCAGACATAAGGCGCTCACCCTACTTCGCCACCCCGACAAGCCGAGAATGCCGCCGATGCCCCTCCAGCTGACCCGTCAGCAAGCAGTAGCCCACCACCTCTCCGTCAACCACCTCAGCACCCGCCTGCCAGCCGGCTCGTACGCCGAAGCCGCCCGCTACGGCCTCCAGGACACCGCCCCACGTGACGCCCTGGTTGCGCTCCACGCCCGGGTAGATGCCTGCGAGCCGTCTGCGTGGGAGCACCCCGACCTGACCCAGACCTACAGCCCCAGAGCGGCTGTGTACGTCCTGCCGCGCGCGGACTTCGGCGTCTTCACCGTCGGTCGCCTCCCGCTTGATCCGGAGGCGCTCAAGTATTGGGAGACGGCCGCAGACACCATCTGCCGGGATCTGGCCGGCACAGAGGGCCGCAGCGGGGCTCCGGACCTCAGAGGCGCCTGCGCGACCGGCCGCATAGCGTTGCGCTGGACGACCAGTGCCCTGTACTTCCGTGAGGTCCCTCGCCCCGAGATCGATTTCATGGCCGCCCACCGCGCACTCTGTCGCCTCCACGTCGAGGCGTTCGGCCCGACGACCCCAGCCGCCTTCGCTTGGTGGTCCGGTCTCTCACCCAAGGACGCCCGCGAGGTCTGGGGCCAATTGGAGCTACTGGAGGTCGCCCTGGACGGTCACCGCGCGTGGATCCTGCCGGAGGCCGAGCAGGCCGTCCGCAACCCTCCGGAGCCGACCGGTGCCCGCTTCCTGCCTACCCCCGACCTTCGCCTGCTCGGGCAGGACCGCCACGGCCTCTTCGTCGGGCCAGGTGGCAGCAAGCACCTACCGCTGTACGACACCTTCCACCCGAACGGCCTGCTGGCGGACGGGCGGCTGGTCGGCATGTGGGGTCGCCGGGACGGCCGGATCGACGTCAAGCACGTCGGTCCGCCGGCGGCCGGGGTTCGAGCTCAAGTTGAGGTCGAGGCCCTGTCCATGCCGATTCCGGGCGCTGAGATGACGCTGAGCATCACGGAGTACTGACCAGCGATGCGGTGGACGCACTGGCGGCGCCGGCGTGGTTGCTGGGCACCAGGGTGCTGTGGTTCGCGGTATCCGCGGAGGGGTCTGAGCCAAGGGGGTACTTGGCAAGGCCGGTCGTGTCGCGGGGCTGGGATCGCGAAGTGGTCGGATTTGGTTGCTGGAGGCAATGGCCGGAGTGGCGCGCACGCGTAACCTTGGCGGGCAAGCGCTTACCCCGGCGTGTCGGGGCGGTCGGCAGGGGTTCTGCGTGCGTGGCGGTCCGGCGGCGCGCTCGCCGCGGTGGGACAGGCGGGTTGGCGGGGATCGTGCCGTCCATGGGGTGATCCGGGCGCTACTTGCGGGCAGGCGGAAACTAACTTGCACCTGGCGACGAAAAGTTTCCAGACAGCCGGACCAGGCACCGATTCGACGTCGCCCCCCCCCCACAGGACTGGCCATGCTCATCCCGGGCCGCAAAACGGGCAAGCCGGGCATGGTGGTGAACCTGTCCATCGAGAGGCGCGCAGCTCCGGCGACGAGCTGGTGCGCAGCTCAGCGGTTGCGGAAGGCCTGTTCGACGTCGGTGGTGGCCAGGACGCCGTAGACGGCGCCGTTGGCGTCGAGGACCAGGTACTCCGAAGCGGGGTTCTCGCGGAGCGTCGCGAGGATCTCCTCGCCGGTGTCGTTGACGCCGATGATGTGGCCGGCGCCGATCCGGGTGGCGACCTCGCCGACCGTGGTCCACGGGCGCTGGTTCTGAGCGACCGAGTTGACGGCGGATTCCGAGACGAGCGCGTGCGGCTTGTCGTCGCCGTCGATGACCACGACCGCGCCGGCTTGAGCCCCTGCTGCGAGTCGTACGGCCTCCGAGATCGGCGTACCGGCGTGTACTGCGATCGCTCGGCGGGCCAGCGTGCGGACCTGCAGGGAGGGCAGCTTGCTGCGGAGCCGGGCCTGCATCAGGGACGCGGTGGAGCCCATCCAGAGGAAGAACCCGACCGCCAGCGCGATGATGAAGTCGACAAGCGTGGGCTGCCGGTCGAAAACCCGCTCCAGGATCACCGGCGCCGCCAGGACCGCGATCGCGATCAGGCGACCGGCCCAGGCGGCAGCGATCGTGCCCTTGTGCATGTTGCCGGTCAGTTTCCACACGAAGGCGCGCAGCACCCAGCCGCCGTCGAGCGGCAGCCCGGGCAGCAGGTTGGTGACGCCGACGATCAGGTTGGCGATGGCGAGCTCGAACAAGGCGACATACCCGACGCCCTCATCCACAGCCCGCGAGCCGAGGTAGGCGAGGCCGCCGACCAGCAGCGACGCCAGCGGGCCGACCACGGAGACGGCGAACTCCTCGAAGGGGCTCTTCCGCTCCCCCTCGATGTGCGTGCCGGCCGCGAAGAAGCCGAGGTTGATCTCGGTCACCGAGATGCCGAACCGCAGCGCGACCAGCGCGTGCGCCAGCTCGTGGATCAGGATCGAGGCGGTGAACGCGACCACGAAGGCGAACGACGCGACGTAGCGCCAGCTGCCCAGCTCGGGGAACTGCTGCCCGATCACGCTGGCGAAACCGAGCGCCAGCAGCATCGCCACCGGCAGCCAGGTGAACCGCATGGTCAGCTTGATCCCGCGGACACGACCGATCACCCAGGTACCGGGGGTTGGGCCGGCAGGCTGGGCGGGACTCTGGGGATCACGCGAATCGGACATCGGTGCAACGCTACTGGTCCCCTGTTAACAAGCCTTACACCCCCACGGCAAGCCGAGCCGTGAATCCGCTCTTCACGTCCCCGCTGATCGTCGCCAGCTGGTGCACGGCCGCGTCGTCGCGGAACACGTTGTCGGTCCGCAGCGACGTGTTCGCGAGGTTCTGGGCGCTGCCGTCGTAGCCGGTGGTCGCGTAGACCGTTTTGCAGGCTTCCTCGGGCAGCGCGAGCTGTGAGGTCGCGCTGATCTTCCCCGCGGCCGTCGCCTCGGACAGCGACGAGTAGACCTCGAAGTGGATGTGCGGCCATCTCCCCTGGTACGCCGCTGGGAAGATCGTGGTGAAGGTGACCTCGCCGGCCGCATTCGCAGCCTGTACTCCGCGGCAGTAGTTCTCGTTGGTGATCTCGCCGTCGTAGAGCGAGTAGCGGCCCTGGGCGTCGCAATGCCACAGGTAGACCGCCGCACCGGCCAGAGGCGTGTCCTTCGCCGCATCCAGTACTACGAGTTGCACCGTCAGCGGGACGCCCTCAGCCACCCCGGTCGCGCTGCCGAAACTCTTGGTGAGGTCACTGCGCACGATGCCCGACTCGGTCAGCACGTTCGGCCCATTGGACCCGTCCCCCGGGAACGGCCCCGCCGTCTCCTCCGGGATCTCGTCGACACCGGTCCCCGACGGCGTGCTGCTCGTCGTACCGGCCGCGCTCGGCGACGAGCCGCCGGACGTGCTCGTGTCCGCCGCACAGCCGGCGACCACCGCCAGGCCGGCTCCGGCGAACAGCCTGAGGACGTTGCGTCGGCGGAGCATGCCGAGGTCGAATTCGAGGCCTCTGTCGTGGTCGTGCATGTCGGTCTCCCTTGCTTGGTGCCTCCAGCGTGCCGACCCCGACCGATGGTTCGCCGAAAGTCTGCTGGGAGTTCGCTGGGAGCCCGTTGTCCACAACCAGTGCGGCGACGGCCCCGACTGTCCGTGGTCTCGCCTAGCCTTGGCGGCATGAGCGTCGCACCAGCAGTCGACAAGCACGGCCACCCGAACGGAGCGCTGTCTCCGTCCCGGGCGGCGGACTTCATGAGCTGCCCGCTCAAGTACCGGTTCCGGGTGATCGACCGGCTGCCGGAGAAGCCTTCGCCGGCCGCGGTCCGGGGCACCGTCGTGCACGCCGTCCTGGAGCGGCTCTTCGACCTGCCGAGCGGCCAGCGGACGCTGGAGCACGCCGCCGAGATGCTCGAGCCGCAATGGCAGAAGCTGCTCGAGGCCGAGCCCGAGGTCGCGGAGCTGTTCGCCGAGGACGCCGACGGCGAGGAGCTCGCCAAGTGGCTGGCCGAGGCGCACGGGCTGCTCGGCAAGTACTTCAAGCTCGAAGACCCCAACCTATTGGAGCCGGCCGAGCGCGAGCTGTACGTGGAGACCGAGCTGGAGTCGGGCCTGACCCTACGGGGATACGTCGACCGCCTCGACGTCGCGCCGACCGGTGAGATCCGGGTGGTCGACTACAAGACCGGCCGGTCGCCGTCGGAGTTCTTCGAGGCCAAGGCGCTCTTCCAGATGAAGTTCTACGCGCTGGTGCTGTGGCGGCTGCGCGGCGTCGTACCGGCGATGCTGCAGCTGGTCTACCTCGGCAACGGCGAGATCGTCCGGTACGTTCCCGACGAGGCCGACTTGCGCGCTTGTGAACGCAAGGTCGGCGCGCTCTGGACCGCGATCACCCGGGCGCTGGAGTCCGGCGACTGGCGGCCGAGCCCGGGTCCGCTGTGCGACTGGTGCGACCACAAGGCCATCTGCCCCGCCTGGGGCGGCACTCCGCCGCCGCTTCCGAACCGCTCGGTCGAGGAGGTCGCGCAGGAGTCCGCGGGCGTCGATCTGGTCGGAGTCGACGGATGAAAAGCTGCCGTATCACCGAGCTGAGTTTCTGCTCACACCCGGTCGATGCCATTGACAACCGCCCGGTCGGGATACGGTCCGCACTATGAGTCATCCGCATCCCGACCTCGGCCAGCCGCCCCGCCTCCCCGACACCGCGCTCCGCGTGGTCGCTCTGGGCGGTCTCGGCGAGATCGGCCGCAACATGACCGTGTTCGAGTACCGCGGCCGGTTGCTGATCGTGGACTGCGGCGTGCTGTTCCCCGAGGAGCACCAGCCGGGCGTCGACGTGATCCTGCCCGACTTCGGCTACATCCGGGACCGGCTGGACAAGATCGACGCGATCGTCCTCACGCACGGCCACGAAGACCACATCGGCGGCGTCCCGTACCTGCTCAAGGAGCGCGCCGACATCCCGGTGATCGGCTCCAAGCTGACCCTGGCGTTCATCACCTCCAAGCTCAAGGAACACCGGATCACCCCGAAGACGATCGAGGTCAAGGAGGGCGACCGGCGCAAGGTCGGCACCTTCGAGACCGAGTTCTTCGCCGTCAACCACTCGATCCCGGACGGCCTGGCGGTGGCGATCCGGACCAAGGCCGGCATCGTCCTGCACACCGGCGACTTCAAGATGGACCAGTTCCCGCTGGACCGCCGGCTGACCGACCTGCGCGGCTTCGCCAAGCTGAGCGAAGAGGGCGTCGACCTGTTCATGACGGACTCGACCAACGCCGAGGTGCCCGGCTTCACCACGTCGGAGAAGGACCTCGGCCCGGCGATCGACACCGTCTTCCGGACTGCTCCCGGCCGGATCATCGTCTCCAGCTTCGCCAGCCACGTGCACCGGATCCAGCAGGTGCTCGACGCGGCCAAGCTCGGTGGCCGCAAGGTCGCCTTCGTCGGCCGCTCGATGGTGCGCAACATGGGCATCGCCGGCGACCTGGGCTACCTGAAGGTGCCGAAGGGGCTGATCGTCGACCTGAAGGAGCTGGAGAAGCTCCCCGACCGCAAGGTCACCCTGATCTGCACCGGCTCCCAGGGTGAGCCGATGGCGGCCCTGGCCCGGATGGCGAACCGCGATCACATGATCCGGATCGGCGAGGGCGACACGGTGCTGATGGCCAGCTCGCTGATCCCCGGCAACGAGAACGCGATCTACGGCCTGATCAACGGCCTGATCCGCTGGGGCGCGAACGTCGTGCACAAGGGCAACGCCAAGGTGCACGTCTCCGGTCACGCCAGCGCCGGCGAGCTGGTCTACTGCTACAACCTGATCAAGCCCCGCAACGTGATGCCCGTCCACGGCGAGTACCGGCACCTGAAGGCGAACGCGGCACTCGCGGTCGCCACCGGGGTACCGGCCGATCGGGTGATCATCGCCGAGGACGGCGTGGTCGTCGACCTGGACAAGGGCCGGGCGAAGATCGTCGGCAAGGTCGAGGCCGGGTATGTGTACGTCGACGCGATGACGGTCGGCGGGGTCACCGAGGCGAACCTCAAGGACCGCCGCACGCTGGCCGAGGAGGGCGTCGTCACCGTCGTTCTGCTGGTCGATGCCAACACGGGCCTGCTGGCCGAGCCGCCGGACTTCCTGGCCCGCGGTTTCGTCCACGACGACACCACCTTCAAGGACGTCATCCCGGTCATCGAGGACACCTTGGCCAAGGCCGCCTCGGAGAGCATCGGCGATGCCAACGCCCTCGAAGAGCTCGTCGGCCGCGCGGTAGGCAACTGGACCTGGCGCCACTGGCGCCGCCGCCCGGTCATCATCCCCGTCGTCATCGACGCCTGACAGCAGTCGGTCCCGCCCGCCACCGACCACGGGTGGTGGGCGGGCTGGTACGTCCGTCCGGGCTGGTGGATCGTCGCGGACCCGGCGGGGGTTAGCGTTCTCGCTGTGACGGTGAGAGTTGTCGGGCAGGGCGTTGCCATCCGGACCAGCGGGCTGGGGAAGAGTTACGGGTCCGGGGACACCCGGGTGGAGGCGCTGGCCGACGTCGACCTGGAGTTCGGCAAGGGCAGGTTCACCGCGATCATGGGCCCGTCCGGCTCGGGCAAGTCGACCTTGCTGCACTGCCTGGCCGGGCTCGATCGCCCGACCGCCGGCCAGGTCATGCTCGGCGACGTCGACCTCACCCGGCTCGACGAGAAGCGCCTCACCCATCTGCGGCGCGACCGGATCGGGTTCGTCTTCCAGGCCTTCAACCTGGTCCCGACCCTGACCGCGATGGAGAACATCACCCTCCCCCTCGACCTCGCCAACCGCAAACCGGACCAGGAATGGGTCGACAAGGTCGTCACCGCGATCGGCCTCCAGGACCGCCTTCACCACAAGCCGTCCGAGCTGTCCGGCGGCCAGCAGCAACGCGTCGCCTGCGCCCGCGCCCTCGCCTCCCGCCCCGAGGTCGTGTTCGCCGACGAACCGACCGGCAACCTCGACTCCCGCTCGTCCGCCGACGTGCTCGGCTTCCTGCATCGCTCGGTCCGCGAGTTCGGCCAGACCGTCGTGATGGTCACCCACGACCCGACCGCGGCCTCGTACGCCGATCGCGTGGTCTTCCTCGCCGACGGCCGGCTGCAGGACGAGCTGCTCGACCCGACCGCGGACACCGTGCTCGACAAGATGAAGCAGCTCGACACCCAAGAGGCCGGCTGATGCTCAAGCTCGGCCTCCGGTCGGTGCTCGCGCACCGGCTCCGGTTCGTGCTGTGCACGGTCGCCGTCCTGCTCGGCGTCGCCTTCGTCGGCGGCGCGCTGATCTTCACCGACACGCTCTCGGCCGCGCTGAAGAAGAACTTCGCCGGCAGCCCGTCCGACATCACCGTCACCCCGGTCGAGAACCTCAAGCACAACGCCGGCCTGTCCAACGCCCGCCCGGCCACGCTCACGTCCGACCTCGCCAACCAGATCGCCAACCTCCCCGGCGTCGCCAGCAGCGACCCTCAGGTACTCGTCCCCGGCGCCCAGATCCTCGGTACCGACGGCAAGCCGACCGAAGCGTTCGGCCTACCGACGTACGCCACCGGCTGGCCGCACGACCCCCGGACGGCCAACCTCAAGCTCCTCGCCGGCCAGCCCCCGCAGGGTCAGGAGCAACTCGCCCTCGACCAGTCGACTGCGAAGCGCGAGGGCTACGAGGTCGGCGACCAGGTCAAGGTCGTCACCCCGGGCAAGGCCGTCACCGCGACGATGACCGCGATCACCACCCCGAACCTCACCGGCGCGTCGGCCGGAGCCCCGCTGATCACCTTCGACTCGGTCACCGCCCAGCGGCTGCTGCTCGGCAGCCCCGGCTGGACCTCGATCACCGTCGCGGTCCAACCCGGTCAAGACGTCCAGACAGTTATCCAGGCGATCAGCAAGGTCGCGGGCAAGGACGTCAGCGTCCGGACGGCGGCGCAGGTCTCGGCGGACGGTGAGAGCGCCGTCGACAACACCTTCGGCGGCTTCAGCGCGGTACTGCTGCTGTTCGCCGGGCTCGCCCTGTTCGTCGGCACGTTCCTGATCGTCAACACCTTCTCGATGCTCGTCGCCCAGCGCTCCCGCGAGCTCGCCATGCTCCGCGCGATCGGCGCTTCCCGGGGCCAGGTCACCAGCACGGTCATGATCGAGGCGCTCATCATCGGCGCGATCGGCTCCACCCTCGGCCTGTTGATCGGCGCCGGCGTCGCCGCCGCCCTGCAGGCGTTCTACCAGTCCCTCGACCTCGCGATCCCCGGGTCGAGCCTGCAGATCAGCGCCCCGACCGTGATCGCCTGCTACCTCGTCGGCATCGGCGTCACCCTCTTCGCGGCCCTGCCCGCAGCACGTCGCGCCGGGAAGCTGCCCCCCGTCGCGGCAATGCGTGACGACGTCAGCGTCCCCGAACGCTCACTGCTCCTCCGCCTCATCATCGGCAGCTTCCTGCTCCTGATGACCGCCTTCCTGGTCGCGATCGCCTTCACTCTGCAAGGCCTGCCTGCGGCCATCCTCCTCGGCCTCGGCGCCGGTCTCGCCCTGCTGGGCGTGGTGATGACCAGCCCCCTGATCAGCCGGTACGCCGTCCGCGGGCTGATGGCCCCATTCGGCCGCAAGGCCCCGATCACGCTCGGTCGACGCAATGCGGCACGCAACCCCCGGCGTACGGCGGCGACCGCGTCCGCCCTGATGATCTCGGTCGCTCTCGTGAGCGGGCTGGTCGTCATCGCCGCGTCCGCCAAGGCCTCGGTCAACCGCAATCTGCAGGACGCGATCGGTACCGCCGAACTCCTGGTCAGCGGCGACGAGCCGTTCAGCAGCGAGGTCGGCGACAAGATCGCCAAGGTCCCCGGCGTCGCCGCGGTGCACCGGGTCCGGCAGATGCCCGGCGATATCGACGGCCACCGGGTCACCGTGGCCGGCATCGACGACGGGACCATCGACGGCCCGATCACCACCCGGTTCGTCTCCGGCTCGGCTGACGGCCTCGAGGACGGCGAAGCCGTCATCCCCCGCAACCTCGCCAAGCAGCTCGACCTGGTCGTCGCGAAGAAGTTCGAGCTGACCACGACCAGCGGCAAACAGACACTGCAGGTGGCCGGCATCATCGCGCCGAACCGCCAGCTCAACGCGATCATCCTGGCCCAGCCCGCCTTCGCCAAGGCCGGCGGCGCGAGCACCGACAACACCCTGTACGTCGATGTTGCCGACGGCACCAATTCGGGCCAGGTCAAGCTGGCGGTGGCCGCCGCGCTGACCGACTACCCCGCCGTCGCGGTCCGCGACCAGCAGGCGTTCGCGAAGAGCCAGCAGCAGCCGATCGACATGGTGCTCGCGGTGATCGCGATGCTGCTCACGCTCGCGATCATCATCGCCGTGCTCGGCATCGTGAACACGCTCGCGCTCGGCGTGATCGAGCGCACCCGGGAGATCGGCCTGCTCCGGGCGATCGGGATGGACCGGCCGCAACTGCGCCGGATGCTCCAGGTCGAGGCGATCGCGATCGCTTTGCTCGGCGCGTTGCTGGGGTTGCTGGTCGGGGTCCTGTTCGCGGCGGCGATCCAGCACGTGATGACGGAGGACGGCCTCAGCGTCCTCGACATCCCCGTGTTCCAGCTGCTGATCGCGGTCGTGGTGGCGGGCGTGGTCGGCGTACTGGCTGCAGTGTGGCCGTCACGGCGCGCAGCGAAGCTCGACGTACTGCGGGCGATCGCGGCCGAGTGACGTGTCCGAGCCGCAGCCACGACAGGCAATCGCAGGTAGCCTGCGGGTGTGCCGGGCAGCGTGCAGTCGATCGAGCGGGCCGCGGCCGTGCTGCGACTGCTCGCCGCAGCGCCGAACGGCTTGGGTGTCGCTGACCTCGGCAATGCGCTCGGGTTGGCGAAGACGACAGTGCACGGCATTCTGAAGACGCTGCATCAGGTTGGTTTCGTGGAGCAGGACCGCAGCGGGGCGCACTATCGGCTCAGTGACGCGTTCGGGCGGCTCGGCGAGACATACCTCGATCCGAACGAGCTGCGGAGCCGGGCGATCAACTGGGCCGACTCGCTGGCGTCTCGCAGCGGCGAGGTGGTCCGGGTCGGACGGCTCGTCGAGGGCAAGGTGGTCGTCGTCCACCACGTCTTCCGGCCGGACGACAGCGATCAGGATCTCGACGTCGGTACTACGCTCCCGCCGCACGCGTGCGCTCTCGGCAAGGCGGTGCTCGCCTTCGATGCGTCCGGAGCTGCCCGGCCGCGGAAGCTCGACGCCTATACGACGCGGACCATCACGGATCCCGCCCGTTTGGCGGAGGAGCTGACCGCCGTACGGGCGAAGGGGTGGGCCGGAGAGTTCGAGGAGCACACGGTCGAGCTGGCCGGGATCGCCGCGCCGATCCGAGGGTTGGGCGGGCTCGTCGTCGGCGCGGTCGGCCTCACCGGCCAGATCGAACGCATCTGCGACAGCCGCCTCCGCCACCGCACCGACCTGGTCACCATGGTCCGGGCCACCGCCGAAGCCATCGGCCGAGACCTCCGCGAGGACCGCTGATGGCCTCCCACCACCTCTGCCCTCCGCCGCCCTTCGGAGGTCGCACCGATGGCTGAGCAATATGTTGCTGCGGTCGACCAGGGGACCAACTCCACCCGGTGCATCTTGTTCGATCGGCGGGGGCGGTTGGTGTCGGTGGCGCAGCGGGAGCATCGGCAGATCTTTCCCAAGCCGGGGTGGGTCGAGCACGACGCGGCGGAGATCTGGCGCAACGTCACGCGCGTAGTACCGGCCGCGATCCGCCAGATCGGCGCCGAGCCGTCCCAGATCGTTGCCATCGGCATCACCAACCAGCGCGAGACCAGCCTGCTCTGGGACCGCCGCACCGGCCAGCCGATCGGGCACGCCGTCGTCTGGCAGGACACCCGCACCGACCGGCTCGTCCAGGAACTCGCCGGCGACGAGGGTACGGACCGCTTCGCCGACCTCTGCGGCCTGCCGCTGACCACGTACTTCTCCGCCCCAAGACTCCGCTGGATGCTCGACCACACCCCCGGCCTGCGCGCGCGAGCCGACCGCGGCGAGGTGCTGTTCGGCACGATGGAGAGCTGGCTGATCTGGAACTTCACCGGCGGCCCCGACGGCGGTCTGCACGCGACGGACGTGACGAACGCCAGCCGGACGATGCTGATGAACATCGAGACGCTCGAGTGGGACGACCAACTGCTGGCCGCGTTCGACGTACCGCGCAGCGTCCTGCCCGAGATCCGGCCGTCGTCGGGCGTCTTCGCGACCGCGACCATGGTGCTCCCCGGCGTACGGATCGGTGCGGCCCTCGGCGATCAGCAGGCAGCGCTGTTCGGGCAGACGTGTTTCAGCCCCGGCGAGGCCAAGTGCACCTATGGCACCGGCTCGTTCCTGCTGCTGCACACGGGCAAGGAGATCGTACGGTCGACGCACGGCATGCTCACGACGGTCGCCTACCAGATCGGGTCGGAGCCTGCGGCGTACGCGCTGGAAGGGTCGATGGCGGTCACCGGCTCGCTGGTGCAGTGGTTCCGGGACGGCCTCGGCCTGATCCACACCGCCGCCGAGATCGAGACGCTCGCGCGCACGGTCGAGGACAACGGCGGCGCCTACATCGTGCCCGCGTTCTCAGGACTGTTCGCGCCGCATTGGCGCAGTGAGGCCCGTGGGGTGATCGCCGGGCTCACGTCGTACATCACCAAGGGCCATCTCGCCCGGGCGGTGCTCGAGGCGACCGGGTTCCAGACGCTCGAGGTCGTCGACGCGATGAACGCCGACTCCGGGATCGCGCTCAAGGCGCTCAAGGTCGACGGCGGCATGACGGCGAACAACCTGCTGATGCAGTTCCTCGCCGACCTGCTCGACGTACCGGTGGTGCGGCCGATGGTCACCGAGACGGTGTCGCTCGGCGCCGCGTACGCCGCCGGCCTAGCGGTTGGCTACTGGCCCGACCTCGAAGGCCTGCGGAGCAACTGGCACCGAGCCGGCCAGTGGCTCCCCCACATGGATCCGGACCGGCGCGCCACGGAGTACGCGAACTGGCAGGCAGCGGTCCAGCGCACCTTCGGCTGGATCCGCCCCGACCAGTAGGGCTCAGGGACGCCAGATCCAGTTCCTGCGGTCGTACCGGACCTCGAACCCGGCCCGCATCATGTTGTTGAGTGAGCTGTTCTTCGAGCCCTCATCCGGCTTGCCTGTCTCCGCGCTGAACCACTTCACGCCCTCGGCCACCGCCCGGGCAGCCCGCGCCGCCAGCAGCGCCGACTGCGCACCCTTCCCGCGATGCTCCGGCAAGGTCGCCGCGCCGCAGAACTCCGCCACCTCGCTGGTGATCAGCAGCGCCGCCGCAGCGATCAATTGGTCGCCTTCATAAGCCCCGTACGCCGTCCAGCCCGGCTGGCCCACGACGCCCTTCGACATAGGCACCAGCAACTCCTCCGGCATCCCGAACCCACGAGTCAGCACGGTCGCCCAGAGCTCCGCATCGGCCGGCTCGATCTCGGCCACCCGCAACTCCGTCTCCGGCGCGTTGACCAGCCCCGCGGGCCGAGCGAGCTTCACCCACGTACCGCCGCCCGTGATGCCTTCCTTCGCGCAAATCGCGTCCCAGTCCGCCGGCAACACCGACGGGGCGACATTCAGCACCGCGATCGAGTTGCCGTTGCCGCGGTAGAAGTCGGTGACCGAGGCAACCACTTCGGCCGTGACCGGCTCGGTGAAACCGAAGCCGAGGGCACGGCTCCAGTAGTTGGTCGCATCGTCTCGCACCGCCAGCGCCACCCCACCGCCGATCCGCGCCGACGCCATCCCGAACCGCTCCATCACCTCCGGCGCCGCATGCGTCTCATACCCCCAGATCGCCTCGGCCTCGGCGGTCTCGAGCAGTTGGGTGATCCGGTCCAGCGACATGTGCGAGGTCCTCCGGGTATGAGTGATTCTTCAACCAGGGTAGGCGATCCGGCCAAGCCGGGACGTTTCGACCAGGGTCGAAGAGCGGCAACCGTGATGTGGCTGTCAAGCGTTTGACACGGCCGCTGCCTAGCGTCGCAGGCGTTCGATGACAAGCAGACAAACTCGGGAGGAAACCATGTCCTCGGTACGCAACCTGCTGATCGCCGCAACCCTCGGTACCGCCTCGATCGTCGCCGCTCCGGTGGGCGCACAGGCGTCCGGCACCCAGGTCCAGGCAGGGCTGAAGATCACTCACATCGTTTGCCATCAGCAAGAAGACTTCACCGGCGCCGACGACGCCTACCTGGTGCAGGACGGCAAGGTGCTGTGGGGTCCGGTCCAGATGATCTCGGGCGACAGCAAGGACATCCAGGACGTCCCGGTCACCCAGGACCATGTGCTCACGCTGATGGAGGGTGACTCGCCGGACGACGACGACAACCTCGGCGCGAAGAAGATCACCGGCGCCGGCGACTACCAGTTCACCGACGACGAGGCGAACTACACCGTCACCATCGCGAACCAGTAGGCGGCCGCGCGGCTCCTCGCAGCGAGCGGGGAGCCGCTACGGCTTCCAGGTCCAGGACGGCCGGTCGTACAGGTCCTTGAAACCGGCCCGGCGCATGTTGTCCAGCGACGGGTTCCGCTCACCCTCGGCCGGCTTGCCTGTCTCGGTGGACAGCCACTTGCAGCCGGCCGCGAGCGCATCCTCCACCCGCAACGCGATCAGCGCGGACTGGGCTCCGCGCCCCCGGTACTCCGGCAAGGTCGCCGCGCTCACGCACTCACCGACCTCACCGTGGACATACAGCCCGGCCGTCGCCACCAACTTGCCGCCATCCCACCCGGCGTACGGCTGGAAGGCCGGTACCTGGCACAGCGCGGCCAGCATCCGCCTCAACAATCCGTCCCGGTCCGGCAGGCCGAAGCTGATCATCTGCGTCTCGACCCACGCCCGGACGTCGTCGGAATCGGCTCGATCGACCGGTCCGATCCGCAACGAGGTCCCGGCCTCGGCCACCGGCGAGGCGTCCCGCACCAGCTTCACGACCGTCCCGCCCGCTTCGAGCCCGTACGCCGCCCGGATCTCGTCCCAGTCCGCCGGCAACACGTCCGGCGCCAGGTTGAAATGGGCGATCGGAGTGCCCGCGGCCCGGTAGAACTCGACCACCTCACCGATCAGCTCAGCCGTCACCGGCCGGTCGAACCCGAACCCCTGCGCCCTGGACCAGTACTGCGAAGGGTCGTCCCGCACCGAGATCGCAACCCCGCGGCCGAACCGCTGCCCGGTGATCCCCAGGCCCTCGCGCACCGGCCCCTCGATCCCGGCGATCCCGAACATCAGATCGGCCTCGGCCAGCTCGGCCAGCTCCACGAGATTCATACTGCATACTTTAACCAGCCGGCCCACCTGCTTGCCGCGACAACCGCACGCGGTCAAGCGACCGCCGGCACCTCGTCGGTGATCTGCGCGGCATGCGCCTCCTCGAACCCGGCCGCAGCCAGCCGGTCCAGCGTCCGCTCCAGCACCGCCGTGTCCTCCAGCGTCCGCACCTCGGTGATCTTCCCCCACCGCATCCGGACGAACTGATGCACGACGTTCTCGTACCGCGACCCGTCGACCACGCCGACCTTGACCGTCACCGCGGTCGCCACCCGGGTGTCCCACGGCCAGCCGGCGACCAGCACGTCCCGTACCTCGAAGGTTGTCTCCGGCAACAACCTGAAGCACCGCTCCCACCACCGCCGGAGCGCGTCGCGCGTATGCCGCTCACCACCCAGCGCGTGGTCACCGTAGAACCGGTAGGTGAACTCCGGCGCCATCCCGGCCACCATCGCCTCCCAGTTGCCGGCGCTGATCTCCGCGAACGCCGCCCGCACCTTGCCCGCCACGATCCGGTGGTACATGCCGCTCTCCCCTCGTCGGTGTGGCTCCGAGCCTAGGCCTAGTGAGTTCAATGCAGCAACTGACTAAACTGATGACATGCGGAACACGAGCTTCGCCGAGATGCACTGCTCCCTCGCCCAGTCGCTGGAGGTGATGGGCGACTGGTGGAGTCCACTGATCCTGCGCGACCTGTACCTGGGCCTGGACCGGTTCGACCAGTTCGTCGCCGACCTCGGCATCTCCCGCAACCTGCTCACCGCCCGCCTGGCCACGCTCGTCGAGGCCGGCCTGGTGGCGCGTACGCCGTACCAGGAGAACCCGGTCCGCTACGCCTACTCCCTCACGCAACCCGGCCGCGAACTGATCCCCGTCCTGATCGCCCTCACCGCCTGGGGCGACCGCTGGGCCACCCCACCCGCCGGCCAGCCCATCCGCTTCACCCACACCACCTGCGGCAAGCCCTCGACTCCCACGATCTGCTGCTCCGAGTGCGGCGACCAACTCACCACCGCCAACACCACCGCGTCCCCCGGCCCCGGCGGCCGTTCAGCGCCAGGCACGGCGCTGATCGCCTCCGTCCTGCAGACATGACAGCAGCCCCGAGGGAAACCCTCGGGGCTGCTGCTGAACAGAGGCTCAGGCTGGGGACACGATGTCCGGTGCTCCCAAGCGGACCTTGTCGGCGGATTCGTCGTCGGGCTGGTCCTGGGAGTCGCGCTCGGACTGCACGCGCTGCTTGTAGAAGGAGACCTCGCGCTCGATCGTCTCCTCGCTCCAGCCCAGCACCGGCGCCATCAGGCGGGCAGCCGCCTCGGCCGCTTCCACGCCGCGGTCCCAGGCCTCGATCGAGATCCGGGTCCGGCGCGCCAGGATGTCGTCCAGGTGGCGGGCGCCTTCGTTCGTTGCGCCGTACACGACCTCAGCCTTGAGGTAGTCCTGCGTGCCAGGCAACTGCTCGCCCAGCGACGGGTCCTTCTCGACCAGCGCCAGCACCTCGTCGATCAGTGCGCCGTACCGGTTGAGCAGGTGCTCGATCCGGGCCACGTGCAGCCCCGACCGCTGCGCGATCAGGTGCCGCTGGTTCCACATCGCGTGGTAGCCGTCGGCGCCGACCAGCGGCGTGTTCTTGGTGACCGACTTCGGTACCCGCCCGTCGAGCGCGTTCGCGGCCGCGTCGACGGCGTCCTTGGCCATCACCCGGTACGTCGTGTACTTGCCACCGGCAACCACTACGAGCCCGGGGGCCGCGTGCGCGACGACATGCTCACGCGACAGCTTCGAGGTGCTCTCCGACTCCCCCGCCAGTAGGGGTCGGAGCCCGGCGTACACGCCCTCGACGTCCTCGCGCGTCAACGGCGTCACCAGCACTGCGTTCACGTGGTCGAGCAGGTAGTCGATGTCCTTGCTGGTCGCGGCCGGGTGGGCCTTGTCCAGGTTCCAGTCGGTGTCGGTGGTACCGATCAGCCAGTGCCGGCCCCACGGGATGATGAACAGCACGGACTTCTCGGTCCGCAGGATCATCCCGGTGCTGGACTGGATCCGGTCCTTCGGCACCACCAGGTGGATGCCCTTCGACGCGCGCACGTGGTACTGCCCGCGCTCGCCGACCATCGCCTGGGTGTCGTCGGTCCACACGCCGGTCGCGTTGACGACCTGCTTGGCGCGGACCTCGAACTCCCGCCCGCTCTCCAGGTCCTTCGCCTGTACGCCGGTGACGCGCTCCCCCTGTCGCAGGAAGCCGGTCACCTTGACCCGGTTGGCGACATGTGCGCCGTACGACGCCGCAGTACGGGCCAGCTCCATCGTGTGACGAGCGTCGTCGACCTGCGCGTCGTAGTACTGAAGAGCGCCGACCAGTGCCGACTTCTTCAACGACGGCGCCAGCCGCATCGCTCCACGCCGGGTCAAGTGCTTATGGATCGGCAGGCCCGCGCCGAGACCCGAGCTGAGCGCCATGGCGTCGTACAGGGCCACACCGGAGCCGGCGTAGAACCGCTCCCACCACCGGTGCTGCAGCGGGTAGAGGAACGGCACCGGCTTCACCAGGTGCGGTGCCAGGCGTTGCAGGAGCAGTCCACGCTCCTGCAACGCCTCGTGCACCAGACGGAAGTCCAGCATCTCCAGGTAACGCAAGCCACCGTGCACCAGCTTGCTGGACCGGCTGGAGGTGCCGCTCGCGAAGTCGCGAGCCTCCAGCAGTCCGGTGGTCAGGCCCCGGGTGGCGGCGTCGAGGGCCGACCCGGTGCCGACCACCCCGCCACCGATCACCAGGACGTCGAGTTCCCGGCCGTCGGCCATCGCCTCGATGGCCTCGGTCCTTGCCTGCGGTGACAGTGCCACTGCGCCCACGTCTGTTCCTTCCGTCGTTCCCTCGTACTGCAAAACCCTCGTACTACTTAACGCTGCCCACTACCGCGTTAGTCCACGTCCACCCAGTCGAGGGTGCGCTGGACGGCCTTCTCCCAGCCCTTGTACCCCTCGGCGCGCTGCTCGTCGTTCCACTCCGGGTTCCAGCGCTTGTCCTCGTTCCAGTTCTGCACCAGCTCGTCGGTGTTGTTCCAGAACCCCACCGCCAGGCCGGCCGCGTACGCCGCTCCCAGGGCCGTCGTCTCGGCGACCACCGGCTTGCTCACCGGCACCCCGAGGATGTCGGCCTGCATCTGCATGCAGAGCTCGTTCGCCGTGACTCCGCCGTCGACCTTGAGGACCTCCAGCTTGACGCCCGAGTCCTTCTCCATCGCGTCGGCGACGTCCTTGCTCTGGTAGCAGATCGCTTCCAGTGTTGCTCGCGCCAGGTGGGCGTTGGTGTTGAACCGGGACAGCCCGACGATCGCACCACGCGCATCCGACCGCCAGTAGGGCGCGAACAGGCCGGAGAACGCCGGTACGAAGTACACGCCGCCGTTGTCCGGGACCTGCCGGGCCAGTGTCTCGGTCTCGCTCGCGCCGGAGATGATGCCGAGCTGGTCGCGCAACCACTGCACGGCCGACCCGGTGACCGCGATCGATCCCTCGAGCGCGTAGACCGGGGCCTCGTCACCGAACTTGTAGGCCATCGTGCTGAGCAGGCCGGCCTTCGACCGGACCAGCTCGGTACCGGTGTTCAGCAGCATGAAGTTGCCGGTGCCGTAGGTGTTCTTGGCCTCGCCCGGGTTGAAGCAGACCTGGCCGACGGTGGCCGCCTGCTGGTCACCGAGGTCACCAGTCAGCGGTACTACGCCGCCCAGCGGCCCGTTGGTGAGCGTCTCGCCGTACTTGTTCGGGTCCGACGACGGCCGGATCTCCGGCAGCATCTGGCGGGGGATGTTGAAGAACGAGATCAGCTCGTCGTCCCAGTCGAGCGTCTCCAGGTTCATCAGCATCGTGCGGCTGGCGTTCGTCACATCGGTGACGTGGACGCCGCCCTCGGTACCGCCGGTGAGGTTCCACAGCAGCCAGGTGTCGGTGTTGCCGAACACGGCGTCACCGGCCTCGGCAGCCTCGCGGACCCCGTCGACGTTCTCCAGGATCCACTGCACCTTGCCGGCCGAGAAGTACGTCGCCGGCGGCAGGCCGGCCTTCTGCCGGATCACGTCGCCCTTGCCCTCGCGCTCGAGTGCCGAGGCGATCCGGTCGGTCCGGGTGTCCTGCCAGACGATCGCGTTGTAGTACGGCCGGCCGGTCTTGCGGTTCCAGACCACGGCCGTCTCGCGCTGGTTGGTGATGCCGAGCGCCGCCAGGTCGCTCGCATGCAGCCCCTGGGCGTTCAGCGCGGTCCGGATGACCGAGCTGGTCCGCTCCCAGATCTCCACCGGGTTGTGCTCGACCCAGCCGGCCTGCGGCAGGATCTGCTCGTGCTCCAGCTGGTGCTTGCCCACCTCGTTGCCGGAGTGGTCGAAGATCATGAAGCGGGTGCTCGTGGTGCCCTGGTCGACGGCACCTACGAAGTCAGCCATGGAATTTCCTCTCCTCACGCTCGCGGGTCATGCGGTGGTCTTCTCCTCCGGGATCCGGCCCGGCTCCTCGTCCTCGTCGGCGATCGGCAGGTTGCGCCCGACCAGCAGGTCGTACAGGAACGCGCCGACCAGGGCGCCGATGATCGGTGCCACGATCGGCACCCAGAAATAGACGTCCCCGAACTGGTCTTTCATCGCTCCCCCGTACCCGGTGAAGAACGACGCCAGCCGCGGACCGAAGTCACGGGCCGGATTGATCGCGTACCCGGCGTTGGTGCCCCACGCCATCCCGATGCCGACCACCAGCAGGCCGACGATCAGCGGCGCGAGGTTGGCCGCCGGGGAGGTGTTGCGCAGGTCGGTGATGGCCAGGATGACCATCATCAGGATCGCCGTGCCGATGATCTGGTCCCGGAAGCCGCCCCACATGTGGACGCCGAGATCCATGCTGCCGTTGCCCGGCAGGGTCGAGAAGACGCCCTGGGTCTTGATCGTCAGGCCCGGGTCGACCTTGTGCAGTGCCTCGGTGTAGTTCCAGCGAACCACGAGCGCCGCCAGGAACGCTCCGAGGAACTGTGCCACCGAGTACGGCAGCACCTTCTTCCAGCTGAACCCGCGGAACGCCGCCAGCGCGATCGTCACCGCCGGATTCAGGTGCGCGCCGGTCATCCGGCCCGCCACGTAGATACCCAGTGTCACACCGAGTCCCCAGGCCCACGCGATGGAGTCGTGGTCCCCGATCCCGCCCGCGACCACCTGCGCGACCACGCCGCAGCCGAACAGGATCAGGATGAACGTGCCGGCGAGCTCGGCGGAGCACTCCCCCAGAAGGGTCTTCGCCTTGACCGCCTCGGTCGTAGCCATGCTTGATCTCCCTTCCACCCCGTGACGACCACGGAGAACTGGAATGTAGGAGCGTTAGCGAGGCGGCACAACGCCACTCGTTCGACATTGTCGAACGGGACCACCTTGCCACAGGTCTACGACACTCGGGGGCTACGTACGACCTTCGGCGTACCGCGTGGCGGCGGTTCGCAGACCTTGGGCAGACGCCGGGGAGGGTGCCTGGTTCCTAGCGTCGGGGCATGATCTAAATCCAGGGATTGACCAAACGGTACGGCGGCGCGGCCGTCGTCGACGACCTCTCCTTCGCGGTCGGGCCGGGGCGGGTGACCGGGTTCCTCGGGCCGAACGGAGCCGGCAAGTCCACCACGCTGCGGATCCTCGTCGGGCTGGTGCAGGCGACCAGTGGGTCGGCGACGATCGACGGGGTTCCGTACTCCGGGTTGCCTGATCCGCTGCGTCGGGTCGGCGCCTTGCTCGAGGCGACGCCGGTGCAGCGGGGGCGTACGGCGTACCGGCAGCTGCTGGCGCTCGCACAGACGCACGGGCTCGGTCGCGGCCGCGTGGAGGAGGTGCTCGACCTGGTTGGGCTGACCTCGGCGGCGGGCCGGCAGGCGTCGGAGTACTCGCTGGGGATGCGGCAGCGGCTCGGGATCGCTGCGGCGCTGCTGGGCGAGCCGTCGACGCTGATCCTCGACGAGCCGACGAACGGGCTGGACCCGGCCGGGGTCCATTGGCTGCGCAACCTGCTGCGTGCCCAGGCGGCCGAGGGGCGGACGGTGCTGGTGTCGTCGCACCTGATCAGTGAGATGGCCTTGACCGCCGACCAGCTCGTGGTGGTGGGTCGCGGGCGGTTGCTGGCCGATCTGCCGATGGCCGCGCTCACCTCCGGTCATGCGTCGCTCGAAGCGGCGTACCTCCGGCTGACCGGTGATGCGGTCGAGTTCTCGGGAGGATCGCGATGACCAGTGGGCTGACGTTCCAGCACGTACTCCGGTCCGAGTGGACCAAACTGTCGCCGGCGAACTGGGCGGTGCTGATCGCGCTGCCGGTGGTCTTCAGTGCGTTGTCCGCCTGGATCGGGCACGCCAACCATGCCCAGGCGACTTCGGCCACGCTCAGTGTGGGTGGCGGCTTCCTGCTGTTCGCGGTGGCGATCGGGGTGTTCGGGCTGACCATGATGACCAGTGAGTTCCAGTCGGGGGTGATCCGGGCGACCTTCGCCGCGATCCCTCGCCGGCTGCCGGTGTTGTGGGCCAAGGCGATCGTGCTGGTCGTGGTGGCGACACCTGCCTTGCTCGTCGCGTATTTCGGTGCGTTCCTCACCTTCCAGGCGTTCACCGACAGCGCTTTCCGGCTCTCCCTGGGGGATCCGGGGATCTTGCGGTCGTTGTTCGGAGCGGTCGGCGCGACGGTGGCCGCTGGGTTGATGGCGCTTGCGTTGGGGACGCTGCTGCGGAGTACGGCGGGCGCGCTGTCGGCGTACATCCTCTTGCTGGTCGTCCTGCCGTCGGTGCTGATGTCTGCGCTGCCGGTGTCGTTCCAGGGCGCGTTGCCGTACTTCCCCACCCTCGCGCTGCAGGGCATGTTCCGGAACACGTCGGAGGCCATGGTCCAGGTCGGGAGCGCCCCGGACGTGATGCTCTCCCCCGGCGTCTCCAGCGCGGTGGTCCTCGGGTGGGTCATCCTGTTGCTGGCGTGGGCCGCAGCACTGCTCCGGCGCCGCGACGTGTGACCTGGAGGACCCGATGAGAGACCGCTGGAGCGTCCGCCGTTGAGAGGCCGTTGGAGCATCCGACCACCCCGCCTGGCCGTCCGCCTGCCCCGGCGGGTCATCCATCTGCCCGGGCGGGTCATCCGCCCGCCCCGGCGGGTCATCCGTCCGCCCCGCCGGCTGGTGATCCGTCCGCCGCGGCTGGTCGACGCGTGCCTCACCGCGCTCGTGGCGCTGATCGTGCTCCCGGCGACGGTGGGCGGGTCGACCGCACCAGGAGCGATCGGGTCGGGCCCGGGGATCGCCGGTGCGACCTGGCTGCTGTTCGCCGCAGTACACCTGCCGCTGATCTGGCGACGGCGTGCCCCGGTCCTGGTCTTCTGGTCGATCCTCGCCCTGGTCGGCTTCTGCGTTCTGCTGGACGTCGCTGGGGTCTACCTCGTGTTCGCCCCACTGTTCGCCCTCTACGGCGTCGCCCGGTACGCCCGGCTACTCCAGTTGTGGCCCGCGCTCGCGGCAGTACTGACCGCAGTGGTCGTCGCAACCTTGACCAGCGACGGCCACCTCTCGACCCTGATCGGCATCTGCTCCATCGTCGCCGTCATCTGCCTGCTGGCGATCTCCCTGCGCCTGCGAGAGTCGGCTGAGCAAGAACGCATCCGGCACCGGCAGCAAGAACTGGAGGCACAGACGAGGATCGCCGTCGCGGCCGAGCGGACCCAACTGGCCCGCGAGGTACACGACGTGGTGGCACACAACCTCGCCGTCATGGTCGCGCTCGCCGACGGCGCCGCCGCAACAGCCACGACCGACCCCGGCCAGGCGACCGAACTGATGCGGCAGTCGTCCACGACAGGGCGGGCAGCCTTGACCGACATGCGCCGGCTGGTCGGCGTGCTGCGGGACGGTCAGTCACTCGCGAACGGGCAGCCGCTGGCGAACGGGCAATCGCTCACGCCGCAGCCGGGCATCGCCGACCTCGACGACCTCGTCGCCCAGGTCCGCGACGCCGGCCTGTCCGTCGACCTCAGCATCGGGGACCTCGACCTCAGCGTCCGGGAGCTCAGTGAAGCGCTGTCGCCCGGCCTCAGCCTGGCCGTCTACCGGATCGTCCAGGAAGGCCTCACCAACACCCTCAAACACGCCGGCCCCGCCGCCCACGCAACCGTCCGCCTGAACCGCACCCCCGACGGACTGACCCTCGACATCACCGACGACGGCGCCCACACCCCCACCCCCACGCCGATCCCCGGCGGCCACGGCCTCCTCGGCATCACCGAACGCACCACGGCGTACGGCGGCACCATCCGGGCCGTCCCCCTCCACCCAACCGGCTGGCACCTCCACGCCTACCTCCCGCTCGATCCCTCCCCGCCACCCACTGCACCCGCCACGCCGCCACCCGCACCCTCCACGCAGCTGCGCCGGGAGGCGCGAGCATGATCCGAGTCCTCCTCGCCGACGACCAAGCCCTGCTCCGCCTGGGTTTCCGGGCCTTCCTAAGCCAGGAACCGGATCTAGAAGTAGTAGGCGAAGCCGGCAACGGCCAGGAAGCCGTCGCCATGACCAGAACCCTCACCCCCGACGTGGTCCTGATGGACATCCGGATGCCGGTCCTCGACGGCATCGAGGCAACCCGTCAGATCGTCGCGTCCGGCTCCCCCGCCCGGATCCTGGTCCTGACCACCTTCGACCTCGACGACTACGTCTACGCCGCCCTCCGCGCCGGCGCCTCCGGCTTCCTCATCAAGGACGCCCTCCCCGCCGACCTGATCAACGGCATCCGAATAGTCGCCGCCGGCGACGCGGCGGTCGCCCCTGCCGTCACCCGCCGCCTGATCGAGAAGTTCGCCGACCACCTACCGTCTCCCGGCGTACCGGCCTCGGATCCCCCGGCCGGCCTGACTCCCCGCGAACGCGAAATCCTCCTCGAAATCGCCCGCGGCCACTCCAACAAGGAGATCGGCCGACACCTCCACCTGTCCGAAGCAACCGTCAAGGTCCATGTAGGCCGCCTCCTCACCAAACTCAACCTCCGCGACCGAGCCCAAGTCATAGTCCACGCCTACGAAACCGGCATCGTCCGCCCGGGGAGCTAGCCACCCAACCATTCAGCGGCTTCATCACGTCAGGGCGGATACAAGGGCCGAGGTGAGGAGAACCGATGGCAGGCAGGACGGACCGATCCGGGTTCGAGGAGTTCGCCACCACCAGGCACGGCGCGCTCTATCGCTACGCCTTTCTGCTCGCCGGTGAGCGCGGCCTGGCCGACGACCTGGTGCAGGAGGCGCTCACCAAGACGTACGTCGCCTGGCGGCGGTTGAGCGACCCGACCAACGCCGAGGCCTACACCAGGCGGGTGATCACCAACACGGCGATCACCTGGTGGCGGCGGAAGTCGTGGCATTTCGAGCGCCCGCAGGACGACGTACCGGAGCAGGCCTTCACCGGTGACGACGCGACCGCCCGGATCTGGCTCTGGCACGAGCTGATGCGGCTGGCGCCGAGACAGCGGGCCGCGATCGTTCTGCGGTACTACGAGGACCTGACGGAGGTACAGACCGCCGAGGTGCTCGACTGCTCGGTCGGCACCGTCAAGAGCCAGGTCTCCGACGCGCTCAAGAAACTCCGCAAGAACCTCGGCGACGCCGGACAGATCATCGAGAAGGCAGGACTGAAGTCATGACCGACTTGCTCAAGGACACCCTGGTCGAGCGGGCGGACGCCACCGAGCCGTCGACCCTCGACCTCGACACCATCATGACCACCGGCGAGCGCCGGATGCGCCGTCGCCGGGCCGTCGGCGTACTCGGCGTCGGGGCGATCGCGGCAGTAGTCGTCGCCTCCGGCCTCGGCGTGCTGAACGAGACCAGCCACCGCTCCGGCACCGCCGACCCCGCCGGCCAGACGGCCAAGCCGTTCGCCCAGCGCCGCGCCACCTATGCGGTCCGCGACCAGCTCCATTACGGCCAGGAGGTCTTCTCGATCGGCAAGGGCGAACTGTTCAACAACTACGTCCAGACCGATGCCGGCTTCGTCTACGTCACCATGCCGCACGGCGACGGCGGCCTGGACGGCAAGCCCGCACCCGACGGCTCCGACGCCGGCCGCGGCTACGTCACCCTGCTCGACCGCACCGGCAGCCACCGAATCGGCGGCAAGTACGCGCGCAGCAACCTCGTCGCCGACGATCACGGCAGCCTGGCCGGCTGGGCTGAGTTCGCCACGAAGCAGACCGGCCCGCCGACCGCCATCGTCGTGTACGACGTCGCCGCCCGCCGCCAGCTCCTCCGAATCCCGACCGGGCAGCCAGTGCCCGGAGTCGCCGGCAGCCCCAACGTCAGCCGCCTGCTCGCCATCGACGAAGGAATGGCCTATTTCGCCGCCGACAAGCGCGTCTTCCGCGTCGATCTCAGGACCAAGCAGGGCAAGGTCTTCTCCTGGCCTGCTACCCCCATCCTCATCCTGGACACCCAAGCAATCTCCGACGGCAAGTTCCTGTACCAAACCCTCGACGCCAAGGCACCGAACGGCCGCCTGGTCGTCAGCCCGACTCTCGACCCCGCCGATGGTCACCCCCTCCAGCTGACCTTCCCGCAACCCACCCAGAGCCTCACTGGCGCCTTCTCGCCCGACGCCGAACACGTGGTCGTCACCCGACCCGAGCCAGGCGACCCCAGCGAAACCGGCATCCAACTGTTCGCCACCGACACCGGCCGCGAGATCCCCCTACTGGCAACGGGCTACCAACACCAGCGCTTCGGCCAATGGCTCGACAACGAAACCTTCACCACCGCCGGCACCCGAGCCAACCACCGCACCGACCTCCTCCGCTGCTCCACCCAAACCCTCCGCTGCGACGTCATCGGCCGCGGCGTAGCCGAAAACTTCTCCACCGACCGCGCCAACCTGAACGGCGAACACTTCGCCTTCCCCGTCGGCTACCGAGTCGACTGACCAAATAGGCCCACCCCGACCCACCGAACTGTCCACCCAAACCAATGGCGAGCAGCCCGCCGACGCCAACCAACCCACATCGCGCTCCTTCGACCCCGCCCACGCCAGCACTCAGGCCCCGAGTCAACGAATCGCGCCCACCCGGCCACTAGCCTCGCGTGGGCGGGTGGGCGCCAGCGCCACAGGCGGCGACAAACCATACGATCGGCTCCTACATTCAGTTGGACGCTGGGGGCGAAGTGAATCAATCGTTCGGGCAGCAATTGCGGCGGCTCAGGCTGGCCGCTGGGCTCACCCAGGCGGGGCTGGGTGAGCGGGCGGGGCTGACCGATCAGGCGATCAGGCTCCTCGAGCACGGTGAGCGCCGGTATCCGCGGAGCGGCACCGTGAGGCGGCTGATGGACGCTCTGCAGCTGGACGAGCCGAGCCGAGCAGCCTTGTTGCGATCGGTACCGAGGCGGGGTCGGGGCAACCGACCCCAGCCCACACGGGACGGCCTCGCAGGGCCGCCGTGGACGGTTTCCCAGCAACTGCCACCGATACCGGCGCATTTCACGGGCCGCCAGGCAGAGTTCGAGCAGGCCAGTGAGGTGTTCACCGCCCCACTGATCTCCCCCGGAAGCCCACCTGTGGTGACCATCCAGGGGATGGCAGGCGTCGGAAAGTCTGCCTTGGCATTCGCCGTCGCAGCACATGTAGCAGAGCGGTTCCCGGACGGTCAGCTGTACCTCGACCTGGGCGGCTTCGGTCCTTCACCTCCGCTCCGTGAGGACGAAGCGCTCTACTCGTTGCTTCGCGCAACAGGCCTGGCCGACTCAGAACTCCCCACCCAGGTCGCCGAGGCCGGCGCGCTGCTGCGGAGCAGGTTGTCCGGTCGGCGGGTCCTCATCGTCCTCGACAACGCCACCGGCGCCGACCAGGTCACGCCTCTGTTGCCCGCTGCATCGACCTGCGCAGTCCTGGTAACGAGCCGGGTCTGGCTCACTCTGCTGCCGGCGCAGACCCACCTCCAGCTCGACGCTCTCGACGATTCCGCCGCACTGGAACTCTTTCGTCGTATCGTCGGCGCGGACCGTATCGACGCGGAACCCGGCGCGGCGGCGGAGCTGGTCGAGAATTGTGCCGGGCTGCCGCTGGTGATCCAGATCGCGGCCGGCCGCCTGGTCGCCCAGCCACTCTGGCACGTCGAACGACTGGTCGAACGGCTCCGTGATCAGCGGCATCGGATCGACGAGCTCGCCGTCGACGACGTCACCGTGCGGGCCAGCCTGGCGGTATCGTTCCCGCGCCCAGGTGAAGAATCCGCCTCGGCCGGGGAACCATCCGAGCCCGCCTTCGCCGCTCTCGGTCTCATCAACGTCACCGACCTCACAGCCGCTGCGGCTGCATGCCTCATCGGCACCGAGCAGGCAACTGCCCGCGGTCAGCTCGAGCGCATGGTCGATGCGAACCTGCTCACCTCGTCGGGCCCAAGCCGCTACCGCCTGCACGATCTCCTGCACCTTTATGCCCGTGAGCTGGCGCAGCAACTGATGCCCACGGCCGACCAGGACGAGGCGCTGGACAGACTCCTCGGCCTCTACGAAACGATCGGCTGGCGGACCACCAGGTTGATCGCACCGATGAGCTACATCCGACGCATCGAGCCACCTGACCAGCCTGAGGTCGAGCCGGCGATCACTGAGGTGCCAGATCTGCTCCAATGGCTGGGCGTGGAGCACGAGACCATCGTCAAGCTCGCGAAGCAGCTGACCGAGGCCGGGGTCGACCGCTCGAACCGGCTCGCCGGTCTGACGATCGGGCTGACGCCGTACTTCATCTCCTGCGGCCGCTTCATCGACCTGGCGGCGCTGGCCCGGCAAGCACTCGAGGCCACCTCCAGTCAGGACCTCAAAGCCATCCTGCGTTGCAGTCTCGGCATCGCCCAGGCCGAGCTCGGGCAACCGGACGAAGCCCTGGACAGCTTCCGCACCGCCGGCTCCGAATTCCGCGAGAACGACGATCGGCACGGTGAGGCCGCGGCTCTGAACAATGCGACGCGGCTCCTGGGCGATCTCGGCCGGTCCGCCGAGGCGATCGCGACCGGCGAGCGAGCGCTGGAGGTGAGCCGGTCATCCGGGAACGCCCACTCCATCAACCTGGCGCTGAACAACCTCGGCAACGTTCATTGCCTTTCCGGTGCGTTCGAGACCGGCCGGGACTACTTCGTCCAGAGCCTGAGCCTCTACACCGAAACCGGAGAAGAAACCGGCCGCGGCATCGCCCTGCACAACCTCGGTTGCGTCACGATGGATCTGGGCCGGCCCGACGAAGCGGTTCCGTACCTCGAACAGTCGGTCGGGGTGCTCCGGGCGGTCGGAATGCAACTGACCCTCTGCAACGCGCTGATCGACCTCGCGGACGCCTATTGCCGGCTGCACGTCCACGAGGACGCGGTGGACCGTGTACAGGAAGCACTCGCCATCGCGACCTCGGCCGACGACCGGCTCCGCCTGGCCAGAGCCTCACTCCAACTCGGAAAGATCTACTCCGAGCTCGACGACCCCGCTTCCGCACGCGACCACCTGGAAGACGCTCTCGCCTACTTCGCTTCCCGCGACGAGGCCGCCGCGAACCGGGTCAAGCAGGTCCTTGACAGCTTGCCGGCCGAGTAGCCGTCCACAGAACAGCCGGAGAGTCTCGGATGAGATTCTCCGGCTGCGGGTTCCGATCAGCTTGTGGTCGCCTTGCGGGGAGCCTCGGCGCCGGGCTGGTTTTCTGGGAAGTGGCAGGCTGTTTGGTGGCCGGGGGCGATCTGCAGGAGCGGGGGTTCTACTGTTTTGCAGATGTCCTGGGCTTTCCAGCAGCGGGTGTGGAAGCGGCAGGCCGGCGGCGGGTTGATCGGGCTGGGGACGTCGCCCTGGAGGCGGATGCGTTCCTGTTTGCCGCGGCGCTTGGTGTCCGGGATCGGTACTGCGGACAGCAGTGCCAACGTGTAGGGGTGCATCGGCTTCTCGTAGAGGCTGACGCGGTCAGCGATCTCTACGATCTTGCCGAGGTACATGACCGCTACCCGGTCCGAGACGTGGCGGACTACCGAGAGGTCGTGGGCGATCATCACGTAGGTGAGGTCGAACTCGTTCTGCAGGTCTTCCAGAAGGTTGACCACCTGGGCCTGGATCGAGACGTCCAGGGCCGAGACCGGCTCGTCGGCGACGATCAGCTTCGGGCGCAGGGCCAGCGTGCGGGCGATGCCGATCCGCTGCCGCTGACCGCCGGAGAACTCGTGCGGGTAGCGGTTGTAGTGCTCCGGGCTCAGGCCGACGAGTTCGAGCAACTCCTGGACGGCCTTCTTGGTGCCGCCCTCGGTCTTCACGTGCTGCAGCTTGAACGGTGCGCCGACGATCTTGCCGACGGTATGCCGCGGGTTCAGCGAACCGTACGGGTCCTGGAAGATCATCTGGACGTCTTTGCGCAGCGGCCGCATCTTGCCCTCGGACAGATGACTGATGTCGCGGCCTTCGAAGATGATCGTGCCTTCGGTCGGCTCCAGCAGCCGCGTCAGCAGCCGGCCCGTGGTCGTCTTGCCACAGCCAGACTCCCCCACCAGCGAGAACGTCTCCCCTTTGGTGACGGTGAAGTCGAGGCCGTCGACTGCCTGGACCGCACCGCTCTGACGCTGCAGCAGGCCCTGCCGGATCGGGAAGTGCTTCTTCAGACCCGTGACCTTGAGCAGCTCCTCGCCTGCCGGCGGGGTCGCGGTGCCCGATTCGGTTTCGGTAGTGGTCACAGTGGCGCTCCGTCGTTCCCAGAATCGGCGATGATGGCTCGGGTCTGCACAGGCTCGGCCTTCACAGCTTCGGCTTGATGTCGGTCTCCCAGGCATGTTTGCGCTGCTCGGGCGACAGGTGGCAGGCGACCTGATGACCGCCGCCGATGTCGAGCAGCTCCGGCCTCTCGGTCTCGCTGGCTCCACCGTTCAGGTGCGCGTAGTTGCAGCGCGGGTTGAACGCGCAGCCCGGCGGCACATTGATGAGGCTCGGCGGCGTGCCCTTGATCGGGATCAACCGCTCGGTCCGTTCCCGGTCGATCCGCGGCATCGAGCCGAGCAGGCCCCAGGTGTAGGGGTGCTGCGGCCGGTCGAAGATGTCCTCGGCCGTGCCGTACTCGATCGCGCGGCCGGCGTACATCACCTGGATGTCGTCGGCCAGCTCGGCGACCACACCCAGGTCGTGGGTGATGATGATGACGGCCGAGTTGAACTCGCGCTGAAGATCCCGGATCAGGTCCAGGATCTGCGCCTGCACGGTCACGTCGAGCGCCGTGGTGGGCTCGTCCGCGATCAGCAGGTCGGGGTCGCAGGACAGCGCCATCGCGATCATCGCGCGCTGCCGCATACCGCCGGAGAACTGGTGCGGGTAGGCGTCCACCCGCTTGTCCGGCTGCGGGATGCCGACCCGGTCGAGCATCTCGATCGCGTGCTTGCGGGCGACCTGCTTGGTCACCTGGTTGTGTACCCGATACGCCTCGATGATCTGCGCGCCGACCGTGTAGTACGGATGCATCGCGGACAGCGGGTCCTGGAAGATCATCGCCATCCGCTTGCCGCGTAACAACCGCACCTCTTCGCGGGACGAGCTGATCAGATCCTGCCCGTCGAGCAGGACCTCGCCGCTGATCCGCGCGGTACCGGCCTTGTGCAGGCCCATGATCGACAGGCTGGTGACGCTCTTGCCGGACCCGGACTCGCCGACGATACCGAGCGTCTTGCCACGATCGAGGTTGAAGGACAGACCGTCGACGGACTTCACCACTCCATCGTCGGTCGGGAAGTGGACCCGCAGGTCGCGAACCTGCAGGAAGGCGTCGGAGCTCCGCGCGCTGTCGGTCGGACGCAGGTTCTCGGTCACTGGAGCCGCACTCTCGGGTCGACGACCGCGTACAGCAGGTCGACGACCAGGTTGGAGATCACGATGAAGAAGGCCGCCAGCAAGGTGACGCCCATGATCTTGGGCATGTCCTGGTCGGAGATGCCGGTCACCGCGTACTTGCCGAGGCCGTTCAGGCTGAACACCTTCTCGGTCAGGATCGCGCCACCGAGCAGCAGGCCGAGGTCGAGACCGAAGATCGTCAGGATCGGTGTCAGCGCGGCGCGCAGGCCGTGCCGGACCACCACGACGTTCTCCTTCAGGCCCTTGGCCCGAGCCGTCCGGATGTAGTCCTCGTTCATCGTCTCGAGCATGCCGGCCCGGGTCAGCCGCGCGTACTGCGCCGAGAACAGGAACGCGAGCGTGATCCAGGGCAGCAGCAGCGACTGGAACCAGGCCAGCGGATCCTGGGTGATCGGCTGGTAGCTGGCGCCGTTCGCGAAGATGCCGAACTTGTAGCTCAGATAAGCCAGCGACATCAGACCGGTCCAGAAGATCGGCATCGAGACACCGGCCAGTGCCAGCGTCATCGCAGCCCGATCGAACAGAGATCCTCGTCGCAACGCGGACAGCACACCGATCGAGACACCCGCCAGCAGCCACAGCACCGAAGCGCCCGCCGCCAGGGACAACGTCACCGGCGCTCTGTCGAGCAGATCGGGCCAGACCGGTTGCCGGGTGATGAACGAGTACCCCAGGCAGGGCGCGGGGCAGTGCTCGATCTCGGCACCCATGTCATAGCTGGCACCGACGAAGATGCCCTTCGCCCAATGCCCGTACTGGACCACGATCGGATCGTAGAAACCGAGGTTCTGCGCCGTCAGCTTGACGGTCTCCGCGGTCGCCGTCCGGCCGACGTACCTGGTCGCGAGAGTCTCCGGCGTCGCGCCGGCCAGCCTCGGAACGAGGTAGAAGATCGAGAACGTGATGGCGCTCACGACGAACAGCAGTCCGACCGCGGCGATCAGCCGCCTGATGATGTATGTGACCACAGACCTCGGCGTCGGTGGCCGGTCCGGAAGTGACTTCCGGACCGGCCACCAAGTGCCTTCACCTACCTAATCTGAAGAAGACGGAACGAGTTACGGCTTGCCCAGGGACAGGTAGTCGTACATACCGAACTGCTCGTTGACGAAGACGTTGGTCAGGTCCTTGCCGCGGATCAGCAGGCTCTTGGCGTAGACGCCCGGGTAGATGACCGCCTGCTCCATCACCTTCTGGTCGATGACGGACCAGTCGGCCTCGCGCTTGGCGGTGTCGAGCTCACCCTGCGCCTGGTCGAGCAGCTTGTCGACCTCGGGGATCCGGACGCTGGTGTTCGACGAACCACCGGTGTCGCGGATGACCCGGGAGTCGGTGATCTGGGACAGGAAGCCGAAGCCGTCGTTCCAGTCCGCACCCCAGCCGTTGACGACCAGGCCGAGACCGTTCTTCGCCACGTACGGCGGGTTACCGGCGTAGGTGGAGAAGTAGTCCTTCTTCGGGAAGCCCTTGACCGTGACCTTGATGCCGATCTTGGCCAGCTGCTGCTGGAACGCCTCGGCGGTCGCCTTCTCCTTCGGCCGCTCGTTGCGGTAGGAGATGTTGGTCGAGAAGCCGTTCGGCTGACCGCACGAGGTCAGCAGCTCCTTGGCCTTGTCCAGATCGCCCTTACCGTCCTTGGTCGGGTACAGGTCGAACTGCTTGTAGCCCGGGATGACCGGCGGCAGCAGGGTCGTGGCCAGCGAACCACCGGCGAACTCGCCGCCGTAGGCGGTCTGGTAGGACGTCTTGTCCATCGCGTACTCGACCGCCTTGCGGCAGTCGATGTTGTCGAACGGCTTCACCGTCGGGTTGATCGAGGTGTACCAGAGCCGGCCCAGCGTCGGGTTGTCGGCGCGAGCCTTGAGCGTCGGGTCGCCCAGCACCCGGCTCTGGCTGGCGGCCGACACACCGGTACCGGCCGTGGCGATGTCGAGGTCGCCCGAGATCAACCGGTTGTCGATGTCCTCGGGGTCGACGTTCAGCGAGAACTCGTAACCGTCCGGCAGCGCCTTGCGGTTCGGGTCGCTGGCCTGATCCCAGTTGGGGTTGCGCTTCAGCGTGAAGCTCTTGCCGTCGGCGTACGAGGCGAACATGTACGGGCCGGACGAGATGATGTGCTGCTTCTGCTTCGCGCCCTGGTCCTTGGCGGCCGGCACGGGAGCCGACTGCGGCGTCATGGCCAGGTAGTCGAAGCCGGCGAACGCCGCCTTGAGGTGGAACACGATGGTGGTGTCGTCCGGCGTCGAGATCGCCGAGTCCGTGTTCATACCCTTGGACTTGTACGGGCCTGCCCAGCCTGCCGGCCAGGCGAGCATCGAGTCGAAGTAGGCCGGACCGTCGGGGAAGACGGTCTTGTCGGTCGAGCGCTCGACGCCGTACTTCACGTCCTTGGAGGTGATCGGGGTGCCGTCCTCGAACTTGAGGCCCGCACGGATCTTGTAGGTCCAGGTCTTGCCGCCGTCGCTCGGCGTACCGAGCCCCTCGGCAAGGTCACCGACCAGCTTGCCGCTGGCCGCGCCGGGCGCGACCGCGAACATCGTCAGGGCCCGCGAGTAGAGCCGCACCGTGTTCCAGCTGTAGCCGTAGTAGGTGTCGCCGGTGTCGACCGAGTCGGGTGCGCCCTCGTCGGCGAGCTTGACGATGCCGCCCTTCTTGTCAGAAGGATTGAACACCTTCGTCATGCCGGCGTTGAACTCGGCCTTTGCGGAGTCACCGCCCGACGAAGAACTGTTGTCCTTGCTGCCCCCACAGGCGGACAGCGACAGTGCGAGTACCGCTGTGGCGGCGATCGCTGTCTTGATTCGTTTGGTGTTCATCGTTTCCGATCCACCCCTTCTTCTCAGAGCCAAGTCGAGCAGGAACTGCGGTGAAACTAGCGGGCCTTCGGGTCGAGGGCGTCGCGCAGCCCGTCCCCGAACAGGTTGAAGGCCAAGACCGTGATGAAGATGGCCAGACCGGGCCACAACATGAAGTACGGCATCGTGTAGAAGGTCACGGCGTCCGAGAGCATGCCGCCCCAGGAAGCGGTCGGCGGGCGGATACCGACGCCCAGGAAGGACAGTGCGGCCTCGAACAGGATGTTCGTCGGGATCAGCAGCGTCGAGTACACCAGGATCGGGCCGAGCAGGTTCGGCAACAGTTCGGTGAACAGGATGTACGGCCGCCTGGCACCCAGGCTGCGCGCGGCGTCGACGTACTCACGTTCGCGCAGCGACAGCGTCTGGCCCCGGATGATCCGGCCGATGTAGGGCCAGTTGAAGAAGCCGACGATGAAGATCAGCAGGACGATCCGCAGCGTGTTCCCCTTCAGCCCGAACGCGTCGTCGGGCATCACACCGGCCAGTGCGATCGCGAAGACCAGCAGCGGGAAGGCCAGGAAGATGTCCATCAGGCGGCTGATCACCGCGTCGACCCAGCCACCGAAGAAGCCGGCGACGACTCCCATCGTGGTGCCGATGGCCACCGACAACAGGGTGGCGAAGAACGCGATCAGCAGCGAGATCCGGGAGCCGTAGACGACCCGGCTGAACAGGTCGCGGCCGTTCACCGGCTCCAGGCCCATCAGGTGGTCCCAGCTGATCCCGCCGAAGGTTCCGATCGGGGCCAGCGTGCCGGTCTTGGTGTCGATCAGGTCCTGGTGGAACTCGTTCGGCGGATCACCGAGCAGCTTGACGATCAGTGGCGCGAAGACGGCCATCAGGATCAACAGTCCGATGATCACCGCGCCGGCCATCGCGACCTTGTCCCGCTTGAGCCTGGTCCAGGAGATCCGCCACAGCGACCGGCCCTCGATCCGGGGCATGCCCTGCAGAATCGCTGCCGGATCTCCCGTCGCGCCGGGCTCCTCCTCGAGTGGTGTCGTCACGCGATAGCTACCCCTGTCCGATGTCATGGTCGATCGACCGCCCTGCAGCGGCTGTCGCCTTAACCTGCCGTCATTACTCGCTGGAGTCAAACGCCGAAAGTGCTGCGTTGCCCGATCGTGATGAGCAGGAAATCGTCCCGTATCGTGGGACAACTCGCAGTACAGCATGCACCCACAGAGGGTCGCTGGCGACACACTGTCACTGGCACCGCCGGGCCACCGCGGAACTACTTCCGCAACGGTGAGAAGTACACGAACGACAGCGGATCAAGCGTTTTGTCCACGTTCTCGATCCCCTCCCCCGCGACCACCGTCAGCCGGCCCTGCCAGACCGGGATCACCGGCGCTTCCTGAGCCAGCAGGTTCTGCAGGTCGGTCAGTAACGCTTCGCGTTCGAGCTGGTTCTGCTCGGCGATCTGCTGGTCCATCAACTTGTTCGCCGCCGAGTTGCGATAGCCGTTCTGGAAGAGACCACCGTCGCGGACGAAGGGCTCCAGGTAGTCACCGCTGTCCAGGTAGTCCGGGATGAAACCGGCCTGGTACAGGTCGTACGCACCGGCCCTGGCGAGCTGCTGGTACCTCGGCCAGTCGGCGCTCTTCAGCACGACCTTGAACAGCCCCGACGCCTCCAGTTGCCGCTTCAGCTCCAGTACTTCGGCCTTGGCGCCCGCGCCGTACTGGACCGGCGTCCATCCGACCGTCAGCGTCACCGGCGCGGTGATGCCTCCTTCGCGCAGGATCGCGGTCGCGGCCGTCTTGTTCGGGTCCTTGTACTGCGTCCGGAACGCGTCCACCTGCCCGGCGAACCCGGGCGGCACCACGGAGTACAGCGGCGTCACGTGGTCGCCGTACGCCTTCTTCGCGATGGCCGAGCGGTCGATCAGTTGCGCCACGGCCCGGCGTACCGCGGGCTTGCGCGCGACGAGTGAGGCCATGTGGAAGGTGAAGAACCGGATCTCGGCCGACCCCGCGTCGACGACCTGCAGCTTTCCATCGGCGCGCAATCTGTCCAGCGCGCTCGGTCCGAACCCGTGGACGCCGAAGTCGGCCTTGCCGGTCTTCAGCGCCTGCTCCAGCGACGCGGCCGTCGTCAGCAGGCTGACCTCGACGGTGTCGTTCTGCGCCGCCCGCGGGCCGCGGTACCCCTTGAACTTGCCGAGCACCGCCTCGGAGCCCGCCTTGTACGACTTCAGCTGGTACGGCCCGCTGCCCATCGCGTTGTCGCTGAGCAACTTGCCCGCCGGATAGAACTGCTCGTCGACGATCGACGCGGCCGTGGTGGTCAGCAGATACGGCAGCCGCGCGTCGGGCCGCTTCAACGTGAACACGGCGGTGAGCCGGTCCGGCGTACTGACCGAGGCCACCGAGCTGAACAGTGCGGCCGCTCCGCCGGGCGTCTTCAGCCGCAGCAGCCGGTCGAAGCTGAACTTCACGTCCGACGATTCGAGCTCATGCCCGTTCGGGAAGGTCAGGCCGTCCTTCAGGCTGCACGTGTAGGTCGTGGGCGCGTCGTACTGGCAGTCGGCGGCGTCCGGTACCGGCGTCGGCTTGTCCGGCAGGATCGTGAGCAGCGTCTGGTACAGGTTGGCCTGCAGGGTGCGGGAGCCGATGTCGTACGGTCCGGCCGGGTCGAGCGAGCTGACCGCGTCGGTGGTCGCGACCTTGATGACCATTTCCTTCGGCGCCGTCCCACCCTGGCTCGGGTGATTCGCATCCGGCTTGCCGCAGGCCGCGAGCGACCCCGCCAGCACCCCGACCGCCGCCAGCCACACGGCTCGCCGCTTGAACACCGTCACCACCCTAATCTTGCCCCACCCCTGCCCACTCCCCCAGAACGCCCCCGTAAGCACCCAAAGAAGGTAGCCCCTCAGCGGAGCAAGTCGCGCAGCGCGTCCGGGCTGAGTGATTCAAGTGACTCCAGCACCAGCCGCCGCGGGGCCGGCGGGATCGTCACCCACTGCGGTACGGCGACCACGAACGCGCCTGCCGCGGTACCGGCCTGGGTGCCGCCCGGCGAGTCCTCGATCACTACGCAATTGGCCGGTTCGACGCCCAGTTCTGCCATCGCGGTCAGGTACGGCTCGGGGTGCGGCTTCCCGTTGGTGACCTCGTCGCCGGCGACCACCACGTCGAACAGGTCCGGCGGCAGATGGGACAGCACGGCCTCGATCATCGTCCGGTACGACGCCGACACCAGCGCGCACGGGATGCCCGCCGCCTTGAGCCCGGTCAGCAACTCCAGCGCGCCGGGACGTACCTCGACCTCTTCCTTCAGCGTGCGGATCACCTCGCCGTAGATCCGCCCCGCGAGTTCGTCCGGCTCGATCAGGCCCTCGGGCAACTGCGCCATCCAGACCTTGAGCGCGTCGCTGAGGTCACTGCCGACCAGAGCCAGCGAGTCCTCGGCGGTCCAGGTCGCGCCGAGCTCGGCCAGCACCGCGATCTGGACTCGCACCCAGACGGGCTCCGAATCGACCAACGTGCCGTCCATGTCCCAGAGCACCGCTTGGAGCGTCATGCCCCGATCCTATGTACGCGCGGGGCGACACCTTCCGCTGGCTGCGAAACGACCGCCGCCGGCTGGGCGATGGAAGTAGGCTGGGCAGTCCGACAGTGCACGACTTCGGGGCACAACAGACGACTAGGACAGGGGATGGCGAGTGGCAGATCTCGCGAACCTTAGGGATCCGGTCGTGATCGCCGCGTTCGAAGGCTGGAACGACGCGGCCGAGGCGGCCACCGGAGCAGTTGATCACCTGATCGAGGAATGGGACGCCGAGCTCGTCTTGGCGATCGACCCGGAGGACTACTACGACTTCCAGGTGAAACGGCCGGAGGTCGAGTTCGACGACGAAGGCGTCCGGCGGCTGACCTGGCCGACCACCCGGATCTACCTGGCGCGCCCGGACGACACCGGCCGCGACGTCATCCTGATCCGCGGCATCGAGCCGAACATGCGCTGGCGGGGTTTCTGCCGGGAGCTGCTCGAGGTCGTCGACGAGTCGAACACGCAGCTCGTCGTCGTGCTCGGCGCGTTGCTCGCCGATTCGCCGCACACCCGGCCGATCCCGGTCACGGCGTCGTCGTCCGACCCGGAGCTGAACGCGTCGTGGAGCCTCGAGCCGTCCAGCTACGAGGGCCCGACCGGCATCACCGGCGTCTTCGCGGATCTGTGCACGACTCTCGGCGTACCGGCCGTGTCGATCTGGTCGGCGATCCCGCACTACATCGCGGGTACGCCGTGCCCGAAGGCGTCACTGGCCCTGCTGAGCAAGGTCGAGGCGCTGCTGGACCTGCCGATCCCCGAGGGCGACCTGCCCGAGCTGGCTCGCGCCTGGCAGCGTGGCGCGGACGAGCTGAGCGAGGAGGACCCGGAGGTCGCGGAGTACGTCGCGTCGCTGGAGGAGCAGCGCGACACGACCGATCTGCCCGAGGCCACCGGCGACGCGATCGCCGCCGAGTTCGAGCGGTACCTCCGTCGACGCAACACGGATCGGCCCGAATAAACCGTACTGAGGAGTAGCCTCTTCGCTTCAAGCGTTCTATTGTCGACCGGGACGCTGGGGACCAACGGGGAGCTTTCGTATGCGGAAGGTACGCGCCGACGAGCGCGGCGGTGGATCGATCGGGGCACTTGCCGTGCTCCTGGTCCTCGGTGCCGTCGCGGTCGTCGGGATCCTCGGCAACCGCAAGCACGCCGAGGCCGCGGTCGACCTGTCCACGCTGACCGGTACGTCCACCCAGATGACGATCCCGTCCGCGCCACTCGACCCGGATCCGTTCGCGCTGACCGACGGCCTCGTCGTCCACCCGCGCGCTCAGACCGCCTTGTACTCCGCGCCTGACGGCGACGCCTTCGCCAAGATCGGCCCGACCCAGTTCGGCCCGACCTGGCTGCCCGTCGTCGAGCAGTCGGACGGCTGGCTGCGGGTGCTGCTGCCGTCGAAGCCGAACCGCTCGACCGGGTGGGTCCGCGACGAGGGGCTGGATCGCGCTTCCTCGGCGTACCTGATCCGGGTGCACACGGCGTCGCGGACGATCGAGTTGTTCGAGCACGGCAAGAGTCTCGGCTCCTGGAAGGCCGGCGTCGGCGCTCAGCAGACGCCGACACCGCCCGGGCGGACCTTCCTGCTCGGTTCGATCATCGACAACAAGCGGTCGGCGTCCCCGATCGTGTTGCCGTTGGGTGCGCACAGTCCCACGTTGGACACGTTCGGTGGCGGTCCTGGTACCGTCGCGATCCATGGCTGGCCCCGGCCGGACGTCTTCGGCGCCGCGATCAGCGCCGGCTGCGTCCGGGTGCCGAAGGTCGCGCTGGCCAAGCTCCAGAAGGTCCCGCTCGGGACCCTCGTCCTGATCGACAGCAAGTAAGAGAGCCTTTGAGAGTGGGGATCTTGATGCGACGACAGCTGGTACCGACCATCACGACGTTCGCGGCCGTGACCGGGGTCGTGGCGTTCACCCTGGTGGCGAGTGCTCCGGTGGGCAACGCGGCCGCGCGGCCCTCGTCGGCGTACGCGATCAGCGCCGAGGGACAGGTCCCCGTGGCCCGTACTCCGTACGCCGAATCGCTGGACGGCAAGCGGCACACCACGTCGGCGCTGGAGCTGCCGAAGAACCCGCTGATCTCCTTGCGGGCCGGCACGGCGACGGCAGGCAACGACGCTGCCTCGGTCGAGCTGTTCGACATCACTGTCGGGCCGAACATCCTCGATCAGATCAAGCTCCCACCGGACCTGAAGAAGAGCTGCGACACACTGCCCGCTACGGGTGCCGACGACCTGCCGATCCCGAAGCTGCCGCTGCCCGATCTGGGCATCCCGCTGCCGGACCTGAGCACCATCGACCTGCCGGTCAAGAACCTCCCCGACCTGTGCAAGCTGCTGCTGACGCCTCCGAGCTCCCTGCTCGGCATCGAGGGTGTCAACGTCTGGTGCTCCGGTGACACGGGCGGTGTCGACATCGGGGCGCTGACCCTGCTCGGCCAGCGCATCGCGGTACCGACCGTGAAGCAGAGCGCCTCGATCCCGGCCGCTCCCCTGGCGAACATCACCGTCAACGAGCAGACCAAGCACTCCGACGGCGCCTTCACCATCACCGGCCTGACCATCAACCTGGGCGGCGGCGCCGAGGTCATCCGCCTCGCCTCGGCCACCTGCAACAAGCCCGCAGCCAAGCCGACCCCGAAGCCCACCCCCACCAAGACTCAGCCCCTCCCGCCACGCGAGGCCCCGGCGCCCGCAGCCCCGGTCCCGACCCCGGTCAAGACCCACCACCCGGTCACCGGCTGACCCCCACCATTCACTGTCCAAGCCCACATCTGGTGGGCTTGAACAGGAACGGGTGGGCTTGGACACCAAGCGGCGACCTTGAACACGTTATTTCATGTTCAAGGTCGCCGTTCGGTGTTCAAGGTCGCCGCTTCTGGCCGGTCCGCCGGTCCGCCGGTCCGCCCGTCAGTACGGCGTACGCGTGGCGCTGCTGTCGTGCTGGTTAGAGCTGGACGCCTAGCAGCGCGTCGACGGCCTGAGCGACCAGTGCCGGGGCCTCGGGGTCGTCGCCGTTGGTTTCGGACCACTGGTCGATGGCGGCCAGGGCTGCGACGGTGTCCAGGTCGTTGGTGAGGGCAGCGCGCAGTGCGTCGACAGCAGCGGCCCCATCCGGACCACTGCCCCGGCCGACAGCCCCGCGCCAGACATCCAGGCGCTCCTGGGCTGCCAGCAGATCCGACTCCGTCCAGAACCAGTCGGTGCGATAGTGGTGGGCGAGCAACGTCAAGCGGATCGCCATCGGGTCGGTACCGGCCAGCCGCTCCTTGGAGACGAGCACCAGGTTGCCCTTGGACTTGGACATCTTCTCGCCGTCGAGGCCGACCATCGCCTGGTGCACGTAGGCGCGTGCGAACGGGTGCTCCCCCGTCGCCACCTGCGCCCCGCTCGCCGACATCTCGTGGTGCGGGAAGATCAGGTCACTCCCACCACCCTGTACGTCGAACGTCATCCCCAGATGCTTCAGCGCGATCGCCGAGCACTCCACGTGCCACCCCGGCCGCCCACGCCCGAACGGCGAGTCCCAAGCCGGCTCACCAGGCCGCTCGGCCCGCCACAGCAGGCTGTCCAGCGGGTCGCGCTTACCCTCGCGATCCGGGTCGCCGCCGCGCTCGGCGAACAGCGCCCGCATGGTCTCCACGTCATAGCCCGAGACTCCACCGAACGCCGGGTCGGCCTTCACCGCGAAGTACAGGTCGTCGTCCACGGAGTAGACGGCACCGGCCTTCTGCAGGTCCTCGATCGAGTCGACGACCAGGTCGATCGACTCGACCACGCCGACGTAGTTCTGCGGCGGGATCACCCGCAGCGCGGTCATGTCGTCGCGGAACAACTGGATCTCGGCCAGCGCGAGCTCGGTCCAGTCGACGCCGGTCGCGGTCGCCCGCTCGAGCAGCGGGTCGTCCACATCGGTGATGTTCTGCGTGTAGTGCACGTCGTACCCGGCGTCGCGCCAGAGCCGGTTGATCAGGTCGAATGTGACGTACGTCGCAGCGTGGCCCATGTGGGTCGCGTCGTACGGCGTGATCCCGCAGACGTAGATCCGGGCCGTCCCGTCGGGTCCCGGCGGCACCTCCACCGGACCCGCCGAGGCGGTGTCGTAGAGGCGAAGACGCCGCGCCGGCCCGGGTACGACCGGGATTTCTGGTTTCGTCCACGCCTGCATAGGACGGAGCCTATCCAGTCAGCGAGTTCGCGCCACGACCTGGCTCACTCCCCGATCCGCCGCGCGATTCCGGCGGATCTGCGCTAGCGGGGTCGCCAGGCCTGCGCGGCGTACTCCGCGAAGCCGATCGCCGGCCGCCCGAGCAGCTTCGCGACGGTGTCGGTGGGTTCGGTGATCAGCCCCGACCGCATCACCTCGAACAGCCCGCCCAGCTCTGCCGCGACCTCGACCGGGTAGCCCTCGGTGACCAGCCCCGCCTCGTACTCCGCGCCCGCGATCTCGGCGTACTCCATCGGTCGCCCGCTCGCCTCGGACATCATCCGGACGGCCTCGGCGAAGGTGATCGAATCCGGCCCCGACAGCTCGTACACCTGCCCCGCATGCCCGACCCCGGCCAGCGCCAGCGCCGCCACCTCAGCCACATCCCGTACGTCGATGAACGGCTCCCCCATCGCCCCGATCGGCAACTCCAGCCGCCCCGCCAGCAACGGTTCGCGCCAGGTGTACTCGTCGAAGTTCTGGTTGAAGTTGTTCGCCCGCACCACCGTCCACTCCGCCGCTGACGCTTGGACCACCTGCTCGGCCGTCAGCATCGCGTGCCCGAAAGCGCCACCGGCCTGATCGAGCTTCCGCCCCGACAACACGACGAACCGCTCCACCCCCGACCGCTCGGCCTTGGCCACGAACCGCTCGATCGGCGCGGGATCGTCCGGCGCCACCAGATACACCGCCCGTACGCCGGCCAGCACCGCCTCCCACGTCGCAGGCTCACCCCAGTCGAACCGCACCTCGCCCGACCGCGACGCCGCCCGCACGTCGTTGCCCTCGGCCCGTAATCGCGGAACCAGCCGCCGCCCGGTCTTCCCTGTCGCTGCCAGCACCAGAATCGTCATACCCACAACCCAACCGCGCCGCCCGCGCCCCGGCCATGCGTGAAATCACCACGCGGATGTCCATTGGTCCCACCGTCTAGCGTGGCGCCATGGATCCCCTCGACGAGCTCCTGTACGCCGTCCGCGCGAACGGCGCCGTCCTCGGTACGCCGGTACTCCCCACCGGCTCGGCATTGCGCTTCACCGACGCCGCCGCCCTCACCCTCTGCACCCCACTCCGCGGCGAAGGCTGGCTACTCGTCGACGACCAGACCATCCACCTCAAACCCGGCGACACCGCCGTAGTCCGCGGCCCAGCCCCCTTCGTGTTCACCACCGACCCGACCGCCACCCCAGACCCCATCGACGTCACCTGCGACGGCACCGTCGGTGCGACGCCACTCCGCCCGGCCGACGCCGGCCCCGCCGCCGGCGGGGGCACGGTGCTGCTCGCGGGCGCCTACTACATCCGGCAACAACTCCCCAGGCGTCTGCTCCATGCGCTTCCGCCGGTGATGATCGTCGAGGACGACTACGACTGCGCCCCGCTGCTCGCCTACCTCGAGGACAACCTGGCCGCCGGCAAACTCGGTCGCCAGGTCAGCCTCGACCGCCTCCTCGACTGGCTGATGGTCTGCACCCTGCGCGACTGGTTCGACCTCAACTCCCCGCGCTGGTACACCGCCCTCAGCGACGACGTCATCGGCCCGGTCCTCCAAGCCATGCACAGCTCCCCCGCAGCCCCCTGGACGCTCGCGTCCCTCGCCGAGCACGCGAACGTCTCCCGCACCACCCTCGCCCGACGCTTCACCGACCTCACCGGCGAAAGCCCCCTCGGCTATCTCACCGACCTCCGCATGACGCTGGCCGCCGACCTCCTGGCCGAACCGGGCGCCTCGGTCGCCGCAGTAGCCCGCCGAATCGGCTACGCGGACGCCTACAGCTTCAGCACCGCCTTCAAACGAGAACGAGGAGTAAGCCCCAGCAACCTGAGCCAACCAGCAGGGGTCTAAAACGCCGGCCAGGGAATGGCGGGCCAGTCTTCGCTCGGGGTCGGGAAGTTGCCGGTCTTCAGCAGAGTCGCGCAGCGCTCGCGGGTGACTGCCAGTTCGAGTGGGGTGATCAGGTCGGCCAGCTCAGCACCGACCTCACCAGTCAGCCCGTCGGCCAGTTTGCGGACGTCTTCGAGCAGCTCCGGCGGTACCGGCGTACCGGCCCATCCCCACAGCACCGTCCGCAGCTTGTCGTCAGCGTTGAACGTGACCCCATGGTCGACACCGAACACCCGACCATCCCCAGGGTTCAGCACGTGCCCGCCCTTGCGGTCCGCGTTGTTGACGACGGCATCGAACACCGCCATCCGCTGCAACTCCAGATTGTCCGCGTGCACCAACGTCACCGGCTTGTGCCGCCCGTCAAGCGCGTCGAGCACGCCGACCCAACCGTCAGGCACCCGCCCCTGCGGCACGATGTCGACCAGCTCCGTCTTGCCCGGCGCCAGCTCGATCTCATCGATCCACAGCTGCACCATGCCGACCCCGAGCGGCCCATCCCGAAGCAGCGTCGGCGGTACGACGTGCCACCCGAGCGCCTCGGACACGACGTACGCCGCGTACTCCCGCTCGGCCAGCGTCCCGTCCGGGAAGTCCCACAACGGCCGCTCACCCTCGACGGGCTTGTAGACCACCGTCGCCGACGAGCCGTCGAGGCTCACCGTGCCCTGAAAGGTCCCGTTGGACGCGGCCACCAGCCGGCCGAGCAGATCCAGCTCGCCACGTGCGAGCAGGTCCAGGTCGATCATTCGCGGACGTGCCTGCGGTAGCCGTTGGCGCGCGGGCAGATGTGCCCCTCCGGGTCGATCGGACGGCCGCAGAACGGGCAGCTCGGCCGGCCGGACGCGACCAGCGCGACGGCCCGGCGGGCGAACGCGCGAGCCTGCTCCTCGCTGATCCGGACGATGAACACCTCGGCGTCATCAGCCTCCAGCGCCGCCGCCACCGGGTCGGGCTCCTCCTCGGCCTGCTCGCCGGCCACCACCACCGCGAAGACCTCGATCACCACCTTCTCGGCGTCGGCCTCCCAGGCCAGCGTCATGGTGCCGGCCCGGAACTCCTCCTCGATCGGCTGCTCCAGCGGATCGGTGTCGTCGACCGTGGTCAGCGCGGCCGGCTCGCGGTCGAACCGCCGCGCGACCTCGTCCAGCATCACGTCCAGCCGCTCCGCGAGCGCCATCACCTGTTCCTTCTCACAGGCCACCGAGGTCAGCCGGTTACCCGCCCTGGCCTGCAGGAAAAAGGTCCGGGCACCGGGTTCACCGACGGTTCCGGCGACGAACCGGTCCGGATCGTCATACGAATGCACTACGCGCGCCATGCCTTAGACCCTAGAACATGCCCGGTAGCTTCCTGCAGTCGCGAGCAGATGCCGTGCCGAGTGCCGCGCAGCACGCAGGAAGCTACCGGGCATGTTCTAGTTACCGTCCGCCTACTACGGCGTCAGAGGACTGTACTCCGGACTTCTTCGCCCGGCCCTTCGCCTTCTCCGGCGGCTTCGGGATCAGCGACGTGAGCTCGCTGCCCGAGTCGTTCAGCCGGACCAGGAACGGGCGGGTCTTGGTGTAGGTGATGATCGTGGTCGAGGCGGTGTCGACGACGATCCGCTGGAAGCTGTCCAGATGCTGGCCGAGCGCGTCGGACACGATCGCCTTGATCACGTCGCCGTGCGACACGCCCACCCAGACCGCGCTCTCCCCGTGCGAGGCCGCGATCGCCGCGTCATGCGCGCGGATCGCGTCCACGGCGCGCTGCTGCATCCCGCGCATCGACTCGCCGTTCGGGAACGTGACACCGGACGGGTGCTGCTGGACGACCGCCCAGAGCGGGTCCTTGGCGAGGGTGGCGATCTTCTGCCCGGTCCAGTCGCCGTACCCGCACTCAGTCAGCCGCCGGTCCGTTGCCGGACGCAACGCCGGGTGATGCTTGGCGATCGCCGCCGCCGTCTGCTTGCAGCGGTCCAGAGGCGAGGTGACGATCGCGGCCAGCGGCAGTGCGGCGAGCCGCTCGCCCACCGCGGCCGCCTGCTGGAGGCCGGTCTCGTCGAGCTTCACCCCTGGCGTCCGCCCGGCCAGTACGCCGGAGGTATTGGCACTGCTGCGTCCGTGCCGGACCAGAATCACCGTGGGCATAGACCGCACGTTATCCGGTCGGGCAAGTCACCGATGCCATGATGTGACCGTGATCGTGGATTGCGGGGTCTATTCGGAGGGTCTGCGGCACGACCTGCCCAAGGACCCCGAGACGGTCGCGCGGACCATCGGCGCCGACCAGGAGGCATTCGGCTGGGTCGGCCTGTACGAGCCGTCCGAGGCCGAGCTGGCCCGGGTCCAGGAACTGTTCGGCCTGCACCCGCTCGCCGTCGAGGACGCGCTCGAACCGCATCAGCGGCCCAAGGTCGAGCGCTACGACGACTCGTTCGTGATGGTCCTGCGCACGCTCTGGTACGTCGACGCCGAGGACGCCGTCGAGACCGGCCAGGTCAGCATCTTCGTCGGCCGCCGGTACGTCGTCACCGTCCGGCACGGCGAGGGCGCCCCGCTGACCACCGCCCGCCAGGATCTCGAGGACCGGGCAGCGGTCCTCGGCCACGGCCCGGCCGCCGTGCTCTGGGCGATCTGCGACTCGATCGTGGACGGGTACGAGACGGTCGCGGAGGCCGTCGAGGTCGACGTCGACGAGGTGGAGACCTCGGTCTTCTCCCCCGAGCGCACCAGCGACGCGGAGCGGATCTACACGCTCAAGCGCGAGGTGCTGGAGATGCGCCGGGCGATCGCTCCGCTGCGGGAGCCGATCGAGGCGTTCGCGCACGGCGCCGTACCGGGGATCAGCCACGAGGCCGCGCCGTTCTTCCGCGACGTGGCCGACCACGTGATCCGCGTCTCCGACCAGACCGAGGCGCTCGACACCCTGCTCAGCTCGGCTCTGAACGCGCATCTCGCCCGCGTCTCGGTCCAGCAGAACGACGACATGCGCCGGATCTCCGCCTGGGTCGCGATCGCCGCCGCGCCGACGATGATCGCCGGCGTCTACGGGATGAACTTCCACAACATGCCCGAGCTGCGCTGGCACTACGGCTACTACGCCGTCGTCGCCCTGATGGTCGTCACCTGCACCAGCATGTACGCCGGCTTCCGCAAGGCCGGCTGGCTCGGTCCCTCGTAGACCGACTGAACCAGAACGCTGCCCGGTGCGTCTGAGCCGGTACGACGAGACGCCCGGGCGCTGGGAGCAGCCCGGGCGTCTCGTCGTACCGGCCGTGGCCGGATGCCGGCCGGCGTCAGGTCGCGGTGATCGTGCTGGTGGCGAGCAGGAGCAGGATGACGACGCCGAGCAGGACCCGGTAGAAGGCGAAGATCGAGGTCGAGTGCTTGGCGACGAAGCGGATCAGCCAGGCGACCGAGGCGTAGCCGACGACGAAGCTGACGATCGTGCCGACCAGCAGCGGTACCGGGCCGATGTCGCCGCCGAGCGCGTCCTTCAGCTCGAAGACCGCCGCGCCGACCAGCGCCGGGATGCCGAGCAGGAACGCCATCCGGGTCGAGGCGACCCGGTCCAGGCCGCGGAACAGACCGGCCGTGATGGTCGCGCCGGAGCGGGAAACGCCGGGGATCAGCGCCAGGCACTGGATCAGGCCCATCACGATCGCGTCGATCAGCGTGATCCGGGTCAGCGGCCGCGTCTTGCTGCCCAGTTTCTCGGCCGCGACCATGAAGAACGACCAGACGATCAGCGAGCCCGCGACCCACCACATGCTGCGCAGCGGGCCGGAGATGATGTCCTTGGCCAGGAAGCCGATGACGCAGATCGGCAGCGAGCCGACGATCACGAACCAGCCCATCCGGTGGTCGAACTCACCGCGGTACTCGGGGTGGCGCAGGCCGCGGAACCAGGCGACGGCGTACCGGCTGATGTCCTTCCACATGAACAGCACCACGGCCGCGATCGCGCCGAACTGGATCACCGCGGTGAACGCGGTGACGGCCGGGTCGTCGATCTTCTGGCCGAGCAGCTTCGCGGCGATGGTCAGGTGGCCCGTGCTGGACACGGGCAGGAATTCGGTCAGGCCCTCGACGATGCCGAGGATGATGGCGTCCCAGATCGACATGGGGTGTCAGTCACCGATCCCGGCGAGGTCGAGGGCTTCGGCGACCGTGCGCAGGGTCGCGATGCGCTGCTCCACGGTCGGCTCGAACGGGGTCAGGGCGACGGTCGTCGTCCCGGCTTCGGCGTACGCCGTGAGCTTGTCGGCGATCCGTTCCTTGCCGCCGAGCAGCGAGATCGAGTCGATGAAGCCGAGCGGTACGGCGGCCATCGCCTCGCGGTGCTTCTTGGCCAGGTACAGGTCCTGGATCTCCTTGGCCTCGTCGGCGTAGCCCATCCGGACCGCGAGGTTGTTGTAGAAGTTCTTCTCCCGGCTGCCCATCCCGCCGATGTAGAGCGCGGTGTAGCCGCGGATCGGGTCCGCGCCGGCCTCGATGTCGTCTCCGACCACGACCGGGACCGACGCGACGACGTCGAACCCGTCCATGGCGAGACCAGCTTGGCGGGTCGCTCGACCCGCCTTGATCAAGTTCAACTGCTCTCCCAGGAACGAGGGGTCGTTGAGGATGCCGAGCCAGCCGTCGGCGATCTCGCCGGCCAGCTCGAGGTTCTTCGGGCCGACCGCGGCCAGATAGACCGGTACGTGGTCACGGACCGGTCGGATGGACAGCTTGAGCGGCTTGCCGGGGCCGTCGGGCAGCGGCAGCGTGAAGTACTTGCCCTCGAACTTGACGGTCTCCCTGCGCATCGCCGAGTTCACGATCTCAACGTACTCACGGGTCCTGAGCAACGGCTGAGCAAACCGGACGCCGTGCCAGCCCTCCGACACCTGCGGGCCCGACACGCCGAGGCCGAGGCGGAACCGGCCGTTCGAGAGCCGGTCCAGGGTGGCTGCCGTCATCGCGGTCATGGCCGGCGTCCGGGCCGGGATCTGGAAGACCGCGGCCCCGATGTCGATGGTGGAGGTCTGGGCGGCGATCCAGCTGAGCAGCGTGGCGGCGTCCGAGCCGTACGCCTCCGCGGCCCAGGTGACCGAGAATCCGAGTGCTTCGGCCTCCTTCACCAGCCTCAGATGATCGAGGTGGTCGTCGCCACCGAAGACGAAGCCGATGTTGAGTCCGAGTCGCATGACAGGCGAGCCTAACGAGCCCTTGTCGGTGGCCCGCAATAGGCTCGCTCCATGCAGCAGCGCTATCTCGGTCACAGTGGCCTCACGGTGAGCAGGCTCGGCCTGGGCACCATGTCCTGGGGACGCGACACCGACGAACACGAGGCGCGCGAGCAGCTGGCCGCCTTCGTGGCAGCCGGTGGCACCCTGGTCGACACCGCGGCGGCGTACGGGGACGGTGACAGCGAGCGGCTGATCGGGTCGCTGCTCGGCGACGTGGTGGACCGTGACGACCTGGTGATCGCGACGAAGGCCGGCTTCAGCGTCCGGCGGGGCGAGCGGATCACCGACACCTCTCGCGGCGCGCTCCTACGCGACCTGGAGGGGTCCCTGCGGCGGCTGAACGTCGACTACATCGACCTGTGGCAGCTCCACACCTGGTCGGACGACGTGCCGCTCGAGGAGACCCTGTCGGCGCTGGATCACGCGGTGAGCTCGGGCAAGGTCCGGTACGTCGGCGTGTCCAACTACGCCGGCTGGAAGTCAGCCCGGGCGGTCACCTGGCAGCAGGCCTGGCCAGGGCGCGCCGTACCGGTCTCGAACCAGGTGGAGTACTCGCTGCTCGCCCGGGACGCCGAGGCGGACGCCATCCGGGCCGCTGGTGGGCTCGGCATCGGCGTACTGGCGTGGTCGCCGCTTGGGCGGGGTGTGTTGACTGGGAAGTACCGGACCGGCATCCCGGCGGACTCGCGGGCCGCGTCTCAGCATCTGTCCAGATTCGTCGACCCCTATCTCGACGGGCGAGGTTCGGGCATCGTGGAAGCGGTCGCCCGTGCCGCTGACGGACTGGGCTGGACCCCGCTCGAGGTGGCGCTCACCTGGGTCAGGGACCGGCCCGGGGTGACCGCGGCGATCGTCGGGGCCCGGACGGCGATGCAGCTGAAGTCGGTACTGGGTGTGGAGGAGCTGACTCTGCCGCCGGCCATCGTGGCGGCGCTGGAGGATGTTTCGTGAGGTAATGCTTGTTCCGGAAGGTTCGGAGGTGCGGATGGCCGAATACGAGTTGCAGCAGTTCGAGGTGTCCCGGACGGAGACGCGTGGAGCTGTGCGGCGGCTGCTGACTGAGCATGCCGAGTACGGCGGCTGGGAGCTCGCCCGGCTCCGGCGCTATCCCGACGGCACCCGCCGGGTCTGGCTCCGCCGCCGCATCATCAAGGTGATGCGGACCCTCTAGAGGTCGTGCCGGACCCAGACGTTGGGTTCGACGTACACGGCGTAGTTGTGCTCGACGTCACAACGCACCGGCACCAATGCCTTCGGGACGACGACCTCGCCCGTGCGGTCGAACGGCAGCCCGGTCCATTCGCGCCACTCGGCCAGCGACCCTGCCATCACCATCGACCGCTCCGCGACCTGCACGATCTCGGCGCCGGCCTTCACGTGCACCCGCAGCCAGGGGTCGACCGGCAGGCCGTCATCACGGACCTGCTGGATGTACTCGCTCATCGGCTGGTGCGGATCCTGCTTGCCGTTCGGGCGGACCGGCGCATAGAGCGTCTTCAGGCCCATCGCCTGGACATTGCGGCGCATGGTCGCGAGCATCTCGTGGGACAGTCCCCGGCCGAGGTGGCTGGCGGTGATCGAGATCTCCAGGGCGCTGGCGACTGTCGGCGTACGGCCGTGGCGGTGGTCCGCGACGCCCCAGATCAGCGCCCGGTCCCAGCCTCCGCTGGGGAGGTCGGTGCGGTCCTCGTTCGGGTACTCGAACGGGATGCTCCGTCCGTGCGCGACCAGGACGTCGCCCTCCATCGCCATCAGGCAGTGCTCGGGGAACAGCTCCGGCACCCGGCCCATCAGCGAGCCACCGATCGGGTCCTGCGCCATGAACGTCGGCCAGCCGCCCTTGAACCCGTCCAGCAACTCGAACAGCTCAGGCCGCTCGGCCAGGGTGGTGATCACGATCGCGTCGGACATGAATCGCAGTCTGGCAGGGAGCGCTCTGCGCCGCAGCCGTATTTCTCCTGAGCACCAGGACTGCGAGGGCAACTGCAGCAGTCAAGCAGCCTGCCCCGACCAACGTGTGTTCCGCGCCCGCGGCCGCGATCACCGATCCACCGACCAGCAGGCCGGCCGAGCTGCCCGCGTTCACCACGACGGTCTGCCCGGAGAGCAACGCGCGCCGCTCGGCTCCGGTCGACGATCTCGTGATCACTCGCGAGATCGCCGTGATCCCGAGCACCAGCGTCGCTCCGGAGAGCGCGGCCACGCCTGCGATCGCGGGCGGTGTGGTCCAGATCCCCATCCCGATCCAGCACAGACCCATCAGCGTCCACGCGAGAGCGGCCAGCGGCGCCGGTGAGAAACGCCGGACCACGGCCAGCGACGCGATCGTGCCCACCACCGACCCCAAGCCATAGCCGGACATCCCGGCCGCGAGATACACGCCCGGCCGGCTGCGCTCAGCACCGATCACGGACAACCCGAGCGGAAACGCGAACCAGGTGAAAGAACCGGTACCGCGCGCGATCCAGCCATACAGAACGTCCGGCCGCCCCGCCAGACTCCCCCGGATCGAGGGCGCCTCCACGACATCCGGAGAGCGCTCCCCGACGATGCCGATCGCGAGCAGCCCGGCAATCAATACGGCACCCGCCTCCACCCACAGCATCGAGTCGGTGAACCCAGCCGCCACCGCCAACGCCCCAGCGGGCGCACCCACCACCATCCCGACCCGCCGGATCCCGTCCTGCCAGGTCAGCAACAACACCGCCCGGTCAGGCCCCCACCGATCTCCGGTATCAGCGAGCAGCGCACTCCGCCCCGGAGCCGACAGCGCGTCCGCACAGCCCAGCAGCAGCCCACTCGCGATCAACACCCACGCCTGCAGCAACCCGAACACGGCCGCCGCCGGAACCATCGCCAACGCCGCCGCCTGAACAACCGCGAGCACCGCCAGCCGCGACCCCGAATCAACCCACTGCCTAGCCCGCCGAGCCCACCACGGCGACAACAGAACCGGCACACCAGCACATCCACCGGCCAGCCCGGTCGCCGCCACCGACCCCGTCTGCTGCAACACCACCAGCGGCAACGCCACCTGCGTGAACCGCAGAGCCAGATCCGCGGAACCACTGCCTGCCAACAGAAACAACGCATCCCGGCGAGCTCTCACACCTTCGATGGTCGTCGCGTCGAGTCGCCCCTGGTAGCCGGCAGCAACAGGCCATCAGTCATAGGCTGGGCCTATGGCCTCATTACCTTCGGTCGAGGACCTGCAACTCGTCCTCGCGATCAGCAGAACCGGCGCGGTCGGTACCGCCGCCCGCGAACTGCGGATCTCCCAACCCTCGGCATCCCAGCGCCTGGCTAGGATCGAACGCAGCTGCGGCACCGAACTCTTCACCCGCGACACCCGAGGTGCCCGCCCCACCGCCGCCGGCCACGAACTGGCCCGCCGGGCCGAGCACATCCTCGACCACCTCGACGGGGTCTACGCCGCCACCCGGGCAGCCGTCGCCGGCGAGCGCCTCTCCATCGGCACCTTCGCCAGTCTCGCGCCGGTCCTCTTCCCGGTACTGGACGCCGAGCTTCCCGACGTCGACATCGCCCAAGAGGTCGACCACGGCCGGTTCCTGGTCGGACTAGTTGCCGAGGGCACCATGGACGCCGCCTTCATCGCGATCGCCGACCAGATGGTCCTCCCCCGCGGCGCCGTCGCCCGCCCGGTCGGCCGCGACGAACTGGTCGTCTTCGTCCCAGCCGGCGTCGCCCCACCCGGCACCGGGAAGTACCCGCTGAGAGAGCGCGATCTCCCCTTCTCCACCTACGATCTCGGCGCCGACGAGATCCGCACCCGCCTGATCGCCCACGGCGCCAAGGCCCGCCGCGGCATCACCCTTGCCACCACGGTCGCCATGGCCCGCCGTCGCTCCCAGCTGGCCCTGGTCCCCCGCAGCGCCCTCTCCCATGAGCTCTTCCCCGGCGAACGCCTGGTCCCCGCTCCCTTCCGCTACCGCCTGACCCTCAGCATGATCACCGGCACGACTCCACCCCCACGCCTACTCGCCCTCCTCCCGACCTTGCGGGACGCTCTCCACCTGACGCCTGTGCGTCGTGCCTCGGCACGCTGATCGAGGTCTTGCGCGTCACAGCCAGCCGCGGCGGGCCGCGGTAAGGCTGGCCTGGAAGCGGGTCGAGGCGCCGAGCTCCTGCATCAGCCGATGGATCCGCCGTTGCGTGGTCCGTTCGCTCCAGCCCTGCGAGCGGGCGATCGCCGTATCGGTGAGCCCGGAGGCGAGCAGCTCCAGCAGGCATCGGGTCTCCTCGTCCGGCTGTGTCCCGTCGTCGACCTGCTCTCCGGCCGCTGACAAGACGGCGGCGCGTTCCCATTCGCCTTCGAAGAGGGACTCGAGTGCCACCAGCATCGGCGACTGGCGGATGAGGTACGCCGCCGACTGACCACCGGCCGCCAGGCTGAAGGGGATGATCGCCAGCTGGTTGTCGCTGATCACCAGCTTCAGTGGCAGCTCGGGCCGTACCCGGGCCTTCTCCCCCGCTCTGATGCTGGGCGCGATATCGGAGGTCATCCGGCCCGGCCACGCCACCGCCTCCTGGCTGTAGATCACCCGGTGGCTCACGCCGTGCCGCTGACGCTCGATCTGCAGCTCGAGGTTCACGCCCGGCCTGTCGACGTACGGCGGCCGGTCGAACGCGCGGATCTCCCGGCGGGCGTCCGCCGTCATCCGGGCCACCGCCGAGCTGATGTCGTCGCGATCGGTGAGCAGCTCGACCGCCAGCTCCGGATGCGTGATCCGGGCCGCCTCCCGGTAGGTCTCCATCAGCTGGTGGACCATCGAGCGGGCCTCGTCCAGCCGATGCTGCTGCTCGTCGATCAGTGCGGCGACCGAGACATCGGGGACGGTGGCGGCGAAGCGCGGCGGCCGGCCGGCACTCCGGGTGGCGAGGCCGTCCCTGACCAGACCGGAGAGCAGCCGTCCGACAGTAGCCGCGGTCAGTCCGCAGGCCTCGGCCAGCTCCGAAGCAGTGCAATGCGGCAGCCCGACCAAAGCGGTATAGACGCGCTCCGTTTCGTCGGTGAGTCCCAGCACATCCAGTTTCATGAAACCTCCGCCGTGCCGGTGGCGACTCTCCGCCACCCGGCGTACTTCAGCCACCGGCATTCCTTGTGCCGTTGGCGTCCGCGTTGACATTCTCCATCTGAAGTCCTCCCCACTGTGTCCTATTCGAAGGGCCCGCCAATGCCCCATGCCCAGTTCCGGTACGGCGCCGCGACTCTCACCGTGATGGCTCTGACAGCCACCATCGTCTCCGGCAGCTCCACCCTTGCCTCCGCCGCACCCAGCACTCCGGCTCAGCCGCCTGTTGCCAGTACGCCGCTGGGTAGCGCGGCCACGCCTCCCGGCCAACGGCAGGGCGTAGTACCAGGTCAGGTACTGGTCACTCTGAACCAGAACACCTCGGTGACCGGGCCAGCGCTCGCCGGACCTGCTCAGAGCCGGCTGGCCGCCCGCGCCCCGCAGACCAGCGACAAGACTCTCAACGCCAAGCTGCGCGCGGCGGGCGCAACCTCCCTGCACCCGCTGTTCCCCACGCTCTCCACCGCTGACGCACCTGATCTGTCCAGGACCTACGTGGTCAGCGTCCGGGAGAAGGACTCCGCAGCAGTCGCCAGCACCCTCCAGGGCACCTCGGGAGTCGCGTACGCCGAACCGGATCGCTACGTGAACACCATGAACGCCGGGCCGCAGTCACTGCCCAGCTACGCGACCGAGACGCCGCCTCCACCCGCTGACTCCAGCTCTACCGAAGTACCGACGAACTATGCCGTGTCGAACTCCGCCCAGGCCTTCCTCAACGCCGGCGGGGTCAACGCGATGGGTGCCTTCAGCACCCTTCAGAAGAACTTCGGCCAGCAGCCGGGCACCGGCGAGATCATCACCAACGTGTCCGTCGGCGACCTCACCGACCAGTCGATGGCCGATGCCGGGGACGCCTATGTGAAGGGCTACGGCCCGACCACGGTCCTGAAGGACGGCCGGCGGTACCTCGATCTGCCCTCGATGCCCCTGATCCCCACCTACGTCGCCGGCGCCGACGGTTCGCTCGACCCGGCCGGCTCGACCAAGAACCAGGACCCTGTCCTCGGCGAGGTACTGCTCGACTTCAGCGTGATGGCACCGCTGCCGCACGATCAGCAGCGCGCTGAAGCCACCGGCACCGGCTACACCGACCTGCTCGGCATCGCGCCTGGCGCCGGCTACCGGCTGGTCGTCCCGCAGGAGCCGACGATCAGGCAGATCGCCGGCGCGCTGCTGGCCGCCGCCCACCAGACGCCGCGGCCCAGCGTGATCACCGCGAGCCTCGGCTTCGGCACCGACTCGATCGGTTTCCCGGGCCGCTACCTGGAGGACGACCCGTACGTCCGGTCCGTGGTCGCCTCGATCGTCAAGAACGACGGCATCGTGGTGTCGATCTCCTCCAACGACGGCACCCGGCTCTACACGCCCGCCGCGGTCGGCCCCGACGGTGGCAGCACCCCCACAGACAAGGCCGCGAACGCCGCCTCCGCGACCACGATCGACGATGTCGCGCTGACCACCACGCCGTCACAGGTTCCCGACTCCGGCGCGATCGCCGCCGGTGGGACCACCTTGGACGACACCCTCGCAGTACCGGCGAACTCCGGCGCCGCGCACACCGGCACCTACGCGGAGACCCGGATCAGTGGCTTCGGCACCTTCTCCTCCGGCTTCGGCAGCCGGCTCGACCTGTCCGCCCCGAGTGACAACATCATCGCCTTCCAGCATTCCGCCGGCGGCACCGCGCAGGCGGTCAGCGCGGTGTTCAACGGCGGTACGTCGGCGTCGGCGCCCGAGATCGCCGCGGCTGCCGCAGTGGTGCTGCAGGCCGGTCGGCTGGCAGGTCATCGCCTCACCCCTGGGCAGGTCCGGGACCTGCTCGCGGAGACCGGCCGTAGGGTCGAGACCCCGCCGCAGATCGACCGGAAGCTGCAAGTCGGGCCGCAGATCGACGTGACCGCCGCTACCGAGAAGGCGCTGGGCAGCAAGCTGAAGAACGCCCACCCCTCGATCATCCGGCTCTCGGTCGCCCATCGGGTCACCGTGGGAGGCCTCGGCGGCAACTTCCTCGAGACCACAGACCAGAACCGGATCGACCTCGGTGACATGGCCTCTGGCGGCAACGGCCAGGGCCTGGTCGGCCCCGTCACGTTCGCTGCGGACGTCACCGGGATGCCTCGCGGCGGCAATACGCAGTACCGGCTCACCGTCGGCTCAGACCATCCGGTCAGCTTCACCTCCGCTACCCCGGCGATCAGGGTGACGCCCCGCCAGCTCCTGTCGGCGGCTGGACTTCCGGTGACCTCCACGACCGACCGCAGCGTCGACCTCACCTTCGAGGTGCTGATCAACGGCACGGTGCAGGCCGCTGTCCGCCGTACCCTGACCATTGGCCCGAGCGACGGCCGGTACGTCGAATCCACCGCGCCGCTCGCGCCCGCGACCGCTCGGGTAGGTAAGCCGGTCACCGTCTCGTACGACCTGACCGGCGTCACCACCGCCACCGCTCCCGAACTGGTGGTCTCCACCGTCGGCCACTGGAACCCGTCCCTCGGCCCGATCTTCTCCGCCGGCTGGCACCAGCCCCTGACCGCATCGACCGGCACCGTCACCATCCCGGCCGACGCCTTCAAAGGCGGCGGCGGCCTCTACGGCATCGGCATCGTCCTGTCGGGCTTCGGCGGCAACCCCAGCTTCGTCAAGTACGGCGAATTCGCCCCCATCCGGATCGACGGCGGCTCCGAGTTCAGCCGGCCCGAGGCACCGACCTTCGCCGCGGGTGTCCACAGCGCGGTCGTGACGCGCTCCGCGCCCACCTTCGAGCTGAGCTACGACGTGCACGGCGTTCCCGGCGCGAAGTCGGCGATCGTCGAGTTCTCGGCCCCGGCGCCGACGCTGTTCAACTCGATGAACACGTTCACCAACGCCAACGGCACGACGCTCGACAACGACGGAGTGAACACCCCGTCCGCCGCGACCAAGACGCTCTCGACGACGTCCGGCACCGTCCGGCTCGACGCGCTGTCCCTCGGCCTGGCCACCTCCACCGGCTACAGCGTCCGCGTACTCGCCGTAGACAGCAAGCAGCGCATCACCGGCCAGGCGTCAGCCGTCTCGAACCTGGTCGTCGACGACGGCCTCGCGCCTGAGGGCAGTACGCTCCTGAGCTTCATCGCTGCCGGTGACAACTCGATCGCCGCGCTGCGCACCGTCGCCGGTGGCGCCGAGGTGAGGCGGTACTCGACGGCGACCGGCACGTACGGCGCCGTACTGACCTCGGACCCCGGCGCTGGTTCCGACTACCACGTGATCGGCGTGGCCCCGGACTCGCACCGGGTGCTGCTCGCGCACGCGACCCAGGCGGGTGGCGACGTCCGGCTCGAGACCTGGGACAGTGCGAACGGCACGCTGGTCGGTGATTCGGTACTCCGGGCTTCGGAGTACCGGGTTGTCGCCGGCAGGGTCGATGCCAGGCGCAACCGGGCCGCAGTACTGGTTCGCGCGATCACCGGCAACGTCGACTCGGTCCTGCCTGTCGACCTCGCCAACGGCAGCGCCGGAGGCCCGATCATTGCTGATGGCAACGGTACGGTCGCGGCCGGCACGTACAGCCTGCTGGAGCTGGATCAGTCCACCGGCAGCGTGTTCCTCGGCAAGATCGGCAGCGCGATCCTCTGCCTCGGCGGGGTCGCGCCGGCCAAGATCGACCTCGACACCGCGACAGTGACCACCGTCGGATCGGTGTCGGCCTGTGGTCATGGGATCGCCTCGGACGGGGCGGGCACGCTGTACAACCTGGCGGCCGGCTCGGTCAGCACGAAGATCGCGCCGACGACGACGCTCACGCCGTACGACGAGGCGACCCAGACCGCGGGCGACGGGTTCGCCTTGCGCAAGGGCACGCCGAGCACGCTCGCCGTGGACGGCATCCATCACGTCGCGCTGGTGTCGTTCGCGGCCCCTGAGGGCGCGATCTACTTCGGTGCCCAACAGGGCGTCGTCTCCGACAACAACGCGACCAGCCAGGTGGCGGTCGTCGACCTCGCCAGCGGGAAGGTGATCCGTACGCTCAACACCGGAATTGTCACCAACCGCGGTGGGTTGCTGCTGCACGGCGTACAGGACACCTCGCTCCAGCTGGACCCAGCCAGCCGCTCGGCCTGGACGTACAGCCCGGACGGCACGCAGCTACAGCAGTTCTCCTACTAGCGGTTCTCCTACTAGCGGACCGGGGAGCGGCAGCGCGCCGCTCCCCGGCCTCAGAACTGCACGCCTCGGGTCAGCGCACCGTCGACGACCAGGTTGGTGCCGGTGATGAAGCTGGCGACGGGGCTGGCCAGGAAGACCGCGGCCCGGGCGATCTCGTCGGGGTGGGCCATCCGGCCGGTCGGGTTCAGGGCGAGGGCTTCCTGGAAGAACCCGGGATTGTTCTGCTCGATGCTCTCCCACACGCCGCCCGGGAAGTAAGTGTTGCCGGGCGAGATCGAGTTGGCCCGGATCCCCTTGCCTGCCAGCTGATACGCGAGTCCCTGGGTGTAGTGCACGATGGCCGCCTTGAACGTCCCGTACGCGCCGGCGGCGAAGTCGATCTCGCGGCCGGACACGCTCGACACGGTGACGATCGACGGCGCCCGGCTCTCCTCGAGGAACGGCATCGCGGCGTTGACCAGCCGGACCGTTCCCATCATGTCGACCTGGAAGCTCTGCTGCCAGAACTCCTCGCCCTCGCCGATCGCGAGGGCGCTCACGTTGGAGACCACGATGTCGATGCCACCCAGTTCGGCAGCGCTGTCACGTACCCACTGGGAGAGCGCTTCCGCGTCGCCCACATCCACTGCCCGGCCGCTCACGGTCGCGCCGGCGGCCCTCAATTTCGCTGTCGATGCCGTGACGTCGGCCTCGGTCCGGGCACAGAACGCGACGGCGGCCCCTTCCGCCACCAGGCCTTCGACGATCGCGTGCCCGATCCCCTTGGTCCCACCGGTCACCAACGCCTTGAGCCCCGCCAGCTGCAGATCCATCGTTGTCAGGCCTCCGAGAAGAATCGGTCGAGCACCCGGGAGCCGAACTCCAGGGACGCGGTCGGCACCCGCTCGTCGATGCCGTGGAACATGCCCATGAAGTCCAGATCCGGCGGCAGCTGCAGCGGTACGAACCCGAAGCACCGGACACCGAGCCGGGACCAGGACTTGGCGTCCGTACCGCCCGACATCAGCAACGGCGCCGTCCGGCTCTGCGGGTCCTCCGCCTTGAGTACCGACTTCATGATCTCGACCAGCCGGCCGTCGTAGCCGGTCTCCAGCGCGATGTCCTCGATCACCGTCTCGCGCTGCACCTTGTCGCCGAGCAACTCGTCGATGGTGGCGAAGAACTCGTCCTCGTACCCCGGCAGGAACCGCCCGTCGACATGCGCCTCGGCATCGCCGGGGATCACGTTGACCTTGTACCCGGCGCTGAGCATCGTCGGGTTGGCGGTGTTGCGGATGGTCGCCCCGAACATCCGGCTGAAGCTCCCGAGCTTGGCCAGCGTCTCGGTCATGTCCTCGGGATCGAGCTCGGTCCCGAGCACGTCCTCGAGCGTCTTCAGGAACTCCTTGACCGTCGGGGTCAACCGCAACGGCCACTCGTGGTTGCCGATCCGGGTGACCGCCTCGACCAGGTTCGTCACCGCGTTGTCGTTGTTCACCATCGACCCGTGGCCCGCCGTACCGCGCGCCTTGAGCCGCATCCAGTTCATCCCCTTCTCGGCGGTCTCGATCAGGTACAACCGCAGGTCGTCCTTCATCGTCACCGAGAACCCGCCGACCTCACCGATCCCCTCGGTGCAGTCCGAGACCGTCTCCGGATGGTTCTTGATCAGCCACTGGGCGCCGTACAGCCCGCCGGCCTCCTCGTCCGCCGTGAACACCAGCCGCACCGGCCGCCGCGGCTTCACGCCCGCCCGCTGCCGCGCCCGTACGACGGAGATCACCATCGCGTCGAAGTCCTTCATGTCGACCGCGCCGCGCCCCCACACACACCCGTCGAAGATCTCCCCCGCGAACGGATCAACCTTCCAGTCCTTCGGGTCCGCCGGCACCACATCCAGATGCCCATGCACCAGCAACGGCTCGGCTGTGGGGTCCTCGCCCTCCCAGGTCGCCACCAGCGACGCCCGCCCAGGCTCCGACTCGTAGATCGTGGAGCCGATCCCCACCTCATCCAGCTTCGCCGCGACATACTCCGCCGCGTCCCGCTCCCCGTTGCTCTTCCCGTTCCCGTAGTTCGTGGTGTCGAACCGGATCAGCTCACTACACAGCTCCACCACCTCAGCATCAGGAGCGTAATCCGGCCGGTCCGTGGGGCTCGTAGAAGTCATCCCCCCATCCTGCCAACCCCCGATGTGAATTTCACCCGTGGGGTTTGCTAAGGTTCTCCAGTCGACGTCGCACAACGACAGAGACCACTCGTCCGGGTGGCGGAATGGCAGACGCGCTAGCTTGAGGTGCTAGTGTCCTTTACGGGACGTGGGGGTTCAAGTCCCCCCTCGGACACGCAACTTATCCACACGGTCGGCCAGCGGGTCGACCTCCACGTCGAGAATCTGACCGACGTGGTGATAGACCAGCGAAAGCCTCAGCGCCCGATACAGCTGGCTCCTCTCCTCCGGTTCCGCTCGCTCCAGAGCCCGAGCCATATCTCCCAGCTGATCGACGTACCCCTCCAGTTCCTCGCGGCTCATCACCGCCTCAGGAGGAACCTGTGTGATCGCCGTCTCAGCAGCCCGCTTCTCCGCCACAGCAGCGTTGTACTGCTCCCGCAGCGCCGCCGGATCCCACCCCGCATCCAACGCCCGCTGCAACCGCCCCATCACCACATCTGCCGCCGCTACCCGATCCCGCAACTGCGCCACGTACTCGTCGCGACGCGCCGAACTGTCGTCGCCCTCCAGAAGTAAGTCAATCGTTACCTGCCGATTCAACGGCCCAAACAACTCCCCGATCCACCGATTGATCGCCTGCGTGACCAGGTCCTCCCGAAGATAAATCTGCTGCGGGTGCGCCAGCGCCGTCACCGATTCCGGCAGCAAGGTCCGGGCGTTGCACCGGTAGTACTTCACCTCCTTGTGCCGCGCAGCCCCCTCCATCTTGCGGTCACAGATCCCACACCTGACCCGCCCACGCAGCTCGTAGGTCCGCTTCTTCGAAACCCGCTGGCGGCCCCTGGAGGACCACCCGTTGACCCCGCCGACCCGCCTCTTACGCTTCTCGAGCTGAGCAGCAGTGAATGTCTCCACTGACACGATCGCCGGATGCGCTGGCTCCCGCGACCGCACGATCTTCGCCTGCGGCGACCGCTTGAACCGAGCGATGTAGCCCGCAGCAACATCCTCCGGATCGAGCAACTCCTCGACCTTCTGCCACCGCCCATAGATCGCGTACCCCGTGTACCGCGGATTCTCCAGAATCGCAACGACAGCCGAGTGCTGCCACCCGTCCATCTTCCGGTGCCGATTCTGCTGCGGCGCATGCGCCGACGGACACGGCACCCCATCCCGATTCAACTGCTCCGCGATCGCCTTGCTCCCCCACCCGGCGAGATACATCTCAAAGATCCGCTGAACCACCGCCGCCGCGGCGTCATCCACCACCAACACCCGCAACCGCTGCCCCTCTTGCGCCTTCCGCGGATGCGGATGCGGTCCACCATCAGCAACCAGATACCCGTACGGCGGCCGCCCACCCTGATACCGCCCATCAATCAACACCTGAGCAGCCATCGCCGCCCGAACCCGCCGCTGCACATGCTGCCGCTCAGACTTCGACAACCCACCAGTAATCGTCATCGCCATGTCATGCACCGTGTTCTCCGGATCAAACCGCCCACCCAGACTCGGTATCCACAGGGACACCCCATACCGATCAAACTTCGGCCACGTCAGACTGAACTGATTACTGAACCAACACCGAGTCGCCTCCCCCACCACCAACCCATCCCACCCACGCCCGGGATCCTTGAGCGCCTGCAACACCCGATTGGCCTCGCCCCTACGCTCCCAAGGCAACGACCGAGACTGGCCGATGTCGAAGAACTCCTCAACAATCTCGCCACCCAGCGGCTCAACAAACCGAGCCGCCTCCCCCACCTGCCAGGCCTTCGACGTGGCCGGATCCTGATTGTCCTCAGTCGAACACCGCCCATAAAACGCCAATCGCCCAACCCCACCCGCGTTGCCGGCGTCAGCCGCCAACGCCTCCATCCCCAACAGCTCATCCAAGGTCCCCCACGCTTCAGCCCCATCGCCACTCAAGATCTCTCCTCCTTAGTCCCGCCGGAACCCTCCGCCGGAGGTTCCATCTTCGCCAGCCGCACGACAATCCGGACGAGCAAACGAGCAGCCTGTGGATAGACCACCGGGACCTCGTCCGGAAACACGACATGAACAACACCGTCACCGTCCGGCGTCTCGCTGTCCTCCGCGGATTCCTTGTCAGCCCTCACGCAGTCTCAACGCCTCCGACAGGAGCGTAATTTGCTCCTGTGCCCCACAGCGGACACGCGAACCGAGGATCAATTGCCACCAGCACCCATCACTTTTCGGCGCCACCCATCAAGTCGCGAAGGTGGTACGAACTCGTCTCGGAGGATGGACCATCGCAAGACGGCTCAAGCAGAGGCCCTGAGTCCGCGACGGTGCAGGATTACACCTAGCCACCCGTCGTCCGGCGTTTCCTTCGAAGATGTCGAGGATCTTGCGGGTACAAGCGAGGGCGGATCGGCCACCACGGCTGATCTGCCCTCTGACCTGCGGATTTGTCCTCATTGCTTCTTAGCGCTGATCGTCGTTTGCCGACGTCTCACGGAGCAGTGACGGAGCAGCCAGAGAGTACGCACCTCATATCTCGACCGCATCGCCTGGCCCGACTCTTGCCTTTCTCAGCCAGACGATCAGCCCTCATCGTGGGAGGGCGTCGCGGCGAGCGGCTCCCATAACTCAATAGCCGACGAGGTTGCGACCCAAGGGCGCCCGCTGCGCACGGGCCTTCCTCTTCGCAACGACTCTTCACCTGACCCTGATGGGTGGCAGTCCAGGGTTCGAGCCGCCGCGGTGGGCTCGAGGTTGTGTCCGCACCGGTCGGCTCGGCATTTGCGCAAGTTGACGAAGCTGGTTGCCCGATCATCGGCGGCGCTGGACCTACCAGCCACCCACGATCGAGCGCCACACAACAGGGTCGGCTAGGGCCACGCCGAATATCGCAGTCGCTCAAGACCTAAAGCAGACATCTTAAGCAATTCAGCGGAAACGATGAAACACCAGCCCGACTTGGATACGTGGTATGCCGCTGTGCGTCTTGACCCACGAACTGTCGGACCCACCTGACAGAATCGGCACTCGGACCCACGACAGGACACCGCATGAAGCTTCACTCGGTTTACGCGCGCTTCTACCGATCGCTGAACTACGACTTCATCCGCGCCTCGGGTGAGCACTACGAACCCGACCCATGGGATGAGACGCCTGAGGGCAACTACCCGTTCGTGCGGATCAAACTCCGTCCAGGTATCACGACCGTCGTCGGCGCGAACGAGTCCGGGAAGTCCCAGGTCCTGAGCGCGATCCAGGCGGCCCTCACCGGGATAGGTTTCGAGCGCAGCGACTTCTGCCGCTACTCCCGGTTCTTCGGCGTCCACAACGACCTCGTGCTGCCCGAGTTCGGCGTCGTGTTCGCTGACATCTCCGATGAGGCCGTAAAGCTCATCGAGACCATCTCGGGCCACAGCGATCTTCACGACGTCGAGCGCGTCGCGTTCTTCAGGATGAACCAAACGCCGAAGTTCCGCGTCTACGTTCGCCAGAACGATAAGTGGACCGGGCCAGAGCACGTTGCAAAGCCCTCCGCGCTCGCCGATTTCGGTGTCCCGGTGCCGTTCCGAATCAACGCCGACGTTCCGCTGCCGGACAGCGTCCCCATCGACTACCTCGTCTCGGGTAACAAGACCGCACCGCTCGGTCGCGACCACCTGCGTGAACTCTGGGACGGCTTCCACCAGAACAACTCCTGGTTCCAGTCCGACCAGACCGTTACGACGCACGCCGGCGCAATCTCCAAGATGTTCCGGCCGATTCGACAGGCCACCGAGGACGAGGTCGAGATGTACGAACTCGCCGCCGACCTCATTTTCAAGGTTGCCGGGATCAACAAGGAACTCGTCAGGGAGCTACAGGCACACGTCAAGAAAAAGAACGGCTACGCGAATAGCATTGTCGACACCATCAACAGCGAGCTCGCGAAGGCTCTCGACTTCCCGCACTGGTGGTCTCAGGACTCGCAGTTCGAGCTGTTCGTGGCCTTGTTCGAGTTCGACCTCGTCTTCATGATCCGCGACCGAACCGGACGCACCTATGGATTCGACGAGCGCAGCGCAGGCCTGAAGTACTTCCTCTCGTACTTCGTCCAGTACCTCGCCCACGAAGTTCGGCCGGACGGTCGCCCCGAAATCCTCCTGATGGACGAACCGGACCAGTTTCTGTCCGCCTCGGGCCAGCAGGACCTCCTCCGGATCTTCGACGACTTCGCGGATCCCAAGGATGCGGGTCGCGACCCGATTCAGGTCGTGTACGTTACGCACTCGCCGTTCCTCATCGACAAGAACGAAGCCGACCGCATCCGCGTCCTCGAGAAGGGCGAGCACGACGAGGGCACCCGCGTCGTCACCAGTGCCGCAGCGAACCACTACGAGCCCCTGCGGTCTGCCTTCGGTAGCTTCGTTTCCGAGACCACGTTCATCGGCAACTGCAATCTCATGGTCGAAGGACCGTCCGACCAAGTCCTGATCGCCGGTGCATCGCGGTGGCTGAAGAAGGTCGGCGTCGCCGACCGCGACCGACTCGACCTGAATCACATCACGATTGTTCCCGCCGGCGGCACTCGCCACATTCCGTACCTCGTCTACCTCGCTCGCGGTCGCGACGTCGACAAGCCGCCCGTCGTCGTGCTTCTGGACAACGACAACGCCGGCAACGAAGCGAAGGACGACCTCGCGGCCGGCGGTGCGTACGGCGACAAACTCATCGACTCAGATCTGGTTCTTCAACTCGCACGGGGTCCGCTTGACGGCCTGACAACTGACAACCCGCTCGGCATCGTCGGTATAGAGGACATCGTCCCGTTCCACGTTGCCCTCCTGGCAGCCACGAGCTACTGCAAGGAGTTCGTCCCGAGCGTCAATCCTCTCGCGTTCGGACTGGCCGCAGCGACCGTCTACCCGGACGCAAACGGTCCCGACGGGAAGGCGCCGAAGAACTACGGCACCCTGAAGTTCCTGGAGAAAGCCATCGCGGACAAGTCCGGCATCCCGACCTTCCATCTGGACAAGGTCGCGTTCGCACGTGCCACCGTCGACGCCCTTACCGGCACTGCGGTCGACCTCAAGGTAACCGAGGAAGACCGCGATACAGCTGCCGAGAACTTCAAGCTGCTGCTCAAAAGCATCGCCTTGTGCCAGCGGACGGCCGAGCGGGCCGAGTCCGTCCAGAAGATCTCCGGTCGCATCAACCGCGCGAAGAAAGACTTCACCCGCACGCATGACAGTCAAGCCCGGCGAGAAGACGTGGCGGCACTCATCGAGGAGATCGGCAGCCAGCTCGACCGGAGCCCCGAGGCCGAGGATGTTCGCGCTGAGATGCGCACCTGGCACGCAAAGTTCGAACTCGACACAGACCCACGCAAGCATGTGACCGACTTCGACGGACTCCTCAAGGCGCTCAACGGCCTCGCCTACAAGGCCGTCCGGAAGGCTGCTGCCCGGTAACGGGCGCCCGCTTCAAACCATGAGGACGAACAGATCGCACAGTGCTCCTGGGAGACGACCTGTGGCCTCCATGCTGCGGGGCCGGCTCCGCGATTACGGCGGCCCGATCTGTGTGTGGCTGCAGCGCGCCTGCTGCCCGGGACCGTTGTCAAAGCAGCCGTGCGGAAGCGAACTCGGCGCCCAACGAGGAGCGCTGACCGACGGGCCCTCACCACTATCACTCCACGGTGGTCAGCCGTTGAGCGCCTTCGATTGCGAGAGTGCCTGTGCGAGCGTCGGCGCGGTCTGTAGCTGATCCAGCAGTACCCAGAGTCTTGATGCACGGTACTGGGCGCCGTTCGGCACCTGCTCGAAGGGTGGGATTCGTGGACCGAGTTCATAGATCGCGTGCGGTCGTACCGTGTCTTCGGTCGGCGGAATGTCCGGCCATCGCTCCAGAAGGTTGGGCACCACCTCGGCGGCAATCACTCGATGGATCCGCCGAACCGCGCCACCCCAGCGAAATGCGATGAAGTTGGGCGGTTCGGTCGGCCATCCACTGATGCCGTATGGGTGGAAGTAGCACAGGCGATCGGTGACGAACTCGCGGAACGTCAGCGCGCCACCGCCACCTGGTCGTTGGTCGTTCAAGGCGACGCAGTACGTCCAGCTGTCCGCCACATTCCGCACTTTGATCACTCCCGCAAGGTAGATATCAAGCTGGTCGAGCCACATGCGCTCACGTCCACGGCAAGATCCCCTGACCGCGGAGATGTGCGCAAGGACCTGCCGCCACGGAACGTGGACCACCGGTACACCATCGATCTCGGCAGGTACCTGCGTCCGGGCCAGACTTTCGCTTGCCTGGGACAAGGTGACCAGGGCACCGCCACCACGCATCTGAATCCTCGGTGCGTAGCTCGCGAGTTGGGCAACAGACGGCAACAGCCAGCCGCGCTTCGCCTCAAAGACGAACACCTCGCCCGGGACAGAGATCTCCAGGTCGGTACGTCCTCCGGCGCCACGAACCTCCAGGTCGATGGAGATCTGATCGCGATCCAGTCCGCTCAGTCTCGGCGCGACCCTCCTGACGATCGACTCGAGCAAGCCAGAGCAGTTCGCCAAGGTGAACCCGAGCGCGGCCGTCAGATCGTTCTCGTCGCGCCCGAGAAGGTCGAAGACTGCTCTGACCCCAGTGCCGTGCCTGGTCAGGCTGTCCACAGTCGGCCTCCGGGATTTGGTGTCCAGTGCCTACCCACCTTCCCCGGTAGCGCAGGACCCAACCGCCAGAGCGGGGCCTCGGTCTGACGAGGCCCCGCGTGGATCAGTGGTCAATGCTGCCGTGTCCTCCGTGTCCTCCGCGTCCTCCGGTCCAGAAGTCCCGGAGGACGCGGAGAAGAAGATGAAGCATCCGGCGCAGTTCGCGCAGTACCCGGATACCGCTCTTCCGCTGGGTATCCTTCTTCAGTACGACTGACAGGATCGCCACCGCCGCAACAGTGAGCGAAATGATCAGCACTGCCGCTACCAGGCCGGCGACCAGGACGAGTACGGGGCCGATCGGTTGGGTCGAGACCATGCCGGCGCACAACGCAGGAAGACTGGTCTGCATGGTGAGGTTCCTCCAGAGACGAGTGATGGGTAGGGTCGGCGGCCCTGTGCTAGCCGAGGGCCGCCATGCGCCGGTGCAAGACCATTGGTCCCATGTCCCAACAACGGGCTCTAGTCGTCCCGAGCTCGTCCCAAAGGTCTCTTGTTCCCTGTTTGGGACGAGGGCGAGGCGGGCCCGTTGGGAGCCTGGAAGTCCGAGGCCGGCCAGCTGGGGCAGCAGCGAGCGATGCTGTAGCGATCGGGGAACTACGATTGCGTGATGGTGAGCCAGCCGCCGACGGGCAACAGGGCCGACGGGCCACTCCGAATTCCGGATCCCGAGGTCGAGCGCCAATGGCAAGCTGAGCTCAGTCGGCTGCTGGCCGGTAAGAGGCGTGGGGGTGGGATCAACCCGCCGTGGGACTCCGCTGAGCCGTGCAAACTCTTGAACGCCCACGTCGCCGAGGTACTCGGCATCCGGAGTACGGAGCTTGCCAGCGCAGTTACCTGGCAGCTCATCCTGAGGTCGGTTTCCGCCCATGAGTCGAAAACGGCACCACGGCGGCCGATGCTGGTTGCCTATCTACTGCTCGGACTTGGCACCCCGGGCTTCTACCCGCGGACAGTCAGCGAGCCGTGGCCCGAGATCGGGTGCAGCCTGAAGGAGGCGCAGAAGCGGGTCGATACGAGCATGAAGCCCGCTCTGCACGATCCGCAACGAGCAGGGCACCGGCAAGCCCTAGCGATCGCGGTCGAATACCCCGCCCAGAGCTCGGAGCGCAGCGCTCGCAAGTACTTCTCCGGGTCTGAGAGCCAAGGCGTTCTCGACACGGCGAAGGCGCTCCTCGAGCAGGTCCTCGAACGACTGCGAAGCGACCAGGAGGTCACCGCTGCGAGGGCCGACGCGCTGAAGGCGGTCGAGCGTCGGCGAGCGGGAGCGGTCGCCTCGTCCCACGATTCGACCGATGATGTCGGCGCGCCGTCTACCGCTCCGGGAATTGCTGAGCGACTGTCCCCCGCGATCATCAGGAGCACCCCGTGGGCGCGACTGAAGCACATGTCGCGATTGCTGGCGCAAGATCTAGACAGTGGCGTACTGCGGGACGAGGAGTTGATCGGCCTTTCGGCCGGGTTGTACGTGTCCCGAGAGATCGAGGACGACCTGTTCGCGGAGATTCTGGACCCGCGACAGCCCTCCCAGCTGGTCGTTCGAGCGGATGCCGGCCATGGCAAGAGCAGCCTGTTGTGGTCCCTCCACCGACGATTGTCGGTTCACCAGGTCGAGCCTCTCCTACTGTCGTCGACGTGGCTTCTGTCCGATGACGGTCAGGCACCATCGCTGACCCCGTCGGATCTACTCGACGTCATCCGTGACATTCACCAAGCCGGCCTCAGGCCTGTCGTACTCCTCGATACGGCCGATCTCCTGCTGCACGACGAGAGGCTTCGGCTGGAGACCCGGGTACTGCTCGATTCGATCAGTGACCTGGGCGTCGACTGGGTGATCACTTCACGGCCACACGAGACCCGATACCTGCGACTCGAAGGTGCGCGCTTCGTGCCCTTGGCCGCCTACAGCGACGCCGAACTCGATGACGCCGTCCAGGTACTCGCAGGCGCCCTCTGCCCGGACGTGGACCGTGGTTCTCTCGGTCAACACATCCGCTCGTCGGTGGCCCGAGGCCAGCCGGTTTCCGAGGTATGCCGCAGCCCACTCTTGCTGCGTCTGCTCTTCGAGTTGAACGCACCGAACGAACCTGCTCTGGAGATCGACACCAGCGGGCTCTACGCACGGTTCTGGCAGCGGCGAGTACAGGCCGATCCCAGATCCGATACCGACACCAGCCATCGTCCTGAGAACGACCTCGGAGCGACTGCATCCGCCATCGCGATCGCGATGCTGGCCGAAGGAACACCGGACTGCCCTGAAGCGGTGCTTGCCGCAACAGTCCCCCGCGTTCTGGCGGCGATGCCCGCGGCCGCGAGGCCCACGTATCCGGATGGATTGGAAACCCTCCGCCGCCGAGGAGTCGTTTACGTCACGCAGGGACGAGTGAGATTCCTGCACCAGACGATGTTCGAGTACGCCGCTGCCCAGGGGCTGTTTCAGCGGCACCGCGACAGCGACTTGGACAGTCTCCTCGCCCGGGTACGGACGAAGCCGCAGGACCTTCTCACCGGGGCGGTCCTCGAGCACCTGTTGATCGTCAGCGGCTACGACACAACGGCCCGTACTGCTACGGCGGACGTCGTCCACAGTCTGCTGCAGACAGACGAAGTCGCACTGCACGAGATCGGGCTGACCGCCCTCGCGCACCACCCTCGCCTCCTGCCGACACCCACCGTCATCATCGAAGCCTTGCCGATCTCCTCCGTGCGCCATCTCGCGCACGTCCTGCCGACGATCTACCACAGCGACGAAGCTGCCGTGATGGATCTCCTGGCCTCGCTTTGGATGGCAGATGACGAACATCTGCGGCTCAGCGTGGTCGAGGCCCTGAGCCGGATCTCCCATCGGATCCCGGCCGACGCCGCGCGTTTCGCTCGAGAACACGACATCTGCGTCTATGTCGTCGAGCACCAGGCTGCCAGCCCGACCGCGCAGCGCACCTTGCCTCGCTTGATCTCCCGTACTGCTTCGATCGACCCCTCGTGGGCGCGGGACGCACTGCGGATCTTGCTCGACTCGGCGCTGTCCCTTGGAGAAGGCCGAGCCATCGCTACCGCGTTGCTGACGTCAGGCGGCGCGATCTGGGAGCAGATAGGCAGTGAGCAGTACCTCGACCAGATCGTCGCATCCGTGGTTCTCGGACAGGCCCGCCGCGACACGGACTCGCGATCGGTTCGGGAGTCGCTGGGTGTGCTCTACGCCGCGCAATGGAGACTCAGCGGGCTCCTTGACCGCCCGGATGCATGGAACGAACTGGTTGCTGAGACTCTGGCTGCCCTTCAGGACAACGATGAATCCATCAGTGCCGGCGCCGCCGTCGTCGCCTTGATGTACGTCCTTGCCGAGTCGCCGGACCACGATCCTCGGATTCCGTTGACCCTCGACGCAATGCTCTCTATGGGTCACGAAGCCGCGACTCGCCAACTCCAACGCAGTGCACTACCGGTGGGGCTGGCCACGCCCAGCCCGCTCGCCTCCCAGATCTCGAGGCGACTCCAGGATGCCTTGGAACACCTGGTTGACGAGCAGGCCAGCGAGCTCGAAGTCCGCTTGGGCGAAGTCGCCCGGCTCGCCCTGGCGAACGAACGCGTCACCAGTGACCTGTTCCTCCGAACACTGCCAGACTCCTTTCGCCGCAACGTCGACGTATGGCTCGATCGACGCGGAGTCGTGATGCTCACCGCCCGCGCGTCCGCCCTTGGAGTCGCGGCAGCTCAAGAGGCCCTGGCTGTGGCGATTTTGGAGCCCACACACCTCGACGTCGTGTCCCGAAACCTGCTGCTCGACGGTTGCGTTCAATGGAACAGAAACGATCCTGAGCTCATCCGGGGAACCGTCCAGCTCTCGATCAGCCTCAACCGCATCCCACCGATCCAGGACCTCTGCCGCTCCTCGGACGGACCGGCGCTGCTCGAACGACATGCCGACGACCTTCGTACCATGATCAGCCGGAACCTGGCCTCGAATCCAAAGGACCAGTCGGCAGGCGCCCGGCTGATGCTGGAGCTGATGACCGCCGGCGTTCTACCGATTGACTTGAGCGTCATCGAGTCCTCGATCCATGCGGTGACCCACCCGGAGGCAACAGCAGCGTTGATCAGGTCACTCGCCCTGTTCATCCACGACAGGCAGCCTGCGATCGCCGACGCCATCCAGCTCTGCCGGCGATACTTGAGCATTCGCCCGCATGACACCCCACAGCTCTCGACGAACCCTTCGCATAAACGCCTGGTGCAGCCGGTAGTCCTCGATGCATGTCGCGACACCTGGCTCGAACTGGCGGCGTTCGACGAGTCAGCGACAGCAGGCCACTGGCCGACTGTCTTGACGCTCACGCTGTCGCCTCGGCTTCTAGGTAAGCAAGTGCCGGATCTCACCGGATTCGGGAACGCCGGCCGATTCATCAGCGGCCTCGCTGTTCGAGGCGAACAGACCGCTGCCAGGGACGCGTTGCTCGAGCTTGTCGGAGTTCTTCAGGACGGCCGCTTCAGCAAGAAGCAGATCCATACCGGCATCTACAAACTCCGCTCGGCCGTCAGAACTGTCGTCATCGAGGGCTCGCCCGAGGATCTCAACACCATCCTGACCTGGCTACCTGGTCAAAACCCGGTGGTCGCAGCACTCATGGCGCGATCGATCGTCCAGCACGCCGGGTCCCAGGGAGTCCAGGCCTTGATCGACTCGATCGGATCCTTCCATGACTCCGTTCAAAGCCAGATCAACGAAGAACTTCGCCAACGAAAGCTCGTCACCGGCGCTGGAGCCTTCCCTGAGATCCTGTGACGACAAGCCTGACTTGAGGCGACTTGGAACGGCGACCTCCCGAGCCGGTCCTGGCACGGTTTCACCAGCGACACAGTCGCTGGTGGCGTCACTGAGGTCGCCCCGGTGAGCCGGTCGCCCTGACCCCAGACACTGCTCTGGGATCGGGGCGACCTGGCGTCATGTTCGTCGAACTTTCCGTGCGGCTCAGCAGTGCCCGATCGAGCTGGCCCGATCCTCGGATCGTCCCGCGCTGCCCGTCGATCGCGAGCTCGGGGAGACCCATGAAACCCCGAGTAGCAGGGTCCGTACTGCTGAGCGTGAGGCGGCAGCGCAGCCTGGCGTCATATCGCCGAACGTCACCGCGAGCGGGGGAAGGGTTTGCGGGAGTTGCGCAAACGCGTGGCGGAGCCACTAAACGAGTACTCACTTGACCCAACGCTCCAGGCCGGCAACAGTGACGGCCGCCCCCACCTCGTGGGGGTTGCGTATTCCGCCGCTCGCCGTCCCCCTGGTCCCCGATATATCGTGCTCCGCCGACGCGGGTACACACCCCAGACCAGCAAAAGCTCCTCGCGGACTTGGTCAAGATCGCACTCGGACTGGCAGCGGGAGTTGGCGCCGCGATTTGCACTCGTTGTCGGGTACCGACGCGCACGATTGGAGGAAGCCAGCAGCCACCGTGACGACCGCCGGCTTGCAGGCCTCTGATCCGTGGATCCCTTCCGCCAGGTTCGCTAGTGCTTCGCGAGGCTCTGTCGCGCTACCTTGCGGATGAAGGAGTCAGGGTGTTCCTCCGCTATGCGGCCGACCCGGATGGGATCAGTTTTGCCATCCCACACCTTGGCAAGAGCCCTGATCGATGAACCCAACCTGAGATCCTGCCACCTGCCGAGATCGGCATCGATGATGCTTCGGCAGAATTCGCCTACACGATCGTCACGGATCTTGGCGAGTGAGTCGAACCAGTAGTTCCGGACATCCTCAATATCGCCTTCGAAGGTGAGATTGGTATCGCTGCACATCTCCAGCACGAGATCGAGATCGGCCGGCCCGGCACCGTATTTGAACGCCTGCCCGAGCCTCTCGGCCACACGCAGGAACACGCCCGAGGTGCCGACATCTGCACGCAGTTGATGCAAGACCTGCCAGCCCATCTCTGCGAGCAGACGGTGAACCCTCCTCAGATGGTAGGAGTTGCGTAGCCCTGCGACGAGTTCGGAGAGTACCTCAGGCGACGGCCCAGAGGCGACCAGGTCCTCGCATCGTTTGAGCATCTCGTCGCTAGGTTCAAGAACATAGTCCTCCCCCAACTCGACCTCGGTGAGATCAATGCCCAGGGCAACCTCGAGCACGCTGACCGCGTGCTCCTCGTTCTCACTCATCGCCTGCATCGTGACCTGCCTTTAGCGGTGTGGGACCGTCCCATCAATACCGGACCAACCTGATCGCTCCGGACTGGATAAGAGACTTTAGCGGCCCGCTGAGGTTGACGCCGCGGTTGACCTTGAGGGTGAAGGTTCCGCCGCGCAGCCTGGCCCAGTCTGCGAAATCACGGATCTGTCGGGTCGCGGCCAGTGTCCGTCCTACCCGGTAGTTCTTGACTTCCACGATGTTCCTGCCGTCCTTGCCAGATCTACCGTCGGGGATCCGTGTGCGGCCGTGGATGGTGATCTTCTTGGTGTTCTGGCTCACCTTCGCTTGGTTCATGCCTTTCTTGCCTTGCATCGTGGCATGACGGCTGCGATTGATTCTTTCGAGTCTGTCCTGGATTCGGTTGAGGTGGCGAAGTCCGTACCGGTAGCCACCTGAGGAGCTTGTGACAGTCGTGCGCGTTGGCGGCCTGCGCAGCTCTACTCTGCGGGAGCCGCCGAAGTCGGCGCCTCGGGATCTGCCGCCCTGATCGGCTCGACACATCCGGCCATCGAGATCGAACGTGTTGACGGGGTCAGTCGGATAGGTGTAGTCGTTCGCATTCCCGCCGGGGATTGGGTCCATCGACGTAAATAGACCGGTGGCGGGGTTGTAGAGACGTGCGCCCATCAGTGTCAGGTCCGCACCCGAGTGCGCTCGCTGTCGTGCACCAAGCCAGCCGTACTTCACAGGTGTTGTCGTGGCGGTGTGCTGACGTTGCTGACCATACTCGTCGTAGTCGTTCCAGCCTGAGATGGCGGTGGCAACGGCACTAGCAGTCGACAGGTCAACGGTCGTGACGACGTCGCCATGCAGGTTGCTGAGGGTGAGGTCGCCCGAGCCGTTCTGGGAGACGGTGAGCGCGAGTTCTCCGCCGATCAGTTCGGTGAATCGCTGCGTTGTGGTCCCTTGAGTCACCCAGGTTGGGTTGTCCGACTCATCGGTGTAGTGCCTGACTGATTGGGTGGTGATTCCGCCTGCTACGGCGGTCTCGGTCGCTCGCCGGTCCAGCGCATCGAGCGTGAAGCTGGTGGTGACACCGGCTTGGGTGATGCTCTTGGCGAGATCGTTGTCGTAATAGGCGAAGGTGACGTCGCCATCTTGAGGCGTTGGCGCATCGGCGCCTGGCATCGTGAGAGTGCGGCCGAGTGGGTCGTAGACGTATGTTCCCTGTCCGTTTGCTCCGCTCGTCGGCCGGTCTGCCGTGTCGAACGCACGGTTCGACGCGGTACCGCCGCCGGTCGGGCATGCACCAGTCGAGCCGGATGTGTTAGTTGTCTTGGCCAGCCTGTTGTCGTTGCTATCGAAACTGTAGGTGCGCGTTACGCATGCGGACTGGGCCGGGTCTTCGATGTCGACGCCTGCAACGCCGGTGCGGTCTCTCACCTGAGTGAGGCGTCCTGCTGCATCGTAGAAGTAGGCGCGGTCGTAGGGTGCGGCGTCACCGACGTCGGTTGGGCCGGTGTCGTTGGCTGGTTCAGTGAAGGCTGCGCCGCTGGGCGTCCACTCTCTCGCCAGCCGGCCGTTGACGTCGTTGTCCATCGACCAGGCAAGCCAGCTGCCATCCGGCTGGACCGTCGTGGAGCCGTCTTCGTTTGTCGTGGTGACCTGACCGGTGTATTCCAGACCGACGGGCTCGCCGACATGATCGAACTGATTGATCGCGGTGATCCCGCCGGGAAGCCTCTGCAGCGTCATATCGCCTGCCGAGTCGTAAGCGGCAGTTGACACCCAGGTGCCACCGGCAGTCGTGACCTCGACCTTGGTGGGTAGCTGACGTGTCTCGATGCCTCCGGCCGCGTCGGCACCGGCATAGGTGTAGGTGGTGGCACCGTTGGCATCGACAACGGTTGCTACAGAACCGGCAGCGTTGTAGGTGGTCGTTGTGGCGCTTTCACCTGACGGCTGGTAGCTGACTTGGCGGCCCCAGGTGTCGTAGCCCGTGGTGACAGTACCTGCGACCGAGTTGTCCGCGTTCAAAGCAATCGCGACCGTGGGCAGCCCAGTAACAGGGTCGTAGGTGGTGTCCTTCCGCGTCACTGGTGTCGAGGTGGGTAGGCCAACAACACTGGTAGAGCTGGTCTTCAGACGTCCGTCGAGCTCGTAGCCAAGAGTCGTCGTTCTGGTCACCGATCCGGACGTCTCAGTGGTGACTGTTGGATTCAGCATGTAGTTGTAGCTGCCAACCGTGATCGTCGGAATTGTCGGCGTCGCTGGCTGCCCCGCGGCCGACACCGGTGATCCGCCAGGGTAGGTCGTACAGACCTGTCCAGCCCACTGCGGCTTGCCTCCACAGGCCGGGAAGGCGGAGTTGGGCGCTGCGCTGTAGTGAACGGTCTTTGTCGTCCCCGCGTCGCTGCCATTGCCTGAAGCCGATCCAGCTGCACGGCCCTCGATCACACGCCCCTCGGAGTCGTAGCGAGTGATGTGAATCTGATCTCCAGCACTCTTGGATCCGTCGAGGTCCATGTCCGTGATGGACTCACCGACAAGTCCCCAGTCCCAGCCGTCGGCCTCCCCGGCGAGCGAATATCTGGTCAAGGAGCCGGCGATAACCTCAATGTCTGCGCCCGTACCAGGGTCACTCACTGATGCCTGTTCGCTGGTCTCGAGTCGGTAAGGCAAGGTAGTAGACGGATTGATCCCGTTGTTGGGAGCCTCCTGGTCATACTTCGTCCGGACGTGTCGACGCAGCCACTGGACCGAACCGTCTCTCAACACCGCCTGCCGCGACGGCTCATACGTGTCCGTCACAAGCGTGCCAGCAGGGGTGAGAACCTCGCCGGTAGCGTCCTTGCTGTCAAGGTTGTAGATCGTCAACGTCGCGAGCTGGTCGACGGCTGCCCCGGCAGGAAGCGGATCGTCGATGACCTTCCGTAGAGCACGCGCGTCCAGTTCTCGGACGGCGTTGCCTTGGTCGTTGTAGTCGATTGCGGTGTATTGCCATTTGTTCGCGCCGAACTCTGCGGTGTTGACTGTGTAGCCGCTGGCATCGGTGTACTGGAGATCGGCGTATTTCCAGTCACCTTCAGTTGGGGTTCCTGTGACGGGATGTTCCGGCCCGAAGACCGCAAAGCCCTTGGTGGGGGCGCTCTTCTGATTCCAGCGGCCAACCGATGCGGCCGTCATGTCTGGCAGACCGGCTCCGGACACCGGCACGTCATAAACGAACCTGGCAAGGACGGCCGTCCCCCCTGCCGGGTCGTTCACTGGCCGGGCCCGCGTGACCTCCAAGAGTCGTTCCTGGCCATCCACCAGCTCGTAGTTCAACTGGACTGGCACCTGGCCGGGTGGCTTGATGGAGGTGAGGTGATTGGCAGCGTTGTAGCCGTACTCGGTGGACAGGTTCGAGCGTGGATCCGTCAGCTTCTGGAGCCGTCCCGCAGAGTCGTAGCTATAGGTTCCGACCCTGATGGAATCCATTCCGGCACCGCCGGCTTTGTCTGGGTTGTAGATGTCCAACCAGACACCGGTAAGGCGAATCCCTGGCGTTCCGATGGATGAGTACTCCATCCTGAGCGCTCGACACCCCGGATTCAGCGCGCCAGTTGCCGGGCAACTCACGCCCGCCGGGCTTGGGGCCAGTATCCGTGCCACCCGTCCGGATCCGTCGTAGGAATACGTCGTATCCGTCGCGACGCCTGGGACCGCGATCCCCGTTACTCGGAACGCGGCATCTACTCCGGCTCCTGGGGCCGCCGTCACTTTGAATGTGGTGACCGTGCCGTCATCTTCTGTATAAGCAAGCACCGTTGCAGCTCCGCTGCCGGATACAGTCAACCGGCCGGCATCCAAGTCGGTAGCTTCATCGGCAGGTACCCAATCCCCTACCTGAAAAGCTGCGCCGGTACGCCGTAGCCCGTTCGGCGCCTCATATACCAGACCGGTTCCGTCGCCGCTGAGCAGCGCGATCGATCCGTCGACGCGGCTGGAATCGACCACCTCAAAACCCGCGACGCCATCAGCGATGCCGTCGAATCCCGCCTTCCAGCCAGGTCCGAAGACGCCGTTGACATCATCGCTGGGTCCTGCATAGGTCGAGTGGGTGCGAGACAGGGTCAGATCGTCGGCGTAGCCAGGAACCTCTACGTCGGTCGAACTCACCGTGAACTCGCCGGTCCAGAGCGCCACCTCGCCAGAACCCGCGCCTGCAGTCGGAAATCCATCACCGAACGCATGCGGGACCCGCTGAACGGTCGTGTCCGGTTTCTGCGACCAGGTGCACTGGGAAGCGGTCCCGTAAACGAAGCAGACCTGAACATCCAGGAGCACCGGAACCCGGTCATTCAGCGTGGTGGGTTCAATTACCGGCGTCGACGGGTCCGCGTCGAGATTGGTGTCGATCTTGGCGTTGTTGGTGTCCCAAAGCGTGTCGACGCTGACCCCGCCCGCGCCTTTGTCGACCACGGGGAGCGGTGTAGCGTCTTCATTCCAGCCGACAGTGTCCTGGGAGCCGCCGTACCCGGACAATCTCCACCGAACTCGCGCCGTTGGCGTTGCCGATTGGCCCTTCGGCGGACCGGACGCGGTGATGCGGACCGCGCCACTCGTCGTGACCCGAGGGCTCGCCGCGGGCGAGGTGAGATTGGTGCCGCCCCAACCAACGTTGTGGGTTTTCGTTGTGGACAGCTTCCCGGCGGGTGTTTCGGCCTGGGCAGCGATGGTGTGCAGGCCCGGGGTGTCCTTAGGGAGCGAAACCGAGTACTTCGCGATCGCTGGGTCGCTAGACGGCGTGATCTTTATTTGGCCTGGCGGCCCGCCGACGACATTCGTCGGCAACAGCTTGCCATCAACCGTCACCCGGACATAGCCGGGCGCGGAGTAACTGGCGCCGGTTGCGGCGATGACACACTCCACATTTGCGGTCGGCGCGTTGTCTTGCCAGGTGCCGTCGGAGTATGGGGCAGGACAGGTCACCACAGGCTGCGCAGGCTGCTGGGTGCCGGTGATAACACGCACGAAGTTGGACCAGACGCCGTCGATGCGGCCGTCGTTGGCTTTCGCACGCACATAAATCGGCGTGTTGTCAGGCAGGTCGATGCTCGGTCGGCAGCCCGCAGTGGTGCCGGAGGCATACACCGATGAAGTGCACGTAGCTTTCAGGCTGGTGCTGTTCACCGGCGTGGTGTGGAACTCGTAGACATACTTAACGGTATTGAGGTCTGGATCATTGGCCTTGGTCGTTACCCACGGCCTCAGCGTCGGTGAATACAGCCACGACTCCGTCGCTCCAGGTGCGGCGTAGGCGACAGCCTCGGTGTAGGTCGGGGCGGCCGGCTTGCCCGGCGCCCGGTTCCAGGTAAGCGAGATATAGGGATCGGCGTCGCCCTCGCTGGACACGAACCGCTTCCATGCGTTCGCGTCCGCTTCGTTCGCCGCCTTTAATGCCACGCCCACCGTTGTGTCAGTGGTGCCGGACCAGTACTTGGCCAGCTCAGTGATAGGCACGGCGATTCGCCCACCAGGACACGCGCCCGAAAATCCCTTCGCCGCCGACACCGAGCCCCAGATCTGCTGACTGGTCACCGGCTGCGCCGTCCACCGAGTCGACGTCGACGCCGGCAAAGCGGCGTGCAAATTCATCGGCGTCGCCGTGCACGTCGTCGCACCGTACTGATACAAGAACAAGCTCGCCGATGTGATGTCCTTGCCCTGGAATGTCGTCCCGGCGAAGTTCAGGAAGGAACGCTCAGTCGTGGTGCCGTTCTTGCCGACCCGAAGGTCCACCGTCGTCGACAGGTCCGAGGTGAAGCCGCTCTGCACGAATGTGTCGAAACTCGAATACACCGGTGTGTTCGCATACGTCGGGTCGACCGTGACCGGGAAAACTCGCGCAGAATCGAGGAACCATTGCGCATCCGGGGCGATCACCAGCGTCGCCTTGCCCGCAGAGACCTGCTCCACGGTGACTTTCACGGCCGTCTTGTGGACCGGCTGCCCGGTGGCGGGGTCGGTGACCGAGTCCCACATGTAGCTGACCGGGATCGTCGAACGAACAACATTCTTGGCGTCGAGGAAGTCGATCGACCCATCTGGCAACGCCTTCGGGGTCAGTCCCTTCGTGCGCAGCGGGATCCGCCACACCGGCGCAACGGTCGGGCGTTGTTTGACGATGAAGTCGGTCTCGAACCCCGAGCGGCGCACGTCCATCTTCAGGTCCACACCTGGCTGCACGTCGGCATAGGTCGCCTTCGTGCCGTCCAGCGACGGCTCCGGCAGCTTCCACGGAGCCATCCACTCGACTTGCCGGCCGGTTCCTGCCGACACCGCTGCAAATACCTGACCAGTCGTAGCGTTGCGCTTTCCCAACCGCAGAGCAAGTTTGTGGCCACGTGGAGCGACAAACCCGTCAATGCCCCGTTGCAGCGTCAAATCGATCGACTGCCACTCCCCGCCCGGGGTCTTGAATCGAATCGGCGCCGCATGCGCCTCCGTGGTCATCGTCCCATCAGGATTGACCCACGTGGTCGCGTTCTCGGTCCGCAGCGACTCCACCTCGACCTTGGAACCCTGCGAACGTGCCGTCACCACTGCCGACACCAGATCCGGCCGCGACGAAACCTTCTGCGCCACATGCACAGGATCAGCCAACGGAGAGGCCGCCTCCGCGGGCTGACGCGCCTCGACCGTAGTGGTCAGCAGTGCCAAGACCACCACACCAGCCATGACGCGTGGGAACTTCTGCACCCGCGCACGCTGCGAACGATCCAGAACAAACACGGCAAGCTCCCAGCGCAGTCGCTGACCGGGACGGCACCGGCAACCACACACGGTTACCGAGCGGATCAGCAACCGCTTCATCGCTCACCAAGCGTTAGACGTTACAAACGAGCGCAACAAGCTGTTGCAGCTGAGACATCAACTTGCCATCCGGGTAGGCCATCCTGACAGCTCCTCCCCGTGATGAGAGGCCTGAGCTGCGTGAAGCCCAGGCCGACGCCGGATCCTCCTGGCCGAACCAGGGCGCCAGGCGGCCTCAGCCGTAACCGCTACCGAGGTCGCGGCTGCCGGGGTGACGCGTTCGGGGGCCTCGGGAACCTGCGAACCAGGCAAGGAAATCTCGCATCCGACAGAAGCCATAAGTCAGCGGCCGCAGCGTCGCCAACACACTCTACTTACAAACAGTTCCGCGTGTCGGCGGCGCTCGAAAACTGAACACTTTCGGCGGTGAAAAGTGAGCACTCGACGATGGGAGAGTGATCACTTTGGAGGACTGGGCGCTGATCAGGAGGTTGGCTGCTGAGGGGGTGCCGGAGGCGCAGATCGCGCAGCGGTTGGGGATCTCGCGGACGACGGTGATCAAGGCGGTCAACTCGGATGCCCCGCCGCGGTATGAGCGCAGGCCGGCACCGACGTCGTTCACGGTGTTCGAGGTGCGGGTGCGGGAGCTGCTGGTGCAGACACCTGACATGCCGGCCACGGTGCTGGCCGAGCGGGTCGGGTGGACCGGATCGATCCGGTGGTTCCGCGAGAACGTGGCGCGGTTGCGGCCCGAGCAGCGGCCGATCGATCCGGTCGACCGGATCGTGTGGGCGGCTGGTGATGCCGCGCAGTGTGATTTGTGGTTCCCGCCGCGGAAGATCCCGTTGGAAGACGGCAGCGCGAAGTTGTTGCCGGTGCTGGTGATCACGGCCGCGTATTCGAGGTTCGTGACGGCGCGGATGATCCCGACCCGCAAGACCGAGGACCTGCTGTTGGGGTCGTGGGAACTGATCCAGCAACTGGGGCGGGTCCCGCGCCGGCTGATCTGGGACAACGAGCCTGGCATCGGCCGCGGGCAGCGTCGCGCCGAAGGGGTTGGGTCGTTCATGGGCACGTTGGCCACCAAACTCGTGCTGCTGCCGCCCAGAGACCCTGAATCCAAGGGCATTGTGGAGCGTCGCAACGGCTGGTTCGAAACCTCGTTCATTCCCGGCCGGACGTTCAGTTCACCGGCAGATTTCAACGCCCAGTTCACCGACTGGCTGACGAAGGCGAACGCACGGGTGGTCCGCACGATCAAGGCCGCACCGGCCGATCTGGTCGACACGGATCGGGCGGCGATGCTGGCGTTGCCGCCGATCCCGTTGCACCTGGGCTGGCGCAACAAGATCCGGCTGGGCCGCGACTATTACGTCCGGCTCGACACCAACGACTACTCCGTCGATCCGGCCGTGATCGGCCGGATGGTCGACGTCGCTGCAGACTTGGACCGGGTGCGGGTCCGCGCCGACGGCCGCGTTGTGGCCGAGCACTGCCGGGTCTGGGCCAGAGGAACCACCGTCACCGACCCCGCCCACGTTCAGACGGCCGCCTGGCTGCGCAAACAGTTCCAGCAACCCCGTGCCGTCGTCGCCGGTGATGATCTGGCCCGCGATCTCGCCGACTACGACCGCGCCTTCGGACTCACCGCCGAGGAAGGAATCAGCTGATGGCAGCCACCAACTCCAGCACGAAACCCGCCGCGACCACGGAGGCGGTCAAGCAGATCACCTATCTGGCCGCCGCGCTGAAAGCACCCCGGATCACCGAGGCCGCCGCCCGGCTGGCCGATCAAGCCCGTGACGCGGGCTGGACCCACGAGGACTACCTGGCTGCCGTCCTCGAACGCGAAGTCAGCGCCCGCAACTCATCTGGCGCCCGGCTACGGATCCGTGCCGCCGGGTTCGGTGCCGTCAAAACCCTCGAGGACTTCGACTTCGATGCCCAACCAGCAGCACGTCAACAAATCGCAGCACTCGCATCAGGCGGGTTCCTCACCGAGGCCCGCAACGTCGTCCTCCTTGGCCCGCCCGGCACCGGCAAGACCCACCTGGCCACCGCGCTGGGTGTCGCGGCCGCCAGGCACGGTCACCGGGTGCTGTTCGCGACCGCGACCGACTGGGTCGCCCGCCTTACCGATGCCCACCGAGCCGGAAAGCTCCCCAACGAGCTCGCCAGGCTGCGCCGCTACGGCCTCATCATCGTCGACGAGGTCGGCTACCTCCCGTTCGAGCAAGACGCCGCGAACCTGTTCTTCCAGCTCGTCTCATCGCGCTACGAACACGCCTCGCTGGTCCTCACCTCGAACCTGCCGTTCTCCGGCTGGGGCGGTGTCTTCGGAGACCAAGCCGTCGCTGCCGCGATGATCGACCGCATCGTCCACCACGCCGACGTCCTCACCCTCAAAGGCGCCAGCTATCGGCTCCGCGGACGCGGCATCGACAGCCTCCCCAGCATCCGCACCACCACAGACAACAACGAGTCATAGACTGCCAACAACCGCTCACTTTTCAACCGCCGAAACCGACCAGCTTTCAAGCGCCGTCGACACCGCGTCCCGGCAGCGCGTCATGGCCGCTGGCCGAAAGACCCTGACAGACCTTGGATGAACCCGGGACTCGCTGACGCCATCGCGAAAAGATGCTTGACCGTGAGCCGCTGGGGGCGGGCGGTCGAGGTTCGAGCGATCCAGGCCGTGGGCGGCAGGGTGGAGCCGGATACCTTGGGCTTGTCCAAAATAATCCTACCGAACTGAGCCGCGACGACCGAGGGTCGTCGGCAGGATTCTCAACTACCAGACCGGAACTCGCGCGGGGTGGAGCTACCTAAAGGTTGGTATTGAACCGACCTCCTGACTAACCGGAAGACTGACAGCGTCATGTAGGGCCACTTCGGAGTGTCGCAGGCGAGCTGTGCTTCGTAATATCGAGCACATGACCCTCGATCCGACTGATGCGCAGCAACTTCAGGCTGCTCATCTCGTGAAGCAGATAAGTGATCGCCACGCAGGCCGCCGCGACTACGGCATGGGCGACGGCTGGGTACTTGGCATACTCTTCGACCAAGTCGGACTAAACATCGATTCGAAGCGGTGGGCAACACTTCAACTTGTTCGAGCAAACTGTCTATGCGACGAGGTGACATCGCGGGCGATGGACGAGGCCTGGGTTCTCGACAACTCCCCCGAAGCGCTCATCCCCGCCAGTGAATGGCTGGAGGCATTTGGGGCGACAGGATATCTGAGCGACTGGGATGATCCAGTACCGCAGCCGACTAGCACGATGACGGTCTACCGAGGAGCACCTGTCGATCGGCGTTGCGGCCTGGCATGGAGCGAAGAACGTGATGTCGCCCAAGTCTTTGCCGACGACGCCAGCCGCCGTGAGTTGCCTAGTGCAATATTCGTTGCCGACGTTGAGCCGTGGCGAGTCAAAGCACGATACCGATCTCGCAGTGAGAGCGAAGTGATCGTCGACACTCGTGGACTCATCATGGCAAGCGAAGGACAGGATGATCTAGAACCCTGTTGATCGGTAGGCCGCCAGATAATCAGAGCCGACGATCGAGAACGGACCGACGGCTTGCCACTCACCGGGCGACGTCGTTGGGGCCTGACTTACCTAGCACGGGTTCGGACTGGACGCATCCGCACTTCGCGGACCTAAGTGGCACTAGTCCACTCACCACGACGGCAGACTCAGCCATGCCGCACTCCGCCGCAACGAAGGCCACGACGCCTGATCGTCAGCTACCGGAAATCTCGGGATTTTGTTTTGGCGGCGAGTGGGAGGGGTTGGAGTTTTTCGGCGTTGAGGTTGACTACTTGGCCGGTGCGTTGGATGCGGCCGGTGACGATGACGGCGGCTGCGCCGCGGGCAACCTTGGCGTTGGCGGTCCAGGCGCCGATGGAGACGACGATGTTGGACATGCCGGTTTCGTCTCTTCGACGTTGATGAAGGTGACGCCGGAGGCGGTATTCAGCTTGCCAAGCAGCCCTGCGCTCTTGCTCGCAGGCAGGGCAGCTTGGCAACGACGCCATTTCATCAACTCGACGATTGAAGCGCAGGTCGCAGACCGGACATTTCCACCCCACCTCCCGCCGTCCAGACACCCCCACGGTCTCCCACGAGGCGGAGTCATTCCTCTCCTGATCCCACCAGCGCAGCACGGGCAGCCCAGAGTCTTTGAGCAGCTCCTTACGCCGCGGCCCTGACACGTTGGCCGTCTGACGGTCACGGCGAGGATTGGACTGGCATGAGCAGCCGAAGCTCAGATCGGATAAGCGAGTCGCCGAAATCCGCTGACAGAGCCGGCACCGCACCCGATGTGGATCGTCATGCAATGAAGGCTGGGTCAGTGACCCGAGATAATCGAACCCGCTCGCCTCGGCGTGCGAGCGAGCCTCTTCTTCACTGGCTGCCGAGACCGGGAGTCCTTGTAAGGCTCTGGTCGTTTGTGCCCAGCCCCTCCAGAAACACGCCCGGCAGACCGGTTCGCCGAGTTTGTTGCGGTCCAGGACGTACTCGAGCCGATAGTGCGCCTCACAGTCACAGACCAGGCACCTGGTCAGCCGCCAACTGGTCAACTTGACGAAGGCCTCGAGTGGCTCGATCCCGCCGAGGCGAAGCACCGCGGTGATGTGTTCGTCGCACCAACTGGGTCGCGTCCTCGTCTTGAACACAGCCGCCCTCCTGCAGCCAACCTCGGAGCAGGTCTGTCCAGTAGCGCTCACGCCCCAATCATCCCATCAGGCTCATCGAGCCTTAGATCTGCACAGGAGCCTGTGCAGTTACACGTAACACCGGCGGTTCCAGCGCGATGGGAGACACATCGCTTCGACAGGCCGTCCCGGAGAGACGGGACAGGATCGTGCTGCCACAGGGAACTGGTTGCAGACCGTCGGAGGGCGTGATGAAGGCAACCTCACCCTCGCCCACACAGTGGCCCAGGAATTCCAAAACCGCCGATTCACCCCAGAATCCATCCGCCCAATGGCCGACCGCCCCCTCCACCCCTCCGAAGTCCCCGTCCGCTACGTCACCCGGCCCCGGCACTGGAGCCGAAGATCGCCTAGTAGGGCAACGTGTTGTCTGAGGCATCTTCTCCGCCCGCTGATGTCGTCGGCAGGCCGGCGGCGACCTCCCGCTCAGGAGATGCTGCAGGCGGGGCGGCCTGGGACTCCAGATGTCCTTTGCGCTTCCAGTTCGCGACGAGAGGTCTGATGTCGACACCGACCGCCGTACACATGCCCTTGAAATGCTCCTCGTCGCAGGTCCAGATGAAACGCAGGACCTGGCCTAGTTCGTCGGGGACGTTCGCCGAGAAGGACACCGAAGGGTTCGGTTCCTCTCGGTGCGATGAGCCATGAGCGAAGCGAACGACGCGCTGAGTGAGTTCCTCGGGGACTTTCGCCTGTTTGGCGGTGCTCTCGATCTTGCCCTGGAAGTCACCGCCCGTCGGCGATCTGAACGCCACGAACCCTTCGAGCAGCCGGCGGGCGGCGTTGCCGAGCAGGATCAGGTCAGAGGTGTTGCTATCGGTCACTGCCTCGGCGATGCGATAGAAGATGTAGTGATAGTCCGTCGGCTGATTGAGCAGCCTCTCCGGCATTGCTCGGAGATTCACCCGACGGTCGCCGGCGGGGCCGTCACAGACTCTCGTCTCCAGAAACTGGATCCGGGGGAACTTGATCTCCTCCTGGTCGTTCTTGCCGATCGCACCGCGTGAAGCGCGCAGTAGTTTCTTGTACCGCATCAGGAACAGCCGGAACAGCTCGTAGTCGTGGGTCAGCACGACGACCTGACCGAAGCTCTTGGTCCGCTCGTCCACCAGGGCGTACGCGGCGAAGAGCGCGTCTTTGTCGAGGCCGGTGACCGGGTCGTCGATCACGACAAGGTCGTTGTCCGGAGTCACGCCGTCCGCCTCGAGGCTCCGCAAGAAGTACAGGAGCGCCAGACAGTGTCGCTCGCCCTCGCTCAGATGCAGCGCCGGACCGTTGTTCCGTAGTACTTCGTAGCTGGTCCCATCCGCAGTCACTCGCAGCGACAGATGCACGTGCCCGAAAGCGTCCGCGAGGTCGTCGTTAATTAGCTCCGCCGTCTTGCCCACATCATGTTGCTGGCTCCGCAACTTCTCACTCTCCAGTTGCAATTGCTTGATGCGGTTCTCGAGGCGAACGCCAGCGTTCTTGGCAGCCGGCTCGGTACGCAGGGCGCGGGCGTAGTCGGCTCGGAAAGGCTCGACCAGGTGTGCGATCAGACGGGCTTCTGTCTGCGCTCGCAGACCGGTCTGACTCCCGACATCCGTGTTGTGGCCGACCACTGATCCGGCCAGCTCGTTGAGATCTATCGGAGCAGGTGCCGTCGGCAACGGTTCGAGAACCGGGCGGTAGGGGTCGGTTGTCCTTTTGCCGACCAGCACCGCCAGTGCGTCAAGATACGAGCTCCAGTTGTCGATAGGTACCTTGAGCTCATCCAGCGCGGCTTGGTAGCCAGACCGCTGGTCAGGAAGGACATCATCCGGCGATGGAAGGCTCTCGCGCCAGGCTGAGAGAGCTTGACTCGTTCGAGCAAGGTCCTCCGCTGCCTGCTTCAGATCCGCCTGCAGAGCACTCAGCGACTGGTCGAAATGTTCAGCGTAGGCATCACGCGTCTTTGCCGAGAGCACACCGTCGTTACAGAACCTGCATGGATCGCCGCCTGCCGGGTGCAACGCCAGGCCGACCTGTACCCAGTCCGCCAGCGCGCGGTCGGCTTCCAGAGCTGCGCTTATCCGACTGGTCAGCTCCCGCGCAGCAACCTCGGCCACCCGGGCCGCCAAGACGCTGGCCGCGCCGGTCGGATCTGGTGGGACCTTCAGCGATTCGAACTCTTCGGCCGACAAGAACTCGACATCCGCGGCGACCTGGTCGTCGGCGAGAACCACCGCTGGCGGGTCGATCAGCGCCTTGTGTGCCTTGGCAATGGTGTAGATCTGAGTCGTGTATCGGTTTGGCAAGACCGGACCGAGAACGTCGAGAACTCGACGCTTGGCGTCCCCCTTGAGCTTGTCGACGCGGCCGGCAGACTCCTTGCCTGCGGCCATCACCGCGACGAGCCTTACCCGCTGCCGTTCAACCTCCTGCTCGAGCTCACGACGAGAAGACTCCGCAGCGACGTTCGCGGCGCCCAATTTGAGAATTCCGGCAGAGGATCCGTTGCCGTCGAGAAAGAATGCCAGGTGCTCCTCGATGTAGTACCTGTTGAAGACGCGGACGCACCCGCCGACGGCAGCCGATAGGGCTCCCTTGCGCCAGCCGTTGTTCTCGAAGTACTCGGCCGTCAGAGCTACATCACCGCGGGCCGCCTGTCGGAGCAACTCTGCGAAGGTGGTCTTGCCAGTTCCGTTGCGGCCGTAGACGAAGGTCTTCGCGCCCAGGCAGCAGTCAGTGAACAGATCGTCAGCGATACCGCGAAAGGTTTGGTCCGGTGCAACAAGGCGCACCTTGACCGATGCAATCGATGTCATGCTTCCCCCACCACACGGCTCAGCCGTGCGTGCTTCAGAACTAGGCGAAATGGCGGCGCACCGCGGCAACCTGTCTGTGCAGGTCGCGGGCGCGTCGAAGCTGCCGACGTGATGATCGGCCTCGACGCCAGATGCGTTCCTACCCGAGGAAGCCGGTGCTCCCGAGTTCTGTCCCCCAAGAGAACCGCTGCTGCTGCAGCGGCGCCTCTACTGTCAGTAGCCACTATGCTCCGCAGAGACCCACTTGCCAAGCCCTGAACGCACTTTTGGTCACAGCGAGTACTGACAAGACAATTCCTAATTCTGCCTTCCATCCAGGGCGGCGTTGGCGACATGACGTCTGTATCGTCCTTGCGTGGACAGTTCCAGGGCCTTTCCGCCGGCGCTGGCGCCGCTGTGCACGGCGGCTGTCCACTGGGCAGCCGGTGAGCAAAGTACGGGTCGGGCCGTGACCGACGCCCAGCGGGGGGCGCTGGCTGATCTGCTCGGGCTTGACCGGCTTCCTGCGGAGTTCACGGAGGTCAAGCTGACCAACAGCTCGTTGTCTTCTCTTTACTTCCCTCCATACCGCCCACTCGACAGGCCGGCTCGCGCCGGAGACTGACACTTGACTGTCCACCGTGAGCGTCGACCTACCTGAAAGGAACCGTGGTTCGATTCCCGAGAGTCCTGGATTTCGCCGAGAATCGTGCTGATGCCCGCACGGACGAGGCCGAGCGCTGGGCCCACGTCAGCGCCTCGACCGGCTACTGAACCAAGAAGTCCTCGATCAAGGAGTTCACCTCGACCGGGTTCTCCAGCGCCGCGAGGTGCGCCGTGTTCTCCAGTACGGCGAACCGCGCGCCGGGAATCGCGTCGGCCATCGCCCGCGACTCCGCGACCGGGAACGTCGCGTCCTCGCGGCCGGCCACGACCAGCACCGGTGCCTTGATGGACCCGAACAACTCTCGCTGGTCCGGCCGCTTGGGGACGACACTGGTGACCGCGTGCCGCACCGACCCGACGTCGGCCTGGGAGGCCAGATCGTTGACGAAGGCAACGCATTCGGGCCGGTCGCGCTTGCTGGTCGGGCCTAGGAACGCGTCGCGGACGGGACCGACCAGCGGGCCGCGTAGCCCGCCCAGCAGGCGCGCGGTGACGACCAGCATCGGGTACTCGAGCCGGTGCCGCAGGCCCGCCGGGGAAGCGGTCGCGTTCATCAGGACGGCGCGATCGATCCGGTCAGGATGCAGCGCGGCAAAGGTCCCACCGATCATCCCGCCCCACGAGTTACCGAGCAGGTGGGCGCGGTCGATGCCGAGGGCATCGAGAATCTGCACCACGACTTGGGCGCACTCGGTGAAGCTGAACTCCCGCGTCAACGGGCTGCTGCCCCCGTGCCCCGGCGGGTCCACGAGGACGACGCGGAATCGGTCCGCGAAGTACGCCGCCTGCGCGTTCCACAAGGTCCCGTCCATCAGCAGACTCGGCCAGCAGACCATCGCCGGCCCCTCGCCCCCGACCCGCAGGTGGATCCGCCCGAGCACCGTCTCGACGTACTGGTCTTTCATGAGCGGGACCTTAAGCCCCAAGAAGCCGCAGCGCTACTTCGGTGGCGAGATCACGTCGAATGTGAAGCCCAGCAAGACCCGGCGACCACCGCTAGGCTCGGATTAACTCGTTGCAGTTAGAAGGGCGGTCACCTGTTCCGCGGATCTGCGGGTTGCGTCGGCGAGTGTTTGCAGCATTTGGTAGATCCGGATCATCGGTCGAGGTGCCATGCGTTAGGCCCGCGTCCCACCAGGCCATCAGCTTCTCGAGTCGAGTTCCCCGACCTCGGGAAGGCCTGCGTCGCCAACTCAGCCAGCTTGACGCCACCGCCGGCTTCGTCGACGGGTCAACCGTCACCGTGTTGAGCCGACTGACATCGATCATCAACCCCGGCTTCAGCACCTTCGGCTCGTCTGACATGGCACCGGGGGCGCGCGCCCCCGATTTCGCCGGCTCTGATCCGGATGGTCCGGGCTCGGGCGCTACTCCCCCACGCCGGTGCCCAACTGGAGCAGTGACGGCCGGCGGCGTGTTAACAGTGGGGTACCTGGGATTGGCTGTAGACGCTTGCAGAGTGGACAAATCCGGTGAGCGTTCCGGCTTCGATCTTGAACCAGCGATCTGAGGCGTAGTTGGCTCTCGGGGGCCGCAGCATCTGGTGATCTGACCAGCACAACATCTGGACAGATGCGCGATTCGGAATCCGGCCCACGACGTGAGAGTTGGTCGTGCTGTCAGACCAAACCGTCACATCCGACTCTCCATGCATGAAGACACACGGGCCGCTCTCGCAGTGAGGGTCGCCGGCGAACCTACGGGTCAGTGTTACCCCACCGAACGCGCCAGCCGCGATGACACCGACGACCAGCCCAAGTACGGTCGCTCGACGTCGAGTCAGCCAACGCAACTCGGCCGCGGGCCAACCGACGACCACCTCGTTCGACTTCTCCTTGGCCGGTCCTCGGAGCGGCTGCGGCGCTTCACCACCACGCACCAGATCCCGGGTGTCTTGCCAGTCGTCCAGCCATGAACGAACATCACCGTCGCACGCCATGACGTAAGCCTCGACGGTCTCCCAACTTGGCAGATGGTCTCCACCCGCAGCCTCCGACAAGGCCGTGCGCGACCGGCCAGTACGGCGCTGCATCGACAAATAAGTCGGAGAGCCCGCAGACTTCCGCAGTTCGCGAAGCCTGCTCGCGAACTCCGCGATCGGACCGCCAGCCGGGTCCAGCGGGCGTTCTGGCCGTGACAAGACTCCCCCTCCACCTTGCCGGTATGCATCTTGACCGTCGCAGCAGGTAGTCAAGTATTGATGACCGTCGCCGGATCGGACAACGTCGAACGGCCCTACAACTGAACTGCTGAGCCATTCAGCCAAGGGGCCCTGGCACCGGCCGGGGACGTTGAGGGAGGTCTCCATGGGAATCTCGAACAAACGATCCAACCAGCGGCGAGCCGCTGTCGCCACAGCAGGCGCGGCCGTCCTGATTGCCAGCTTGGCCGTTGCATCCGCGGGTCCTGCGCAGGCCAGCCCGTGGAACTGTCCGGTGAGCGGCAGCGGCGTGAGCCGTTCGACGATGTGCTGGAACGGCACAGGGTCGTACCGGGTCGCGATCCAGTGCAAGAACATCTACACCGGCCTGTGGAGCAAGGACGTGTACGGTCCTTGGATCAAGATCACCGAGGCCAAGCCTTCCGTGGCCTGGTGCGACTGGTGGTCTGAGTCGGTGATGAACGCCTGGGCGCAGACAAAGGACTGACGAGGCGCCATTTGAGCGAGTCTTAACGAGCGAACTGCTAAGCGGCCGCCAGCATCGAGTGTGGCGTGAGCCTGGTGACCTCCACGGGCATGGCAGTCACCAGGCATCCGCGAGGACGGGGAACCGCCGACTTCCTCGCGGGCAGACCAGGACGACGAACTTCGCATCAACAATGTCGGTAGCGCGCTCTATGGTCGGCAGATGTGCATCTTTCAGCCTCAGGCTCAGAGGTTCTCGTTGTGATTGAGCCGATGACGTCCATGGCGGCGGCCATCTCAGGCGGCATCGTCAAGGTGGCGACGCGGTCCGCGAGCGTCTTGATCAAGTCAGGTCTGGCCTGGCTTGTGGTGCTGTCGATCTACCGTCAGCAGACCCCTGCCGAGGTGTTGCAGTCTGCCGTCGACTGGTCCGGTGCCGAGTTGTCGTTGACACCCGTAGTGGACTGGGTTCACACCAGAGGAAGCGTGATCGAAGCGTTCGCTCTCTTTGTCCTGTCCGTGTCCATCTCGGGTGTCCGGTTCGGATCCACCTCGTGGACCAGCACGCACGGTCCGATGGGGATGAGCCTCGGTGTCATCCTTCTTGTCGAGACTGGCGCTCCGAACATCGCGCTGGTCGTCGCGATGACAGCCGGGCCGCTGTTCGCGACAGCCCTCGAGCGAGATATCGGTAGCGGGGCCGTTGTCTTCGTCTCCCCCTGGATCTACCTCATCGCTCCCGCAGTCGTTCTATCCGACCTCCTCGGATTCAGAGGCGCCGCAAGCAAACAGCGATCTCACCATCAAGCGCGCCTGGACAGGACTGGCCCGGCTGCATCTCGTGCCGCACGCGTTGGTGGTGAGGGCTTCCTGGGATCGCCTGCGGATGTCTGATGGCGGCAGCGCCCCGCCAGTTGCTCGTACCTCGCAGGGCGCTGCTGGTCCAACTGCTACAGGAACGGCGGGTACGTCGGGTTCGCGCCGTCCTCGCCGGTGATCTCGTTCAGGACCTCGTCCTCGATCTTCGTACCTGACTGGTCGGTCAGATACTCGGGCTCAGCGGACTGGCCGGGTGCCGAGGCTTCCTTCTTCGGTGACATCTGATTTCCTTCTTCGCTGAATGTGATTGGCTGTATCAGTTCGCCATCGAGCTCTTCAGTTCGACCGACACCGGTACCTCCGAGTAGCTCAGGACTTCCAATCCCTGCCCACTGCTCGCCGCCGGGATGAAGGTCATGAACATGTCGAGGCGAACGATCGTGAAGTACCTCGCGCGTGCGCCGCCCGGGCGCCCGAACTGGGCCACGTCGCCACCGCCGGCGCGCAACGTCCCGCGGAAACCGAAGCCGAGGAACCTTGATCCGCGGCTCAAGGACCCGCGGAGGCTCGATCGATCGGCAACAAGAGGCCTATGTGGTCGATTGGGGCTACCGGCTCTGGTGGGTTCAGGGGCTTGAACCCACCACCATCCCGGTGCCAGTGCTGCGCTCAGCCCTTGCCTACCAGTCGATGCGCGGCAGCGAAGGCGGCGCCCGCAGCCACCATCCCGGCCACGATCGCAGCCGCAACCGGCTGGTGTGCCAGGTAGGTCAGGACGCCGATCGAGACACCGAGCACTAGGGCCAGGAGCATCAGCACGGTAGTGCGGAGGGAGAAGGGGGGATCGGGCTCGTTCGAGTCCGGGGTCGAGTTGTCGATCTGGTCGGACATGGTCACTTTGGTGTCTCCCAACAGACGGTGGAGCAGGTTTGCCTGCGACTATTGAGCCACTAGCGCGCACCATCTGTGGGGGAACCGAACGATGCCGAACGATGCCGAACACCCGCCCGAGGGCGACGAACGGATAGCCAGGTTCGCGGGATGGCTCCGGAGCCTGCATCTGGAGGCTGGCGAGCCTTCGCTGAGCGAGATCTCCAAGCTGAGCGTGGGAAAGTTCGGAATCCACATCAGCAAGGCGTCCCTCTCCGAGTGGCTGACCGGCAAGCGCCTACCGCCGTGGGAGAAAGTCGAGCACCTCGCGCGGTTCCTCGGAGGTGAAGAGGGCGTCAACGAGTGCAAACGCCGCTGGAGGATCGCTCGTGGGGAAATCGCTGAACCTGACCGGCGGTGGCCGGTGTGGATTGGGAGCAAGTTGACTCGTCCCGACTCGTTCCAGCCTCGCCAGGTCGAGCGCGCGGCACTGGCCGCCGCGGGAGTAACAGGACGGGCCGCGATCGTGTCAGGGTTCCCCGGCACAGGAAAGACACATCTGGCCGCCGCCTACGCCGCCGAGCTAATGCCTCATGACGCGGCCGACAGCAGCAAGTGCATGGTGGACCTCACGGTATGGGCACCGGCCGGCAAGCGCGTCGACATCGTCACAGCGTACGCGGCCGCAGCGGCTCAGGTTGGGATCGGTGACCCTGCAGATCCCGACGAGACCGCGCACAAGTTCCTGGACTGGCTGGACATCACCGACGCCCGCTGGCTGGTCGTTCTCGACAACGTCACGGACGCGAAAGCCGTCGCGGGCCTGTGGCCAGTCCCGCGTCCGGGGACAGGACAGGTGATCGGCACCACCTCCCGCACCGACAGCACCCTCTTCGAAGGCCGCGACAAGGTTCTCCTTGAGGCGTTCACCGATGATCAAGCGAACACCTACCTGAATGAGGCCCTGAATCCCAGCCTGTCCGACGATCCCGCAAGTGTCGCTACAGCCCTGCAACGGCTGCCCCTGGCGCTAGCTCACGCCGTCGCCTTCATGAACGACAGACACCTACGCTGCGCCAGCTACCGCGACCTGTTCGACAAGAGAAAACACAGCCTCCAAGACCTGTTTCCCGACGAAGCGGAACTGTTCGGGCGCGAGGCACTGCTCACAGTCGCGGCAACCATGTCCCTGGCCATCGACCGCGCGAACCAGGCCAAACCGGCTGGAGTCGCAGGGGCCTTGCTGGAGCTGGGCTGTCTACTTGATCCGAATGGGATCCCACTTGACGCCTTCCACACCCTCCCTGCACATGCATACATTGCTGGTCGAACAGACCTTGAGATCGACGACGTCACCGCCCTAGTTGTGACCAGCGCCCTGGCCAACCTTGACAGATTCAGCATTGCCACTCGCGATGCCCACGCCATCCGCATTCATGCGCTTGTGCAGCATGCGGCTCACGATCTGCTTCTCGGCATCCCCACACTTGCCGACTCGGCCACGATCATCGCGGCCGAGATGCTTATCGCTGTTTGGCCAGACGTCGAACGCGATCGATACCAAGCGCAGCTCCTTCGCGCCAACACCACCACACTCGCAAGCACACTTCATGAACGGGTTTTGTGGGGACATGGCAGTGGCGCGCATCCAGTTCTGTTCAGGGCTGCCCGCAGCCTCGGGCGAGCTGGACTTCTCGCTGACGCGATCGAGGCCTACCGCGCCCTTCACGTCAGAGCGCTAGAACGATTGGGGCCTGACCACCTGGAGACACTCGGTATTCGCGGCAATCTCGCGTATTGGCGCGGCGTCGCCGGCGATGCCGCGGGCGCGGCAATCGCTTCCGAGGCCTTGTTCAAAGATCGCCTGCGTGTACTCGGCCCTGACCACCCGGATACCCTCAAGTCCCGTAGCAGCCTCGCGCACTGGCGTGCTGAGGCCGGCAACCCAGCTGGCGCAGCAGCCGGGTTCGCGGCCTTGAAGAACGATCACCTTCAAGTTTTGGGGCCTGATCACCCAGATACGCTTGTCACCCGGAACAACCTCGCAGTTTCACGGGGGATGGCCGGTGATCCAGCAGGGGCCGCGGCCGAGCTCGAATCCTTACTTGATGACCGCCTCCGGGTCTCGGGATCTGATCACCCCGAGACGCTCCGAACCCGCAGCAACCTCGCCGACTGGCGTCGCCTGGCCGGGGACCCAGCCGGAGCTCTAGTCGAGTTCGCTGCCCTACTTACGGACCTGGAACGCGTCCTGGGAGCCGAGAACCCCTACACGCTTGATACCCGCGGCAGACTCGCATCCTCGCGCGGCGAAGCCGGGGACCTTAACGGAGCTGCTGAAGCATTCAAGGCCCTGCTCGCCGACCAGTTACGGATCGTCGGACCTGATCATCCCGACACCCTCAGTATCCGCAACAACATTGCCCACTGGCTCGGGCGCGCCGGGGACCCAGCCAAGGCGGCCGTCCTCAGCGAGGCTGTGCTCAAGGACCGCCTCCGGCTCCTCGGACCCGAGCACCCCGATACCCTCCAGAGCCGGAGTAATCTCGCCGCTTGGCGTGGTGAGGCTGGCGACCCGGCCGGAGCCATAGTCGAGTTCGATGACCTCCTCGCCGATCAGATACGAATCTTGGGGCCTGACCACCCCGGCACTTTCAACAGCCGCAGCAACCGTGCCTCCTGGCAGGGCCAAGCTGGCGACCCGGCCGGAGCCGCAGCGAGATTCGACGAACTACTCGCCGACGAGCTCCGCGTTCTAGGACCAGACCACCCCGAGACTCTCGCCACACGAGGAAATCATGCTGGATGGAGCGGGCAGGCCGGAGACCTAGCTGGGGCTAAGGCCGGGTACGAGAAACTGCTCGCTGACCGTCTCCGAATCCTAGGTCCAGACCACCCCGACACCCTGCTGACCCGTGAAAATCTTGCCTATTGGAGGCAACAATCCCTGCGGGATCGCTAGCGGATTGATTCCGGCGGCGTGTTCGACCCCACCAAGGCTTCGAATGATTCCGATCGGAACGGCGATCGCGCTTTCACCTAGCGGAAGTCTCGGGATTTGGTTTTGGCGGCCAATGGAAGCGACTGGAGCTTTTCGGCGTTGAGGTTGACGACTTGGCCGGTGCGTTGGATGCGGCCGGTGACGATGACTGCGGCGGCTCCGCGGGCGACTTTGGGGTTGTGGTTCCAGGCGCCGATGGAGATGACGATGTTGGACATGCCGGTCTCGTCTTCGAGGTTGATGAAGGTGACGCCGGAGGCGGTGGCCGGGCGTTGGCGGTGAGTGATGACTCCGGCGACGCGGACGCGTGAGCCGTCGTCGGCTTGGCGGAGGTCGGCGGCGGACAGGATGCCTTGTTCTTTGAGCCAGCCGCGGATGCGTTGGATGGGGTGGCTGGTGGGGGTGATGCTGGTGGACCAGAGGTCGGCCATGTCGGTCTCGATCTCGGTCATGCCGGGCAGCATCGGTGGTGGCCCGGCGGCGGTGATGCCGGGGAGCCGGTCGGGGCGTTCTTCGGCGGCGGCACCGGCTTGCCAGATGGCTTGGCGGCGGTCGAGGCCGAAGCTGTCGAACGCTCCGGCGGTGGCGAGCGCGTCGACTTGTTTGGCGGTGATGCCGGTGCGCCGGACCAGGTCGGCCATCGACGCGTAGGGACCGTTGGTGTCGCGTTCGGCGACGATCCTCTCGGCGTCCTTCTCGCCTATCGAACGGACATCGGTCAGGCCAAGCCGGACCGCGTAGGCGCCATCGCGGCGATGCGTGGCCGTGGTGAATGGCGCGTTGAGGTCGAACGGTCCGACGACAGGTTGCGGGTCAACGAGGCAAGCTGGGTCGCCGGTCGGGCCGGTGAGTTGCTGGCCGTCGACCAGGGGTTCGAGGGTGGCGTTGATGCCGGAGTGGTCGAGATCGGGGCGGCGGGTCTCAACACCGTGGTGGCGGGCGTCGGCGACCAGCGATTGGGGCGAGTAGAAGCCCATCGGCTGCGCCCGCAGGAGCGCGGCGAGGAAGGCGGCTGGGTAGTGGAGACGGAACCAGGTGGAGGTGTAGACCAGTAGGCCGAAGCTGATCGAGTGCGATTCGGCGAACCCGAAGTTCGCGAACGCCTCGATCTTGTCGTAGATCTCCTCCGCCAACTCGCCGGTGATCCCGTTGGCCGCCATGCCGTCGAACAGCTTGGTTTTCAGGGACGAGATTTTCTCGATGCCGCGTTTGGAGCCCATCGCGCGGCGCAGCAGATCGGCCTCGTCACCGTCGATACCGCCGACGGCCATCGCCATCTGCATCAACTGCTCCTGGAACAGCGGCACACCGAGAGTCCGCTCGAGGACCGGTTCGAGCTTGGGATGCAGGTAGGTGATGGGTTCCTCGCCGGTGCGTCGCCGGATGTAGGGATGGACGGCGCCGCCTTGGATCGGACCGGGCCGGATCAGCGCGATCTCGGTGACCAGGTCGTAGAACCGGCGCGGCAGCAACCTGGGGAGGGTGGCCATCTGGGCGCGGGACTCGACCTGGAACACCCCGACCGAGTCACCGCGGCAGAGCTGGTCGTAGACGCCGGCTTCTTCCTTGGGGATGGTGTGCAGCGACCAGGCCTCGCTGGTGTGGTCGCGGACGAGGTCGATGCAGTACTGGAGGGCGGCGAGCATGCCGAGGCCGAGGAGGTCGAACTTGACCAGGCCCATCCAGGCGCAGTCGTCCTTGTCCCACTGCAGCACCGTCCGCTTCTCTTTGCGGGCGTGCTCGATCGGTACCACCTCCCCCACCGGCCGCTCGGTCAGCACCATCCCACCCGAGTGGATCCCCAGGTGCCGTGGGAACTTCAGCAACTGGGTCGCCAGCGCGGTGACCCGTTGCGGGATGTCGCCGTCTCCCCCGCCGCCGGCTGCGATATCTGCGGACCAGCCGTCGACGTTCTTGGACCAGGCGTCTTGCTGGCCGACGGAGTATCCGAGGGCTTTGGCGGCGTCACGGATGGCGGACTTCGGCCGGTAGGAGATGACGTTGGCTACCTGGGCGGCGTTGCGGCGCCCGTACTTGCCGTAGACGAACTGGATCACTTCTTCGCGCCGGTCGGAGTCGAAGTCGACATCGATGTCGGGTTCCTCGGTGCGGGTCGCGGCCAGGAACCGCTCGAACGGCAAGTCGTACAAGATGCTGTCCACCGCGGTGATCTCCAGTGCGTAACAGACCGCGGAGTTCGCGGCAGATCCTCTGCCCTGGTAGAGGATCTGTTTGTTGCGGGCGAACCGGCAGATGTCGAACACGATCAGGAAATAGCCCGGGAAGCCACGCTCCTCGATCACCGCCAGCTCCCGGTCGAGGCGCTGGTAGGCGTCCGGGCGTTGGCTCCGGGTACCGTAGCGGGTCTTCGCGCCGGTGTAGGTGAGGTGCCGCAGCCAACTCATCGGGGTCTGCCCCTCGGGCACATCTCGCAGCGGCAGCTTGGGTTTGGCCCGGCGTAGATCGAACCCGAGTTGCTCGGCCAGCCGGACCGAGTACTCGACCGCGCCGGGGAAGCGGTGGAACTGTTGGCGCATCTCGGCACCGGAGCGCAGGAACGCCATCCCGGCCGGCGGCAGCCAGCCGTCCATCGCGTCCAGGTCACGCCGGGCCCGTACTGCGGCGAGGGCGGCGGCAAGCTGGTGATCGCGCGGGTTCGCGTAGTGCACGTTGTTCGTTGCCACCACCGCCAGTCCACGCGCCGCAGCCAGGTCGGCCAGGATCCGGTTGCGGGTCGAATCAGTCGGCAGCTGGTGATCGATCAGCTCGACCACGACCCGGTCGGCGCCGAACAGCGCGACCAGACGGTCGAGCTCGCGGTCGGCGGCGGCCGGGCCGTCTGCTGCTCCCCCGGCCTCGAGCGCCCGTCTGATGGCGCCCTTGCGGCAACCGGTGAGAACGACCCAGTGATCCCGGCCGCGAGCTGAGAGCTCCTCCAAGTCATAGACGGGTCGGCCTTTCTCGCCACCCGCGAGCTGGGCTTCGGTGATCGCGCCGGCCAACCGGTGGTAGCCCTCCTGGCCCTCGGCCAGCACCAGCAGATGATCGCCTTCGGGGTCCGCGACACCGTTCTGCGGACCCGACAACCCCAGCGACAGCTCTGCACCGAAGACTGTCGGCACGCCATGCGCGGTAGCCGCCTCAGCGAACCTCGCCGCGCCGTAGAAGCCATCGTGATCGGTCAGCGCCAACCCGTGCAGGCCGAGATCGGCCGCGGTCTCCACCAGCCGCTCCGGCTGAGACGCACCATCGAGGAACGAGAACGTCGAGTGCGCATGTAGCTCCGCGTACGGGACCGCGTCCGCGCGGAGCCGGGCCGCACGATCGATCGGCGACTCACCGTCAGCGGCAGGAACGTACGGGCCGCGATGCTGACTCCACGCCGGCGAATCACCACCGTCACCTGCGGCGGGACGGCCGCCATCGCTGCCCGGCCGCGACCGGTTCGACAGCCGCCGCTCCAGCTCCGACCACTTCACCGGCGGATTGTTGTAGCCCATCTATGGTTTTCCCTGTTCCTCCCGTTGATATCCGAGACTAGAACATATGTTCGAAAATCGGCTATCGTGGGTCCCATGCTTGGACGGTTCACGGTGCGCCCCTCAGACGCCGGCGACGGCACCTACGGCGTGTGGGACGGCGCGGTCAACGGCTGGCGCGTGGCCACCTCGACAAGGCCGCAGCCGAGCAGATGAAGACCGATCTCGATCTGCAGTTCAACGCCCACGGGCCACGTCCGGCGGATGAGATCCGCTCCGTCGACCCGCCCCAGCCCGTCGAGCACCTGGTCGCCTGGGAATCAGGGGAACTGGACGCATGGCTCCGCGAAGGCGGCCAATGGCTCGGCCGCGTCCGCGACCGCGACGGCCACCTCGCCTGGATCCCACAATCGGACCTACGGCCTGCCGGACAGGAGACCCCGTGATGGTAACGAGTGTGACCTGATGGCAGGTGGTCCAACGATCAGGCTCGACGGCGGACCTGGGCACGGCCAGATCTACTTCGAAGCGGAGTTCCGCGATCGGATTAAGGCTGCACAGCGGATGCACCGCACCGAGCCGGATGCCGCTGGGTGGGCGCTCGGCTATGAACCCGGCGGGCCCTCCGCTGGCGGCGGGAGACTGTGGACTTGGCGGGGCGTCAACTGTCACCCTGTCGATCTCGGGGACCCTGACTTGGCTCGCTACGGCGCCGTCTTTGCAGCCGAATTGCATGGCACACCTGCAACTGCCGCGTAGCAGGCTCGGTAGTACTACTTTCGCTCGGATTTCTATCGCAGGCGGCCGAGCAGATCCTGAACTGCAGCAGCCCATGCCGGGTCGTCGGGCTCTGCCCACAGCTCTCGCAGCTCAGAATTCTCGGCAATGACTCGCTCAGCTGCGCGCACTGCGAGCGGAATTAGCTCGACAAGGCCGGACCGGCCAACTGCCCAGCCGAGTGCCTTCTCGTTGTACGGGTTCGATGCAGTCGCCCGCCCGGCTGCAGCAGCGACAACCTCGGCCGCGGCGAGGGCCTCCACACCCTCGGAATACTCGAGATAGTGGACACAGTCAGGCCCGACCGCTCGCTCCAGCGCATCTCTCACGAGCTGTTCGTCGCCGGCATCCACCAAGCCAGCAGCCCAGTCAGCAGCCGCATCGTTGCCGAACACCGTTGCATCCCAAGTACCCATGACCGGCACCGTACCGTCAGCGGCGGAACCTGGTTACGCGGGCGTTGGCGCATGCTCACCGTTCCTGCCGGCAGGAAGCCCACGCACGCCAAACACCGCCGGACACTGCAGTTATCCACAGGTGAGACACCAGTGTCCAGCGTCATTGGGCGCAGAGTCAGTAGCGTGTTGGCCAAGAACAGATGGATCGGGTCGTCGACAGCGGCTTGGTTCGCCGCTAAATGTCCCCAAATGTCCTAGGTTAGGGTCTGTGTCGAAGGAACAGCTGCCGAAGTCACCTAACGAACGGCTGCGGAGGGCGATGGCGGAGCACGGGCTCACGAACCTCGCGCTCGCCGAAGAGCTCGATGTGAATGTGAAGACTGTCGTGCGCTGGATCACGGAGAGCCGCATACCGTACCCGAGGTACCGGTATCAGCTGGCGACCAGATTCAAGGTCGACGAGTCGTACCTGTGGCCGGATGCGCTGCCGCGGAGCCGGGCTGTCGCGGTGTCGCAGAGCGAGATCGTCCAGGTGTATCCGCACCGTGCCGATATGCCCCGCGACGACTGGCTGCGGCTGTTCAAGTCGGCCAAGGACGAAATCGGCGTCTTGGTGTACGCGGGGCTGTTCTTTGCCGAAGACACCGGGCTCGAGCGCATCTTGCTGAGGAAGGCGAAGGCCGGTGTGCGTGTTCGGGTGATGCTCGGTGACCCCAACGATGCGCACATCACTGAGCGGGGTGAGGAAGAGGGAATCGGCGATGGGCTCGCCTCGAAGATCCGCAACGCTCTCCTCCTCTTTCGAAAGCTCCGGGAGACGGAAGGCATCGAGTTCCGTCTTCATCGCACGGTGCTCTACAACTCGATCTATGTCGTCGACGACCAACTGCTGGTCAACACGCACATCTACGGTCTGGCGGCCGCACGTGCTCCGATCTGGCATTTGAAGAAGATTCCTGGAGGCGAGCTGGCGGCCCCGTACCGGGAGAGCTTCGAGGCCGTATGGGACCTCAGCGTTCCGCTGAGTGAGGAGGACTGATGGCCAGGAGAATCGACTACTACGACGATCCTGATGCGCCGGCCGCGAACAGCATGGTGCCGTCGACCAACGTCCTCATCGAGAACGAGGCCGGCGAGCTCCTGATGATCCGCCGCTCCGACAACGGCAACTGGGCCGTTCCCGGAGGTGCGATCGACCTCGGCGAGTCACTCGCTCAAGCGGCGATAAGGGAGACGAAAGAAGAGTCGGGCATCGACTGCGAGGTGATCGATGTCGTGGGCATCTATACCGATCCCAAGCACATCATCCTCTACACCAGCAACGGTGAAGCGCGTCAGGAGTTCTCGATCGTCGTCCGAGCTAGAGCGACGGGCGGCGAACTCACCCCCAGCTCCGAGTCCACCGAAGTGCGTTGGATTTCCCGATCCGAGCTGCCGGATCTGACGATGGACCGCTCGATGCGACGGCGCATCGACTACTACCTCGAGAACCCGGGCACGCCCTACATCGACTGATCGTCAGCTGCCGAAAGACAGCAGCGGTACGTCGTACAGGTCAGGCCGCGGGACTCGGCTGAACTCTGGCGACTTCACCTCGACGACGTACATCTCGGTGAGAAACTGAACCTTGGCGTCGAGGAGATGACTGGTGTGTGCGGTGGCCGCCTGCGCCTTCAAGCCAACTGACACATGAATGTGAGGCCGTACGCCACCTGAGGCTGCGTCGTATGCCAGGGTGCCACCGCCGAACGCCTCCACATTCTCAAGGTGCACGGCACTCCAAACTGGCGCGGCCGGGTCATCCAGCTCCTCGCACGTTCCGACGAGCTGGACCTCGCGCAGGCCGGCGACGAACATCGGAATGAAGCCCTGCCGGACGTCTCGCTCGACACAGAACTTCGCGAGTGCGCTGTAGAAGTCGTCGCCATGATCGAAGCGGACCGCGAAAGTCCGGCCCATTGTCAGCTCAACTGCATGCAAGATAGCTTCCTTCGATCGCATCGATGTGCGCAACGTAGCGAATCGCTGTATCAAGGCCTCGAGTGGACAGATGACGACTCCGCGGCTGAGCGATCCCTTCGATCCCCGCCACAGCCAACTCTTCACACCTACGCCGGAACCATCGCCAAGGCACGCCGAGGTAGTCGGCCATCGCCTCCAACCGCCCCGCTGAGCACTCGACGGCAATCATCGACCTCGCCGCGAGGCGCCTCTCGATCTCTCGGTACTCCGAGACGCGCCGCGGTCGCGGGCGAGCATCAACGCGCCAGATCCCCTCGCCGCCCAACCAATTCGCCTCGATCGCCTCGTCGGCCACAACGAAGCCGCCGACCTCGCTCAACGTCGGGTCCACCGTCAGTTCCACTGTGATCCCGAACGCCTCCATGAGGGCCATCGCCAGAAGGAGAAGCACCCGTTCGTACCGGGGCGAGGCATCGACTTCGGCCTCAGGAATGCAGAACGCCCGACGCATCCGGATGAAGCGCCGTGAGGTGTACCTCAGGTAGTCGAGCTTGTGGTTCCACAACAGCCAGGACGAGGCATCCTCACCTCGCTGTTCCCGGGTCCAGAAGAATGGGGTTTCGGAGAGTCGCCCCAGGTGCCGGCTGATGTGCCGCGAGCAGAATGTCGATCCCAGCCACTGTGCGGCAACCGCGTTGAGTTCGGGCACCTCACTCAACGAAGCCTCAGACGCCGACTGCTCCACGTAGTGGGCCAGCCTCGCCTGGCTCACCTCCAGTTGGGCGTCATCGGCGAGCAATGCAGTGTCCGCGTTGACGACGGCCCAGATGATGCCGGCCGTGAGGTCGTCGATCACGTTGGCGGACGCGACAGGCTGCCGGATAGCGATGCGACTTGCCCGGCGTACGAATCGCCGAGCGTCGGACACGTAGTACTTGCCATCGGCATCGGACGTGACGACGGCACTCCATCGATCCGTGCGGCGAAGCGACGTTGTGAGCTGTTCGGTCGGCTCGACCATCAGCCAATCAAGCCCGGTCTCTTCTGCGCTGCAATGATGCACCAACAGTTCGGCGCCGGCGAACGACTTCCCGGACGGTAGTTCAACGATGTTGCTTGCCTCAGTCGTGAGGAGCGCTCGTCCTCCGATCAGATCCGGCAATGCTGCGGGCGGAACGTTGCGCTGCGTACGCCGGAAGACGAAACCGAGATCCGAGGGGTCGGATACTCGAAGTACTTCACAAAGCGCCGCGCGAACGTCAGCCGACGGCCACGAGTACCACCCACGCTCCCAATCCGAGATCGACTTCGCCGTGATCGTCACTTCGCGGCCCGTTGCGCGGTAGATCGCAGTGTTGACCTGGTCTGCGAGGCTCCCCTGGGACATCGCTCCTCGAGCTCTTCGTAGAGCCTCGTTGGGCTTTCGGTCGCGACCGCTCATTGCCCAAGCCTGCGGCTTGGGCAATGGACGGGGTAAGGGCATGGTCAGACATCTCTAGATGTCTCCGGCCCAGAGATGTCCTATCCAGCAGCCAAACGACGGCGAACGTTCCGCGCGGACTCCAGTAGAACAGGTTTGGCGCGGGTAACTGACCTGTGGACCACATGATCGACGGGATAGCGCGACAAGATTTCGGTCAGACGTTCGTCGACATCGACTGGCCGACCATCGACGCCGGCAGTCAGGTCGCAATATGTCAGCGCGTCGAGCAAATCCTGCCGGGACGGCGCGAACTCCTCCGCCAATGTAGCGATCCCCCGCTCAACCGCCTCGATGACGGCGCAGGTGTGATGCGCTACCAATCGGCAGACACGCTCGTCGACCCCCGCCACATCGCGAAGGTAGCGCGCGCCATCCAGCGGATGGAAGCCCGTGACCTTGATGGTTGAGGCGTAGCCGATGTCGTGCAGCCAACTGGCAACTTCAACCAGCTCGGCTTCCGGACCAAGCACGACAGCAAGCTCTCGTGCGCGACTCGCGACGCATTGGGTATGGGCCCATCGTCTGGGCAACTCTTCGGCCAGCAGGTCGCGCGCCAATGCCTCCGCATCCGTCGCACTGATCATGCTCATGACATTACATGCGGCCGGCTCCCACCGCAGCGGAACGACCAAGTGACCAGATCCGTTCGAAGCTGGTCGCGTATGACTGGAACATCTCGCTGTCGTCGCCTCCACGGAAGCGATACACAGGCGACCGGGCCGCAGGGATGCCGAGCGCGTGCTGGTTGACCAGCAGTTGATCGTCCGACCAATACATCGAGTTGTAGAGCACCGTGTCGTGCAACCTGAGCTCGACCTGGTCGTGCGCCAGGACGGGCTCGAGCAAGGTGATCGCGTTTCTGATCTTCAGGCTCATCGCCTCGCCGATCTCCTCCTCGACCCCTCGGCGGTCGACGTTGTGCCCGCCCGGATCACCGAGGGCGATACGCACTCGCACTCCCTGCTCAGCCTTGTCACCGAGAAGGCGGATAAGCCTCACGTCCTCGGCCAGAAACAAGGCGCTGTAAGCAAGGACCCCGATCTGAGACTCTGCCGAGGCAAAGAAGTCCCGCCACATTGCTTGGGAGATCGACAACCTGCGCGGGTACACGGCAACAAGCTCGGTGGGGTGTTCGACTGGCGAAGCCAGGGCGGGCCAGAGCACGGTTTGATCGACCTCGAGGAGTCGAGCCAGCGCAGCGCGTCTGCCCGGATGTGGCACCTGACCGCGCAACCAGTTCCGGACTGTCTTCGGCTCCACACCCAGCCTCGCCGCCAAATCCACCTCGGTGAGCTGAGCGCCGTACATCGCGCCCCGCAAGACCTCGTTCACCACAGCCGCATCCTTACCAGCGAGTAGATGTCCCTAAATGTCTACTCGGACCGTAACACGAAATGTCCCTAAATGTCCGCGAATGCGGTGCCGCTGTCCGCCCATCCGCGAGCAAGCTTGGGACGCCGCGGCAATAGTCGCCAAGCGAGCTGAGAAGCGAGAATTGAGGAGCCGATGAACGTCGCAGCAGTACCTCGGCGCCCGCCCCAGGAACTCGACGAGTCCAGTGAAGACGACCTCGGGCGGCCTCTGCTACTCGGCTACATCCGGCGCGAGCTGATCGCCACCGCTGGCGATGTCCAGAAGATCGAGCGCCAGATGTCGAGCTTCGCTGAAGCCGAAGGCTTCTCGATGGGCTTCGTTTTCGTGGACGAGCCGGCCATCTGGCCGGCGGTCTTCGAAGTTCTGACCGACGCCGTCCGCCGCCACAACATCACCGCCGTCGTCCTGCCAAGCCCTCTGCATTTTGCAGTACTGGGAGCCAGCAATGACATCAAGGGCACGTTTGAGCGTGCCACTGGCGCCCGAGTCCTTCTACTCAATTCCAGGAGCTGAGAGACCCTCCTCCTCGCTCCGCCCAAACCCGGTCCGGTTGGTGCTCACACCTCTGAGCATCAACCGGACCGGCTACATCCTGAACTCCTGACAGAGAGCTCCAACTGCATGCCTTCTCCCAACCTTGCCCTCCGCGAGGCACGGCGGCGGACGCCATCTCCAAGAGATCCAAGCCGGCCCATGTCTCGTGCAGAACTCGCCGAAGCCGTCTGTATCTGGCTTTGGCACACCAGGCGCGTGCGCGTACCGCTGGACGGTAACTACATCGCCAAGCTCGAGCGGGGAGCTGTACGCCGAACCGGTAGCGTCTACCGGGAAGGGTTGCGGGCTGTGCTCGATGTGCCAACCGATAGCCAACTCGGGATGGATCAAGGAAGCTAGTCATCCCCGGGGAGCTGCCCGTCGAGCTTGTCGAACCACTCGATGACCTCGTCGGACTTGTATCGGAGATGCCGTCCGACCCTACGGGCCGGCGGACCGGACTTCTTGGTCCGCCAACCGTACAAGGTTGCCTTTGGCACCTTCAGGTAGGCCGCCACCTGGTCGGCGTCCCAGATAGGACTCGGCTCAGCTTCCGGCGACATCAGGGTCTCCCAGCCTCGCTTCGCGTTCACGCTCAGCCTTCATGGTTCTGCGGACCTCGCGGATGCTCCAACCGAGGATCTCGGCTGCGGCCTCCGCGGAACCACAGATCCGGGCCAGTTGCGATGCTTCGCTCCCCGATCGAGCCTCCGCGGCAGCTACCCGTTCTTCGCACCGCCGGATCGCCGCTTCCTTGGCCTGGATTGCGCGAGCCAGCGAGGCCTGGGCGTTGATCGCGCGAGCGGTCGCCGCCTCTATTCTCGCCTGGCGCTGACGTGCACGCTGTAGCGCGGCGACCCGCTCACTTGCTCCCATCGCCGGCTCACAGCTCGGGGCCGAGGTACGGAGCCTGCGTTCCCGCCTCGGGCTCAAGGCGTTTGCCGATTGTCTTCGGCATCGGCGAAATCTGATGGCCGGTCGCTTCGAGGAACCTCCTCGAAGCGACCACTGCGCGGGTACCGATCGCTTTGATCACCGACTCGGGTGACCGGGGTTGAACCGCGTCTGCCAGGAGCAGGACGCGATCGAAGGACGATGTCTCCATGGGGAGCCCGAATCGCGCCAGCGCGATGTGTGCGAATGAGTCAGCCTCGACTTCCTCAATGCCGTAGCAGGCCTCGGCCTTGCCTTGTTGACCCGGGTGCATGCGCAGGTGGCCGACCTCATGCGCTAAGCGCGCGACCTTGGCGACAAGGTCTAGTCGGTTCGAGACCACGATCCGTCCGGCGCCGTGATCTGTATAGCTATCCATCTCGGGCGCCGTCCACCGAACGTCCACGGTGAGCCCATGCGCACGCGAATCACCTACCAGGGCATCCCACAGCTTGACGGTCGTTCCCTGCGAGACCATCGCCGGCAACGAGATCCGGGGACCGACGGTATGTGCGACGTCCCACACGTTCGCCACCTTGAACCCGATGATCCCCTGCCGGATCGAACCTTGGGGATCCATCGTCGGTTCCCCGGCCTCGTCCTCGAAGAGCACCTCGGCCCGCACCGGTGCAAGGATCTTGATGGCGCCACTCTTCACGACCTGGCGTCCCAGCCGCGCCCACGCCGGCGCGCCGGCGATGAAGTTCGCATGAGGCATTTGGAGATTGATCAGGACGGCATTCCCAAAGCCGTACGTCGGGAACAAAGCCGCGGCGTCGAGCCACCGTGCCCACCCGACACCTGAGTTCACCTTCCGAATCTCTTGTGTGAGCACGGTGTGCAGAACCTCGGCGCTCACATTCATCTTGGTCACGAGAAACCTCCTGATCGACGGCTCTAGTTGGTCAACGGCCTGGCGGGTCGGGCTCTTGTCCCAGATCTGGCAATCCGGTGCTCTCGGCAACGAGAGCCTTGGAGACCAGCAGGGGCGGCGGATGGAGTCGCGGAGACCTGTCGCCGAACGGCCGGCTGTGGTGGCTGGTACCTGACAAGCGGCGAGCCACGTCTGCGGCAATCGCCAGGTGGGCGGCGCTCTGGGCAAGGGTGCTCGTCAGTTCCGTGAAATACATGGCGACGCTGGTACGCATCCACCGGCTCGCCACCGCGGGACGGGCCACGCGGCGGCTGTAGTGCGGCAGCTCCATGGACGCGATGTCTCGTACCGGCAAGAAGAGGTGACCGCTTCGGATCAGGTCATCAACGGCAGCCTGCTGGAAACGCGCTATCCGCGAAGCAGAGTCGACCATCTCGTCGAGCGCATCCAGCGCTGCGATCGCCTGCCTGTGATCCGGTATCAGATCCTTCGGTGCCAACAGATCGCCGTCGGCCCGCAGGAACACGTCAAAGGTTGACTTCAAATCAAGGAAGGCGACCTCGCCCGGTGTGCCACTCTGGCCACCGATGTCCGAGAGCCTTCGTTGCCACGAGCGGGCCACTCGAGCGGCGGCCGTATCAAAGGCACGCAATGCCTCTCTCAGTCGTGCCAGGTCCAGCCGCTGTTGCGCGTCCAGACCAGCGTTCTCGGCTACGGACGCGATGCAGTCCGTGAGATGCCATGCGTAGCCACAGATCGTCCGAAGCTGAGATGTGCCCGACCGCAGATCTCGCGTCAGCAACGTGTGTGCGTCGATGTCCAGGTGGGCGCGTTCCCACCGCACCGCCATCCAAGCAAGCTGCGACAGCTTGTCAGTCCCGTACTGCGGGCGATTCGTCGCGAGGTTCCGAAGATCGCCGAGCCCAGAGGCGCCGCGGCCTCTTGTGACGATCTCCCCGAGTTGCGCCACCGCCTTGAGTACATGACGGTACTCCTTGCTCCGCTTCGGCATTCCGAGGTCACGGAGAACAGTCCGGCCCGCGATCCGTGCCACGTCGGCGACCTCGGCCCGAGCCGCGAAGAGATCGTGGTAGTTGTCGAGAGCTGCGGCGTTGTACGCATCCTGTGTCGCCAGGAGATCGGCACCCGCACCAAGCGCCCAAGCCACTGGCATCAGTCCCTTAGAGGGATCCAGGTTGTTGAGAGCCACCGCGTCGCCGGTGAGATCGATGTCGCAACGCAACCAGCCAAGATGAGACCGCGTTGCGATCAGGACGGCCTGCCATCCAGACAGGAGCTCGCCGTTGTCGGTGTGCTGGACCTGATGAGCCTGTACTGCTGCCCGACGAGCCGCGCGGAGGAGATCCTCATACGTCGCGCGCATCCCGGACTCTCCGGACGTCGGCCGCAGCCGACCTGAGTGCGTCGCCAAGCGCCAGACGCCACCCGACATCCTCGATTGGCACGTCCAGGTCGTTGAGCGCCTCGATGGCCTCGTCATACAGCGCTGCGGGATCGCCATCCAACGCGCCGTCGTACCTGAGGTACGGGAGGATGCCGAGCAGTTCGCAGACCCGGTACCGGCTGAACGCCGTCATGGCCCATCGCCCGTCGGCCGCGGTGACCTCCGCTGCCTCGACGATCGCCTCAGCCTGGGTAGCCAACTCCGTGATCCGCCGGCGTACGTCGCCGACGTCATTGAGGTTGTTCATCGCACATCCCTTCGGTTGCCCACAGCCACTCAACGGAGGTGACGTCGAAGGTTTGGGCCATGCGAAGGAACAACCACCACTACACTTCTTGCACTTAAGGCGCTTCCGCTTCGGGAACGACGCGAAACGAGCTCTGCTGCGCCCGACCGTTGACCGCTGTATGGAGACCATCCAGCATCGATCCAGCACGCATCGGGCACGGCGGAAGTTGTGCTAGGCATCCATCGGCTATCCGCCGGCGAGGGCTATCTGTACCTGCTGCGGCACGTCGCCTCGGGGGATGTCGAGCGTTCGCTGACCACGCCATTGACGGCGTACTACGCGGCCTCGGGGTACCCACCTGGCCGTTGGGTCGGCGCCGGGTTACCTGGCCTCCCCAGTCGGAGCGTGGCCGTCGGCGCGGAAGTGACCGAGAGCCAGATGGCCGCTCTTTTCGGACGCGCCGAAGACCCGTGCAGTGGACAGCCTCTTGGGCGTCCGTACCCCGTTTTCAAGAGTCCCTCCGTACGGATAGAGAACCTGATCAGCGCCCTAGACCCGGCTCTGGATGACGACTCCAGGCATCAGGCAATCCGTCAGATTCGAGCAGCTGTGATGCGAGAGAAGACCAAACAGGCGGTCGCCGGGTTCGATTTGACCTTCTCCCCTTCGAAGTCCGTCTCAGCCCTGTGGGCGACCACCGACGTCGGGACTCAGGAGCAGATCGTCGCCGCACACCATGAAGCGGTTGACGACGTAGTACGACTGATCGAGCAGCACGCCGTCCTGACTCGCACCGGTGAACACGGCATCGCTCAGGTCGAGACTCGCGGACTTGTCGGAGCCGCCTTCGACCACTGGGACACTCGTGCCGGTGATCCGCAGCTACATACTCACGTCGTCGTGGCCAACCGGGTTCAGGGGCCAGACGGCGCCTGGCGAAGCATCGACGGGCGCGTTCTGTTCCGTTCGGCGGTGGCGATGTCAGAGATCCACAACGTGTTCCTCGCGGACAATCTCAGTCGGCGCTTAGGCGTCGATTGGGAGCTGCGGCAGCGCGGCAAGCGCCGGAACCCGGCCTTCGAACTGACGGTCATTCCCGACCAGCTGATCGAGGAGTTCTCGGCCAGAACCGAGCAGATCGAGTCGAACCTTGCGGTACTTCTCGACGAGCGCGCAGACGGTCTGCCCACACCTAGGCGCAACGAAATGTACGTCCTACGCCAACGAGCGACGCTTATGAATCGACCACCCAAACATCACGCGCGACCGCTTGCAATGCTCATGCAGAGCTGGCGCCGGAGGGCCGATCTCAAGGTCGGCAGGGAGGTCATCGAGACGATTCAGCAGTCCCTTGACCAAGCGGGCGACCGGCCGTTGGCAGCAGCCGATCTCAGCCCACAGACTCTCGAGGCGTACGCCGCTGCGACGGTCATCACCCTGCAGACCAAGCGGGCCACCTGGACTCGCTGGAACCTCCTGGCAGAGGCCGCACGTCAGACACGGCTGATCCGTTTGGTGTCGTCGGCCGAGCGGTTCGCAGTACTGGAATCGATCGTGGCGAGCGCGGAGCAGCAGTCGATCAATCTGACGGCCCCGGCGATCGTCACCGTGCCCGAGACCCGCGCAGACGGCGAGAGCGTCTTCACGATTCACAACGGACAGATCTTCACCTCGCCCGTCGTCCTCGGAGCGGAGTCGCTTCTCCTGGACCTCGCTCGCAACGCAACCGGACCGAAGATTGCTGCTCCGGTGACCGCCGCCGGGTTGAGCGCAGACAAGCAGGCGGCGCTCAGGCGAATCGCCACCAGCGGCCAAATAGTGGAAGCGCTCGTTGGCCCTGCCGGCACTGGCAAGACCAGCCTGTTGGCGGCCATGACAATGGACTGGGAGTCCGCTCACGGCGAAGGTTCTGTCATCGCGTTGGCACCATCGTCGGCGGCATCGGCAGTCCTGTCCGATGCCATCGGATCGCCGGCGGAGAACATCGCCAAGTGGATCTACGAGTCGGCAGGGCTCGGCGCCGAGGAACGTCGCGACCGGATCCGGCAGACGGAGCACGCATTACGGGAGGCTCGTCATGCAGGACGACGACGTCGCGAGTATCGGCTGTCAGAGCTTCTCGCCGCGCTACGCGCCGAGCAGGACCGCTGGAAGTTCCGGTCAGGCCAACTGGTCATCGTGGACGAAGCGTCGATGGCCAGCACGATGGAGCTCGCGACTCTCGCGCGCGAAGCAGACTCCGCTGGCGCGAAACTCCTACTCGTGGGCGATGACGCACAACTCAGCGCTGCTGACACCGGCGGTGCGTTTCGCCTCATCGCCCGCGACACCGAAGCCGCCGAACTCAGCGATGTGTGGCGTTTCAGCAATGCCTGGGAACGCGAGGCGAGCCTCGAGCTACGAGCAGGTTCCGTCGACGTCATCGACGCGTACGACGACCAGCACCGCCTCGCCGCCGGCTCGAGCGACGCCATGGAGGACGCCGCGTACCGCGCGTGGATGGCCGACATCGCAGCTGGCAAATCCAGCCTCCTGATCGCCGCCGACAACGCCACCGTCGCCCGGCTCAACGCCCGGGCCCGGCTCGATCGGATCATCACCGGCGAGGTCGAACCAGACGGAATCGCACTCCATGACAAAACCCAGGTCGGCGTCGGCGACCACATAGTCACCCGCCTCAACAACCGCCGCCTACGCCACGGCCGACACGGATTCGTCCAGAACGGCGACCAGTGGACCGTCGTACATCGCTGGGAGGACGGCTCCCTCACAGTAGAGAACGCTCACCACGCTCAGGTGACTCTTCCGGCCGCCTACGTCCAGCAATCCGTGGAACTCGCCTACGCAACAACCACACACCGAGCCCAAGGCTCAACCGTCGACACTGCCCACCTACTCGTCACCGACCGCCTCACCCGAGCCCTCCTGTACGTCGGCATGACCCGCGGCCGCCACAGCAACCACGCCTACGTCGCAACCCATCAATCAACCACCGACCTCCACGAACCACGCATCGAACAGACAATGCAAGACGTCTTAGAAGCCATCCTCGAAAACCCTGGAGTCGAACTCTCCGCCCACGAAGTCATGCGCCAAGAACTGGACAACGCTACCCGCCTGGACCGCCTCATACCCATCCACGAACACCTCTGCCAACTCGACGCCCGCAACCGCTTCGCCCCCGCGATCTCCGCCAGCGGCCTGGACCGAGTCGACCTGGCCGCACTAGAAGCCTCCACGGCCTACGGCCCCCTAGTCACCGCCCTCCGCCGAGCCGAAACCGCCGGCCTAGACGTCACCGAAGTACTACAACGGGCCGTCCAGCAGTCATCTCTGAACAACGCCGCCGATATCGCCGCAGTGCTGCACACTCGAGTCGAGCGACTTACCTCCCGTGCAGTACGCCGCACGGGCTACCGGCCAACCCTCATCGCCGGCCTCGTCTCCCCGGCTGACCACGTCTCCGACCCAACCCTGATCGGCCCGCTCCGCGAACTCGAAGCCCAAATCGCCCATCGCGGGACCTGGCTAGCCGACCAGGCAATCGCCGAGGAGCCACCGTGGCACAGAGCGCTCCCACGTCAACTGCTCGTCGAGATCGCCGCCTACCGCGAGCGTTACGGCGTCAAGGGTCACCTTGTCTTAGGCGAAAAGCCACCGACTAACGCCTTGACTCGGGCGGCCCATTACCAGCGCCTCAGTCAGAGTATCCAAGTCATCGGACCGCACCCGTCTGCCGTTCGGCAGTCAGCGGAAGATCTCCAGACAACTCGTCCGGCACAGGATCTATGACACTTGGTTGACTGCTCAGTCAACCAAGTCAGGAAGGTCGCCTCTCTTCAAGGGAACTAGACTTTGATCTCGCTAATGATGCAGTCACTCAGGGTCCCCTCCTCGAGGATTCTCATCAACCGATCCGAGACGCAGAGTTCCAAAGAATCATCTAACCAGGCGTCGGCTCCCTCGGAATTCTCTAACTGAAGCCAGAGATAGTTGCGGTGAGGGACTTCGCCGAATGCTGCGAGGAACTCCTCACTAGGTCGTACCTCCGCGTGCGCGAGCCTGATCCCAGTCAAACCCGCCTGGCCGACACGATCCGCCAGTAGATCAGATATGAGATAGACCGGGAAAGACTGAACAAGATCGTCGGTCTCGGGAGAGTCGAGGACGAACTCCACTCGGCTGACGGCCGGCGGGTGCACCGACGAGTCCATCACGGTGCCCTCGCCAAGTTCGCCTGCAACTTGTGGATCTACGGAGTAAGGCACGTGGTCACCTCGATGGTAGGAACTCGGACCCGAACTGCTTGTCGACGGCGGTTGCATGTCGCAGCACCTCTTCGCGAGTCGGAGAGGCGTGTGACCTGTAGAAAGCATTCCACGATCTACGAATCTCACTCAAGTGAATTGTGTTGTTTTTCGCAAGCGGTATGCCGCGGAGGTTCTCCAACGAGTGTATCTCGGACGCAGAGAACAGATTTGGATACCGCTTCAAGACCTGCTGCTCGATCGCGTGATGAACGACGACCTTGCCACGAAGTGAAGGGTGCGCCCCAAAAAATGTCTCGCGATAGTTGCTGGAGGCAGACTTGCCGACAGTTGCGCCGACCTCGCTCGCCTTCGGAGTGGCTGTCTTCGGACCTGGAGTCTCGGTCGGGGGACACTTGTACTGGCCTCGAAGTTTAGCCGGCAAGTGGCGGACGATGTTCTGCTCGACCCATTGGACGGCTTTGGTCTTGGCGAAGAGCTTTCCAAGTCCTTTGGCGCCGAATCCCAGGGCGAGTGTGGTTCCGGCTCCCCAAAGGAAGTCTTTGCCTGCGTCGCTCCAGCTGTAGTCGTCGCCCCAGATGAGGGAGTTGAGGTAGCCGCCGGCGGCGTTCCCGGCGCCTGCGCACGCCGCCATCGCGTAGATGCCGCCACCGGCGCAAAGGCCGGCAGCTCCTCCTGAGAGGCCGCCCTGGATTGCGCCCTTGCCAGCACCTTCCCAGGTTGCACCCCAATCGCCGCCGCTGCTCTTGTAGGCGCTGATGCCACCTGAGATTCCGCCGATGATGGCGCCGCCGACGGCTCCGACCACGCCACAGACCCAGCAGGCTCCGGAGGGGTCTGTGTAGGTGGCAGGGTTGTTATAGCCGTAGGAGTAGGACTGGGCGAAGCCGGCGCGGGGGGATGCCGCGACTGGGTCGGGTCCGGTGAAGCGGCCCTGGGCGGCGTCGTAGTCGCGGAGGCGTACGTCGTAAAGACTCGTCTTCGAGTCTTGAAACTGGCCGTGGAAGCGCAGGGGATTGGTGGCCATAGCGCCGGTGGGGGCGGTGATGGCGGTGCCGAAGGGGTCCCAGGTGGCGGTGCCGGTGAGGGTTGTGCCGGTACCTACCGTGTCGGTGATGGAGCCTTGGTAGTCGCCGAGGAGCCAGGTCGGGGTGGTGCCTACGGTGTCGATGTAGGCGCCGCCGAGGCCGCTGACCGGGTCGTTGGCCCATTGGTGGGTCGCAGTACCCGCAGCGTTGGCTTCGGTGGTGCGGATTGGGAGGGCGCCGGAGGTGTCCCAGGTCCATTTGAACTGGAGTGCGCCGTCGGCGGTGGAGGTCAGGCGGTTGCCGGCTTCGTCGTAGGTGTAGTCGATGACGGTGCCGGCGGTCGTGGTTGTCTGGGCGAGGTTGCCGTCCAGGCGGTAGGTGAAGGCTTCCGTACCAGTGGGGGAACCGCGGTTCTTCAGGTAACCGTTGGCGTCGTAGGTGCTGGTGGTGACACTGGCGCCGGTGGTTTCCGTCTGGATGCGGTCGTCGGCGTCGACGACAGTTGCGGTGACGACATCAGCCTGCCCTGGGGTGACCTTGGTGGTGGTCTTGCGGTTACCGCTGGAGTCGTAGGTGTACTGCGAGCCAGGTGCGCCGTCACAGGTCGTGGCCACAGCCGACGGTGTACAGAAGCTCGTCAGTTGTCCGGCCGTGTCGTAGCCGTAGAGGCTGCGTTTGACGGTCGCTCCGCGCGTGGTGTCGATCGTGGTCGGTCGGCCCGCAGCGTCGTACGCGACCGTTTGGGACATCAGGGCGGTGCCGGAGCGGCCGTGTTCGATCTTGGTGAGCTGACCGGCGGCATCGTAGGTGCGGTCGGTGACCAGTCCGCCCGCGTCGGTCTTCTTGAGGTGACCGGCAGTGTCGTAGGTGTAGGTCGTCGCGATCGGCGTGCTGATCGAGCCGCCGCTGAGCGTCGCTGTCGCGACCAGGCCGTCGGTGTCGTACGTGAAGGCCTGCGAGCGGCCATCCGGGTAGGTGCGCTTGGAGAGCCTGCCTTGCGTGTCGTGGCCGTAGGCGAAGGCGGCGGAGCCTCTGGTCAGACCCGTGAGTCGTCCCGCCTTGTCGTAGCTGTACGCCGTTGACGCTGCCCCGGCCGTCACGGTCTTCGGGCGGCCAGCTGCGTCGTACGTCGAGGTGACGTCCGGTGTGCTGTCGGAGTAGTCGACCTTCGTCGTGTGGCCGAGATTGTCGTAGGTGTACGACACCGATCCCGCAGGCAAGGTAGTCGAGGCGAGGGCACCGGAGGGTGTGTAGGCCATCCGAGTCTCGCGCCCTGTTGGCGTGGTGTTGGTGGCTAGTCGTCCGGCGGCGTCGTAGGTGTTGACGTAGGCGCCGTTGCGGGGCGTGGTGGTCTTGGTGAGATTGCCGGCCTTGTCGTAGTCGTAGGCCGTGACCGCACCCGTAGGCGTCGTGACCGACTTCAGTTGCCCGAGGGCGTCATAGGTGTAGTCGACCTTGCCGCCGGCCGGATCGGTGACCGAGGAGACCTGCCCCGCAGGGTCATAGGTGGTGACGGCTGAGCGACCCAACGGGTCAGTCGACTTGGTCTGCCGACCGTTGGCGTCGTACTCGTAGCTGGTGATCTTGCCCAACGGGTCCATGGTCGAGCTGACCTGACCGTCGGCGTCGTATGACGTCACCGTCGCGCGACCGGACTGGCTCTCCACCCGCGTCTGCTGTCCGGCCTTGTCGAACGTGAAGGTCGTCGTGGTCCCCGCAGAGGTGCTCGTGACGACCCGGCCCAACTTGTCATAGGTCTGCGAGGCCTTCAGACCGGTCGGATCCGTCGTCTCTACCACCCGACCGAGTACGTCGTAGGTGGTGCTCGTGGTGCTCATGTCCGCGTTGGTGACCTGCACCGGCCGGCCCTGATCGTCATACGTGGTGACCGTGGCGAGCTTCTTGGCCGGGTTGTTCGGATCGGACACCAGCGTGTGCGTCAACTGGCCTTCGGCGTCGTAGGTGAACCGTGCCGTGTACTTCTCCCGGGTCGCGGCGTCGGCGCCGGCGACGTTGCCTTCGGGGCCGGTCGTCGAGGACAGGTCGCCGGTGACGGCGTCGTAGGTGTTGGTGGTCTTGGCTCCGCCCGGGGCGGTGGTGCTGATGAGTCGCCCGGCGTCGTCGTACTCGCTGGTCGTTACACGACCTTCGGGGTCGGTGGTTTTGGTGACCTGGCCTGAGGCGTTGTATTCGTACTTGGTGACGCCGCCGGCGGGGTCGGTCGTCGTGAGGATTTGGCCGAGGGCGTCGTAGGTGTTGGTGGTCACCCGGTCGAGCTGGTCGGTGTGGGTGAGGACCTGGCCGAAGGAGTCGTACGTCCAGTGTTCGGTGTTCTGCTCGACGACCTCAGGTGTTGCGCCCGGAACGTTGCCGAGGGGGTTGGTCTGGGACAGGCGCTGGTGTTTGGCGTCGAAGGTCGAGGTGACTACGGCTCCGCCGGGGCTGGTGACCTTGATGGGGTCGCCTTTGGCGTTGTAGGTGAAGGTGGTGACCTTGCCGAGTTGGTCGGTCGACGTGGCGACCTGGCCGAGTGCGGTGTAGGTCTGCGATGTGGTCGAGGCGTCCGGGTAGGTCGTTTTCAGGAGTTGGCCGCTCGAGTCGTACTCATACGTCGTCTCGTTGCCGGCGGCATCCTTGTAGGACGTGACGCGGTTGCCGGCGTCGTAGGTCCACTGTTCGAAGGCGCCGGCCGCGTCGGTGGTGCCGGTGGGGAGGTATTGCTTGAGGAGGTTGCCGCGGGTGTCGTACTCGCTGCGGGTCAGCTCCTGGCCGGGACTGGTCGTCGCGGTGACGTGGTTATTGGAGCCGTAGTACAGGTCTTCGGAGCGTCCGTCGCCGCCGACGTGGGAGACCAAGACGTTGCCTTGGTAGATGTCTTGCGTCTTGACCCCGGCAGGGTCCGTGATCGTCGCGGTTTCGCTGGCCGCGTCCCAGGCGAAGGTCCAGGTGCCGCCGGCCTCGTCAATCTGGGAGATGGCGCGCTTGGTAGTGGGGTCGTAGGTGGTGCGTGCGCTGACGGCGCCGGTTGGGTCGGTGATGCTGTTTAGGAGGCCGACAGTTGCGTCGTACCCGTAGGTGGTGGTTTTGCCGTCGATGCCCTTGACCGAGGTGAGCTGGCCGCCGGTGTAGCCGTATTCGGTGACGTCGCCGGTGGAGGCGGTGATCTTGCTGATCAGCGCGCCGTTCCACTCGATGGTGAACGTCTGGGTCAGGTCGTCGGTGATGGTTGCGAGCTTGCCGCCGGAGTAGGTGAGCGAGACGCCGCGACCTTGGGGATCGCGGTCGGCGATGAGTTGGCCTGCCGCGTTGAAGGTCATCTTGTCGCCGGCAATGTTGGTCAGCACCCAGCCGCCGCCGGACTTGTCCGTGAGCGTCGCAGTGACCCCTGGGTCAGGGGTGACGTAGGCAGTGCCGGATTTCGTGTACTTCGTGACGCCGCCGGTCCCGTTGCGGATGTCGAGGGAGTTGTCGGCGTTCTGGGTCAGCGACACGTCGTACCCGAACGTCCAGCCCTTACCGAACGACCCGACATGATCGTCGAGGCTGTTGTACGTCCTCGTCCCGGTCAGCGAACGTCCCGGGCCGGCGACGGCCAGGTCGGTGAAGTACTCGGTCAGCGAACCGGTCGCCGTGTTGACCGGGTCGGCGGCGAGACGCGTGTTGACCATGCCGCGGCCGTCCCAGCACGAGCAGCCCCAGGTACGGCGCAACGGTTGCGGGTTGGGTCCGCCGTAGCCGCTTTGCGAGATGCTCTTCAAGAAGATCGAGCGGGCGCCGTCGGACTTGGACGCGTCGACACCGTTGTGGCCGGTGTAGTCGCGCTCCTCCATGTGTGCCCAGTCGCTGATCGCCGTACCGTCCGCGGTCAGGTGCTTGAACTCGCCGCCATCGGAGCCGAACCGGTAGAGCTTCGACCGGTCGGAGTACAGCTGATAGTCGGTGAACTGCTGCGTCTCGTCACCGAGTTGCTTGCGCAGGTGGTTGTTGTGGAAGACGTTGTTCTCCCCCGACGACCCCGACCACTTGACGGCCTTCTTGCCCGCCGCCCACCAGATCGGATACCAATCCGAATCGTCCGGATCGGACCCGCCTTCGTCGCCGCAGTTGCTCTGGCAGTTGGAGGACTTGTGCTCGTACGGGACGGTGACCTCGTTCAGCTCGAACAGGTTGTTCCGCTCGAAACCACCGTGCAGGTTGAGGTCGGAGTCGAAGCTGTTCGCGATCGCGACGTTGCCGCTCGACGACCACTGGAACGTGAAGTGCCGCAGATCGCGGGTCGTGTTCCCGGCATACACCGAGTCCCAGACCCGGGAGCCACGGAAGTACCCGTTGCCGCCCTTGCCCTTGTTCCACGAGCCTTCGAGCTTGTTATCGATCACCGAGATGTTCGCCGCGGCCTCGGTGACGATCGGGTGCGACCCGGTCATCTCCGAGTGCACATTGCGGATCCACGAGTTGTTGACCCACTTCAGCACGATGCCGTGCATCGCCGCGGCCGGGTCCATGTTGCCGTAGTTGTGCTTGGCCGACTCCTTGTCCAGCCCAGGCATCACCTGCGTGAAGGCCAGGTCCTCGATACCGACGCCAGTGACCAGGTCGACCATCGGCGACACCTTCGACGGGAACACCTCACCGTTGAGCGGCGCCGAACCGTCCGACGTCGAGTTGACCGGCAGGTCGTACTCGAGCGGCTTGTCCAGCGTGAGCGTCCCGGCCAGCGGATCACCCGACGTCACCATGAACATCTGCTGGCGCATGTGCAGGTTGTCCAACGGGAACTCCGTCGGCGTCGCCTCCATGCTGTCGTAGAACTTCTTCGAGTTCGCGGCCATCACGTTCACGAAGCCGCCGACCTTGAGGTTGTCGAACGGCGTCCCCGGAGCCAGCTGGATGACCTTGTCGCCCTTGCGGGCGCTGTAGTTCGCGTCCCCGGCCTTGCCGCCCAGCAGCAGACCGGTCGTCCAGTGGTCGTTGACGGTGCCCTCGAACAGGTCCTTGCGGTTCGGCGCCGCGGCGGCGTACTGCTCGGCATACTTCGGAGCGACCGCCCGCGACTGCACCCGGATCATGCCGCGACCCGGCCAGATCCACCCGCCGGTCGCCTCACCCGACGTCATCGCGTCCAAGTCCCAGCGCGAACCGTCCTTGGTGATCTTGTCGTAGCGCGTGTTCGCATCCGGCGCGAAGACGAGCTGCGTACCGCCGGTACCGGAGCCCGCACCGCGCAGCAGCATGTAGTCGGCGTCGATGTGGAGCTCGTGGCTCAGGTTGATCTTGCCCGCGGGCAACATCACTTTGGCCATCGAATCGATCCGGGACGTCGGCGAGCAATCCGTACGAATGTGGTCGATGACCGCCTGCAGCGCGTTCGTGTCGTCCTTGTCGTCGTTCGGGATCACGTTGTACGTCGACTGAACCGTCGCCGCCGTCAAGTTGCAGGCAGCGTCGCTGCGGTAGTTCGACGGCGCCGGCAGCGGGGTCCCGCCGCCGAAGCCGGCGTGGCTCCAGTCGTAGACACCCGCGATCGGAGTACGCCGGTTGTCGGACGTGGCCCACAAGTTCTTGATCGCCGGGCCGGGCTCCTCATCCACCGGCGGCGCGACACGGAAGTCCGGCATCGTGCCGACCGTGAAGACCGCGGTGACATCCTTGGTCGCGCCCGTGCCGGTGTTGATCACCCAACGGGCCTTCAACTTGTGCTGTCCATTGGTCGTGGTCACCGTGAACTGATGCGGCGGCGCGGTGCTCTTCCCGATGAAACTGTCGTCCAGCAACCACGTGACATCACCGCTCACACCGACCGGGTTCGACAACACAGCGGTGAACGGCGAGTTGACCTTGCCCGCGTGCAACGGCGTACCAGCCGAGGACAGGAACGGCCCGTCCTGAACGTTGGCAGAGGCAACAACCTCTTTGGCCTGCTGATTCGACGGATCCGTCCACGTCGCCCTCACCTGATGCGAGCCGGCAATGGTGGTGATGTTGGCCTGGAACGGCGACGACGTGTCCTTGATGACCAGAGCACCATCAAGCAGGAACGTCACACCACCCGGGATCGACGTCGGTACGCCGGCCAGGTCCGCGCGAAACGGCGAGTTCACCGTCGCGCCCTGCAGCGGCTCGCTGCCTGCCATGAGAGTCGGCTGCGTCGGCGTCGTACCGACCGTGAAGTTCGCGAACGTCTCCGCCGTCGCACCAGTCGTGGTGTCGATGACCCAGCGCGCCTTCAGCTTGTGCGGACCGGCCGTGTACGTGGCCGAGTACGAATGCGGAGGCGTCGGTGTCTTCGCGGCGAACTTGTCGTCCACCAGCCACGTCACCTCACCCGTGGCCGCCGGAGCATCAGTCAGATCAGCCTTGAACGTCGCCGGCTGCGTCGAACCAGCCAACGCAACACCAGCCACGGTCAACGTCGGCGAGGCAGCAGCCGACGCCGTCGGCGTGACCTTCACCAAACCGGCCGTCAGCAAAGCCGCCGACAACACGATCGCCAAGAATTTGGGCAGGGCAAAAGAACGCAACCGACCAACCACGAGAAACCCCCAGTATCAGCACCCCCGAGGTGCAACTGCCCGGGACGAGGCAGCCGAGCCAGCGTGCGGGCCACCAGCTAGTCCTGACAAGGTGATTCGTAGAAGTTGCAGCAACATGCAATTCCCTTGTGAACAGCGGGAGTCCATGCGGAATCGGATGCGCCAACTCAATTGACATCACCGTCGGCCTGGACTAGTGGAGCTGTCTAGAAATTGCACCCTGGGCAGGGCAGTTCCGGAGGGCTGTGGCAGGTGAGCCATGATGTTGCCTCAGGAGGTCCTACTCATGTTCCGACCACGTAACTCGCTGCTCGAGGCCGCGCTGGCTTATGCGGCAGCGGGGATCGCTGTCCGGCCGGCGCCTGCGCTGGTACGGTCGCCAGCCCAGCACGATGCCTTTGGGCGCTGGATCTGCTCCTGTGGCGATCTGCTCTGCGAACTTCCTGGCGCACATGCTGACGCGGAAGCTGACTGGACAACGCATCCTGATGAAGTCGCTTCTACCTGGCAGACACCGACTCCGCCCAACCTCCTCGCAACATCAGGTTCGCGGGTGTCCTTCTGGCAGGTGCCTCGTATCAGCGGAGCCGAAGGATTGCGGCTCTTCGAGCAGCAGCGTCCTGGACCGTGGACGCCGCAACTGAAGCTGCCCAGCGGAGATTGGGTGCTGGCGACGTTGCCGCCGACGGGAGATATCTCTCTGCCGGCAGGCGTGGTTTACCTGGAGCCTGGGGTGCCGGTGCTCGTGCCGCCGTCGCATCGTACCTCCAGCGCTGCCCTGCTGGGGTCGCGGACGCGCCTGCGCTGGCAGGATGCGTCGCGGTTCCCGAAGGCGCCGCTGCCGTCCGCCGAGGACGTCTTGCGACTGGTGGGTCAGGCGGAGCAGGAGCGGCTTGAGTTGCTCAGCGGCGTCCGCAACCTGGCCTAGTCGAGCAGACCGTCGACGATCGCAGATGACGGATTGGTTGGCGCGTCATAGGCCGACCATTCCGCAGTCTCGAAGACCATGTCGATCGCATCCCGCCGGCTGTAGGGTTCCCATCTCGTGAGGCTCGGATGGATCAGCCACCGGATCCTTTTGGTAGCCCCGATCTTGGTGCTGGGCGTCGGTACCCATCCGTCGGGACCCGAGATCACCCGGCCTCCAGCGTGCTCGGCGAGTTCGGCGGGCACCGAGCCTTGGGTGACGAAGAACTGCCACGTTCGGCTTGCAGGGACGATGGCTGTGGGGCAGGTGCCCTTCAGCTGGTCGTGGAGCGGAGCTCCGAGTCGTGCGGGTAGTTCCAGCACGTCGAAGTGGTGAGTGGTTAGTGCGATCTCCCACCTGCCATCCGAGAACGCTTCCGCGGCCTCGTCTTGCGTGTGGATCGCGGGCACGTCCGCAAGCACCAAATGTGGCTCAAGGCAACCGACGAGACCGCAGGCACAGCCTGTGCTGTGAGGAACGGCCAGCCGAGCGATCGGCCAGTCGTTCTGGACGTACCGCATGGCGAGGCGCCGCAGATGATCTCTGCGGCGCCTTTCCAGCGGGGAGAGTCGGTCAGGCACGCCTACCTATTGCGAGGAGCAGGGAGCTGGCGTGGACGAGGTGGGGCTGCCCGTCGGCCAGCCGCGAGCACGCAAGAGCGGTCTCAAGGGGATCCGGGGCACCGATCGAGGGCGGTAGCGGCATGTCCTTGAAGTGCGCATCGATCACGACCGTCAACCAGCCACCTGGGCCGGTCAGTCCGGAGATCCGGACCCGGTCGACGAATGGCGCAAGCTCGCTCCGGAGCTGAGCGACCGTGTGGTACGTCGTCTCTGCCATTCGCTCGTTCTCGAAGCTGTACCCGTCGTTGAGGATGTCCTCGACGACTTCACGCCGGGTCTGCAGCGTGTTCGCCAGCGTTGAGCCGATCAGGTTTGCGTTCCGGTTGATCGCTATGACCGCGAGTACGCCGCCAGGACGAAGTACCCGAACGGCCTCGCGGACTGCCAGGCGTCGCTCCTCGTCCCTGGTCAGGTGGTACATCGGACCAGCCATGAGGACAACGTCCTTGCTCTCGTTGTCCCATGGCAGCCGACGCGCATCCCCGATAACGGCGTTGATACCGGCGGCCCTCGCCTGCTCGACATGCCGCTCGACCGGGTCCAGGAGTACGACGTCGTGGCCGAGTTCAGCAAGCCATTCAGCGTGCCTTCCAGGTCCTCCGCCGACGTCCGCGATCTGGGCCGGTGCTGGTGGGAGATGCTCGGCGAGCAACTCCTTCAGCCGTTGGAGTTCGAGGCGACCCTTGAGTGTTGTCTGCAGCCGGTCGGCCTCGTTGTGACGATCGGTGTAGTGGTCCCGGATCTCGCTGACGATATCGGGAGGCCCTGGCTTGGTGCTTTGCACGTTTGGGTCCTTTCATTCGCGCTGCTGGACTTCGGAGGTGGAACGGCGGGCGAGCGGCCCTCGGTCGGACACTCGCCCACCGGCTTGAGAGGAGTCCTCGGCCGTGCGCCCCACAGGGGAACGGGAGATCTCACGGACGAGGACTCCGACAGTGGGATCCGGACCTGGTCCGGCGCGGAATCAAGTCGCGCCCACCAGGCAGAGGGGCCTTGTCCCACTGGTTCGGCTACAGATCCTCGGGATCGGCGATTGGCGTGCAGGTGACCAGCAGATTGGGGAATCGGCGCCTCATCGCGGCGGCATACCGCTCGGCCAGTGCCGGCTCTGCGGCGTACTCCGCGATCGCGAACTCGCCGTACAAGACCTGAACCAGGTGGCGAGGTTCTGGAGTCAGCAAGGTCGGCATCACTGTCCCCGGACTTCCTGAGCAACATCGCGAGCGATTGCGAGGTACGCCAGTACGGCAAGGACGATTAGGCCGTCGCGCACGACGGGGGCTGCGGTCACGAGCCAGTAGCCAGTCATGGGATTCTCTCCGATGGTTGGGCGATTGGATCTGCATAACCACCAAAGCGCAACTCGGCGAGTTGCGAACAGAGATCGACTGTTGCCTCGCTGTTGCCTTCTCCACTTGATGTTGCGTCGATGTTGCGCCGAAATCGATTGCCCTCGGCATGGATTAATGACACGACAAAAAGCCGCACAGCCAAGACGGCATGTACGGCTCATGGATCGAAGTGACTAACGCCTAACCGCTCCGAGCCAGAAAGTCTTGGGCCGACCGGGTAGTGCGATAGGAAGCCAGAGACTTGCGGAAGTCATCCAACGCACCGGCTGGCCGAGAGGAGTCGACTCCATCGCTTTGGGCGAGGGCCTGTGAGGCTGCAGCACAGGCAGCATCGACGTCACCCAGCCTCAAGTGGGCATCGGCCGACCTCACGAGGAAGAGTGCGTTGTCCCGCGCATAGCCGTCGGCGGCATAGGAGTTCTCGCGGGCTGCCGCGAAGCTGGCCAACGCCTGGCGCGGGTTCTCCAGCTCCAGGGCTGCCGAGGCGGCAGTCATCTCGATCTCCGCCGCTGACATCCAGTACGCCCACGACGGATCGTCGTCGCTGCTGCCGGCCGCGTAACTGGTCCTCGCAGCATCGAGTTCGCGGGCGCTTCCCACCCGGTCACCGATCTTCGACAACGCCCGCCCAGCCCGCATGTGAAGCATCGCCTGTACAAGCGGAGTCGCCGTCCGTGCGTCTCGCTGGGCAGTGCGGACCAAGTTGACAGCATCTTGCGGGTTACCCACCGAGTACGTCTGAATCGCCATGAACGCGAGCACGTTGGCACCGCTCGCGCGATCCCCTGCCGACGCCGAGGCACGCAGGGCGGAGATGTAGTACGACTGCGCGGCTGCGTGTCGGCCGGCGTCGAAGTGGAGCCAGCCGCAGATTCGCGCAGCCTCGGCCAAGGTGGAGAACAACCGACGCCCGGTCTCAGCGTCGTACACGGCATCGTCGGCCAGTTGGCTGAGGAGGTTGAACTCGGCGACCGCCAGCGGACGAATCTCGCCGCCGCCGAGGACGTCATCTAAGCGACGCAGGTCGTCCAGCCGCCGCTCGAGACGGGTGATCGTCGCCTCGGTGACCCGACGTCTGCCAGTAGCGACCGCAGCCGGCGGATCCGCGAGCGCGCCGGCCCAGTCCGCACCGAGCGACGACAGCGTCGCACCGGTCGCGATCAAGAAACCACGACGGTCCATGGATCCTCCCTGCGCGGCAGCGGCGGTTGAGACCACCGTACCTTCGGGAGTCCATGGACTGTGGAGGACCGCGTGGTCGTCTGGGAACGCTTGTAGCAACCACCCCGGCCAACCGAGTTGCTTCACTACCTTGTGAGGTACGCCGTGCAGCTCCCCCATTGCGTGTTGCGCCGCCGCGTCCGGCACAACGCTGCCTGACTCCCAGCGAGTCACCTTCTCGCGCCGGAGCGCCATCGGTCCGTAGCCCAACCGACGGTGCTGCTCGTCGACCTTGCGGAGATATGCCAGAGCCGGCAATCCAGCCTGATGACGCAGCGCAGCGAGCGGGTGGCGCAGACGCCCCGTTCCCATCAGCTGCCGCCTTCTCCGTCTGGGTGTGTCGGCACCCTGATCAGCCCCACTTCCTGACCCCATCGGGAGCCTCGCTCGGAAGATTGCTCTCTGTGATCAAGTCTGGCCCTCTTGACAGGCTCCGCACTCGCAGAGTTTTTGCGACTCCACGCTGCATGGTCAGAGGCAGTGAGAGACTTTCCAGTGGGATGCAGCAGTCCGTATGCGGAGAGGCAGGGACGATGACGAGCAAGACCGCCGGGGAGCGGGTCGCCCGTGCGCGTAAGCGCAGGGGCTGGACTCAGCGCCAACTGGCCGACGCTCTCGGGTACTCCGTCAGCTGGGTCAGTCAGGCCGAGCGGGGCGCCATCCCGCTCGACCGCTTCAGCGTCCTCGACCGGGTCGCCGACGTACTCGGCGTCGAAATGGTCGAACTCACCGGCCAGCCCTACCGGCACGGCACCCCAGACCTCGACTCCGGCCACAACGGCATCCCCGCTCTGCGGCTCGCACTCCAGCGAGCCCTCATGCCGACGTACCGCGACCCCGCACGCGCCCCGCGGACACTCGCCGAGCTTCGTACTGAGGTCACCGCAGCCGAAGACCTCCGCCAGGCCGCCAACTTCACCGCCCTCGGCGGCATCATGCCCGCCCTGGTCGACGATGTCTCAGCCGCTCTAGGGGCCGCCGAAGGCCCTACCCACGACGAACTCGCCGCACTCTTCGTCCGCGTCTGCCACATCGCCCGCGTCACCGCCGACCTCACCGGCCACCACGACCTCGCCTGGACAGCCGTCGAACTAGAGGTACGCACCGCCGAAACCCTTGGCGCCCCCGCTCCCCTAGCCGCAGCGTCCTGGGACCTGTGCGGCGTGTGGCTCCACGCCGGCGGCGACGCCCTCCGCTCAGCTCGCTCAGCAGCAATCGACGGCATTGACCGCCTCGAAGAGCACGTCGGCAAGGATGCCGAACTATCCGCCCTCTGGGGTGCCCTCCACCTACGAGCCGCCGTCACCAGCTCCCGCCTATGGGCCGAAGACGACGTCCGCACCCACTTAGCCGAAGCCGCCCGCGTTGCCCCCGCCTCAGGCAACACCTGGCAAACCCAGTTCAACGCCTCGAACGTAGCCCTGCACGCCCTAGAGACTGCCGTAGAACTAGGCCAACCAAACGACGCCCTAGGCCTCTCAGACCGAGTCCCAGTAGACGCCATCAGCTCCACCGAACGCCGAACCCACTACTGGACCTGCCGAGCCCGCAGCCTAGCCATGGTCCACCAGGACGACGCCGCCCTAGACGCCCTCCTAACCGCCGAACGCCTAGCCCCCGCCCACGTCCACAACCGCCCCATGGCCCGCCAACTAGTCATGGACCTCCTCCACCGAGGAAAACGCTCAGCGCCTCCGGTCCGCCAACTCGCCAGACGGATGGGCCTGACAACCTGAAGCAGTGGATTCGAGCAGCCGACTCACCGTAGGCGATCGGAAATTGCAGGAACGTGCAACAGCCTCATCATTGACGAGGATCCACAGACAGCGGTTTGGTGACAGCACGACCTTCGCGACGGTTCCGTGAATCATCAATGATCATCAGCCACCGGTACCTTTACCGCTAGCGGATGATCCCCACTGCTTGGACTCGGGCGTCGGACCGTCGTTGCCTGGCGCCCACAACCCGTTCAGGGGGAATCGTGAGGCGTAAGAAAACTGCACTACTCGTGACATTCTTTTTGACAGCCGGACTGCTACAGACGCCGTCGGCCGTGGCATCAACTCCACCACCGGCACCCGGCGTTCAGCTGGACGACAGCGCACAGCGTGCCTGCATCGCTGAAGCCAAGCGAATGCCGAAGTCTGCTTGGACCTGCATGGCTGGAATGCTCACGGCCCGCATCGAGGTCCCTGGCGGTGCGCCTCGTACCGAGATCAAGGAGTTCGGATCCGGGATCGTACAGCTGACGCCGCCACCAGCCACCAAAGCTGCAGCCGGCGCCGACATCCTTGCCGACGACTACGACTCCTGGTGCGAGGATGGAACGGTCTGCGGCCGAAAGATCAGCGACTACATCGCCGAAGTGAAAGGCAATGGCGTATACGGTGTCGGTGGCACCGTCATCGGCAGGGTCGATTTCATCGTCCGCCAAGCGTTCAACGGACCGTACCCACGCTGGCGGGGATTGCTGATCTGGGACAGTGGCCCAACCATCCGCCCGAATGCCTTTTGGGCGGACTGCCGGATCAACCGCAGCGGACCTGACGGATTCTGCGACAATGTTCAGCTCGACTTCTCCCCCATCACCTCGACTACCTGGCGATCGTGGGCGCCGTCTTCGACGGGCTACGAACAGACGGATACCAAGCTGTCCAACAACACGACGTACCACGACGATCTACATGGCAGCTTCAAAGCCGACGGCCACTCGGAACTGTTCGCGGCCGGCACCATTCACACCGGCCGTTGGCGCCAGTGCGGACCGAACTGCAAGTACTACCAAGTTCCTTGGGTGCCGTGAGCAATCACCTACCGAACAGCTCCTGAACCGTTCGCTGCGCATGTCGTACGAACTCAGGATTGCAACTCGGCACAAGCTCGCTACCCGCCGCTAGTGCCAGCTCGATCATCTGGTCGATGACGTCCTGCACCGAGGTGAGCCCGGGCGGCGGCTTCAGCAGCCAGAGCCGGCCCGCTGGCCGAGGCGGAACCCCCGCTTCGGCCAGCAGCGCATTGAGGTCCGACTCGATCTCTTCGTACAGGTCCGCAGACCACGGCACTCGGTCGAGCACGACGCCATCACGTGAATTCTCAACCCACCTCGTTGAACGATCCGCTACCCACGCTCGATGGGTACCGGGCCAGATCGCAGGTAGGAAGACCCACATCGGCTCGTCCGGCGCGAGGGTCCACCCCTGGCTCTGCAGTTCGGTCACCTCGGGCAGGTCAGCAGCCTCGACGGGCAAAGGTTCGCCGGTGGGCGCCGCTGGCTCATCGCTGACCCCCCAGTCAAAAGTCGCCATGAGCACCACGTTAACGGGTACCACCGCCGAGCTGGAACTCCCGCAGCTGGGATGAAAGCGTGACCCCCGTGTATCACTCTGGTCTGTGTAACGTTCGGGAGCAACCGAGCATGGAGCTCCAATCTCGGAGGCGACGGAGAGCCAGAGTCAGGTCTCGATGGAAGCTGAGCGGGTCTGATGGGGATGCATCTTCTAGGTAGCAGGCTTCCCAGAAGGTGCGGAGGGCGGAGAGTTCTTCGACTAGGGCACCGTGGTTGGGCCAGCAGGGTGGGATGACCTTGTGGTCTAGGCGGTAGCGGTCGGTGGCCCAATTGACCCAGGTGGTGAGGCGGTCGAGCTCGTCGCCTAGGTCTGCGGCGTCTAGGTCGCGCCAGCAGACCACGTACGGGTCGTTTGTTGGGATCAGGCCTAGGGCTTTGGTCAGGTCGTCGGTCACGAGGTTTCGAGGATGCTGCGGCGGATCTGGTCGGCGTCTGGGCGGTTTGGCCATGGGGTCATCTTCAGGAGGATTGGTGGAGCGGTACGGGCTAGGAGTACGCCGGTGCCGAAGGGCAGGGTGCGGATGACGTCCGCAGGGAGGATGGGCAGCCTGCGGGTGCTGGTGGAGATGGTGCGGGCGCCGTCGGGGCCGCGGCTCCAGTTGCGTAGCTCTTCGTCTCGTTCGCCGCAGACGGCGGCGAGGTCTTGGAGGTCGCGGGGTTGGGCGGAGCCGCCGAGGATCAGGCGGAGGGTCGCTGCGTCCCACATTGCTGCGGCGGCTTGTTCGCCCCAGCGGTCACGGGCCTGGGCAAGGGATTGGATGACCACCAGCGTCGAGATGCCCGAGCCGCCGCCGTCTGCCATGAGGCCGGGCAGGGACGGTACTGCGCAGAGATTGGCTATCTCGTCGAGCACCATCGCCAAAGGTGGTTCCAGCCGGCCGCCCGTGTTCCCTGCGGCCATCTGGCGCGCTGACTCGGTGATGTCCTCCAGCAGAGCTGCGATGAAAGATGAGGTCGCACTGGCGCCGGCTCCAGTTCCGAGGAGGTAGATGGTGCCCTTGGCCTGGATGAAGGTCTTCGGGTCGAGGCCCTCCCCCGGCGGCGGGTCGAAGGCCTTGCGAACGGCGGGATCGGCGAGGGCGGAGAGAGCTGAGCGGACGCCGGCCCAGATGGCGTCGCGTGTACGGCTCTCCATTCTGACGATGCCATCGAGGGTGTCGCCCCAGCCTTCGGCGGCTAGTGAGGACTGGTTGAGGATGGTGACGGCCTCGATCGCAGATGCTGGCTCGAGTCCCCATCGGTACAGCTGGGAGATACCCGTGTCATCGATCGCGGCGGCGTGGAGAAGACCTCGCAAGGCCATCTCGGTCTGACCGTGCCAGAAGGCACCATCGCTGACACCGCCCTTGGCGAAGCCCGCGCCTGCAGCAAGACCACTTGCTCTGACCATCGCGGTCGTCGGGTTCTCGCATCCACGGACCGGGGACCAGCGAATGCCCTCTGCCTTCGAAAGCCCTTGCGGATCGAAGATCGCGACCGGGCCGGTCTTCCGGCGGAGCCCGAGCGTCGCGATCAGGTTGTCCGGCCGGGTGGAGGTCGTCACGGCGGCGCCAGGCGCATCGATGATCGTGCCGATGATCTGGTGGAGGCCTTTGCCCGCGCGAGGTGGACCAACGACGATCACCGAGTCCTCGACTGATGCCCAGCACTCACGCCTCCGCGAGTGGCCGAGCAAGTTCCCAACCTCAGAAGGCGAACTGCTTGGCGCGAGTGGCCGCGCCGAATGTCCCCGGCGTACGACCTGCTGGCGCCCAACGGTCGCTTCGATATCGGACTTCGTGGCGAGCCCTGGGCGACCCGCAAGAGCACGCCCTCGACTCGCGGCACCTGCCCGTCTTCGCAAAATCAGCTGCCCGACTGCCGTCCCGCTCACCAGCGGCAGAGCGATCAACAGGCCCAAGATCGTCCAATACGTCGCCGGCGGCAACTCGTCTCGCTGAAGCCCGAAGGCCGAGGCGGGATCACTCGGATTGAACAACACGCCGAGGCCGTCTATCCAAGGCGCGTTGACCCACCTGCCGGTGGTCACCAGGCAGCCGAGACCGCCAGCCAGATGCAACATGCCGGCACATCCCAGCAGTACGGCTGCTCCCGCGATCAGGAGGTCGGACGGTTCAAGCGGCTCGGAGCTCCTAGGAAAGCGCATCGCTACATCCGCCCGTCAGTGTCGAACAACTCCACCTCGCGAACATGCCGCACCAACTGGACGACGAACGAACGGCTTGGCAGCCGCCAGAGCGCCCGTCCCTTCGGGAGCTTCGCTATCGTCGCTATCTCGACGTCGGTGAGTCCCAGCAGACTCGCGGTCCGTTCGAGCTGGTCCGATTCCTGACGAAGCATGATGCGTGTCGAACAGTCGGCCAGGAGCCCCTCGGCCAGCGCTCTCGCCTCAGAACCGAGATCGCCAACTGCCGCCAGATCCGACAGACGATGGACGATGATGACGTTCGAGATACCCCAGGCCCGGGACAGCTTCCACTGCTCCTGCATCCGGCGCAACAAGGCAGGATCACGCATCACACGCCAGCCCTCGTCGTACACGATGTAGCGGTTGCCGCCTGCCGGATCAGCTACGGCGGCCTCCATCCAGGAAGACGCACAGGCGAGCGTAAGCCGGAGTGCCTGGTCGTTGCCGCCACTGCCGATCCATGACGAGTCCAGAGAGACCATCGGGGTAGCGGGGTCGAACTCAGTCGTGGACGGTCCATCGAACATGCCGGACAGGTCGCCATGGACCAGACGTCTGATTGCGTGGGCGACCTCGCGCCCATCGTCAGTCAAGCTCCTCGCGGTCAGGCCCGCGCGCTCAGCCCACCTGGTGTCTGGCGTGAAGAGGGCAACCACTACGTCTGGGATCGTGGGAGCAGCGACCTGTGCCGCGACCGTCTCGAGCGCGAGATCCAGCGCAGTATGTTCGATGGCGGCTAGTGAGCGCCCCAGGGTGGATTCCGCCAAGGTACCCAGCAGAGCGCGACGTCGGGTCCAGACGACTCTGTCCCATTCGTCGGCTGCGATCGATTGGGGTCGAGGTCCGGCGTCTAGGGGGTTCAGCCGGGTGGGAAGGCCAGGACCGAGCTTGATCGCGGTACCACCCATCGCTTCCGTGACAAGGGTCCACTCCCCCTTCGGGTCGCACGGGACGTAGGCCTTGTGGCCGAGGGCAATCGACCTCGTGATGAGAGCCTTGGCGGTGGACGACTTCCCGCTCCCGATCACTCCGGCAAGAAGGATGTTCGGGTTGGTGATCACCCGAGCCTGATAGAGAACCCACGGGTCGTAGACGAACGAACCGCCGCTGAACACGTCGGAGCCGATGTAGGTGCCGTCGGCCCCGAGCCCGCCCTCCGCGAGGAAGGGGTAAGCGACTTGGGCGATCCGGGTCGTTGCCCGGTGCGCATCGAGGAGAAGTGCCATCAGAGTCCAATCCCGAAAGGAAGGGCCGCAGCCAGAAATCCGTCGGCCTGTTGACCCACGAGTCGGCGAAGGTCCAGCAGCGATTGCGTTGCGGCGATCTCGATCTCCATGCAGGCGTCGTCGAGCTTCTCCTCGTCATCTGCCGAGACAACGACGAGCCCCAGCCACCGGACGTCGCCGTGGCCGGCGGCCAGGTCGCGTTCGCGCTGTGCGACATCCGCGTCGTACTGCCGGTCTTCCTCTGTTTCCAGCCGCCCGATCCGAGCGCGGGTACTGCGGTCTGTGATCCGCTCGACCTGGTGCCTACGGGCGTCGCGCATGGCCTTGGCCATCGGAATCGGCTGGAGAACCAGCGTGAAGGTGCGTCGGATGCCTGGCCTCAGCAGCAGCGGGCTCAGGAAGGACGGTGTAGTGCGCACCCGCGGCCACTCGGAGATGACATAGACGCGATGGAACGACGAGTCCGTCCGCAAGAGGTCCCAGTCCGCATCCATGGCCAGCGGACCAACGTCAGCGGCTTCCAGCACCTTTGATCCACGAGCCGCAGTCGGGTCGAACGCCAGACGCAGGCTCATTGTCAGATCCTCGGCCGACAGCCACGAACCTGTGACCCCTGCGGTACCGAGGGAACTCTGGAACGCTCTGGCCTCGGACTCGAGTACGGCGACCGCTCCAGTGATGCCGCCGCCATGCTTCCTGACTTCGCGCGATACCGCGTCGAGGTTGATCGCGAAGGCGAAGAGCGTCTCGTGCCTCGCAGCCGCGGGTGCCGCCCGGTCGAGCAGCTCGACGTAGACCGAGCCTGCTGGTGTCGATGGATCAACGTTCCTCATCCTCGCCCAGGCGCCGACTTCATCCCCGGCATCGGGAAGCGTCCGTTCGAGAATCTGCGCTCGAGCGATCCGGTTGTTCTGGCAAAGACCCGCGATCATCCGCCCGTACGCCGTGACCCGCCGGTCCTGCTCATCCGAGTTCTGCAGCAGGTGTGCCGGCCCTTCTATCCTCGCCACCGCGATCAGCCGTCGTCTCTTCAGGTCGTGGACGATCCCGATCGAGGAGTTCCAGCTCAACAGATTCAGCTTCTCGCCAGGCAGCTCCAGCCGACCGTGCTTGCGTGGCTGCATCACCTGCGCACGGTACGAGCGTGGTCGCCAAAACTGAGCAGCTCGCAGTACGAGCCACCGGTGCATCTCCACGCCTTCCACCCGCGTGAACGCCACCGTCACGAACAGGGCCGAGACCAGCAGTCCGACCGCCTTCATCGTCGACGTCGTGTCCATGACCACCGCGAGCGTCATGACGAGTACGCAAGCGGCGATCAGAGCGAGCTGGATCGGCCGGAGTCCGAGGAGCACCGTGGTGCGTTCCGGTCGTGGGAACCGGGTCGAAAGCGTGCTCATCAACGACCCTCACCGTGGTTGGATCCAGCCCGGTCATCCGAAGGCTCCGAGGCCTTGCCGGTCACATCTCCGATCGGGTTTGTGATCACACTCGCGTCGTCACGATTCGGCGCCGGCGCACCGCCGACATCGGCACCGCTCCCAGATCCCACTCGACCGGTAGTCGGTCTGGCTGCTGTCTCCGATGATTCAAGTCCTGAGGGCGCGACCAGCGGCTCCCCTTGTGTCGGCGCACCAGACACCCGACCGCCCTTCTCGTGACGATCAGAGTCTCCGCCCTCGCTCCCCTGCGGCGTCGTACCGCGCGAGCCGTCTCCTCCCAGGTCGTCCTCGCTCCAACCAACCACGGTCGAGCCGTCGGAGTCCTCATCGGAGTCGCCTCCGACGATCGGGTCCATAACGCCACCGCCGGAGCTGCCGAAGTGCTCCGCGCGCCACTGCTGCACCTGTGCAGCCTTCTCTCTTCCCGACGCGGCACCAGCCAAGCTTTGCTCGAGGGCCTGCCCGGCGGCCTGGGCGTGATCCCCCATCCAATACACGAACTTGAGCGTTGCCAGCGGCGTCAAAGCAGCCATCCCGAGCAGCAGAACGCCCGCAAGGAACGTGCCGATGCTGGTTCCACCAGTCGATCCACCATTGCCGAGGGCGGAGACACCGAGAGCGAAAACGACTGCCATGGGGGCCTTGCAAAAGACCAAGGCGCCGACGACCTCGAGATAGCGGCGAAGCCAGTGCCTCGTTGCGTCCCAGGTCCAGCTGCCCAGCGCCAGCGGCGCGAACACGACGAACGCGATGATCGCTACATCCCTGAGCAACATCACGACGTACAGGGAGATGGTGGCGATCAGCCCGAGGAAGACCGCCACAAGAACGTAGCCGCCCAGGGTCCCTGCAGAGAGCACCACGCTGAGGTCGACCATGCGCTTCAGTCCGTCTGCCGTTGCCTGGTTGCCAAGGATCGCCAGAGCGATCTCGTCAACTGCTTTCCCGCACGAGGCGATGACCGCAACGGCGAATGGCACTCCCGCGGTGCCGATCAAGACGCCAACCAAGGCGCGTCCGAGACCGCCGGGTTCGCGGCGTATGGCGGCGGAAACACATTGCAGAATGAACAGCCCAACGAGGATAGGCAGAGAGATCGCGACCAGCAGGCCCAGATTGTCCTTCCACCACTGCTGGTCGAATCGTGGAGACGTACTGGAGCTGAATGCTTTGAAGACGAAGTTGGTGAGGTCGGTCAGGCCGCCGGCGGCCCAGCGCAGGAACGAATCCCAGACTGAGCTGGCAGCGGCACCGGCGGTGTTGTCGACGACACAGGACACTGGATTGAGAAGACAGTCGGACCAGGCCATCGCGATCAGGCAATCGGGATGTTGCTGAAGAACGCGACGATCTTGTTCGACGAGGCGATTAAGATCGCGGCACCTGCAGCAATCAGGCAGGCGATCTTGCCCTTGCCTGCGTAGTGGGGACTGCTGTTGAGGCTCCCCAACGCCCACGCTGCTGCGCCGACGACAACGACGCCGACGCAGACCACCAGCGTCATCGTTTGGAGAGCACCTACCATCTGCCGGATCGCAGACAGACCAGGAAGGCCGTTGCTGTTAGGGGTCACGCCCGGGTCTTGGAGCGGATGGATATACACGTCAGGTCCTTCAGTAGATGGGAGGCGCCCAGCCGAGGTACGTCGCACCCCAGCGGGTCTCGATCAGGCCGAACGCGACGTCGTAGACGCCGCCCTCACCGGGGTATCGGTCGTTGATGTCGTTGGAGACGATGCGGCCGTCGCCGATGTACACGGCGACATGCCCGTACGGTCCGCCGGTCGCCCAGAACACCAGGGCTCCAACGGGTGGCCGCATGTCGTTGCGATGTGCCTTGCCCAGGGCAACCATCTGCCGCCATTGCTCGGCGGCCGAGTAGTAGCCAGCCCGTGGGCGGCCCCAGATATTGGCGGCCAGCCGTGCACACAACTGGTAGTAGCCATGGCTCCCCACCAGTCGGAGTGCGCGCGCGACAGCGCCTGGCGCATCAGGTAGCTCACCGGTGCCGCTTGGCGCCGTGGTTTCACTAGGCGGCTTGCAGTCCTTCGGTGCCGCTTCGGCCGGCGTGGCAATGCAGGTGTCAGAGCCGCCAGCCGCCATCGCGAGTGGAGCCACCAAGCCGACGCCGCTGATCAGCAGCGCGCCCGCCAGGGCGGCCTTGGCGATCACGGGTTGATCTGGGCCGACGCCGACCAGAACTTGCAGATCGACGTACAGACGATGCCGACTGCCATCTGCCTACTGGAGACGATCGTGTCTGTGTCGAGCAGAGTCGTCTGCTTCCCATGGATGACGTAGCCGGTCCAACCGTCGGGCGCTGCCTCGCTCTGCTGGAGCCGCTTCATCTCCGGAGTGATCTCTGCAGTGATCTGATCGACGGTTGCTTTCGCATGGTGGAGCTCGAGCTGTTGCCACTCCCCCATGAGCGGCAACAGGCTCCGGGCAACCCGTGGACCTTCGCCGTACGGATCGGCGAAGACGCTGACCGCGTCCTGCCAGTCCTTGAGGCTGTGCTTCGAGGTGTCGTATGTCCAGATCGCCCGGGCGTACCCGATCGCCATCGGCTTTGGATCTGACGTCGTGGGTCGCTTCCACGCCTCGAGTTGTGCGGGCTCATCGTCGGCCAGGCTCGGTACGAGCGTCGGTTGGGACGTCTTCGCTTGTTCCTCGTCCCGGCCATTCGATCCGAAGACCAAGATCGAAACGATCGTGATGACGGTGAGAAGGATCGCGATAGGGAGCACGAAGCGTGCCCAGCTGGAGCGGTTCACGTGAGTTTTCCTCTCTTGGGGACTGCGGTACGCCGGAGCCACCGGAGGCCGGCCAACGCAACGGGAGGCGGCAACAGGCGCAGGCCGGCAAGCAGGTACAGCCAGAACTTGAACTGCGCGCGGTAGTAGCGGACGAGCCAGTTGCGACGGCATGAGTCGGTCATGCGGTCTCAACGGTCTGGCCCGGAAGACTTTCCTCAGGCGGATCTAGCGAGGTCGTTCCACCGGTTCTCGCTAGTCCGTTGTCCGAAAAACAGCAGGTCACGGCCGGTGGCCGCCTTCAACCAGTTCCGGACAGCTGGATCAGCAAAGACCTGCTCAGGTGGCTGACCGGCTGCGAGTCGGGCTAGCGCAGAGGGTCTGGCCGCACCGCCACGGAGGAGCCAAGCGAGTCCCTCTGCCCGAGATCGGGTGACCCCTATCCCTCGCAGCCTGCTGATGATGGCTGCCCGATAGAACGGGGGCCCGTCGGCAGCCGTACGGACCAGTTGCCGGCCTATCGCGCTCGAGATGCCGTGACGCTCTAGCTCGGCGACGATCTGCTCCAGGTGCAGGCCGAGCGTCGGCAGCTCCGGCAACTCGGAGTCCGGTGCTGCCGGAGTCAGGGGGAATCGCTGGCGATGGCGAAGCTCCGTCAACGCCGCATCCTTCACACGCCAGCGGACATGGTTGGCGAGATATCCCCATGAGACACCGCCCCGAGGTGGATTGACCGCCAGGACCTGACACTTGCGCCAAGCAATCACCCGAGCGAGCTGAGCGGCCTCATCGCGCCCGAGAACCGTCTTCATCCAGTGCGGTAGCGGTACGACGATGTGCTGCTCGATAGCCTCGATCAACTCGACGGACGGCTCCTCGGCCCACGCCGACGTCGCCGCGGCGCTGATGAGTACCTCCAGCTCGTCATCCATGAGCATCAATCTGCTGTCTGCCGAACCCGTTATGAACCTGGATCCCTGTTCTGAAACGTCCTGGAACCCAGATCCAGGTCGGCCTCCAGGTCATCGGCGGACGCGCCTGCTCTCGGCCGGCGGCCGACGCAGGCCAGGAGCTCCCGCGACACCACTCGTTCTTCGAGGTTGAGGTGAGCGGCCAGCCGGACAACCTGGGTCCCAATCCGGTCGCTTGGAAGCCTCACCACGAGAGGCGCCACGGCTCGCAACGCATCCACCTGTCCGCTGACGTGGTCGAGTACCCTTACCCACCGCGCCAGCTCGGCGTCTATCGCAAACTCGAGTAACGGTCGTGTTTGCCGGATCGCGGTGCGCAGCAAGCCGGGATCGGCGGAGTACAGAGCAGCTGGGTCTCGGCGTTCGGGAAGCTCCGCGATCAGGACCGTGCCGAACAGCGGGGCCAGCAGGGCAAGGCTCCGTTCTGCCCCCGCCCGGCCGCCCGCGTCGGCATCGAACATCATGATCACCGAGTCGGCGACGGCGTGCTCCCTGATCATCAACGCCTGATGTCGCGTGAGCGCAGTACCGCACGGCGTGAGGCCCGCCCATTGATCGCCGAGCAGGCTGACCGCATAGGCATCCATCGGCCCCTCGACAACCACCGGGACCGCGCCGGAGGCGAGCCGCTTCCTTTGCGCGACGAGGCCGACCAGGGACCTGCCCTTGGTGTAGACCTTCGTCGATCGAGTGTTGAGGTAGCGCGGCTCACCGCTTCGCGACCGCGCGACGAAGCCCACCGGCCTCAGGTCGATGTCATGAGCCACAAAGGTGATGCGGTCGCGGAACCTGGCCGCGAGGTAGCCAGACGGTGTCGGGCTGGCCAGGCCGGCTGCCACTATGACGTCGTCGTCAACGCCGTTCGATCGCAGGTGATCGACCAGCCGGGTCCACCTGTCAGGAGCGAAGCCGATCTCCCAGGTGCTGTCGGAGTTGAGTGCTGCACCCAATCGTCTCCTGATCAGGTGGTCGGCCGCCCAGCCGGAGCGACGGTTCCGCAACTCGCGACGAAAGAGTTCTGCGGCCAGTTCGTTGGCCCGAACCAAGGCATTCATCGATCACAGACTCGGTCCAGGGTCTTCATTGCCCAAGGTGGCGTCGTGATCGTTGTCGCTGCTCGGGCCGCTGGATCGGCTGCTCACCACCAGGTCGGCGATTACCTGCATCTGCTCGGCGTTCCCCAGCAACGGACCAGGCGGCCGTTGGTAAACCCGGATCTCGTCGAAGGCGAACGTCAACTCGAGGGCGTTCTCCAGTGCAAGTTCGGCCGGCTCCACCTCATGGGAAACTGTGACGATCAACCGGCTGGGGTCGCTGTGCTGCTGCAAGATCCGCGCCTGAACCTGCGACACTGCGCCGAGCAGCGGAATCCCGACGTACCTCGAATCTCGCGCATGAGCGACGGCAAGCTGAACCCCGATCGCGTCCAGGGGATGATCGACGATCACGGCCATCGCGCCCGCCTTGAACGCGTCGGCCTGCTCCAGTACGCCGACAAGCGACGCGGCAGGCCGATGTACTGGCGTCTCTGGCGTGATCACCGTCGCCTGACCGTGACAATCGATCCCCACGAACCCCACTGGCTCCAGCTTCTGGTCACGGGAAACCATGACCAGCTGGTCCTGGTAGCGGTCGGCAACCCCACGATCGTTGGTCCAGCTCATCAGTCCTGCCCGCATCAGGGTCTCTCGTCCGAAGCCCTGCTTCTGCAGGTGGTCGATCAGCCGAGTTCCGCTGTCCGGCGCATATCCGATCGACCATGCCGACCCCGGATCCAGCACCTCCTCGACGTGCCAACGTTCAAGAACCGCGGTTGGCCAGTCCGGTGCCGCATGCAGCAACTCCTCCCGATAGAAGGCCGCCGCCGCGGCATTTGCCTCATGCAACCATCGCTTCTCCCCCTCGGACGTACCGCGTCCAGCCTCCTGGTCACCCATCACAACCTCCGAAACGCGAGCTCAAAGCCTTCACTTCGAAGGTCCCGGCTCGGCCGCTGCGCCAGAACCTGGATCATCGGTTCAAGGAACATGGCCAGGGCCGTCCGACCCGTGATCGATCTCTGGATCGAGATGCTGTGCAAGGTCGCCTCGCCGATCAGCCTCCGGCGGGTTCAGGTACAGGTCGGCGAGGAATTCCAGCCGCGACGGGTTCGCCACCAGGGGTCCGGGAGGGCATTCGAGCATCCTGACGCGGTCGAAGTGTTCGGTCAGGTTGACGGCACTACGCAGTGCCCGCTGCCCACTCTCCGGCTCAAAGGGCACCGTCACGATCACCCAGTTGGTGGCGGTGTACTGCCGCAAGATCGAGGCCTGATCCTTCGAGATCGGCACCCCGCACAACGGAATCCCGACGTGCCTCCTGCCGCCCTCACGACTACCAATCTCGACAGCGACCGCATCGAGCGGGTGGTCGACGATGACCGGCGTCGCTCCCGACTCAAGCAAATCGATCTGCTCCAGTACACCGATGAGTGCAGCCGGCTGACGAGGTACCGGTGCCTCCGGCGAAGTCTGCCGGGCTCGTCCATCACGATCGATACCGACGAACCCCACCGGATCCAGCCGTCGATCGTGCGATTGCATCACCAATTGATCCCGGTACCGATCCACCAGCCGGCCATCGTCGGTCAAGCTCGCCAGCCCAGACCGCAGGAGAGTCTCGTGCCCCAAACCGGCTACTCGTAGGTGATCGACCAATCGGGTACCACCATCGGGTGCAAGGCCCACCTGCCAGACTGACCCTGGAGTCAGAACTCGGCCGACACCCCAACTCTCAAGCACAGCGGCCGGCCATGATGCCGTCGTACGCAGCAGTTCTTGCCGGAAGAAGATGGCTGCTACGACATTGGCCTCCTGGAGCCGCCGCGCCTCATCAGGATTGATGCTGCCTGCGTCACCGATACTCATCACAAGCCCAGCCCAGGACCCGGATCGTCGATCTCCAAGGAGGTGTGCTGGGTTCCGTTGTCGTTGACGCCGTCCTGGTGGCCGATCAATGGTTTGGCCAGTGAGAGGTACGTGAGCATCGTCTGACGCTCGCGCGGCGAGTGCGTCAACGTGGACATCGCATCATCAGGCGGCAGCGGAATGATGCGGATACGGTCGAAGAAGAGCGCGAGGTCGAGCGACGCACCGATCGCTCTTTCGCGGCCGGCACGTTCGGGCGGGATCATCACGATCGCGTGGTCGGTCTCGCTGTGTCGCGCCAGCATCCGTGCCTGGGCGCTGGACAGCGGAGACTCGGCTAATGGAATACCGACGTGCTCCTTCGTCGTTGCCCGGCTCAGCTCCTCGATCGCCAGAGCATCCGTCAACTTGTCGACGATGACCGGAGTCGCGCCGGCTTCGAGCAGATCCAGCTGGTCGTACAGCCCGACCAGGCCATTCGATGGATGATGCGCGGCTGTTGGTGGCGCTTGCGAGGCCACCCTGCCATCTCTGTCGATCCCGACGAAGCTGACCAGCTCCAGCTGGGCGTCGCGCGAGACGAACATGATTTGGTCACGGTGCCTGTCGATCGGCGCCCCCTCGTTCGTCCAGGTCATCAGGCCAGCTCTGATCAACGTGGCGAAGTCGAATCCTTGCTTCTGGAGGTGATCCGTCAGCCGCGAGTAGCTATCTGGGGCATAGCCGACCCTCCATGTCGCGCCTGGGTCAGCGGAACTCTCCAGCCCGCGCTCCTTGAGAAACTGTCCCGGCCAATCGGCGGTTGCTCTCAGCAACTCCGCCCGAAAGAACCTGCCGGCCTCTTTCATCGCCGCATGGACCCGAGCTCGCTCCTCGTTCGAGGGAACGAATCCGGGATCGATGACCTCACCCATCAAAACCTCCGATGTGCACCAGATTGCTGTCGCACTCGAAGATCGCCGCCGGATCACGCGTCAAGAACCCTGATCCCACCCTCAAGGACTCAGTCCCCGATCTGGGTCCGAGTCAGGATCATCGCGAGGCGCCTTCCCCACCGGAGGACGCCATGCCTTAAACGGCTCGCCTCTCGAGAGCTGCTCGCCAGCCGCATCGATGCCCTGATCAACCAACTCGATCAGCCGCTGGATACTCCACCGCAGTATCTGAAGGTCCCGATCCCCACTCATGCCAACGAACATCCGCCTAGCAAGAGAACTCGGCGACCAGGATTCAGCGATCCAGGACAGACGTGGCCTCGACTGACGCGAACCGGTCAAGTACGTCCGCCCGGAATTTGCCGCGGCAGGAGTCCGAGAGTGCGCGTTTCCCCAACAATGGGTCGTAAAGGCGCTGCACCAGGTTGGCACCCCAGCCGAGCCTGTTCGGCGACTGACCCACGGAAACGGTGCCCAGCACTGCGATGCCGACGGCGACACCTACCTGCCGGGCGGTGCTGATCGTGCCGGCGGCCGTGCCGGCGCGCTCGGCCGGGACGCTGCCCATGGCGGTCGAGGTAAAGGTCGGCGCGGCCAGCCCGGTGCCGATGCCGGCCAGGGTGAAGCCGGCCGTCAGCGCGGGCCAGCTCGCGCTCCGTGTGCAGCCCGGTTGCCGGCAGGAACGCCTGCTGGGAAAGCCGCCTAGCGACCTCTGGCTGAAATCGGTCAGTAGCCGCCACCGCTGACAGATGCGGGCGCCATTCCTCCAACACATCTGCGGGTTGGTCGCCGGCCTTCAGATGGTTGTAGAGCATCTGCTGCTTCTCAGCGGCGCTCAGCTTGGTGACGTCGATGACGACTTGCTGTTCCTGCAACCTTGGGTAGGCATAGACCTTCAGCCTGGGGCGGGCATCGCGATAGATGTAGTCGCGGCTGGTCATCAGCACACGAGCCCCGTGTCCGACCGCGGTCATGACTTCGGACATGCGGCGCGCCCAGCGGTCGGTCAGGTATGGGTCATGCCTGATGCTACCGAAGGCGTCATCGATCCAGAACATTTGCCGTGGGTCGTCCGGATTCCAGTGGGCGAGCATGTCCTCCGGGCCATCTACCCGCATTACGTCGCACTGCCAATTGTCGAGTGCGGTCATGCACCGCATCGCGGCGATCGTCGACTTCCCACAGGCCGGTTCTCCCAGGAGCAGAACGAATCCGTGGTCCGCGATCGCGTCGCTCGCCATTCGATACGCGTTGGTGGGACGAACGTCTCCAGCTCGCGGGTCAAACTCGTCAGGAGCGCGCGGGCCTGGCGCATCCGCCGCTCGTCCAGGATGGTCGACAGGTCTCCGAGCCCATACACGCGGGGCACATCGCGGCGCAGATTCCAGTTCTTCTCAATCTGGGTACAGATCCAGGGGCCGTCGAGTATCAGCGCCGCCTTCGGGCCGCGCTTGCGAACCCCCTCGACGAACCAGGCTCGAGTCCGGCCAGTGACGCGCAGGTTGGTCAGTACCAGGTAGCCCTCGCATAGACCCCGGGCGTGCAGGTCCTCGATCTTGGCCAGCTCGCCGGTCAGATCCGACGGAGTCAACGTCCCGGACGGGGCGGTACTGAACTTGCACTGCGCGACAACGGGCATAGCACTGGATGCGAAGCCCCCAGCTCCGGCGCCGGTGCGTCGCCGGACCCGGCCCAGATGCAGTGGAAGGCGCCGTCCTGTCCGGCGTCGTTCGTGTCCGCGAACACGGTGAATGTCTGACCCAGGACCTCCTGCAAGACGACACCGCACAGATCCTGGAAGGCGCGCCGACCGAGCTTGTGCAGGTCGTAGTTCGGTTCGGGCACGCGGATAATCTAGACGAGCCGCCATTGAGGGAACCGCGGCCCGCTAGCTCGACGTCACATCGGCTGGACCGGGAGTGGAGGACACGGGTTTGGAGTTCTTGGTTACGACGATCCTCGCGGTCATCGCGGCCGCTCTGACAGGCATCACTCTCCTCTGGCAGAAGCGAGGAACCGGCTTCAAACGAGTGCATTACACGGCGGCCTGCGACCAGCTTCTCCTCGACCGGGACGATGATGCCTTGGCCTCGTTCCTGAGCGGCCCCGTTTCCGTCCACTTGGAGCCGAGCGGCACCAAGCTCGTCTGGCCGATGGCATTCAAGCTGAGACTCGCGAACACAGGTATGGCTCCCATCCAGCCGGGCGACTTCAGCAGCACGCTCAATATCGACTTCGGGCGGTATTGCGAACTCCTGGGAGGATCCATCACGGTCAACCGGGGCCGCGCGGACGAGTTCCTCGGCACCGATTCCGCGGTCCTCGACCACGGCTGCCTCAAGCTCACTCCGTTCCTGCTCAATCCTGGTGACGAGATCACGATCTCCGGCATGCTGAACGGAGTTGTCCCCGACGAGGGAATAGTCGTCAGCGGAAGAGTTACCGGCATGGAGGCATTTGTTCGCCTGCGAGCTCAGGACCGTGGCCCGAGAGCGAAGCTCGTGGTCAACTCATTGATCTACGAGCTGGTCGAGCAGCAGCCCGTCGCACCCGACATCGATGTGAAGATCTTCGTCCTACCGAAGTTCCTCCCCTTCGAAGACCTGGGATCCGCCCCCAGTGGCGGGCGCGGGATCTCCACCCGTCTCAACGGCTCTGTAGTAGAGCAGATGCACCAAGTCTCGTTCCAGATCACGAACTGCAGCAGGAACGAGGTGGACCTCGCGGACTGGCTGAGATGCCAGGTGGCGGACAAGACGTTCTTGCATCTCCACGAAGTCCGTCGATCGCACGAAACGATCGCGAGCGACTCACACTCCGAGTTCGTCGACTGGGACTCGCGATCCGTTGGAATTCGACCTGGAAAACTTGGCCCGCGTGAGACCTTCAGCGCAACGTTCATCGCCGAAGGCACCCTGGAGGACATCGAGGTGAGCGCCCGCCCCGAAGAGATCGAAGACGTACAGATCGCTAGGATGGCCTTCCCTGACACGTCGCTGGAGCGCCACCTCGCGGCGATGCGGCCCCGAGTGATCCTCATCACCCCAGGAATCCATCGGGGACTTCAGAAGCTCAAGGATGCGCTGAGCGGTTCGTCGCGGTAGCCGGTGGTCACTGGCGTCAGCGGAGGCTGCGAGGTAGTCGCCGAGGGGACTGAGCTGGGTCGAACAGCCCCGATTCAGCGATCAGAGCGTCCATCTCGGTGTCCGCAGCGTAAGCCCGGCCGTCGTAGATCACGTCCACCAGCTCCTTGGTGGACTCGTCGAAGACAAAGATGCACCCTCGATCAATCTGCAGTTGATACTTCTTCGCCCGTAGGTACTCACCGAGCCGACCGGCGAACATCTCGGGGTCTTGCCTTGCAGGACGCCCTACCCAGACCAGCACCCACGCATCCTGCTTGGTCGAGCCGATGGCGGTCGTCATGCTCCGGCCGCGCCCCGTCGGATCAGGCGTCGCCAGAAGCTTCTCGGCAGCGCGGACCAGCTCCTCTTGAACATCACCTGAGGCAGACAGCAGGGTGGCTCCGATGCTGAGCCAGGCCTTGGCACCCGCGTCTTCGAGCTTTTGGATGAAGCCACTCATGGCTGCCTTCGACATCGTCGGCTTCGGAACGTCCGAACGTCCGGCCAATTCCCCGTAGTACCAGGCGTCAAGGGCATCGGTCCGGCTGGTGAGGTATCGCCAGCGCTGTCGTTGGCGGCGCTTGACGTCAGTCGCACGCACCTTCACATAGGGCAGATCCTTGCGTACCAGCCGCGGGTCGGGCTCCACATAGAGGCCGGTATCGAGGAAGTACAGAAACAGATCCAGCTCGTCTGGTGCGGCATAGTAGGCGGTGGTCTCCGGGTCTCTGCGGCGTCGCAAATAGAGGAGGAACTCCGACGGCAGATCGACCAGGTCGCAGATGAGCTGGAGGTCGTGCAACGAGACGGTCCAGGGGACATCAACCGACTCCAGCAACCCGGCGTCGACCAGCTCCTGAGAGGTCGTCGCGACGCCTGTCAGGTCGTCCAGACTGACCGCGACGGTGTGAATCTCCCGCACGTCTGGCAGGGCGACCCAATCGTTGCCGCGGGTGCGAAATCCGCCGTCCCTCTCCAGGATCGACTTCAGCCGGCGAGCCTGGGCAGCGGCGCTCGTGATGATCCTCGTCAGGTCGCTCTGCAGCCGGCCTCTGCTTCCGGCCCTGGCCTTCGAAGCAAGCGCCACCGCCTTCGCCTCGACGATCAGTGCTACGTCGTCCTTGACCACCAGCAGGTCGCCCTCGACCAGCTTGGAGTAGCCGGACGGGACACCAGCTGCCTCGTCGGCATTCGCCGGCACGAAGTACTCGAAACCTTCCCAAGACTCGGCGTCGGGTATCACTCGAGCCAGGTTCTCCGAGATCCTGCGCTCAAGCACCTTGCCCCGGTGGGCCTGGTATTGCTCCCATCCGGGCGTGGCTTTCAAGACCTGTTCAAGGTTCTCGCGTACCGCGTCCAGGGTCAGCGCATCATGCACCAGCATCAGCCGCCCCGAGTCCGTCACGAGCAAAGGATTCGTCCGCAAGGGATTGTTGCCCGAGGTGAACTCGCGAACGGCCTGCAGAGGTGTCCAGTCGTCGATGTCGAGACGGAACTGCCGCACGACCGCAGCTACGACCGCCGGCTCGAGACCGGCGGCCGCAGCGACAGCCTCCTGCGCGACCGACACCGCCTGCTCGTCGGGCTCCTGAGCTGCATCGAGCTTGGCCCGGAGACCCTCGCGCCGGTCTTCAGTGAGCTCGGCTGCCTCAGCCATGGCTTCTTCGATCGACCCGAGAAACGAAAACTGCCGATGGTTGAAGGCTTGAACCTGCAGGTCATGGCATGCCTTCAGCGCACGCACTGCATCATCAGCGTCGAACCCGACCTGACCCCGCAGCGCTGCGCGGACGCTCTCCGGGTCGAAGAGCTGTCCTACGGTCTCCTCGACCATCTCCGGATACGACGAGTTGCGGATCCAGATCTCACGACCGCGGCTAGCCGCAAGGATGTACCCGAGCGGGTCTGGCTCCGTGGCCGCTGCAGCGGTGAGGATGTGCTCCGCGGTTGATAGATCGATCAGCTGATGAGCTTGATCAGCCATCGCTGCCAGGCGCCGCGGCAGCCGCTCGTCCGTGCTGTTCACATCCTCGGCTTGCCCGGCGAAGGCCATCAGGGTCAACAGCTCGGCCTTGGTAGCCCCGCCTTCAGTTCCGGGTCGCGGCGGACCTCCGGCGCTCCACGGCAGGCAGGCAAATCGCACGCCTTCGCAGAGCTCAAACCTGTTGTACGCCCGTACCTCGCTCGAGAGGGCGATCTCGTGACTGTTTGCAGGCGACGATCGGCTTCCTCGAGCGGGTCCTCCGCCCGAAGGATGTCGCGAATCTTCGCGTCGATCCCCTGCAGCGACTCGAGAACCGCCAGAAGGTGCCGATCGATCGTCCCGGCACCCCGCGCCGCCGCTCGACGCTCCCGCTTGCGTCGCCGCTGTGCTTTGCTTTTCCGCCCCATGCCCCGATCAAACCACGGGTCGAGTGCGCCCGGAAGCGTCGCCATCCCGTGCCGCCGCTCGTGGCGGCAGATGGCTCCGGCGCGTCGCCCGCACAGGAACCGGACGTTTGTTCGGCAACCACGGCATGATGGCGCCATGGCGGGTGAGTTGGAGGTCGGTAGCCCACGGATCGGCGTGTTCTGGTGCAGGCCGTCCCTGATGGCCATCCGGCTATGCTTCACGACACCGGCTCTCAGATCGAGCTGTCGTTTATGTTCGAGTATGGGACGGAACTCGAACGCATGGTGACCGGCAGGATGGTCGTCTGGGGCGACGACCCCGAGTATCGCAATCACGACTATGAGCTGCCTGAGGTGGCTTGGTTCGCGGACGCCCGTGGCAGCTTCTGTCTCGTCGATCCGCGCGGCTGGCGAACCATCGGCGGGCTCGGTCGCGAGGGACGTATCCGGTTCCGGACGGCGGTCCTGACGGGGCACCGTGGTATCACCTACGCCAAGATCAACGCAGTCCGATCGCGCGTCGAAGGGCTCGAGCGGTGGATGGCGATCACGTCGGTCCACCATGAACGCCTCCGGAATCGCGACGACGGTGCGACCGACCTGATCACGCTCAAACGCCACGAGCCGGTTGTCTTCTCGCGTCAGCTGAACGCCGCCCTCGTTCCCAGCTATGTGTTCAAGGAGTCCGGCGTTCCGGGACAGAAGCTCATCAACGACGAGATCCACGTCCTGACCAAGGCAACGACCGCGCGGGACTGGAACGATGACCTCGACCTGCACCGCAGCATCCGCGAACTGTTGGTCGTCGCCGGCTGGGAGCGCTGTGGGATCAAGGACATCGAGGTCCGCCGCGACAGCGACCCGGAGCGCGCAATCGCCGGCAACGTCCTCGCGCCACGATGGGCTCCGGTCACCACCTACGCTCTCGACCGGCCCAAGGGCGCTGCGCATCAGGACCGGTTTCTGTTCTCGTACGACGACATCGGCGCGACCGGCGTACGGCGTTGGGCGCGGCTTCGCGGCACCTACCGCCGCGGGCGACCCGCGTTATCCGTTTCCGGCACGGGCGTTGCTCTCCGCCTGCGGATCGGCCGGATCCGGAGGCGGCGGCTCCGGAGAATGGCTCGGCCTAGCTGCCGCAGTGCTGTGGGCCGGCGCCCGCGAGGTCGTCGCAACCGCTTGGCCGATCTGGGACCTGCCGTTCACGCGCGACTTCGACCTCAGGCTGGCTGACGCACTGCGATCCCCCGACTCTGCCGCGGCAAGCCTTCGGAAGCTCCAACTCGAGTGCCTCGCGCAATGGCGTGCGTCAACACATGACCTCACCTCAGACCGAAACCTCCCACCGCACCTGCACAGCCACGCCTTTCCCTTGGTCTGGGCCGCATACCAGGTAGTTGGCGTGTGCTGACGCAACTGCCGGCCCCTACTCAGCTCATGCGCGACGCGGGCCTGCACAAGCGCACGACGCGGGACTGACCAGCAAGCTGTACCGACCGCCGCCTACCTCCTCCCCTCCCCCCACGACCGCCTCCGCCCTAGCGTGACCGTGTCGACGTACGTCTCGAGGTCCTCGCGGGTGTCCGCGCTGCCAGCAGGCGTAGGTGGTCCTCGACCAGGGTCAGACCGCTGCGGTTGATGTCGCGCTTGACCTCACGCATCACGCGCTCGGTCTCCACGATCTCGTCGGCGGTCGCCTCCGCGGTGCCCTTGGCGGCCGAGCGGCGCTGTTCCTTCGCGCTCTTGCGGGTCTCGTCGACCAGGTGCCGCGCGGTCTTCTTCGTCAGGACGCGGAACCGGACCGAGGCCCACTGTCGTACCAATTCACACGCAGCAGCGGCAGTGCATTCGCGGTCTCGCCCTGAGCCATGAGCTCGTGGATGTGCATCGCGTGATCCACCTGGACGCCGCTGCGGAGTGAGGTGCCGGTGACCCTGGGTCGCCGCGGCCGCGAGCACGTAGCCGACGTCGACATACTTCGCACTGTGCGATCGCATCCGGGGGTCCCGAGGCTCGTAACGTTCGGCCGCACCATCCGATAAGCCAGCAAGGGCGCACTTCGGCGACCTGCCATGAGGTAGAGCATCACCCTTGATGCTGATGCGAAGAAACCGGAACCCCACCAATGTTTCCATCCCGCACGTCGTCGGGTACCACCTTGGCTGCAGTGGCCTTCGCGGCCCTCGCGATTGGCTGCTCGTCCGTCGGCGGCAAGACCAACACGGACCCAACGGTGCCGCCCACGGTCCTGGGTGCCACCGCCACCCAGGGCCAGGCAACCCAGTCGTCGTCCACCGAAGCACCGACCACGCAGGAGGACAGCCCGGCGCCAACGACTCCGGCCGGCCCCAAGATGCCCTGGCCGGAGATCAAAACCACTCATCCGCACACCGTCCGAGTGACCGGCCTCGTCCTCGAGCAGATCGAGGCCGAGTGCCCGACCGACCCGGGTAAGGCGATTAACGCCAGCTGGAACCCCAACACGACCGGCGGCAACAAGTACTCGGATGACGGGGTGGGGTTCATGGTGGGGAAGCGGAGCATCACCATCGACAACGACCCGCGGACGAAGGTTCACTACCTGTCCGTTGTCTTCAGCGACGGCAGCGGTCCACAGTCAGCGGTGGACTTCAAGGTCCTCAAGCCGGTCGCGGCCGGTACCTGGAAATTCACTGGAGTCGGCGACGGGTTCATCACTCTGGTGAACGTTATTGCCTGCGCTCCGTATCTCTACTAAGCGGTCAAGCCGCGGCATCGTCACCAGGAGTTCCTCGCGTTCCTCAAACAGTTTGCCGCGCCCACCCAGACCGCGAGTTGCACCTGGCGGTGGACAACTACCCCGCCCACAAACACCCCAACGCCTCGCTGGCCGGCGACCCGCGCGCGAGCGTTCACCTCACCCCGACCCGCGCGTCATGGATGAACCTGGGTCGAGGTGTGGTTCTCGATCACCAAGCGCCAAGCCATCCACCACGGCACCTTCCGGTCCGTGACCGACGTACACCAAGATTCGGGTTTTCATCAACGGCTGGAACGACCGATCCCACCCCTTCGCCTGGACCAAAACCACCGACCCAGATCCTCAAGAAAGCCAACCGTCAGACGCGGCACTAGGTTCCGAGGCCATGCTCGAGCTCTAGTGCAGCACCTCGGCACGCTTCGACCCTTCTCGCACACCGCAGTTCAGTGGGGAATAACACGGGGACGACCCAACGTCGAATCGAGTCAAATGGAGTTGAAACCGGTCAAACTGGTGATGCCTCGTTAGGCTCGCAAGGGCTGGTGTCGATGGGTCCCTCGGTTTCCTAAACGAGCGTCTGTCGGTTCCGGCTGAATACTGACCCTCTGGTTCCGGGTGAACTTTGACCCACCTCCGTGACGATCGTGAGGTGTTGAACGTGGAGGACTGGGCGGAGATCCGCCGGTTGTATCGGGCGGAGGGATGGCGATCCGGGCCATTGCTCGCCGGCTGGGGATCTCGAGGAACACGGTGCGCAAGGCGTTGGGTGCGCATGAGCCGCCGCGGCATGTGCGGGCGGCGAAGGGCTCGATCGTGGACGCGGTCGAGCCGCAGATCCGGGCGTTGCTGGCGGAGTTTCCCGAGATGCCGTCGACGGTGATCTTGGAGCGGGTCGGCTGGCAACGCGGGAAGACGGTGTTCTTCGAGCGGGTTCAGGCGTTGCGGCCGTTGTTCGCGCCGGCCGATCCGGCGTCGCGCACGGAGTATCAGGCCGGTGAGTTGGCGCAGTGCGATCTGTGGTTCCCGCCGGTGGATGCGCCGCTGGGTTTCGGGCAGCTCGGCCGGCCGCCGGTGCTGGTGATGGTGCCGGGGTACTCGCGGATGATCACCGCGCGGATGCTGCCGTCGCGGCGGTCACCGGATCTGCTGGCCGGGCATTGGGTGCTGATCAGCGGGTGGGGTCGGGTTCCGAGAGCGCTGGTGTGGGACAACGAGTCCGCGGTCGGGCAGTGGCGCGGTGGGCGGCCGCAGCTGACCGAGGCGATGAACGCGTTCCGCGGAACGCTGGGGATCAAAGTGATCCAGTGCCGACCGGCCGATCCGGAAGCCAAGGGCCTGGTGGAGCGGGCGAACGGATACCTGGAGACCTCGTTCCTGCCCGGCCGCAGCTTCACCTCACCCGCCGACTTCAACGCCCAACTCACCGACTGGCTCGGGCGGGCCAACACCCGTCGGCACCGGCGGCTGGGCTGCCGCCCTGTCGACCGGTCCGCAATGCTCCAGCTCCCGCCGGTCGATCCGGTGGTCGGGTGGCGGCTGACGACCCGGCTGCCGCGCGATCACTACGTGCGGCTGGACTCCAACGACTACTCGGTGCACCCCAGCGCGATCGGTCGACGAGTAGAGATCAGCGCCGGCCTCGATCGGGTGACGGTGACCTGCGACGGGCGCCTCGTTGCCGACCACGAGCATTGCTGGGCCGATCATCAGACCATCACCGACACGATTCACGCCGCAGCAGCTGCTGAGATGCGCCAAGCACGCCGGCTGCGCGAGATCATCGCCTCGACGCCGGTCGACACCGGCGTCGAGCAACGCAGCCTGGCCGACTACGACCGGATGTTCGGCCTGGACCAGCACAACACCACCGACGTCACGGCCTCCACCAGCACCAAGGGGGTGGCGTGATGGCCACCAAATCCAACGCCAGCAACACAGCCGGCAACACGAACAGCCGCAATATGACCTCCGAGCTCGCCTATCTCACCCGCGCGTTGAAAGCGCCGTCGCTGGCCGGCGCGGTCGAGCGGCTGGCCGAACGCGCCCGCACCGAGGGCTGGTCGCACGAGGAGTTCCTGGCCGCCTGCCTGCAACGCGAGGTTGCCGCCCGCGAAGCTCACGGCGGCGAGGGCCGGATCCGCGCCGCCCGGTTCCCCGCCCGCAAGTCGCTGGAGGAGTTCGACTTCGACCACCAGCGCTCCCTCAAACGCGACACGATCACCCACCTCGGCACCTTGGACTTCATCGCAGGCAAGGAGAACGTCGTGTTCCTCGGCCCGCCCGGCACCGGCAAGACCCATCTGTCCATCGGGCTCGGGATCCGCGCCTGCCAGGCAGGCCACCGGGTCGCCTTCGCCACCGCCGCCGAATGGGTCGCCCGGCTCGCCGACGCCCACCACACCGGCCGGCTCCAAGACGAACTGGTCAAGCTCGGCCGGATCCCGCTGCTCATCGTCGACGAGGTCGGCTACATCCCGTTCGAGGCCGAAGCCGCGAACCTGTTCTTCCAGCTCGTCTCCTCCCGCTACGAACGCGCCACGCTGATCGTCACCAGTAACAAGCCGTTCGGCCGCTGGGGCGAAGTCTTCGGCGACGACGTCGTCGCCGCAGCCATGATCGACCGTCTCGTCCACCACGCCGAAGTCATCTCGCTCAAAGGCGACAGCTACCGACTCAACGACCGCGACCTCGGCCGCGTCCCCGCAGCCACCAAAACCAACGACTAACAACAACCAACCCGGGTGGGTCAACCTTCACCCGGAACAACTGGGTCAAGGTTCGACCGGCGTTGACAGCGTCGGCTGACCTTGCCGGCGCAGGCGGCCGTTGCGTTGGGCTAATCGCCTCGGCGGGGGTACGCCGCCGACACAAGGATTGCTGAACATCCCATGAGACCGCACAAGGAACGCAGTCCGTGGCAGTCTGCTCGAGGCGGTCGCCGTAACGCATAGCGGTCGCCTTCCGATGTAAGGAGCAAGGGGCTAGGGTCGTCAGCCGCAGTCGGGCAGCTGGGCAACCCGCAGCCCTGGGGGTGACTGTGGTGTTAGGTACGAGTCGAAGGATGCTATGCCTTGTCGCGGCAGGTGCAGCAATTCTCGCTGGCTGTGGTTCCAGCGAAAAGGAGTCCACAGCCGCGCCGAACCAACCCAGCCGGGCCGCCACTGCGTCGTCGGAGCCGGTGCCTAGCCCATCCCCGGCTCCGGTTCCCCCAGCCACCTCAGCGGCGGTCGGTCACGCCGATGGCAACCGCGTGTTCGATGACCTATGCCAGACGCCTAGCGCGAGCGAGGTGTCCGCTGGCCTACATTTCAAGAGTCGCGCTCAGACGACCCCGAAATTCGAGTTCTATTGCATTTATGAGGACCCGTCTACGGGTCTAAGCGTGTCCCTCCCGGTTTTCTACATGTCTGCGGATCTCCACCACACCGACGTCGAGCACCTCGACTCCGCCGCCCACCTCAGCGGGTTCCCAGATGGCACCGATGCTTGGGCACGAGTGCAGTCTGATGGCGTCAAGTTCGTCTCTGTCTGGCTATCCAGGCAACTAGTGCGCGCCGACTGCCGTTCGGTCATGCCTGACAACGGCGACAGTGAGGCGTTCAACGAAGAAGCTTGCCGATGGTACGCCGATTACTTGCTCGGAAAGCTTCCCGCTCTTGAGTGAGCGACGCACCTCCCCTGCCAGCTGGGGCTCATGTGGACGGCAGCCCTGGCCCCGTCGGTCTCGACTCGCCAGTACCAGTACGTCGCCAACAAGCTGATCCACCACTAGGGGCAAGAGGGCGCTGGCGCGGGACCAAGCCGTGCTGCTCGCGCCAAACTATCACCGTCGGTGGCCACCCGGTCAGGCTCGCCGAGCTCGCCTCGAGCCACCATCCGTCAATCATTGAGATCTTCCGGCTGCCGTCACCGGCATCAGTCGCCTGAGGAAACCGTTGCACCTGAAGGGCAGGAATCTGCTATGCGTTTTCGATCTCGAACCACCAAGTTGGCGCTGGGGTTCATCGCCACGCTCGCAATCGCAGGGGTAGCGACGTTCACCTTGGTCCGCGATCCCAAGCACCACGGTGGGAATGTCGTCGCCACGGGCATCCCGTCCTCGTCCACCTCTGCTTCGGCGCCAGGCAGGCCGCCGGCGCCCCACCTCACTGAACGAGCGGCCAACCGGCTCGGCCAGGAACTGCGCAGCCACAACGCCAAGCGCGTCGCGGCGGCCATCCAGTCGCCAAAGGGCTGGAAGGCTCCGCCGGCCACGGTCGACGCGTTCGCGCGTTACCGGTCCATGACCGTGGAACCGGGCAGCGTGCGCATCACCGGCAACGGCATGGCCACCGCGATCTACCAGACCGTATCGTCCTCCGGCACCAACCGCTGGATGGTCAGCCTGGTCTACATCGACGGCCAGTGGAAACTGGTCACCAGCCCCGAGGAGGACTGATGAAGTTGCGCACGCTCACTGCATCACTCGTCCCAGTGGCGCTGGCGGCCAGCCTGATGGCCGCGCCCACGACTGCCGCAGCCGCCGACTGCCCCGCTCAGTCGATCGGCCACCTGTCGGCTGGTATCCAGCCAGTCGTGCTAGCCCACGGGTGGAACGGCAACGCCAACAATATGGACGCGGTCGCTACCTACCTCGAGCGCGCACCCAAGTTGGCCGTCACGACGCATCAGTTCAACTACGGCAGCGTCAGTTACAAATGGGCATCGCAGTCCGGCATCGCCGACTGTCTGGCGGAGTACATCACCCAGGTCTCGACCGCGCACAAGCGGCTCGGCGGCAGCGGCAAGGTCATCGTGGTCGCCCACTCCATGGGAGGGCTGGCCGCGCGATTCGCCACCGACTCAAGGTACGCGAACTTGCCCATCGACGACATCTTGGGAGGGCTCGTCACCTTCGACACCCCCCACCTCGGCTCACCGTTCGGCAGCCAGCCGATCGCCCGAGCGGCCGAATTGAAGAACCCGGGCGCCTGGTGGCCGTTCCCGAAGGCCGGCACCGACGGGTCGCGCTGCCTCGCGCTGCACGACCGCCAGAGCCCCCTGCCCAATGGTTGTGCCTATCCGCCCTACCTGCCCACGAGCGTCCCGCTCACACAGATAGCGGGAGATATCACCGTCAAGCGCAGCCTCTTCGGCGTTCCCCTCTACGACATCAACCTCGGCGGCGACGGCATCGTGTGGACCGACTCGTCTCAGGGCTACCTGGAGTCAGGACCACTCGATACGCGAGCAGCCAAAGGAAGCCAAGTCACCCTGCGGCCCGAGCCCTGCTCAATCAACCTCGATCAGATCGGTGCCATCGCGGTCGCTCAGGGTCTCGTCGACCAGGGCGGCTGGGGATCCATCGCCAACGTCGTCTCCGGTCTGAATCTGAGCATCTTCACCGACAACATGGCTATGGACGACATCCTGGGCGACCGGCAAGGCCCGACGCTCATGCCGATGCTCCTCGCGGCCAACATTGGCGCCAAGTGCTCGCACACGAATGTGCTGCACAACGCATCTGCACTAGACGACGCGGCAGAGGCCATTCGGGGGTACATCCAGCATTTCCGCGCAGCCAGCCCCAACCGGTTCGTAGGGCACTGGACTACCCACGGGGGCCTTCTCGACATCAAGTCAGACGGCACCGCGACGGAGTCCTTCAACATAGGGCCCTGCCACCCGGAGCACTTGGCAGACTCTGCGATGTGCAACACCAACGTCGATCTCAAGGTCACCCCGACCAAGAGCGGCGTGCTGCTCACGGTTACAAGAGTCTCGTACTCCACCTGGGACGGGATACCGCAACCGCCCCCGCCTGATCCGACCACGCTGCCCGGCGATCAGTCCGAGCTGACAGTGAAGGATACGGGTCTGCTCTTCGACCGCGTCGTCAAACTCAGCGGCCCACGCATCGACTACGACACCGGTTTCTACTGGTGCGGAAAAGGAGTAAGCAAATTGAGCGTCAGAAACTGCGGCGCCTAGTACGGCAGTCGAACTTCGTGATGATGGGCACATTGGCGTGAGTGAGCGCGGCCACCCGCTCGATGATCCCGGTTTGTGCGGACGCCAGATGATGTGGCAGGGCCTGGGCTGCGCGTGACATGGCTCGTGACATCAAATTCCGTCAAACAGAGTGGATCGAGTCAGGTAGAGGTGTCGCTGCTCGAACTCCGGAAGCCTGAAGTTGACCGTGGCAAGTGGCGTGGCTCTCACAATTCTTGCCGCCCCGGGCAGCAAGGTAGGTGGTCCTGCGCCCGGCGCCCACCTAGCCATTTGAGATTCGTCAATGGGGACGGCGTCGCCTTGTCGGCCAGAGTCGAATATTCCCAGTGGGCTTTCGGTCATGGAAGGCCAATGCGCGATGCAGATACGCCCTTCGCAGGTAAACACCAACCGAGGCCGCGATATTGAGGAGGAAAACTGTCACGAGACACGCCCAGACGACGGACCTAATACCTAGTACCGAGTAGCCGCCCGGAATCTTCCGATCAGTCACCATTTTCGCTGCACCAAGGTACAGAATGCTTGCACCGATCGATGATGCAATCGTAACCACCTGCGAAACGGTAGCAATGAGCGAAGTAGAGCCTCAGGCATTGCAGATCTGGCTAAGTAGGTGTAAGCCGAAGTTGTAGGGGGTTCGGCGGGGAATCGATCGATGTCGCAGGTTGCTCGACAAGGTAGCTGCAAACACCTTCACAAGCCGCAGGGACCCGGGACGCACGGTGGGGAAGGGGCGGTGGGATCGAGATGACCGAAGACAACCTGGCGAGACTCGCGGAGAAGGCCAGAAGCGATCCTGAATTTTTCCACGCACTAATTTTCAATCCTGAGCGTGTGCTGGCTGACCTGGACTTCCTCGACAAGCGCACCAGAGGTGCGCTGGTCGCGTTGGACCCGGACAGGCTGCTGGGCATGTTGACCGGCAGCGGACTGAGCTATTGCGATGTCACCTGTACCAGCAGCTGCGGCGTCACATGTAGCGGATCCAGTTGTGGGTACACCACCAACTTGACCGCCGAACAGATCCTGGGACGAGTAGGTGGCGTCGGACCGATCAGCGGGTGCGATGTCACTTGTACCAGCAGTTGCGGCGCCACCTGCGGCTCGAGTTGTGGGTACACGACAAACCTTCAAATGGACCTGTTTTCCCGATATGCACGCTGAACGCCTGAGAACCTTCAAGAGATGACGTTGACCAGCGACTTAGCTGTTCGAACTCATCCCTCCGGAAGGAGTCACGGATGAGCTACGAGAGCGACTTCTTATCCGCGGTCCACGACCGAGTTGCTCAGAGCCCGACGTTGCTACACGCGCTTCTATTTGACCGGCAAGAGGCGATCCGGCTTCTTAGCGACCTACCCGGGGCTGCGCAGCGGCTCGCGAAGCCAATCGACCCCAGCCGAGTCTGGCTACGTCTAGCCGACGTAGCGTTCGCAGCCGGATGTGACGCCTCACAAACGTGCTCGTGCACGACCGGCACCTGCGAGGGGACCTGCGGCGGAAGCACATGCGGCGTCACTTGTTCGGGCGAGAGCTGTGGGAGGACGTGTGATGACAGTTGCGGCCACACGACCAACTGGGCGGCTGCTTACATGTGGCGCTTCGGCCAGCAATGACGATCACACCGGACGTCATCGAGGACCTTGCTGCCGACCTGGAAAGGCGCGGGCTGACAGTGTCCGTGAACGGTCCTTGGGCCGTTCACGGACAGCCGAAGCGAACCGGAGGATGGAAGCTCCATCTGTCCTCCACTCCGGTGTGCGCGGGTCGCGTGCTCGATGCAGCGGTGCCGGTTCTCGCTGAGGCCCGTGTGCCGTTCAAAGTAGCTAAGTCCATTGAGATCTTGATATTGCTCAACGAAGGAGAGCTCGGCGAGACCCAGGTTGGGAAGTTCCTTACCGTCTACCCGACGAGCGACGAGCAGGCCGTCGACCTAGCAGACAAGCTAGTAGCGGCCACAGCGGGTCTGGATGGTCCCAGCGTTCCATCAGATGCTCACCTCGGCTCGGTGGTCTACGCGCGAGTGGGCACGTTCAAGCCGATCGTGCGCCGCGATGTCCTCGGCCAGCCGAGCCTTTGGCTCCATGCCCCGAATGGCACCCTAGTGCAGGACTCATACTCGGTGCCGTTCGTTCTCGACTCCAGGTGGACCTGGCCGTTCCGAATGCATCCGCCGCATCGACGAGATGAGACGCCGGCCGCACGATTGCACGGGCCGGGCTACCTGCTACTGGAGGTGGCCAAGGCACACCCGAAAGGCTGCGTGTTCACCGCACTTGATTGCCGCAATCAGGAGGAGGTTCGGCCAGTCATCGTCAAGCAGGGGCGCCGCCATTGCCTCAGCGACCGACTAGGACGGGATATGCGCGACCGCCTCGCCGCCCAGCGTGACTGGTGGCCCACACTGGCTGGGCTGGGTGTTCGAACCCCAGCGGTTCTGGATTATTACGAAACCGATGACGGTGCCTATCTGGTAACTGAATATGTGCCCGGAGCAACGATCGAGGCGACGGCCGCAAAGTCACACGCCGCGAACACCGATCTCGGCCAGCTACACCACCTGTACGTGTGCCTCGTCGATCAAGTCCGGCAATTACATGACGCCGGGATCATTCATCGGGACCTGAGTGCGTCTAACATTTGGATCGACCAACTGGGTTTCCCGCAACTGCTCGACTTCGAGTTGGCGTGGGACCTCTCCGACCCGCATGGTCCCTTCACTGGCGGCACCCCTGGCTTCATGTCACCACAGCAGCAACAACGAGAGCCTCCTGCAGCTAGTGACGACGTCTACTCGCTCGGTGCGCTCGCGTTCCTACTCCTGACTGGCATTGATCCGCGCCGTGTAACCGGCGAGCATGCAAATCCCGGACTGGCACTTCGCACGATCACGCGAGCGGAGCTCACCGGCGAATTCCTTGACGCTGTCGAGTCATCCCTGGCGCCGAACCGAGAGGAGCGACCAAGGCTCCAAGAGCTGCAACAAGCCCTCGGAGCCGCGACGTGGCATCGGCGCGTGGCCTACCCGAAGGCACCATCCGTTACCAAAACGGCGAACCTTTGCGACCGGTTAATGAAGGGCCTCCTCGAGGCGCCGACTAGCCCTGGGTCCACTCTGGGTCTCGGCCGCGCTCGGAAACGGCGCGAATCCGGCAGGTGAGTATGAGGTACGTCGCAGCGCCAACCGCGGCGTCGCAGGCGTCATCATCGCCTTGTCTCGGATCTCCATGTATTCGTCAACCAGCCCGCAAGCCGTTGACTACATTCATTCGGCCCTCGACTGGCTTGAAGATGATCAGGCCTCAGCGGACGCCGGGATGGCAGGACTTCACTTCGGAGACGCCGGCGTCACGGTCGCCTTTGCTGAGGCCGCCAGATCCGGATTCATCACCCAGTCGCGAGCACTCACCTTCGCGAGACGCCATCTGACCGCTCCCTGCGACTGGCTTGACGTGACACATGGTGCAGCAGGTCAAGCCCTCGCCGCGTTGTCGTGCACGCGGCTGCTCGGCCCTGACCCGATCTTCCGGAATGTACTTGGAGAAGCAGCGCGGCATCTGGTCACTACGCAAAACTCAGACGGTGCGTGGATCACACCAGATGGTGTCGCTGGCATGTCCGGTGACATCCTCACTGGCTTCGCACACGGCGTTGCCGGCTGTGGGTATGCCCTTGCTCAGGTGGCAATGGCCACGAAAGACGCTGAGGCGTCGGCGGCGGCGGAGGCCGCGGGAGACTGGCTATTGCGGACCGCCGCGCGTGACGGGAACTCTATTGCCTGGGCGTACAGCGTTCAGGAGCCCAACCGGTGGTCATGGTGGTGCCACGGTGCGCCGGGCATCGGACTTACGCTAGCCGCGCTGTACACCTTAACCGGCCGAGGCCGGTACGCCGACGCCGCCCGCGCGACCATCACCGACCCTGAGTCGGCACATAGCAATCTTTCCCAGTGCCACGGCACCAGCGGGCTGTTGGAGGCTGCAATCGATGTCCACCGCGCTCTCGACACGACCAGTCGGCCGGCGTATTCGAGATTGACCCAATGCTTGCTATCGATGGCTCGAGAGACCCGTGGGCACGGACTGACGTAGCTCGCCGAAGACCCGTGGGTCATCACTGCCGATCTGATGGTCGGATCAGGAGGCGTCGCCCATGGCATTCTTCGCGCCATCCTTCCGAACGACGAAGACCCTGGGCCGCTACTGCGTGAATGACGGCAATGTTCTAGGTGACCAAGGTCGAGCCTGCCAGGTTCAACTCCAGTGAGCCCAATGCTCGCCCTCCGTATCACGCGTTTCTTGACGACGGTGGGCTCCCCTGTCCAGCCCCGTGGGAATGAACGATCATCGAAGGAATCGATTGGCGCAAGTAGGCAACTTGCATCCCAGCTTTCGCTGGTCAGGGGATGGATCGAGCCAGGAGTCAGCAGCACCCGAGCATCGTGAATCGGAATCGGCGGCTACGGGGTTCGCTCGACAAGATCCAGGCTGAGTTGGAGGCGTGTGGTTAAGGTGTGTGTCCTCCTCGGACACACGTGCTAACCACACGCGGGACAGGCCGGATAGAAACATCGGCCGCCCGCGTTTCGTGGTTATAGGAGACTTCTAGACCCAGCGCTCTGTACAGCTCCGCGAGATCCCCGCGATCCGCCTCGTCCAGCGCAATCTTCATCGCGCCCAGCTCTTTCACCATCGCCTGGATATCAACACCACTCATCCACTCGGCCGGCTCGAGAGCATCCAACCCCGCGAGCGCAGCCTTCCTCTCAGCCACAGCCGCGTTGTACTGACTCGTCAGCGCCTCCGGATCCCATCCAGCCTCCAGTGCCCGCTGCAGCCTGGCCATCGCCGCATCGGCAGCCGCGATCCGCTCCCGGAAGGTCCGCTCAGCCGCATCAAGCGCGTCAGCCTCGCCCTGAGCACCGGCCAGAACTGCAACGGTCTCATCAAGATTCTCCGGACTGAACAAACTTGAGATCCACTCATTCACACCATCCGACAGGCGGTCCTCCCGGAGATACACCGTCCGCGGGTGACCAAGCAGGCCGACGGATGCTGACGGCCGAGTTGGCCAAGCCGCAGAGTGCTCACATGGTGCTAGCTTTGGCAACCGGACGCATTGGCGTCAACGACGTCCCGCGATGGCGTCCACGTGACGATCAGTTCGTCCGAAACGACAGCTGGGGCGCGTCCTACGACTCCACGATCGTGACTACCGATGGCGCACCTGCGATCCGCGGATCTCTCCAGTACCTGATGCCCCACCACATGCTCTCGACCGTCACCGCGGTCGTTGATGCCGAGATCGACTTCGAGCGGTGCCAACCAGATATCTCGGTCCCGAATCCGCTGTCTCTCACACAGATCGTCAACTTCTTCGCAACCGCGTGGGCGATCGCGTTCGATATTCTGCCGCTGGCACTCGGCAATCCCTCCGCACCGGCCGATTCTGCTGGCCGGCCGCGAGTAAGCCTCCACATCATCAGCGAGCACCCATCTAGCAATGGCGAAGGCAGGACCCTCCGCCTCGCAGACCTGGTTGACCTCAGCCCGTTCGGCATGACCCACAAGCAACAACTCGGACGGCTCGATATCGGCGTACTTGGCCGCGCTGCGCTACCCGACTCGGAGGCACTCCTCGTGGTCAGGCAAGCCCTCGCCCGCGTAGCCGAGGATGCCGGCTTTGACGCCGCCGACCTCGTACAATGGTGACTGGCGAGTCAGCACTGATCGGCTAGCCCGAGGGCAAACTAGGCGACATGGTGAAAGTGTCCGAGGAGCAGGGACACCGTCGACGGCTGCCGCAACTCGCCGACCGTGCAGGTCATGACAGCGACCGGTACATCCTCCAGCCGGATTCTCACTGAAGCCATCCACCGTAGCGTAGGGCTGACCAGCGCGAACGGGATCCGATAGGGACGACGATCAAGTGTTGCTATCGGCAATAGCGTCTGGCTCGTCAGTTCAGCGAGCGGCTTCCTGCTTTGGCCAGACCGACCACGAGCAGACTGGAGACCGCCCATCCGGCGAGTGTGGCCACGTTGAACCAGGCGAGCATCCACGCTCCACCGGCGTCGCTGCTCGGAGACCAAGTACTACGTTGTTTCAGGTCGACAATGGGTACGACAGTGTCGACGGCGTACAGCCAGGGATTGAAACAGCGCACCTTGCCCTTGCCGCACGTCTCGCCTGGCTGCTGACCGGACTCGACCAGGCTCAACTCCCCTCGCGGTGTATAGACAACACCCGATGGATCCGTCGCACGCATGACCTGGCTCTCGCGAGCCGGGAGAAGTGGGCCGGCGACAGCGATCACCAACAGCGCGAGCGGGATGAGCGCTCGAAGTGGCCGGTAGCCGTATCCACGGAACCAATCGTTGAAGATCCTGTCCAGCCCGCGCAGCAGGCGACTGCGAGCCCATCCGACCCGCCGTTGACGCTTCGTCCGCTGATATGCCACCAGTATCTGCTCGGAGCCAGTCGAGTCGCCGTGGTTCTTGAGTATCTGTGCGGCTTGCTCCCATGGCCCAGTATCTCCAGGCTCGTCACTTGCCGCTGGGTCGCGGTCGCGTAGCCAGCGCACACGAGCCTTCCATCCCCACTCTCCTGACCCGTGCATCGAAATGCTCGCATAGCGTTCGTACTTGAATCCGCTCAGATAACTGTCATGCAGAGGCCAGTCCTGTGCTGGCCCGTCGGCCAGATACGTGGTGCGAGCGTCGGTAAAGTCAACAGCGCCCACGATCGACCAGCCGAGCCCCACACCGCCACGAAACGTCGCTGAGATGGACTCAAAGGCCACCGCGCGATCGTTGCGCTCGGTGAGTCGGCTATCTCCCGCTTCCCGGGGATGCCACTCGAACGTGCCTCCATCGCACCGTAGCCGTCCTTCCACCAAGGCTCGATTCAAGGCTACGAAGCCAATGGAGCGGAACCCGTTGCACAGCCGCAGATTGCCCGAGATTCGCGCTTGGTGGAGGTTCAAGGACTTATCGCCAGGGCTGACGACTTGCGCCCCCTCGGCGTTGAACATTCCGCGGAGCTCAGCTCCCCGGAAGCCGACACCACCGCTGCCTCCAGGGATCGTGGCTGGGTAGGTGCCTCCGATCTTTGCATCGACCAGCCTCACGTCACCGTGCACTACGGCGCGGATTGCTGTCAGGCAATACCGCCTGACCGGTCGGCCGATCTCGGCCCTCGTCAGGTCGAGCGGACCCGCTACCTCGGCGCCATCCAGATCCACCGTCCCGTGGATGTTCGCTGCCACGGCGGAGAGTTTCGACCCGATCTCCGCGTGCGTGAGGTCCAGGGCGACGTCAGATGCGTTGTGGATCGTAGCGCCGTCGATGAGGATGCCGCCGCCGATCGCTGCCCCAGCGAAGGTTATGCCGCCGTCCACCGATGTCTTCTCATCGATACTGAGTTCGCCGCGGATGCTGGCCCCCTGTGCCACGATCGCCAGCCGCTGAGCGGGATCCTTGGCGTTGTAATGGTGCCGCCCGACACCGGCAGCCGGCGCGCTCAAGGTGGCCTCGCGAACGAGCACGCGACCGTTGATGGAGGCACGTCCCAGCTCCAGGCGGCCCCGGATCAGTGGCGCGTGTCGAGGGCTGTCATTGATGAACAGACTCCCTCCTATAGTGGCCTCGGCAAGGTCTAGGGCGCGTCCGTTGCGCGGCACCAGCTGACAGCCGGCGAGGTCCAGTGAACCGCCCAGTTGAGCACCGATGAGCCTGATTTCGGCGTTGGCTGTAAAGCCTTGAATGAGTCTGACGTCACCGGTGACCTGACATCTGTCTGCCTGGATCGCGCGATCGCCCGTCGCGTCGATGACTGTGCCTACGGCGAGGACCCGGCCGCCGATCTCAGCCTCGGTCAGCCAGACCGCGGATGAACTGCTGATAGAGGACGTGGTCTGATGCGCGCCGGTGATCAAGGTGTGTGACAGCAGGAGATCGCGTTGGATACGTACGCCGTTGCCGAGGATGCCCGGCACCGACGACTTCGCGGTATTTCCTTCTGTCGGCGGCGTACCAACGAGAAAGAGCGAATGAAGGGCGCCTCCTTCGATCAGGATCGGCTCGACGAACCGGCAGTCGTGAAAGTAGATAGGAAAATCGACACGACACGCGCTCAAGTCCAGTTGCCCAGTAATCCGTGCGTTGCTGATCCGTACTCCGAACTGGCTCACCTCGGCGGCCCGCTCCACGATGACCCCTCGTAGGCTGACAGCGGCAACTTCTCCAGCCAAGCCTGACGCGGCAGCACAATCCAGCACGACCCTGCGGCGTGATGCAGCGATGAGCGCGCTGCCTCCCGCATGACGCCGAGAGTTAAACGACACGTGGCGAACCCCCTAGCTAGCCTCAGTGCCGCCAGAGCACCGTATGGGTCAGCATCATCGCTGCCGAAACACACGACCGTCTACGGGCCTGGACCATCCCAGTCGAGGTAGTCAGGGCTGCATCGTGATCCCGACCTGAAACCGCTTATGCCTTGCAGGCACTCGCGGCGTTGGAGGTCCCGACAGGCGCGTTGTCTTGAGAACGCCGCTGTCGATGCGACCTACCTGCACAGTCGCCTTCACCCGAGTGCAGGCTTCGCGCCGCCCGTCGCAGATTCTCTCGACAGCCCCGCCACAGCCTCGCGTGCCAGCGACTACCTATCCCCCGCGACCGAACCAGCGCCTGCGGCAGCGCAGCCTAGATGGGGCCCGAAGAGGCCGAGAGCGCCGGCCCGCCTGGTCCACCCGCGAGACGTTGACGAACGCATGATCAGTGGGTTGCCACGCGCGCACCGCATGAGGATCCGTGCTTGAGAAGTCGCTCAGGCGTAGGTCGAAGACCTGCGCCCTCGGCCAGAGAGCCGGCTACCCAACGTTGTCGAGCGGAAACTCTGGCGGCGGGTGCTCCTGATCCCAGGGCTCCTCGATCGTGGGCAGCATCCGAACCATGACGTACACCGGGCCAGTCTCGCTGACGGATTCATCGGTGTATTGGCGGACGGCGTTGCGTACCTCGGTCCTAATGGTGTGGCCCACCAGACCCGTCTTGCATTTTACGAAAAGCTCATTTCGTTCCTGAAGTTCAGCCACGCCCATATGGTCGTAGAGGAATCCACGTAGTCGGGGGTTTGAGAAGTCGGATCGGATGGCCGTCGCCACCGCTTCCCAGAAGGCAGCTCGGTCGGCTGCCAGCACCGCCTCGTCGATGATTTCCGTCGCATCACTACGATGGGTCGTAATCATTGGATTCTCACTAGCAAGGGTCACCCAAACAGAAGGAAACAGCGGGGCGATCTCACTCAAAGACCTGATATCATTCTCGTCCAGCGTGAACCCGGATTGGATCTCAGGCAGTAGGTCGACAAGCCTCCGGACATACTTGTCATGGTGACGGCCGACCATGAACGAAAGAAGCGAAACTTTAACGACGTCATCAAAAATACTGAGAAACAGTCTGGACACCTCAGCAGCGCCAATTTCGTCAGGCGGAAGAAGCGTTAGGTTCGCCCCCTTTAGGCACGTGAATGACTCATCGGCGAGGTCCGCCGCAGCTTGGGGACTCCGCGTGACATCATCCATGACGACTTCATCGCCCTGCAAGAGGCTATTCAATAGACCCACCCGGGCATTGTGACGTTCCTCTGCTTCGGCGCGCGCCTCATCCGTCGCGAGAAGTGTCCCATCGAGAGTTCCCTCTAACGCACCACGCAGTTTCTCCACGTCCGCGCTTGGTAGCATCACGCCATGACCGTCGACGACGGAATAGTCACCCCCTGACCACCACGCGACCCAATAGTGGGCGCCCGCATAGTAGACGGCGTCCAATCGGACTGGAGTCCTGCGCAGTTGTGCATTCAGCGCTTCGCGCACATCTTTCTCAACAGCCACTTCCCCACGCTGCGCAGCGAGTTCTAACAGATCCCTTCCGTCAAAAACAAAGAGAGCAGAATCTTTAGACCTGAGGCTTCGCAGACTACCCGCCACATTCCCATTAATACCGCTGAGCGCCACGAGCATGCCGATTGTATTGACGTCATCGAATCGCTCGATAAGCAGTTTACCCAGGAATCGCTGCCATACTGGCATGCTCACTGGGTCCGCATAGGCCTTGGCCTCACACATGAGTGGCGTGACCTGGACGGATCCAATGACTGCCGCTTCCCGGGTGGCGACGACATCCAGTTCGTTGCCACCAGCCCCAACCTGATTAGTACGCAGATTCTTGTATCCCTGCTGCTCAAGCACTGTGCGAACCAGGACCTCGAGCTGAGCGCCCTTGTCATCGGCTGTCAAACCCAGAATCAGCATCGCCCCCTCCTTCGCTACATCGACGACCTTGCTTGCCATTGTCGATCCAGGACACACAACCGCACCCGAATACCGCGACAACGGTCAAGTCATCCCAGAAGCCAGTAATGGCCGTACTATGATTGTCGAACCTTCTGTCTCCACTGCGGCTAGTATCTTGCGAACACTGGGAGAGCGAGGTAGTATCCAACAGCAATTTGAAGGATTGCTGCGAAGTGCTTGGAGAACCAAGGTTCGACCTTCATGTCGGTTAGTTCCCGTCCTCAATTCGACCAAGCTCCGAGGACTCTTCCAGGACAGCCTGTGCTTCGGCTACGAGATCCGACATGTTCAAGTACCCCTCCCTGCCTAGGTAGTCGATCAAATCACGCGCCGCTTCCGCTGTGGCCTCATCGGTGCTGGCCAGAGCGTGGGCGATGACTTGAGGTGCGTGCTCGATCAGGTCGTACCGAGCCCAGGACACGGTGACTCGCCGGACGACGGTGCTCAACACCTCGACGGCGGTTGCCGGATCATGCTGAGCGGCTTCCACCAGATGCTCGCCGAGGTACGTCAGGCCCTCCAGGTCCGTCGAGAGCGCGACCTCCCGCAGCCGCGGAAGCCACCAGTCGACCGCGAACTTGCCCGAGTGGACCCAGGTATAGAAGTCCTTGAGTTCAACCATCGAAGTCGAGTCCTGTTTCGCGACCTCTGCACGGGCGTCCCACAAGGAACGCGCTCGGGCAAGAACGTCCTCCGGCACGCGATCGTCCTGAGCAAGCCTGCGCCCGATGTCGGAGAGCACCGCGCCGCGGACTTCCGCTTGGACGCTAAGGAGGTACTGGCTTACAAGCTCATCAGTCAGGTCGCGTTCGCCGAGCAAGACCAGTCGCAGCAGGCACTCACCCAGCCGTTCGATGATCGACTCGCGCTGCGTCCAGGTCCAGTCGAAGGGCTCGCCTTGACCCGATCTGGCGATGAATTCCGCGAGCTTGCCGTCCATCACTCTGAGGAACAGAGGGCGCTCGTAGGAGAGCAAGGCAACCGACGCCACGACGTCGCCGTACCAGTCTTCCCCGAGAAGTTGTGCAGAGTGGACCTCCAGCCATTCAGGCACAAGCCAGTACAGCTGGCCGAATGACGTACCGAATGCGGCGGCCAGCGCAGATGACTCCACGCGTTCAGGCTGCAGAAGGCCCGAAAGAGCCTCCGTAACCCGGGTGATCATGTCAGCCGCAGTCGAGCTCTCCTTTGCCTTCGCGAAGTACGCAAGTCGGATACTCGTTGCGACGGCGATCGGCCGTACGGCGTTCAACGCTGTAGTCAGCGGATCACCAGCGATCTCACCTACGGACATTGGAGAGTCGGGTAGTGGCTCTGGGTCGCCCATGTATCGGAGAGTGAAGTCGAGACTCTTGTCCACATAACCCGCCACGAAGCCCGACGACGACGCTTTGCCTTGTCCCGCTTGAAGCACATACATGGCTGCACGGATCGAGTACGTAGGCCTCCTATCAGTTGCTGCAGCAACTGAAGGGCCGCCCGGCATTGCAGACAGAGCGTCCAGCAACATCGGCCAATCGATGGTCTTCGCGGAGTCGATCGCCTGGCGTAGTCCGTCGAAGAACCGGCCGACGAACAGCTCCGGCAGTACCACGACATCATGCGCGTGCTGCGAGAACTCGAGTGGTCGTTCCTCTACCGCGCTCGCAAAGGCCTGACCGACGTCGAACGAGTCGGTGTCCCATTCGCCGCGGCCCGATGGCGTCCAGCCGCGGGCAAACTCTATGATCTCGTCGACGGTGAGGCCCCGTAGCTTCGTGGCTTCAGCATCAGCCGCGCCATCTCGCTCCACGGTGATTCCGGCGAGTGAGGGGTCGTGGGGAGCACCGAGCGAGGCCGTCAGGCCCGCCAGCCGTACGTGTGCTTGCCCGCGCAGCGCTCCCGCCCCGATTGTTCCGAGGACGTCGAGCAGCCAGCGCTCGGCGTACTCCGTCCAGACTCCATCCTCTGTTTGTCCTGGTTTGAGATGCGCACGGATTCGTTCGCGCTTTCCTGCGCTGTCCTGCGGCCCCGCAAGGGCCAGCGCTTCCCATTCTCGATATCTACCGTCGTCGAGGAGCGGGAGAGTCGCGGAGGCGAGTTCCAGATACTCCCGCGGAGTCGCTAGGCCATTCAGCGGTCCTGTGTCGAGGAGTCGTTCAAATGCGAGGTCCAGCGCAGGTGAGGTTCCCGTAACCGTTTCAGCCAATACGTGCCGAGCGATTCGTCGAAGGACCTGGTAGCCGCCTCCCTCGAGCGAGGTGATGACCTGCTCCGGCGTCACTGTGGTCGCCAAGGTGGCGATGGCGACATCCCGGACAGCATCGACCAGCACCTCGCGCATGTCGTGACGGCCATCGCGTCGGCCGGCATCGCCGATGGCCGGCCTCCAGAGATAACTCAGGTCGTACGCGGCGCTGGGATCTGCTCCTTCGGCATCCAGCGCGAGCTTCAGCCACCTGATCAAGGTCGGCAGGAGCCTGGGGTTGTCTGCCAGGCCGGCGCAGAAATGTCCCACAGCCTCGCCATACCAATACGACTCGATACCTGCGGTGACCTCGGACCAGCGTTGACCGCTTGGCGATACTCGTGGGCGCAGGAGTTCACCGCCGAGCCTCAAGGCCGCCTTTCCATGACCTCCCAGACCGAGCTTCTCGATGAGCCGCGCAATACCCAGTCCGATGACCGGGTCGAGCGTCACAGCCGGAATCAGCTGGAGTACTGGCACAAGGCTGGCAACCACCTCAGCAGGCATGCGCGCCGCCGACTTGACGGCGAAGTCGCGCACTTCCCGAGTCTGGTCTTGCTGACGGAGGATCAGCTCGAGGGCTGTGGAGACATCTTGCGGATTCTCGGCTGCAACCTTGACGAGATACGGGCCAGCAGGCCACGGGATCCAGCCGTTGGCATCGTCGGGCGGCACCGTCGGAGGCTTCAGTGCCCCGGCCTTCAGGAGCCTCGAGACCCACAGGGGATTGCGGAGTTCTGCAAAGAAGACCCGCCGGTGTTGAAGGTCACCGATCCGAGAGATGACCCGGGCGAATAGTTCGTCTGTCGGAGGTTGCCAATCGCCGCCGTCGCTCCGTCGGTTGACCTCGATCAAGAGCGCTCGTACGTCCTCCACTACCTCGAAGAAGCTGCCAATGCGCCCTTCGATGGCATCCTCGATCACGCGGAGATGTGGCAGCAAGGGTTCGGCGTCGCGGGGCCATCCCTGCGTGTTGCCTTGTGGATGTCGGAAACGTTCGAACGCGTCAGTGGCCCGCTTGAAGCTCTTGACCGTGGGATTGTCGAGTTCGACCGAGTTGCCAACTGCAAGCACACTCCGCAGCGATACAGCGCTAGCTCGACCAGCGTCGAAGCTGCCGACGACGGAACGAACCGAGTCGATGAGCGCCGTCAGCTCCAATTGTGGCGCCGACTCACCCGACTCCGCCGCATGGATGACTGGCTCACTGTTGACGGCCCAGACCTTCGCTAGACCTTCTACTGCGCTGGTCAGACCCAGGCCCTTTCCCGTAAGGACGTCGCCACGAAGGCGTCCGAGCCGGTTGACAAGCTCACGGATACAGTGCGAGGCGATGACGAGCGCACCGTCCGTCAGCGGGTCCTCGCCCAGAGCGTCCAGCGCCCGCTCATACAACTCGCCGCAGATTGAATCCTGTTTGCCGAGCACTCGTTGTAGAGCCCTGCGCCGCGCGTCCCAGATTCTGGCAGTGCGGACGCGAGCGATCTCGCCACCCTGAGCACCCATGCACGTCCAATCCCTGCCATCGCATCAACCTATTCACGATGTCACACACCGACATTCACTGACGGCAGCGACACGAACGTTGGCTCCGTGGCGAACGAGGCCACGGGCCGGACACGTTCCACCGGTAGCGTGAGAACACGAAGTCGGAGGAACGAGGGAGCGGCGTTGATCAGGTTCACGGACTTCATGACGGTGCCGGAACCAGGGCTGACCAAGGTCAAGTTCAACATCCAAGCCGGGGTGGGCGGCGCCGAGGCGTGGGACCTGCTCCTCGCTGACAACCCCGAGGACTGGCTGGACATGAACCGTCATCAGAACAACAACCTCGGGCGCGCCCAGTACCTGCTGAGCTTCGCCCAGTACTACCCCTACGGACCCCAGTACTTCATCTTCGACGGCTTCTTTCGGGTCACGCCGATCGTGCCCGAGCTCATCGGCAGCGCGGGGTACGCTCTAACCTCTCTCCCCCAGCACTCGGAATACATCAAGCCGCTCATCATCAAGCTCAAGAAGCCGGTCGGCCGCGACCTCTATCTGCGGTGGTACGAGACCCTGCAGGATAGCAAGCTCAACCCCGAGGTGCACGAGCTGGCTCCCGACATCAAGCTCGGCAGGTTCCCGGGCTACCAGAACGTCATGCTCAAGCACCACGAACTCCAGCGCATATCGCCAACGACGGACCGAACTGGAAGGACGCGCTCTCGAACGTGAAGGGCGTCTACGTCCATCACGGACCTCAGCAGCGGCCGCCTGTACGTCGGCTCGGCTTCGGGCGAGGCCAACGGGCTCTGGCGGAGGTGGACCGGCTACGGGCACCTGCGCAACCTCACCGGCGGCAACAGCGAGCTTGAGCAGATGCGGGCCGACCTCGGCGATGACCACATCGTCGGCAACTTCCAGTACTCCATCCTCGAGATCTTCGACCCGAAGACGAAGGCCGAGACGATAGTCAAGCGCGAGTCTTTCTGGAAGCTCGCGCTTGACAGCCGAACGCACGGGATGAATCGGAACTGATTTCCCAACACGCAGACCGAACCCGACGGTCGCCGCGTGAGATCTCCCACGGACGCAGACTAACTTGAAGGATGTCGCGCAACGACCACGAGAGACTGCGATGCCACGATCCATTGCACCCTCGCAGATAACGCTGGTATCCCTGTCTGAACCCGTTGGTCTAGGCCCTGACGACCTCGATCCGGAGTTCACGGTCGAGTACGACGACGCAGGGGCCCGCACGCGATCCATCAGTCGGCGGTGGAGTTCGGCTGTGGCCCGTTGTCCCTCAGGTTCTCTGCCCGTTCCATCTGTCCGATGAGCCTGTCCAGTACGCCAACCGTTCGCGTGCGATCTTGATGGACTGGCCGCGATCTTTACCTCTGTAGTGTTGTCCAGCGCCCCGGATTAACGGTCGCCGGAACACCAACACCACAAGTACGACCACGAGCGGCCAGGTCACTAGCCGTACGATCTCGATCCAATCCCCCATCGTCATTGCCCTTCCCAACACTCGACGTCGACCTCCGAGCGTGGCGGTGAAGGGGATGCGAAGCAAAATGCCGACGAGTGGTCTCAAGAGGAAGCGCAGAATTGGACATTGTTCGGGCCGTAGATGGCGTACATCAGGGGGAAGTAGTTGCCTTGTGCCGCCGCATCGTTGATCGCGGATCGCAGTGCGGTACGTAGCGAGACACGGTGATCACAGACCTCGGACAGAAGCTTTCGCCCGATGGCGTCGGCGATTGCCGCCTGGACCGGCCAGTCGGTGCCTATGAAGGCTTGTGCGCCCCATTGCTCGGTGAAGAAGTCAACGAAGGGCGCACCCGTGAGAACGTCGCCTTGGCCGGACGCGCACGCGTTCAGGATGACCACTGGATTGGCCGGTCGGACCGGCGTCCACCACCTCCGCAGCTGACTCAGCGTGATCCGTGAACGGCTTTGTTCGGTTGGTCCGAACACGAGTGAGCTCTTGTCGGGTTTTGCGATATCGACTGTCGCCGGGTCAACCGGCACCGCGTGGCAGTACAGGTACAGCAGGTCGCTCGGCTCATCGGTCTCGGCCCAGGCTCGGACCTCCTTCGGAGACCTCGAGGGGTCTTGGACGACCGATTCAGGATCCTTGAGCGCCTGAGCCATCTCTTCGATGAAGGCAAGCTGTTGCCTACCTCTGGGAACGGTGTCGCCGACGATGGGCTTCAGTCGGCAACGGCGCCCTCGCCGTGGCAGTATCCCAACCGGCGCCGGAACGACGTCTCGGTAGATGTCGAAGCGCATACCCCAGAAGCCCGCAGGATCAACTTCCTTCACGCCGGCGTTCTTCTTCAGCGGCCGGTCGTACAAGATGCCCCACGGAAGTGAGTAGCCGCTCGTCACCAACTGCATCAACGGCGGATGTTCGCGATCTCCCAGCCGGCTCAGGTCATCGGCCAGTTGCTGCATCTTCGCCGGTGCCGGCCGGTCGGTCCAGGTGGTGAACACCCGCTGGTGCAGTCTGCTCCCGATCATGGCTAGTGCAACCAGAGCGTCGTCGCCGTCCTGGCCGAGAAGTGCGAGGCCGGTCCCAGCTGCGAACTTCTCAGACAGTCCACGAAGCTCCCGATAGGCCTGTCGAGCGACCGGATCTACTTGCCTGGGAAGATCTTGACTCCACACGAATCGACTTTGAAGCCGGCCGTCTGCCCAAAGCCATGCGCTCTGCGGTTCGAGATGGAGGCCGACATCCGCGCCGGCGGGCTCAGTGATCGCCGCGATCGAGATGGGCAACGATCCGCGACCGCGAGTCCGTCGGCGTTCGAGGCGCTCCTTCGCGCCGCGCACCTCGAGTTCGATCGTCTGGCGGGCGACACTTCCACCATCGACCAAGAGGAGCGCCTCGATCCTTGCCTCACCGACGTGTCCGGCGCGGTAGCTGACGTCCAGCGGTGCGGTGCCTTCCTCGGTGCACTGGAACTCAGCCGACATGACGACCTGGTGCCAGTCCTGACTATCACCGGGGAGCTTGAAGGAGCCGTTCGTGGCATTGAACGCGTAAACGATCTTCTTTCCCTGCAACTGCTCGGCAGAGACGCTGGTGCTCAAGCCATCGAGCCAAGCTGTTCGTTCTAGCGCCGTCTGCAGCGGGTACTCGCGACCGCCGACGACAACGTGCGGCTGGGTACGCAGAATGTCTGCATGCTCGGGGAAACGGATATTCCAGTACAGCTCATCAGGTCGGAGGATCTCGAGATCTCCGCCCTTTGGACGGTAGTGAGATCCCACATTGCTGAATACCGCGTCAGGCCAACTTAGAGTCGTGTCGGCCAGAAGTCGGCGAATCACTGGCATGGTGGCGGCTGCGATCGGTCTTGCTCGGCCGATGCTCACCTCGCCGGCAGCCATCCTTACGACGTCGCCGAGACTGGTGTTATCCCCCGCCGTGGCGACGTGTTCTTGGATCTGGCTGATCATCTCGTCAGCGACCTGGCCGCCGAATCGCGCCAACCGCCGTCCCAACAGCCGCTGAAGCTTCTCGTCCGGCCGCTCGCCTGACTCGAGCAGCGGCTGGAAGGACCAGTCGTCGCCCGGCTCGACGTACGAGTCGGCGCCCGCGAGCACCGCACGGAGGCGGTCAATGCGTCCGGCACGGTCTCCCTGGACGACGATCGAAGCTGTCGTCCCGGCGCGGACGCGACCGATCAAGTCCCTGACCTGATCCCAGTCGTCCTCTTCGTTGACCACCACCAGGTTGAAGTCGCGCACGCCGACCAGGGCCGCCGCTTCGGCGTTCGAGCCGACCAACTGAATCTGGACGTTGCCCAATGTTCGCAGCGCAGCGAGAGCCGTCGGACTCTCATCCGTGACTGACAAGATCGTGAAAGGGCGGCCGCCCAGTGCGTCCTCCAGAGCCCTGACGTCCATCAAGACCTCCGAGACGCCGCGTCAGCCGTACGGATCATCCGTGAAAACCTCATCAAAGTCCTCGAGTCCCAGAGTCTGCGACTTGAAGCGCCCGAACAGCGTCTTTTTCACCTTCACGCAGTGGTACAGCGGAGTTCCTGGCTTGCACAGCGAACTGAACCCCGATCCCTGCCAACTCGACGCGGTCCACCCCAGTTTGGGATCCGAGATGCCAACCTTCTCCAATGCCCACGGCAACGCTGCATTGGCGTGCAGCGAGAACTTGGACGATTTCGCCGCGGACACCACGAGCGTCGCGGCCTTGGCCTCGATCACCTCCGTGACGAGAACCCACTCCTCCTGCCACTGTTCCTTCTTCGCCAGGGCGACGATCTGGCGCTGAACCTCCGGCACCTCACGAACCTTGTGTCGCCAGGCGGCCTCGTAGGACAGCGCAAAACCTCCGGCTCGCGAGAAGGACAAGGATACGGTCGCCTCCGCGCCAAGGCCGACGGGAGTCTTCACCCCGGCACCGCCCTCGACCGCCTTCTCGCGCTCACACCCGGCGTAGTAGGTCTCGGACCCCTTGATCTTGTCCTTGTCGACCGGGATCGCATCCTTCCATCCGGGCCAGTTGAACACGTTGCCCAGATGAACCAGCACGCCCTGCTTGCTCAGCTCGAAGTAGTCGCCGACCTTCACCGGAACCACGAGCGGATAAGCGCCCCGAAACCCCGTCGTGCTCTTCACGAGCTCGTTGTACTGCTCCGCAGACATCAAGTCCCCATCCCGAACCCGCGTGAATGCGTCAGCGCAATCCACAAGTTCTCCCTGCCGCTAGTGTGCCGCAACCACAACCGAAGCGGAACCTCCCACCCGGCAAGCGCAGGGCGTATAAGTCGTCCCGCTCGGGGCTCTTATAGGGGAAAGGATCACAAGTCCGCTGGACACGCGCTACGTCGGCAGATGCTGGCAGGTATTGGACAGCGCCGGCGGCAAATCCGAGGTTACGGGGTTCGGCCGACGAAATCAGAGTCGAGGTCGAGGCGTGTGGTTAGGGTGTGTGTCTGTCCTCGGACACGTGGGGGTTCATGTCCCTAGGGACATGAACCCTTTCTCATCTGTGGGCTCTGCAGTGGTGCCTATCCGGCGTCCACCACGATCGCCGCGCGCCGGATAGGTACGAACCCAGATCAACAAGTCCCGGACTCCTGGGGTCGCGGTCGCGGCATAGACGACGTGGTGTCGCCAGGTGTACGCGTTTGGGTAGAGGTCGCGCGCCGATTGTCGTCATGTGGATGAGAGCGTGATGATGACATCGGCGGCCTTGGTCCAGACATCGTCGGCCTGATCGGCCACTTTGGCGCGGCGCGGCCTGGATGTGGCTGAAACCATCGCATCGACGAAGGCGGCCCTGCCTTGAGCCGCGATCTCGGCGATGGTCAGCTCCTTCAGCCGTCGGCCTATAGCCGAGTTCTGATCGATGCCCTCCACCGACAGCCGGTCCCCGGTCCATTTGCCGACGGGTGCCGTCGTCAGCTGCCCGGCCTCCTCGAAGGCCTTGATCGCCTCCGGGCGGAGGGAGCGCTCGAGCTTGGTCCGGATCTCGCGCTCCCTCGGCGGTGCTTCGGCCTCGCAGGAGAAGTAGAAGCTGCCGAACGAAGCGACGTACCGGCGGTGGCTGTCGCAGTCGATGGTCGTGATCGCTCCGCCCTCGACGGTGAGGTCGGCCAGGATCACCCACGGCGCGGTTGGGCAGGTCGCGCATTGCGGGCAGTTGCAGCCCTGCTTCGCGTCGGCGCGTGGTGGGCAGGACACCGAATGACTCACCTCAGGCGGTTTCGCGCCGGGCGGGTAGGTCGACGGTAGGTCGTCTAGGACGACCAGTCGGTACGAGTCCCGGATGCGGCTGTACTCGCACAACGTGTCGTCGCAGCCGCAGCCGTCCGACACCGCGCGTACCGGCCGGGACAGGCAATCGGCGTACGCGACCGCGAGGTAGACCGGGCGCCCGGACGGGCGATCGACCCGGACGTCGGCACACCAAGGTTCGACCGGTCCGCAGGACGAGGCGACGTTGCCGTCGAGGTCCTCACTGCAGACGTCGACGGCGATGGCTGCGTCGAGTTGGATCTCGTCGCCGTACGGCCCGAGGATGTAGCCCGCTTCCACCACCACCTCGCACGGGACCGAACCCAATCGCACCCGCGCGCCGCACACGATGCCCCAGCCGTGCAGCATGCGGTTGTGCCGGCGAGACTTCTCCCGCTGGTAGAGCTGGTCCTGGGTCAGGTCGTCCGCCCCGACGAGCTGACGGGCGAAGTACCGCGTCCGCTCCCGGCTCACCGAAGCAAAGCCGGTGCATCCCGTCGTACTCGCGACCGCCGCCGAGCCGACCGCCACCGCCGACCCACCGCAACCGCAGCCACTCAAGGTCTCGTTCGTCATCGCTTCCCGTCCTTCCTCAGCCAAGCTCGCGGACGAGCTCGAACCACGCGTGGAACAGACCACCCGGTACGCCGTCGCCCGACTTCGGCAGCGTCGCCCCGGTGTCGACCATCGCGTCCCACACCTCACGCGGAATCCGCTGCTCGACCATCTCCCAGATCTTCTCGAGCAACTCGTCCGGGATCTGGCTGCCGGCGAACTCCGCGTCCAGAAGCACCGCAGTGGGGTCGGCCGACACGATCGACGTACCCCGCGCCCGGATCTGCACCAACGCCGCGGCCGGCGACAGGTCGATGATCGGAGCATCCAGTGTGTACGTCGCCGTGAAGCCGTCGGGGCCCGTCCCGACGTCGGCCAGACCGAGTGCGAACCGCTGGATCAGCGTCGTCTTCGCGTCTCCCGGTGGTGTCACGATCCAGAGCCGCAGCCAGTCGTCGGGAGCGCGAAGATTCCCGCCGTCCATCTCCTGGTCGAAGGCCACCCGCAGCATCGGTTCCTTGGCCCAGGCAGTGCCCGCGTCACCGTCGTCCACGACAATCACCTCGGCGGGCCTGGGCCGCAGGCCGACGACGACCGGTGGCCGCACGGGCGGGGGCCGCTCACCGGTGATCCAGGCGGAGAACACGACCCGGGCTCCGTCGGCCAGGGTCGCCTCGACCGACACCGGACCCGGATCCGGCCCCAGTTCGAGCGCAGCTCCGGCCGATCCGTCCGGCCCGCTCACGACAACGACGCGGTCGGCGACCGTCGCCCCGTCGCTCACCCTGCCATTGCCGGCCTGAACGTGGAAGGTGACGTCCGTTTCCCCGATCGGCCGATTCAGGTGGTCGACCACTCGGACCTGGAGGGGGTCGGGTAGCCGATCGCCCGGCTTACCCCGCTGGGCGTCACCGGCGACGTACCTGAGCTCGGTGACGGCACAGCACTTCGCGAACATCTCGGCCAGACAGGCCAGGAGATCGAAGAGGCGGCTGTTGCTGTAGATCGTGTTCCGTGGTTCGCACATCTCGACCGCGGCTGGAGCCCCGGCCGCATCGATGCGTACGACGCCCAGCGCGACACAACTCTCGTCGGGCGGCGCACAGTCATGGTCCAGCAAGCTGCATGTGGCTCGTCGCAGATCGAACTGCGAGGGCAGCGGTGTGGGGAAGAGCGCGGCGCACTCTTCATCGGTGAGGCCGGGCAGCCGGCTCGGGAGGCCCTCGCGAACGATGAGCTTGAAGCGCTCGACCGTGACTCCCGGTTCGAATCCGTTGCGGCTGTCGCAGTCACCGACCAGCACCGGCGCCGGATCGGCGGCGCACTCGGTATAGCAGAGGTAGAGCGTCACCGGACCATCCAGGACCTTGTCCCCGACCGGGCGGCCGTTGTCGTCGGTGGGCTGGGCGGGATCTTCCACGCAGTAGCTGGCCGGCACCGTGATCTCGCGACCGAGGCCGTCGATGGCAACCCCGGGACGTACCAGCAGACCGCGCTCGCCGGGCTCGAGCCGCAGACCGCACAGCACCCCGGACCCGAGTCCCAGCCGGTTCATCAGCCGGCGCTGGGTGACGCCGTACGTCTGCTCGACTTCGAGCTGCCGGACGTCGAGCAGCTTGCCGTAGAAGTACCGGTTCCGCTGCGGCGCCCGGAGCTGACCGAGCACCTGTTCGTTCAGCATGAGTTCCGTCATGGCCGGCTCCTCGTCCAGGCAGGGGTGGCATTCATGTCAGCTGCAGTCCTTTCCCGAGCGCGGCGGCACCGACGCGGACGCTTCGGCCGGGATCCGGCGGGCTCTCGCGATCCAGGGCCGAGTCGAGCCCGAGACCGGCACCGGTATCGAGGACCAGGTCACCGGCGGGGCCGGCCACGATGGCGTCGACGCCGACCCGGGCCTGGAATCCGACCCGGGCCGCCGCATCGATCAGGCAGAGGTGGTAGACGAGATGAGCCGGCTTCTCGGCATCGACCAGCCGCTGGAGCTCACGCACGTCCGGCAGGTCCGCGGCGTACGCCTGCACACAGAACTGATGTGCACCGGCCTCGTACAGCGGTGCCCCGTAGTCAGTGCCGTCCGTCAGCGTCGACCCGCCCGGGATGGCGGTCGAGTCGACGACCGCTCCACCGGGTGCCGATGCGGCCAGCCGGGTGGAGAGACCGAGCGCAGGCTGCGGGCCACCGACATCGTCGAGCACCCAGAGATTCACCGAATCCGGCGGATCGAGTACCGCGACGGGCGCGTCCAGGCAGAGGCTCAGCAGTCGCTCGAGTCCGCCGGCGGTGCCTCGCATCGCGTGCAGACGATGGGCCTCGGCCGTCACCGCACGCCGTCGTGACTCAGGCCATTGCTCGTCGAGGGTGACGCCCAGCCAGCCGGCCAGTTCGTCGAGCGTCGTCCGCGTTCCCGTGTCGTCGGCGGCCCGCGGATCGAAGCGAGCCGGCAGTTGGTCCAGCAGCTCTTCGTTGTCGCGAAGGTCGCTCTGCAACCACCGCAGCATCCGGTCGAGGAACTCCGCCGACGGCCCGGGTTCGGCGTACAGCGGTGGCAGATAGGAGAGCCAGGAGCCGGTGGCGACATCGACCCGGACCTGTTCGACCGTAGGACTCCCCCGCCCGTCACCCGTCAGCAGTCCGCCGAGCCAGAGGTACGGCGCGGCCTCGCTTGCTACGAGCGCACCCCGCGGGTCGCCCGGGAGCGGTGTCCAGGCAAGGGTCGAGGGCGCGCTCAGGTCACCAGGAATACTGTCCGCGTCCGGCGGCACCTCGTCGAAGGAGCCGAGCGTCCACAACCGGAGTCCGCCACCGACGGGCACCGTCGTTCGGGCCCGCAGCTCACGCCAGACAGCCTGCATCGCACCGGTGCTGATCGGCCCGCACACAAACGTTCCAAGCCGGGCCCACGCGCCGAACGGGTCGAGCACGAGCGCAGCTCCGGCGTCGACCCCGGTGACGACGTATCGCGTCGTGTCGCACTGCCCTGGCACGGCGAACATCCGCCGGCTTCGCCACCCGGTCGGCGTCTCGGCGCGACCGATCCAGCGGCCGGCCAGGTCGAAGCAGAGAACGTCGCCCTGGGCAACGACCACGAGCCGGTCACCGGCCACATCGACCGCCAGCCCGGTCAGCGCTCCGACCCTGCCGACCTGCCAGCGCCCGGTCCGCGGGTCACGACGACGCTCCTCGAGCGAGTTCCAGGCAGCGCCGGCCGTCTCGTCCTGGGCGCCGCCGAGGTCCGCGACCAGGATCCTGGTTCCCTCGTCGGCGGCGTCGGCCTCGGCGAGAACGACGACACGAGCCCCGGCTGCCAGCTCGACCAGCTCGATGCCCAGGGCAACCACCGGGCCGGACCAGGCCGACATCGTGGCCCACCACGTCTCGTCCACGATCCCTTCCGCGTCGAGTCGGGTGATCGCCCGCGCGTCGGCTTCGACGACAAAGACAGCATCCGCATCGCCAACGACGGACGACGGACCGGCGAACGGCCCCCAGACCGCAACCGGCTGCCCCGACGGTGGATCGACGACCAAAACCGTGCCCGTGTCCGGCTGCACGACGTACCGGTGTCCGCGCGGGCCGATCGTCTCGGTCAGCACCGGCAAGCAGACCTGACCGGCCGGGTCCACGCCGGGTACGACGACCAGTCCCAGCCGGCCGTCGGCATCGATCGTCACCCCGTCGGTGCCAAGGCCCGGCCACCCGTCGCCGGTGTTGAAGAACCGGTACGTCGGACGTTGCGTCGAGGTCGTCACCATCAGCCCTCAACCCCCACCCACACGACGTGCCAGCCGAGCTGGACGCTCAGCATCTGCGGGAAGCTCGAGTCGTGGACAACCTCTGCCGGGTTGAGCCGCACCGTGTTGTCGCCCTGCCCGGCGTAGCCCTCGAGCGGCAGGATCACCCGGAGCTCGAAGCCAGATGCCCCGGCCCCGGCGACGTCCGGATAGCCCTCGACGACACCACGCTCACCGCCCTCGATGCCGAACTCGACATCCCTCGGTCCGATCACGTGCGCGAGGTACCGCGGGGTCGCGCCGAAGCCGGCCTCCGCCGTACTCACCTGGGTCGCCACTCCGATCGGCGACTTGTCGTCGGGCCAGAACCGCCAGACGGTTCCGCCGGGCGGCGTCTGACCCGAGAAGACGTACGGAATCTCCTCGGGCATCGCGTTGCGCCGCTCGGCGCCCGACACATCACTGGCCAGTCGGCACCGCTGTACCGCCACACTGGCCAGTACGACGTCGAGCCCCGGCCGGAACGCACTGCCCGGCATCCGGTCGTTCGGGTCCTGCCAGCGCAGGTTCACGGTCTCCGGCCGCCGGACCGCACCCGACGTCCCGCAGATCCCGGTCCGTACCTCGGCGTCGATGTCCTCGTCGTCCAGCCAGGACACGGTCAAGAAATACGTCGCGGGATCACCCTTCGCGTCACCGGCGACCGCCGGGACCGGAAGGATCTGCTCCTCGGTCAGGATCAGCTCATGCCCCTGGCTGTCGAGGGCGAACCCCGCGCCTACCACCACCTGGCTCTCACCGGTGCGCCCGGTGACCGAGTACCCGGTGGCCAGCCCCCAGTTGTGCAGACTGCGGTTGTGCAGCCAGGAGAGCTCACGGTGGTACGCCGTCAGCGCGCCGAGATCAGCCGCCCGTAACTGCTGTCCCGAGAAGAAGGCCGGCCTGGTCAGGATCGGGATGTCGTTCTCCGTGGTCACTGCGGACCTCCTACAGAGCCGGCGATACGAGATGTGCCCGGTGCGGCTCGGCCGGACCATTCGATGCCGACCCAGTGCACCGGCACGGGGTTGAGGTCGATCCGGATCGAGGCCCGGAAGGCGTGCCGCTCGGGCAGACCGTGACGAACCGTCAACCGGAACCGCGTCCGGCTTCGATCCCACACCTCCAGGAACGGCCCCTGTCCGTACGGCAACTGGTCGGCCAACACCTCGCGGGCCGACACCACCTCGCCGGCGTCACCGGAGTTGAACCCCGAGGTCTCCCCCCACGGATGTGCACCGAGAGCGACAAGGTACGTCGTGTCCGCCGAGGTGAAGCCGCCCTCGTCGGTATCCACCAAGAGGCTCCACCGGCGATGATCGCTGCCCGGGTCGAGGTCGACGACTCCCTGCCGGATCGTCCCGCCGGCGATGTGCGGGCGCGCGAGTCCGTGCGCCGTACGCCGGGTGGACAGGTCGAGCTGGTCCGTTCCGCCGTCCGGGTTGATCAGGATCCGCGCCAACGGCAGGTCGAGCCCGAGCCGGACGCCATCGCCGTACCGGGACGGGTGGGTCGCAATGCCGTTCTGGTACTGCGCCGGGCCTGCGTCGGCCCACCGCAGCAGCGGGTGCTCCTCGTAGACCGCCGAATCAGCAGGTTCACGTCCGGCCCGCAGGTCTTCGAGGCCGGCCCATCGCATCACCAGATCGAACCAGTGGCTGACCCCATCGCTCGACGGCTCCGGGGGCGGCATCTCGATCGAACGCCCGCTGACCACTTCGCGGCCGAGCCGGTCGTACGCCAGTCCCGGAGCGACCGTGAGCTCGCCCCGACGCGAGTAGGCGTTGACCCCGAAGCCCAGCGCGATCCCCCAGGCGTCGTGCACGATGCTGGTGTGCAGCCTGCGGGTGAAGGCCTCCCGGCCGTGCTGGTCCGCGAGGTCAGCTGCCTCCAGCCGCTGCTTGTCCAGCCAGGTGATCCGCCGGATCGACTCCGTGCTGCTCATCTCAGCTCACCTCCACCTGATGCTTGCCCGAGGCAACCAGCATGGTCGGCGCGACCGCGACGTTGCCGCAGCCGCCGGGCAGCGGTGGGCAGCCGGGCGTCTGCGCGGTCAGTTCGAGGCCCACCACGTAGTTCACGCCGGGGACCGATGCCACGATCTGCAGGACCTCACCGCGCACGACGTCGCGCCCGAACGGCCAACCGAGACCGGCCGGTCCTCCGGACAACGGATCGAGGAACGCCGTCAGCGCCGTCGTCACCTCGGCCTTGATCCGGAGGCGATCCGCACCCTCGATCGCCGCGACGGACGCCGCCACCGCGACTTCGACGTACCGCGGGCCGACGACTTGCAACTTGGTCCCGAGCGTACGGCGGGCCGACAGGTACGCGCGGACGGTCCGGAGCAGGCCCGGGGTGGGCTCGGGACGCGCCGCCGGTACCGACGGCACGACCACGATGGCCACGGTTCCGGGCGCAGCCAGGCACGGGTGCCCGGTGTCCAGCGCGGACCACGCGCGGGCGCGGGCCACCGACGTACCAGGAACTCCACGGGCCAACCGCTCGAAGTCGATGAGGGTGCCGGCCCGGTCGGGGGCAGCGCGGCCGAGAACGACTTCGGAGCCGACCTGATCGAGCGACGGCGGGGAGCCGGTGGCGATTTCGAGGAGACGCTCGTGCGCCCACAACTCTTCGGCGGCAAGGCCTTCGGCTTCGGCGAGATCGCCTGCGTCGGATCCCGGCCGGACCGAGGATGCGACCAGGGTGATGGCCAGGTCCGCACGGACGATGCCGAGATCGACGTCCGGGCCGAATACGGCGCGGTTGCGCGGATCATCGGCGAGCTCCCAGGTTGCCAGCGGGCCTGGCGTCCCGGACGCGCCGGCCGTCAGATCCGCACTGACCCAGGCGTGGTGTCCACTCGGCAACGTACGACCGTGGTCGCCGTCGCCGAAGGTGAGCGTCCCGGTGACCGGATCCACGGTGTACGCCGCATCCTTCGCGGTGGCCGCGTCGAAGTCGGCCACGGCAGACCATCGCTGCTCCGTCGCGCCATCCGGGTCCGTGGTCCATACTCGCAGCGACGCGGGCAGAATCGGCGCACCGGGGACGACGACCGTCTCAGCCGGCTCGCCACGCAGAGGCCCGGCCCGCGACACGGCCGCGACGGCCTGGACGATGGGGACGGCATCACTGACGACTGCGGACAGCTGCGGCGCGGCGTCCGGACGGCCTTCGGACAGCCGGCATCGCAGCCAGCGAAGGGGAATCGTCACCGCGCCGAGCACCGAGCCTGGCCAACTCGGCGGGACTTCGATCCTGGCGGCGCCGCTCAGTGTGAGGGCACGAGTGTCGTCGACGACAGCGCTCGCGGGGAACGCCTGCCAGGTGTCGCCGTCGTACCACTCCCAGAGGGTGCGGCAACCGTGATGCACGCGCGGATCGATGTCGGCCGCCGCCATCGCATCGGCATCGTCGGACCCGCTCACCACCAAGGCGAGGGTGAACACCTCCCCCGCGACAAGCGGTGGATCGGCCTCGAGACCCACCAGCAATGCTGCCTCGGACCGGCTGTCCGGGTCGGCACCGAACGCGGCGATCGGCTGGCCCGCACGCAGGTCCGCCGACCGGTCGATCACCTGCGACGTCCCGTCGGCGAGAGTGCTGGCGACCTGGACCGCAGCAACCGTCAGTCCTGTGATGGTGACCCCGCGATCAAGCTGGTACAGCAGCGGGGCGTCGCCCGCCGAGAGCACAGTCCCCGCCGGAAGCTGCCGCGGTACGCCGGAAACGGTGCTCAGGGCAACCGTTGCCACGGCGGGCCGCGGTGGTGAGGCGGTGAGCCCGACGAGCGCGAGGAACTTCCGCCGGAAGCGATCCGTCACCCTGTTCACCCGGTACAGATCGGCCTCGATCACCCAGGCCAGCAGGTCGAGCAGCGTCATGCCCGGGTCCGAGACGTTGTGGTCCGTCCAGCCAGGTGCGTACCGCGGGATCAGGGCGCGGCCTTCTTCGACCAGATCGGCCCAGCGCCGGTCGTCGAGGTTCGGCAAGGGGAGTGGCATGTCAGCTCTCCCCTCCCGCGAGACGCAGCACCAGCGGGCCGCAGACCACGATCCGCTCCGCCGGTACCGCGACAACGTCGCCCCGAGGGATGCCGTCCGCCAGCAACTCGACGGCCTCCAGGTGGTCGACACCGGGGATGAGCTCGATCAACCGTGCGACGTCGGACAGGTGGACGTCCCGCCCGAACGGCCAACCACGCCCGTCCGGCCCACCACCGAGCGGATGCAGGAAGGCGGTCAACGCAGAACTCACGGCGGCGATCACCACACCACCTTGATCCAGGTCGACCGGTACGACGGTGGCCGAGGCGCCGACCGGGTGGTACTGCGGTGACACCACGGTCACCTGCCCGCCCATCGAGGCCGGGCACCGGGCGCGCAGGTAGTTCTCGACCTCCCGGCGCAATCCGAACGATGGCATCGGCCGCGGGTCGAAGCTGTGCGGAACGATCGCGATCCGCACCCACCCCGGCGCCGGGCGACCCGCCGCGTCGGTACACGGCAGGGCTCGGGCGACGGCCACCGCAGGCGATGCCTCCTGCGCCAATGCCTCGTAGTCCGCTGGAGTCATGGCCTGCACCCGGCTGCGGACCAGGCCCGAACCGCGCGCCGCGACCGCGTCCACGGTCTCGTTGTCCGCGCCGCCCTCGGCCGCGCGGACGTTCGACACGGACGTGGCCAGGATCCCGGAGAGCAGTTGCGAGATCGCCCCGGCCGGAACGTTGCCCTGGGCACCACCACCGGACAGGTAGCTCGCCATCCGCACGTTGTCGGTGCCGGCCGGCGGGATGCGGCCGTGCCGATCGTCACCGAAGACGATCCGGCCTTGCGACCGCTCGATCACGTAATGCCGGTCGCCAGGACCGGAGAAGTGCAGGTTCGGTTGCTCGATCCAACGAACCCACACCTCCGTGGTCCGGCCGGTCCGGGGATCGGTGACCAGGCGAAGCGCATCATCCCCGAGTCCGGCCGCGAGTACCTCGGCCCGGAGGATTTCCTGCTCGACATCGGCGCGAGCGCCGGACAGCTCGCGGATCTCCAGTACCTGCCCCGGCAGCACCGGAGTCTGCCGGCACGTCACGACCTGTCCCGGTTGCCCGGTGCCACCACCGAGGACCTCGCCGCGGACGGTCTGCACCTGCGCCACCCACGCCGCGTTCAGGAACAGCCCGCCGAGCTCGGCCTGTCGCGGCTCACCGTCGATCCGCAGTCTGGCCCGCAACCAGGCATCGCGCGGTGTGCCGAACCTCGGCAGGCCGGCAATGGTCAGAAAGGCCCGGCTGTACTCCTGGCTGAGTGGCGTCGTGAACATCACGGTCGGGCCGTTGATCTCGGCCACCGTGACAGTCTCCGACGCGGTGTCGGTGAACACGGTGACCAGGTCTCCGGCCCGGAAGGACGACGCGGCCACCTCGTCGACGAGCTCAGCGGTCGTCAGGGATGCCGTGAGCACCGACACCAGCGGGGGCGGGACCGCGCCCGGCGAGGCGACTGCGACCATCCCGGGCAGCGCCAGATTCGCCGTCTCGTCCCGGACCGTGACGGCCACCCATTCCGTCCCGCTCCAGTGCTCCCAGACCAGGCCAGGGCCGCTGATGAGCCCTTCGGTCTCAGCCACGTCAAGATACATGCTGACGACGTCGGCGGGCAGTCTGCGGTCGAACCCGCAGTACAGGGTCGGTGTCATGTCGCGCACCGGGACGAACGGCGCGAAGGCCGAACCGCGGTCCCTGGCCGCCGCGGTGTGATCGATGTAGCTGAAGTCGTTGTAGGCCAGGCACGCCTCGGGCACCACTTGCGGCGAGCGGTAGACGTACCCGCCCCGGAGGCTGCCGAGAACAGGCGGCCTCGGCTCGACCACCCGGAAGTCGTGGTGGGCTCCGCCCGAGTCCTCCCAGTTCGTTGTCAGCGTCGCCCCAAAGGTCTGATTGGTGATCCGGAAGCGGATCCAGGGCGCCTCCTCGCCGGCGAGCTCGGTCAGCGCGACATCGGCCGGCACGGTGAAGGTGATCAGCTTCTGCCAGTCCGCGGTGAACAGCCCGAGCACCGTCGACTCGGCGATCCCCAGGTCGGACCAGCCGCGGCCGTCGAAGTACTCGCCCACCACCTTCGGCACCAGGTCGGTGACCGTGACGCCGGTCGGCGCACTGGTGAGCCGGCCGGTGCTGGCCGCCACCGACAGCAAACTGACCGTCGCCAGCGGCTTGCTCATCGCCTCGGCGAGCGAGATCGCGAAGACGCTGCCGGTCTGTGGGTTCTGCCCGAACGGGAAGAAGGTCGTCGTCAGGTCCACGGGCAGCCCGTCGTTCACCGCCTTGTCGAGCGCCAGGCCGCTGAAATCGGTGACCAGGAAGTACATACTCGCGCCCGCGACGGGCGTGATGGTCTGGACCAGGGTGGTGTACCCGGGCACGGTGACCTGCACGGTGTAGTCGTGGTACTCGATGCCGTCCCACTGGGCCGAGCCGGAGGCCAGGCTCTGGGTCGGGTACGTCTTGTCCGGCTCGGTGGGATCGGACAGTACGGCGAACGCGTCGCTCAGATCGATCCCCTGCCCGGACAGCCCGGACGACGACAGCCAGATCTGTTGGTCACGGCCCCCGTCCGGGCCGGCCAGCCGGATCACGCCCATGCTCGGGGCAACGACCGAGCGCAGCCGGACCCGATCGACGGCAGGTCGCGCACCGGCCCGGTTCGGCGGCAGCACGGCGGCGAGCCGGCCGCGGATCCAGTGCGACTCGATCCCGGCGACGATGCGGGGTTCGGACTTCGAGCAGTCGGCCACCAGCCGGACCGTGCCGCTGCGGGTCAGGCCGAGGGTCCCGTCGACGCTGTCACTGTTGATGGCGGTCGCCACCGGTACGAACGTTTTGAAGGCACGCCAGGTCTCCCCGTCCCAGTACTCCCACACCATGTCCATCGGCGCCGGCGCCACCTGCGACAACTCCAGCGTGACCTCGACGGTGACGGCACCCGACAACGCCAGCAGCGTGCGATGGGCGAGATAGAGCTCATGCGGTACGGGACTCAACGGATCGAACAGCGTGAACGGCGACCCGGACCGGGCAGCGGCGCCGTGGTCGGCCCAGGAATCCTGGCCCGGCCAGACGGTCGCCACCTCGACCAGTCGCGCGGCGCACAGACCGGTATCGGCCTCGGTCTCGAAGACCAGCGGCTCGACCCGGTCGGCGACCGTGGCGGCTACCTGAGACCCAGCCGGTGCGCGGGTGTCTCCACCACCGGGCGGCAGGCTGAACACCACCGGCGCACGAGCGGGCTTCGCCGGCAGCAGGGAGACGCCGAGCAGATCGAGGAACGCCAACCGGCTCTTGTCCGGAGCCCGGTCGAGCCGGTCGCCGAGGGTGGACAGGAAGCGAGCGTAGGCGCGCAACAGCGCCGCCCCAGGCCCGGACCCCACCGACCAGCCGGGCTCGAATCCCGGCAGCCGCTGCAGCAGGTCCGCGTAGACCTCCTCGGGGTCGTGCGGTCCGACGACGGGAACCCGGCTCATCATTCGCCACCCTCGAGCAGGTAGAACGGGTAGACGAGGTTGTAGAAGGTGTTGGTGGACCTGACCAGGTAGGACACCTCGATGTCCATCCGGCTGTCCTGCCGAGCCGCCCGGACCACGACCTCGCGGACGTCGATCCGGGGTTCCCAGATGGCCAGCGCCACTTCGACACGATACCGAGCCAGCGCCATCGTCGTCGTACTGAGTGGCTCGAACACCAGGTCGCGCAGGCCCGCGCCGAACGTCGGCCGCATCACCCGCTCCCCCGGCGAGGTGCCGAGAATGATCCGGATCGCCTGCCGGACGCCTTCCTCGTACGCCGCGACGCTGACATCACCGTTCGGGCCGGCCGACGGCGGGAAGGCCCAGCCCACCCCGAGGAAGGCCTGTTCCGATCCGGGTGCCACGTCAGCCTCCGATCAGCACGGTCGGCGCACCGGCGATGATCGGCGCACCACATCCGGCCATGTCACCCATCCGTAGCGCCGGCCGGGCGCCGATCAGGACGGTGGTGCTTCCGGTCGGGAAAGGGCTCGGTGGATGCGGACCCGCGGTCGGCGGCATCGAGCAGGCGTGCATGTCGCCGACCACCGCGGCGGGCATTCCGGCGATCAGGACGTTCGCCACCCCAGGTCCGGTGACGGTTCCGGGGTGGGCGGTCGGATCGCCCACCCGGGCTGCGAAGGGCATCGGAACTCCTAGTTGATCTTCACGATGGAGCCGGTCAGGCTGCAGGCACCACCGGCGCTGAGACTCACCGCGCCGGAACCGGTCACCGAGACACTGGTGCCGCTGGTGGACACAGCGCCCGTACTTGTCACCGTGACGGCCGGCGCGGTGATGGTGACCCCGGCCGGGCTGAGCACCAGCCGGGTCGCGCCACATTGCAGGGTGATCATCGTGTTGCTGGCCAAGGTGATCCCTGGCGGCAGACCGGCTGCAGCCTGGGTCATGTCCGGCGTCGTGAGGGTGATCGCGGGCGGCGCTTCCCGGAAGGCCACCTGATTGCCCAATGGCGTACGGATCGCGCGGATCTGCGGCAGCGGGCTGGGCAACGGTGGCGGCGTGGTCGCGTTCCACAAACACCCCAGGATGTACGGCGCGTTGACGTCACCGTGCTCGAACGCGACCAGAACCTCGTCGCCCGGATCGGGAATCATGTACTGGCCGGACAGCAGCCCGGCCATCGGCGTCGCGACCCGCGCCCAGGCGGCCAGATCGGCGGAGTCGATGAACGGCACCTGCACCTTGACCCGGCCGAGCATCAACGGGTCGGTGGTGAGGATGACCTTGCCGACCACGACGCCGTAGAACTTCTTCTGCAGTTCGTCCTGCTCGCTCGCGCGGGCGTCCAGTACCTCTTCGATCATGGCAGGATCTCCTTGCAGACCTCGAAGTTCGTCCGGTAGCCGCCGGTGTCGATCGTGTGGGTCGCCGCGGTGACCCGGTAGTCACCGCTGAAGTCAGGCCCGAGCCCCTCCAGCCGGATCACGGCGCCGGCCCGGATCGCCGGGTCGCCGATCGCCGAGGCCGAGCCGGTCAGCCTGCTGTTCAATCGCCGCCGCAAGTCGCTGTAGATCCGCAACGCACTCGTGGTGATGTCGGCCGGTGATGCGATCGGCTGGTCGATGACGGTGAGCGCTGGTCCGGAGAACGGCAGGCCCGCGGCCGCGGCGACCCCGGGCAGGACCGAGACCCCCAGCGTCTCGCGGTCGAAGTCCCAGAACACCGTGACCAGGAAGTCGAGCGGGATCTCCCGCAGCGTGAACTTCATCGAGACCCCGGCCACCTGGCCGACCGTGCTGATCCGCGGTGCGAAGTCGAGCAGCGACTGGCCCCACGCCAGCGACATCCTCGGCGTGTACTCCTTGAGGAACCGGGACAGGTAGAGAACGTTGCCCTCCACCCAGAAGTCGGCGTCGTACGAGTTCGCGATCTCGGCCAGGAACTGCAGGTCGCTCTGGCCGCGTTGCTTGCGTCCACTACCACCGAACACGAAGTTGACCGCCGCGATCGCCGTCGACGCCCCGATGATCGTGGGGTCGATCGAGGGCAGCAGCAGGTTCTCCGCGGCCAGGATGGACGCGACCAGGAAGTCGGGCAGCAGCCCGAACCCGCGGGCGGCCGAGCCTTGGGCCAACCGGTGCAGGTGGTCGTGCGCGATCAGGGTGACCGATGGCATGCCGCCGTTCGGAAAGCTCATCGACAACCCGGTGAGGTCGCCCTCGAAGACCGGCTCGAGTTGCGACCCGGCATAGCCGAGCGACAGATTGACCGCGTTGTCCAGGTCGAGCAGGCCTGGTGGTACGCCGGTCACGCCGACCGGGCCGATCCGTACGCCCGTCGGGAGACTGAAACCGAGCCCGCGCACGTGTTCGCGCAGCCAGCGCAGATCCGGGTTCGCCAGACCGACCTCGACCCGATCCGCCGCCTGGCGCCCGTCCTGATACCGCACGCTGCTGACCGCCGCACGCAACGGCGCGGGCAGCGGGCTGCCGTTGATCGTGATCGCGTAGTCCGGTGCGTACCGCGGGCTCAGGGCAACGGTCATCAGCGCATCACCACACCTGACTCGAGATCGGTGTACGGCAAGCGCGGCACGGACAACGCCGTACCGGCGATCAGCGCGAGTGGGTCGTCGATCCGGTTGGCCACCGCGATCGGCCGCCACTGGGTCGGGTCCGCGTAGACATCGGCGGCGATCGCGGCCAGCGTCTCACCCTGGCCGACGACACGGACCTTGGTGTAGTCGGCGGTCTCCCGCTTGATCTCCTTGGCTTCGAGCTCGGCGTTGGTGAACTCGTTGAAGGTCACCTGGATCCGCGCCCGGACCGGAGTCCCGTCCGGCAGGAACATCACGAACCGCTGCGCGGCCCGCGCGAGTACACAGGTGAACGTCAGGCTCCCCCAGGTGAAGAGGACGACCGGGGGCGCGTGGGTCGTCGGGTCGATGTTCATCAGATCGGTCACCTGGGCGACCGACGCCCGTACGTCGTCGCCGGCCGCGTTGACCACCCTGGTGCCGTCGCGATGCGACTCGTAGGTGTCCAGGAACAGTTCCATTTCGAGGGTCCGCATGCCGCCGTGGACGAACTGCAGCAGGGGTGCCGACAGGCCTGGGATTGCTGCCTGGGCGTAGGTGACGTCGCGGTTGACGGTGTACTCGCCGGGGTTGAACATCACCGGCGTGCGCCGGCCGGTGACGGTGTTCGTCAAGGTCGCCTTCTCGAGCCCGCTCATCGCCAGCCCCTCCCGGTCCGCTCGAGATGCGCGATCAGCCGCCGGTCGATGGCAGCCACAACCTGGTCGGTCAACCGCTCGACGTCAGCCGGAGGCGGCGGGCCGGGGTTCTGCGGGGCGCGCGCCCACGGAGCCGCATCCGGCATCTCCCAGCCAGGCAGCGCGGTCGGCATCTGCGGGACCGCCGCCTCGGTAGTTGAAGCACTCCTCCGCCGCAAGGTCGTCGGTACGGGCGGAGTCGTGGCGGGGCGGACCACCGGAGGTGGTGGCGCGGTGAATGACTCACGAGTGGTCTGTGAGCTGAGCACCCTGGACAGCACAGTCAGGGCGGAACGTTCGACCGCTCTGGTCTGCTGCGTCCGTAAGGCGACAGTCTCCGTCCGGGAGTGGACGCTTGTCTGCCGGGTCGCGACCGTCGCAACAGTTCGAACGGTCGGCACCTCTCGAACCTTCGAGCGACGGCTGGCCAGAGGTGACATCGATTGGTTGCCAGGATCAGCGATAGTCACCCGCACGGTCGGTCGGATCGTCCAGTGCGTCGTACGCCGCTGGTCGACCTGGTGGATTTGACTGCCCGGCAGCCGACGCAGTACGGAGGGACCCGCGTGCAGCCGCGTGACGGTTCGGCGATGCTGGTCGGCCAGGCGCAGGGTGAAGGCGCGGTGTCGGTTCACGGTTGCTCACTGCCTCCCGTCGTCGGCGTTCGCCCGTTCGTTGAGCGCGGACACCTTGGTCGTCCACAGCCTCCGGTCGCGGTGCTCGAGTTCCATCAGTTCGTCGTGCGGCCAATGCAGGTGGTAGCTGAGGAAGGCCACCTCCTCGATCAGCTGATCGACGGGGTAGCCACGGATCCCCCCAGGCTGTCCACCTCCAGCTCGAAGCTCCGCCGACAGTTCGGGCAGCTGACCGACCGGCTCCGGTCGTCGACCCGGTTGACCTCGTTGTAGAGGTCCTGCAGGTGGGCGAGATCGGCCGCGAACAGCCCCTCGATGACCTGCGGGGTGACGGTGTCGACGCCGTCGAGCGCGGTGATGACCCGCGACATCAAGATGACGACGAGGTACGCCGGGTTCTTCTGCACCCGTGGATCGCGCAGGGGGAGGATCTCGTCGGCCGCCGTGGCCAGCCGCATCGTGCCGGTCCGCCGCAATCCGCCGTCGGCATCGACGTAGCCCATCGGCAGGGTGAACTCGTACTCGGTCCGGAACATGTCAGCCTCGCTCGAGACCCTCGTGCGCGAGCTCCAGCGTCTCGATCGCGACATCGTTGCCCTTGGCAGAGAACTCCCCGGCCGACCACTTCGTCGGCCAGGCGTCCCGGAAGTTCCAGCGCACCTGCTCCGCACCGGTCAGGTCGTTGATCACGATCGAGCCGCTGCGGCGGTCCGGCGTACCGCGGACGATGCCGAGCAGCCAGTCGTACAGCTCGTGGTCGTCGGTGATCCCGCGCTTGAGGGTGATGTTGCCGTACTTCGTCGGCCCGGGCAGCTTGCGCATCGTCGTGTTGTCCCCGCCCTCGCGGTACTCGTGTACGTCGATCGTGGTGTCGAACCCGCTCGCATCGGCGAAGCCGGCTCTGGTGATGCCGTCGATCTCCACCAGGAAGGTGAAGTTGGCGTACGGGTCGATCCGTTGCCCGGTGGCCATCGATGTCTCCTCTTCTCAGCTGTGATTGATGCGGTACGACGATCAGGACTCGCTCACCTCGGCACCGCCGTCCCAGATCCCGATCCGCAGCACGATGAACTCCGCGGGATAGGTCGGGACGACGCCGACCTCGATGTACAACCGGCCGAGTGACCTGGTCGACGGCGGGTTCAGTACTTCGTCGATCCGCACGTAGAACGCTTCCTCCGGCTTCGCGCCGAACAGGGCGCCGTCCTTCCACACCTGGGTCAGGAAGTTGGTGATCGTCCGCTTGAGCTTCTGCCACAGCCGCAGGTCGTTCGGCTCGAACACCGATCCGCGGATGCCGCGCTCGATCGACTGCTCGAGGAAGATGAACAGCCGGCGGATATTGACGTACTGCCAGTTGCGATCCAGGTCCCCGGCGGTCGTCCTGGCTCCCCACACGACCGGCTGCGCCTGGCCGGGGAAGACCCGCAGGGCGTTGATGCCGAGCAGGTTGATCGGTCCCTGTTCGGCGTTGCTGAGCAGGGATTCGACGCCGAGCGAGCCTCTGATGTTGATGTTCGCCGGCGCCTTGTGCACACCTCTCGTCTGGTCGGTACGCGCGTAGATCCCGGCGATGTGACCGGCCGGCGGCCAGAACTCGGCGGCTCCGGTCGAAGGGTTGACCACCTGGATCCAGGGGTAGTACAGCGCCGCGAAGCCCTTGCTCGACCGGACCGTCGCGAACTGGTCGGTGATGCCCTCGATAGTTGCCTCAGGCAATGGGTCGAGCAGCGCGAACCGGTTGTACAGACGCTCGCAGTGCCCGACCAGGGCGGTCTGGAGGTTGGCGGCCGTACCGCCGGGCACCACGACGAGTGAGATGTCCTGACGAGCCCTCAGCGGGTCGAGGTACGTGTTCGGACTGGTCAGCAGTTTCTGCCACGAAGCGGACCGGTCATCGGCCACCCCGCCGCTGAGCGGGTAGGTGCTCGCCGCCGGCCGTGAGTCGGGCTCCGCAACCTGTTCAGGACCGGTCAGCCTGACGACGGGAGAATCGACGACGGTCTCCCAGTACGTCGGATGCCGCGAGTCCACCCCCAGACGCGGGTACGTCGTCGACGCGCCGGCCGATCCGTCGAACACGACCAGATCGAACTCCGCGCTGGTCAGAACCACCGGAGTCTCCGGATCGGTGAGCACGTAACTGCGGGTGAGCCCGGGAGCATCCAGCGCGATGACGTCGCCGCCCGACGATGCCACCCGCACGTACTCGGTCGTCGCACCGGCGGTGACCGCCAGCAGCGTGCCGGGCGGAACGACCTGGTTGAGTGCGACCGTGGCCGGGCCGACCACGCGCAGCCGCCGGGCGCCGAGCGGGAGATCGGCGAGGTGCAGCGTGCCGCCGGTGTAATCCTCAGCGCCGAGCAGCGCGCCGGCCAGCGTGACCGTTGCGCCGGAGACGCCCTGGACCGTACCGGGTGACTCCTTGGCGCCGGTCTTGGCGATGACGCTATCGCCAGGACTGAGTCCGTGGTTCGCATCGCTCATGGCCAGGACGGTGCGACTCGTCATCGTTGTGATGAGGGCGGGCGCCGCGGTCGACACGACGAGAGCGCCGGTGATCAGGCCGTTGGTGAAATCCGGCGTACTGGGTAGCGCTGTCGTCAGGACGACACTGTCGGCGGCCACGGAACCCACCAGCCGGGTGACCCGCTCGGCGCCCTTGACCACCGTCACGAAGCTGCCCGCCACGAACGGGGCCGAGGCTGCGACCGTCAACGTCTTACGGGCGTTCTTCACTTCCAGGACGGGCAGTCCGCCGACCTTGGCCAGCGCGTCGTCGACCCGGCTGGAGTCGGTCACGGTGACCCTGACGGTGTCGCCGGCCGGTCCTTCAGCCACGGCCGTCGCGGTCAGCGCGACACCGGTGCCGCGGTCGGGCAGGTCGGCCGTGGACTCGTCGGCATCGGAGACCCGGACGACGTAGGCCGTCGTACCGCCGTTGAGGAAGAAGCCGTACGCGCCTTGGGCGAGCCAGGCCTCGGGGCCGGACAGGAACCCGCCGAAGACCTCCTGGAACTTGTCCCAGCTCTGGATCAGAGTGGCGGTGTTCCGTGGTCCCTTCTCGGCGACCCCGAGGAACGCGGCCGTGCTCGTACTCACCCCTTCGATCGGGGCCGCCGGACCGAACTCCTCGATGTACACGCCTGGATAGGAAACCTGGACAGCCATGGGTACTCCTCGGCGCCGCCCTACGGGACGGCGATGTCGTATCGTCCATGCGGGTCGGGGACGTCGATCGCGACGCTGTGGCTCGGGACCCCAGGAGCGCTTACCTGGAGGACATGTGGCACCGGGCGCAACCCGGCGAACGTGAACCGCCCGTCGGCGCCGGTGTCGACCGACTGCAGCAGAACATCGTCACGGCGGATACTGACGACCGCGTGCTCGAGTGCCTCGTCAGCCCTCGTCACGGTGCCGGCGATCTGGACGAACACCTCGGCCGTCGCCGGATCGCTGCCGGGGCGGAACTCGATGATCCGCGTCGTCACCATCGGGCCGCTGACCTCGGTGCGCAGGCCGACCGGGACGGTGACGATCAGCCAGATTGCGGGCTTCCAGCGGATCCCGGTCCCCATCGATCCCCAGAACTCGGCCAGCTTGAGGAACCCCTCGGGCGGGACGACCTCGACCGGTAGCGAACTCTCGGCGATCAGTGGATCGAGGTCCTTGAAGGCCTGCGAGTCCCTCGGGTAGATCGTCGCGGGGACCAGTGGCATCGACCGCAACAACACGGCCATCGCGTCGTACAACAGCTTGTGCTCGTCAAGAGTGGGCTCGGTCGCTGGAGTCACCGTCGCCGGGCTCCACGCCGACACCAGGTAGTGGCAATCGACCCGCACAGGGTCGGGAGTCCGCGTCGGGCCTTGCGATCCACTGCCGCTGCTCCACTCGTTGGAGCGCAGGTCCCGCCGCTCCCGGACGTCGAAGAGGTAGACGTTGAGAGCGTTCACGCGCAACTGGCTCACGCTGGCCAGCCACGCCTCGTCCGGCGGCTGAAAGCGCACCTGCTCCTCACCGCTGACACCGGGCACCCCCGCCATCAACACGGTCCGCAGCAAGTTGTCCACCTGGTCAAGCACCCGCCGATCATGCGCGGCCCCCCGTCATCCCACCGTGACCCCACCGTCTTTCCCGCGTCATTCGCGGGGTTCTCACAGGTCGGGCACACCGATCGTCGGCACGATCTTCCGCGGCATGACTGTCTTCGTCCCCGTCATCCAGACTTCAACGGCGTACGGCGCCTTCTCACTGCCGCGATACAGCGGCGTGATCCCGAACGTCACCGTCTCGCCGTTCCGGAGCGCCTTGCGGAGCACATGCTCGAACTCGAGCTTGTACTTCGACAAGTTGACCTTCTGGTGCATCCACACCAGGTTGCGGGGATCGGTACCGGAACCACCGAACTGATTTCCGAGCAGATGGCCGAGGTGCGGACGCTGGCCGGTGGATCCCTCCAGACCTGGTGGCTTGTAAACGCCGGTCGCGGAACCGGTACGCAGATCGGACGGATGCAGTTCTCCCATCACACCGGTCGGACGGCCGTTCTCTAGGGCGCCGAATTGCACACGTTGCTCGAACGGCTTCAGAATCGGCTGGCCGGCGGCTTTGGCTTTGGCGCGCCGCCGTACTGCCGCTTCGTCGGACTTCTGCATGGCGACGGTGGCCGCGTCCAGTTCGCCCGCGATCGCCTGGTCCGCTTCCGCCGGGTCGCTTCTGCCGCTGAGCAGCTCCAGGTCCTCGTCGACCTCCGTGCGCAGCGACTCAACCTTTGCATCAGCATCCTCGGCGAGTCGACGCGCACCGTCCGGATCGGATTTCGCCTGCTTCCGGATGCGTCTCGCTACCTTCTTGACCGGCTTGGTGAGCTCAGCAGGTACGTCGGTCTCGATCCGCGCGAGCAAGGCATCCATCTCGGGATCCCCAGTCGGTTCCGGAGACTTCTTCGGCTTGGTCGTCTTGGGTTTCGAGGTCTCGGGTGGGGCCGCGGCGGGCTGGGGGGCGGGTGCGGCTGTTGTCATGGGTTCGGCCGGGGTGGCTTCTGGTGCCGTGGCGACGGGTGGTTCGACGGCTTCGGTCTTGGGCGCCGCCGCCGGCTCGGGTGGCTCGGGCTTCTTGACCGGCTCGGGCGTCGTCAGAGGCTCCGCTGCGTCGGGTGCCTTGACCGGCTCGGGTGGCTCGGGTGCCTTGACCGGCTCCGGGGCGTCGGGGGTCTTTGTGGGCTCCGAGGGTTTGACTGGCTCGGGTGTCTTGGGGAGTTCTGCCGCGGTGGTGGGCTCGGGGGTTGCCGCGGTGGGTGGGTGTTCGAGAGCTTCGGAGGCCTTCGACGGGAGGGATTTGGCCGGTGGTTTCGGGGTGGCGCGGAGGGCGTCGTCGGTGAGGGTTGCCGCGGCCTTGCCTGCGGCGGCCTCGACTGCGGGCGCGGCCTGCTTCTTAGCGACCCCGAGGAGGTTCTCCAGGAACGTCTTCAGCGCCGCCATGGCCTCCTCGAACGGCTGCAGTATGGGGCCGAGGATCTTCTCCAGCGGTTTCAGCACCTTGCTCATCGCCGCACCGAGCAGCATCTCCACCGCACCGATCGCCTTGCCCACGGTCGCCGCCAGCTCGGCCGCCCTGCCCACGACCATCCCGGCACCCTTGGAGACCCGTTCCAGCGCTACCGCGACCTTCGCGACCCCGGCCGCGACCTGCTCGACCGCGTTGCCGACACCCGAGGTGAACAGCAGCAGCGCGATCTGGACGGCCACGAACCCCACGGCGTACCCGAGCTTGCCACCGATCTGTGCCCACGGGGTGTTGAGGACCGCGGCCTCGCCACCCTTCCACTTCGACTCGGCCCACTCCACCGCTCCCATGAATCCGGATGCCTCGGCCGGCTTCCCCGCCGGTTGAGGGAGGACCGGCCCAGTCAGGCTGTCGACCACCGCGGTGGCGCCGGCCTTGCCGAGGCTCCGGGCCTGCTGTTTGGCGAACTCGGCGAGGTTCCCTTGCGCCTCGAGGATCCCGACGATGGTGGCCGCGGGATCGTGCTTGGCCGCCTCCCAGGCGACGCCGACCTGCGTTCCGATCGCGCCGACCTTGGTCGCCACGGCCTGCGCGTCGGCAGCCAGACCGCCGGGATTGGTCAGCACGCTGGCCAGAATCCGGGGGCCCAGCAGCGCGAGCTTCTCGGCCAGCACCGCCAGGCTGAACAGGTCCGTGATCGGGCTGATCACCCCCAGCACCAGTCCGGCGTAGTAGCCCTTGACGAGCTGCGCGACATCGCCCGCGCTCATCCGGAGCATCGCCTTCAGGAAGTCGATGCCCTTGGTGCCGGTCCACAGCTGGGCGATCAGCTCCTCGACGAACCCGATGACGGCGTACTGGACCAGGTCCGACGCGGTCGACTGAACACCGAGCGAGCCCATCACCTGGTTGACCAACCGCGTCTGCAACTGTCGCAGCAGCCGGCGGGACAGACCCTCTTCCTTGCTCTCGTCGCCACCCGCGAGTCCGACCGGCGCGCCCGGCCCGACATCGACGGACCGGCGGCCCGTCAGCGCTCCCTCGACCGCCCGATCCGCGAGCCCTTCGTTGGCCGCGGCCGGCCGGCCGGGGCTGAGCCCGCGGCCGCGTTCCTGCTGCACGCTGTGCGCGAGCTCGTGCACGAGCAACGGGAAGTTATCGCTGCCGAGCACGATGTGAGACCCCACGGTGTACGCCGAGGTGCCCGCTTCGCGGTTTGCCTGCTCGGCGGTCGATCCGGTGTGCACGCGGACCGCGGAGAGGTCGGAGCCGAAGGCCTGATTGGCCCAGCTCCGCACCTCCGGGTCCAGCGGCGTACCCAGATCGCCGCGGGCCGGCGGGTGACTTTCGACCACCCGCGCGTACGCCGCGTTCCCCATCCTCGCGGCCGCCGGCTCCGGCCCGGACTCGACCGGACCTGAACGTCCCGGCTCGCGCTCTGCCTCGTCGGGTTCGCTGATCGGCGCGCTGCGAGTACGGTTCATCGTGCTTCCTCCACCGACGAGCCCTCGATCGGTCGGCCGAGCTTCTGGTACTCGCGCCGTACGGCGTGCTCCACGTGAAGCGCGTGCACCGTGTCGCCTTCGGTTCGCGCCAGGTACGCCGACGCCACCGCCACGTTCCGGATCTGGCCCCCGGACAGCCGGTGCCGAGCAGCCACGGCAGGCAGGTCGAGGTCGGGCGCGAGGTTGACCTGGGCCGGGAAGACGCGCTGCCAGATCAGCAGCCTGTCCCGCTCGTCCGGTAGCGGGAAGTGAATGTCGAAGGCCAGCCTGCGCAGGAACGCCTCGTCGAGATTGGTCCGCAGGTTGGTGGCGAGGATCGTGACGCCGTCATGCTCCTCCATCCGCTGGAGCAGGTACGAGATCTCCACGTTCGCGTACCGGTCGTGGGAGTCCCGGATCGCCGATCGCTTCCCGAACAACGCGTCCGCCTCGTCGAAGATCAGCACGACGTCGGCAGTCTTCGCCGCGGTGAAGATCCGGTCCAGGTTCTTCTCGGTCTCACCGATGTATTTGCTGACCACCGTCGACAGCTCGACCCGCCAGAGTTGCAGACCGAGTTCCCCGGCGACGATCTGCGCGGCCGCCGTCTTGCCGGTGCCGGACGGGCCGCTGAACAGCGCGTGCAGGCTGTTGCTGGTAGTCCCCTGCCTCATCCCCCAGTCATCGAGCACCTCCGTCTGCAGGCGGACCCGGTTGCTCAACTCACGCAGCTGGTCGGTCGTGTCGGGCGGGAAAACGAGGTCATCCCATCGGTGGCAGAGCTCGACCTGCCGCGCCACTGTCGCCACCCCACGGGCCGCCAACTCCCCCGCGGCCTCCGCGGCGCGCTCAGGGTTGGAGACGGTGCGGTCTCCCAAGGTCGTGACCGTACGAGCCATCCGCACCGCGTCGTCGATGTCCGACGTACTCAATCGGTACGACCGCGCCAGGGTGTCGACCGCATCCGCCGCCAACTCGAGCCCGACCTCATGCGCTGCCGTGAGCCAGCGCGCAGTGCGGATCCGCAGGTCGGCAGGTGGGATCACGACGGGCAGGAATCCTAGCGACAGCAGCGCCGGGGTGGTCTCAGGCGCGGTGACCACGACCAGGTCGAGCCCACCGAGGAGGTCGTACCGCTGGTCGTCTACGCCGTCCAAGGGTGCGACGATCACCGCCTGCAGCCACCGCGCCTCGCGCTGGATGAGTTCGGCCTGCTGACACCTCGTCGGGTCCACCGTGATCATCGGCCGACCGCTGCCGGCGACCATCGCATCGGCAACCTGTCGAAGCAGTCGACTGTCCCGGCCCGTCACCTGCACCCGCGCGCGCTCACCCTTGAGCAAGGTGGCCACAGCTGCCACTTGCCCGGCCACCTCGGACGGCAGCGGCAGCGAGCCGATGTCGCCAACGGCCCGGGACAGCCGCACAACCGAAGCCAGCCGCTCGTCGAGATCTCCGCCCCCGAGGAAGAGACGGCGGACCTGGCGATCGAGCTGGAACGGCTGTGCGATCAACGGCCAGGATCGGGTGGCGTCGTCGCCCACCTCGATGAGGCGGTCGGCCCGGAGCCTCGCGCCACGCTCGAACAGCCCGACGTAGCTCAGCCGCTGCTCGGCGTCGTGGCAGAAGAGATCGAGCACCAGTCCGACGGTCGGCTGCCGCCGGGTGACGTCGTCCTGCAGATAGCCGTAGATGCGCCCGTACTTGCCATCGATCTCGGGAGCGAGCGCAAGCAGCAACACCGCGCTCTCCACCGGGCTCAGACCGAGGGCCGGCCCGAGGACCGCCGATCCGGCTCCGACCAGCAACGGCACCCCCGGTGCGCGCGCGACCAATCGATCGAGCTCGTCGAGCCCGACGTACAGGCCGCGGTAGGGATCGCTGTTCGGCGCGACGCCGTACCGCTCTCGGGCGGCCGTTGTGGCGAGGTCCAGTACGTCGTCGAGGCGTTCGAGCCAGCCGAGGACATCGCCGGCGTTCGGAACCGGCCACTGCCCTCCACCCAGCCACGGGATCTCGGCCACGGCAGTCATCCGTCGCAGTGGTCGGCGCCGCCGAGGAAGCCGGCCAGCCACCGCTCGATCTCGAACCGCAACTCGTCCACGCCCACGACGGTGATACTGGCGCGCGGCTGATCGCGGACGGACACGCTGCTGGTGATCCGGTAGAGATCCGTACCGCCGGCCTGATCGTCGAGCGCGCGGATCGTCAACACGCCTACCCGCCCCGTCGGCCTGGGGATCGGAAGTCCTCGTATCGGAGCGACCATAGTCGAGATGGTCACCCGGGGGTCGTCACGCCACCGTGATTCCAACGTCATGCAGGTCGAGGCCGCCGATCGAGCGGGCCAGCAGGTCGGTCATCACCTCGGACGGCCGCAGCCCCAGGTCATCGCGAAGGAGCCGCGCACAGGACTGGTACTGATGAATCGCCGCGCTCCGGTTGCCCTGTTCCAGGTACACCCTCATGAGCAGCAGGTGCGCGGTTTCCCGCAACGGCTCGCACGCGATCGCGTCAAGACCGGCGACCACCGCCTGTGCGTGCCGGCCGAGCAGCAGAAGTTGCTCCCCGAGCGCCTCGAGCGCGTGCAGCCGAAGTTGCCGAAACTGTTCCTGGGCGACCAGGATCCAGTCCTCGGCCCAATCCACCAGCATCTCCTGGCGGAGCAACTGGAGCGTACCGGGTACGTCGCCGAGGTCGTACTGGCCGTCGATCAACTGGCGGGCGCGAAGAGCAGCCTCGTGCGCGTCGACCACCACGGTCGCCTTCAAGCTCAGCGTCGTCGGGGTGACCTGGACCAGCGGTACGTTCAGTCGCGAGAGGTTCCAGACCGCCGTCCGCAGACTCGACAGCGCTCGCTCTTCGGTCGTGTCCGGCCACAGCGTCCCGGCCACCGTCACCCGGCGGGCTCGCCCGGAGTGGATGGCGAGGAAGGCCAGCACGCGTTCCGCCCGGCTGCAGATGGGGACCGCGCCCTCTCCGACGGCGACGCCCAACTGCGGCAGCAGGTGCAGATCGACATGGAGCCCCCCTTCAGTCTGAGCCGGTGGCGGACGACTCTGGTCGAGCACTGACATTCTCGAGTCACGCATGTCTGGCTCCCACGCTGAATATGCCGTCAACGATGCCAGGCGCAACGTCACTCGGACGTGACGGCACCGTCACGCGAGCAGCCTGCTCGAGCCAAGGCCGTGGTCCAAACCACAGCGCAGCCCCTGCGATCCCAGGCGCCACCGCCAGCCTGACCCCCGGCCGCCACACCCGGCTTTCCACTCTGGCATGCCCACTCACCCACGCCAAGACGTCGGGGCGTCAAGCGTGCGATCGAGGTGCGTATCGGGCTGTGCTGAGGACCATGCAATCAAGAAGGAGGAGCACGGCACCCGACCTTGCGGTGCAGCTGGTCGGCAGGCAGCAATGTTGTCGGGGTTCAAACGCATGACCGCCAGCCACTCGCTTGTCCATAGCGACGCTTCGCGGAAGACCCCGTGACGTGAGTGCCCGGCGCGAACAATCGCCGGCGGCTCGCTACAAATATGCGGTTGTCCAGGAGACCAAACAGGTGCACCTTTGAAGCAGACCTGGGGGCCAGGGGGCGGCAGCTATGGAATCGTTGGGGATCTCGCTTGCATTGCTCGGGGCGGTGAGTCTGGTCGCCGCGATAACGAACGGCCTCCACTTCATCAACGTCGAGATTCCGGCCCTGACCTCGCCGGCCCTACGCTGGACCCTGGCGATCGTCGGCTTGGCGTTCCTCTACGTCGGGTTTGCCGTGAGAACGGAACCTCCTACGAGCCCCGGGGACGGGCCCAGACCTACGGCGATACCCGCCACTGTCCAGCCGACATCGTCAGTCCTCACGTCAGAGTCAGTCCCAACCGCGAAAGTTCCGCCCTCCACAATCGCTGTGAGCTACTCGCAGCGCGCGATGACTTTCTGCGCAGCCTCGGTCAAAGAGATCAAGGCCCTCGGCACACCTGCGACAGATGAGGATTACCTCAACCGCACGTTTGACCTAGCCGCCATACTCGAGCAGCTAGGTACGAAGCTAGACAGCCTGACGCCCCAAGCTCCCGATCCGAACAGGCACGCCCAACTCCTATCCCACCTCAGCAGCACAGCCCAAAGCCTCGACAGTGCCGGCATTGCCCTCCGCGCCGGCGACCTGATCGGCTACCAGCAACACTTGACGAACGGAGACCAGTTCCTCGCTGACTTCAACCGCGTCGCGACACGACTGTCTCTCAACAACTGTCAGATCAGGTAGACCTTGGCCACGATCAGCAGCTGAGCCACCTGCGATCGACGACCGAGCCGCCCGCGCCTGATACGTCGTTGCGGCTAACGCCCGACGGTACTCCGCGACGAACACAGCCAAGGAACCACAAGAGCCGTTCTAGTCCCGTCGACCCACGACGACCAATGGGTGATTCGCCGCCTCCGGCGCCCAATCAGGCGCAGCGACCGTCACCCCAGATGCTGTGGGACGGCCGGAGACGCTGAAGCCAGCCCCCTGATGGATGCGACCGCCCTGCGCTCCCCCACCGGCGAGCCCTGGATAGGCGCCGTCGTATTGGGCGAAGTACGCCTGCTTCTCCTCGACGGTCGAGTCCTTTCGTGCGCCGTTGCGGGTCGCGGAGTTTGCGAGGTTGGAGACATCCTTCAGGTCTTGAGCTCCAGGCGTGTGATTAAGGTGTGTGTTGCTCCAGCGATTCCATCCCCAATAACTCATCCAGCGTCGTCCTCGGCTGATCGCCGCTCAGATATCCTCCTCAGCCCGTAGCTGTTCTCCGCCGAACGCTCCATCCTGGCCAACCGCACAACAATCCGGCATAGAGCCCGCGCAGCTTGTGGATAGACCACCGGAAGCCTCTCAGGAACCCGGACATCCACAGGCGACCCGACAACCGCCCGCTTGGCCTGCCGTCTCAAGTTCTCATCGGACTCCATGTACGAATCAACGTCCGGAGATCCACACTTTCACCAGCGGCTGACCGATCGGGTCAGGCAAGCTCGCGCCGCAGCAACTGACGATCGCCGATGTTGATCAACGGTTGCCGTAGCTTCCATCGCCCTCAGTTGAAAAGCTCGTCAAGCTCTTCGGTCAGCCTGATTGCCTGGTCCCACCCTGCTCGCACGAATACCTCCAGAAGCGATCGGACAGCGGAGAGGCGGTCCACATCATCACGCGGAAGTTCTCGCAACAGGCGTCCCAGCCTGTACGCCGATGGTCACCGCAATTCACAACGGCCCACTCACGGTCTCCTCAGGCGTTGCGTGCTTCAACGGCGCAACCATCTCAGGCCCCGTCAATGTTTCTCCCGGCGCCGCCCTCTACGCAACCAACTCTGAATTCCGCGGCCCGGTAACAGCAACCTGAGCAACCAACGTCCTACTCTGCGGGACCACCATCCCCGGCCCAGTAACCATCATCGGCGCAACCCGAGTCCGGCTAGGCAACGGCTCCGACTGCACACCCACAACAATCAGAGGCCCTGTAAAGGTCGCCAACTCGGCAGGCCAGGTCACCATCGACAACGCCACCATCTCCGGCCGCCTGGTCCTCCAGAACAACACCGACCCAACAACCATCTCCGCCAACAACATCAACGGCCCCCACCAACGCCGGCCACCCCAACACCACCTCCGGCCCGAAGTCAGGCCGATGTAAGACCCTCTAACTACTCCAGCCCCGTGATGGGAGCCGCGGCTCCCATCACGGGGTGAAGCGCTCCTGAATGGAGATGATCTGGTTGTTGGCGATGTGCAGCGTGTAGATGGCGCCGGACGCTGGAGCATAGGTGGCGAGTTCTTGGAGCGTCGTCGGGCGCCAGGTTGATCCGCCGAACTGGTTGACGACCTCCAGCTTGGCGACGGAGAGTACGGAGTTGATCCGGAGCAGATCGTTGGCATTGCGCCAGTAGTAGTCGTGGCACCATTCCGACTCGCTGCTGACGAGGTCTTCCTTGCAAGCCTTCTCGGCCGCCTTGCCGCTGAACCATTGGACGACGTCGTACGTCACCACCCGCCGTCCCGCGTCGACCGAGGTGATCAGGGCATCGACGACCGGACCAGGCGCCGCCTTCTCGGGCGCCTCCTTGGGATAGGTCTCGGTGCTGCTGAGATTGCGGAACTTGGAACCGTCCCACTGATAGACATCGCGGGCGACGTGGTCAGCGCAACACAGCGGATCCTTTCCGCCGACGCTGGTTCCTGCCACCACGACGGTCTTGCCCTCTACCGTCAAGGTCGCCTGACGGTAGTAGTGTTCCTCTCCCAGCGCCCCCAGCACCCGCGGCGTCGCGGTCGAGTCGTCGAAGACCGCGTACTCCGTCGGATGCGACGAGGTCGTCGACGGACACTGCGCCTCCACCACCGCCTCGGGCTTGCCGTCCCCGGTCACGTCCAGGCGGCGTGGTACCACTGCGGCCTTGTCCCAGACGTTCGTCTTGAAGTCGGGCTCGTCGGGCGGCAGGGTGCAGCCGATCGCGCGCAGCGCCTGGTCCCGCCAGCGATCCGCGTCGAGCGTGCCGTCGCAGGCCGTCCGGTCGTTGTAGCAGGCCAGCAGGCGTTCGGCGTACGCCGCTTGTCCGTGAACGTTCGGATGCATGCTGCCCTCCTTCGCCTTGGCGTCGGTCCAGTCGTTCCAGAACCGGAACCTGTTGACCCAGCGTTCGCCATTACCCGCCTTGTCGTCCGGGCCCTGGTCCTGGCACAGCCCGTGGTCCTCCCGGCTCCCGGCCTTCACGCCCCGGCCGACGAACGCATACGTCATGTCCACGAAGTCCACGCCCTCCTTCGCGGCCGCGACCCGCAGTACCCCGTTGATCGTGTCGACCAGAGTGTTGATCGCCGCCTGCTCCGTCTTCCCCATGCTCGCCTCGCCGGTGCCGACGCCGCAGGCCTTCGGATTGCCGTCCGGGAACAGATGCGGGTACGACGTCAGGATCACTCGCCCGCCTGCCGGAGTACGCCTCTTCAGGTCACGGACCACCTCGGCGACCCCCGGTTGGAGATGGCCGCTCTTGTCAAGCTCAGGGCCCAGCCGTTTCGCGGCCACCTCGATCAGCTTGCGCGTGTACGGCGTACAGCTGGTCCAATCGCTGTTCGTGACCTCCTTCAGCGCGAGCAGATCGGCCTGCGTCTCCTGATCGACCTTCAGCTCCCGCAGGAACTGCTGCATCGACCGCCCAGTGGCGATACAGACCTTCACGACCTGCGCGAAGAGGGCGTTGTTCCCACCGAACCCCGCGGTCACCAACTTCGTACCGGCCGGAAACTGCGGTGCCTCGCCGAACTCAGGACACTGTGCGGTCGCACATTGCTGAGCGAAGGTGCGGCCATCCTGACTGTTCGCATAGTCGCCGCTGACCGCGCCACTGCAGGCGCGGAACTCCAGCGTCAGCTTCAGTTCCCGGGCGACCCTGGGCGCATAGGCCTCTGGTGACCGGTGGCAGGTGTTCCCATCGCCGCCGTCCGTGCCGGCGTAGTAGCCCGACGCACCATCCCAGACCCGATCCTTACTCGTACCCACCCGGAGACAAGACCGCTCGAACGCATTGCAATCAGCCAGCCGCAGATCGAACTGTCCACGGGTGATGATCTTGTACTGATCCGTGCTCGGAGCTCCCTCACCAGCCGAGAACGAGTCCCCGAAGCTGACCATCGTTCCCCCGTCGCCGACCGGCAACGGCCCAGGCCCCGCATGACCAGGCTGCGGACACTTCGCCGGCCGCCCCAACGCCGGCCCGGCACAGTGCTTCTTGACCCAAGCGTCGTTCCGCACCCCATCAGACATCAAGGCATACGGCACACTGCCCGACGCATACGCCCCACCCGCAGCCCCCACAGCGAGCAAGGCCACCACGGCAGCCACCATCACCTCACGACGGCGTCTCACCGCACTCTCCCCGAACCACTCGAGCACAGGCATGACGAAGCAATGCATTACACCGGCGCATTAGTTTCCCCCCCAACGCGGCCATTGAACATCACGGACCGTAACAGCTGTCTGGATCTTCAGCCAGGCTTCGGATCTGGTTGATCAATTGCGATCACCGGACGGTTCGCCGAAGACGAGTTACCGGCGAGGCTGGCGAGTCGCTCCCGGACGATCGAGTGGCAGAAGGCGAGCTTGTTGCCGCCATACGGCTGCAACAAGGAGAGCCTGGCGGCCTGATGGACGATGTTGCAAAGTCGTCGGGAATGAAGCCGCCGCGGCAGCCAGCCGCGCCTGTAGGACGTATCAGAGCGCGCCGAGCATCCATCTAGTACGCGTCTCGCTCGAAGGTCATGAACAGGCCGCTGTACGTCTGTGCGTTGGTGCCGGGCGCCAGTTGAAGCAGTCGCCAGCCGGCGGCGGACCAGGCGTTCGCGACCCTGTCGATCTCGGTGCATTCATAGGGGACCTGTTCATGGTTGGCATCGCCTGGCCTTCTGGTACTGGCGGCATGCTCCTGGACCCAGATGGTCCGGTACTCCTTCATGACCTGTCTCCTCGCTGACGGTGCTCGTGCTACTGGGACCTTGCCGCGGTCCCGGTCAGCCGACGCGGAACTGGTCCAGGTGCAGGGACTGGTCCAGGCCGTGTCTGACCTGGTCGAGTCTGGCCGCCAGGGCCGGGGCGACCGTGTGCAGTTTGGCGTGGTCAGCTCGGATCTGCAGCAGTTGCGACCACAGCACAGATCGTCCTTCTTCGAGCAGCTCGACCGCGGTGGCGTACTGGCCGGCGGCGACGGCGGTGGCGCCGGCCGCGCTCACGATGTCGTCGAACGAAGCCAGCCGCTGCTCGCGAACCTCACGTCCCAGCCCCGGCCACGCCACGATCGGCAGCAGCCTGACGCCCCTGGTGTAGGCGGCCAGAGCCTCGGCCTGCGTTGAGGCATTCAAGGCCAGCACGCCCCACTCGCGCGCCGCTCGTAGCTGATCCGTCGCCGGAGCAGCACGAACGTGCGCCGCCTCGCTCAAGTACCGCAGCGCTCCGCTGAAGTCATCCGGCCCGCCCCGCCGAGCCAGCAACATGCTGAACCGGCGCAGAATCACACTCCGGTCCGGATAATCCGGCGGGCAACCGTCCACTGCCTGTTGACCGAGTCGAATGCTCTCGGCCAAGTCCGCCTCAGCACCAGTGATCTCGAACAGCTCTGTGCTCATCAGGCAGAGGTTGTGCATCACCAGGTACCGCGCTGGATGGTCCGACGCCAGCAGCGCCGCACCGGCCCGGCCGGCGCCCAGCGCCGTCTCGAGGTCGGCCCGAAGGCGGCTCCTGGAGAAGCGAGCGAACAACGCTGTCGCATAGTCGACGAGGTGCGCTCCCTTGAGCGGATGGTCGTCCGGCGTCGTGACGCAGGTCTGCTCGGACAGCGCGACAGCCTCGTCGAGGTCCTGCAGGTTGCCATCGCGGCGGTACCGGAGCTGCAGCGCGTAGGCCAGACTGCTCAAGTACTGCGAACGCATCCGGTCATTGAGCGGGGTGATGGCGACGGTCTCCCGGCCCGCGGTGACAGCGCTCTCGAGATCGGCCGCGGCGCTCGTCGCCAGGTAGCGAGAGGTGAAAGCCATCATCAGCACGTTGACCCGCAACGCCCGTTCGGGAGCTCGCGGGTCGGTGGCATTCACCGATTGGAGGGCTGCCCCGATGGCTGACTGGAGGTCGAGCAACTCCCCCGTCGCCTCGTAGCGGTGGAACAGAGAATGAGCAAGGTTGTTCAGGGCTGCCGCAGGTGTCGTCGACGCCGGCGCACCTTCGACCGCCTGCCTGGCCGCCCAGATCGCGGTGTCGATGTCGGCACGGTTCCCCAGTCGCTGAAAGCGGCTCCGGAGCGGGATCGACAGGTCGGACAGGTGGCCCAGCCGCCGGTCCCGGTCCGGGTCGAACGAATCCACCGCATCGCGAAGGCGGAACACCGCCTCATCGAGATCGGCTAGCCCGTCGTACCGCTCGTAGCGTTGCCACAGCGCGTTGCCCAGCAGGGCAAGCAGCAACGGCCGGTCGGGGTCACCAGCCGGAAGCGGCCTGAGGCCGAAGCGCAACCACCAGATCACTCGCTCCAACTGGCGGTAGTCAGTCGTCCGCTCGAACTTGACCTTGTGGAACAGCGCGACCAACGCGGCCACGTCCGCACGCAAAGACACTTGGTCCCCCTCCCCGCCGAGTCACACCCTGACATCTGACGGACAGCCGGTCCAGCCCTCACTGTGGACTCCCGGCATTTGGTCGCGTAGAAGTTCTGCATGAATCGCGCTGCCGGCTCCGGACCGCTGGAGCAGGTCGAGCGCCTCATCAGGCAGAACTGGAAACGCCGCTGGCAGACGCTGTCCGACCATCCCGTCCTGATTCACCCCAGCGTCGCCCGGCTCTGCAACGCTCACGATCCGCTGCTGGCCACCGCTGTACGCCGTACTGCGATGGTCGGCCTCGACCAAGCCAGATCCGAAAGCAGCCGCCGAGCTGGTCGAGTCGCTGATCGCGGAAGCACCACCCGTGGGTTGGCTGGCCGACCACCTCGTGAGGTGCTCCGACGCCACCCGACAAAGCGCTGCCGACAGCTCCACTTCGAACTGCTGCGCCACTCGTCCGGGGTGAGCAAGCGCGACGTCGCCGAGGTGATGAGACTCCTCCGAAGCACCCGACGCGAACTCCGCAAGGCATTGGAAGAACCGCGGCCGAGGTGCCGACGACTGACTGTAGCGGCAAGCGCCGTCGAGGCGCAGGACCAGGCCTTCGCCGTACTGGGCAAGCGCCCTGCGGCAGACCTGGTCGCCGTGATCGAGCGCGCGTCCGACGCAGGTGTCGAACCAGCGATGCGGGAGCTGAGGCTGATCAGGCGTGCCCGCAAAGCCCGGCGCGGGCTCGACCGGGGCGACGACGCGCTCGGCCTCGCCATGAAGTACCTCCACCGTCTGGTCCTCTGGAGCGCGAAGAGGTCGAGCCGCTGGGTCAGTGTTGAAGCTGCCCGCCTAGCCTGCGCCGCGGTCCCCGCAGTACCTGCCCATCATCCGCACCGCTCCGACTGGCTGGACATCGCTGCATCCGCAGTGACCGAGGCGCTCACCAACGCGCCTGACGTCATCAGCACCATAGATCTGACCGCAGCGGTCGCCTGGTCCGAGGAAGCCCTCGCGTGTGCGGACCACCCGGCTGACCGGATGCACCTCGCCAACAACCTCGGCTATCGCATCAGTCTGGCTGTGCAGCAGGCGGCCATGCCGCGGAAGCTCTGCTTCGGGCCGTTGCAGTACACCGAGAAGCACTGGAGCTGGCCACGCCCGGCACAACCACCTACCGTCTCCGGCAGACCAACCTCGCATCCCGGATCAGCGAGGCTGTCTTCGCCAATCAACTGCTGGCCGACCAACTACGCGAGAGCCTCGCACTGCAGCGCTCGGCCTTGGCCGGCTGCCCGCGGTCCGATCCGGACCGGTCGATGCTGCTCCTCAATCTGAGCCTTGCCTTGTCGGGTGCCGTGGACGCGGGCCTGCTCGAGCCCAAGGTTCGGAGGAAGGCGCTCAAGCTGGCCGAAGCGTCCGCCCGGAAGGCCCGGACGTCGTCCCAGCGAGGGCACTGCCTGGACACGGTCGCGACCGCCATCGGGGAAGCGGTCCGGTCCGGCACGATCCCGCCGGACCGGCTGGCCGAGGCTGTGGCTGCCCACCGTACCGCTGTCTCGCTGACCCCGGGCACCCATCCGTACTGGCCACAGCGGACCAGCAACCTCGCGACCCGTATAGCGCAGGCAGTCGGCACGGGTGCGGCCTCCGCCACCGAGTTGCTGGAGGCAATTGCCTTACAACGCGCGGCTCTGGATCGCGCGCCGTCCGGCCATCCGGACAGGGCCGGTTCCTTCGAGGACCGATGCGAGATCAGTGGACGATGCATGCCGGACCAACTCCCCCGTCACCCGGCCTGGAATGAACGAGGCCATGTCTGCGCTCCGCACCATCCGTTGCCCTCTGGCGTGCAGGCCCCACCCTGGTCGAAGCGATGCGCTGATGATAGCGGCGACTATGCCAACGACACGGGTGCATGCTTGAACACAGGTTCGTCCACGTCACCGCCCTGAGGCAACCAGCCCCGTACTGGCTCTCACTGTCATCGATCGAGCGTCGCAGCTCCCGCCGAGAGGCTCCGAACGTCATTCGTCTGGAACATATCTGCTGTCAGCATCACCTGCGAAGGCCGCTCTCGGGGGTCCGGCCAGTTTCGCCGACTACCTGACCAGAGGTTGTCGGATCAGCTCAGCAAGGGGCTCCGACCCCAGTCGCTTGAGCGCCCAGTCGAGCCACTCTTGCTCGGCATTCGTCAGCGATGCAACAATCCGTAGCTGGTCTGGCAGGAGCAGGCGGCGATGGACGGTGACCGTCTCACGCACTACTCCCCCAGGCAGCCCTCGCTGTACCGCGAAGCCCGATCGATCAACGACGTCATCGTTGATCGGCGCCTGTGCACGCACCGCCCGAGTCCAGATCACACCCCCCACATGGAGCCGGTCAGCAAGCATGGGTTCCGCCAGTGCACCGAATGCGCGCAGCTTGTCCTGAAGTGGCATCGTGACGAACGGCGTGTACGGATAGAGCCCGCCATAGTCCTCGACCCAGACCCACGCGACCCCGGCATCCCGCGTCTGCACCGCCTTCTTATCCAATACGTCGTACAGACGAGCCCCGAGGTTTACGTTCACCTGCGGACCGTGCAGAACTCGCCCCTCCGGTTCCTCACCGGGACGAACAATGAGGATGCCCCAGGAGCCAGCTACCTCGACCGCCGAACTCGATTCCTTGCACCGCGCCGCCGCATGGATGGTCTCTGCTTCCCATCTCGCTTCGTCGGCCTTGTTGAGGAATCCAGGAACGTTACCTTCCCAGTGCACACCATCTTCGTTGGTGATTAGGTGCAGTACATGCCTGTCGTAGGCGAGGTCGTCGCCGTTCGGGACTGGTCCGAAGGTGACAACCTCCAGGAAGAGTTCGCGGTTACCAAGACGGATCAGGACGTCCCCTGGGCCCGCGGCTTTGGCAGGCTCCAGTACGACCTCTGCGCCGATGCTGGCGGCCACCGCAGCAAGCCTGGCCTGAGCGAGTGTGTGTCTAAATCGGTCCGTCGAGATATCGGAGCGCGCGACACGGCGAATAGTCCCGATGCCGCCGACATCTCGTTCGAGCAGGAACTGAAGGGCCGCCCACCAGCGCAACGCCTCAATGAAGGCATCAGGACGCCGACGCGGGGTCGGGCTGAGGACCGGCGAGGCAGCACCGAGTTCGTTGACCCGCCGTCCCCCTCCCGGCTGCGTAGCCTGCGGCAGCCACTTCGGGCCAAAGAAGGAGGTCAGGTCCGCGGCTGCCCGCTCCGCGGTATCTTTGCCCGCCGGCGTCAGGTAGTCGGCTCCCTCGGGCTGGCCGAACCAGGCTGGCCAGTCGAGCGGTCTCTCGCCGCGGTCGATCGCCCGCCAAACGTCACGATCTGCAGAATGCACCCTGCCATCCTCGCTTGCGCTGCGAGCGCTCGATGGGCAGGGTCGGAGCCTGCGGCGACAACGCCGCGATGGAGTCGTTCTTCGCGCTGCTCCGAAAGAATGTCCTGGACCGGCAGCGCTGGACAGCCGGTACGAACTGAGGCTGGCGACCGTGTCGCGGATCGAGACCAGGTACCACCGGCGCCGCCGTCAACGCCGGCTGGGGAAACTCACACCCATCGAGTTTGAGATGATTCAACCCGCCGCACTCGCGGCCTTAACCACCACACCCCGCCAGTCAACCGAACCCGGGGCAGTCCCAACCATCGAGACGATGTCATGGCTGCGCACGGCATGGGTCAGGCCATGTACTACCGCTCACTCGATCAGCTTGGCTCCGACGACCGCATCGCCATCCTGCTCCCCGGTCGGCTCGGTGACGAGGTTCGGCGTCTACTTTGGGTCTACGACGTCGGGCTCATCTACCGCAACGGCGAGGGATTCAACGAAGAGTGGCCGTAGGCGCCGGCCGAGGCGTGCTAGATGTCCTAGCGACCAAGTTGACGGTCGAGCGTGTCCAGCACGAACTGGGCCAGAGAACACGCTTCACGGACCACGAGGAGCGCTGCCTCGGCGGACAGTGCTGTTGGCAGCGTCCGACCATGGCCGGTACCCATGAGGTTGCGGAGGCTGTTCACCTGCTCGGCGATCGTCCACGAGGCACCCAGTATCTTTCGAACCTGGTCGGAACCAGTCTGGCTGGCGATAACGTCCTCAGGCCGGACACCGAGCCTCTCGCGGGCGAGATACCAGAGCTGACCGAAGTCGGCGCTCTGGGACACGGGGAAGGACAGTTCCTCCAGGACAAACTTGGCGACGGCCTCCAGCAGGTCCTTCGCGCTCCCGATGAGCTGAGCTGGGTCGTCGGTCGAGCGACGCAACCGGTCGATTTGCTCGTCCAGCGCGCCCCGATTGCCGGTCTGAAGATCGATGGCCCCGAGCGTCAGCAGTGTGCCGTCTTCCGAGGTGGAGAAGCCAGACCGACGAAGGGCGGATCGCAACGTGGCGACCTGTGCCACGTACATCGACTCCGCCTGAAAGCACCCATGTAAGCGAAGCTGGGTGAGCATCCCCTCAGTGAGGTCCCTCGCACGATCCGGGCGTCGGATCGCTCGGCGCACCGCTGACTGAACGCGCTGCTCCTTGTTGGGGTTGTCCATCCGGCCCGCGACGTAGCCATCGCCCTCCGAGTACCCACTGCGCAGAAGGACTCCCGTGATCGTCGAGTGGCTCGGGCCGGTGCCCCCATGGAAGAACGCGCCAAGAGCTCCAGCGATCTCATCAGACACGGGTACAGGCATGCACCGATGATCGCATCTGGATCTGACGCACTCATTCAAGCGTGCCGTACTCAGACCACTCAGTCATCATTCGGAGCTAGCTCATCGATCTAGTTCTATGCGTGAGCTCCATGAGAATTGCAACAGTCTCATCAAGATGGTGAGGACTGAACAGCCCTGCGATCCAACTCGTTCAGGCCGTCAGCCAGCTGGCGACACGTGGCTGGTCGTGTGGATGGTGTTGGAGGAAGGTGGAGAGTTGTTCAGGAGAGATTGGAGCGCGGCCAATTGGTCGGCCAGGTGAGGGTTTGCTCGTCTCAGACGGCGCAGGCCGAACATCGCGTCGACCCAGAGGACGGATCGGCCCGATTCCAGCGCAAGCAGTGCGTCGATGTTCGACTCGGCTTCCAGTTGCGAGGCCGCGGCTTCGCCAGGGAGGCCTTGAATGCGTGCCAGATTCTCTTCCTGCGATCTGCGGTCCGGAGTCGCCGACACCGCGAAACGGATCAGTGCGATCGCCATCTTGAAGAGGTCAGCGGCAGGAGCCGTCCGGGCGAGACTCGCAGCGAGCTGGCCGCCCCAGCGCGCGGCCAGTAACCGTCTGAACGGCGCTCCGCTCCGGATGGCCGCAGCACGCGAGTAATGGGCCAACGCCTGCTCGACGTCGACGGTGGAGCCGGTCGCGCGGCTGCGTGCGGTCAGCGCAATCGCCAGATTCACCAAGTAGGTGGTGACGTCGGGGTCGGTGTTCTGAGCGAGGCCTACGACCTGTTCAGCCAGGGCTACCGCCTCATCGAGACCGGCTGGATCCGAACTCAACTCGGCCTGCGTACGTAACGTGAACGATAGGTTGGAAAGCATGGCCAGACGCTCGTGCATCTCGTGCCCTGCAGCGGACAGAGCACGCCGACTGACCTCGATTGCCTCGTCGATGTCCCCGACGGTCTTGTTCTCCTGAGCTTGCAGGTGCAGGGCACTGCCGAGGTTGGTCAGCCGGCCCGCCAGATCTGGGCTGGTAGTCGGCGTGTTCGCCAAGGCGCCGCGAGCGACCGCAACGGCCTCGTTGAGGTCGTCCGAGGTGCCCAAGCCTCCCCATCGGCTCTGCAAGGCTCCACCCAGGACCGTGAGGTGGTCCCCGTATGCCTGGTTGCCAAGCGTACTCCTTTCGACCGCCTCACGCGCGCAATCGACGCTCTCGTCGATGTCCGGGATCGCTTGCAGGCTCTCGTACCTGGCGCGGAGCGCGGCGCTCAGATTGCTGAGGCGCGTCGATCTCATCCAGTCGTTGCCTGGCGTCGCGGCAAGCGCTGCGCGGCCGGCTTCGACCGACTGGTCGATATCCCGGACCTGACCGGTGAGTTCGAAACGAGCGCAGAGCGCCGCACACAGGTTCGACAGGGCAGCTGCCCTGTCATCGTCTCCGGCAGCAACGGAGCGGGAGCGCTCGAGCAGATCGATCGCCTCATCGAGGTCAGCAGTAGTGCCCCGTACGCCGGCGCGGTCCTGCAGGATCGCAGCCAGATTAGTGAGGAACGGCGCAGCCGGTCGGCCTCCGCGTTCCGTGTGATGGAGCGCCCTTCGGGCCAGGCTGACGGCTTCGTCAAGGACAGTCACATCAGCGTGCAGTCGGGTGCGTGCTTGCAGCACCAACGCCAGGGTGGACTGCGCCCGTGCCAGGTCGGTATGCGTGGCCGGAAGAGCCGACACGGCTCGACGACCTATGTCCTCCGCCCTCTCGAGGTCGGACGGGTCAGCGGCTGTTTCGTAGCGGGTCAGCAGGTGCGTTGCCAGTGTGGCCAGGTGCTGCCCGAAATACGGGCTCTCCGAATCGACGAGGGTCACGGCCAGATCAGCCAGTCGGACCGCTTCATCGAGGATCTGCGACGCGCCTGTGCTTTCGAACCGCAGATACAGGACGTTGGCCAGGTTCGCAGTACACATGGCGTCCTCGGGCTCTGCGTTCACGGCGGCGCGGGCCAGTTCCTCTGCTTCGCCGAGGTCGGTCGGTTCGCCAAGCCGCTCGAAGCGGAGAACGAGCGTGGCGGAAAGGTTCGTCCCCGCCCCGCCCTGCCCAGCAGCGACCGCTGCGCGGCCAGATTCGACCGCACCGTCCAGATCGCTGGGTACGCCGAATGCCGCATAGCGCTCTTTGAACGCTAGACACAACGTGGAGAAGCCGGCAGCCCGGCGCGCAGCCTCGACAGCAACGTCGCCGTCTTCGGCCATCCCGCGCTGCTCGAACCGGGTGAGGACGACGACAGCCAGATTGCCGAGAAAGGTGGCCTGGTGTTCTGCGCCTTCAGGGCAAAGCACCACCGCTCTATGCGCGGCCGCGACCGCCTCATCCAGATCCTCGGCGGAACCGCTGAGATTGAACCTGCCGAACAGAGCCATCGAAAGGTTCGACAGGTGCCGGGCGAGCAGTGGTTCCCTCTCACCGGTAATGGCGGCCACCGCGCGCAGCAGATCGATGCTCTGATCGAGGAAAGCCGGGTCCCCCGTCTCCAGGTACGCCCGATAGAACTGCACACCGGTCACCGGCCGGCCCTCGCGGCCGGCTGCCAACAGGTCCCGCAGTTGGCTCGGCACGTGGTCGGGCAGTACGTCGTAGACAGCTGAGAACAGATCGATGCTCAACTCGACGTCCCGCTCGGCTTCAGCAACGCTTTCCCGGACCTCGGCCCGCAGCCAAATCAACCAGGCCACCGCGACGACGGTTTCGACGTCGAGGCCAGGATCGACCCGGTCCGTCTCCCACCCGACCAGCTCAAGAAGTGCTCGTGAGTCGGCCTCCGCCTCAGCCGCCAGCAGAAGCGATGGGTCACGAGTCCGTGCGAACTCCTCCACCCGCCCCTCGACCCGGGCCAGCAGGACTGCCCGCGTCACCGGACCACCCTCGGATTCGCGGCATACTCCCGCAGTGGCGCGTCCGAGCTCGCCACGTCCGCCCGCCCGGAGATCTGGTCGCGGATCGTCTCCAGACGGCTCAAGAGGTGCGGTGCAGCCAAACCAAGATCGGTCAGTTCCGTGCGAGTCTCCACCGACTGGGACCAGAGCACTGCACGCCCTTGTTCGAGGCAGGCCAGTGCTTCCTCGTAGCGCCCGGCCGCGAGCATCGCAGCCGCGCCCTGGCTCGCCAAACCGTCGTACTTCGTGAGCTGGTTCTCTCGATTTCGCCGAGCCGTTCCCCGCCAGGCAAGCACGGGAAGAAGCGCAATGGCGGTTGCGTAGGCCTTCGCGGCCAAGGCCCAATCTCCCTCCTCGGAAGCGACCAGACCCATCTCGCACGCAGCAGCGACGCGTACCTGGATCGGCGCCCCCTCGGCGTTGGCCGCGTTGGTCCACATCGTGACCGCTTGGTCGAGCCGCGACGCGTCAGATGTCAACTTGTAGACGTCCCACAAGGCATTTCCGAGATTCGACGCCACCTGCGCTCTCAACGGACTGCCAGCGTGCAGCCTCTCGAGCGCGCGGCGCCACATGTCGATCGCCTCCAAGAGTCCCTTCGCATCTCCCAGAGCGCGATATCTATCCTGGAGTCCGTTCGCGAGGTTGACCTCAACGCCTAGACGTAGTTCCGGGCCGCCCTGGATCGTGAGAGCAGTTCGCCATAACCGGATCGAGTGCTCGAGATCGGCGATATCTCCAGACAGGTGGAAGCGCTCGCGCAGGGCATTTGCCAGGTTGGTCTGCATTATCGCGACCTCCGCGGCATCGTCTGCCCGGACGCCATTCAGCGCGGCCGTCGCTGATTCGATCGCGTCGTCGATGTCTGCCTTGTTGCCCAGACGGTCGAAACGCGCTCGAAGCGCGTTTCCGAGGCTTGAGTGGTACGAGTACATGGACGACGTTTCTCCGTACCCTCGCAAGGCTTCCCGCGAGACGTCGATCGCCTCGTCAAGATCGCTCAGATTGCCGGTCAGCCGGTATCGGTCGCGCAATGCGAGCGTGAGGGTGTGCTGCCGCGCAGACTTGCTGTCGTCAGTCTGATCCCCGACATCCGCAGCCTCGCGGCACAGCGTCACCGCCTCGTTGATGTCGTCGGTTCGCCCTGAGAACTCGAAGCGGGTCTGCAGCAGATAGCCCAGGTTGGCCAGATAGGTCGCCCAGTTGGGGTCTTGTCTGGGCAGATCCTCAAGCGAGTGCCGGGCGCATCCGATCGCGTAATCGTAGTCGTCAGTGCTCGCTGCCTCCCGCGCCCTGTACTGCAGGGCGATACTGAGCTTGAAGAACCAATAGCCGCGGGACAGTTCCTCCTTCGGTGATTTGTCGAGTGCCTCGTGCAACAGATCGATGCCCTCGTCGAGGACGGAGCTGTCACCAGCGGCCGACTGCAGCGAATCCCGGGCATCAGCTGCGAAATGCAGTCCGAGGGCTGCTTGGAACACGTACAGCGGTGCTGGGAACGGGCCGGTATAGCCGTGCTTCGTAAGGCTGAGAACGAAGAATGCCGCGGAGACCAGATCCTCATCGTTGTCCGGCAGCAGTTCGTGCCGCCACCAGTGGTACCAGCCCAGGGCGAACGCAACGCGCTCCGTTGCGATCTCGGGGGTGTTGATCAACTGCAGCAACGCGCTCACCTCGGACTGCACCTCAGGCGCGAGTATCTGATCCTGGTCAGCAGTACTGCGAAAGGCCGCGAGCCGACGTTCGAGCGCCTCGAGCAGACGCAGCTTCTCTGTCATCTTCGGCATCGCGCTACTCCTGATAGAGAGACATGCTCCAGTTGCAGGTGGTGATGACGGTGAGGGTTCGGCTGCCGGCGCTGGCGAACTGGTCGAAGGTGCCGCTCTGGCCCGGGCCGGTTCTTGCGATGGGCGCCAAGTTGCCCATCAGCGAGTCGGTGACGGTGAACTTTCCGCTGCTGCCGCCACAGTCGAACTCCCAGGCAATATGCCATGGGTTCTCCAGCACGGGGGTTTCGATGCTGTCGTTCCCTTGTCCTTCGTACGTCGCGATCGGACGCCCGGGCGGTGGTCCGTCGACAGGCGTTACCGGAGCACGGTCCGCCACCTTGTGTGGTGCGGGCCGGTCAGGTTCGTCAGATCCGTAGCCACACCCGGCAACGAGTGCCACCAGGACAGTACCGAGTGCTGTCTTCGCCAGAACCTGCATCGCTTCTCCTTTGGGCATTGCCTGAAATCGCCATCCGTCACTCACGAGGAATCCTCGCTCCGCAGTTCGGCCGCCCCCCGCGCCACGAGCACATCGAGCCGCTCGCGGAGGACAACCAGCCGGTCGGCCAACTCTGGCGCCTCGGCCTGAAGCGTGGCGACCTCCCGTTGCTGCAGGCCGTCATCCCACAGAACGCTCCGCCCGTGTTCGACAAAGGCGAGTGCGTCCAGGCATCGGCCGGCTGCGACCGCGGCGGCCATCGCATCGCAGGCCAGGCCGGCGAATTCGATCAACCCGCGTTCTCGCTCAGTCCGCCGCAGGCCTGACCAGGCAACTTCTCGCAGGAGGTCGACGGCACGCGCATAGCCATCCGTCGCAGTACGGGCGTCGCCCAGCTCCATGGACCACTGTCCGGCGAGCTGACCCGACTGCGCTCTCGCGGCAGCTGAGCCGAACGGCTGGCGTGCTGCTTGCAGACGGCTCTCGACCGCTCGCTGGCCATCCTGACGATCCAGGCGTCGTTGGAACCGGAGCCAATAGGCGCGACCCAACCCAGCCAATGCCAATGCGCGATCGGGGCTCTCCGACCGGCTCACGGACAGTACGTCGGCCGCCGCAGTCACCGCCACATCGAGTAGGGCCGCATCCGCGGACTCCAGCGTCGCCTTGACGCGAGTGGCGTACGCCGAGTTCAGCAAGATCAACGTGAGGTCGGGATCACCTGGGTCGACGATCGCGGCGGCCTCGCCGAGCAACGAGATACCCAGGTCCAACGCGTCGGTCGCGCCGGTCAACTGGTGGAGGTCCACGCACGCCAGGGCAGCATTGATCAGAAACCCTGATCGGTCGGCTGGGTAGGCGGCCTCGCTTGTAACCGAGGCCATCGCCAGCTCCACGGCGTCGCGGAGGAGGTCACGGTCGCGGTCGGCTGTTCCCTTCAACCGCATCACCACTGCCAGGTTCGACCCGATCCTGCTGCGCTGCGGCTCGGTCTCAGCAGCCAGATCGCGGGCCCGGCGGAATCCGTCCAGGGAATCAGCCAGGTCCTGCCGCCGCTCGAGCAACTCGTACCGGCTCCTCAGCGAGAGGGCCAGGTTGGACCAACGTTGTGCCTGGATCGCAGGAGACAGCGTCGCCTCGAGTCCCCGGCGGGCACGAGCGATCGACTCGTCGAGATCGCGCCGCTCCCCCGTCGCTTCGAACCGCAGCCGCAGTGCGTTCGCCAAATTCGACTCCTGCCGGGCACGTGGTGGCCCCTCCTGCGAAGCCGCCACCACAGCGGTCCCGAGATCGATGGCCTCGTCCAGCATCTCGGGTTGCCCCGACCAGCCATACTGCAACTGCAAGCCGACAAAGAGATCCGAGCGAGCAGAATCCAGCTCCGGGCCTGCTTCGGCGGACGCAACCAGCCAACGGAAGGTGTCCATTCCCATCAGGAGTAGGTCGGTACGTCCGTGGCTCTGATACTCCTCCGTCCATCCCTGCGCGGCCGTACGCAGCGATCGACGTAAGTTGCCAGGTTCCTCCATCAGCCGGTGCCGATCATGCGGGCCGTCGACAAGATCTCAGGGCGTCGACTGAGTGCATTTCTCGACCACCCGTAGCCCACCGGCGTCACTCAACCGCACGTCCTGCTGACCCGCGCTGGTCTTCAGCGTCAGGACCCCGCCGGCAAGTTCGACCACTTCGCCGCACCGATCCCCCGCCGGTGTCACGACCGTCACCTTTGGCTGGTCCTTCGCCGGCCCGTACCACGTCACCCCGACGGCGAGGACCAGGAAACCAGCACAGAAGCCAACTGCGTAACAGCCCGCGCGTAGTGCGCCGGCTGAGGCTTCCGCCTCTTCGTTCTCGGCATCGCGTACAGGATCTGGCGACTGTTTCTGCATCAGTTGTGTCATCGACGCGCCCGACAAGGAACCGTGCGCCGCGCGAAGGAGCCAGACGGCGGCAAGTGCGCCTGCGACCAGAGACACCAGCAACGCCAGGCCTGCTGCCGTGGCGTACGGCGTGGCGAGTTCTCCGACGTCCGTACGGCCTTTGACCAACCCGAATCCGACCAAACCGGCCAGCAGCGCCCCCAGTCCGTTCCGCCAGGCCACGGCCCTCGCCCGAACCGTGACGAGATAGTCCTTCGCAAGGCTGAGCTGGGCCTTGGCGAGCACTCTGTCGGACGGACTGTTGCCAGCGAAACCCTTGACGACGTACCTGGTCATTCCACCGACACCTCGACGGTCCAGTAGGCGCCACATCCCTCGTCGTCGGCCGGACATCCGGAGTGAGCTCGTTTGCAGGTACACATCACGTGCACCACTCCGGTACTCTCCGCTCGGGGCTCCGATGCAACCTTGCCCCGGCGAAGGGCCTTGGAGAATTTCTCCACCTTGTCGTAACTCATCATCCCCTCACACCGAGGGCACTTGTTGCTGAGCCGAATCCCTCGCGCGGTGGGTGAGACCTCGCAGCCGGTGGCGAAGGCGATGCCGTACTCCTTATCGGTGATCTCCGCAAACGGCTTGCACGGCTGGGTTTGTTCTGCCTCTGTCATCTCTACTCCTCAACTGCGATCAGGGACCGGTATGGGTGAACGGCGTCCATCTGTGCGGATACCCCGGATCCCGGTCGCGGAGGGTGCGTACCGCGTCGTGCAGCGCCACGGCCGCGACATCTGGGCGCAGCTGCCCATCCGCCGCCATGCGCTGGTAGATGCCGGTGAAGATCTCACTGGAGTGGTCGTTCGTGACCGACCACAGGGTCGCGACGACGTGCCGGTACCCGAGGTAGTGCAGGGCCGCCGCCAGGGTGATCGCCTCATCCAGCAGATCGATGCCACCCATCGCCGTCTTGCAGGCCGAGAGACCGGCGAAGTCACCGTCGAACTGCTCGGTGGTGAGATCGTCGATGGTCAACATCCCATCGTGTAACCACACCCCGCCCTGGGACGGGTCACGGAGATCCTGATCTCCATGACAGCTGAAGTGCACCCACCGGTGCGCGCCGAGTGCTTGCCGGACCCGCTCCCGGGTCGCATCGTCCTCGTTCAGATCCGTGCAGAGGTCGCCTGGGAACAGTTCCAGCAGCACATCTCGTTCCCGACCGGTCTCGAGCGGTATCTGCCCTTCGGCCTTGCCGACCGAGACAAGTAGCAGGCGATCGGTCTCACCCGCCGGCGTCGGTTTCCGGCGGCCCGGATCACGCGCGTCGAGAAGCGCTCGCAGAGTCGGTGTGTAGGAGGAGACGACGCGATCGAGCACCGTGCGGCGCTGGTCCGCCGGGTCCGAGTGATAGCCCGCCGTGTGGATCGGAAGCACTGTCAGGGCGCCGGTCGGGCACCACCACAGCCGTGGCCAGGTCGACGTACCACCGGGCGGAGTCTGGTCGAACCCGAGTTCGGCCAGCACCGGAGCAGCGATCGTGTCCCACATCCATACCTGGAGATCTGCCAGCATCTCGTCGACCGCGGTCTGCGTCCGGTCGACTTCCTGGGTGGCCGTCCGCTCACGGCGGATGGCTTCCCGCCCGGACTCCGCACCGAGGGCATTCTGCGCGTCGATCAACGCGGCGTCCGCTGCCTCCACAGCACGAAGCTTGTCGAGGTAGTCGTTCGCCCGTCGCGCCGTCTCCTCGAGCGTCAGCGCCGGGAGCGGCACCGGATGTACCCCATCCGGACGGACGATCAGCGCGTCGCAGCGCCAACGACTCGCGTTGATCACGACGACCGGGCCACGTTCCGCGGCAGGTAACAGGTCCTCCACCGCGGGCGGCCTCAGGAAGTCCTTGAACCCGTCGAGTTTGCGGACCTGCGCGACCAATTCGTCCCATTCCAGCGCCAAAGCCATCCGGCGATCGTTCGGATTCTCTTCAGCGGTCCCCACCGTCATACATCCCCCTACTCGACCGACAACATCCGGCCGGTCAGCTCTTGTTCGGTCCGTGGTCATCCGACGAGCTCAGTTCTCACCTCCCACAGGCGCTCCGCGAGTGCAGGTGCGACTGCGGAGACAGCGGACAGATCCCTGCGCCTGTTGAGAATTCCCGCCCAGATCACCGCCCGCCCGGCGTCGCTCAACTCGAGCGCCTGCTCTGGCTTCCCGGCGTACAGGCCCATCGCCATCGCTGTCTGGCACACGTCCGACACCGCCACCAGCCGGAACTCACGATCGCGCCGGCTGACTCCTGGCCACGCGAGCACCGGCAGCAGACCGACGCCCCGATCACACGCGGACAGGGCGAGTACCGGACGTTCGTCCTCGATCGCCGCCGCCGCGAGAAGACGGGCAGCCTCGATCCGGCTGAGCGGCCTTGCCGTCACGTGATCGACGGCGCTGTTCAACAGCCGTCCCGCGCGAGCGAGATCAGCGGCAGCGCCGGACTCACTCCACCGCGCCAGGAGTGCTTGCGCCGCAACGATCCAGTACTCCGCACGATCGGCGTCGTCATCAGGCTGCCGCTCGAGGACAGTGTCAGCTCTGCGGATCGACTCCTCAAGGTCCGAGGCGGCGCCGGTGGCACCGTATCTGGCCAGGTACGCACGGGCGAGTCCGATCGCGGACCAGGCCCACATCGCTGTGCCGTCAGCTTGGTCGGTCACCAGCGTCAGCTCCGACAACACCCGCTTCAACAAGCCGAGATCCTGCTCAGCCGCGGGTACCGATCGATCGACCCGCACCAGTTGCCCCGGCGTCACACGGTCGCCTGCCACTGCGATGATCGCCGCCGCCCAGTTGGCGATGATGACCGGCCGGACCGACGGTATCTGGTCAAGGACCGCCAGGCACATCTCATAGTGCCCGATGCAGCTCGCGCGAACAGTTGGATCTCCGGTCCGTTCGTAAAGGTCATGCTCGAGCGACGCCAGATGGGCGAGGTGGCCCGGCCGCTCCGGGTGGAGCGCCGGTTCCTCGTCGACAACCCACCTAGCCAGTTGCAGCGCCTCGGTGAGATCGGCAGTCTCTCCGACCGCTTCATACCTGCCCGACAGGACTGTGCTCAGCATGTAGGCCGTCTTCACCCGGAACATCTCGGGGGCGCCTTGATGCGCCTCACGTGCCTGGACCGCCGCCTCTGCCAAGTACTTCGGATCTCCGGTCCGTTCGTAGACGTGCCGCAGATTGGAGGCGAGATTGGCTTGGATCTTGAACCGGTCCTCGGCCGAGGCGACGGCCTTGCGCAGGCAGTCGAGGGACAGATCCATGTCCTCCTGAAGTCCGGACAGGGCGGAGCGGGCGCTGTGAATTCCCGCGAGTGCCGACCAGAAGGCGACCGGTACCGAGGCCTCGGTGGGCATCTCACCCAACGCCTGCCGGCCCCGTTGGAGCCCTTCCTCGAGAAGGACAGCGGCGTCGGTCTCCACGAAACTCAGCCGCAGGCAGACCAACAGATTGGCCGTCACGGCGATCCGCACTGACGCCGGCACCACCGGACCTGCATCGAGAAGCCCGCGGAAGCCGGCGATCACCGGAGGAAGATCCATGGGCTCCGTGCCAGCCGACGCGATGTAGCTGGCAAAGGCTTCTTGGGCAGCCGTCAGCCCTCGGCGGACTGTTGCCTCGTCGCTCGGACCTTGCCTGGTCACGACAGACCACCCAGCGTCGGAATACTCGAGGCAGACGGATCGAGGACGGCCGCGATCTCAGTCAACCGGTTTGCGATGCGCGGATTGTGCGTGAGCAACTCCGTGCGGCTGTAGCGATACCGCAGCAGGTGGGACCACAGGACACCTCGGCCCTCCTCCAGAAGCTCGACCGCTCTCGCCGGGTTCGCGCCCTCCAGCTGAGCCGCTGCAGCTGCTGTCGCCACCCCGGAGAACTCGCTGGTCGCCCCGACGAACTCGCTCAGCTGACCTTCCTGGCTGACCCGATCCAAACCGTGCCAAGCGGCGGCCGCGAGGCGCCCGGTCGCCGCCGCGTAACTGTCGGCCGCGGCAGGGTGGCCGATATCGAGGAGAGCCTCGGCGGCGTACAGCGCGGAAATGACCAACTCGCCCGATGACATGGTCCGGACCTCAGCGAGCATCTGGAGAAGGCCGGCCACCTCGTCCGCAGCGGAACGATCGCCGTCCAGGCCCGCCGTCACGAGCGCTGCGATCAACGTCCTCGCGGTAGCCGTCCACAGCGGGTCAGGAGGATGGGCGGCCGCCTCGACGGCTCGAAGGCTCGCGATGGCTTCCGGAAGGCGGCCATCCGCAAGCCGGACCAGATGACCTGCCAAACCGACGGCAATGAAGGGTACCCGCGAGTCATCCGGCGCGAGGAGGCGCTGTGCAGCCGCGAGGTTGACCTCGACGCCTGCTGCAGCTTCCGAACTACCGGTCAGAGAATAGACCACGGTCCAGGAGCTGGCGAGGATCTGATACCGGTCGGCTCGAAGCGGATCCTCTAGAGCCGTCTTGGCGAGTGCCTCCTTGGCCAGGCTCACCGCGCTCAAGGCCGATGCCTCTGCATCCTCCATGTCCCTGCACCGCTGCCATTCTGCACGTATCTGCAAGGCTTGCGCCTGGCACGCGAGGGCTCTGGCCCGCATCTGCTCATCCGGCGAACTCAGCGCACGACCGGCAAACTCCATCACCGCCTCGACGTCGCGCAACGAGCCCAGATACCGGTAGCGCGTCAGGCGAGTGGTTGCGATCTCGGTCAGCGCGATGCCCGCCTCAGCGTGATGGTCATCCAGTAGATCAGCGACCTCGGACTGATATGCGACCGCCGAATCGAGGTCCACCAGTGACCCGGTGCGCTGGAACCGCAGCCGGCAAGCACCAGCCGCGACCAGGAGCGCGGACATCCGCTCATCGTCTCCGGGCGCGGTGAGCTCGACGCTCCGGAATGCATGTCGCACGCCTTCATTCAGGTCCTCGTCCCTCCCCGAGAAGCGGAAGCGCAAGAGGTACGAACCGGCAAGGGTCGCATGGGACAGCGGACTGACCGAGGGGCCCCCGTCGGCGACTGCCCGCTGTCCGTGCTCGATCGAGCGATCCAGGTCTGTCAGGTTGCCGGTCCGGCTGAACCTGATCCGGAGCAGGCCGGACATGTTGCCGTGCAGCGCGGGCACACCGCCGCCCGTCCGTCGCAGACCTTCCTCACCGAAGACGACAGCCCTGTCCAGATCGGCGATATCACCCCGACGTTGGAATCGGAAGGCCAGGTTGGCAACGATTCCGCAGTACGCGGTCGCAGTGCGCACGACGGAGTCGCCAAGGTGCGGCAAAGCCTGCTCCAGATACTCGAGAGCCCGATCCAGGTCCACTGGATCGCGTCGACGCCGATAACGATCGGTCAACGCTGTCGCAGACTCCAAATACTTCCCGACAACACTTTCCTCCACGTGCCCCACCCTCAGCCGTCCAAAACGGCGCCCCCACAGCGACCATCCCGGCCCAGTAGGCCAGCTCTGCCCGTCGGCCGCAAGAGCACGCTGCGTAACAATTCGCCGAACTCACGAATTGGTCGCTCCTACCTCGGTCGAGTATCTGCCAGTGATGCCAGCGCGTTGAGTCGCTGACCAACTTCAGCCAGCCTGCGGGCCAGTTCTGGCCCGGTCGTCGGCAGCGTCATTGAGATGCGCCGGTGCGCCAACCGCTGTGACCACAGAACGCCCCGGCCCTGTTCTGACAATCGCATCGCAAGTGCGACCTCACCGGCGTCAAGGGCAGCAGCGAGCGCTTCATTGGCCAACGGAGAGAAAACCGTCAGCAGAGCCTCCCGATCGGCGCGTGCCAGCCCCCGCCAAGCAAGCTGATCCAGCAGTTCCGTGGCGGCTGCGTAATCATCACAGGTTCGCCTTGGATCTGCGAAAACCGATCGCGACCAGATTGCGGCGAGCAAGGCCGATTGAAGCCTGATAAAAGCCGGTCCGGTCGGCAAGGCACTGGCGGCCCGCCACGCCCGCCAGGCATTCTCGCGAGCATCGGCATCGTCGTCGCGCTCGGCGATCGCCTGATTGGCCAGGGCCAGCACCTGCAGCCGCCAGGCCAAGGCTCGGTCATCAGGCGGGGTCCGATCGACTGCCTCCTTGGCCAGCTCCACAGCATGATCGGGGTCGGTTCCCGCTTCGGTCAGCGAATGTGCCAAGTTGCCCGCCACCAAGGGCCAACGCGGATGATGTCTGTCGAAGCCGTCGAGGATCTCACTCAACAACTCCACGGCCCGCCCCAGGTCGCCAAGGGCCCTGACCGCCAGTGCGACGTTCACCGCGATGGCAGGACGTTGCTCGGCCGGGAGGTCGGGGTCGGAAAGCAGTGACTGCCCGAGCTCGGCAGCCTCTGCAGAATCGCCGCTCTGCCACAAGATCTCCAGCAGGTTGGCGGCTACCGCGAGCCGCTCCGGCTCAGTTTGCGGCCAGCCTTGGTAGGCCGTTCGGGTCAAGTCGGCCGCCTCCGTCAGATCGGCTGGACGCCGGTACGCCGTGTACCGCGCTCGCAGGCCGGCGGCGAGGTTCGTTTGCGCGAATGCCAGGCGGTGGCCCGAGCTGATACCGACGGCGCGACGTCCCATCTCGATCGCTTCTTTGAGCAATGGGGCTTTCCCTTGACGCTTATAGAGTGCGACCAGGTCCGCACTGTAGTTGGACAAGTACCGACCCAGCTCTTGGTCGTTCTCTTGGCACCTCGCAACGACGTCACGACCGATGTGCACGGCTTCCAGGAGATCACGCTCGTCACCGCTCAACGAGTAGCGCACCTTGAGTACCGCCGAGAGGCTGGCCTGGTTCGCCTGCGTCGGCGGCATCTCTCGCGCAGCCACCAGCGCTCGGTCGAGATCGACTGGATCGGCACTGATCCTGAACCGGGCGTGCAGCGCCCTTGCCAGGACTTCCTGAACTCCCGCCCGGCCGTGCGCGTCGGACTTATGCCAGACCCGCATCCGACGGAGCATGTCGACCGCCAGGTCAGCCTGCTCAAGATCGCTGGACCGACGAGCCTCGTCCATCACTTCGGCTACACCCCGTCCCCACTGCTGCAGGTCATCACCCATCGCTGCCTGTTCGTCGAGCAGATTCCGGATACGTACAGGTACTCCGTCGTCGATACGGCTGAAGCACGTCATCGCCGCCTCGAGATCGAACGTGTCCGACTCGAACGGCAGCAGCGCAAATCGAACGTAGTGAAAACAGCCCAGCGGCATCGCGGCGTCATTGGGAACGACGCCGGTTCCTGCCCGCAGCTCCGACCAGATCGAGTCGGCGACCGCCCAGGCCTCATCAGAGGTGATGACCTCACTAGAGCCCGATGCCGACCACTCCGCGAGGTAGCCGATGACCTGCTGAATGAGGCGCTCTACGCGCTCATGATCCGTCATGTGTCTCTGCCGGCATGATCCGACGCATCGTCCCCAGAGCCGCCCTCGATACCGCCGTGCGAGCGCTGGTGGTACTCACCTGGCGCCGTCCAATCGCTCGCTGTACAACGAGGGAAGCACCATTCTGCACGCCGAGAAGCATCAGCCCAGGGGAGTCTCTTTCCGCTCACGTGACGCGCGGCAGGCATCTGCTGCTGATCAGCGGTTTGCGGGGTTGGAGACATCTCTTCAGGCCCTGAGCTCGAGACGTGGTTGTGGTGCGAGCTGCTTCTCGGACACGCGGGGCTTCTCACCGCTAGGGATACGAACCCATTCCCTTTGACCGGCCGGCGCTCCCCGGCATCTCCATCTCGCCCGACGGCGAAACATCTGACCCCGGATCTGCAAGTCCCGGATCGCTCCGAAATTGTGGCGCCCGAGCCGTGACCGCTCCTCACAGTCGGCTGCCAGAGTGGCCGAGGATACCGTCGAGAAGCTTCTCGCCGAAGACGTGGACGTGTGATACCCGCCCACCTATCCATAGGCGCACAACCCAGCCCATGCCCAGGGCGCGGTGCCAGGCATGGTCGCGAGCGGCCCGGCGCCGGGGCGGGTGAGTCGCGTCGGCGGATCTGCGAGGTATTCGGCTCGTGCGCGGCGGAGAGCCTCAGCTGGCGTAACACCGGCGCGGATCTCTCGAATCACGGTCGCGACGAGTCGGCCAGTGCAGGCCGGATCAGCAGGAAGGGCATACAGTCCTGCGATCGTCGACCCAGCTCCACCGATCAAGGCAGCCGTGGCCATCGAGAACTGCTCACCTGTTCTGGAACCGAAGTACCGGCCGCTCCAGCAGGCCTCGAGTACGAAGACACCACCGGCGGACCGGCGACTCAGCAGGTCTCCTGCGGTGAGCACCACGGTGCCGTCCGTCGTCACCAAAGCCCCGGTCAGGCCCGGGGACGCTTCGCCGTGACAGCCGACGACAGTCAGAGCGTCGTTCGCGAGCGAGTCTCTGAGCTCCTGAGGTGACGTCAGTGGAGTCGTTCCGAGTGCTTCACGCTCCGGCCCCCAGTCGAGTGCAGGGTCAAGGAAGCCGATCACGCTGTCGACGCGGGTCGCAACCTGTCGTTTTGCCGCCACAGGCAGGCGTCTCATCGCGACCCGAACGCCCAGCGGACTGCCGTCGATGTCGAACGCCTCGACGGGAAGATGTGCGAGTACGGGCGGAAGGACAAGCATGAGTTCCGAGGCACTGCCCGACATAGCCCAATCAGCAAGCGCACCGTTCAGGATCAGATCGGCGAGATTGTGCCGCCACCGTTGTGCGTCATCCGACCACAACGCCTTCCAGTCAGCACCGCGCTCTCCAAGACGGCCGATCATGTCGATGTCCCGCACCATCTCATCGGTCAGGTGCTTGAGTTCGAAGCCAGGTTCAGCATCTGGCAGAGCGGTCACGACCGGCAGCCGTCCTCCAGGCGTCGGCGCGCCGACCACGAGTACCGCTGCCGCGAGGTGCGACTGTCTGAGCATCTTGAGGGTGAGCGGTTCTGGGGGGGCATCCTGACGAATGGTTGCCAACGAAACCGCGAGTTGATCCAGCAGCGAACGCTCCGTTTTGGAGCCCGGCCCCTGCGCAGACCGCACTCGATCGATCCGGGAGAGGATCGCTCTGGACTCTGCCGTCAGCACGCCTGTCTCGAATGTCTGGCGGAGGCCCAGCGGAGCGTCGTCGACAACCGTGTCCGCAGCGACCTCGATCGCCGCGGGGGAACCGAGTTCCGCACATACCTCGAGAATCCCAGCCGTCACGTCTCGGAGCGAGAAATCCTGATCCGATCGCCGGCCTGGATCTGCCACGCGGCACCGGGCCAGGTGCAGGCTCCGCAATGCTCCGCGTGCCAACTCCAAAGCAACGCTGGCTTGCCCGGACTTCATTGCAGCGCGAGCGCCTTGCGATAGCGCGTACGAAACGCCCAAAGGCATGTCAAGTGCGCGATAGAGATCTGCAGCCTCTGCCGCCGCCTCGCCTCGGGAGGGGACGTGTGGGTCGATCTCTGCTTGCAGCAACCGATTGCCCGCGATCGCCAGCGGGCTGTTGATTTTTCTTGCCAGCGTCAGTGAGCTCTCAAGTGTCTCGAGCGCTGCAGTGATGTCCCCGTTCGACGCGTAGATGCGTGCATGCGCCTTGAGGGCGCCGGTGAGTCCAAGCGTGTCGCCTGATGCCTCGAAGCACTCGCGACTTTCCTCGACGTCCTCCAGCCCACCGGGAGCATCGCCAAGGGCCAGCCTGACCAGACCCCGCTCCTGGAGCGTGTAGCCAAGCCCTGAGTTGTTATCCAACCCGCGGTACAGATCAACCGCTCGGCTCAGGTGCGTCAGCCCGCTCGCGTTCCTGCCGAGGAGAAGATCGTTGACTCCGAGCGCTTTCTCCGCGTTTGCAGTCCCCAAGAGATCGCTGTGGGCCGCGTACTCGACCGATGCAGCCACGTACGACGCATCGGCGGCCATGAAATCCTGCGCATACGAGAGGATGTTTCCTTGCTCGAGCAGGAGGTTCGCTCTGGTGTGTGGATGCTGTTCCTCCGAGAGGACTGCCTGCACCGTCGCCAGAGCATCAGCCAGCTTGCCGCGCTGTCGATTGATGACTGCCTGCTGCGTCAGAGCTCGTCTCAGAATACGACGGTCATCGGCCGCCTCGGCGTGCATGATCGCTTCCTCGACTATCGGGACGGCCTCTTCTGACCGGCCAAGTCCGCAGAGCGATACCGCCAGGTGCGTCAACGCCCACGCGGTGCCGCTGCCGTCCTCTAGACACTTGAAACTGTCGACCGCCGACTCGAGGTGGGCGGATGCCCGTTGCTGGTGATCAGCCTGATTAAGGCTCATGCCGGCCTCGAGATGCAGCAGCGCGGCAACCGGGCTGCCAGGCGGGGCAGCGGCCAGGCCGCTCTCCGCGGCCTCCAGTGCCTGATCGAGCTGGTCAAGGAACCGAAGGGCCTGCGCACGCAAGTGGAGGCCCCACAACAGCGCAGTCGAGCGAGTCCAGGTCGCCAACTCCGGCATGATCTCGCTCAATTGTTGCAGGACCTCCGACGGGTTGTCCCCGACCCGATCGGCAAGCTGCTGCAGGAGCGCCTGGACCTCGCGTATCCGGCCCGCCGTCGGAACGCCGTCGCCGGTCATCCTGGCTCAGCGGACGCGGACGTGGACCAATTGGCCCGCCTCATCACCCAACGCCTCGAAGGCCATCGAGTCAGCGGTACCGCGCAGGGACCAACCATGGCCCGGAACGTGACGGACTTCTGTCGCTTTGACATCGGAGAATCCTGAGGACAACAAGTAGCCGACGACGACATCGCGAACCGACGCCGCGTCGACTGGCCGCTTCAGGCGCATGCGGCCTCGGGCCACCAACCCTGCGACAAGGGCCTTGATGACGTCGAAGGTGATCCCGGCGGCCACGGCTTCGACGACGAACGACTCGACCTCCCCGGCTCCGAGCGTGCCGTCGGGCTGTCCAACCTCAGCAGGTCCGTACACGTCGACCTCGGTCAGCAGGATACTGCTGCCGTCGTCCAGCGTCACGATGTCCACGCCTACCTCGATCCCCTCCGAACGCCACCCCGACGTCCAGTCAGGGTAGCGAACTGTGCGATGTCTGGACGGCGACGCGCGTACGAACGAACTGCGTACTCGCCCCGGAGGCCGGGGAACGAGGGATAGGACGAGCCACATGCGCTCGACTTCGGCGGCGCTCAGCCTCGACAGCAACGACAGCTCTCCGCGGCGCTATTCGCTCCACGAAGGCCGAGTCGCAACGTCCGATGTCAATCGATTGAAAGGGCAATATCTCCAAGAATTTTCGTCGAAGATGAATCAGGCGCCCGGATAAGATGCTCCATCTAAGAAGACCTGCAGCGGACGCGGCAGACCGCCTCTGTCGGCGGCCGACTGAATGTGTCGAGGTTCGCCGGCCGGGCAACTGCTGCAACTGGTAGAGGGATTGCAAATGGTCATCAGGCTGATCGCAGACGGCGATCTCACTGTTTCGGTTGCTGAGTCCTGGCTCGAAGCTTTGAGTGCAGACCGACCCGCGGCCGCGCTCCTCGACCTCAGTGGCTGCCGGTCGATCCACAGTGGTGCAGGTTGGCGGATAGGGAACGCACTCCGCCGGTTCGACGGTCCAGCGGGATACTGCGAGGTCATCGCACGGGCACCGGCCAACCTGGGCGACGACAAATGGTGGTACCGAAACTTCACCCGCTCTGGCTTGGGCTACGCGATAGGTCGCTACGCGGCTGGCGTCACCTCTACGTCGGGGACGGACGTCACGCGCCCGATCAGGGAGTACTACGAACGGATCGTGGAACAGGAAGGTGGGCGCAATCACGGGCTCTACGGATTGGCCGCGATCCGTGGACTGATCCCCAGCGAGGAGGACTTCAACTCTATTTTTCGCGGGTGGATCAGCGAGTGGCTGCTCAGTCATCAACAGTCGGCGATGCCGGACATCTTGCTGCTCTGTTGGGAGGCAGTGACGAATCTGATCGATCACTCCGGAAAAGCACCGCTTCCTCCGTCGACCCGAACCTTTGGATCCGTCTCGGTGCGCTGGTACACACCGCCCGAATTGGAGAGCGCTCACGGCAGGTATGCCCACTGGCTGGCCGCCACCCGACGCTCGGCGGCGAACCGCACTCTCCGGGGCTATCTCACAATTGTCGTCACGGACGACGGAGTCGGAATCGCTGCCCGCCAGTCACAGGACCCCGCGATCTACCGGGGGGATCCACAGCTAGAGCGCGCGGCTGTTCTATCCGCTCTCGCCGACGGCGGAACGATCAAGACGACAGCGCTCGACTCGACCATCCGCGGCCGCCCTGGCTCCGGTTTCACCAACATCGCCAGCAGTTTGCGTCACCTTGGCGCATGGGCACTGCTTCGAACCGGCCGGCATGCATTCGAGTTCGACGGGAGCCGCCCGGACTCGGCGGCCTTCGAGCTGTCCGAGGCGCACCTGGCGTACATGCCGGGCACCTGCCTCGAGGTGACCGTGCCGGTACCGGAAGCAGGCGAGGTGTGGGCGCCGCCAGACACCTTACCCATCGAACTCCCAAGCGATCGGCTCTGATCATGCCGCTGGTCTACCGGGTAGCAGGGGACGAACTGTCGTTCGATGTCGAGGACTTGTTCTCCGATCATCTGATCATGCTGTACGACCCACGGTTGGAGCAGAGCACCGCATCGGTCGGTAACCGCTTCCGAGCCCTTGATGCCGGTGAGCGCGGCGCGGACATCGTCATCTTTCGGGGAAATGCCGAATGCACACCACTGATCGAGCGCGACGAACTCCTACCCGAATTGCTCAAGGACCAAGATGCTTACATCCTCGCGCCGCGCGACACGGCGAATTCGGGCCCGGTTCTTCGCCGGGCAGTCTGGTCAAGGCACGCGAACGGCCAACCTTCCCCTGACTGGACCGCCGACCTGTGCCAAGCCGAAGTCAGTGCGATGCTCTACCGCTCGCACGCATTCTGGCGCGCGACCGACCGCACCCACTTCGAACTGCCCTCTGGCGAGCACGCCGACTCCTTCATCCGACTAGGTGGAGCTCTGTCTGAGCCGGTCAACGTCTCTCGGCTGGCCGACTGGCTTCTCCCGCATGTCAAGGATGGCACGGCGATCCTGGCGGACACTGGTAGCCTGCTGGCGGTCCTGTTGCAATTGAAGCTCGATGCCTTCGAGCGCTTCGGGTGGCGAATCACCATCGACACGCTGAGACAATACCCGCGCGGCAGAATCGACATCAGCGATCTGCTGCCGGTGATTTTGCCACCTCTGGATGCTTCGAGAAGCGTCTTGTTCATCGAGAGCGTCAACGCGTCCGGCCGATTGCTGCAGACGGTGAGTAGCCTCATCGGCCCTGATGCGACCTTCGAATCGATCGCCCTCTGCGATACGTCAGGGCGCTCATCCGTCGGGCTCAAGCCCTTGTCGACCCAAGCAATCCTTCGATGGCCGGTTGACACCGACGGCGAATGCGAACGTTGCATTGAAGGGGCATCGGTCGTACAGATCGACCCCAGCACCTACGAGCGTGTTGCAGCTAACGAAGGACGACCGAACGGCATCGAACTCAACAAGGACCGTGCCGGTAGGCACGAGCCGTTCTGGTCGGCAGTCCAGCGCACCCAAGCTGTCAGGCTGCACGTGAACACCTCGGGGGCGCCGGCCGAGTCGCGCCACCACGCCGTCTATCTGGACATTCCCAAGCTTCTCACCGACAGGCAGTTCAGAGCGCGCGCCATCGAGAAACTATCCGCCTTCATCACCACTTTCGGTCCGGACCTCATACTGATTCCGGAGCACAGTGGAACGGAGGCCTTGGAATCCCTTCTGAAAGCGACCATCGAGAACGAGACTCCACAGTTTGTTGGGGTACCGGTCGCGCTGGTCAAGGACACGTCTTTGTCTCCAGACGCAGCGCGCATCGTCGGTCCGGCGCAACGGATCCTTATCCTTGACGATGCTGTTCTCACCGGCTCGACCGCGAAGTGGCTCAGACAACGGATTTATCAGGCCAACCAGATCCACCACGGAAGCGCGGAGGTCGGCCTCTTCGCAGTGGTATTCCGGCCGAAAGACTTCGAAGTGCGAGTGATGCTGCGGCGCACGTTCACCACGCAGCAAGGAGTCTCGATTGACTCGGTGGAGGACATCTATCTGCCGAGCGGCAAAGCGTGCTCATGGTGCCTCGAGCAGAAGCTCCTCACGCGATGGAGCAACAGTTTCCGGCCACCGAATCCCCTGCTCTACGATCGAGCGAAACGACTTGACGCCGAACTCTCGCCGCCCTTGCTGTTCGGCGACGGACCCGAACGCGTTGGCCTATTCACCGAGAACGCGTTCTGGGGCCGACTCGACGAACGGGTGGCCTTTGCTGCGGTGTCCGCTGCCGCCCAGGAGCTAGCCCTGGAGGTCGCGAAGCCGATCGAACCCGCGCTTCAGTCGTACGCCAGCCTCGCACTGATATTCAGTGCGTACTACGACCCCATCATCAAAGCTGCGGCCTTCCGCACTCTCCAACGGAACCAGATCCACCACAGCCAGCACGACGCCAAGATCACCGAGTGGCTTCGAGGCGAGCGAGGCGATTCGACCCCCGGCTACTTGTCCGAGCTCACACTCGCCGCTGCGACCGGCAAGATCCCGGATATCGCAGTACGAGAACTACTGGACAAGGCCGATCAGAGTGAGCTGACCCTCCTGTTGAAGAAGCTCCTCGCTACCGCACTCGACGGCCAACAGCACGAAGCCGAGAGTCCGTGACAAGCGCTCCGGTTGGTACCACCATCGATAGCATGACGCTCGAACAGGGAATCGACAGAAACTGGCTGCGCGAGGCGGCAAAGGTAGCGCTGACGAAGGGGTATGCCTACCTTCCCGGCGCACTCCATCCGTCGCATGTCGTTGCACATCTGGAACGCGCCAGCTCAGCTGCCTGGCGTCCCTTGGTGGCCGCGGATGGACCGGTCACACAGTGCGTAGAAGAACATGCTTTGCTGCTCAGCGAGCCGGCGGCCAGAACGGTCGTCGACCTGTTCTCGAGCGTCTTCGACATCCCTGACAGCTGGTCCCCGGAGCTGACGTACCTGCGCTATCCCCGCTCACATGGATATATCTCTCCGCATAAGGACCATCGACGGTACCTTCGAATCGTCAGCTGCCTCTCGCTGGCCGGGACGACATCGTTCTCCATCTACCACAAGAATTCGAGGACCCAGGTTGCGGAGACCTGGACCGTCGCACCAGGCGACGTCGTGCTTCTCGCCGGTGCGGCATCGACCGGAGATCCTCGACCGATGCACGCTGTCGGCGGCCCCGGCAACAGCGACCGGATCTCGCTGACGCTTAGATTCCTGAACGGCGCCCAACCGTCTGAGACCTGACCGGCGTCCACCTGGGCTCGCCGTCCGTGGATTGGTTCATGGCTCCGAGTTCAGCAGTCGCTGGTACAGATCGCGCACTCTCCTGTCGTGCTCGATACCCAACGAGCTGTAGTGGTCAAGCCCCGGAGAGGCATTCACTTCCAGTACGGAGTACGCCCCATCGGCCTTGGTCAGGTCGTTGCACGCGAGGTCGACTCCGCAGAGCCGAAGACCGAACTCTCGTGCGACCCGGCACGCCAGCTCCGTCCAGCGCGGGTGGACGACGGTGGTCAGATCGACGGGCGTCCCGCCAGCCGAGAGATTCGAGAGATCCAGAAGTTGCACAACCTGACCACCAGCTGGGACGTCCTCCCACTTGGCGCCAAGAGCGACGAGCCGAGAAGACACTCGGCCGTCCCGTGGATTGAGCGAGATCTTCCGACCGGCGGACGCGAGCTCGTAGAGCCGCCTTTGTAGGAGCCCGGAGATGGATGATCGCCCGTCTCCCACGATCGACAGCGGCAGTCTCTGGTATGCAGCCACCAGCCCACCATCGAGAACCGCGAGCCGAAAGTCCGGGAGATCCACCGCACACTCGACCACTGCTACACGGATGCGCTCCTCGTCGAACAGCCTGATAGCTGCCACCAGGTCGCCGTCGTTTCGGCACCGCCAGACGTTCACCCCTTTTGAGCCGTCCACGGGCTTCACGTAGACGGGATACTGCAACTGACCGTCGACTCGCGCGAGCAAGCTCTCGACCGAGCTATGGCCGTCCGAATCTGATTTGATCCTCGCGGCCCACCACGGCAAGACGAACGTCTCCCCCGGAGGACAGTCAAACCCACTCCACGACAGGAGCTTCTTCGCGTACCCCTTGTCCTTCACAACCTCGGACGCGGCGGAGGGGTTGATCCCGATGTTGCTTCCATACGTCACCCGTACCGCACCGCTCAGGTATCTGATCCGCGTGATGTATCCGTAGTCTGGCTCTACATCAACGCCAGAAACATTCGTGAGAGATCCGCTCTCGAAAAGAGAGATGATTAGTCGCGTGCCCGAAGGAAAGGCCGGCTTGATCGGGATCGTCATCTCAACTGCCCTTCCTCAACCACGTGCGAGCCGCGAATATAGCCCGTCGACGGCCCGGGCGGAATAGGCTCACATTGCTATCGAGCTCGAGCCGACTCCGAGCTCGCGGTCCAGTCCGCCGAGTGCTGCGGCGCATCGCCCGCCATGATCGAGAACATGAGTACGAAGAGGACTGCGACTGCGCAGCGCGACGTCTACCACCCCATGGAGTAGGAACGGCTGCTCGATGGTAGCCACCCTCACTGGTGAGCCCCACCGACTCGCGACCACCTGACGCCGCCGCGGTGCCGCCTCGACGGAGGCGGCAACCGGCGGCCCGCGCGACTTGTCGGTGAGCCATAGCCACGCAGCGCGGTTACGTGCAGACTTTCTGAACGCCGTGAGTTAACTAACGGCGTTGTCCGGCAGTTGACTGAAGAAACGCGTGTCGTCGTCAACCCCGATCCTGCGCCTGTCGTCGATCGGCTTGCCAACCTCGGCGTTCCCCGGGACAACATCACGTCCGTTGACGGTGACGATTGCGTCGAGGCCTATGGCGACCAGCTCGAGCAAGAGTTCACACCTGAGCTGGACCCACACTCCTCGATATCGACGTCGCAATTGGTAACAGCGGTCGTGGGCATGCGGATGCCGGCCCAGCCACGGTGTTGTCCGGCTCACGGCAGCTTCAATCCACTCAGACGGGCCGGAGACCAAACTTACGGGTCCCCTGAGCGAATTACTCCGAGACGGCGACCCGACGTCCATCGAGATCGACTACCGCGAAAGGCCGCTCAGCAGAGTTGTGAGCGTCAGCGTCGCGTCAGATCCATCTGGCGCCCCCGATGATGTCGTGTCGACACCAACCGTCATTCCAGGCGACCTCTCATGAGGTGATGGTCAGAGCCATCGCATCGGCTGCAAGTTCAGCGGATTACCGGTTTGGCGCTGGTCGCCCCATCTCGAGGCGTGTGGTCAAGGTGCGTGTTCGGCCTCGGACACAAACAGCCGCAGACCTAAGGGTCAGCGGCTTCTTTGTTTCCCACGCTCCATCAGGACCCCTTCGATGTGGCCCTTCCCCTGCTGCTCCTCCACGTCTCGTGAGCCATCCGTGTGATGCCCGTCTCAGCAACCCACTTCTCCGCCACAGCAGCGTTGTACTGCTCACGCAGCGCCGCCGGATCCCATCCCGCGGCCAACGCCCGTTGCAGCCGCCCCATCACCACGTCGGCCGCCACAACGCGATCCCGCAACTGCGCCACACGCTCGTCGCGACGCGCCGAACTGTCATCAGCCGCCAGAAGTAAGTCAATCGTTACCTGCCGATTCAACGGCCCAAACAGCTCCCCGATCCACCGATAGATCGCCGGCGTGACCAAGTCCTCCCGAAGGTAGATCTGCGGCGGATGCGCCAAGGCGGTAGCCGATTCCGGCACCAAGGTCCGCGCATTGCACCGGTAGTACTTGACCTCCTGGCGCCGCGCCGCGCCCTCCATCTTCCGGTCACAGATCCCACACCTGATCCGCCCTCGAAGCTCGTACGTCCGCTTCGTCGAAATCCGCTGCCGACTCCTCGACGACCACCCGGCGACCCCACCGATCCGCCTCTTCCGCTTCTCCAGTTGAACCGCGGTGAACGTCTCCACCGACACAATCGCCGGATGCGCAGGCTCCCGCGACCGCACAATCTTCGCCAGCGGCGACCGCCTGAACCTCGCGATGTAGCCGGCGGCAACGTCTTCCGGATCCAGCAACTTCTCGGCCTTCTGCCACCGCCCGTAGATCGCGTACCCCCGTGTACCGAGGATTCTCCAGAATCGCCACCACAGACGAGTGCTGTCACCCATCCATCTGCCTCGGGAGCGAGTTACCGAACTCGTCGGCGACGGCCACGGCGACCCGTTCGCGCCCGCAGGCAAAGTCTTCCGCGAGTGGGTCTCGATCCCTGCGGTCGATCCGCAGCTCTGGCGCGACCTACTCACCGAAGCAGCCGACTTCGCGCGGAAGTCATTGCGCGACGAGCGATAAATCCGCTGGTACCGGCATCATGGCTGCGTGATGCATCTGCGGCTCATCGTGCCGACCGACCGGACCGACCTCGTGGTGGACACCCTCGTCGGCGACGCCCGGGTCACCAACGTCGTCGTACTACGGGGCGCCGCGAAGCGACCCGCCGGCGATGTCGTCCAGTGCGACGTAACCCGGGAGGCAACTTCCGACATCCTCAGCTGGCTGAAGACCCAGGGCCTGTACGACGACGGCGCGGTCGCGCTCTCCGGCGTCGACGCCGCTCCGTCCCGGAACGCCTGGCACACGGAGGAAGCGGCTCCCGGCGCACCCGACGACGCGGTCGTGTGGGATGCGGTGGTGGATCAGGGATACGCCGAGGCGCGCGGGTCCTGGGCGTTCTACGCGTTCCTGACACTGGCCACCATGATCGCCGCGATCGCCGTCGTCACGGACTCGGCGATCCTGGTGGTCGGCGCCATGGTCGTCGGTCCCGAGTTCGGGGTGGTGGCGGCGCTCGCCCTCGGGCTGGCGCTGGGGCGGCGCAAGCTCGCGGCGCAATCACTGATCCTGCTCACCAAAGGGTTCCTGGTCGCGATCCTGCTCACCATCGGGGCGGCCCTGCTGGCCCGGGCGGCCGGCTGGATCGATGTCGGCGACGTGACCGCCGTGCGTCCCTTGACCGGATTCATCTGGCGGCCGGACAGGTGGTCCGCGGTGGTCGCGGTGCTGGCCGGTTGCGCCGGCGTACTGTCCCAGACCGCCGGCCGATCCAACGCCTTGGTCGGCGTCTTCATCTCCGTCACGACAGTCCCAGCCGCAGGCGACCTAGCCCTCTCAACTGCCGTCTGGGCACCATCCCAGATCGGCGGCTCAGCCGCCCAACTAGGCATCAACCTGGCCGGCATGACCTGCGCCGGCGTCGCCACCCTCCTCGTCCAGCGATTGCTCTGGCGCTGGACCCGAACAGGCTGATCTCGTCCTCATCGAGGAGGTGGTTGACCGGACGTACGGCTGGGAGCGCGTTGCGAGTGAAAACGAGGCGTCCGTACTTGACTGTGGACAGCAAGTGAATCGCCTCGGCCGGAGTCAGCTCGTGCAGCTTTCTCGCCGGCTGGCTGCTTTCCGGACTGAGGCTGCTCGTCGGTCTTCGCCGCCTTGCCCGTGATCGCTGTTCAGTCGACCTCGGCGCTATCTGTTACTTCGAACAGCCGAGGGCGACCTCTCGAAGGTGCCGCACCGCGTGCTGCTCGAACAGGGCTGATCCGCGACAGGCCAGAAGCCTGGTGACCACCTGGACGCCGGCCAACATACGCACCTGCCGATGCGCGGGCAGTCCCTTTGGTTGTGGTGATGCGCTGCGCTATGGGTGGGTGTGTTCTCTGGTGTGGGGGTGTACGGGGGCTGGGGCCGCTCGGTTGGTGATTGGGCGGATGTGGACTCGGCGGCCGCTCTGGGCAGCTTCGCGGACCAGTTCGGGGACGCCTGCGGCGTCGGTGATGACGGGGGTCTCGGCGTCGTGGTCCGGCGGGAACCGGGTTACTTCGTAGCGCATCGCTGTCTCCGTTGACTATCGAGTGAGCGGTCGGACCGTCGGGTTCGTGCTGGGTCAGCCCAAGGGCCTCGGCAGGCTGGGCGCCTCCGGCGGTACGGCCACGCCGTTGTCCATCGCCAGCCGGAGCAGGCTGTCGAGTTCGCCGGCGTAGACGCGCTCGCTGTCCAGTTCACCGGCGTCACGCGCAGCGGACAACGCCTGCCTCGCCGCACTGATCCGGTGCAGCAACTCGTCATCGAACGAACTCACGGATCCACTCCTCGAAGGTTGCTGTCCGGCGCGTCCTGGCCGGTGCCGGACCGCGGTTACCTGACAGTCTAGTGACTTGCAGAATTCTTCAATTCATGATGCCATCCATTGTGCGCGCTGTGAAGGCGTGCGCCTTACCCAGGTCGAAAGGTGAGCAGGTGGACGGGACGGCAGAATCACTCGTGCGGTTCGCGGCCGAGACGGCCGGCTGCACGTCGGCGGGTCTCGCGCTGAACCGCCAGGGCGCTCTGCAACTCGCGGCAGTGACCGATCCGCGGCTCGAGCCGATCTACCGCTTCAAGTTCGCCACCGGCGAGGGTCCCCTCGTCACGGCTTTCACCTACGACACGATCGTCCGGGTCCGCGATGTCGGAACCGATCCACGCTGGCCGATCTGGAGCGAGCGGATCGCGGCGACCGGCGTGCGGAGCGTTCTGCAGGCCCCGCTGCGGGTCGGCGGTCGGATCGTCGGCGTGCTGGGTATCTACAGCTCCGAGCCGGATGCGATCAGCGCCGAGGTCGAAGCCATCGCTGCGGATGCCGAAGCACTGGAAGTCGTCCGGCTCCTCGTCGACCAGCGGCCGGCGGCCGCCCGTTCAGCGGTGAAGGGCTGAGGACAGGAACATGACCACACCGTTGCACCAGCTCAAGGCGGAGTTCTTCAAGACGCTGGGGCATCCGGCCCGGATCCGGATCCTCGAGCTGCTGAGTGAACGTGAGATGGCGGTAGGAGAGCTGCTGCCCGAGCTACGTCTCGAAGCCTCGAACTTGTCCCAGCAGTTGGCCGTACTACGACGGGCCGGGCTGGTCACCACTCGCAAAGAAGGATCGGTCGTCTTCTACTCGCTGACCAGCGAGCAGGTGGCCGAGCTGCTGGCTGTCGCCCGCAGGATCCTGACCAGCGTGCTGACGGATCGGACCGAGCTGCTCGACGGCCTGAAGGCCGACGCCCAAGCGAGCGGCCGAGCACGGGTTCTGCGCGGAACGAAGTGAGAAGTCTGCTGCGCAAGATCCTCGCCACCGGTCGGGTCGCCGAGCCCGCACCGGTCCGGGACGCCGCGCACAAGGCAGCAGACCCGGGCGTACTGCGCGGCTCGGTCCAGGTACGCCACGTCGACGCCGGATCCTGCAACGGCTGCGAGCTCGAGATCGCCTCGGCGTTCGGCCCGGTCTACGACGCCGAACGCTATGGGGTGAGGCTGGTCGCATCTCCGAGGCATGCGGACGTACTGCTGGTGACCGGGCCGGTGACTCGCAACATGGAAGATCCGCTGCGTAAGGCCTATGAGGCGACCCCGGCCCCGAAGCGCGTTGTGGCAGTGGGCGATTGCGCCCGCAACTGTGGCGTGTTCGCGGGTGGCTACGGGGTCGTCGGAGCGGTCAGCGATGTGGTTCCGGTAGACGTGGAGATCAAGGGGTGCCCTCCGGAGCCGGATGTGATCATCGCTGCGCTGCGGGATCTGACTGATCGATGAGCTTGATCCAGCAGGCACTGCTCGGTGCCAGTACCGTCGCCGTGTCCGGAGCAGTGGGCGCTGCCGTATCGGGTCCGAAGCTGCGCGCGGTCGTCGCCGGCGGCTCGACCGCCGCGTGCGGCGCTGGCGGCCTGATAGCCGGCATCGCTCTACTGACTGGACAGACCTACTCTGCAACGGCGCCCGGTCTGTTGCCGCTCGGTACTGCTGCCATATCAGGCGACGCCTTGTCAGGCGTCTTCCTGGCCTTGGTGGGAGCGGTCGCGGTGGTCGCCGGGCTCTACAGCATCGGCTACACCCAGCCGGCCCCGCAGACCGATCACGGGCCGGGGTCTGGAGCATCGTCACGGACTGTCCAGGCAACTCTTCCGCTCTTCGTCGCCGCGATGATCTGGGTGCCTGTAGCCGGCAATGTCACCACGTTCCTGGTGGTCTGGGAGCTGATGGCACTGACCTCGCTGGTGCTGGTACTGGCCGAGCATCAGGCCCGTCAGGAGGTCCGGACTGCCGGCGCCTGGTACGCATCGATGACGCACGCCGGGTTCGCTGCCATCGTGCTCGGGTTGCTCCTGTTCTCGGCGCGGGCTGGTGGCGACTCCTTCGCTGCATTGAGATCCGGCGCTGCCGGTTTGCCGTCCTGGTCGAGATCGCTGATCTTCGTGCTGGTCTTCATCGGGTTCGGTTCGAAGGCCGGTCTCGTGCCGCTACACGTCTGGCTGCCCAGAGCGCATCCGGAAGCACCTAGCCACGTCTCGGCGCTGATGTCTGCGGCGATGGTGAAGCTCGGTCTCTACGGGATCTTGCGGGTGGGGTTCGATCTGCTCGGTGGCGGCCAACGCTGGTGGTGGGTCCTCGTGCTGGCCACCGGCGCCGTCTCGGCCTTGTACGGCGTACTGCAGGCGAGCGTCGCCGTGGATCTGAAACGGCTGCTCGGCTACTCGACCACCGAGAACATGGGCCTGGTCATGATGGGAGTCGGCGCGGCGGGCATTTTCGCCGTCGACGGCAACCGGCTGCTCGCGAGCCTCTTGCTGGCCGCTGCTGTGCTGCATGCGATCAACCATGCCGGGTTCAAGACGCTGCTCTTCCTCGGCGCCGGGTCGGTACTGCGGTCGACCGGCTCACGCGATCTCGACAGCTTGGGCGGCCTGGCCTCGAGGATGCCTGTCACCACCGCGCTGTTCGGGATCGGCGCGCTCGCTGCGGCCGCGTTGCCACCGGGCAACGGATTCGTGTCGGAGTGGCTGCTGTTGCAGGGCCTGATTCACAGCCTGCCCGCTGCTGGGTCTCCATCTGTTCTGGTCGCGGTGACGATGCCGCTCGCGGTCGGTGTGGTCGCGCTGACAGCGGGCCTGGGCGTGGCGACGTTCGTGAAGGCGTTCGGCGTGGGATTCCTGGCCCGGCCCCGGTCTGCCGCCGCCGAACGTGCTACCGAGAGCCCGGCCATCATGCGCGCCGCGATGGTGTTCGCCGCCGTCGGATGTGCCGCACTCGCGATCGCACCCGCCGCTCTGGGCCCGTCGCTGAACCGGGTCCTCACGGTCCTCCCCACGGTCCACGACGGCGCCCCGCTACAGGGCGGGGTGACCCTGCGGCTGAACGGAATCAGCGGCTCCATGTCACCGCTGCTGATCCTGTGCGGGCTGCTGGCAGCTGCATTCGGCGCCATTGCGGTACTCCGGTACGCCGGCCGTGGACTGCCCAGACGCAAGGCATTGGTCTGGGGCTGCGGAGGCACCCGGCTCGACCCGCGGATGGAATACACAGCGACCTCGTTCGCCGAACCACTCACCCGGGTCTTCGACGATGTCCTCGCTCCTGAGCAGGACGTCAACGTCACGCACTATGCCGAGTCGCAGTACCTGATCGAGAGCGTCCAGTACCGCCAGCAGGTCGCCGACCGGATCGAGACCGCCTTGTACCCGCCACTGCTCGGCGTCATGGCCAGGTGGGGCCGGTTGGCCGGCCGGCTGCAGAACGGCAGCGTGCACAGGTACCTGGCGTTCGGGCTCGTGGGCCTGTTGACCGTCCTGATCGTGGTGGGGGTGACGTCGTGACCCAACTGAGCCCCGGCACGCTGGCCGGTCTGGCGCTCCAGCTCGCGCTCCTGATCCTCGTCGCGCCTTACCTGGTGGGGGTGATGCGCCAGGTCAGGGCCCGGATGGAAGGCCGTGCCGGAGCAGGAATCGGGCAGCCCTGGCGTGACCTGCGCAAACAACTCGCCAAGGAGCCGATCAGCCCTGAGGGGTCTAGCTGGATCTTCACCGCCGCAGCCCCGGTTCTGCTGGCGTCCACTCTGGTGATCGCTGCCGTCGCCCCCTTCGTCAGCACGAAGTCGCCGCTGGACCGGGTTGCGGACCTGTTCGCGATCGTCGCCTTGCTCCTGCTCGGAACTGTCGCCCTCGCACTGGCCGGGCTGGACACCGGCACAGCGTTCGGCGGCATGGGAGCCAGCCGGGAGATCACGATCGCGGCGCTGGCCGAACCGACGATCCTGCTGGTCGGCTTCGCCGTCTCGGCCCGGGTCGACTCGTCCAATCTCGCCGCGATCGTGGAGCGCATCCAGCACAGTCCCGCCGAGGTCCTGTCCCCCGCCAGTCTGCTCGCCGCGGTCGCGCTGGCGGTTGTCGTGATCGCCGAGGCCGGTCGTCTCCCGGTGGACAACCCGTCCACGCACCTCGAGTTGACCATGATCCACGAGGCGATGGTGCTGGAGTACTCCGGCCGGGACCTCGCCATGGTCGAGTTCGCCGCCGGCCTGCGACTCACCGTCCTGCTCGGGCTCTGGGCGAATCTCTTCCTGCCTTGGGGTGTGGCGACCAGCGCCTCGCCGCTGGCGCTGGGGCTCGGCGCGGTCGTGTTCGCCGTCAAGGTGACCGTCCTGGCCGTCGGCGTGGCGGCAGCAGAGGTGTTCATGGCGAAGTTGCGGCTCTTCCGCGTTCCGGAGCTGCTCGCCGGATCCTTCCTGTTCGGAGTCCTGGCCGTGTCGTCGTCCTTCTTCCTCGCCTGAGGAGTATTCCCGTGAACAACAGCCTCTACGTGCAACTCCTCTACCTGGCCGTCGGCGGGCTCCTGCTCTCATCGGTCCTGGTGCTGTGGCGACGTGAGTTGTCGGCCATCGTGCGGCTCCTGGTCATGCAAGGCGCGCTGATGGCGTGCGTGGCTCTGCTGCTCGCCGTCCAGCGCGACAGCATCGAACTGGGCGTGGTCGCCGCTGAGGTAGTCGTGCTCAAGGCCGTACTGATCCCCGCTGTCCTGCGGCGAGTACTGCGCGACAGCGCGGAGGCACGTGAGACCGCGCCGCTGATGAACGTCGCTGCCTCCATCCTCACCGCGGCCGTCCTCATTCTCGTTGCCTATGGCATCAGCCGGCCGCTGGTCCGGCTGGCGCCGTCGACCGAGACCCAGGCCGTGCCGGTGGGCCTGGCCATGGTGCTGATCGGCTTCTTCGTCCTGGTCACACGACGCCGCGCCCTGTCGCAGATCGTCGGTTTCCTCTTGCTGGACAACGGGATCGCGACCACCGCGTTCCTGCTCACCGGCGGAGTTCCGGGCGTGGTCGAGCTGGCCGTGTCACTCGACGTACTGCTGATCGTGCTCGTTCTGCAGGTCCTGACCGGCAGAGTACAGCTGGCCTTCGGCGGCACCGATATCGACGAACTCCGCGAACTCCGCGACTGACACCCTGAACGAGACGAGCTCCTGATGATCCCCGCACTCACCACCGGCACCGGTTCGGCCGCCGCCCTGGTGGTCGTCGTGCCCTTACTCGGTCCGTTGGCGGCCGCGGCAGCAGCCGCGGTCATGGGCTGGCGCCGTGCCACCGGGCTCACCACAGTCGGCGCGGCCGCCGTCATCCTGACCGCCGGGGTCGTGACCGCCGTCCGGACCACCGATGGCGCCGCCCTGGCCATCGGTGGCTGGTTGCGCGTCGATGCCCTGTCGGCGCTGATGCTGATCGTCATCGGCGCCGTTGGACTGATCGCGACGTTCGCCGGCCTCACCCACCTCGACAGCGACCTCGACAACGGCCGCATCGACGAGCGCGGCGCTCGCCTGTACGGCGTACTGGTGCCCCTGTTCCTGGCCGCGATGGTGCTCGCCGTGCTGGCGAACAACCTCGGCCTGCTCTGGGCGGCCATCGAAACGACAACCATCGTGACCGCGTTCCTGGTCGGGCATCGCCGCACCCGCGGTGCGCTCGAGGCGACCTGGAAGTACGTGATCATCTGCTCCGTCGGAATCGCGCTGGCCTACCTCGGCACCGTCCTGGTCAACTACGCCGCACAGCAAGCAGGTATCGCCGAGCACGGCACCCTCGACTGGACCCAACTGTCGGCCCGCGCCGGTGAACTCGACCCTGGGGTGATGCGGCTCGCGTTCGCGCTGCTGGTACTCGGCTTCGGCGCCAAGGCGGGCATGATTCCCCTGCACAGCTGGCTGCCCGATGCTCACAGCCAGGCGCCGGCCCCGGTATCCGCACTGATGTCCGGCGTCCTGCTCCCAGTCGCCGTCTACGCGTTGCTGCGCTACCGCGTGATCGCCGTTGCCAGCATCGACGCGACCTTCGTCCGCGCCCTGCTGCTCACCATCGCGATCGCCTCGTTGCTGCTGGCAACCTCATTGCTGCTCACCCAACGCGACTACAAACGCCTGCTGGCCTACTCCAGCATCGAACACATGGCACTGGTGATGATCGGCGTGGCTGCCGGGACACCACTCGCACTCGCTGCCGCCCTGCTGCACATCGTCGGACATGGGCTCAGCAAGGCCGTCCTGTTCTGCGGCGCCGGCGAGATCCTGGCCCGCACCGGAACGACCGTCATCACCGACGTCCGCAGTCTGCTCACCCGTGCTCCCATCCTGGGCGGCGTCTTCGGCCTCGGTCTGGCGGCGCTGCTCGGCCTGCCGCCCTTCAGCCTCTTCTTCAGCGAGATCGCACTGGTACGAGCGGGCCTCGAAGCCGGCCTCGGCTGGGTCGTCGCCGCGATGCTCGTGCTGTTGCTGGCCGTGTTCGTCGCCATCGCCGTCAAAGGCAGCACGATGTTGTTCGGCGCCCCTACCGACCGCCCATCCGCTCCCGGACCAGTGCTCGCTGCCCTGCCGTTCACCATCGCAGGGCCTGCGATCACCGGCCTGTGCGTGGTCGCCGCGCTCGGCATCGCAGACTGGCCACTCGGCCCGCTGCTGCACAGCGCCAGCATGATTGCAGGCACCCCATGACCGAGACTCCCTCACCGCAGCAGCTCGCAGACCAACGCTCCTACCCCAACCGCCGGCAGATCCCCGTCTCCGCCACCGAACTGCCACAACGGGCCGGCAGCCTGCTCGACGACGGCTACAGACTGGCGCTGATCGCCGGCCACGACGATCTCGACAGCCTTCGCGTCGTCTACCTGTTCACGGCAGGCCAACCCGACCGCCGGGTCGAACTGATCCTCCGCACCGACCTTGCCACGCCGCAGATCCCCAGCCTGGCCGGTCTGTCATTCCCCGCTGGACGGTTCGAACGCGAACTGGCCGACCTGTACGGCGTCGACGTACAGAATCACCCACTGCCCAGGCGTCTCGTACTGCACCAGCACTGGCCTGACGGCTGGCATCCGATGCGCCACGATGCCGGCCCCCCACCCGCATTCGGTTCACCCGACGAGCCGTACCCGTTCCTCGCCGTCGGCGGATCCGGCGTGTACGAGATACCGGTCGGCCCGATCCATGCCGGGCTGATCGAACCCGGCCACTTCCGCTTCTCGGTGGTCGGCGAGACCATTCTCAAACTCAAAGCCCGTCTGTGGTTCACCCACAAGGGCATCGAGAAGCTCGCCGAGGGACGGCTGCTGGCCGACGTACTGCCGCTGGCCGAACGCATCTCCGGCGACACCGCCGTCGGACATGCCCTGGCGTTCTGCCTGGCCGTCGAGGAAGCCCGGGACTGGCCCGTACCGCGTCAGGCAGCGATACTTCGCGCGATCCTGCTCGAACTCGAACGGCTCTACAACCATGTCGCCGACATCGGGGCCCTCTGCAACGACGTCGGCTACGGCATCGTCAACGCCCACGCACAACGGATCAGGGAACAACTGCTGCGGATCAACAAACACGTCACCGGCCACCGGCTGCTGCGCGGCGCGGTCGTACCCGGTGGTGCCCGGCTCCACGCCCTCCCCCAGATCGACGAACTCAAAGCCATCGGCTCCGACCTCCAGCAGATCGTCGACATCGCCCTGCACAACAGCGTCGTCGTCGACCGGATGACCGGAACCTCCATCCTGACCAGCGAACAGGCCCGCGACATCGGCACCCTCGGCTATGTCGCGCGAGCCAGCGGCCTCCTGCAGGACGCCCGCTCGGACCATCCATTCGCTCCGACCGCGGCCGCCGAAGTCCCGGAACACGCCGAAGGAGACGTCCTGGCACGCTTCCTCACCCGCGCGACAGAAGCGCGAGCATCCATCGCGCTGATCGACCACCTGCTCAGCACCAGCCCGCCGACCAGCGCCGACACCTCCAAACCAACCTGGCTCGCCGCCGGACGAACCTCCGGCGTCGGACTCGTCGAAGGATGGCGCGGCACCATCGCCCACCGCCTCGAAATGGCACCCGACGGAACCGTCGCCCGGCTCAAGATCGTCGACCCGTCCTTCTTCAACTGGCCGGCCCTACCCGTCGCTCTCAAGGACACGATCGTCCCCGACTTCCCCCTCACCAACAAGAGCTTCAACCTCTCCTACGCAGGGAACGACTTGTGAACCCCGAACTCGAGCCCCGCCCGCAACCACCCCGCCGGACCCTGCGCAGCCACCCGTCGAAACGCCGGGGAATGAAGATCGAAACCGTCCAACGGTGGGTCTTCGCGGTCATCCTCATCCACATCGGCGGATCCCCCACCGTCGCCCTCGCGGCCTACAGCCCCCACATGGAACAGATCAAACACTCCTCCGGAGTAGGCCTCTGGATCATGTCCGGCGTCGTCGGACTCGCCACCACCGCCGGCGTCCTGCTCGTCCACCAACGCTCCCTCCTGTCCCCCTGGCTGATCCTCGGAATACTCCCGATGACCGTCTCAGCCTTCTACGTCTTCTGAGCCGCAATGAACTCCAGCACCGACGAGAACCGGCCCGGCGCACAGACGCCGGTCGACCTGACCCGGGCCGAGGCACTCCACCTGTTGTCGACCGTCAGCTACGGACGAGTCGTGTTCACGCGCAACGCACTCCCCGCGATCCGCCCGGTCACGCATCTCCTCGACGGGGACGAGATCATCATCCGTACCAGGCTGTCGGCCAAGGTCGCCATCGCCGTCGACCCCGGCACCGTCGTCGCCTACGAGGTCGACCAGATCGACCCGGTCCAGCGGCTCGGTTGGAGCGTGGTCGTCACCGGAACCGCCCGGCAGATCATCGAACCGGACCGCCTGGCCCGCTACGAAAAGCTCCTGACGCCCTGGGTCGATCTCGCCATGGACGTTGCCGTCGGCATCCAGGCCGACCTCGTCACCGGCATCAGGTTCGGCGGCGCCGGCTGACCCCAGCCAGGCCGACGCTGTGGACCTGAGAAGCCGGTGACCATCATGTCGTCGAGGACGCAGAGCGACCACCGCCGATCGGCCGCCGCGACGGGCACGGCGCCGGCGTCCGACGCCAGCAGCGCGCAGGCGACCGGCTTGAACGGCAGGCCCGGAGTGACCGTGACCGGCGACCGGGTCATGACCGCGCCGACGACTGTTTCGCGCATCCCACGCCTACCTGGTTTCAGAATTGCTAAGATTGGCAATTGAGCAGACCCGCAGTAAAGATCATCCGCAAGGAGCTCACGATGAGCAGGCCGCTCTACCAACTGAAGGCAGAGTTCTTCAAGACGCTGGCCCACCCGGCGCGGATCCGGGTCCTCGAACTGCTCAGCCGGCGCGACCACACCGTGGCCGAGCTGCTGCCCGAGGTCGGCGTCGGCCCCTCGAACCTCTCCCAGCACCTCGCGGTGCTACGCCGCGAAGGCCTCGTCACGTCCCGCAAAGAGGAATCAGCCGTCACCTACACCCTGACCTCGCCGGACGTCGCAGAACTCCTCAGCGTGGCCCGGCGAATCCTGACCGGCGTCCTGACCGAACAAGTCGGCCTCCTGGACGACCTGCGGAGCTGACCGTCCGCCGGCGTTGCCGCGTGACCCCGTGACGAGAAGGCCGGACGGCACCACGGTCCCAGTCATGGCGCGGGCCGGCAAGCAGACGAGTGCACCCGGAGAGAGGACCTTCGGCCCTCACCATCGTCGGCCGGATCGTCTCTACTGGAGCGGACACGATCTGCGATCGCCGAAAGGTCCTGCGCCATGAGCACTTCATTGCCAAAAGGCCCCAGCAGGGCCCATCGTGAGGACCGTGAGTCCCGTGGAACGGGCGCGAAAGTGACGACTCCGTTGACCCCGGAGCGCCGGGCGCGCGCGGCCACGCGATCCCCCTGGCTGATGCTGGCCGTCGCGACCATCGGGTTCGCGGTCAACTTCTGGGCCTGGGCGCTGATCAGCCCGCTCGGTCCGTTGTACCGGACCACCGGCACGCTCGGCGCGCTGACCGAATCCGATGTCGCCCTGATGGTCGCCGTTCCCGTGGTCGTGGGATCGCTCGGCCGGATCGTCGTGGGTGGGCTGACCGACAGGTTCGGCGGCCGGGTGATGTTCCCGATCATCTCGGGCGTCACCGTCGTGCCGATCCTGTTCCTCGCCTTCTTCGCCCTGGACTCCTACCCCCTGCTGCTGGTCGGAGGCTTCTTCCTGGGTATCGCCGGTACCGCGTTCGCCGTCGGCGTCCCGTTCGTGAACGCGTGGTTCCCGCCCGACAAGCGCGGCCTCGCCATCGGCATCTTCGGCGCGGGTATGGGCGGCACCGCGATCAGCGCCCTGACCACGGTCAAGCTCACCGATCACCTGGGCGCCAAGGCCCCCTTCCTCATCACCGGCGCCGTGCTGGCCTGCTATGCCGCCGGGTCCTGGCTGATCCTTCGCGACGCACCGGGCAGAGTCGTGCCCACCACCTCGCTGGCGTCACGGATCTCGGCCAACGCCCGGCTGCCGATCACCTGGCAGGCGTGCCTGCTGTACGCGGTCGCCTTCGGTGGATACGTCGCGTTCTCGGTCTATCTGCCGGCGTACCTCAAGACCGCCCACCACCTCACCCCCGCGGACGCGGCCAACCGGATGGCCGGTTTTGTGGTCATCGCCGTCATCATGCGCCCGGTCGGCGGCTGGCTCGCGGACAAGCTGGGCGCGATCCCGGTACTGGCCACCGGCTTCGGAGTGGTCGTCGTCTGCGCCGGCATCTCGGCGGGCACGCCGCCACTGCACGGTGTCGGAACAGTCGCGTTCCTGGCGATGGCCGCGGCCCTCGGCTCTGGCAGCGGTGCCACCTTCGCCCTGATCGCCCAGGTCACCGAGCCGTCCCGCGTCGGCGGGGTGACCGGACTCGTCGGCGCCGCCGGCGGGCTGGGCGGCTTCGTTCCGCCACTGATCATGGGCTACGTCTACGGCCGTACCGAGTCCTACGCCATCGGCCTGTGGCTGCTCAGCGGTACCGCGGTACTGGCCCTGGTCCTCACGCTCACCGTCGTCCGGCGTACCGAACCTCGGAAACAGGAGTCACATTGATCCCCTCGCGGAAGAAGTCCACGGCAGCTCCCGGGATGGACGGCTCCCTCACGGAAGCGCTCGTCCGGAGCCGGAGGTTCTTCACCCGGGGGACCGTCTCCGACGACCTGCGAACCCTCACCAAGGCCGGCGGACGCGAGGCCGACGACTTCTACCGCGACCGCTGGAGCCACGACAAGGTGGTGCGGTCCACGCACGGGGTGAACTGCACCGGTTCGTGCTCGTGGAAGGTGTACGTCAAGGACGGCATCATCACCTGGGAGACCCAGCAGACCGACTATCCCTCGGTCGGCCCGGACTCCCCGGAGTATGAGCCGCGGGGCTGCCCTCGCGGCGCGGCGTTCTCCTGGTACACCTACTCCCCCACCCGGGTGCGCTATCCCTATGTGCGCGGTGTCCTGCTCGAGATGTTCCGCGAGGCCAAGGCCCAGCACGGTGGCGACCCGGTGAAGGCCTGGGAGCACATCGTCGAGAATCCGCTGCGCGCCAAGGCCTACAAATCCGCCCGCGGGAAAGGTGGCCTGGTCCGGGCCGGCTGGGACGAGGCCAGCGAGATCGTCGCCGCGGCCCATGTCCACACGATCAAGAAGTACGGTCCCGACCGGGTCGCCGGCTTCTCGCCGATCCCCGCGATGTCGATGGTCTCGCACGCCTCCGGCGCCAGGTTCGTCAACCTGATCGGCGGCTCGATGCTGAGTTTCTACGACTGGTACGCCGATCTGCCGGTCGCCTCCCCGCAGGTCTTCGGCGACCAGACCGACGTGCCCGAGTCCGGCGACTGGTGGAACGCCGGCTACCTCATCATGTGGGGCTCCAACCTGCCGGTCACCCGGACGCCGGACGCGCACTGGATGACCGAGGCGAGGTACCGCGGCCAGAAGGTCGTCGCGGTCGCTCCGGACTATGCCGACAACGTCAAGTTCGCCGACGAGTGGCTGCCCGCCAAGCCCGGGACCGACGCCGCCCTCGCGATGGCGATGGGGCATGTCGTGCTCCGGGAGTTCTTCGTCGACCGGCAGACGCCCTACTTCACCGAGTACGTGAAGACCTACACCGATCTTCCGCACCTGGTCCGCTTGGAGGAGGCCGCCGACGGCGAGTACACGGCCGGCAAGTTCCTCACCGCCGCCGATCTCGCGGACCATTCCGCTGACGAGAACGCCGCTTTCAAGACCGTCCTGATCGATTCCCGCACCGGCGCCGCCGTCGTTCCCAATGGTTGCCTGGGGCATCGGTACGGCGAGGCCGGGGTCGGCAACTGGAACCTCGACCTCGGCGAGGTGGACCCGGTTCTCTCGCTCCTCGACACCGCGACTGCCTCGGTCAGCGTCCGGATGCCACGCTTCGACACTCCCGACGGCGCCGCCGCCGACCTCCCCCGAGGCGTGCCCGTGCGTCGCATCGACGGCCACCTGGTCACCACCGTCTTCGACCTCCTGCTGGCCCAGTACGGCGTCAGCCGCACCCACCAAGGCCAACCACTCCCCGGGAGCTGGCCAACCGGGGACAACAAGGGCTACGACGACGCGCAATCGCCGTACACACCGGCCTGGCAGGAAATGATCACCGGCGTACCGGCCGCTACCGCCGCCCGGATCGGCCGCGAGTTCGCCCAGAACGCCGAGGACTCCAAGGGCCGGTCCATGATCGTCATGGGTGCGGGCACGAACCACTGGTTCCACTCCGACACGATCTATCGTTCCTTCCTCACCCTCACCAACCTCACCGGCTGCCAAGGTGTCAACGGCGGCGGCTGGGCGCACTACGTCGGTCAGGAGAAGGTCCGGCCGATCACCGGGTACACCCAGATCGCCAACGCGCTCGACTGGAACCGGCCTCCGCGCAACATGGTCCAGACCGCCTACTGGTACCTCCACACCAACCAGTTCCGCTACGACCAGTTCGGCGCCGACACGCTGTCGGCCACGACAGGGAAGGGACAACTCGCGGGCAAGTCGACCGCCGACGTCATCGCGCAGAGCGCCCGGATGGGCTGGATGCCGTCGTACCCGACCTTCGATCGCAACCCACTCGAGCTCAGCGACGACGCGGCCGCAGCGGGCCGGCCGGTCGGCGAGTACGTCGTCGACCAACTCAAGTCCGGTGAGCTCGCGTTCGCCGGCGAGGATCCCGATGCCCCCGGCAACTATCCGCGGATCCTGTCGATCTGGCGGGCCAACCTGCTCGGCTCGTCCGGCAAGGGCAACGAGTACTTCCTCAAGCACCTGCTCGGCACCGACTCCTCGGTCCGGGCCACCGAGACGCCGCCGGCGCAGCGGCCGGTCGACGTCACCTGGCGCGACGAAGCACCCGAGGGCAAGCTCGACCTGCTGATGACGATCGACTTCCGCCAGACCAGTACGACGATCTTCTCCGACGTCGTCCTGCCGGCCGCGACCTGGTACGAGAAGCACGACCTCAACACCACCGACATGCACCCCTTCGTGCACTCCTTCAATCCGGCCATCGCGCCACCGTGGCAGACCCGGACCGACTGGGATGCCTGGCAGACGATCGCGGCGAAGTTCAGCGAGCTCGCCGCCACCCATCTCGGCGTCCGCACGGACGTCGTCGCGGTACCCCTCACCCACGACACCCCGGACGCGATGGCCACCCCGCACGGCGTCGTCCGCGACTGGAAGAAGGGCGAGTGCGAGCCGATCCCGGGCGTGACGATGCCCAAACTCGTCGAGGTCGTCCGTGACTACGGCGCGGTCGCCGAGAAGATGAATTCCCTCGGTCCACTGGTCGACACACTCGGCGCGACCACCAAGGGCGTCACCTTCGAGCTGAGCAAGCAGGTCGACTACCTGCGCGCCAAGAACGGAGCCGTCCGGGGCGGCGTGGCCGACGGCCGGCCGTCACTGAAGAAGGACGTCAACGTGTGCGAAGCGATCCTGGCGATGTCCGGCACCACCAACGGGCAGTTGGCGACCCAGGGCTTCAAGACTCTCGAGAAGCGCACCGGCGTCCGGCTGGCCGACCTGGCCGAGGAACACCAGGGCAAGCAGATCACCTTCGCCGACACCCAAGGCCCACCCGTCCCGGTGATCACCTCACCGGAATGGTCGGGCTCCGAGACCGGCGGACGACGCTACTCGCCCTTCACCATCAACGTGGAGCGCAAGAAACCCTGGCACACGCTCACCGGGCGGATGCACTTCTACCTCGACCATGACTGGATGACGGAACTAGGCGAAGGCCTGCCCGTCTACCGTCCGCCTCTGAACATGGCGGCGTTGTTCGCGGAGCCGGCCCTCGGCAACCTCTCCGACGGGTCGGCCGGTCAGGTCGAGGGTCTGACGGTGCGGTACCTGACCCCGCACAACAAGTGGTCGATCCACTCGGAGTACCAGGACAACCTCTTCATGCTCTCGCTGTCCCGCGGTGGCCAGAACATCTGGATGAGCGACCGCGACGCGGCCAAGGTCGGCATCGCGGACAACGACTGGATCGAAGCGGTCAACCGCAACGGCGTCGTGGTGGCCCGGGCGATCGTCTCGCACCGGATGCCCGAGGGGACGGTCTACATGTACCACGCCCAGGACCGGCTGATCGACGTACCGCTGGCTGAGACCTCGGGAAAGCGCGGAGGAATCCACAACTCGCTGACCCGGCTGCTGGTGAAGCCGTCCCACCTCATCGGCGGCTACGCCCAGCTGACCTTCGCCTTCAACTACCTCGGGCCCACCGGCAACCAGCGTGACGAGGTCACCATCATCCGCAAGCGCAGTCAGGACGTGACGTACTGATGAAGGTCATGGCGCAGATGGCGATGGTGATGAACCTCGACAAATGCATCGGGTGTCACACCTGCTCCGTCACGTGTAAGCAGGCTTGGACCAATCGCTCCGGCACCGAGTACGTCTGGTTCAACAATGTCGAGACCAGGCCCGGGCTCGGCTACCCACGCACCTATGAGGACCAGGAGAAGTGGCAGGGCGGCTGGGAGCTCACCAAGCGGGGCCGGATGAAGCTCAAGGGCGGCGGCCGGCTGAAGAACCTGCTGACGATCTTCTCCAACCCCAAGCTGCCCTCGATCAACGAGTACTACGAGCCGTGGACCTACGACTACTCCACCCTCACCGACGCCCCGGCCCAGGAGCACACCCCGGTCGCCCGGCCCAAGTCGCTGATCAGTGGCAAGAACCTGAAGATCGAGTGGTCGGCCAACTGGGACGACGACCTCGGCGGCTCGACCGCCACCGCGCACCGCGA